>DATMMX010000016.1:0-58512 GCA_035569495.1 Candidatus Angelobacter sp. | reverse complement strand
GAGGCACCGAATGACCGAGGTCAAGGCGGAGCTCGTCGGCAACCTGTGGAAGATCGTCACCGAGGTCGGCCAGCAGGTCGACGAGGACGACACGCTGATGATCCTCGAGTCGATGAAGATGGAGATCCCCATCACCACGCCGATCGCCGGCACGGTGAGGGAGATCCTCGTCACGGAGGGCGAGGTGGTCCAGGAGGGGCAGACGGTCGCGATCGTCGAGTAGGCGCGGGTGCGGCGTCGCGGGCGCTGCTAGGCTGACCCCGTGCTCCCCGACGTCCTCAAGGTCCGCACCTCGGACAACGTCCAGATCGGCTACGTCGCGGCGGGAATTCCCAGCCGCTTCATGGCATTCCTGGTCGACGCCCTGATCAACCTCGCCGTGCTGCTGGTCGCCGGGGTGGCCGCGTCGGCGCTGTACAGCGCGATGGGGTCGTCGGGCGGCGTCGCCGAGGCGGTGGCGCTGACCGTGTTCAGCCTCATGCTCGTGCTCGGCCACTTTCTCTACTTCGCCATCCTCGAAGCCACCAGCGCGGGACGCACGCCCGGCAAGCGGGCGCTCGGCCTGCGCGTGGTGCGCGTCGACGGCAGCGCCCCCGGCCTCGGAGAGTCGCTGGTGCGCAACATCGCGCGCATCGTCGACTACTTCCTGGGCATCGGCCTGTTCGTCGCCTTCTTTCACCCGCAGTCGCGACGCGTCGGTGACCTGCTCGCCGGCACGGTGGTGATCCGCGAGCGCACCGCGGCGATGCACGCGCCGCCGCCGCCCATGCAACCGGTGCTGCTGCGCGCGCCCGACGCGGGGCCGCCCATCGACGGCCTCGACCGCGTCGGCGAGCACGAACACGGCGTGCTCCGCGCCTTCCTCAGCCGCCCCGGGCTGCCCCCCGAGCAGCGCGCGCGGATCGCCAACGACATGGCGGTCAAGCTCTTCGACCGCATGGACATGGCGCCGACCGCGCCCGAGCGCATCTGGCCGCCCGAGCTGTTCATCGAGCGCCTCTACCTGCAGCTCACCGCGCGGCTCGGCCACGCCTGATGCGCGTCGAGGACTTCGTCGCCAGGCGCGAGCAATCCTGGCGCGAGCTGGAGGACGGCATCCGGCGCGCCCGCCGCGGCCGCCTGCGCGGCATGCCGGCGCAGGACCTGGAGCGCTTCGGCATGCTCTACCGCCGCGCCGCCGGCGACCTGGCCATCGCCGCGCGCGACTTTCCTGACCAACCGGTCAGCGAGTACCTCAACTCGCTGCTCACCCGCGCCCATCCCCTGCTCTTCCGCGGCCCGTCGCCGCGGCTCTCGCGAGTCGTCCGCTTCTATGCGGTCGAGCTGCCGCGCGCGGTGCGCAGCGCGCATGTCTACCTCTACGCGTCGCTGGGCCTGTTCGCACTCGGCGCCGTCGCCGGATGGCTGACGGTGGTGCTGCGTCCCGACCTGGTCAGCAGCCTGGTGCCGCCCCAGGTGCTCGACGGCCTCTCCCAGGGCCACCTGGGCAACGACCAGCTCAAGCAGTTCGCCCCGGCCCTGGCCGCATTCATCATCCAGAACAACATCATGGTGTCGTTGATCGCCCTGGTCGCCGGGGTCGGCTTCGGCCTGCCCACGGCGGCCATCCTGGCGACCAACGGCTGGACGCTGGGCACGCTCGGCGCGGCGGTGCACCAGGCGGGTTTCGACGCGGGCTTCTGGTCGCTGATCGTGCCCCACGGCGCCATCGAGATCAGCGTCATCCTCATCGCCGGCGCGGCCGGACTGATGATCGGCGACTCACTGCTCCGCCCCGGCCTGCTGCGGCGCATGGATTCGCTGACCCGCGCCGCGCAGCGCGCCCTGGTACTGGCGGTCGGCGCCGCGCCGCTGCTGGTGATCGCCGGCATGATCGAGTCGTTCGTCACCCCGTCGGACGCGGCGGTGGGCGCCAAGCTCGCCGTCGGCGCGGTGACCGGCGTGCTGATGTGGAGCTGGCTGCTGCTCGCCGGCCGCCGCGGCAGCGACGCCGCGAAGGCGAGGGCACGCAAGCGGGCAGGCGCGAGGCCCAGCCTCGACATCCCCGGCGCCCCGGCCTGGTCTCCGTCCGACGCCGCGTAGACTGGGCGCCATGGAGGTCGTGCGCATCACCCCCCGCGGCTACTGCCACGGCGTGGTCGAGGCCATCCGCATGGCCAAGAAGGTGGGCGCCGAGCACAGCGGCGAGCCAGTCTCCATGCTCGGCTACCTGGTGCACAACGAGCACGTCACCCGCGAGCTGCAGGGCGCGGGCGTGCGCCTGGTCGACGCGCCGGATCGCATGACCGGACTGGATTCGATCGAATCCGGCACGGTGATCTTCACCGCCCACGGCGTCTCCCCGCGTGTCGTCGACGCGGCGCGCGCCCGCGGCCTCAACGTGGTCGACGCCACCTGCAGCGACGTGACCCGCACCCACGACCTGGTCCGGCGCCTGCTCGGCGACGGTCGCGAGGTGATCTACATCGGCAAGCGCGGCCATCCCGAGCCCGAGGGAGTGGTGGGCATCGACCCGGCGCACATCCATCTCATCGAGCGCATCGAGGAGGTGGACGAGCTCTCGTTTCCCGGCGGCACGCACCTCGCGGTGACCTGCCAGACCACGCTGTCGATGTGGGACACGCGCGCCATCCTCGACCGGCTCGCCGAGCGCTTCCCCGACATCGAGGTGCACAACGAGATCTGCCTGGCCACCCAGGAGCGCCAGGAGGCCGCCGTCGCCGCCGCCACCGACGTGGACTGTGTGGTCGTGGTCGGCTCGCCGCGCAGCAGCAACTCGAAGCGTCTCGTCCAGGTCGTCGAGGAACGTGCCGGGCGTCCCGCCTTCCTGGTCGACACCGAGGCCGACCTGCAACCCGCCTGGTTCCGCGGCATGCGTCGCATCGGCGTCACCGCGGGCGCCTCGACCCCGACGCAGATCACCCGCGCCGTCATCGCCGCAATCGAGGCGCTGCCCGAGTCGGACTAGACCGCGGCGCGGCGCTTGAGTTCGAGGTAGCGGTTGACCAGGCGCGGAGACAGGGTGCGGGCGTCGGCGTCGAGGGTGTCGATGCCGCTGCGGCGCAGGATGAGCAGGGTGTCGTCGCGGGCGGCGAGCAGGCCGGAGGCGACGGCGCGGGCGTAGGTGGAGCGGGCGTCGGTCGGCAGTTGGGAGGCGGTGTCGTCGAGGGCGGGGTCGCGGACCGTGATGACCAGCGGGAAGTGGCGCTTGCGCAGGCGCGCGCACTGGCGGAGCAGCGCTGCGTTCTGGTCAGGATCGACCACATCGGTGAAGATCGCCAGCAGCGAGCGGCGCCGCTGCCAGGAGTCGAGGTGGCCGAGGGCGGCGTCGTAGTCGGCCTCGGTGTCGCCGGGGCGCAGCGGCTGCACGGCGTCGAGCAGAGCGCGCAGCTGGGTGCGGCCGGCGCGCGGGCGGAGCAGGGTGGTGATGCGGTCGTCGAAGCTGAGCATGCCGACGCGGTCGCCGTGGCGCAGCGCGGCGTTGGCCAGCAGCAGCGCGGCGTTGACGGCGTGGTCGAGCTTGGTCAGCGTGCCGGCGCCGACGCCCATCAGGCGCCCGTGGTCGAGGCAGATCAGCACCGGCTGGGCCCGCTCGGGGATCAGCTCGCTGGTCATCAGGCGCCCGGTGCGCGCGGTGGCCCGCCAGTTGACCTGGCGCATCGGGTCGTCGGGGACGTGCTCGCGCACCCGCTCGAACTCGGTGCCCTCGCCGGGTCGGCGCACGTCGCGCACGCCGATCTCCAGCAATTGACCGCGCCGCGCCAGCGCTTCGTACGCGCGCAACGCGGACACGTCGGGATCGATGTGCACCTCCTCCACCGTGTCGGGAAATGCCGTCTGGCGCATGGCCAGTCCCCACGGCCCCGCGGCGCGCACCACCACGCGGCCGAACCGGGTCACGCCTCGGGTGTGCGGCGAGAGCGTGTACTCGACCTCCCCCGGAATGCGCGCCCGCTGCACCTCCAGCGACGCGGGCACCTCCGGCGGATGCTCGTCACGCACCAGCGCGGCCGTCGAGGCGACACCGTCACCTTCGATGCGCAACCGCACGACATTGGCGCGCCCCACCGACAGGATGGCGTCGTGCGAGCGCGACGCGCGCAGCCGCCGCCGTCCCGGCGCCCGCCGGTTGTCGCCAATCACGGCCGCAACTGCACACCCCAGCAGCGCCAACCCCACCCACAGCAGCGCCACCGACACCGCCCCCAGCGCCACCACGACGCAGGGCGCCAGCAGCACCAGCAGCCCGCGGCGCGTCACCGTGGCACGGGCACCCGCGACAGCGCGCGCTCCACCGCGGCGACCTCGGTGACACCCTGGATCTCCGCCTCCGGGCGCCGCACCATGCGATGCCGCAGCGCGGGGATGCACAGCGCCTTGACGTCATCGGGCACCACGTAGTCGCGTCCCGAGCACGCCGCCCACGCCTTGCCGCCGCGCAGCAGGGCGATCGAGCCGCGCGGCGAGGCGCCGAGCAGCAGGTCGGGCGAGGTGCGCGTCGACATCACGATCGCCGTGATGTAGCCCAGCACCTCGTCGGTGACGCGCACGGCGGCGACCTCCGCACGCGCGGCGCGCAGGTCGTCAGCGCCAACCACGACCGAAACCCCCGCGGCCGCCAGGTCGAGCGCGTCGAAGCCGGAATCGACGCGGCGCAGCAGCGCCGTCTCCGTGTCGGCGTCGGGCAGGGGCACCTCGATCTTCAGGAAGAAGCGGTCGAGCTGCGCCTCGGGCAGCGGGTAGGTGCCCTCGTACTCCACCGGGTTCTGCGTGGCCACAACCAGGAAGCGGTCGCCGAGCGGCATGCGCACGCCGTCCGCGGTGACCTGGCGTTCCTCCATCGCCTCCAGCAGCGCCGCCTGAGTTTTGGACGGAGCGCGGTTGATCTCGTCGGCGAGCAGGGTGTCGGTGAAGATCGGGCCCTCGCGGAACTCGAAGCGCGCCAGGTCGGCGCGGTAGATCGAGGTGCCGACGATGTCCGAGGGCAGCAGGTCGGGGGTGAACTGCACCCGCCGGAAACGCGCGTCGGTGGAGGCGGCGAGGGCGCGGGCCATCAGCGTCTTGGCGGTGCCGGGCACCCCTTCGAGGAGGACGTGGCCGCCGGTGAGCAGGGCCACCAGCAGGCCGTCGAGAACGTGCTGCTGTCCGACCACCGCGCGCTGCAGGCTGCCATGGAGGGCGGTGCGGAGCTCGGCGCAGCGCGTGGTCATCGCGGAGATTCTGCCAGCCCGGTGGCGGCTCCCACGGCGAACTCGGCCTCGGTCGCGTCGACGTCGCGGGCCAGGGCGACGAGCTGCGCCTCGCCGGGACGCGCCGCGGCCAGGTTCCGGCAGCGCGCCAGCACGGCGCCAACCCTGGCCGCGCGGGTTGGATCGTGCGATTCGAGCGCACCCAGGAAGGCGGCGTCGTCGAGGTGCGGGTCGATGCCCGTCGCCCGGCCGACCCGCTGCTTCAGCTCCTCCGCGTAGCGATCCGCGATGCCGCCCCGCTGCGAGGCGTGCTCGATCAGCGCGCCCATGGCGCCGACGTACTCGGTGGCGCTGGGCACCCGCGCCGGGTCGCGCGCCGGCAGCGGCCGCCCCAGCCGCCGACCACTCACGGCCAGGTAGAGCACGACGATCACCGCCGCCAGCCCACCCGCCAGCCCGACCGGACCGGCGAGCGCGGCACCGGCGCCACCGCTGCTCGTCTCCCCGTGGTGCACCTCGTCGAACACCACGTTTCCGCCTCGCGCGCGGTCGATGAGCGAGAGCACGAGCTGGGCGCTGTCACCGCGGTGCAGCCCGTCGTTGGAGAGCGGGTATGGACTGCCCAGCACATAGGCGCGCCCGCTGCCGACGGGCACGGCGATACCGACCACCTGGTCGGCAACCACCAGCAGCGGTGCGGTCTGCGGGGTGGGGTCGAAGTCGACGCCCGGGCGCACGGGCACGGCGCGCACCAGCCCGCCGGGGTCGACGGGCACGGCGGGCGTGGCGTTTGCGGTGGTGTCGCTCCCGCTGCCGGCGGCGAACAACCCGGTCACACCGGGAAAGACGCCGAGCCGTGACAGCAACGTCGACGCCCCGACGGCCGAGCTGCTGTCGACGGTCAGGATCAGCTCGCCGCCACCGCGCAGCATGTCGACCGTGGCGTCCGCCTGCTGCGGGGTGAACGGCAGGATGGGGTCGGCGGCGACGAGCACGTCGGCGCCCGACGTGGTGTAGTCGCCACTCATGCGCTGCACCGACAGCCCGAGGCGCGCAAGCCACTCGTACAGCGCCAGCGTCCCCGCGGCGCCCGCGCTGCGCGACGACGGGTCGGTGTCGCTCGGCGAGCTCCGCCCCAGCACCGCCGCGGCGATGCCCACCACCACCAGGCACACCAGCAGCACCGCCAGCGGGCCGCGCAGCACACCCCTCACGCCGTCACCCCGCGACGCGCGGCGATGCGCCGCACCGCGCTGCACCGTTCGCGAGCCACCTCCCAATCCGGCGCCGACACCGGCCGCCCGGAGTACCAGGCGTGGTCGAACGAGGCCGCGGCGGGGGCGAGCAGGGCGACCAGGTCCGCGTCGCCGCGGGCGCGGGCGAGCAGCTCGGAGGTCGTCCAGGATGCGTCGACGCGCAGGCGTCCGCGCTGCGCCGCCGCCAGCAGGGCGCTGCGAAAAGCGTGGCGCACCGCCTCGCGATGCTCCCCACGCGCAGCTGCCTCCTCAGCGCGGCGCCACTCCGCCTCGGCGTCGAGGCCCTGCGGCGCCGGCTCGGCGAGCGCCCGCCCGCGCGGCGTCCGCGTGCCCACGCTGCGCAGCCGCAGCAGGACAAAACCGACGATGGCAGCGATCAGGAGGCAGGCGATGACGATGGTCGGCACCAGGCCCAGCGCGCCGACGGTGTGGTCGGCGAGCCAGTGCACCGCGTTGAGGAAGGCGCTGCCGATGCGCGAGAAGATGCTGTCGTTGGAGGGCGTGGCGCCGACGTTGTGGAAGGCGTCCTGCGCGTACACGTCGCGCAGCGCACTCTGCGCCGCCTGCGGGTCGGCGGCGACGCTGCCCGGCGGCAGCGCCAGCGCGTCGATGAGGGTGCGCAGGCGGAGACGCACGTCGGCGATGTCAGCGGGGTCGCGGGCGAGGTCGGCGTCGATCGGCGCCAGGGCGACCGATCCGGGCGCCAGGCTCTCGGCGAGGAGCAGCGGGGCGCGCACCCGATCCAGCCGCGGGTCGTTGCCTGGCGCGGTGTCGGCGGGGGGCAGCGCGCTGTAGGCGTCCTGCAGCGCGGCCACGAATTCCACGCCCGGCGCCGGCGCCTGCGCCTGCACGTTCACGCCATGAATGGCCACAACCAGCAGGGCTGCGAGCCCGCCCAGCAGGGCGGCGGCGCCGCGGCGGGAGCTCACAGCGCGGCGGTCAGCATCTCGATGTCGAAGCCCTCGCGGCGGATGCGCAGGTCGTAGTAGAGCAGGGTCAGCGTCACCAGGGTGACCGGGGCGACGAAGATCGCCGAAACCGCTGACACCGCCTGGGAGATCATCTGGCGTGTGTCCAGCGAGAGGGAGCCGGTCGTCGCCAGCACCGGCAGCGACAGCACCACGCCGACGATGCTCTGCAGGACGAGGAGCACCAGCATGATGCCGACGATGCGCCAGGAGAACCCCCGGGTCAGCGCCCAGCTGCGCCGGATGCCGCTGCGCCCGCCGACCCGCTCGATGACGATGCTCTGCGCCGCCACCGTGCTGCGCACCAGCACCACGATGGCGAACACCATCACCGCGGCGAACAGCAGCACGAGCAGGGCCACCGACCCGGTGAGCGCGCCCAGCACCAGCGCCACCGCCACAGTGCCGCCGATGGTCACGCCGAGCAGCAGCACCATGGCGATCAGCGAGCGCCACATGCTGAATGCGGAGCGGTACGAGCCGCCGACGGTTGCCGGCTGGTCGAGGTAGCGGTTGCTGACGGCGTGCGTGGTCGCCGCCAGTGACAGCGGGTAGACGATGAAGTACTGCACCAGCAGCACGATGGCGGCGTAGACGGCGAAGGCGCCGGCGTCGGTGGTGAGCTGCGAGGTCTGCTCGGGGGTGAGCGTGCCGTTCTGGTTGTTCAGGGTGTTGCTGACGTTCTGCAGGGTGTTGAGGCGGCCGCCGATGTCGGCGACGCGGTAGACGACGAGCTGCACGATGGCGAAGGGCACCTGGACCACGGCGGCGATCGAGGCGAGCAGCAGGAAGTTGCGGCGGTAGAGGGTGAAGGCGGAGTCGAGCAGCTCGCCGATGCCGCGCGGGCGCAATCCCGCGGTCCCTGGCGGCTGCGACGCTCCGGGGTGGGCATACCCGGGTGGCGGCGGCGGGATGCCGGGAGGCCCGGCGTACCAGCCCGGGTGGTGCGCGCCCGGCGGCGGCGGGGGTGGCGGGGTCCACCCTCCCGGCTGCCCGGGCGCCGCCGGCCAGCCCTGTCCCGGCGGCGGGTACGGCTCGGCAGGCGCGCTCCACCCGGGTCCCGATGGCATCGGCGGTGGCGCTTCGTCCTGCCCGCCCCCGGCGTCGCGATCGCCCACGTCCATGGGGCGGTATTGTGCACCCCCGGTCGCACCGCCACGGGCAGCGCCTGGGCGGCTAGCTCCCCGAGATGCGCGCCGCCGCTTCGAAGCAGTGCGACGCTCCTTCGAAGTCGGAACGGTGGCGCAGCAGCGCACCGTGGCGCAGCAGCACCTGGCGGCGCTCCATGTTGGTCGCCGACGCGCTGATGCGGCGCGCCTCCGCGAACGCCTCGTCGGCGCCGCGCGAGTCGCCGCACAGCTCGCGCGCCTCGCCGAGCACCGCATGCGCGATCGAGAGCAGCGCATCCTCGCCGAGCACCTGCGCCGCCTCGATGGCCGACTGCGCCACCAGCATGGCGCGCTCGGCGTCGCCCTCGGCGACCTCGAGGGCGGCGAGACGCTCCAGGGCGTAGCCGATGATGTACGGGTCGTTCATCGCCCGGCCGGCGGTGAGCGCCTGGTCCTGCAGCTTGCGCGCGGTGTGCAGGTCGCCCTGGTCCGCGTGGACGTGGCCGAGGTTGTGCAGGATCAGCGCCTGGAGCTGGCGCATCTCGATGCGCTCGAACAGCGTCACCGCGCGCACGGCGTGGGTGATGGCGTCGGGGAGGTCGCCGCGCTGGCGGGCGGCCTCGCCGAGGCCCATCTCGGCGACGGCGATCTGCCACAGGTCCTCGGCGTCCTCGGCGGCGGCGCGCGCCGTCTCGTAGGCGCTGATCGCGTGGGCGGGGTCGCCGAGGCGCATGTGGGTGTTGCCGCGGTTGGAGTGCACCAGGGCGCGGACCGCGGGAGATACGGACGGATTCGTCGCCAACGCGGCGGCGCGGTCGAAGTAGAGCAGCGCGGCGGGCTGGCGGCCGGCGAGGTGGTGGATGCGGCCGACCAGGTTGCAGGCGCGCACCGACTCGTCGCAGACGTCCAGGCCCGAGACGTTCTCGAAGGCCAGCAGCGCCTCGTCCAGCGCCGCCTCCAGGGTGTCGCGGAGGATGAACAGCTCGCCGCGCAGGCGGTGGTACCAGGACAGCTCGGTGGCGGTGGAGAGCAGCGGCCGGGCCTCGTCGAGCAGCGCCCCGGCCTCGTTCTGCTCGCGCGCCTTGACCGCGGCCTCGGCGGCGCGGAGCAGGAAGGCCTGCTGCTGGGCCAGCTCCAGGCCGGGGAGCAGGGCCACCATGGGCACGCCGAGGCGCTGGGCGATGAAGCGCAGCGACTCCGGCGAGGGGCGGCTGCGTCCTGACTCGATCTGCGAGATGAAGCCCTTGCTCAGCCGCCCGGCGGCCAGCTCGGACTGGGACATGCCCCGTTCCAGGCGCAGGCGCCGGATCCGCTCACCGACGGGCGACTCGCCGGCCAGCTCGGCGGGAACCGCCTCGACGACCTGTCCCGCCTGCCTGGGGCCGTCCAGCTCGGTGGCCCCAGTCACTTGTGTCATGAGTGTGAAATACCCCCGGTTCGCGAATCCGCCTTCGCGCCGCTGCCTGCTCCCTGCTGCGCCCGGCGCGCCTCCTCTCGGGTGCGCTGCGCCTGGAGGATCCGCTTGACCCCCGCGTTGTCGACGACCATGGCGGTGCTTCGCTTGCGGTCGCGGCGGCGGAGACGGGCGAGCTCGCGCGGGCTGAGGGCGGGCTCGCTCTCGCGGTGATCCAGGTCGGTCATAGCCCGGAAGATTGTACGCCCAGCCGGAGGTTTTTCCCCAACTTGAACGCACGGTCCAGTTGGGACCGCCCGGTCAGGCCGCGTGCAGGACCGGCGGGGCGCCGTGCCCGCGCCGCTCGCGCAGCGCCACCAGCCCCGCCACCGCGAGCACCGCGGCGGCCGCACCGCCGACCACGGCGGGATGCGCGGAGAGGTGCGCGAGTTGCGGCCAGGCGCGGCGGAAACCGGCGAGCCCCCGGCCCTCGGCAAGGTCGAGCGCCCGGGCGTGGATGCGGGAGCGCTCGGCGGCGGTGAGCACCGGCTGCTGCAGCGCGGCGCGGATCTCGGCGCCGAGGAAGACGAGCTGGGCGAGGGGGTCGGCGGCCTCGAACACCGTCGGCGGCGTGGCGCTGTCGAGCGCGGTGTCGAGCCGCTCGGCGACGCCGAGGCGCAGGTCGTCATGCATGGCGGCGTCTTCCCCCCTGCTCGTCGCGCTCGGCCGGCAGCGGCGCGCCAAGCCGGTGGCGCAGCGTGGTCATGGCCCGGAAGGTGAGCAGCTTCACCGCACCCTCGCTGCGACCCATGATGCCGGCGATCTCGCGGTTGCGCAGGTCGCCGCCGAAGCGGAGCAGCACCGCCTGGCGCTGGTCGGCGGGCAGCTCGGCGACGGCGGCGCGGATGTGCTCGTCGCGATCGTTGCGCGTGGCCAGCTCCTCGGGCGACTCCTCGTCGTCGCGCAGATGTGGTGACAGCTCGATCCAGCCGGGGCGCCGCTTGTCGCGTGCCACCAGGTTGGCGGCGACGCGGTACAGCCACGCCGAATAGGGAACGCCGCGCCATTCGAAGCGCGGCAGCTCCTCCATCGCCCTGGCGAAGGTGGCTGCGGTCACGTCCTCGGCGAGCTCCCGGTTGCGGGTCAGGCTGTAGGCGTAGGCGAAGATCTGGTCGACGTAGCGCTCGTAGAGCGGCGCGAATGCCGCCCGGTCGCGCTGCGCGGCCAGGATCATCTCCCGCTCTGCAGCGAGCTCCAACTCTGTCTTGTGTGCCATCAGAATCCGGCCCGATGCAGCGCGTTACGCGTGGCGCAGGCCGAGCCGCCCGCCTGCGTCGGCAAATGCCTGCAGGGCGCGGTCGAGCTGCTCACGGCTGTGGGTGGCGGTGACGATGGTACGCACCCGCGCCTGGCCGCGCGGCACGGTGGGGAAGCCGATGCCCTGGGCGAAGACGCCGCGCTCCATGAGCATGTCGCTGAGCTGCATGGCGGTGGGCGCCTCGCCGCACATCACCGGGGTGATCGGCGTCTCGCTGCGGCCCAGGTCGAAGCCCAGCTCGCGCAGCTTCCCCTTGAAGTAGCGGGTGTTGTCCCACAGCTTCTCGATCAGCGCCGGCTCGGTCTCCAGCACGTCGAGGGCGGCGATGCAGGCGGCGACGACCGCCGGCGGGTGCGACGAGGAGAACAGGAACGGGCGCCCCTTGTGGATCAGGTAGTCGCGCACCGCCTGCGTCGAGGCGACGTAGCCGCCGAGCACGCCGACCGCCTTGCTCAGCGTGCCGATGTTCAGCGCGACGCGGCCGTGCAGGCCGAAGTGGTCGGTGCTGCCGCGGCCGTTGCTGCCCAGCACCCCGCTGGCATGCGCGTCGTCGACCATCACCGCGGCGCCGTACTTCTCGGCGCGCTCGACCAGCCCGGGGAGCGGCGCGATGTCGCCGTCCATGGAGAAAACGCCATCGGTGACCAGAAGCACGCGGCGGTACCCCTTGTCGCGCGCCTGCTTCAGGGCGCGCTCGGCGTCGTCGAGGTCGACGTGCTCGTAGAGGATGCGGTCGGCCTTGGTGAGGCGGATGCCGTCGATGATGCTGGCGTGGTTGAGCTTGTCGCTGATCACCACGTCGCCCTCTTCGAGCATGGCGCTGAGCACACCGAGGTTGACCGCGTAGCCGCTCTGGAAGGTGAGCGTCGCGGGAGTCTTCTTGAACACCGCCAGACGGCGCTCCAGCTCCTCGTGCAGCGACTGCGTGCCCGCGATGGTGCGCACCGCGCCGCTGCCCGCGCCCCACTCGCGGGTCGCCTGCACCGCGGCCTCGATGAGATGCGGGTGCGTGGTCAGGCCGAGGTAGTTGTTGCTGCTCAGGTTGATCAGCCTGCGGCCGCCGATGACCACCTCGGCGGCCTGCGCCGACTCCAAGACGCGCAGGGGGCGGAACAGCCCGTCGCGGCGGAGCTGCTGGAGATCCTCCTCCAGCGACTCGTCGAGCGCGTTGACGGCGGCGCTGAGCGGTGGCGCGGTCTCCTCGGTCATGCCGCTGATTCTCCCGGTTGCAGCACCACCTTGCCGCACTGCCCGGAGCGCATCAGGGCGAGGGCGTCGTCCACGCCGGCGAGGGGGAAGCGGTGGGTGAGCAGGGGGCTGACGTCGATGCGGTTGGCGCTGAGGTAGGCGCTGGTCTGCTCCCAGGTGGAGAACATGCGCCGCCCGGTGACACCGTACAGCGTCAGGCCCTTCATGACCACGTCGCGGGAGAGGTCGAGGGTGGCGGGCGCGTCGCCGATGCCGAGCAGCGACACCCAGCCGCCGGGGCGCACCAGCCGGGTCGCGGCCGCGATCGCCGCCGGTGCGCCGCTCATCTCCAGCGCGCAGTCGAGCGGGCCGCCCGCGGCGTCGAGGACGGCCTCGTCGCCGAGCGACGCGTCGACGGTGACGTCGGCGCCCATTGCCCGCGCGAGCTCCAGCCGGTAGGGGTTGCGGTCGATGGCGACGATGCGCTTCGCCCCCTCGGCGCGCGCGATGCCGACCGCCATGCAGCCGATCGGCCCGCAGCCGAACACCGCCACCACCTGGGATCGCAAGTGTCCGTACGAACAGGCGTGGACCGCGTTCCCGAACGGCTCCATCAGGGCGCCGAGCTCCGGCGACAGCCCGGGCGCCAGCGGCCAGGTGTTGTGCGCCGGGACGCTGACGTACTCGGCGAAGACGCCGTCCACGTCGACGCCGAGGATGCGCGTGTTGGCGCAGACGTGGAAGTCGCCGCGGAGACATTCCGGGCAGTGACCGCAGACCAGGTGCGTCTCCACCGCGACGCGCGCGCCCAGCGGCACCGAGTCGGCGCCCTCGCCGCGGGCCACCACCTCGCCGCACATCTCGTGGCCCATCACCCGGGGCGGGCGCACCCGACCCGCGGCCCAGGGATTCCATTCATAGAGATGGACGTCGGTGCCGCAGATCGACGCCGCCTCGACGCGCAGCACCACCTCGCCGGGCGCGGGCGTCGGGTCGGGGACCTGCGCCAGGGCGAATCCGGGACCGGGCGACGGCTTGATCACCGCCCTCATCGCGGTCGCAGCCTCGGCGTTCGCCGCTCGCGGACCACGGGCGCACGGTAGGCGCGCACCGCCAGCGCCCAGAAGTGCAGCAGCGTGGTGAGCACCACCAGGGGGATGCCCATGCCCAGCGCCACCGCGTCGATCGGACCCCCGGCGATCTTCACCCACATCAGGGTGAAGACGACGACGCCGACGTACAGCGTGTTGCGCCGTCCCCAAACTGTGTGCACCAATTCCGGGCGCCGCCGGGCCAGGAAGACGAGGGGGGTGGCCAGCAGGGGACCGAGGTAGCGCACGTAGATGAAGACCATCAGCCAGAAGGGCATGATTCCCAATCGCCAGGCGGCGTACACCCCGGCGCTGAAGAAGAGCGCGTCCATGCCCGGGTCGAAGGCGCGGCCCAGCTCGGTGAGCGGGCCGACGCGGCGGGCGATGAAGCCGTCGACGGCGTCGAGCATGCCGGTGACGCCACCGATGGCGCACCAGATCACGAAGCCGGTGCGGCCCGGGGTGGACACCGAGGCGGTGATCATCAGCGGCACCACGGCGTAGGCGCGCAGCGCGGTGAGGCCGTTGGGCACGCCGTAGAAGTCGATGCGCGCGCCATCTTTCGGGGTGACAAGCAGCGCGGCGCCGCCCGCCAGCACCAGGCTGACCAGCCCCCACCACACCGCGCAGAGGAGCGCGGCGATCACCACCCAGCGCCGCGAATCCATCTGGGCGACGCCGATGCCCAGCGCTTCTGTGAACAGGAATCCCAGGCCTGCCCAGAAGGCGAAGGAGAGCCGCAGATGGCGGTTGCCACCGAAGAGGCCGAGCGCCTCGCGGTAGAAGCCGAGGAAGCCGCGCAGACCGACGCGACCTTCGACGACGGCGTGTCCGCCGGAGGCCGCGCTCACAGGCGCTTTACTCGACCGCCAGGCAGGTGATGGTCTTGAACACGCCATCCTGGCGCTGGATCTTCTCGACGATGAGCTGGCCGATGCCGGCGATGTCGGCCGCCTGCACCTGGGCGATCGCGTCGTACTCGCCGGTGATGGCGTCGACGCTGACGATGCCGTCCTGCCCCCTGAGTCGCTGCGAGACGTCGATGGCCTTGCCGGGCGTGGCGCTGATGAGCACGTAGGCACGAACCATGTGGGCCGGCTCCTCCGCTCAGGGTCTGCTGTGCCGGGCGACTGTAGCACGCAGCGTGGCGCCTTCCCACCCGCTCGCGGCACGCAGGACACGCCAGGCCCGCCGGGTGGCAGAATGGGGGAACGGTTGTGGTGATCGTGGGTTTCGGGAGAGACCCACCGGACCGCGGCAGCCGCCCTCCCTGTGCACTTCACCCCTTCCTGGCGGGCGGACCGGAAACGGTTCGCCCGCTCAACAAGGGCCCCCTCGTGACCGACCACAAGGCCGACCTCCACAACTACCTGCGCGCCGGGCGCGAAGCGATGCTGTGGAAGCTCGAGGGCCTGGGCGAGTACGACGTGCGCCGCCCGCTCACCCCCACCGGGACCAACCTGCTCGGCCTGGTCAAGCACCTCGCCGTGGTCGAGGCCGGCTACTTCGGCGACGCCTTCGCCCGCCCCTTCGCGGAGACGGCGCACTGGCACACCACCGATTCCGAGCCCAACGCCGACATGTGGGCGGCGCCCGACGAGTCGCGCGAGCAGATCGTCGACCTGTACCGCCGCGTCTGGGCCCACGACGACGTCACCATCGAGGCCCTGCCGCTCGACGCCACCGGCACCGTGCCCTGGTGGCCCGAGGAGCGGCGCCACCCAACTCTGAACAGGATTCTCGTGCACGTGATCGCCGAGACCAACCGCCACGCCGGCCACGCCGACATCGTCCGCGAGCTGATCGACGGGGCGGCCGGGCTGCGCCGGGAGAACTCCAACCTGCCCGACGGCGACGCCCAGTGGTGGGAGGGCTACCGGCTCCGCGTCGAGCAGGCGGCCAGGGAGGGGGGCGGCCCCCAGCCGTAGCGCCGCCTCGGGGCGCCGTTTGCACCGCACTGGGGGATGATCAGGGGCGTCGCCATGCCGTTCGCGCTGATCGTCCGGATGCTGACCCGGCTGGCCCTGGTCGCCGGGGTTGTGTTCCTTCGCCGCCGGGCGCGTGGCGGTGTGCCCGTCCCGCCCAGCCACCGCACCCCCGGCACGGGCGCGGGCGCGGGTGCGACCCAGCAGTACCCCGAGTGGCTGCGCGCCCTGATGAGCGGCGGGGGCATCGGCGCCGCCATGCCCGACGTGCTGGAGGGCGCCCGCCTGGCCGCCCTGGCGGTCGCCATGCTCGGCTTCGCCGTGGCCGCCCTGGTGCTGACCTCGGCGGGCACCACGCTCACCGTGCTCACGCCGCGCTGGCTGGGGATCGTCATGCTGGTGCTCGCCGCGCTGTTCGCGGCGGCCGCGGTGCGCGAGGGGATGTGGCTGCGCCGGGGGGTGGCGTTGCGGCGGCGGCGGCGGCGCGTGGAGCGGCTGGCCGGCCCCCAGTGAGCCGCGGGGCATCGCGCTACCCTGCCCTTGCATGGCAACCCTGCAACCGCTTCCCGCGCTGACCGGACGCGACCTGCAGGTCCCGCTGGCGGCGGGTGGGACGCGGCGTTACGTCAACCTCGACCTGGCCGCGTCGGCGCCGGCCATGGAGGCGGTGGTGGCGGCAGTGACCGAGGCGTTGCCGTGGTATTCAAGCGTGCACCGCGGCGCGGGCTACGCGTCGCAGACCTCGACGCGGCTGTACGAGGCGGCGCGCGCGGCCGTGCACCGCTTCGTCGGCGCGGGCGACGACGATGTGGTCATCTTCGTCCGCAACACGACGGAGGCGCTCAACACCCTGGCCAACGCGCTGCGGCCGGGCGACGGCGAGGTGGTGCTGACCACCGCGGTCGAGCACCACGCCAACCTGCTGCCCTGGCGGCGCGTCGCGGAGGTGGTGCACATCGCGCCGCCCGCGTCGCCGCAGGCGCTGCTGGACGATGTGGCCCGCGCGCTGCAGCAGCACCGCGTCGCGGTGGTGGCGATGACCGGGGCCAGCAACGTCACCGGTGAGGTGTTCCCGGTCGCGCAGGTCGCGCGGCTGGCCCATGGCGCGGGCGCGCTGATGGTGGTCGACGCCGCGCAGCTGGCCCCGCACCGCGCCATCGACATGCAATCCATGGGCATCGACTGCCTGGCGCTGAGCGGGCACAAGATGTACGCCCCCTTCGGCAGCGGCGCGCTGGTGGCGCCGCGGCGGCTGCTGGAGAACACTGAGCCGCTGCTCGCCGGTGGTGGCGCCGTCGACTTCGTCACCCTCGCCGATGTGCTGTGGACCCACCTGCCCGACCGCCACGAGGCCGGCTCGCCCAACGTGCTCGGCGCGGTGGCGATGGGCGCGGCCTGCACCGAGCTGCAGCGCTGCGGCATGGACGAAGTCGCCGAGCACGAGCGCGAGCTGTTGCGCCGCCTCGACATGCGGCTCGCGGCGATCCCCCAGGTCACCGTGCACCGCCTCTGGCCCGACGCGGCGTGCGACCGCCTCGGGGTGCGCACCTTCACGGTGGGCAACGCACACCATGCGCTGGTGGCCGCGTTCCTCAGCGCCGAGCACGGCATCGGCGTGCGCCACGGCTGCTTCTGCGCGCATCCCTACATCACCCACCTGCTCGGCCTCACGCCGAGGCAGGCCGAGGAGGTGCGCAGCGAGCTGCGCCGCGGCGAGCACGCCCACGTGCCTGGCGCGGTGCGTGCGTCGTTCGGCCTGGGCACGACGCACGACGACGTCGATGCGCTGTGCGACGGGCTCACCGAGTTGGTCGAGCACGGCCCGCGCCTCGACTACGTGCAGGACCCGACCACCGGCGACTTCCTGCCCACCACCGACACCCGCAGCTTCCCCCGCTTCGCCTCTCTGCCCGACCTCGACACCGCGCCCGGTCCCTCCGGTTGCGGAAGCTTCTGACCACAACTCGCTCAGCCCACGGCGCGCAAGAAATCAGGGCCCCGGGCGGTCTATGGCTCCAGGCGGACCGTGCGTCCAAGTGTTGGGGATAGAGAGCAACCATGCACCGGAAGTCCGTCCTGCCGCGCGCCCACCGCACCGCCGCCGCCCTGGGCGCCCTTGCCACCGTCGCCGCCGTCGCCGTGGCCGTGCCCATCTCCCGACCCGGCGCACCCGCTGCGTCCGGCGACGCGGCCCGCATCGCCGCCACCCGGGCCGCCCAGGCCGACCAGGTCGCCCGCGCCTACCCCGCGGAGGCCGCAGCCCCCGCCGCCACCGCCCGGGCCGCGGCCACCGCGACGGGCGGCGGCGAATCCGGCGCGCAGGCCACCGGCAACCACGACGACGGCCGGGGCGGCGCCCACTCCCTGCCCTGGCGGGTCGGCTTCGACAAGGAGCTGCTCGACCCCAGCGCCGCCGACCTGGCCTCGCACGACTTCCACCTCGGCGGCTACGGCATCCTCCCCACCCGCCAGGCCCAGGGCCCGCTGGTCGACGGTGACGGCACCGTCGAGCACATCTACGTGCGCGCCCTCGCGGTCAGCGACACCAAGGGCCACAGCCTGCTGCTCGCCGCGCTGGAGAACCAGGGCACCTTCACCGCGTACAAGCAGGGCCCGTACGGCATCAACGACATCCGCCAGCAGGTCGCCCGCGACACCGGCGTGCCGCTCGACATGATCGTGGTCAACAGCGACCACAGCCATGCAGGTCCCGACCTGATCGGGCTGTGGGGTGGAGTTCCTGTCGACTATCTCCAATACGTGCACGACCAGACCGTCCGCGCCCTCGACGTCGCGTACGGTCGGCGCGTCCCCGCGCAGCTCCTCGTCGGCAGCGACACGCCGACCATCCCCACCCCCGCCGCGGGTGGCTACATCCCCGGCACGGCGACGCCCGGCGAGAACATGGTGCACAGCCAGTTCGCCCCCGACTCCAACACCGGCTACGACGACAGCGCCGTCGACACCGAGCTGCGCGTGCTCCAGGCCGTGGACGCCAGGGGCCACATGCTGGGCACCCTGATCAACTACGCGGCCCACGCCACGGTGATGGGCGGCGGCAACGTGCTCTACTCGGCCGACTGGCCCGGACGCGTTGCCCGGGCAACGGAAACCGCGCTCGGCGAGCCGGTGGCGGTGACCATGGTCGCCGACGTGGGCCGCAGCCAGCCGCCGCGGCCGCACTCCAACCCGAAGTGCGACCAGCCCGGCCAGGAGTCCTGCGACGTCGACGGGCTCGACACCTACACGCACCTGCTCGCGCCCTGGGTGGTGCAGGCGGTGGCGACGGCGACACCGGTGCACGGCAGCGGCGTCTCCGGCAGCGAGGTGATGACCCGCGAAGCGGGCACCAACGGCGCGCTGATCGGCGTGTCGTACACCGGCGAGGTTCCGGTGCGCGGCTACGGCGCCTATCGCTCGGCGACGCCGCCGTGGTTCACCGGCACGGTGGTCGGCACCTTCGTGTCGGCGCACCGCATCGGCGACGTGCTGCTCACCGCCGCACCCGGCGAGGCGTATCCGGACATTCGCTTCGGCGTCAAGAACAGCGTCGGCGGGGTGCAGTCGCTGTTCACCTTCGGGCTGGCCAACGACCAGCTCGGCTACCTGATCGCGCCGGCCACGGAGTACCAGTGGATCGTGGCCAGCAACCCCACCAACGACAACGCTTTCTTCAACGTCGCCGCGCAGTATGGCGACCACGTGATGTGCACGCAGACCGCGCTCGCCGAATCGCTCGGCTTCGCCGCCAGCGGCAACACCGCGCCCTACGGCAGCAAGGCACCCGCCCCGCCGTGCGCCGCGCTCACCGCGTCCGACCTGCTGCCCACCGGCCCGACGCCGCAACAGCCCTGGCCGTTCGGCGACGGCACCGCCCTGCCCTCACCCGCCCCGCAGTAAGGCGCCGGCTACGGCGCCTCGCTGACCAGCTTAGCCAGCTCCGAGAGCAGATGCGCGCGGTCGCCCTCACAGTATCGCACCGCCTCGTCGATGCTGTTGTTTCCGGCGCGGATGTTGGGACCCCAGTAGTGCAGGAAGCGCAGGTTGTAGCGGATGTCCTCGACCTCCGTGCTGACGCTCGCCGGTTCGGCGGGCAACTGCTGGAGGTCCGCCAGGGCCTTGGCCGACGCGACATCCATAGCGTCCAATGCGGTGGCGCAAGCGTCGAGGGTGCCGGTGCAGGCGGCCTTGACCGACGGGAGGGCGTTCAGGTCGGCGGTCAGCATCGTGACGTAGCGCTGCACCAGTGAGTGCGCATCCACCGTGGGACTTGGCGCCGCCGTCGCGCTGAGTGTTGCACTCGTCGCGGGAGTACCCGATCCGCTCCCGCAAGCAACAGCAGACAGCGCACCGACCCCCAGAAGCGCCCGCCGCAGCATCATCCTCAGTCGACCGTCACCTGCTCGGCGTCGCGGGCGCCGACGAGGATGGACATGTTGCCGCTGGGATGGCGGTTCTCGTACATGAGCTGGTGCGCGGTGCCCACGTCGGAGAACGAGAACACCTGCGACAGGCAGGGATCGACCTCACCGCGCGTGACCATCTCGTTGAAGGCCGCGCACTGCTCGTCGTTGGCGAAGTGCGAGCCCTGCAGGCGCTTCTGCCGCATCCACAGGTAGCGCAGGTCGACGGTGGCCAGGTACCCCGTGGTGCCGGCGCACACCACCACCATGCCGCCGTTGTCGACGACGACGATCGAGGTGGGGATGGTCGACTCGCCGGGGTGCTCGAAGACGATGCGCGGCGAGCGGCGCTCACCGACGACGTCCCAGATCGCCTTGCCGAAGGCGCGCGCGCCCTTGAGCCACTTGCCATACGCCGCGTCGTCGCGCCAGTCGGGCATGGGGCCCCAGTGGTCGAAGTTGCGGCGGTCGATGTAGCCGATGGCGCCGAGGTTCTTGGCGTACTCGCCCTTCTCCTCGCCCGACACCACGGCGACGGGCAGCGCGCCCTTGGCGCGCGCGATCTGGATGGCCTGCGAGCCGAGGCCGCCGCTGCCGCCCCAGACCAGCACCACGTCGCCGGCGGCGACGGTGTGCGGCTCCCAGCCGCAGAGCATGCGGTACGCGGTGGCGCCGACCAGCATGTAGGCGGCGGCCGCGGCCCAGGGAAGCTGCGGCGGCTTGGGCAGGAGCTGGTGCGCCTGCACCTTGGTGTACTGCGCGAACGAGCCCCAGTTGGTCTCGTAGCCCCAGATGCGGTTGCTCGGCGCCACGATGGGGTCCTTGCCGGCGACCACCCAGGGATCGGCCGGGTCCCACACGCCGCAGTGGATGACCACCTCGTCGCCGACCTTGACGTTGGTGACGCCCGCGCCGACCGCCCAGACGATGCCCGACGCGTCGCTGCCGCCGATGTGGAACGGCTCCTGCTCGCCCGCCTTCTGCCGCGCCGCGACCACGTCGACGGGACGGCCCAACGCCGCCCACACGTTGTTGTAGTTGACGCCGGCGGCCATCACGTAGACCAGCGCCTCGCCCGGCCCGGGCAGCGGCGTGTCGACCTCCTCCACCGCGAAGGCGGCGGACGGCTCGCCGTACCGCTCGGGACGGATGAGCTGCGCCAGCATGCGCTCGGGCACGATGCCGAGCGGCGGCATCTCACCGAGCTGCGTCATCTCCAGCCTGTCGAGCATCCTGGGCGAACCCTCCACACACATCGTCGACGCCGCAAACTCCCCGGCGGTCGCCGCACCGAGGACGATACACAACGGGCACTTTGCCGCGCCTCGACGCAGCGCGTCACAACTCGGCGGCCGCCTCGGGCATGTCGATCACCTCCAGCACCGGCGCACGCGACCCGGAGGAGCGGTAGCGCCACAGCTCGGGATTGGTCAGCGCCACCAGCCCCACGCCGAGCAGCACCGCGACGCCGCCCGAGACGATCGACACCGCCGGGCTGAAGGCGCTGGCCACCGCACCGGCCTCGATGTCGCCGAGGCTCGGCCCGCCCACCACCACCATCGAGAACACCGCCGACACGCGCCCGCGCAGCCGGTCCGGGGTGACCGTCTGCATCACCGTGCTGCGCACCACCGCCGACCACGAATCCGCCGCGCCGCCCACCCCCAGGGCGAGCAGCGCCACCCACAGCGACGGCGCCAGCCCCAGCCCGATCACGGAAATGCCCCACACCACAACGGTGACCACCACCACGCGGCCCTGCCGCCGCGAGTGGCTCACCCACCCCGACGACAGCGCCGCGAGCATCGCGCCCAGGCCCATCGACGAGGACAGCAGCCCCAGCGCCACCGGTCCCGACTTGTAGACAGAGGTGGCCAGAACCGGATACAGCGCGCGGCGCATGCCGAAGACCATGGCCACGATGTCGGCGGCGAAGCCGCCCAGGACGATGCGCTGCCGCCAGGTGTAGACGAGCCCTTCGCGGATCGAGCGCAGCACCGGCTCGCGTTGACCGCCGCGCGGCGGCTGGGCCGAGATGGCGATGGCCGCGCCGATCGCCGCCGCGAAGGTGAGCACGTCCACCGAGTACGCCGCGCCCACCCCCGCGGTGGCCACGATCACCCCGCCCACCGCCGGCCCGACGATCACCGTCATGGTGAACGCCGAGATGTTGAGCGCGATCGCCGACGGCACCAGCAACGGCGGCACCAGGTTGGGGATGGTGGCGCTGCGTGTCGGCTGGTCCACCGCCGAGAACGACGAGCTCAGCGCCGCCACCACGTAGAGGTAGCCGACCGTGCTCCAGTGGCCGAAGGCGCCCACCGCAAGCAGCGTCGAGCAGGCGGCCATGCCGCAGTTGGTGGCGATCAGCAGCTTGCGGCGGTCGACCTGGTCGGCGATCGCCCCGCCCATCAGCGACAGCGCCACGAGGGGGCCGAGCTGGGCCAGCCCCAGCGCGCCCACCGCCAGCGAGGAGTGGGTGAGCAGGAACACCTGGTAGGGCAGGGCGACGATGGTGATCTGCCGCCCCACCACGCTGACCAGGTTGCCGCTCCAGAGCAGGCGGTAGTCGCGGGAGACGCGCAGCGGGGTCAGGTCGGTGGCCACCGTGGCGAGCACACGCCGAGCGCGGCCACGGCGGCGGGAGGGCTGAGGGTCGTCCACACTCACAGCGCGGAGGATTCTCCCGCCCCGGAGCCCCCGGCCGCCCGTTTAGGATGGCCGGCGATGACGCCGCTCCTGGCCGCCACCGTGAACTGCGACCCCAACGGCTTCTTCCAGGTCGTCTGCACCGCGATCCGCGACCGCGGCTTCTCCGGCGCCGACGTGCTCGGGGTGGCCGCGCAGGACATCCTCCAGGCGCTGGTGGCCTTCGTCGTGGTGATGGCGGTGGGCCGCTTCCTGCGCGGCGTGGTGCTGCGCGCCCTGCACCGCACCAGCGCCGACGCCCAGGTGCGCACCCTGGTCAACAACGTCTTCACCATCCTCACCCTGACCGTCGCCGTCCTCGCCGCGCTGACCGCGGGGGGCCTCAGCGTCAGCGTGCTGCTCACCTTCGGCGGGCTCACCTCACTGGCCCTGGGCCTGGCCTTCCAGGACCTGCTGCGCAACATCCTCGCCGGCATCTTCCTGCTCATCGAGCGGCCCTTCCGCATCGGGGACTGGATCACCGTCGGCGACCAGAGCGGCTCGGTGCAGACCATCGAGCTGCGCACCACCGCGCTGCGCACCGCCGACGGCAGGCTGGCCATCCTGCCCAACCTGGCCGCCTTCAGCGGCACCGTGGTCAACTCCACCGCCTACGACATGCGCCAGTTCAGCGTCGCGGTTCGCCTGCCGCCGGGGGCCGGCCTGGAGCAGGCGATGCGCACCGTGCGCGAGGTGGTCGGGAAGACCGAGGGCGTGGTCGCCGAACCCAAGCCCTTCGTCCAGCCGCGCCTCGACGCCGACGGCGGGGTCACCCTGACCGTCCGCTACTGGGTGGAGTACCGCTCCCACGACCCCGACGCGCTCAGCGCCGCGCTGGTCACCGCGCTGTACGAGGCGCTCGGCCCCTGGCCGCCGCCCGCGCCCTCGACGCAGCCGGGGGTCACGGCGGGCTGACCGCCCGGCCACCTGCAAGAAACCGGACCCTCCCGGCGTCTGCCTTGGTGATCACTGCGCCGCCAGGCGGTCCGCGAGGAACGCCGGCCTGCGCGAGGGGAATGGGTCCAGGGAGCAGTCCCGGGGAGCGCGATCCCCGGGACGCCGCTCCGCCTCAGCCGCGCTGGGCCATGGCCACGTAGGCTCGGCGCGGCTCGCCCTTGTAGATCTGCCGCGGCCGGGCGATCTTCTGCTCCGGGTCGTTGAGCATCTCCTCCCACTGGGCCAGCCAGCCGGCGGTGCGCGGGATGGCGAAGAGCACCGGGAACATGTCGGTGGGAATGCGCAGCGCCTGGTAGATCAGCCCGCTGTAGAAGTCGATGTTGGGGTACAGCTTGCGCGACACGAAGTACTCGTCCTCGAGCGCCACCTTCTCCAGCTCCAGCGCGATGTCGAGCAGCGGGTTGGTGCCGGTGATCGCGAAGACCTGGTCGGCCATCTGCTTGATCACCTTGCCGCGCGGGTCGAAGTTCTTGTAGATGCGGTGGCCGAAGCCCATCAGCCGCTCGTCGCCGCGCTTGACGCCGTCGATGAAGCCGCGCACGTTGGCTTTGTCGCCGATGCGCTCGAGCATGCGCAGGACCGCCTCGTTTGCTCCACCGTGCAATGGTCCGTAGAGCGCGGCGATGGCGGCCGCGGTGGTCGAGTAGGGGTCGGGTTCCGACGAGCCGACCGAGCGCATCGCGTTCGCCGAGCAGTTCTGCTCGTGGTCGGCGTGGAGGATGAAGAGCACGTCCAGGGCATGCTCGATCTCCGGGATCGGCCGGTAGCGCGGCTCGACCATCTTGAACATCATCGACAGGAAGTTGCCCACGTAGCCGAGCTCGTTGTCGGGCAGCACGTAGGGGAATCCCATCGAGTGCCGGTAGCACATCGCCGCCAGGGTGGGCATCTTGGCGATCAGCCGCCAGATCGAGATGCGCCGCTGCTCGGGGTCCTTGATGCGCGTGGCCTGCGGGTAGAAGGTGGCCAGCGAGCCCACCGTGGAGAGCAGCATGGCCATCGGGTGGGCGTCGTGGTGGAAGCCGCCCATGAACCGCTTGACGTTCTCGTGGACCATCGTGTGCACGGTGATGTCGTGCTCCCACTCGCGCTCCTGCGCGGGGTCGGGCAGCTCGCCGTGGACCAGCAGGTAGGCGACCTCCAGGAAGGTGCTCTTCTCGGCCAGCTCCTCGATGGGGTAGCCGCGGTACAGCAGCACGCCCTTGTCGCCGTCGATGTAGGTGATGCGCGACGTGCACGACGCGGTGTTGAGGAAGGCGGGGTCGTAGGACAGCAGGCCGGGGTCGTCCTCGGCGGCCTTGATCCTGCGCAGCTCGGTGGCGCGGATGGCACCGTCCTGGATGGGGATCTCGTAGGTCGCGCCGGTGCGGTTGTCGGTGACCGTCAGGGTGTCGGACATGGCTGCGGAGTCTGGCACGGCTGCACCGCCCGTCCGGGTAGGCTGCCGTGGTGAGCGATCGACCGTGGGGATTCGCGGGCGCCATGGGGGTGCGCGTCGTCGAAGGGGGTGGCGGCACGGCCGTGGTGGAATGCGAGGTCGGCCCCGACCACCTCAACCGCGGCGGCACCGTCCACGGTGGGGTGGTGGCCACCCTGGTCGACGTCGCCGTGGGGGTGGCGCTGCACACCATGGACCCCGAGGGGACGCGGCGGCCGATGGCCACCACCGACCTCAACGTCGCCTTTCTGCAGCCCTCGAGCATCGGGCCGCTGAGCTGCCGGGCGCGGATCCGCCGCCGCGGGCGGTCGCTGGCGGTCGGCGAGGCCGAGGTGACCGACGGGGCGGGGCGGCTGATGGCGGTGGGCCGGGCCACCTACCTGGTGGGCGGGGCGCGGCCCGCCGCGGGGGGCGTCGAGGTCGACGACGCGCTGGGAATGCCACCCGCCGACTGAGCCAGTGTTTGCTGACCGCCGGTCAGTGCGTGGGTCCAATCCTGTGTGTCCCTTCGTGGCTGACTTGCGGTCAGGGTTTCGTCGCGTCACAAAGGGTGTTTGGCCGTGATAATGACCACGCGCGCGATCGGCGCAATGCCCTTGTGTGGCGCGCGAAATCCCTGATCATCAAGGAGATGGCCGGCGGACCATGAGTGATCTCTTCGGCGGGGCGCGTCGCCATGGGACGACGCGCGAGCGCATCCTCAATGCAGCCAATGAGCTGTTCGCCCACCAGGGTTTCGCGCGCGTCTCGATGCGCGCGGTGGCCGGCGCGGCGGGCGTCACCAAGCCCGCGCTGTACTACTACTTCAAGGACAAGGAGTCGCTGTTCGAGGAGTGCCTCGCCGACTTCAACGAGCAGATGAGGGCGACCATGCGCGCCGCCACCACCCAGCCCGGCGCCTTCGACACGCGCATCCGCGCCGTGGCCGAGGCATTGCTCGCCGGGTCGCCGTACCACCCGGTGCGCATTCACGAGGAGCTCGCCGAGCACGTCTCCGGCGGCCTGCGCCGCCGCCTGCGGGCCACCTTCCAGACCGTGGTGGTGGCGCCGGTGACCGACCTGTTCACCGACCTGCAGCGCCACGGCGAGCTCCGCGACGGGATCACCCCGGCGATGGCGGCGGCGGCGCTGATCGGCACCTGCATTGCCTTCATGCCGCCCAGCAACGGCGACATGTGGCAGCCCATCCCGCTGACGGGCGTCGAGGTGCCGCGGCCCGCCGAGGTGGTGGCGACGCTGGTGCTGCGCGGGGTGGCGGGCTAGCGGCGGCGGAGGCGCCTGACCCGCTACCGGTGCGCCGAGCTATCCTCCACCAGCCCATGCCCCACATCCCCGACGCGCTCCGCGAGGCGTCCGAGCTGCTGCTCGACCGCCGCTCCCTGATCGACCGGCCGCTCGCCGAACGGCTGGCGTCCCTGCCCGACGAGCACCTCCCCGAGCTGATCCAGCTCGCCCACCAGGTGCGGCTGGCCTGGATGGGCCCCGCGGTGGAGGTGGAGTCGATCATCAGCGCCAAGACCGGCGGCTGCCCCGAGGACTGCACCTTCTGCTCGCAGTCGGCGCGCTACGCCACCGACGTGGTGCGCGAGCCGATGCTGCCGACCGACCAGTTGGTCGAGCTGGCGCGGCAGACCCGCGAGATGGGCGGGACGGAGTTCTGCATCGTGGTCGCGGTGCGCGGACCCGACGAGCGGATGATGAGCAACGTCATCGCGGCGGCGCAGGCGATCCGCGAGGCGGTGGACATCGAGGTCGCCGCGTCGCTGGGACTGCTCAAGGACGGGCAGGCCGAACGCCTTGCCGCAGCAGGGATTCACCGCTACAACCACAACCTCGAAGCGGGCCCGCGCTTCTTCCCGCAGATCTGCACGACGCACTCCTTCGAGGACCGCGTGCGCACCTGCCGCGCGGTGGTCTCCGCGGGGATGGAGCTGTGCAGCGGCGGCATCTTCGGCATGGGCGAGACCTGGGACGACCGGCTCGACCTCGCCTTCGTGCTGCGCGACCTGGGGGCGCGGGAGATCCCCTGCAACTTCCTCAACCCGCGGCCGGGCACGCCGCTCAGCGACGAGGCGCTGATGCGGCCGCTCGACGCGCTGCGCTGCGTCGCGGTGTACCGCTGCGTGATCCCCGATTCGGTGCTGCGCTACGCGGGTGGGCGCGAGGTGGTGCTGCGCGACCTGCAGGCCTACGGCATGCTCGCCGGGGCCAACGGGCTGATCGTCGGCAACTACCTGACCACCCTGGGGCGCAGCGCGGAGGTCGACCTGGCCATGCTCGCCGACCTGGGCATGCCCGTGGCCGCCACGCCGCTGACGGGGACCCGCGGGATGCGCACCATCCCGCTGCAGCCCGCCTAGCTCAGAGCGACCCGGGCCGGGCCAGCGCGATCGCCGTCGCCGCCATGCCCAGCGCGCCGACCCGCAGCGACTCCTCGTCGATGGTGAAGTCGGGCGCGTGGTGCATCGGGGGCATGCGGGCGCCGGGCGCGGCGCCGACGAAGAAGTGCACGCCAGGGACGCGCTGAAGGAAACAGCTCACGTCGTCGCTGGGCGGCATCGGCGGCAGCTCCAGCACCCTGTCCTCACCGAGCAGCGGCCGGCAGGCATCGCGCCAGAGCGCAACCGCCTGGGCGTCGTTGACCACCGCGGGCACCGCCTCGGGGAGCTGCGCGTCGACCTCGACGGAGAAGTCGCGGGCGACCTGCTCGCAGGCATCGTGCAGGCGGTCGAGGGTGACGGCGCGCTGCTCGGCGGTGAAGGTGCGGATGGTGCCCTCCAGCAGGGCGGTGCGCGGCACCACGTTGCTGGCCTGGCCGGCGCGGATCAACCCGGCGCTGCAGGCGCAGGCGATCTCCTCGTACTCCAGACCTTCTGCCACGGCCGGCAGCAACGTGGAGAGCGCGCTGACGGCGAGGACGACGTTGCCGTCGCGCCCCGCCATCGAGCCGTGGCCGCCGCGGCCGCCCAGGGCGATGCGGAAGAACTGCGCCGACGACATGGCGGTGCCGGCGCGGGCGCCGACCAGGCCGGTGGCCAGCAGGGTGGCCAGGTGCAGACTGACCATCCGGTCAGGAGCGGGCACGTCGAGCACGCCGCCGCGGACCATGTGCGGCGCGCCGGGGTCGGCGATGTCCTCCTCGGCAGGCTGGAAGAGCAGCACGTAGTCGCCGGGCAGCGACTCGGCGCGCGCCGCCAGCATCGAGGCGATGCCGAGCAGGATGGCGGTGTGGCCGTCGTGGCCGCAGGCGTGCATCACGCCGTCGGTTCGCGACCGCCAGGGGACGTCCACCTCCTCGACCAGCGGCAGCGCGTCGATGTCGGCGCGCAGCAGCACGGTGCGGCCCGGCCTGCCGCCGCGCAGCCGGTACACCGCGCCGGTGGGCGTGGGGCAGGGCAGCTCGTCGAGCCCGAGGGCGCGCAGCCGCGCGGTGACCAGCGTGGTGGTGCCGCTCTCGCGGTGCGACAGCTCGGGCTGCGCGTGCACGGCCCGGCGCGTGTCGACGATCTCGTCGAAACCCGCGTCCGCAAGGGAGCGAAGGTCGTCGGTGCTGAGTGGGGTCGCGGAGCTCATGTCGCGGGAAAAGTCTGCCGGACGCGGGTGCGCGCGTGCTCGGTTATGGTTCGGCACATGGCGACAGCCGCGGTGGCCGCCACCGGCCTGCACAAGAGCTTCGGCCCGGTCCGGGCGGTCGACGGCATCGACATGCGCATCGAGCCCGGCGAGATCGTCGCGCTGCTGGGACCCAACGGCGCCGGCAAGACGACGACCATCGAGATGATCCTCGGCCTCAGCCATCCCGATCGCGGCTCGGTCGCCGTCTGCGGGATGAGCCCCGGCGAGGCGATCCGCCAGGGGCTGGTGGCGGCGGTGATGCAGACGGGCGGCCTGCTCAAGGACCTCACCGTCGCCGAGACCGTGCGGCTGACCGCGTCGCTCTTCGTCCAGACGCGCTCGGTGGACGAGGCGATGCGCCGCGCCGGCATCGCCGACATCGCCGACCGCATGGTGGGGCGCTGCTCCGGCGGGCAGCAGCAGCGGCTGCGCTTCGCCATGGCGCTGCTGCCCGACCCCGAATTGATGATCCTCGACGAGCCGACCGCGGGCATGGACGTGCAGGGCCGACGCGAGTTCTGGACGGCGATCCGGCAGGACGCCGACCGCGGCGGCACCGTGCTCTTCGCCACCCACTACCTGGAGGAGGCGGACGCCTACGCGGACCGGGTCATCCTGCTCCGCCAGGGCCGCATCGTCGCCGACGGCACACCGGGTGAGATCCGCGGCCTGGCGGCGGGGCGAACCCTGCGCGCCGTCCTGCCTGGCGCGGACCGGGCGGCGCTGGCGGCGCTGCCGGGGGTGCGCTCGGTGGAGATCCGCGGCGACCAGGTGCTCATCCAGGCGACCGACTCCGACGCGGTCGCCCGCCACCTGCTCACCACCACCGCGGCCCGGGACGTCGAGATCACCGCGCACAACCTGGAGGACGCCTTCATCGAGCTGACCGCGGACGACGCGACCTCCGTGGCGGTGGCGTCGTGAGCAGCGACGCGACGGTGGCGCGGCCCATCGCGGCGCGCCGGGTTCCACCGCTGGGCGGCTTCAACGTGACGTTCCTCGGCATCGAGGTGCGGCGCCTGCTGCGCAACCGGCGCACCGTCGTGTTCAGCGTGGTGTTGCCGGTGGTCTTCTACCTGCTTTTCCGCAACCCCAGCAGGCGCGGCGGGTCCACCATCGAGGGCGCCCACGTCGACGCCTTCGTCATGGTCAGCCTGGGCGTGTACGGCGCCATCGCGGCTTCGACCTCGGCGGGCGCCATGGTCGCGGTGGAGCGCGCCCTCGGATGGAGCCGCCAGCTGCGGGTGACGCCGCTGCGGCCACTCGCGTACATGGCCATCAAGGTGCTCACCGCGATGGTGCTGGGCGCGCTCTCGGTGGTCGTCGTGTTCGTGGCCGGTGCCGTCACCGGCGTGAGCATGTCCGCGTCGGTATGGATCCTCTCCGGGCTGCTCGCCTGGTGCGCCGCGCTGGTCTTCGCGTCCTTCGGGGTGCTGATGGGCTACCTGCTGCCGTCGGAGAACGTGATGCAGTACCTCGGGCCGCTGACCACGCTGGCGGCGTTCTTCGGCGGCGTCCTGGTCCCGCTGACCGTGCTGGGCGCGACGTTTCAGAACATCGCCCAGTACACGCCGGCGTGGGGCATCGGCCAGATCGCCCACGCCCCGCTGGTGGGCAGCGGATACAGCGCGGGCGCGATCGCCAACCTGCTCGGCTGGACGGCGGCGTTCGTGCTGGGCGCGGCGCTGCTCTTCCGGCGCGACACCCAGCGCGTCTGAGCCCGGCGTCAGACCGCCTGGAGGATCTCGCCGCGCAGGCCGGGGAACTTCTTCAGGTAGTCGGCGCGCTCCGACTTGAAGCGCTCGACCAGCGCGTCGTACTCGTCCATGCGGCCCTGGCGCTCGTAGAGCTTGCGCGGCTGGAGCAGCTCGGCGTCGTCGACACCGGGGATGGCGCTGGCCACCTCGTAGTCGAAGTCGGGATCCCGCTCCCAGGTGATGGTGCCCTCGGCGATGCCCTTGACCACGGCGCTCGACACCGGGATGGTCATCTTCTTGCTGCGCTCGTCCTGCGCGCCACCGCCGATGCGGCCGGTGTTGAGCAGGAAGACCTCGAAGCCGGCGTCGTCGAGCAGCTCGAGGAAGCGGTTGCCCTGCATCGCGTGCAGCAGCGGGAAGAACGGGTTGGTGCCGGGGACACGCAGGAACTTGCCCATCTCGTCCTTGCCGCCGGCGCTGGTGCCCTGCGTCTCGCCGAGCATGAAATAGGCCGCCGCTTGCTCTCGGTTGAGGCGGGCGACCGCCGGGATGATGTTCTCGTTGCGGTTGAGGATGAGCAGCTGGTTGACCTTCTTCAGCTCGCGCGCATCCTTGGCGATGCCCAGCGCCGACATTCGGAAGACGGCGCGGCCGTTCTGCGTGTAGCTGGTGTCGAAGAAGTCGGTGGCGCCCTTGTCGTCCTGGGAGACGTTCTCCAGGTAGGCCTCGGGCTTGGTCACCGCGCCGTGGATGGCGGGCTCGTCCTTGGGGTCGAGGGCGAAGGTCTTGGCGAAGCAGCCGTTCTCGGTGGCGACGACGTGGCCGCCGGGGTAGAGGGCGACGAAGTCGTCCTGCACCGGCTGGCTGTTGTTCTGCCGGGTGAACGTGGTGGTGGTCTTGCCCGTGCCGCTGAGGCCGACGATGAGCATGGTCTGGTCGCCGCGCGGGGTGGGGATGGTCTTGCAGCCCGCGTGCAGGGCCAGGCCACCGCGCGTGTAGGTCAGCGCGTTCCACATGCGCAGGCCGCCTTTCTTCGACTCGCCGAAGTAGTCGGAGTTGAGCACCCGGGTGACCCCGGCGTCGAGGTCGACGGCGATGATGCGGTCGTTGGGGTAGCCGGGCGCCTGCAGGTTGGGCGTGTAGATGATGGTCAGCTCGGGCTCCCAGTCGGGACCGCCCGCGCCCTCGTTGTCGAAGTAGAGGGCCTGCTGCATGCCCGCGATGTTGGCGTTGCCCTGCTCGATGAAGAGCCGGGCGGGGACGCGGTACTTGGGGTCGTTGCCGACGTAGCCGTCGATGACCAGCATGTCCTGGCCGGCGACGTACTCGTCCTGCAGCTTGGCGATGCGCTCACCCTCGGCGCGGGTGATGGTCTGGTCGCTGTGGTTCTCGGGGGTGTCGGTGACCACGTAGGTGCTCGCCTTGCTGCGCGAGTCGACCCGGGTCTGCACGTTGAGGTTGCCGTGCTCCGTGCGCCGCGCGTTGGGCATGCGGGCGGTCAGCTCCTGCAACTCTTCCGGGCTCGGGTTCCAGAGAACCGATTTCGCCTTCGGAAGGCTTGCGCGACGGGAACGGATGACTTCGGTCATGACACCTCCACACCTCGACGTGGGTGTGCCTGAGCGCGGCGTCATCATCTCCATCAGTCGCGCTGGCACGGGCCCGGGCGGCACGGCTAGAAGCAGCCCGGTCGCCGAGTTCACTGTCTACGAGCGAGTGTAGCAGGGTCGCTGTTTCGCCCGATGTACACAGGGCTGTATGATTGGCGAACATACGTGCCGCGGGGTGGGTAGTACGCTTCGCCGTCCATCCCGGTCGCGCAGGTCGGTCATCGGAGAGGTTGCCATGAGCCAGACGCAGGTCGCCGCATCCCCGTCCACCCTGGCGCGCGACGACTCCTGGGTCTGGTTCAACGGCGACTTCGCCCGCTACCGCGACGCCAAGCTCGGCCTGATGACCCACGCCCTGCACTACGGCACCGGCTGCTTCGAGGGCATCCGCGCCTACTGGTCGGAGCCGGCCGGCAAGCTCTACACCTTCCGCCAGCCCGAGCACTTCGACCGGCTGCGCAACAGCGCCAAGATCCTGCACATGTCGCTGCCGCTCTCCACCGCGCAGATGTGCGACATCACGACCGAGCTGCTGCGCCGCAACGGCTACCGCGAGGACGTGTACATCCGGCCGCTCTGCTACAAGGCGTCCGAGGAGGTCGGCGTCCGCCTGCACAACCTGGAGGACGGCTTCCTCATCTACACCACGCCCTTCGGCGCCTACGTCGACGTCGACAAGGGCATCCGCTGCATGGTCTCCACCTGGCGCCGCGTCGACGACAACGCCGCCCCCGCCCGCGCCAAGTGCACCGGCATCTACATCAACTCCGCGCTGGCCAAGACCGAGGCCGTGGAGAACGGCTTCGACGAGGCGATCATGCTCACCAACGAGGGCCACGTCTCCGAGGGCAGCGCGGAAAACCTGTTCATCGTTCGCGGCGGCCAGTTCATCACCCCGCCGGAGACCGACAACATCCTCGAAGGCATCACCCGCGCGACGATGATGCAGCTGATCACCGAGGAGCTCGGGCTCGACGTGGTGCAGCGCCCCATCGACCGCAGCGAGCTCTACGTTGCCGACGAGATGTTCCTCTGCGGGACCGGCGCGCAGGTCTCTCCGGTCGTGGAGATCGACCGCCGCACCATCGGCGACGGCGAGCCCGGGCCGCTGACGATGCGCCTGCAGTCGATGTACTTCGACATCTGCAAGGGGCAGAACGCCAAGTACAGGGACTGGCTCACCGCAGTCTGAGGACCGCCTCGGCAGAGGGTCCGTCTACCGGCGGCGGAGCAGCTCGGCTGCCCGGGTGCGGAGGAGTTCGGCGGTGCGGGTGCGCGACTCGTCGGGGTCGAGGCCTGGGGCGAGGGTAATGGCCTCGGCGTAGAGCGCGTCGACGGGCGGCTCGACCGAACCGGCGAGTGCGACGCAGGGGACGCCTGCCGCGGCGGCGCGACGGGCCACCTCGGCGGGTGCCTTGCCCTCGGCGGTCGAGGCGTCGAGGCGGCCCTCGCCGGTGAGGACCAGGGAAGCGCGGGCGATGGCCGCGTCGAGGGCGACGGCGTCGCAGACCAGGGCGGCGCCGGGGTGCAGCGTGGCGCCGCAGACCGCGGCGAGGGCGAAGGCGCAGCCTCCGGCCGCGCCCATGCCCGGCTGGTCGGCGAGAGCCTCGGCACCGAGGACCGAGGCCCAGCGCGCCAGGCCGCGCTCCAGCGCGATGGCCTGGTCGGGCGAGGCGCCCTTCTGTGGCGCGAAGACGGCGGCGGCGCCGCGCGGGCCCAGCAGTGGGCTGCGCACGTCGACGGCCACGTCGATGCGGCAGGTCCCCAGCCGCGGGTCGAGGCTGGTGAGATCGATGGCGGCGAGGTGTTCCAGGACGCCGCCGCCGGGGGCGAGGGCGCCGCCCGAGGCGTCGAGCAGCCGGCCGCCCAGGGCCACCACCATCCCCGCCCCGCCGTCGGTGGTGGCGCTGCCGCCCACACCCACGACGATCCGCCGCGCCCCGCCGTCGAGCGCCGCCCGGATCAGCTCGCCGACGCCGTACGTCGACGCCGCCAGCGGGTCGAGCGCGCCAGGGGGGAGCAGCCGCAGCCCCGCCGCCTCCGCCATCTCCACCACCGCCTCGCCCTCCGCGAGCCACCCGAGCCGCGCCTCCACCAACGCCCCGAGCGGGCCCCGAACGCGCACCCACTGCACCGACCCCGAGGGCGCCGCCGCCAGCAGCACGTCGAGCGTGCCGTCGCCCCCATCGGCCACGGGCACCTGCAGCGCACGCCCGCCCGCATCCGCCACCCCCAGAGCCATCGCCGCCGCCGCCTCGCGAGCCCCGAGCGCGCCCTTGAACGCATTCGGCGCACACACCACGGTGCGGATGGAGCTCAGCCCTCCGCCGCGTGCGGCTGCGCCGTCCAGCGCTCCCTGCACGCATCGCAGCGCTCGACGTGCGCCGCCACCATCGCCCGCTGGTCGCGGCGCAGCGGCCGCCGCTTGTCCGCCTCGAGCAGCAACGCCGCCGTGCTGCAGTCGATCGCCCGCGTGGCGCTGTCATCCATGCGCAGGAATATTTCCTTGAAACGCTTGCGGGCGCGGTGCAGCAGCGTCTCCACCGCCGATTCGCTGATCCCCATGACGCGTGCGATCGAGGCGTACGACAGCCCCTGCAGCTCGCGCAGGGTCAGCACCATGCGCTGCCGCTCGGGCAGCCGCTTGGCCACCTCCCAGACCAGCTGGCGCAGCGTCGCCATCTCCAGCGCGGACTCGGGGTGGCCGTGGCGGTCGCGGTCGACCAGGCGCAGCACCGCCTCCTCGATCTCGTCGCCGCCACCGGCGACGTGCTGCATGGCCCGGCTTCTGCGGCGCAGCTCGTCGTGGCAGAGATTGACGGCGATGCGGTGGATCCAGGCGGAGAAGTTGAAGCCGTCGTCGACGCGGTCGAGGCTGCGCAGGACGTTGACGAAGGTGTCCTGGACCAGGTCCTCGGCGACCGGGCCGTCGCCGACATAGCGGCTGCACACGGAGCGGATGCGCTGGTGGTACTTGCTGAACAGCGCGTCGAACGCGCCGGCGTCGCCGGCCAGGTACGCCCGGATCAGGGTGAGATCGTCGTTCTCGGCCATGCGCCTGGGGCGGTGGTGGCTGCGCGCCGTCCCGCGGACGCGCCATCCCTCCAACCGTTCTCGGCCGCGGAGTATAGCACCGGCCATTTCCAGCCCCGATCGCCACGAACGCACGACGCCTGTCGGAGGCTGCAAGTTTTGTGCCCTCGCTTCGTCTTTGGGGTAGCGGACACGCCTGATGCGGGGGCGGTCCGGACTGGCAGGACTGGCGGCGCATTCCGCACGGGAGTCTCATGGAACCTCTGCACATCGGCCGGGAGACGGAACAGCGTTCCCGGGTCGTGGTGCGCTTCTCGGACGACGAGGTCCTCGAGGGCGACGCCGTCGAGCTCGACCTCGACCAGCCCGACTTCGAGCTGGTTCTTGTCGATCCTGACGCAAACAGCCGGCGCGCGCTGATCCCGCTGCCCTCGGTGAAGTTCGTCACCTTCGCCCGCCGCACCGTCCCCGCCCGCGACGACGTGCGCACCATGCAGAAGGTGGCGCTGCACTTCGTCGACGGCGAGGTGATCACCGGCCTGCTCGGCGGCGACCCGCGCCGCGGCCGCTATGGGGTGCAGCTCGAACTGCTCTCCCGCGAGGGCGACGAGGTCGAACTGCTGGGCATCCCCTACGACGCGCTGAAGGCGGTCTTCTTCCTGCGCACCTGGGACGGCTCGATCGACGTCGACGCGGTGCCCACTCCCGACACGCCGCTGGTCGACCTGCTGCGCGAGCTGCGCCACCTCTCCGACTCCCGCGACCGCGGTGACATCGACGACGGCGAGTTCCACGACCGCCGTCGCGACGTCCTCGACCGCATGTAATCAGCGCGGCGCGCGGCGGCCGACCTCGACGCCCGCCAGCTCCTCGTCGCTGACCTCGATCTCCAGGCGGAGGATCAGCGACCCGTACGACTTGCCGAGCGGGTCGGACCGCAGGGAGCGCGCCGCCCCGCCGTCGAGCGCCTGGTGCAGGACGAAGTTGAGGGCGCGCACGTTGGGCACCTCGTAGCGGTCGACTGCGCCGCGGACGAAACGGCCGAAGTGGGCACGAACTCGCTCAGCCGTCAGCTCGCGCAGGAAGGCGGCGTACAGCGCGTCGGTGGGGGCGAAGACCGCGACGTTGGCCAGGTCGCCCTTGTCGCCGCTGCGCGCCTGGGCGACGTCGCGCAGGGCGATGCGCACGCTCATACCGCGACCGCCTCCTCGACCGACACCTCCACCCCCGGCTCCACCAGCGAACGCGGCAGCAGCGAAGGCCACACACCGAGCAGCGCGCGCGCACCCTGCGGCGCGACGCCGCCGCCGATGAAGGGCGGCCCGTTCAAACCCAGCGGCGTGGCGATGCGCGGGAAGCGCTTGGCCTCGGCCTCGGTGGCGAAGCGCGCGGAGATGCGCAGCACCACCTCGTTGGGGTCGTCGGGAACCGGCGCCGCGGAGCCGTGGGTGCTGTCGACGCCGACCAGCTCGGTCACGGTCTCCAATGGCTGCAGACCGCTGCGCTCGACCATGCGCGCGATCAGCTCGGCGGAGCGACGCGCCTTCTGCACCGCGTCGGGCCAGGAGTAGCCGATGGCGATGGTGCCCGCGTAGCCGTCGAGGTAGCCGAGGATCGCCTTGAGCGATTCCGGACGCGCCCGCCCGCGCACGCCGCTGATCTCCACCACGTCCGGCGAGGCGTCGCGCAGCTGCACGGTGGTGAAGTCGGCGACCACGTCGGGGTTGAGATAGGCGCGCGGGTCGAGCACCTCGTAGAGGAGCTGCTCCTTGACGGTGTCGAAGCTCACCCGGCCGCCGGTTTCTGCAGGCTTTGTCAGCAACGCGGTACCGTCCTGGCGCATCTCGCACACCGGGTAGCCGGCGCGGTCGAGGTCGGGCACGTTCCACCAGTCGCCGGAGAAGTTGCCGCCGGTCGACTGCGCGCTGCACTCCATCAGGTGGCCGAGCACGACACCGGCGGCGAGCCGGTCCCAGTCGTCCAGCGCCCAGCCCAATTCGTGCACCATCGGCGCCACGAACAGCGAGGCGTCGGCGACGCGGCCGGTGATGACCACGTCGGCGCCCAGCGACAGCGCCTGCACCACCGGCGCGCAGCCGAGGTAGGCGACGCCGAAGACGATCCGCGAACGCACCGCGTCGAGCGACTCGCCGGTGTCGAGATTGGCCAGCGCCGCACCGGCAGCACGCAGCTCATCGACGCGCGAGGTGATGTCGTCGCCGACCACCACGGCGACACGCAGGTCGTCCATGCCCAGCTCGCGCGCCACCGCGCGCACCGCCGCCGCGGCGGCGACGGGATTGATCCCGCCCGCATTGGTGATCAGCCGGATGCCGCGCTCGCGGCAGATGGGCAGCAGCGCCCTCATGAACGCGGGCAGGTCGCGCGCGAATCCCGCCGCCGGATCGCGGAAGCGATCCTTCTGCAGAATTGCCAGGGTCAGCTCGGCGAGCGCGTCGAAGCAGATGTACTGCACGCCGCCGCGGCGGGCCACGTCGAGCGCACCGTCGACGCTGTCGCCGTAGAAGCCCTGGCCGGCGCCTATGCGAACGGTCTGCACGGCGGCCCAGCATGAACAAGCCCTGACACCCGTGTCAAACTCACCGCCGCCAGCCATGGACCTGACCCTCAGCGACGCCGAGCGCGCCTTCCAGGCGGAGTGCCGCGACTTCATGCGGCGCAGCGTGCCCACAGATCGCGTGCCCTACGACGAATCGGGCGCCTGGGTCGAGCAGTCGAAGCGCTGGCAGCGCACCCTGGCCGAAGGCCGCTGGGCGGTCCCCGGCTGGCCGAAGCAGTACGGCGGCCGCGAGGCCACGCCCGTCGAGCTGATGCTCTACGAGCACGAGCTGGCCGCGGTGCATCCGCCGCGCGCCATCAACGTCATCGGCACCGGTTGGGCCGGTGCCGCCCTGCTCCGCCACGGCAGCGACGAGCAGCAGCAGCGCTACCTGCCCGGCATCCCTGCCGCCGCCGAGGTGTGGTGCCAGCTCTTCAGCGAGCCCAACGCGGGCAGCGACCTGGCCGCGCTGCAGACCCGGGCGGCCAGAACCCCAGACGGCGCCTACGAGATCAGCGGCCAGAAGACCTGGTCGAGCCTGGCCAGGGTCGCCGACCGCGGCATCCTCCTGGCCCGCACGGACCCCACCGCCAGGAAGCACCACGGCATCTCCTGCTTCGTGCTCGACATGCACGCCCCCGGCATCACCGTCCGCCCCATCAAGCAGATCACCGGCGAGAGCGACTTCAACGAGGTCTTCTTCGACGGCGTGCGCATCCCGGAAAGCGATCGCATCGGTCAAGAAGGCGAGGGCTGGACGGTCGCCATCACCACCCTGATGGCCGAGCGCATCGGCCTCAGCGCCGGCGAGGGCACGCTGTGGGGCACCGGCCCGACATGGGCCGACGTGCTCGCACTCTGGCAGCGGCGCAAGGAACAGGGCACGCTGCCACAGGCGCCCGAGCAGCAGGCGGTTCTCAAGGACGAGATGGCCCGCCTCCACGTCGAGGGCGAGGCGCTCCGCCTCACCGGCCTGCGGCTGCTCAGCGACGTCGCCCGGGGCGGGCTGCCCGCGGCGCAGATGTCCGTGCGCAAGCTGGCCTCGGACATCTGGGGCCAGCAGGTCCACGAAGCCGTGTGGCACATGCTCGGGCCCCAGGCGCTGGTCGCCGAGGGCGACGAGGCGCAATGGCAGCGGGCCTACCTCTTCGCCCGCGCCCTGACCATCGGCGGCGGCACCACCGAGGTGCAGAAGGACATCCTCGCCCGCCGCATCCTCGGCCTCCCCGTCTAGCCGCACGGATGCCGCCCAGCCCCGCCGCCCTCGCCCGCCGCGCCGCACGACGCCTCGGCCTGCGGCGCAGCGACATCACCGGCGCCGTCCCCGTCCCCGACCGCGCCGTCCCGCCGTACATCCTCAACGCGGTCTGCCATCCCGACTTCTGGGATGACCCCGAGTGGCTCGACGTGCAGCGCACCCTGGAGCTGCCCCGCGGCGACGACGAGCAGCACCGCAAGCGCTTCGAGTGGGTGCAGTGCGTGTACGGCCTGGAGCGTCTCGGCGCCCTCGGCCCGCGGGCCAAGGTCCTCGGCGTCGGCGCCGGCCACGAGCGGGTGCTCTTCCACCTCGCCAACCGCAGCGCCCTGACCGTGGCCACCGACCTCTACACCGGCGCCTTCACCGACAGCCCCGCCGCCGAGGCCGACCCGGGCTTCGCCGCCGACCCGCAGCGCTACGCCCCCTTCCCCTTCAGGCGCGACCACCTGGCCGTGATCCGCGCCGACGGCACCAGGCTGCCCTTTCCGGCCAACGCCTTCGACGTCGTCTACTCGCTCAGCTCCATCGAGCACTTCGGCGGCCACGCGGCCGCGACCACGGCAATGCGCGAGATGGCGCGCGTGCTCAAGCCCGGCGGCATCGCCTGCGTGGCCACCGAGCTGGTGCTGGCCGGCGGTGAGCACCCGGAGTTCTTCACTCCGCAGGCGCTGCAGACGTACGTCATCGAGCAGTCGGGCATGGTCCTCGTCGAGAAGCTGCACCACAAGCCGCTGCCCCAGGCGCTGCTCGACGATCCCGTCTGGCTCGACGGCGACATCTACAAGAACCCTCACCTGGTGCTGGGCCGCGGCGAGCACCGCTGGACGTCGGTGGTCCTGTTCCTGCGCAAGCCGACCAGGGCCCAGCTCGCCCGCCACGGCCTGCCCCGCGCCGTCGCCCGAGCGGTCCGCTTGACGCCAGTGTGAACAGTTGCGTGATGGTGGTCGCGGTTCGATAACACGGCGTGTCGCGGCGGGCGGAGCTGGGTCAAGGTGTAGGCCGCATGAGCGCCATCGAATTCGGACCCCTGACCCCCCTCCTCGACGACGGCTCGCTGACCGAGATCATGGTCAACGGCTGTGACGAGATCTACGTCGAGCGCGGCGGGGTCATCGAGGCCACCGACCTGCGCTTCAAGGACGAGCACGAGCTGATCACCCTGATCGAGCAGGTCGCCGCCTACGTCGGCCGCCGCGTGTCCGCCCAGGACGCCATGCTCGACGCCCGCCTTCCCGACGGCTCGCGGGTCAACGTGATCATGCCGCCGCTCAGCCTGAGCGGGCCGGTGCTGACCATCCGCCGCTTCACCCCCGGCGGCCTCGACGCCGAGGACCTGATCGCCAACCACACGGCGCCCCAGGGCGCGCTCGACTTCCTCCAGGCCTGCGTGGTGGCGCGACGCAACATCGTGGTCAGCGGGCGCACGGGCGTGGGCAAGACCACGCTGCTCAACGTGCTCAGCCGCTGGATCCCCGACAACCAGCGCATCATCACCATCGAGGACTCCGCCGAGCTGCAGCTCTCCCAGCCGCACTGGGTGCGCCTGGAGACCCGCCCGCCGGACATGGCCGGACGCCACGAGGCGACCACCCGCCACCTGCTGCGCAACTCGCTGCGCATGCGTCCCGACCGCATCGTGGTCGGCGAGGTGCGCGGCGGCGAGGCCCTCGACATGCTGCAGGCGATGAACACCGGGCACGACGGCTCGATGTCCACCGTGCACGCCAACTCGCCACGCGACGCGCTCCACCGCCTGGAGACGCTGGTGCTGATGGCCGGCCTCGACCTGCCCCAGCGCGCCATCCGCGACCAGATCGGCTCCGCCGTCCACATGATCGTCCACCTCAGCCGCACCGAGAGCGGCCAGCGCCGCATCGAGCGGATCACCGAGGTGGTCGGCCGCGAGGGCGAGGTGGTGACCACCCAGGACGTCTTCACCCTGCAGCGCACCGACGGCGAGAACGGCACCGGCACCGAGCGCCTGCTGCCGACGCGGGTGCGTCCCCGGGCGCTCGACCACATGGTCGCGGTGCGTGGCTCCCTGCCGCCGGGGCTGGTGCGCGTCTACCCCGACCCGCGCCTGGTGGCGCCCTCCGCGGCCTGACCGGCGGACAGCCGAAACTCCTGACCGCACGGTCGATTCGGCAGCGTGAAAGCGAACTGATCGATTCGCATCAGGCCCCTGTAAAGATCTGCTCGACGGTCGTTGCGGTTTGCGGTGCACTGTCCTAGCATTCGGCCTGCAACCCGCCGGCGGACCTCGACAGCGGCCCCCCTTCACCCCCTGGCCCGCTTCGAGGTGCGCGGGGGACGCGTGGCGCTTGTCCAGGAGGCGCCGCGCGCCTCCCGCGTCCGGGGCTGCGACACCCGGGGGACCGGGCCTGTCTTCTCTCATCGAGGAAGGGGCACGCAGACGGTTGGAGGTCCCCGATGTCGCACCGCCGCGCCCGCCTGGCCGCCGCGCTGGCCGCCCCGCTCGCCCTGCTGGCCGCCGGGCTGAGCTCCGTCCCCACCGCGTCCGCCGCCACCCCGGCCTGGACACCCGACCAGCCCACCTGGGACGTGGTCACCCAGAAGGACGTGCCGGTCACCATGAGCGACGGGATCGTGCTGCGCGCCAACGTCGGCATCCCGGTGCCCAAGGGGTCGGGCGCGATCGACCCGTCCCTTCACTTCCCCGTGCTCATCGAGCAGACGCCCTACAGGAAGGACGGCGGCCTGTTCACCGTCGACCCGTACTTCGTGCAGCGCGGATTCGCCATGGTGGTGATCGACGTGCGCGGCACCGGGTCCTCGCAGGGGCAGTGGCAGTCGTTCTACGGCGCCGAGCAGACCGACGGCCCGCAGATCGTGCGCTGGGCGGCGCACCAGGCCTGGGCCAACGGGCGCGCCGGGCTGATGGGGGCGTCCTACCTGGCCATCAACCAGCTGCTCACCATGGAGCAGCCCGACGCGCCCAGCGAGGTCAAGGCGATCTTCCCCGTGGTGCCGATGTCGGACAGCTACCGCGACGTCACCTACCACGGCGGCAACCTCGACGCCGCCTTCATCCCGCCGTGGCTCAGCCTGGTGACCGGCCTGGGCGCGCCGCCCGGCGACCAGACCACCAGCGGCAACCCGGCCGACTTCGTCGACGGCATGTCAGTTGCGGCCAACCATGTCACGAACACGACGCAGTTCCAGGTCCCGGTCACGGTGGACGCCACCACCGGCGGGGCCAAGACCTACGACAGCGACTACTACCGCTCCACGTCGCCGATCGAGCGCATCAGGAACGTGCACGTGCCCACCTTCGTGGTCGGCGGCGAGTTCGACATCTTCCAGCGCGGCGAGCCGCTGATCTACAACGCGCTCGACGTGCCCGCCAAGCGGCTGGTCATCGGCCCGTGGGTGCACCTGCAGGGCTCGTCCGCGTCGTCGCTGCCCGCCGACGGCATCCCCGACCTGAAGACGCTGCAACTGCAGTGGTTCGACCAGTACGTCAAGGGCGTGCAGACCGGCGAGGATGCCGCGCCGCGCGTCTATCAGTACGAGCTGAAAGGCACCGACGCCTCGCACTTCGTGTCGTCGAATGCGTACCCGGTGGCGCCGGTCGAGCCGCGCAACCTGTACCTGCAGCCGGGGACGTCGGGCAGCGCGCAGTCGCTCAACGACGGCGTGCTCGGCGACACGCCGCCGCCCGCGGCGGGCTCCGACCCGCTGCCGTATGTGCCCACCGGCACACCCTGTTCGCGCACCACCTTCCAGTGGGGCGACGCCAGCGCCTCGCAGGCGAGCGTCGGCAACGCGCCGTGCGAGACCGACGAGCGTCCCAACGAGGTGCAGGAGCTGACCTACTCGACACCGGTGCTGGCCTCGCCGGTGACCATCAACGGGCCGATCAACGTGCACCTGGTCGCGCAATCCGTCGACGGACAGAACGTGCCGTTCACGGTGCGCGTCACCGACGTCGCGCCCGGCGGCACCTCGACGCAGCTGAGCGCGGGATGGCTGCTCGCCTCGATGCGCGCCACCGCGCCGTCGCCGGTCACGCAGCGCATCGACGGAACCGTGATGCGCGTCTTCCACCCCTTCACCCAGGCCGCCGAGCTGCCCGTGCCGGCGGCGCCGACCGCATACGACATCGAGGTCTTTCCCACCTTCGCGACGTTCCAGCAGGGGCATCGCATCCGCCTCGACATCGGCACCGGCGACGCGCCGCACATGGTGTTGAGCGCGCCGCACCAGGCGCAGAGCGCGGGCGCGGTGTTCATGGTGGATCGCAATCCGGACAGCCCGAGCTATGTGTCGCTGCCGGTGGTGTCGGCGGGCAGAGGCCACGGCGACGAGCCTGCGCTGCAACCCGACGCGTCGGGTGGATCGACGGAGACCGGAGTGGCGGCGGCGGTTTCCCCGTCGCTGCCGAACACGGCGGCGGAGGGCGGTGGCGGCTGGACCGTCGCGGGGTTGCTCGCCGGTGCAGCGGTGGGGCTGGGCGCCGTCCGGCGACGGTCCCGGCACGCTACGATGCGGCGCGACGTCCGCTAGGGCACACGCGTGTGCGCTTCAACGAGGACCTTCTCCTGATGGGTATCAAGCACATCGTTCTATACGTGGCAATTGCGGTTGTGGTGGTCGGCGGCGTGTGGTTCATGATGCGCAGCCGCTCGAACAAGGCGGGCTAGCGGGGACTTCAGCGACCGGCGAGAAGCCTGCTCAGGGAGCTCAGCCCTCGGCGCGCTTCCGCCGGTCCGTCGAGCGCGGCGTCGACGTCGCCGCGTCCGGTGAGCGCGTCGACCACCGTGGCCGCGTCGCCGCGCAGGATCGGCACGCCGTCGTCGACGGAATCGACGCCGCGGACAACCGTTTCGCCACCGCGCACATCGAGTCGCAACGACACATCCGTTGCCCCACGCAGCTCCACGAGCAGCGACCGCTCGCGACGCCGCAGCGCGAACATCAATCCGAGCATGCGCAGCGTGTAGATCGCGCACAGCCGCACCTCGTCCTCCTGCTCGGGCACGGATCCGAGGAACATGTCGCGCTCGTGCAGCCAGGTGTCCCAGAGCAGGTGGAGCAGCGCGACAGGGAGGGGCTGCGGACCGAGCGGTGTCGGCGTGGGCCGGTCGAGCAGGAGGACGCCGCCGGGCACCTGGCGCAGGTTGGCGTCGATCGCCGCATGCAGGCGCGCGCGTGCCTGGTCGAGGTCGCGCGCGACCGCGTCGGTGAGCCGCTTCGGCGTGGCCACCGGGTCGAAGCCGGCGGCGAAGATCTCGATGCTGGTTTGCCCGGCAGCGGCGGCGGCGAGCGCGTCGCTGGCCCACTGCGTGGTGTCGGCGAGGTGGTTGACCAGGTCGACGGCGCGCCACTCGGTGCAGCGCGTCGGCAGCTCGGCGTCGCTCGCGGGCAGCGCGTCGATGCGGCGCAGCAGGCGCAGGCGCAGGCGGGTGAGCGCGCCGAGCACCTCCAGCGGGACGACGTCGAGCGCCACGCGTCCGTCGCCGCCGCTCCACTCCAGCATGTGCGCCTCCCTCACCGGATCATCGCCATCGCCGCCTGCAGGCGCTCGATCGAGCCGCGCAGCGCGCGCTCCTCGGCGAAGCGCTGCAACGCGTCGTGGTCGGGTTCGCGCTGCTGCGACATGCGGATGTCGACGGACGTGGCGACTGGCACGACGGTCTCCATGGCGTCGAGGTAGTCCGACTGCGCCTGCAGCGCGGCGTGGATGCGCGGGGTGACGTCGCCGGCGTCGCGCAGGGCGCGCAGTGAGCCGTGGGTCTGCAGCAGCGTGGCCGCGGTCTTGGGGCCGATGCCGGCGATGCCGGGCAGCCCGTCGGAGCTGTCGCCGCGCAGGGTGGCCAGGTCGGCGTACAACCGCGGCGGGACGCCGTAGCCGCGCTCGACCTCGGCCTCGTCGAAGCGGCGCAGGTCCTTGACGCCCTTGACGGTGAAGAGCACCGCCACCTCCGGGTCGCGGACCAGCTGGAGCAGGTCGCGGTCGCCGGTGACCACCTCGATCGGTGTCGCCGCGGTGGCCCGCGTGGCCAGGGTGCCGATGACGTCGTCGGCCTCGTAGCCCTCGGCGTCGGCGACGGGCAGGCCGGCGGCGGCGAGCACCTCGAGGAGCAGCTCGAACTGGGGCGGCAGGTCGGGCGGGTCGGGGCGGCGGGCGGCCTTGTAGCCGGCGTAGGCGGCGACCCGGTAGGCGGGGCGCCAGTCGTTGTCGAAGGTGTGCACCACCCCGATGGGCAGGCGGGTGCGCAGCAGGTGGCTGACCATGTCGAGGTAGCCGCGCACCGCGTTGACGGGCTTGCCCTGGGGGTCGCGGATGGTCGCGGGCAGGGCGAAGAAGGCGCGGTAGAGCAGGCTCGGCGAGTCGAGCACCAGGGCGGGGCGGGGCGCCGGATCTGTGGACATGGTCAGGGCGGGGCACAGGATGGCATGCGGGGTCACGTATGGTCGGTGCTCGTTGTGAGCTTCGCGCGTGGTGTGAGCGCTGAGGACGACGCCGCGTCGCTGCGGCGGATCCGGGCGCGGGCGCTGGTGATCGGGCTCAGCGTCACCCCGTTCGGGGTGTCGTTCGGCGCGGTGTCGGTGGGCAGCGGGCTGTCGGTGCTGCAGACCTGCCTGCTCTCGCTGGTGCTCTTCTCGGGCGCGTCGCAGTTCGCCCTGGTCAGCATCCTCGGCGCGGGCGGCGGCGTGGGCTCGGCGCTGGCGACGACGCTGCTGCTCGGCTCGCGCAACGGGTTGTACGGTGCGGGGGTGCGCGGGCTGCTGCGCGCGCCTGCCTGGCTGCGTCCGCTGGCGGCGCAGGTGACCATCGACGAGTCGACCGCGATGGCGTTCGCCGAGGCGCCGGCCGGCTTTGCCGCGTCTGCGTTCTGGTCCACCGCGGCGTCGGTGTACGTGCTCTGGAACCTGGCGACGGTCCTCGGGGCGCTGGTCGGGCGCGGCCTGGGGTCGCTGTCGGTCGCGGGGCTGGACGCGGCGGGGCCGGCGGCGTTCGTCGCGCTGCTCGGCCCGCGGCTGCGTTTCGCCTCGGCGCGCGTCGTGGCGCTGGTCGCCGCGGCGGTGGCGGTGCTGTGCGTGCCGCTGCTGCCGGCGGGGTCGCCGGTGCTGGTCGGCGGCGGTTTGGCGGCGCTGGCCGCGGTGGCGCGGCGGCGATGAGCACGCTGTGGGTCGCCGTGCTGGTGGCCGCTCTAGGCTGCGCCCTGCTCAAGCAGCTGGGCTACGTGGTGCCCGGCCGGTGGCTGGAGGGGGCACGGGTGCGGGCGTTCGTGGACGTGCTCCCGGTGGCGCTGCTGAGCGCGCTGGTCACGGTGTCGACGTTCGCCTCGGGGACGCGGCTGGTGCTCGATTCGCGGGCGGCGGGACTGCTGGTGGCCGTGGTTCTGGTGGCGCTGCGGGCGCCGTTTCTGCTGGTGGTGGTGGCCGCGTGTGCGGCGGCGGCAGGGGTGCATGCGCTGAGCGGGTAGCGGCGCGCCGTCGGCGGCGGCGCCTATGATTCGCGGCGCTGATGGCTGCTGCGTTCACCCTGCTCTCCGATGGCGAGGTCGCTTCGCTCGATGCCGTGATCGACGGGGAGCGCGTGCTGGTGGACGCCGGTGATCTCGCCCGTGCCACCGGCTGGGTGCTCAAGCCCGAGGGGCTTTGCCGCGACGCGCTGTGCGTGCCACTGCGCGACCCGTCGATCGCGACTGCGGACCGGTCGCGCCTGGACCTGGCGGGATTCGCGGCGGCGCTGCAGCGACCGGTGGCCATCGACGTCGAGGAGCCGGCTGCGTTTCTCGGCGTCGCGGCTGCGGAACGCGGGGAGCAGCTGCGCGGCATGCAGGCGCCGGACTTCACCCTGCCCGACCTGGACGGTCGCAAGCATTCGCTGAGCGAGCAGCGCGGCAAGAAGGTGCTGCTGCTCGCCTACGCATCCTGGTGAGGGTGCAGGGAGGACCTGCCGGTCTGGCAGGAGGTGCACGCGGAGCTGTCGCCGTACGGCTTCACGGTGATCAGCGTCGCCCTCGACCGTTCCGCTGACGACGCGCGCCCCTGGATCGAGCGCGCGGCGCCGACGCATCCGTCGCTGATCGACACCACCTGGGCGGTGGCCGACCTGTACGACATCGTCAACGTGCCCACCGTGGTGTGGATCGACGAGTCGGGACGCGTGGTGCGTCCCAACGACGTGTTCTACGCCACCGACACCTACCGCGCGATGACGGGCATCGACTCCGCGGCAGCGCTGGAGCGCGTGCGGGCGTGGGTGCGCGACGGAGTCGTCGGCCTCGATGCCACCGACGCGGCGGAGTTGCGCACCGTGCCGAGCGCGGAGCACCAGCTCGCCCGCGCCGAGTTCGGGTTGGCGCGGTGGCTCGCCTCGCGCGGCCGCTCGGAGGCGGCCGAGCGCCATTTCCTCCGCGCCGGCGAGCTGGCGCCGCACGACTTCACCATCCGCCGCGGCTCGATGCCGATGCGCGGCATCGACCCCCGCGGGCCCGCGTTCATCGAGATGGTGGTCGACTGGATGGGCGCGGGCAACACGTACTACAAGCCGCTGCCGAAGTAGGCTCGCTCGCCGCCCCGCATCGGCGACAATGCGCGACGAATGAACGTGATCGGCGGACGCGTCGTGCTCAGCCCGTCCGACCTGGTCGGCTTCCTGGCCTGTCCGCACCTGGCGCAGCTGGAGGTCGCCGCGGCGCGCGAGGGACGGCCCCGGCCGGTGCGCGTCGACGCGGAGCTCGACCTGCGCGTGCAGCTCGGTGAGCGGCACGAGGCGGCACAGCTCGCGCGGATGATCGCCGAGGGCCGGCGCATCGTCTCCGTCGGCGACCATGCGGAGACGGTCGAGGGCCTGCGCGCGGCCGAGGCGGAGACGCTGGCGGCGATGCGCTCGGGCGCGGATGTCGTGTACCAGGCGGCGTTCTTTGACGGGACCTGGCGCGGGCGCGCGGACTTCCTGCTGCGCGTGGAGACGCCGAGCGTATTGGGCGCGTGGTCGTACGAGGTTGCCGACGCCAAGCTGGCGCGCTCGGTGAAGGTGTCCGCGCTGCTGCAGATGTGCGAATACTCGTTGCAGGTGGCGCGCCTGCAGTCGCTGCCGCCCGAGCACATGCACGTGCTGCTGGGCAGCGGCCAGTCCGAGACGCACCGCGTTGACGACTATGCCGCGTATCACCGCGCGGCGCGGCGGCGGTTGGAGTCGGCGGTGGAGTCGCCGGTTGTCGACACCTACCCGGAGCCGGTCGAGCACTGCAACGTGTGCCGCTGGGTCGACCGGTGCAGCAGGCGACGTCGCGATGACGATCACCTGTCGCTGGTTGCGGGAATGCGGCGTGACCACACGCGCAAGCTGCGCGACGCCGGCATCGGCACCGTCGCCTCGCTGGCAGTTGCGCCCGCGCAGCGCAGCGCTGACATGGGCGAGGCGCCGTGGCAGCGGTTGCGACAGCAGGCGCGCCTGCAGGTGCACGAACGGGTGAGCGGCGAGCAGCGCTACGAGCTGCTGGCGCCGGAACGCGACGGGCTGGGGCTGGCCGCGCTGCCTTCGCCGTCGCCGGGCGACCTTTTCTTCGACATGGAAGGCGATCCCTACGTGCTCGACGGCGGGCTCGAATACCTCTTCGGCGCCGTCGAGATCACCGCGGGCGCACCGCGATTCCACGCCTTCTGGGCGCACGACCGCGCCGAGGAGAAGGCCGCCTTCGAAGCGCTGGTCGACATGGTCATCGACCGCCTCGGACGCGACCCGTCGCTGCACGTCTACCACTACGCGAGCTACGAGCCCGCCGCGCTGAAGCGCCTGATGGGGCGGCATGCGACGCGCGAGGATGAGGTGGACCGGCTGCTTCGCGGCGGCGTGCTGGTCGACCTGTACCGCGTGGTCACCCAGGGGCTGCGCATCTCCAAGGACAGCTACTCGATCAAGAAGCTGGAGTCTTTCTACATGCCGCGGCGCAGCGAGACGATCGCCGACGCGGCGGCGAGCATCGTCGCCTACGAGCGCTGGATGGAGTCGCGCGACCGCTCGCTGCTCGACGGCATCGCCGCCTACAACCAGCGCGACTGCGTGTCGACGTGGAAGCTGCGCGACTGGCTGGAGCAGCGCCGCGCGGAGCTGGCCGCGAGCGGCGTCGCCGTGGCGCGTCCGGAGCGGCGCGACGCCGAGCCGTCGGAGGTGCTCGCCGCGGCGGCGGCGGAGACGCGCGCGCTGGTCGACGCGCTGACCGATGGGATTCCCGCGGACGCCGCGTTGCGCTCTGGACCGCAACGGGCGCAGTGGCTGCTCGCGCAACTGCTCGACTGGCACCGCCGCGAGGACAAGTCGGCGTGGTGGGCGTACTACGCGCGCACCGAGATGTCCGACGAGCAGCTTGTCGAGGACAGCGAGGCGATCGGCTCGCTGGTGCACGCCGGCGCGCTGCGCATCGACAAGCGCAGCACCGTGCACGCCTACACCTTTGACCCCGCGCAGGAGCACAAGCTCGACCCCGGCGACAAGCCGCACGACCCGCGCACCCAGGCGGGCTGCGGGGAGATCGTGGCCATCGACAACGACGCGGGCACGCTGGAGCTGAAGCGCGGTCCGTCGCTGGACGGCGTTGCGCATCCCACCGCGCTGATGCCGTCCTCGCCGATCCCCACGCCCACACTGCGCCGGGCGCTGCGACGAGTCGCCGAGGCGGTGCTGGAGAGCGGCGGCGTGGACGGCGCGGGCCGCTACGCCGCGGTGCGCGACCTGCTGCTGGCGCGCACGCCGCGACTGCGCGCCACCCTCCCCGGCCTTCCCCTGGTGCAGCGCGGCGAGGACGCGGTGCGCGCCACCTGCCGCCTGGTCGCCGAGCTCGACGAGTCGTACCTCGCCGTCCAGGGCCCGCCCGGCTGCGGCAAGACGCACACCGGCGCGGAGGTCATCGTCGCCCTGGTGCGCAGCGGCCGCCGCGTCGGCGTGTCGGCGACCACCCACCGCGCCATCGCCAACATGCTGAGCAAGGTCGGCGAGGTGGCCGCGGCGCAGCGGCAGCCGGTGCGCATCCTGCAGAAGTGCGACGAGTCCCAGCTCTGCGCGTCGCCGCAGGTGCGTCGCGCCGCGAGCAACGAGCAGGTGGTCGCCGAGCTGGAGGCGGGTGCGGTCGACGTGGTCGCAGGCACGCCGTGGCTGTTCGCGGACGAGCGCCTCGACGGCGCGCTCGACGTGCTGGTCGTGGACGAGGCGGGACAGATGTCGCTGGCCAACGTCTGCGCGGTGGGCACGGCGGCGCGCAACCTGGTGCTGCTCGGCGACCCGCAGCAGCTCGCCCAGCCGTCCCAGGGCGTGCACCCCGAGGGGGCCGAGCGGTCGGCCCTCGACCACGTCCTCGACGGCCACGACACCGTTCCCGAGCACCGCGGCGTCTTCCTGCCCACCACCCGGCGCATGCACCCCGACGTGTGCGTCTTCGTCTCCGACGCCTTCTACGACGGCCGCCTCACCGCGCACCACGATTGCGCGCAGCAGCAACTGTACAGCGACGCCCCGCTGCACGCCACCGGCACCCACGTCGTTGCGGTCGATCATGACGGAAACCGCACCGCCTCGCCCGAGGAGGTCGCCGCGGTGCGCGCCCTGGTCGACCGGCTCGACGGCGCGCGGTGGATCGACGCGCGCGGCGTCACCAGGCCGGTCACCGCGGCCGACATCCTGGTCGTCGCCCCCTACAACGCGCAGGTCAAGCGGCTGCGCAGCGCGCTCGACGGCCGCGCCCACGTCGGCACCGTCGACCGCTTCCAGGGCCAGGAGGGCGCGATCACGGTGTATTCGATGGCCACGTCGAGCGCCGAGGAGATCCCCCGCGGCCCGGAGTTCCTGTTCAGCCGCAACCGTCTCAACGTCGCCGTGTCGCGGGCGCGCTGCGTCGCGGTGGTGGTCTGCGCGCCGGAGCTGCTCCAGGTGCGCTGCCGCACCCCCGAGCAGCTTCGCCTGGTCAACGCGCTCTGCCTCTACGTCGAGATGGCCCATCCCGTCGGTCCGCAACCTGCAATCGCCGCCACCCATGGCGTGTGACTGGCTGCTCGTCGACGGGTCCAGCCTGATCTTCCGCGCCTACCACGGCATCCCCGCCGAGGGCGCGCGCAGTCCCGATGGGCGCCTGGTCAACGCGGTGCGCGGCAGCCTCGACAGCCTGGCGCGGCTGATCACGCAGCGGCGTCCCCGCCACGTCGCCGTCGCCGATGACGCCGACTGGCGTCCGTGGTGGCGAGTCGAGCTGCTGCCCAGCTACAAGACGCATCGCGCCGCCGAGCCGGTGCCGCCGCCGCTGATCCCGCAGCTGCGGATGATCCGCGAGCTGCTCGGCGCGGTCGGCGTCGACATGGTCGGGCTCGACGGCTACGAGGCCGAGGACGTCATCGCCACCTGGGCGACGCTGGCCGGCGGCGAGGTGGAGATCTACAGCGGCGACCGCGACCTCTTCGGCCTGATCGAGGACCCGCGGGTGCGCGTGCTCTACCCCGAGCGCAGCGGCCTCAACGTCATCGACGAGGCCGAGGTCACCCGCCGCTACGGCGTCCCGGGCCGCCGCTACGCCGACTTCGCCATCCTCCGCGGCGACCCGTCCGACGGGCTGCCCGGCCTGCGCGGCGTCGGCGCGGGGACGGCGGCGCAGCTCGTCCGCCGCTGGGGCGGGGTCGAGGAGATGCTCCGCGACGCCTCGCTGCGCGACGCCGACCGCGACTACCTGGCCCGGGCCCTCCAGGTGGTCAGCCCCACCCGAGAGCTCCCCCTGACCCTGCCCGCCGGCCGTCGCGACAGCTACCCCGCGGATCCCGCCAAGCTGAGCGAGCTGCTCGCCGGCAGCGGGGTCGAAGGGTCGTGCTCCCGCCTGGTCGCGGCGCTCGCCGCGACGGCCTGAATCGCGGTCGCGGCATACTGGGCTCGGCGCCCCCGCACCACGTCCGCCGCGCCGCCAAGGGAGCAGTGAACTGATGTCCGTCGACAGCCCCGCCACGCCGAAGCTCAACAAGCGCCTCTACACCGCCGAGGCCACCGTGCAGGGAGGCCGCAACGGACACGTGCGGTCGTCCGACGGCATCATCGACATGGACACGCGTCCCCCCGTCGAGCTGGGCGGCCCCGGCGGCGCCACCAACCCTGAGCAGCTTTTCGCGGCCGGCTACTCGGCGTGCTTCCAGAGCGCGCTGCTCACGGTGGGACGGCGCGAGCAGGTCGACACCAGCGGCTCCACCGTCACCGGCCGGGTCACCCTCGGCACCATCGACGGCGGAGCCTTCAACGTCGCCGTGGCGCTGGAGGTGCACATCCCCGACGTCGACCTCGACCGCGCCCGCGAGCTGGTCGAGAAGGCGCACGCGGTGTGCCCGTACAGCAACGCGACGCGGGGCAACGTCGAGGTCGACCTCAGCGTCGTCTAGTACGACTTGGGCAGTCCCAGCGAGTGCTCGGCGACGTAGTTCAGCACCATCTCGCGTGACACGGGCGCGGTGCGCGCAACCCGCGCGCCCCAGTAGAGATCGGTGAGGCCGTAGTCGAGGCTGAAGCCGTTGCCTCCGTGGGTCTGGATGGCCCGGTCCACGCACTTGATGGCGGCCTCGGCGGCGGCGTACTTGGCCATGTTGGCCGCCTCGCCGGCGCCACGCTCGCCCGCGTCGTACAGCGCCGCGGCCTTGCGCGTCATCAGCCGGGCCAGCTCCAGCTCGATCTTGGCCTCGGCGAGCGGGTGGGCGATGCCCTGGTGGGTGGCGATCGGCGCCTGCCACACGGTGCGGCTCTTCGCGTACTCGCTCGCCTTGTCGAGGGCGAGGCGGCCGATGCCGTTGGAGATCGACGCGCCCATGATGCGCTCGGGGTTGAGGCCGTCGAAGAGCATGCGCAGGCCGCGCTCCTCGCCGCCGACGAGGCGGTCGCGCGACACCTCGACGTTGTCGAAGAAGAGCTGCCACTGGCGGTCCGCGCCGCGCACCGCCATGGGCAGCATGGTGCGCTGCATGCCGGGCGCGTCGACGTCGACCAGCACCGGCGCGGGGAGGCCGAGCGTGCCGTCCTCGTTGCGCAGCCGGGCCACGACGAGGATCGCCTCGGCGGACTCGACGCCGGAGATGAAGACCTTCTGACCGCTCAGTCGGTAGCCGTCGGCGGTGGGCGTGAGCGAGGTCGACAGGTTGTGCGAGTTGGTGCCCGCGTCGGGCTCGGTGATGGCGAAGGCGACCTTGGTCCGTCCGCTGCCGATGCCGGTCAGCCAGCGCTGCTTCTGCGCCTCGGTGCCGTGCTTGGCGAGGATGGTGCCGACGATCGCCGGCGACACCACGATGAGCAGCAGCGCGCACCCCGCCGCGGCGATCTCCTCGCCCACCGCGGCCAGCTCCTGCATGCCCAGCCCGCCGCCGCCGTACTCCTCGGGGATGTTGACGCCGAGGAAGCCCTGGGCGGCGAGCGCGTCCCAGAGCTCGGTGGCGGGCTCGCCCGACTCCACCTTGGCGCGCATGTAGGGACGGCCGAACTGGGCGCAGATCGACGCCACCGCGTCGCGAATGGTCAGCTCCTCCTCGGAGGGAAGCAGCGCGTGGGAGAGGTCGCTCATGGCGGAGGCGATGGTAGCCCGTGTGGCTTGACCGCTGCGCCGTCCGTGCCGCAGGCTGCGGGTGCGCCATGACCGCCCAGTCCGTACCGGCTCCCGATCGCGTCACCGCCTCGCTGCGCAGCTTCGCGGCACAGGGGTACGTGGTGGTCGAGGACCTGCTCGCTCCGCACCAGCTCGACGCGCTGCTCGAAGGCCTCTCCCCCTTCCTCGGCTCCGAGGCGCCGCTCGGCCGCAACGACTTCGAGGGTTTCTCCACCAACCGCGTCTACGCCCTGCTCGCCAAGGTGCCGGCGATGGCGCCGCTGGTCGAGCACCCGCTCGTGCTGGCCATGCTCGACGCCCTGCTGGAGCCCGGCTACCTGCTCTCCGCTGCGCTGGCGATCAACCTGCTGCCCGGCGAGACCGAGCAGTCCTGGCACTTCGACGACGGCTTCTACACGCTGCCGCGGCCGCGCCCTCCGGTGTCGATCTCGACGATCTGGGCGCTCGACGACTTCACGCTGAGCAACGGCGCCACCGAGGTTCTGCCGGGCAGCCACTCGTGGTCTTCGGAGGTGCCTTGCGGTGACGACCCGCGCCGCGTCCTGGTGACCATGCCCGCGGGTTCCGCGGTGATCTTCAGCGGCACGCTGTGGCACCGCGGCGGCGCCAACCGCAGCGCCTCGCGCCGTTTGTGCGTCAGCCCGCAGTACTGCCAGCCGTGGGGACGGCAGCAGGAGAACATGATGCTCGCGGTGGGCCGCCGCGCCCTCGACTACTCTCCGCGCGTCCGCGAGATGCTCGGCTACAGCATCCATCCGCCGTTCATGGGCATGGTCGACGGCATGCACCCGTCGCGGCTCATCGACCCCGCCTACGACGCCGCCTCGACCGGCGCACGCCGCACCGCTGACGACTTCTGGAGCCGCGACCGCACGGCGGGTTAGCCGCTGCGCCCTCCGGCCACCACCAGGAGCCCGCTGTCGCCACGGTGGGTCACCTGCCCCACGGGGATGATGGGCTGGCGGTGGCGCAGGCGCTGCGTCGCCGATCCGCGCAGCACGTACGACTGGACGTAGCGCGCCTCGCCGTCGATCTCGAGGTCGCTGACGGTGCCGAGCAGCTCGCCGCCCTCGGTGACCACCCGCGTGCCCCGCAGCCTGTCCAGCCGCAACGCGTCGTCGAGTGCCGGCAGGCGCTTGAACTCGTTGAGCGCGGCGGGCGCCGCCACCATGATCGCGTCGGGTCCGATGGCGGCCACGTCGTCCCGCTCGAGCGCCGCCCCGCGGCTGAACGGCCCGCCCTTGACGCGGAAGGCGACCACGTCGCGACCGCTGGCGTCGAACAGGACGTCGTCGATCGCGCCCAGCCTGGTGGCGTCGGAGATGGCAACCACCGCGCGTCCCATCAGGGCGCGCGCCCGCGTCGCCGCGACGCCATCCTCTCCGCGCCGGATGGTGCGCGGCGCGGACCAGCGCACCACGGCGAAGGCCACCGCCCCGACGACCACGACCGCGACGACGATCCACAGAACGGCGGTTGCGCTCATGCCGGTCGGCCGCTGGCAGCCCCGGGGTCAGGCGTGCGGCCGCAGCGCAGTGTCGATGCGCGAGCCGACCGCGCTCGCTGAGGTGGCGAGGACGATGCTCCAGGTCCCGTAGGCGATGCTGAACAGACCGAAGACCTCGGCCAGCGACACGGCGCCGATGCCGGGACGGGCGAAGAGCACGATGCCGAGCGCGATAGAGAGCAGACCGCCGAAGCCGTAGAGGGCGCGCTCGCCCGCGGTCTCGTGTGCGGCGAACGCCATGCCGAAGCGGCCGACGCCGACGACCACCGCCCAGGACGCGACCCAGATGAGCAGCACCCACACGGTGATGCCCGGATAGACCAGCGCGCCGACCCCGGCTGCGAGGCTGACCACGCCGAGCAGGAGGTGGCCGGCCACCGGTCCCGCCGACTCGCTGGAAAAGGCGCGCTCGGCCTCGTGGAAGGCGCCGACAAAGGCCACCACCGCGAAGATCGCGACCACGAAGCTGAGCGGCACGCCGGGAAAGACGATGGCGATGATGCCGATGGCGAAGGCCGCCACGCCGGTCCAGAAGAGTGACCCGGAAGCACGGCTGAACATGGCGTTTCCTGTCATCTCAGCTCGCCGCGTTGGCGACCAGCCGGGCGTCGATCGCCTCGAGCACCGACTCGTCGGCCTCGTCGATGGCGGCCAGGGCGAACTCGACCGCCGCGACCGCGTTCTCCTCCGCCCGGTCGGCGCGGCGCTGCGCCACCTTGGCGTCGTGCGCGTCGCGACGCTCGTCCATGGAGCTGTGGATCTCGTCGAGCTGGTTGCGCACGCCGGCCTGCAGCTTCGCCCAGCGGTCGCTGATGTCCTTCTCCGTCTTCGCCCCGCGCGACTTGGCGTCGTCACCGCGGCGCTTGGCGCCGGCCTTCACCGCGTCGATGCGCTGGGAGACCTGCTGGTGGGTCTCCTTCTGCGCCGCGGCCGCCTCGTCCTCGACGGCCTTGGCCTTCACCGACATGTCGGCGAGCATTTCGGACAGTGGACGCATGTCTGTGCCTCCTGCTAAAGCGGTGGAGGCATCGTATCGCCGCGCTGCGCTGCGAAAAATTCCAGTTGTGCGCACTGGCTGGCGCCGAGGACTCGGTCGTCGGTGGACCGAGCCCCCGGCCAGAGGTTTGAAGTGCTAGGGAATCAGGAGCAGCCGCTGGTGGCGCCGCAGTTGAGGCACTTGTAGCAGGCGCCACTGCGCACCATCAGCGAGCCGCAGTCGGAGCAGGAGGGCGCGTCCTCCTGGTTGAGGAACGCGGTGGGCGCCGCGCGCTGCACGACGGGCACGGGAGTCAACGCCGCGGGAGCCGGATCCACAGCGGCAGCCGCTGCGGATGCGCGCGGGCCGGACGGCGCGACGCGCGTGTCGAAGGCGGGCTCCTGGCCCATCTCGGTGCCGTCGCGACGGATGATGCCGAGGCGATCGCGCTCCTCCCAGGGCAGGAAGCGCGAGGCGAGCCAGCGGAAGATGTAGTCCATCACCGACTTGGCGATGGGGATCTCGGGGTTGCCGGTGAAGCCGCTCGGCTCGAAGCGCGAGTGGGCGAACTTGTCGACCAGCGCGGTCAACGGCACGCCGTACTGCAGCGACATCGAGACCACGGTGGCAAACGAGTCCATCAGGCCCGAGACGGTCGAGCCCTCCTTGGCCATCTTGAGGAAGATCTCACCGGGCGTGCCGTCCTCGTAGAGGCCGACGGTGATGTAGCCCTCGTGGCCCTGGATGGCGAACTTGTGGGTGATCGCCTGGCGCTCCTCGGGCAGCCGCTTGCGCAGGGGGCGCTCGACGATCACCGTCTCGGCGGTCGCCGTGCGCGCACCGGTGGTCTTGTCCATGGTGGTCGCCATCGGCTGCGAGCGCTTGGAGCCGTCGCGGTAGATGGCCAGGGCCTTGAGGCCCATCTTCCAGCCGTCCATGTACGCCTGCTCGATGTCGTCGACGGTCGAGTCGGAGGGCATGTTGACCGTCTTGGAGATGGCGCCGGAGAGGAACGGCTGCACCGCGCCCATCATCCGCACGTGTCCCTGCCAGGCGATCGAGCGCCTGCCCTTGGCCGGCTGGAAGGCGCAGTCGAAGACGGCGAGGTCCTCCTCGCGCAGGTGCGGGGCGCCCTCGATGGTGTCGTTTGTGTCGATGTAGGCCACAACGTCGGTGACCGCGGCCTCGCCGTAGCCGAGCCGCTTCAGGGCCAGCGGCACGGTGCCGTTGACGATCTTCAGCATGCCGCCGCCGACCAGCTTCTTGTACTTGACCAGGGCGATGTCGGGCTCGACGCCGGTGGTGTCGCAGTCCATCATGAAGCCGATGGTTCCGGTCGGCGCCAGCACGGTGGCCTGGCCGTTGCGGTAACCGTGCATCGCGCCCAGCTCGTGGGCCTCGTCCCAGGCGCGACGGGCCGCGGCGATCATCGGCTGCTCGACGGTGTCGTTGGGGATCCGGTATGCCGCCTCGCGGTGCTTGCCGATCACCCGCAGCATCGGCTGGCGGTTGATCGCGTAGCCCTCGAAGGGACCGACCTCACGGGCGATGCGCGCCGACTGCGCGTACGCCTCGCCGGTCATGATCGCGGTGACGCAGGCGGCGAGGTCGCGGCCCAGCGGCGAGTCGTAGGGCGCGCCGCGCGCCATCAGCAGCGCGCCGAGATTGGCGTAGCCCAGGCCCAGCGGCCGGAACTTGACGCTGTTCTCGGCGATCCTCGGCGTCGGGTAGGCGGCGTTGCCGACCAGGATCTCCTGGGCGGTGATGGTCATGGCCACCGCGTGGCGGTAGCCGTCGACGTCGAACGTGCCGTCCTCGCCGAGGAACTTCATCAGGTTGAGCGAGGCCAGGTTGCACGCCGAGTCGTCGAGGTACATGTACTCGGAGCAGGGGTTGCTGGCGTTGATGCGGCCGCTGTTCGCCGAGGTGTGCCAGTCGTTGACGGTGGTGTCGTACTGGATGCCGGGGTCGCCGCACTGCCACGCCGACTCGGCCATCGAGCGCATCAGCTCGCGCGCCGGCACCGTCTTGAGGATGCGCTGGTTGTCGGTGACCGCGCGCAGGTGCCACTCCTTGCCGTCGATGACCGCGCGCATGAAGTCGTCGGTGACGCGCACCGAGTTGTTGGAGTTCTGGAAGAAGATCGAGCTGTACGCCTCGCCGGTGAACGAGCCGTCGTAGCCGGCGTCGATCAGCGCCCACGCCTTCTTCTCTTCCTCGACCTTGCAGTTGATGAACTCGACGATGTCGGGATGATCGGCGTTGAGGATCACCATCTTCGCCGCGCGCCGCGTCTTGCCGCCCGACTTGATCACGCCGGCAAACGCGTCGTACCCCTTCATGAAGCTGACGGGGCCCGACGCCGTGCCGCCGCCGGCGAGCAGCTCCTTCGACGAGCGGATGGGCGACAGGTTGGTGCCGGTGCCCGATCCGAACTTGAAGAGCATGCCCTCGGTCCGCGCCAGCGTCAGGATCGAATCCATCGTGTCCTGGACCGAATTGATGAAGCAGGCCGAGCACTGCGGCGCCCGCTCGAACCCGCAATTGAACCAGACCGGGCTGTTGAACGCCGCCTTCTGGTACACCAGGATGTGCTTCAGGTCGTCGCTGAACGCCTGCAGGTCCTCTTCGTTCGCGAAGTACTTGTTCGACTTCGCCCACATCGTGATCGTGTCGACGACGCGGCCGATGAGCTGCTTGACGCTGCGCTCGCGCTCGGGCGTGCCGATCTGGCCGCGGAAA
>DATMMX010000015.1:0-16966 GCA_035569495.1 Candidatus Angelobacter sp. | reverse complement strand
CGCCGTGCAGGCCGGTGGCGGCGACAACCGCGGCCACCACCGCAGCGGTCCCGGCGAACACCGCCAGCGCAACGCCTCGGCGCAGCACCCGCCGCCGCGGGCGGTGCTCGTCCAGGGTGGCGGACCGCGCCGCCATTCTCGCCCGGATCGCCGCGCTCGGCGGCGCCACCGCGGCGTAGACGTCCACCAGCGCCTGCTCGTCCGGGGAGAAGTCGTCGATCATCGCTGCTCCTCTTCCTGCAGCGCGGCGCGCACCACCTTGAGCGCCCGATGCGTCGCCACCTTGGCCGCGGTCTCATTGATGCCGACGACCTCGGCGATCTCCGCGTAGGAGAGCTGGCCGGCGACGCGAAGGCCGACCAGCTCGCGGTCGCGCGGTCGCAGCCTGGCGATGTGCCCACCGGCGCGCGACACCTCGTCACGCAGCGCCACTGACACCATCGGGTCGGCATCCGGCTGCCGGTCGTGCACCAGCGCGTCCAGAAGGCGGACGCGGCGGCGCCGCCTGCGATGCTCGTCCACCACCGCGTTGCGGGCGATGCGGAAGAGCCAGGTCCCCACACCCTCGTCGGGGCGTACTCGCTGGAACGACGCCAGGGCCGAGGCGAACACCTCGGCGGTGACGTCCTCGGCGAGCATCGGCACGCGCAGTTGCGATAGGCAGAAGCGATAGATGGGCCCGACCCAGCGCGCATATACCGCCTCGAACTCCTCGCGCGACGCGGTTCCCTCCTCCACCTCGTCCTTCCTTTCTGCCGCTAGCATCGACGGGACCAACGCCGCCGCGCCCGCGAGGTTACAAAAAGCTCAGCCGACCTCCACCATGCCCAGGCGGATCGCGTACTTGACCAGGTCAGCGTTGCGGTGGATGTCCAGCTTGGTCATCAGCCGGGTGCGGTGGTTGTGCACCGTCTTCACCGAGAGGTCGAGCATCTCGGCGATCTCCCGGCTGGAGTGCCCCTCGGCGATCAGCTTGAGGATCTCCTGCTCGCGCGCGCTGAGCCGCTTGGCCGCCGACGGCTCGGCCACACCGGGACGGTCGCTGCGCTGCAGGTAGTCGGTCATCAGCGCCTTGGCCATGTACGGCGAGAGGTAGGAGTTGCCCTCGTAGGTGGAGCGGATGGCGCTCATCAGCTCCACGCCGCCGCTCTTCTTCAGCACGTAGCCCGCCGCCCCCGCGCCGAGGGCGCGCAGGAAGACCTCCTCGTTGTCGTGCATGGTCAGCACCAGCACCCGCACCGAGCCGTCGCGCGCGGCGATCTGCCTTGTGGCCTCGATGCCGTCGAGGTGGGGCATGGTGATGTCCATCAGCACCACGTCGGGCCGCAGCGCGGCGGCCTGCTGCACCGCGGCGCGCCCGTCGGCGACCTCACCGACCACCTCGATGTCGGGCTGGGTGGCGAGCAGGGAGCGGACGCCTTCGCGGAAGAGGGCATGGTCGTCGGCAATCAGGACCCTGATCCGCTTGCCCACCTCCCGCTCCTCCGCGGTCACGACGCTGCTGCTGCGCCGACCAGGTCGATCCCCACCGGTTGCAGCGGGATGCGGGCGCTGACCCGCGTTCCCCCGCCCGGCTGTGATGAGACCTCGACGCTGCCGCCAACGATACTCGCCCGCTCGCGCATGCCGGGAAGACCGAGACCGATTCGCGACGCATCGACCGGCGCTGCCAGCGCGGCGTCGAAGCCGCAGCCGTCGTCGCTGATGTCGAGGCGCACCGCGTCGGCGAGGAAGCGCAGGCGCACGTGGACGCAGCCGGCCTGGGCGTGCTTCTGCACGTTGGCCAGCGCCTCCTGGGCGATGCGGTAGAGAGCCAGCTCGACCGCCTGGGGGAGGCGGCGCCGCCGTCCCTCGATCTGCACGTCCGCCTGCAGCCCCGAGCCGGCGACGCGGTCGCGGACATGGCGAGTAAGTGCAGGAAGCAGCCCGAACTCGTCGAGCGCGGGCGGGCGCAGCTCGGTGGCGATGCGCTGCAGGCCGCCCAGCGCGGTGTCGGCGAGCTTGCGCAGGCGTGCAAGCGTCTCGTGCAGCGCCGGGCTGTCGCCGCCGGCGCAGAGCGCGTCGGCGGTGTCGACGGTGGTCATCAGCGCGGCGAGCAGCTGGTTGGCCTCGTCGTGCAGCTCGCGGGCGACCCGGCCGCGCTCCTCCTCCTGGGCGCGGATGACCATGTCGGCGAGGCGCTGGGTCTCGGCGCGCTGCCGCTCCAGCGACGAGGCCAGGGCGCGAGTGGCGTCGAGCTGGGCGGCCAGGTCGGCGGAGAGCTGCAGGTTGGCGGCGGCGACCTCGCGCTGGGTGCTCAGCGCGTCGATCAGCCTGCGCTCGGCCACCTGGAGCTGCGACGCCGCCGCGCCGCTGAGCAGCCCGACCAGCCACACCGAGATGAGGAAGAGCGCGACGTGCCCGATGTGCGCGCTGAAGGCGTTCACCACCAGCGGGTCGACGGGCAGGATGGCCACGAAGAACAGCGAGATCACCGCGCAGATGCCGTACATCTCGCGCGTGCCCAGGGTCAGCGAGGCGGCGATGACGATCAGGTAGTAGAGGAACACCAGCAGCGACATGTGGTAGCCGGTGAGGTGCACCACTCCGGTGACCAGCGCCGCGTCGATGACCAGGCCGAGCACCACCTTGGTGTGCGAGCACCAGCGCATCGGCAGCAGCCAGTGCCACACCGCGGCGAACACCACGGTTGCGGCCAGGAGTGCCGCAAACCAGCCGGTGGCCGGGCGCGAGATGAAGTCGATGTGCACCGACGTCGCCACCAGCGCGGTGGCCACGGCGACGAGATGGGCGAATCCCATCAGCCGGTCGTGGTGCACCAGGCGGGCCCGCTCGGCGTCGCCGCGCGTGCTCCTCCGCTCTCCCCGCCGCGGCCAGTCGAGTCCCGACGTGCGCGGCGGCCGCAGTCGCTGCGCCGCCTCGGCGGCGGCGTGCAGCCGGGCGGACTTCACAACCTGAGCTTCCACCACGTCTGGGTCGGCGGGCTGCCCTCACTGAGTTCCTTCGCCGAGCGCCGGGCGTCGACGATGGCGGCGGCCCAGAAGGTGAGGCCGAGCAGGAAGAGCACCAGGAAGGCGATGATCGAGCCGAAGGCGACCAGCAGGAAGAGGCCGAACTGCTTCTGTTCCAGCAGGCTGTGGCCAAAACGCTCGCCGCCCATGATCAGCAGCACCGACGGCCCGATGGTGAACACCCAGATCAGGAAGAAGGCGAGCGCCTTGCGGAAGTGCAGGTTGTAGACCTGGCCGAGGCCGGGCAGGATCGACAGCGTCGCCGCCACCACCGGGTTGCGCCGGCGGCGCGGCGGCGGCGGGCCGGGGGCGGGCGCGGGCGCGTCGCTCACCGCCGGGAGTTCGTCGCTGAGGAGCTGCGCCACCGCAAGGCGTCCAGAACCGGCGCTCAGCGCGCCAGGAAGGCCCGGTAGCAGTAGTAGGCGGCGAGCAGCAGCGAGCCGAGGGCCCAGATCGAGACGAAGAGCACGTCGCCCCACCCGGCGTCACCGGGGTCGAGCGCGGCCAGCAGGTGCGTCATCGCGAAGGACTCTCCATCAGTGCGACTTGAAGGCTTCCAGTGCCTTCTCGCCGAGGATGAACCCGAAGGTGATCACCACGAGGAGGACGAACACCATCAGCGTGCCCATCAGGTCGCGGGCGAAGGTGCGGCGGCGCATCGTCTCTCAGGCCTCCGTCACGGCAGGGTCTGGTAGTTCTCCCAGTGCCGAATGAACTGCACCAGGAGGTTGATCTGGTCCTCGCTGAGGACGCGGGTCGGGTTGGCGGGAACCTTGTCGACCGTCTTGTCGGCATGGTAGTCGGGGGCGATCGAGCCCCAGTTGGGCATCACGCTGCCGATGTGCTCGAAGTCGGTCATGCCGTACTCGATGCAGCGGTAGTAGTAGTCCTCGTTGAAGAAGCCGAGGCGGTCCTGGTTGTTGAGCGGCGGGCCGATCTTGCCCTCGCCAAGGTTGCCGTGGCACGACGCGCAGTACTGGTAGTACATGGCGGCGCCCTCGGTCCAGGCGTACTCGGGGTTGACGATGAGATTGAGGTGCGCCGCGTTCTGGTCGAGCTCGAGGCGGCCGCCGTTGTGGCAGACGATGCAGCCCGTCTGGTCGATGCCCAGCGCCGAGCCGTTGTTCTGCGCGGGGCTGAGGAAGGTGGGCAGGAAGCCGGTGATGCCGGTGGGCGCGGTCGAGGCGGTGCTGCTCTGACCGCCGCCGCTGCTGCTGCTCGACGGCGCCGCCGCGTTGTACGGGTGGAAGCCGTCCTTGGTGGCGACGGCGTTCTGGCCGTAGGCGTCGTAGTACTGCTGGGTGACCACCGCGGGGTGCACGCCGGTGAGGTGGTTGGTGGCGGCGATGGCCTGGGCGTTGGGCTCGTACTTGAAGAAGTCGGCGCTGAGCCGCTTGGCCGCCTCCTGCGGGCCGATGGTGGCGATGTCGGGCACGTGGCAGGAGATGCAGCGCTCGACCCGGAAGGTGTCGCCCTGCTTGGCCTGCGGGAACGACGGGAAGAGCTGCTGGGTCTTGACGTCGATCAGCTTCGACGACGCCGGGTAGTCCTTGAGGTACTGCTGCTGGACCTGCAGGTAGCCGTGGTCGTGGGCGTCCTTGGCGGCGGCGACGCCGATGAGGACGAGCAGCAGCGCGGACAGGCTGAGGAAGAGCTTGGTCATACCGAGGGGTGCACTCCCGGGTGGCCGAGCAGCTTGAACCAGTCCCAGTTGAAGGCCAGGCTGCGGAAGAAGACGCCGATGACCACGAAGGCCACCGCCAGCATCACGTAGCCGGTGAACAGGGCGATGGCCACCTTGCGGTCCTGCGGGCGGCGGCTGGGGTTTTTGTCGAGGTACGGGGTCAGGATCATGCCCACGATCACGAAGGTGGGGAAGGCGACGCCGGCCATGACCGGCGGGAACCGCTCCAGCAATTCCTGCAGGCCGAGGAAGTACCACGGCGCCTTGGCCGGGTTGGGGGTGATCGCGGTGTTGGCCCGCTGCAGCAGCGGCGCGTTGACCCAGATCGAGACCAGGAAGAGGAAGCAGAACATGCCCAGCCCGGCGAGGAACTCCTTCCACACCAGGGCGGGGAAGGTGACCACCGTCTCCTCCTCCTCGCGGCGGCGGACGACCAGCGGCGGCGCGGCCAGCTCAGGACCGCTGACGCCGCGGCGTGGCGCGACGGGCGCGCTGACGGAGTTGCGGACGACGCCTCCGTCGCCGCCGTTGCCGGTCACCGTGGCCATGAGGTCACAAGCCTCCCGTGAAGCCGTCCTTCCGGACGCGCCAGAAGTGGACGACCATCAGGATGAACCCGATCAAGGGTAAGGCGACGACGTGTAAGACGTAGAAGCGGATCAGGGCACCCTGACCGACGCTTCGACCTCCCAGCATGATGTACCGCGTGTACGGGCCAGCCAGCGGCGCGTACTTGGCCATGTTGGTTCCCACGGTGATGGCCCAGACGGCGAGCTGGTCCCAGGGCAGCAGGTAGCCCGAGAAGGAGAGCAGCAGGGTGATCAGCAGCAGCAGCGTGCCGATCGCCCAGTTGAACTCGCGCGGCGGCTTGTAGGCGCCCTGGTAGAAGACGCGCGCCATGTGCAGCCAGACGGTGATGACCATGCCGTGCGCCGCCCAGCGGTGAAGATTTCTGATCACCAATCCGAAGGTGGCGACGAACTCCAGGTCCTTGATGTTCTGGTAGGCCTGGTCCACCGAGGGGATGTAATAGAACATCAGGAACAGGCCGCTGATGGTCAGCAGGATGAAGAGGAAGAAGCTGAGGCCGCCCAGGCACAGCGTGTAGCTGACCCGGATCGCCGACTTCTTCACCCGCACCGGGTGGATGTGCAGGAAGAAGTTGGTCAGCGCGGTGCGGGCGGCGACCTTGTCCGTGGTGGGCAGGCCGTGCCGGAAGATCGAGCCCCACACCTGGGACAGGAACTTCGACACCGGGTTCTTGCTCCCCGCCGCGTTCATCCGCACGTCCTCTGCTGCACGAAGGTCCTCTCCACTCCTGAATCTGCGCGGCTAGACGCCCAGCGTCTTGCCGTTGTCCTTCTTGGTGTTGGGGTCGAGACGCCACGCCGGCGGCTCGCTGTCACCGTTGCCGCGCCGCACCACGGTCTTGCCGCGGTCGACGACGAGGAAACCGTCCGGCGCATATTGCACGTCGACCCAGTCCATGGGCCGCGGCGCCGGGCCGTAGAAGTTGGTCGAGTCGATGAAGTAGCGCGAGCCGTGGCAGGGGCAGGCCCAGCCGTTGGGCTGCCCGTTGCCGCCCCGCTCGCCGCGCTTCGAGGCGACCGCGTCGGCCACGCCGGTGCCCTGGGTGACCGTGGTGGTGTAGTTGGGCGTGCAGCCGAGGTGGGTGCACACCAGGTACACGGCGTAGTAGCCGCCGTCGTCGCGGATGATCGAGGTGCGCTTGGCGGTGATCTGCAGCGGGTTGCCGACGGTGATGGCGTTGGGGTCGACGTTGACCTTGAAGGCCAGCGGCTCCTCGTTGGTGGCGCCGGGGAAGAGGAACTGGAGGATCTTGGCGGTGCCGAAGACGGTGCCGACGATGGCGCCCAGCCAGCCCATGATCAGCAGGAACTGGCGGCGCGAGACCTCGGCGAGGAAGTGCAGCCGGCCCTCACGGGTCTCGTAGGGGTTCACCGCCATGGTGTGCGGTCCTCAGGGCTGCCGGCGCGTGCCGGGCTGGTGGGGCGAAAGTGTTGGGGCATTCTACCCATAGGTACGGCGAGGTGTTGCTAGACGAACGGGTTCGAGGACGGGGGCGTGATGATGTCCGCGAAGACGATCGTCGAAATCATGATGATGAGGAACGCCACGGCGATGGCCAGGCATCCGAAGTCGGTGCGAAGGGCGAGGATCAGGCGCTCCACGATGGGTCTCCGGACATCTCTCAGCGGGAACGCGGCACAGGATAGACGACCGGCATGGGGCCCCGTGGGCTCCGAGCCCCCGTTGGGGCGAAGAGCCCAGTAGCGGCCTGCCGCCGCAGGCGGCCCGGCGCGGAGTCGCGCCGAGAGGGGGGCAAGCCGGGGGGAGATCTGCTCCCCCCATCGTGGCGCGCATCTGAGCGCGCCGACAGACGGCCCGCCGCCGCCTCCGGCCTGGCGGCCTCGGGCTGGTAGCCTGCTGCCCCGATGACCTACTGGCGCCCGATCGAGGTCTACGCCACCTTCATGAAGGTGGTGGGCGAGATCGAGGTGGCGCCCCCCCACCGGCTGACCGACGTGGTCAACCGCGTCGGCGACTACATCGAGCTGCGCAACGCCGTGGCCGAGCCGCTCAGCGTCAACTACCCGGTGCTGAGCAAGCGCGAGGACCGCACCACCATCGCCAAGCAGTCGGTGATCCTGGTGGCCCCCAAGGAGCAGGTCGGCGACATCGTCGGCAACCCGGCGATGTGGCGCGAGAAGGTGGCCCAGCCCGCGGCGATCCACACCGTCGCCTTCTCGATGGTCGCCGACGTCCACCTCGAACCCCGCCACACCCTGCGCGACCAGCTCGAACGCTACCGCACCGACTTCCTGCCGGTGACCAACGTCTCGGCGCTGTGGGTGGCCTCTCTCACCGCCGAGACGCACGCCCTGCAACGCGCCTTCGCGCTGCTCAACCCGGCGACGATCCTCTCGTTCTCCGAGCGCTAGCCCCGCTCAGGGACGGCGGCTCGCCAGGACGCAGAACTCGTTCCCCTCCGGGTCGGCGAGCACGACCCAGCTCACCTCGCCCTGGCCGACGTCGATGCGTCGAGCGCCCAGGTCGAGCAGGCGACGGACCTCCTCGTCCTGCTCCCTGTCGGTCGGGTTGAGGTCGATGTGGAGCCTGTTCTTGACAGTCTTGCCCTCGGGCACGCGCGCGAATGCGATCGTCGGTGGCACCGGGCCGAGGCGGTTCTTGCCTTCGGGCACCATGGGCGAGCCGATCGAGACATACCCGTCCTCTTCGTCCTGCACCTCGTAGCCAAGGACCGAGCACCAGAACCGGGCGAGAGCGATGGGATCCGCACAGTCGACGGCAAGCTCGGTGAACTTGCTGGCCATGTCAGGCAGGGACCGCTAGCCGGAGACCAGGCTCTGCCGCTGCGCCTCGCGCTTCTGCCCCGCGGTGACCACCGCCCCGGCGAGCATGACCACCAACCCCACCACCATGATGATCAGGCCGACGATCACCTTGGTGAAGCCGTCGCCGGCGAACATGGTACCGTTGGGGTCGACGAACGACTTCTCCGCGGGCGCGGCCCACACCGTGCTGACCACCGAGATCATGAAGATCAGCGCCGCCGCGATGTAGAGCAGCGAGCCGGTGCGCACCCGCCCGCCACGCGCCGGACGGCTGGAGATGTAGAACGCGGTCAGCGCTCCCGCCTCGCAGATGGCGAAGAGGTTGAAGAGCGCGAACATCAGCACGGCGGAGATGATCTGCCGGTCGGTGAAGCCGGTGAAGAGGTTCATCGGCTAGGCAGGATACTGCGTCGGCGAGGCGCCGCGCGACGCCTCAGTGGACGATCACCCGGGTGCCCACGTCGGCCCAGTTGAACAGTGTCTCCATGATCGGCATGGGCACGTTGACGCAGCCGTGCGAGCCGGCCGACTCGGTGCCGGGCCCGTAGGAGCCGCGCCAGGGCGCGTCGTGGATGGCGTAGCCGTCGTTGCGGAACCACAGCGTCCACTGCACCCAGGTGGGCGGGTAGTAGTACGGCGAGCTGGGCGGGAAGTCGCTGGTCATCTTCCAGGGGTGGTTCTTGCGCAGCACGGTGTAGTTGCCGGGCGGGGTGGGCAGCGCGGGACGCCCGGTGGTGACCAGGGTGCTGGCGAACGGCTTGCCGTCCTCGTAGGCGGTCAGCTCCTGGCGCGCCAGGCTGACCACGATCACCCTGCCCACGCCCAGCTCGGCGACGCCGATGCGGTCGAGCAGGGGCGGCATCATGCCGTTGATCTGGTCGTCGACCGCCTGGTAGCCGGGCGTGGTGACGGCGGCGTCGAGCTGGGGCTGGAGCGCGTCGAGGCGGCTGGGGATGTCGCCGGGGTCGACCTTGAGGTGGATGGCGTCCTGCACCGACTGGCGCGCCGAGCCCATGTCGCTGTAGGCGGTGCTTCGCGCGGTGAGCAGGGCGTCGACGTTGTCGGCGGCCGCCTTGGTGGCCCGGCTGACGGCGTCGAAGCCGGCGATGTCGGTTGCCTTGTTGAAGGCGTCGTGCTGGGCGGTGATCGCCGCCAGCCAGCCGGCGACGGTGGGCTGCAGGGTGGGGAACTGCTGCACCGAGGTGGCCAGTCGGTCGCCGCGGGCCAGGGCGAGCTGGGCCGCCTCGCGGCTGGAGGACAGGGCGGCGTCGGCGGCGAGCTTCTCCTGGGTCTGCTGCTGGATGGCCGCGATGCGGTCGGGGATGCCGATCATGGCGGCGGACACCGCCTTGGGCGAGGTGGCGGCCTGGAGTGCGGCCAGTGTGGAATCGAGCGTCGCCTTGTCGGCACCCATGTCGAGACCGGCGTTGTGGGCGGTGTCGACTGCCTGCTTGAGCTGGTCGACCACCGACATGGCGGCACCACGCGCCGATGCGGTGGCGCCCTGTTCGAGCACGTCGACGCGGCCGAGCAGGGCGCGGATGGCGGCGGACTGGTGCTGCAGGTGGCCGCGCTCGCCGCCGTCGAAGCCGAAGGCCCTGGCGGTGATCTGCCCCTCGGCGAGGATCTTGGCCCGCTCGGCGACCACCGGCTGGAGCTGGGCCAGGGTGAGGCCGTCCCCCTGGGCGTGGGCCACGGCGGCGTCGAGCGTGTGCACGGCGGAGGCGCGATCGGCGCGGGCGGCGCTGAGGTCGGCCTGCTGGCCCTTCCACACCGCTGCGGTGGCGCCGATGCCGCCGAGGAAGACGAGGACCATCAGCGCGGCGATCGGGGCGAGCACCCGGCGGCGACGGCGGGATCGTGCTGAGACGGAGGGGACAGAGATGCTGGACATGTCGGTTCCGGGGAGGACAACGCCTGGAGGGGGCATGGCGTTTCGCTCCGGTTGGGGGCGCCTGAAACGACTATGCCAGATGGGTTCCTTACGGGACGAGGGCGTGATCGGGTGGGGGCCGAACCGTTGCACAGCGCCCGATCGCGGCGGCCTGGCCGCGGTGCACCAAGACGTAACCGGCCGCCGAGACGTACGCTTCTGCCCGAACAATGACAGCCCTCCCGGCAACGCCCGGGCCGGCATCGACGCCGCTCCGGCATGGCAGTCCTCCCCTGCCCGTCCGCTCCGCGATCCTCAGCATGGGCAGCTTCGTCCCTGACGGAGTGCTGACCAACGGCGACCTCGAGCGCCTGGTCGACACCTCTGACCGCTGGATCATGGAGCGCACCGGCGTCCGCGAACGGCGCATGGTCGGCAATGGCGAGACCGCCTCGGTGCTCGGCGCCGCCGCCGCCCGCCGCGCCCTCGACGCCGCGGGCAACCCCCACGTCGACGCCATCCTGGTGGCCACCAGCTCCCCCGACACGCTCTTCCCCTCGACTGCCTGCCTGGTGCAGCGCCGCCTCGGGCTGGGCGGATCCATGGCCATGGATGTGTCGGCCGCATGCTCCGGCTTCGTCTACGGGCTGACCCTGGCCGACAGCCTGGTCCGCGCCGGAACCATGCAGCGCGTGCTGGTGATCGCCGCCGAGGCGATGACCACGCTGATCGACTACAAGGACCGCTCCACCTGCGTGCTCTTCGGCGACGGCGCCGGCGCCGCGGTGGTGGGCGCGTCGGGCAACGGGCAGGGCATCGTCGCCACCCGCACCCTGGCCGATGGCGGGCTGTCCGACATCATCTACTACGGTCCCGGCCAGGAGGAGGGGCAGGAGGAGGACAAGGTGCGCATGTCCGGCCGCGGCACCTTCCGCCTCGCCGTCGAGAACATGAGCGACGTCGCCGTGCAGCTCTGCGAGGACGCCGGCTGGACGCTCGACGACGTGACGTTCGTGGTGCCCCACCAGGCCAACCTGCGCATCGTCGAGGCCGTAGCCAAGCGGCTGGCGCTGCCCATGGAGCGAGTGGTCTTCAACGGCGACCGCTACGGCAACACCAGCGCGGCGTCGATCCCGCTGGCCCTCGACGAGGCGCACCGCGCCGGACGCCTGCGTGCCGGCGATCGCCTGCTCTGCCTGGCCTTCGGCGCCGGCGCCACCTGGGGCGGCGTGGCCATGGAGTGGGCGCTGGACGCGCCGCGATGATCACCCGACCGGGCTCGCTGCCTGTCCCCGGTCCGCGGCTGCAGCGCACCACGTCGGCGGAGACGGTTGCCTGCGGTGGCTGCGGACGGCGCTATGTCGGTGACCGGTTCGAGCGCGCGTTGCGGGTGTGTGCATCGTGTGGCAGGCACGCGCGCGTTCCCGCGATGTTGCGCGCGCAGCAGATCGCCGATCGCGGCTCGCTCGAGCTCGTGCCCATGCTGCTCGACGACCGCGATCCGCTCGGCTTCGACGACGGCGTGCCCTATCCGCAGCGCGTCGCCGCGGCACGGCACGAGAGTGGCAGCGACGAAGTCTTCACCGTGGCGCGCGCCACGGTCGGCGAGGTGCCGGCCGTCTTGGCCTGCATGGACTTCGCCTTCATGGGCGGGTCGCTGGGCAGCGCCGCCGGTGAGGCATTCGCGCGCGGCTGTGAGATGGCGGCCGCTGAGGGTCGCGCGCTGGTTGCGGTGTGCACCAGCGGCGGGGCGCGCATGCAGGAGGGCATCGCCTCGCTGGCGCAGATGGCGCGCTGCAGCGTCGGCGTGTCTCTCGTTGCCCAGGCCGGGCTGCCGTACATCTCGGTGCTCGCCGACCCTTGCTTCGGCGGTGTCACCGCGTCGTTCGCAACCCAGGCCGACGTGATCATCGCCGAGCCCGGCGCGCGCATCGGCTTCGCCGGTGGACGGGTCATCGAGCAGGCGACCCACGACCGGCTTCCCGACGGCTTCCAGACCGCCGAGTTCCTGCTCGCCCACGGCATGGTCGACATGGTGGTCGACCGTCGCGCGCTGCGCTCGGTGCTGCTGCGGTTGCTCAGCGCGTACAGCGCTCGCTGCGCGTCATGACGGTCGCCGTGTCGACCACCGCGTCGCAGACCGAGCGCGAGCGCGAGGCGTTCGCCGCCGTCGAGCTGGCCCGGCATCCCTCGCGTCCGCGCGCGCTGCAGGTGCTAGCGCGCGCCTTCACCGACTTCACCGAGCAGCGCGGCGACCGCCTCTTCGGCGACGACCGCGCCGTGGTCGGCGGGCCGGCAAAGCTCGACGGCCGCTGGGTGATGGTCATCGGGCAGGAGAAGGGCATCGACGCCATGACCCGCGCGGTGCACAACTTCGGCATGCCCCATCCCGAGGGCTACCGCAAGCAGCAGCGGCTGATGCGCACCGCCGAGAAGTTCGGGCTGCCCGTGGTCTGCCTGATCGACACGCCCGCGGCGCATCCCGGCGTCGGCGCCGAGGAGCGCGGCCAGGCCTGGGCCATCGCGGAGTCGCTGATGACCACGCTGCAGCTGCGCGTGCCGTTGGTCAGCGCGGTGCTCAGCGAGGGCGGCAGCGGCGGGGCGCTGGCGCTGGGGCTCGGCGATCGCGTGCTGGCCTGGGAGAACGCGGTCTACACCGTGGCGCCGCCGGAGACCTGCGCGGCCATCCTCTACCGCGACGCGGGCCAGCGGGCGCGCGCGGCGCTGGCGATGAAGCCGGGCGTCGACACGGCGCATGCGCTGGGACTGGTCGACGAATTGGTGCCCGAGCCCTGGCCGGGCGCGCACGCCCATCCCGACGTGGCCATCGCCGCCATGCGCGGCGCGCTGGTCCGCCACCTCGACGAATTGGCCATGGTTGACATCAACGCGCTCGTCGCTGCGCGCACCGCGCGCTACCGCACCGCCGGCGGCTGAGCCGCTGGGCTAGGCGGCTTCCAGCGCGGGCCGCGCCCCGGCACTCTTCGGCGGTTTGCGCAGGAAGAGCGCGGGGATGAAGCCGAACGCGGTGATGATCGCGGTGAAGGCGAAGGTCCGGTCGAAGGCGATGGTCAGCGCCCGGTCGCCGAAGCTCTTCAGGAAGGAGTCGACCGCAGGGTCGCCGGTGGACGGCGGCGCCGCCTCGCCGCGCTGGTTCTGCGACGACGCCGCCGCCTGCGCGCGCAGCACAGTGCAGACCTGGTCGGCGGTGAGCTGCGTGGTGGCCGGCACCCCGGCGATGCGGTGTGTCACCGGCGAGGACAGCACTGCCGGCGGCGGATCGCACGGGGCCTGCGCCGCGGCGGGACGCACCTGTGCGGCGAGCACCGTGACCAGCACGGCAATGCCGATCGAGGAGCCGACGCGCTGCGCCGTGTTGGTGATGCTCGACGCGCGCGAGGTGAGGTGCGGTGGGATGCGCGCCAGTCCCGCCGACATGCCCGGCATCATGGCGAAGCCCATGGCCACGCCTCGCAATGCCAGGGCGGCGACCACCAGCGTGCTCGGCGAGTCGACGTGGAGCTGCGCCAGCAGCACGCTGCCGACCACCAGCAGACCCAGGCCCACCATGACCACGGGACGCGGACCGATGCGGTCGGTGAGGAAGCCGCCGATGGGCATGAAGAGCGCAGCGGTGACCGCCTGGGGCGTCAGCGCCAAACCGGTGTGCAGCGCGTCGTAGCCGTGCACCTGCTGCAGGTACAGCGGTAAGAGCAGCATCACGCCGAAGAGCGCGGTGACCAGCACGAAGCCGAGCAAGACCGACGCGGTGAAGGTGCCGTCGCGGAACAGCTCGAGGTGCAGCAGCGGGTCGCTGGTGGTGCGCTGCCGCCAGATGAAGGCGATGAAGAGCACCACCGCGATGGCCAGCAGGGAGAGCACCAGTGGCGACGTCCAGCCGAGCTCGGTGCTGCGGTCGACGCCGTACATCAGCGCCACCACCGCGGGGGTGCCGATCATGAAGCCGATCCAGTCGAGCTTCATGGTGTGCGAGTAGGGCGTCTCGCGCAGGTAGCGGTAGGCGGCGATGAGCGCTGCCACGCCGATGGGGAGATTGATGTAGAAGATCAGCCGCCAGGTGAAGTCCTGCACCAGCCAGCCGCCGAGCACCGGTCCGATGGCGGGCCCGAGCAGCATGGGGACGCCGAAGATGCCCATCACGCGCCCCATCTGCGAGGGGCCGACGGCGCGCAGGATGATGGTCATCCCGATGGGCATGATCATGCCGCCGCCGATGCCCTGCAGCACCCGAAAGATGATCAGCGCGGGAAGGTTCCAGGCCAGGCCGCACAGTGCCGACGCCAGGGTGAACAGCACCAGGGTGAGCAGGTAGATCCGCTTTGTGCCAAACCTGTCCGTAATCCAGCCGGTGACGGGGATCACCGCGCCCTGGGCGAGCAGGTAGGCGGTGACCACCCAGGAGATGTCGTTGTAGCTGCGGCTGTTGAACTGCGACTGCAGGGTGGGCAGAGCGACGTTGACCACCGTGGCGTCGAGGATGGTCATGACGGTGCCGAACAGGACAACTGTCAGCGCCACCCACTTGTAGTCGAAGCGCGTGGTGTGCGGCGCGGCCGGCTGCGGCGCGGCTTCGCCCAGGGTGTCGACGGCGGCGCGCGACTCGGGGGTGTCGGGCGGCGCCGGCGCCTGCTGGTTGCGCAGCACCGGCGCGTCATCCATGAGGGTCAGCCTCGCTGTCGGGTTCGCCGGCGATCTTGGTGAGCAGGGCCAGCAGGGTGGCCACCTCGTCGTCGTCGAGGGCACCCAGGGTGCGGGTCGCGGTGTGCAGCCTGGCGACGCAGAAGCGCTCCACCAGCTGCCGCGCGGCGTCGGTGGGCACCACCCGGACGACGCGGCGGTCGTTGGGATCGGACGTGCGCTGGGCCAGACCCTGGCGGAGCAGACGGTCGGCGAGGGCGGTGGCGCTGCTCAGGCCGATGTGCTGCGACTGGGCCAGCTCGGCCATGGTCATGCCGCCGCTCTGGCGGAGGTGGCGCAGCGCCTCGACCTGGTGCATGGTGACCGTGCTCAGCTCGTCGCGCAGCTCCGGCGGCCAGGACTGCTCGAAGCGGCGGCGGAGGCGCGGCACCATCTCGAGGAGCTGCTCGACCAGCACGTCGCGCGGCGGCGGCGTGGATGCGTCGGGTCGGGGAAGAGGAGAGGTCACAGGAAGGATGCGGGTTCCCGGGCGCGTGCCCACCAGGGTCGCACGGTGGCGATTACTTCGATTCTAGAAGCTTCGCCTGCCGGGACGATCCGCCGTCGCCCGAGTCGTGCCCTCAGCTCGCCCGCAGCGCCGGCAGCACCACCGCGCTCCGGCCGGTGTCGCCGTCGCTACCCGGCTGGCCGAGCGACGTGGCCCGGAAGGCCAGCAGGTCCTCGCGCAGGAAGCGCCGGTGCTGTCCCGGCGTCACCAACGCGGGACGGAGCTGGCCGCGCTGCACGGCGCGCACCAGTGTCGGTTTGCTCACGCCCAACAGTGCCGCCGCCTGACCTGTAGTCAGCAACTCGCCCATTTCCCTTCCTCAACGCACCGGTCGGTCCGCTCCACCGCGTTCCGCCAAAGCCGGCGCGCCCGCTCTTCTCAGAGTCAACGCACCAATGAGCAAAAACCAGCACGGATGACGGCTTTGCCACGGTGTGACCGAATAGGGCTCATCGCTATATGATTTGCACGGTCCATTGCTCATCCCTTCCTTGGGCCGTCGGCGGCTAGTGCTGCTGGTTCGTCCGACGGCCTTTTTCTTTGCCCGGCAGTGCTGCGGCCAGCTCTGGCAGAAACGCCTGTTCGTCGAGCTGGGTCACGCGGGACGCAGGGTGTAGTCGCCGGAGACGCGCTGCGCGTAGCTGTGCGCCTCGTTCTCCGTGAGGCGAAGCAGGCGCGCCTCCACCAGGCGCCCGTCGAGGCGCACGCGCAGCATCCAATCGCGCCGTCCCCCGCTGCTCGCCGCCCGCCGCCGGCTCTCCCGGTCGTCGTCCGCGGATTCCACGCCGATCCACGACATCGTGCTGTCCCTTCGTAAAACTTGGTTGCCGGGTTGCGATCTTCCATGCTCGCGCGACCGGACGCGGGCGGCGCTGGCAGGCTGGCCAAGCGCGATTGTGCACCTGGACACAGGTTCCCCCCTGACCGCCGGTCCGGCCCACCCAGTTGCGACCCCCACAACCCTGTGGTAGTGTCTGTCGCGAACTGACGTTCGCCAGCCTGCCGGTCCCCAGCCGGCCTCCCAGGGATCAGCGCGTGTCCTTCCGCATCCTCCACATCGCCGACCTCCACCTCGATCGCGCCTTCGCCGGGATGGGCTGCCAGGGCGACCTGGCCCGGCGCCGACGCCTGGGCCTGCGCGACGCGCTGCGCCGTGCCGGGGACGCCGCCCTGGCCCACAAGTGCGACGCCCTGACCATCGGGGGCGACCTCTACGAGCACGAGCGCGCCGACCTGGAGACCGGCCGCTTCCTCGCCGAGACCTTCGCCTCCTGGCAGCCGCTGCGCGTCTTCGTCGCCGCCGGCAACCACGACGCGCTGCTTCCCGACTCCCTCTACGCGCGCATGGAGTGGCCGGCCAACGTGCACCTCTTCCGCTCCTCGGTGCTGGAGCCGGTCGCGCTTTGTGATGGGCTGACTCTCTGGGGTCTTTCCCACCTCGACCCCGCCTGGCGCGGGGACCCGCTGGCGATGGCGCCGGTGGGCCGCGACGGCGGCGTGCACCTGGCCCTGTTCCACGGCGCCGAGATGGGCAGCCGTCCCGACGGCAAGTCGGTGCACGGGCCGTTCTCGGCGTCGAGCATCGCCGAGGTGGGCTTCGCGGTGGCGCTGAGCGGGCACTACCACCGCCGCCGGCTCGACCACGAGGCGGGCCTGGTCTACCCCGGCAGCCCCGAGCCGCTCACCTTCGACGAGGACGGCCGGCGCGGGCCGGTGCTGGTGGAGATCGCCGCGGACGGCAGGGTGGCCTTCGAGCCGCTGCCGCTGAACGCCTGGTGGACGGCCACCGCGGCGTGCGACCTGACCGGCTGCTCG
>DATMMX010000014.1:0-6531 GCA_035569495.1 Candidatus Angelobacter sp. | reverse complement strand
CGACCGCGGCGGCAGGAGCCGGCTCCGCAACGTGCCTCGTCGGCGGCATGTCGACCACGTCGCTGTCGAGCACTTCTGGCATGTCCTGCAGCGCATCACGAATGGCCTGACGACGGTTGCCGCTGCGTGCGCGAGTGTGGTGCTTCGACATCGCTGGCCTCAGAGCATGGTGGCGAGGTCGCCGATGGCGGCGACGGCCGGGCTGTTGGGCTGCGACAGGGTCACCGGGCGACCCGTCGAGACCGCGTCGGGAAAGGACTGTCCGCCGTGGGGGATGGTCACCGCGACGGGACGGCGCAGGAACGCCTCGGCGCGACGCGCGTCGATGGCGGGCACCTCGATGATCCGGTTGAGAACGACCAGAACTCGCTCGTCCGGAACGCCCAGGCTGCTGAGCACACTGATCAATTCCTTGGTGCGGCGCAGCGAGGTCAGCTCCGGCGAGGTCACCACCACAAGCCGGTCGGACTGCTCGTACAGCGACAGCGCAACGTCGTTGTATGACGGCGGCAGGTCGGCGATGACGTAGTCATGCAGCGAGCGCAGCTTCACGGTGACCTGCGACACCAATTCCTCGGTGACAGCGGATGCATCGTGCGGCTTGAGCGGCGCGGCGAGCACCTTGGCACCGCTGCTGTGGCGCACCAGGTAGTCGTCCCACTGGAACGACTCGCCCTGCGAGAACATGTCGCGCACCGCCTCGCCGATGCCCATCTTGGGCTGCAGGTCGAACATCACCGGGAGGTCGCCGTGCTCCAGGTTGAGGTCGTAGGCGCACACCGTCTCGCTGCGGCGGCCAAGCAGCACCGCGAGATTCGCGGCGAGTGCGGTGGTGCCGACGCCACCCTTGGCGGCGGTGACGGTGATCAGCTTGCCGGTGGTGGGCGCCAGCCCGGCGCCGTTGGTGGCGCGGGCGCGCCGCAGCAGCGCGTCGATCTTGAGGCCGAGGACCTCCATGTCGACGGGCTTGGTGACGTAGTCGTCAGCACCGGACTCGTAGCCGGCGACCAGCTCGTTGGCCTCGGAGTGGGCGCTGAGCAGGATCACCGGGATGGCCGCCGTCGCCGGGTTGCGGCGGATGGTGCGGACCAGCTCGTAGCCGTCCATCTCCGGCATGGCGACGTCACTGACCACCAGGTCAGGAGCTTCGTCACGGGTGGCCGTCCAGCCCATCAGGCCGTTGTCGGCGATGGTGACGTCGTAGCCGCGCGCTTCGAAGAAGCGCTTGAGCAGCTTGCGGACAGAGGGCTCGTCGTCGACGACCAGCAGCTTCATCGGGCTCCCTCGGGGATGGGGGCAGGCGTTGTCTGGCCGACCCGGGTGTATTCAGCAGGTGCGGGGAAGTAGAACGTCTGGGGCAGCGTGACGTGGAAGGCGCTGCCGCGTCCGACTTCGGAGTCGACCCAGATGCGCCCGCCGTGCAGCTCGACCAGCCCCTTGACGATGGAGAGGCCCAGCCCGGTACCGGGGATGCCCTTGGTCTCGAACGAGGCGACGCGGAAGAAGCGGTCGAAGATCCGCGAGCGCGCCTCGGGCGGGATGCCCACGCCCTGGTCGGTGACCGACAGCTCCATCCAGCGGTCGCTGGGATGGGCGGTGACCCGCACCACACCGCCGCGCGGGCTGTACTTGACCGCGTTGCTGACCAGGTTGAGCAGGATCTGCATGATCTTGTCAGGATCGCCGGAAACGTTGGGGGCGTCGTCGGCGACGTCGTTGACCAGCTCGTGGTTGGGCGCGCCGGTGGCCAGCTGGCGGATCACCTGGTCGACCATCGGCCGGATGCGCACGTCGCGCAGGTCGAGGGTCTCGCCGCCGGCGTTGACCGCCTGCTCCTGGAGCATGCGCTCGACGTAGGTGGACAGGCGCACCGCGTTCTCGTAGATCTCCTTGGCGAAGTCGCGGGCCTCGTCGTCCTCGACGTCGCCGTCGCGGATCATCTGGGCGAACCCGCGAATGCCCATCAGCGGCGTCTTCAGCTCGTGCGACACGGTGCTGAGCACCTCGCCGTACTGCCGCTCGCTCTCGGTGAGCTTGTCGAGCACCTCGCGCTCCTGGCCGTAGAGCTGGTTGAGCTCCTCGAGCCGCAGCGACAGAGCCCGCTCCTGCTCGTGCACGCGCGCGTTCTCCAGGGCGATGGCCGCGCTGTTGCCGATGGTGGACACCAGCAGCAGGTCGTCGTCGGTGAACTGCACCGCGGGGGCGCGGCGCACCAGGGTGATGGCGCCGACCACGCGCTCGCCGACGCTGAGCGGCACGCCCAGCATGCTGCGCGAGCTGCGCCCGTCGAGCGAGGCGAATCGGACATCCATGTCCGAATCTCCGACGATGGTGGAGGCGCGGTTGGCCACCACCCAGCCGACCACGCCCTCGCCGACCTCGAAGGAGCGGAGCTGCTCGGCGTGGAGCTCGTAGCCCCAGGCGGCGCGGATGAACAGCCGGCCGGCGCGGTCGAGCAGGAAGAGGGTGGCGGTGTCGAAGTGGAGCACCTGGCCCAGCGCGCTGAACACGCCGTTGAGGGTGTGCTCCATGTCGGGGCTGGCGGTGAGGGTGCGGCTGACGTTGTGGAGCAGGTCGAGCTGGGCGTGCCCGGCGAGCTGGGCGTGGACCCGGACGATCAGGTCGATCGTCGCCTTGTCGGCGTGGCGCTGGCCCAGCCCGTGGATGTCCTCGGCGCTCAGCATCAGCACCGGCACGCGGTGCATCGCCGGCTCGGCGCGGACCGTGCTCATCGGGTTGGGCTGCAGGTCGGGCATGCGCGGGTCGATGAGGGCGAGCTGCACCCCCGCGTGGGCGCGTTCGGCGAGCTGGGCCAGGCTGGCCGCCTCGACGATCACGTAGCCCTGCTGGGTGAAGGCGCGCTCGGCTCGCCGGCGCAGGCCGGCATCCGCCGAGGCGATGCACAGGGGGACGGTGGGGTCGGTCATCGGCCCGGCCATCGTATGTGCGGCCCCGCCGGGGCTTCGGGCGTGTTACCGGACGGTCGCCGAGCCGTGGCGGACGCAACGGCCCGCGATGCGCCGGGTCAGGGGAGCAGGCGCAGCGCCTCCACGTGCCGGGGGCGGACGGCGGTGAAGTGGCGCCGGTCGAGGGTGGCGACCTTGGGCTCGCCGAGGCGCTCGCACAGCGCGATGATCGAGGCGTCGACGACGCCGATCTGCAGATCGCGGTACTGCTCCTGGAGCTCGCGTGCCCGGCGCAGGTCGGCGGCGGTCGGCGGCTCCACCCGCCAGGCCCCGCCGTCGACGTCCTCGAGGAAGGCCAGCCAGCCCTGGTGCAGCCCGTACTTGGAGAGGAAGTAGTCGAGCTCGGGGAGGGTGAGCAGGGGGACCAGCAGGTCCTCCCTGCTCGCCTCGACGAGCGCGGCGCAGGCGCGATAATGCTCGTCGCCCCGGTTGAGGACGGCGAGCAGGGTGTTGGTGTCGAAGATGAGCGCCATGCCTAGGAGCGCCAGTCCTCCTCCGGCGCGTACACGAGATCCGCGGCCGAGGGCATCCGGTCCTGGCTGTCGACGACGCCGACCCGCGGGCGGCGCCGCGCCCGGAGCGAATCGGCCTTCTCGTCGATGGCTTCGGCGATCACGGCGGTGAGCGACACGCCGCGACGGCCGGCCTCGGCCTCGAGGGTGGCGAGGGAGTCGACGCGGGCGGCGACGGTGGTGCGGCGCATCTGGTTCATGATGCATGCATCATAGAGCAGGAGGTTGGTGGCTTGGTTAATCACACAACGCAGTGTAGTCGACGGATTTGTGTCAGTCAAGCCGCCGCCGGCGCCCGCTGGCCGCGTTCGCCCGGCTCCTATAGTGAGCGCGCCATGCCGTCCTCCCCCACCGACGTCGAGCGCGCGCTCTGGGCGCTGCAGGCGTACGACACGCTCGCCCTGGGCACGGTGTCGGACGACGGGCCGCACGTCGCGGGGGTGTTCTTCGCGCCCGAGGCGGTCGACGGCGGGGGCATCCGGCTGCTGCTCGCCGTGCTGCGGGACAGCCGCAAGCACCGTGAGCTGCTCGCCGACCCACGGGTGGCCTTCATGTGCTCGCCGGGCAGGCCGACGCGGTGGATCCAGGGGCAGGGGGTGGCGGCGGGGGTGTCCTCCGCGGAGGAGGGCGCGCTGATCCTGCGCCGGCTGGTGGAGCACGCGCCGGGGGCGTCGGCGTTCGTCGACAAGCTGCCGGTGGTGCCGGTGACGGTGGCGGTGCGCACGCTCAAGGTGGTCGAGGCGCTGGGGTCGCCGCCGCTGGTGGTCGAGCTCGGGCCGTCGCGCGAGGCGGCGTAGGGGGTTGGCTGCAGCGCGGCCGGGGGTGGCGGGGGTGGTGTGGCAGGCGGTGCGCCCGCGCTCGCTGACGGTGGCCATGCTGCCGGTGCTGGTGGGGACGGTGGCGCTGGCAGCGTCGCGGGCGTATTCGGTGCCGGTTGCGTTTGGCTGCCTGTGCGTTGCGGTGCTGCTGCAGGCGGGGACCAATGCGGTCAACGACGCCGAAGATGCCTCGACCGGGGCGGATGCCGGGCCGGGAGCGATGCCGTCGCTGTCTCTGCGCAGCGGGTGGATCACGGTGCGGCAGGCTCGGCTGATCGGGCTCGCGGCGCTGGGGCTGGCGGCGATGCTGGGCCTGGCGCTCGCGCTCGCGATCGGCAAGCCATGGCTGCTGGGGCTGGGGGCTGCGGGGGTGGTGATCGGCTGGGCGTACACGGCGCCGCCGTTGCGGCTGGCGTACCGGCCGCTCGGGGAGCTGGCGTCGGGGGGGCCGATGGGGATCGGGATTGCCTGGGGGACGGCGGCGGCGCAGGCGGGGGCGCGGTCGGTGCCGTCCTCAGTGCTGTGGGCCGGGGCGATGCTCGGCGTGGTGACGGCGGCGATCCTGCACGCCAACAACGCGCGCGACCGCGAGGCCGACGTGCTGGTGGGCAAGCGGACGGTGGCGACGTACCTGTCGCCGCGTGGCGTGGTGGTTGAGTTCCGGCTGTTGCTGGCTGCAACTGCGGTGCTGCTGGTGTTGGCGTTGGCGACGCGGGGGCTGCCGGTGAGCTGCTTGGTGGTGCTGCCTGCGGTTGGGCTGGCGTTGCGTGTGGGGTGGCGTGCCCGTGTCGATCTCGATGCGCGGGGATGGACGCGGCTGCTGATCGCCTGCGTCGGCGTGCACCTGCTGATCGGGGCGCTGCTCGCGGTTGGGCTCCTGGCGCACGTATGGGTCTAGCGGGCGAGCGGCAGGGTTCCCGTCGTCAACTGCGCCAGGTCGTCGAAGAACCCGGGGTACGACACCGCAACAGCCTCGGCCCCGTCGATCACCGTCACCCCCGCGCCGGGAAGCGCCAGCGACCCCGCAACCCCCCACGCCATGGCCAGCCGGTGGTCGCCGTGTGAGTCCACCGCGGCGGGCTGCAGCCGGGTCGGCCCGGTGATGACCAGTCCGTCAGGAAGCTCCTCGCACTCGGCGCCCATGGCCAGCAGGCCCTCGGCGACGGCGGCGATGCGGTCCGACTCCTTGACCCGCAGCTCGGCGGCGTCGCGGATGTGGGTGGTGCCGTGGGCCTGGGTGGCGAGCACGGCGAGCACGGGGAGCTCGTCGATGCAGCGCGGGATGAGGTCGCCGTCGATGGTGGTCCCACGCAGCTCGCCGCCCTCGACGGTCACCGCGCCGGCCGGCTCGACGCCGCCCGCGGCCTCCCCCTCCTCCACCGTGATGCTCGCCCCCATGGCGCGCAGCGCGTCGAGGATGCCGGTGCGCCCCGGGTTGAGGGTGACGTTGGGACAGGTGACCCGCCACCCCCGACGCGCCGCCGCCAGGGCGAGGAAGAACGCCGCCGAGCTGAGGTCGCCGGGCACGCGCATGCCGAAGGGCTGCAGTGGCGCGGGCGTCAGGGTGATCCTGCCGGCTCCGACCGAAACCTCGACCCCGCACATGCGCAGCATCCGCTCGGTGTGGTCGCGCGTCGGCGCGGGCTCGACCACGGTGGTCGGTCCGTCGGCGGCGAGGCCGGCGAGGAGCACCGCCGACTTGAGCTGCGCGCTGGCCACGGGGGCGACGTACTCGATGGCGCGCAGCACGTCGCGCCCCTGCACGGTGATCGGCGGGCGGCCGTCGTAGCCGGTGTCGATCTGCGCGCCCATGCGGCGCAGCGGGTCGGCGACCCGGGCCATGGGGCGGCGGCGCAGCGAGGGGTCGCCGTCGAGCGTGGCGTTGAGGTCATGTCCGGCCAGAACCCCGGCGAGCATGCGCATGGTGCTGCCCGAGTTGCCGCAGTCGAGCACGGCGTCGGGGCTGCGCAGGGTGCGGCCCATGCCCGCGCCGTCGAGCGAGGCGCGACCGTCGCCGAAGGGACGCACCGCGCCGCCGCAGGCGCGCAGGCAGGCGGCGGTGCTCTCCACGTCCGCCGCGGGCGAGAGGTTGCCGACGTAGCTGCGGCCTGTCGCCAGCGCGCCGAGGATGAGGGCGCGGTGGGAGATCGACTTGTCGCCGGGCACCGTCACCTCGCCGTCGACGCGCTCGGCGGGCGCGACGTGGCGCATCGTCAACGGACCGGTCTCCCCTGC
>DATMMX010000013.1:0-8311 GCA_035569495.1 Candidatus Angelobacter sp. | reverse complement strand
CAGGACACCATGGTGGTCCACGACGGGGTGCGCAACCTGCTCCGCCAGCCCGAGTTCGGCGACGTGCTCCGCCTCCAGCAGGTGCTCGACGTGGTCGAGGAGGAGCGCGTGCTCGGCCAGGTGCTCGCCTCCCTGGAGATCGACGGCGGCAGCGGCTCGGTGCAGATGGTCATCGGCGCCGAGAACGACCTGGAGCAGCTCCACGGCTGCTCGCTGGTCCTGACCACCTACCGCGCCGGGGAGACGCGCCGTGGCAGCATCGGCGTCCTCGGGCCGACCCGGATGCGCTACCCGCAGGTGGCGCCCCGGCTGCGCTACATCTCGCAGCGGGTCGGTGAGACCATCGAGCGCATGCTTGGCTGAGGAATGAGCGACACCACCCCCCACACCCCCGCCACCCCCGACGACGCCGGCGACGGCATCGACCCGGCCGCCGAGCCGCAGCCCGAGACCGGCGAGCTGCGCCGCGCCCTCGAGGAGCGCGACGCCAAGTACCTGCGCCTCGCCGCCGACTTCGAGAACTTCCGCCGCCGCGCCGCCCAGGAGTCGATCGACCGCTCGCGGTACGGTGCCGAGACGGCCGCCGTCTCGCTGCTCCCCGTGCTCGACAACCTGCAGCGCGCCATCCAGCACGCGCCCGAGGGCGACCCGATGGTCGACGGCGTGCGCATGGTCGCCCGCCAGTTCGAGGACGCGCTGCGCTCCATCGGTGTGACCCCCATCGACGCCGAGGGCCAGCCCTTCGACCCCGCGCTGCACGAGGCGATCGGCGGCGAGGAGTCACCCGAGGTCGACCGCGACACCGTGGTTGCGGTCCTGCAACCCGGCTACCGGCTGCACGACCGGGTGCTGCGCCCCGCCCTGGTGCGCGTCGCCCACCCCGTGGCGGGGTAGCCTTCCCGCTCGTGGCAACCCAGAAGCGTGACTACTACGAGGTGCTCGGCGTCGTCCGCGGCTGCTCCGCGGAGGACCTCAAGAAGGCCTACCGCAAGCTGGCCATGCAGTACCACCCCGACCGCAACCAGGGCGACAAGGCGGCCGAGGAGCGCTTCAAGGAGATCGGCGAGGCCTACTCGGTCCTCAGCGACCCGGACAAGCGCCAGCGCTACGACTCCTTCGGCCACGCCGCCGAGCAGATGCCCGACTTCGGCGGCTTCTCCTTCGACTCCGCCTTCGACCTCTTCGACATGTTCTTCGGCGGCGGCCAGCGTCGCGGCGGCCGCTCGCGCACCGGTCCGCAGCGCGGCTCCGACCTGCGCATGAACCTGGAGATCAGCTTCGAGGACGCCGTGCACGGCGCCTCGCGCACCATCGAGGTGCCCCGCGCCGACACCTGTGCGGAGTGCGGTGGCAGCGGCTCCGAGCCAGGCCACTCGGCGGTGACCTGCCCGCAGTGCAGCGGCTCGGGACAGGTGCGCCGCGCGGTGCAGTCGATCTTCGGCCAGGTGGTCAACGTCACCGCCTGCCCGAAGTGCCACGGCGAGGGTCGCGTGGTCGACCATCCCTGCGCGCACTGCCGCGGGCAGGGGCGGGTCGAGTCGCGCAAGACCCTGGAGGTGCAGATCCCCGCGGGCGTGGACGAGGACATGCAGGTGCGCGTCGCCGGTGAGGGCGAGGCGGGTCCGCGCGGCGGTCCCTCCGGCGACCTCTACCTGGCGTTTCGCATCAAGCCGCACGCGCACCTGGAGCGGCGCGGCGTCGACGTGATCTACGAGCTGCCGGTGACGATTCCCCAGGCGGTGCTCGGTGATCGCATCACCGTGCCGACGGTCGACGGCGAGCACGTCGTCGAGCTGCCGGCCGGGACGCAGCACGGCAAGGTGATCAAGATCCAGGGGATCGGCGTGCCCCACGTGCGCACCGGGCGGCGCGGCGACCAGCTCTGCGTGGTGCAGGTGGTGGTGCCGGCGCACCTCGATTCGAAGCAGCGCAAGCTGTACGAGGAGATCGCGTCGCTGGGTGGGCGCGACGGCAAGCCCGCCGAGGTGCGCAGGGGGTTCTTCGAGAACCTGCGCGACGCCCTCCGGGGCTAAGCGCTGGCGGGCGGGCCGCAAAAGCCCCCGTGAGCCGGCGCTGTTTCACGCCGCAGGCGGCGCTTCCCCATCCCGGCGTCGCAGCGCATGCGCAGCGAGATGCTCATACCCCCGCACCCTGCGCGGCCGCAGCTTGACCAGCTCCCAGCGCCCATCCCCCTCCAGCACCTGGGCCGCGTTGCGGTCGACCAGAACAGTCCCCGGCCGCGCCAGCGACACCAGCCGCGCCGCGATGTTCACCACCTCCCCGAAGACGTCACCGTGGCGCAGCAGCACGTCGCCGTGAGCGAGGCCGACGCGGATCGGCGGCAGTCCGTCGACGTTCCCGATGTCGACCAGGTCGAGGGCGATCGCCGCCCCCTGCCCCGGCGTGGCCACGGTGAACATCACCTCGTCGCCGATGGTCTTGACGATGCGGCCGCCGCCCTCGGTGACGCGCTGGCGGGTCTCGGCCTCGAAGCGGTCGACCAGGGCGAGCAGGGCGTCGCGCTGCATGCCGCGGGTGAGCGAGGTGAAGCCGACCAGGTCGGCGAAGCCGACGGTGCCGGCGTCGCCCTGGCCGGCGGTCGCGGCGTGGCGGAGCATCGAGGCGAGCAGCTGGCGGTGCCACATGTAGAGGAGCAGGTGCTGCACCTGGGCGAGGTTCTCGGTGACGTCGATGCGCTCCACCGCGCCCCCGGCGCGCTCCACGGCGAGCGAGGCCTCGGCCTCGGCCAGAGCGGCGAGGTGCTGGCTGTGGATGCGGGCCAGGGCGATCGCCTCCTCGGGGGCGATGGCGCCGCTCTCGGTGAGGGTGTGCACTGCGCGCAGGGCGTCGACGTCGGCCTCGGTGAAGACCACCTCGTCGTCGCCGCGGCTGACGAAGCCCATCGCGTTCCAGAGCCGGTCCGCGAAGGCCGGCTCGACGCCGGCGCGCTCCACCACCTGGCGGCGGGTCAGCGTCGGCGGGCCGCCGAGGAGCAGGGTCTCGCTGCGCTCGAAGCGATCGCCGGGGCCGTCGCTCACCGCGCGTCGAGCGCGGCCAGTGCCGCCCGGGCGAGGCGCGCCTGCCCGGCGACGGTGGGGTGCACGTCGCCGTGGGCGCAGTCGACGTAGTCGCAGAGGTGGGGGTCGGGCACGGCGGTGGAGGTGTCGATGGCGGAGAAGAAGTCGGCGAGGCGCGCCCCGGTGGCGGTGGCCACCGCGGCGACGGCCGCGTTGACGGTGAGCAGCTGGGCGCGGGTGGCCGGCTCCAGGTTGGCCAGCGGGTTGTAGAAGTTGCAGAGGATGACAGGAACTCCCGGGGCCGCGGCGTGGAACTCGTCGACCATCCGGGTCAGCGCGCTGGTCAGGGCGGCGGACATGGCGGCCACGGTGGCGCCGTGGCGCAGCCCGTCGAGCAGGTCGTTGCTGCCGAGGTCGACAAAAACTGCGCGGAGCGAGGCGCGGTGCAGGCCGGCCGCGGCGATGGCGGCGTCGTGCTGCGAGGTGGTGGCCAGGAAGGGCACCTGGGAGCGGCCGGGGCAGAGCGTGTAGTACGTGGTGGTGCGCTCGCTGGGGCAGGCGGTGTCGTACAGCGACCAGGTGCGGCCGGATGCGGCGAGCAGCGGCTGGAGCTGCAGCGCCCACGACGAGTTGACCCCGAAGCGCGAGGGGTCGACGGTGAAGCCGAAGGTCACCGAGTCGCCGGCGGCGAGGTACCAGGGCTGGTCGCCAACCGGCGCCTGGCCCGCCACCGGGATCAGGCCGCCGAGCGCCCGCGGCAACGCAGAGGCCGAGGCTGATGCGGTCGCACTCGGCGCCACCGTGGACGGCGGCGCCGCCGGCCCGGAGCCGCACCCCGCCAGCACCGCGCCCAGCCCGAGGACGGCGAGGAGGTGGGGGAGGAGCGAGGCCCGCGAGCGCATCGTCCCCGATGCTACGGCCCAAAGCGCGCCGGGCCGCCCCGCCCGCTGCCCGACAATGGGCGCCGCCCATGCTCCCCACCGACGACCCGCAGGCCGCCGCGCGCATCCGCGAGGTGCTCGACGCCGCCGGCTACGGCAGCGAAGCCATCGACGCCCGGATCGGCGCCGACCTCACCGCCCTCGGCCAGCGCGCCGTCCCTGTCGTGGTCGGCCGCACCGCGGGCGGCACGCCGCTCGACACCCTGGTGCGCCTGTTCCAGGCCGGCGTCCCTGTCCCACGCGCCGACGCCGACGCAGCGCTCCACGGCGACACCGAGCGCTGGGCTCACTGGGGCCTGCTCGACCTCGACGACGCCGGGCAGACCGCCACCGCCACCCTCCAGCTCGGCTGCCACGGCGACCTGGTCCTGGCCACCGACTGGGGCCCCGCCAAGCCCAGCGTCGCCACCCCGCCCGACCACGTGATGGGCTTCAGCCCGAGCACCCTCACCCTGGCGCGACTGACCGTGCGCACCCCGTCGCGCGCCACCCTCGACCTGGGCACCGGCAGCGGCCTGCAGGCGCTGCTCGCCGCCGCCCACAGCGAGCGCGTCGTCGCCACCGACCTCAACCCGCGCGCCGTGCGCCTCGCCGCCTTCAACGCCGCGGTCAACGGCATGGCGCACACTGTCGAGTGCCGCCACGGCGACCTCTTCGCCCCGCTCCACGACGGCGAAGTTTTCGACAGCATTGTCTCGAACCCGCCCTTCGTGATCGGACCGGGCAGCGACCACCTCTTCATGAGCGGCGGCGGCGGCGGCGAACCTGAAGCCGTCTGCCGCGCCATCGCCGGCGATGCACCTCGCCACCTCGCCCCCGGCGGCTGGTGCCAGTTCCTCGCCAACTGGGCGGTCGGCGCGGACAGGGACTGGCGCGCGCATCTGCAGCCCTGGTTCCAGGGCAACGGCTGCGACGTGTGGGTGATCCGCCGCGAGCGCCAGGCCGCCGACGAGTACGCCGCGCTGTGGATCGAGACGCGGACCGACGATCCCGCCGAGTACGCGTGCAGCTTCGACCGCTGGATGGACTGGTACCGGGCCCGCGGCATCGCCGCCCTCGACTACGGCCTGGTCACCATGCGCCGGCGCGAGGACGGCACCGCGGACGGACGCGTCCGCTGCGAGGAGGTCCAGGGCGCCTGGGACGCCGCCGATGGCGCCGAGGTCGCAGCCGCCTTCCAGCGCCACGACTGGCTCGACGCCACCGACGACACGGCCCTGCTCGCCGCCACCCTGCGCTGCGCCGGCACCGCCCGCCTGCGCCGCGAGCTGCTCGCCGTGCGGGGCGAGTGGGTGCCTGTCGCCGCCCAGCTTCGCGTCGAGGGCGGCATCGGCGAGGCCGGGGGCATCGATCCGCACGGCGAATGGGTGGTCGCCCGCTGCGACGGCGCCACGACGCTGCGCGAGCTGCTCGAAGAGCTCGCCGCCCGGCTGGGCAGCGACCTCGCCTCGGTCGCCCCCGGCGCGCTGCAGGCGGTGCGCCACCTGGTGGAGCGCGGGGCGCTGCTGCCGTGACCCGTCCGGGGTCGGTAGGGTACGGGCGAATGCCCCGACGCCTGCCCATCCTCGTCACCGCCGCGCTGCTCGCAGCCCTCAGCGCATGCGGCACCCCGAGCGCCGGCCCCACTCCCAGCGGCGGCGCCACGCCCAGCGCCAGCGCCGGCGGCCCCACCCCCACCGCGCCGGCCGGCCCGCCGCCGCACGTCATGGTCATCGTCCTGGAGAACCAGGAGTACGACAGCGTGGTCGGCAACCGCGGCGCGCCGTACTTCAACAAGCTGGCCCAGCAGTACGGCCTGGCCACCGACTACCACGCCCGCACCCACCCCAGCCTGCCCAACTACATCGACCTGATCGCCGGCTCGACCATGGGCATCAGCAGCGACTGCACCGACTGCAACGTGGACGGCGACACCGTCGTCGACCAGCTCAACAAGGCGGGCGTGCACTGGACGGCGTACATGGGCGGCATGCCCTCGGTGTGCTTCCAGGGCGCCGAGTATCCCGCCGGGACAGTCAACGGCTACGCCAAGAAGCACAACCCCTTCCTCTACTTCGACCACCTGCGCACCGACGCCAGCGCCTGCCAGAACGACGTGCCGCTGAGCCAGCTCAATGACGACTTCGACAAGAACGGGGTGACGCCGTTCGCGTGGATCAGCCCGTCGCTCTGCGACGACGGCCACAACACCGACTGCGGGCTGCCGGCCGGCGACCGCTGGCTGAACAACAACATCCCCATGGTGCTGGGGTCGAGCTGGTACGCCAGTGGTGGCGTGGTCATCGTCACCTTCGACGAGGGCACCTCGGACAGCGCCTGCTGCGGCGGCGCCCACGGCGGCCACGTGGCCACCCTGGTCATCTCCAAGAACACCCGGCCGGGCCAGCGGCTGGACACGCCGGTCGACCACGCCGGCACGCTGCGCACCATCGAGGCGCTCTACGGGCTGAGCTACCTGAACACCTCGGCCGACCCGCAGAGCGGCGACCTCATGCCCCTGCTGGGGCGCAGCCCGGCCGGCTGAGGGTGGCCCATGTCGCGGCCACCTGACGTTGCGTCACGGCAGCAAGGCGCTGCGGTCGTAGGGTCGCCACACCCCGCGTGACCGCGCGACAGCGGGTCTAGGCTGCACAGCGTCGGCTCCCCGACAAGAGCAAACCCACCGCGAGGTGGGGACGCAAAGCCACGGGTCTCAATCGACGAGAGGGACTGAGATCGCCGGGCTACCGAAGGAGTCCACCACACACGGGGCCGACGGGAGAACCGTCCATGCCCCGTCTGCGAGCCCTCGCCCTCTCTGCCGCCGCCGGTTGCGCCGCGCTGGTCGCCAGCGTCGTCCCCCTCCAGGGAATCACCGCGCAGGCGGCGACCACCCCCTTCTTCGGAATCCTCGGCGCCAGCGGCAGCCACTCCGGCGAGGAGGCGGCGGCGGGCGTCTCGGCGGTCGCGCTGGAGCTCAACTGGAGCGCCTACCAGCCCGCCCAGGGCCAGGTGAGCAGCAGCTACGTGAGCAGCGTGCGCAGCCGCCTGCAGCAGATGCGCAGCGCCGGCCTCAACGTCGTCCTCGACGCCGGCCTGCAGTACCCGCCGGCGTGGGTCTTCAACGTCGACGCCAACACCCGCTTCGTCAACCAGTACGGCGACGTGTGGCACGGCTCGCTCAGCGAGGACGTGCCCAACGCGGTTTTTGACCAGAACGTCAGAAACTTTGAGGCCGCCTACATCGCCCAGGTCGCCGCCGACCTCGGCGACGTGTTCTACGCGGTGCGCGCCGGTGGCCTGCTCCAGGACGAGCTGCGCTACCCCAGCCAGAGCTACAACGGCCACAGCAACTCCTACTGGGCCTTCGACGCCAACGCCCAGGCGCACTCGCCGGTCCCCGGCTGGATCCCCGGCCAGACCGACACCACCAAGGCGGGCTCGTTCCTCAACTACTACCTGCAGTCGATCACCGACTTCTCCAACTGGCTGGTCAGCACCTACCGCGCCCACTTCCCCTCGCCGTGGCTGCAGGTGCTCTACCCGTCCTGGGGCCTGCGCCCCGGTGACACCGACGCCGCCATCGCCGCCAGCCTGGACGGCTCGACCAACGCGGCGAGCTGGGGCACGCTGGAGCTCGGCCTGGACTGGTCGCGCCAGATCAGCTCGCTCCCCGACACCCACGTGCAGGTCTACGGCACCTGGATGGAGCGCGGCGACGACGGCAGCACCGCCAACACCATGGCCCCGACCCACTACCTGGCCACCCTGGGCGCCGCCCGCGGCTTCCCCGCCGCCGGCGAGAACGCCAGCAGCGGCGACGACGTGACCACCATGAGCGCCGTCGTGCAGCGGGTTCGCGACTGGGGCCTGGCCGGCCTGATGTGGCTGAACGAGCAGTCGCTCTACAGCGCCTCCACCGCCAACCTGGCCGCCTACTCGGCGCTGATCCACACCGGCGCGTACGCGCCCCCCGGCTCGCCGCCGCCGCCGAACCTCCCCGGTCCACCCACCCTTCCCGCGGGCACCAGCATCCCCACCTGGGGCGGCGGCTACTGGCTGGTCGCCTCCGACGGCGGCATCTTTTCCTACGGCGACGCCGGCTTCTACGGCTCCACGGGAAGCATCGCGCTGAACAAGCCCGTGGTCGGCATGGCGCCCACGCCCGACGGCAAGGGCTACTGGCTGGTGGCCTCCGACGGCGGCATCTTCGCCTACGGCGACGCGCAGTTCTACGGCAGCACGGGCAGCATCGCGCTCAACAAGCCGGTGGTCGGCATGGCGGCCACGCCCGATGGCCGGGGCTACTGGCTGGTGGCCTCCGACGGCGGCATCTTCGCCTACGGCGACGCCGGCTTCTACGGCTCGACGGGA
>DATMMX010000012.1:0-252525 GCA_035569495.1 Candidatus Angelobacter sp. | reverse complement strand
GGCGGGGGTCGCGGCGCGCGGGCGGGTCCGTGTCGTCGGGCCGAGGCATGGCTGTGCGGAGCAGCGTACCGCGCCCGACGCGGCGCGACGGCCTCAGCGGCGGCGGCGAACCACCAGGGTCACCAGCAGCGACGCGGCCAGCAGCGCGGCGGGGATGCCGGCGATGACCGCCGCGGCGGTCCCAGCGCTGTGCTGGGCGATCGAGGTTGCCAGCCAGACACCGATGACCAGAACCAGCGCGATGGAGAGCGCGCAGGCGACGGAGAGCGCGATCCCCCAGCGGCTGCGGCTGCCCGCGACCCGGTACGAGTGCGGCTGCGTGCGCCAGCCGGGCGAGTCCACGTAGGCGTCGAGGGCGCCGCGATCGTCGGGCAGGTCGCTGCGGTCGAGCATGCCCCACCACGCCGGGGCTCCGCGGCCGCGGCGTTGGCCTTGCGTCGAACGAGGAGCGTCGTCGGACATGCCGCTGCTGACCTGCGCTGGTTTTGACTGGGGGGAGCGCCGGCCGGCGAGGCGTGGAGGAAGATGACGACGTCTCCACACTCGATGATACGCGGGCGGCCTACGCACGACCAGAGCACTCTCGCAATCCATCTCCTCTGCCGCGGCGGAGCACCAGCTCGAGGTGCTGCAGCGACGGCATCGGGCCTGCACGCGCTGTGTCGATGCCGGCTGGCTGGCCGGCGCGCGCCCGGTGTTCAGCGGCCGCTGGGGACAGCGCGTGATGCTCGTCGGCCAGGCGCCCGGCCCGGTCGAGCATGAGGTGGGACAGCCGTTCTCCGGTCGCGCCGGCCGGCAGCTGATGCGCTGGCTTGTCCGCGCCGGCTTCGCGGACGAAGAGGACGTGCGCCGTCGCGTCTACTTCATCTCCGCCACCACCTGCTTTCCCGGCCGGCGCGCCGGCGGCGGGGGCGACCGGCGCCCCAGCCCGCGCGAGGTGGCCGCGTGCAGCCCGTGGCGCGAGGCGGCGATGCGTCTGGTCGACCCGCCGCTGCTGATTCCCGTCGGTTCGCTCGGCCTGTCGCTGTTCCTGCCCGGCACTCTCGACGACTGGGTGGGACGGGCGGTGCTCGCCGACGGCCGCGACGCGCCGAGGCCACTGGGCGACTCGATCGGGCGTGTGCTGGTCCCCCTGCCGCATCCCTCGGGGCAGAGCCGCTGGCTCAACGACCGCGCCCGCGCCGCGCGCCTGGAGGAGGCGCTGGAGCGCCTGCGCGAGCTGGTCCCCTGGGCCGAGCGGGCCGCACGGCGAATGTTATGATCTGCGGACTTTATGCCAGCGCAAACATGCGCCAAGTGAGTGACGAGTGCCGGAAACGCAGGAACCGGTGAATGCACCGGTCTCGGTGGTCAAGAACGCCGAGGAGATCCTCGAGCGCATCTTCGCCCCGACGCCCAAGGCGAGTCCCATCGAGCAGGCGGAGCGCGTCCTGCGCCGCCCGCGGCAGGTGGTGTATGTCGCGCTGAGCAATCGCAACTTCTACTGGCGTGGTCACATCACCAAGTTCGTGCTCGACGAGGGGCGCGTGCCGATCACGCCGCAGATGCTGTTCGACTATTACCTGCTGCACACCGTCCCCAAGGAGGTGGTGCGCGAGGCGTTCAACAACCTGATCGCCAAGTGCGACGAGGTGTGGGTGTTCGGCAACCTGTCGCTGGGCGTGAAGGTGCAGGTGGGGATCGCCAAGCGGCTCAAGAAGCCGGTTCGCTACTACGACATCACCGACCTGCCGTACCGGGTGGTGAGCATCCCGGAGTCACTCGCCCGGGAGGAGAAGCGGGACTAGGGGGATAGCTGCCTGCGGCGGCGAATTCGCTCGGCGCGACACCAGAAGCGGGACGAGGCCCGCCGGCTCACACCCTCCGGATCAGGTCACGTTCGACCAATTCTCGCGTCTGTGCGACGAGCGCATGCAGCGGCCGGCTGCGCGACGCCTGCTCCATCTGCCGCAGCATGGAGTACAGGTTCTTGATTGCCTTGACCACATCGCCGAGGTCGGCACCCGCCGGCGGGTCGATGTCGGCGAGGGGCACGCCCTTGGTCCACCAGTAGGCCGCCAGCACGTAGTCGAACGACAGCGGGCGCAGCGTCTCCAGGCCGTGCTGCTGCTCCAGCGAGGCGAGGCGGTACAGCGCACCGCGCAGGTGCCGGTAGGTCCGCTCCACGTTGTCGGACGGGAAGCGTACGCGCGTCGGTCGGTCGCGGCCGCGGTCCTCGTTGACCACCATCACGAGAGACGCAGAGAGTTCGCCCGGCTCCAAGCCCTCGAACCATCCCTGCTCGATCGCCTCGGCGACCAGCAGCGCGCTCTCACCGTACAGCGACGCCGCCAGCAAACCCAGGTCGGTCGGCTTGTCCTCAGCGAGGTAGCCGGCGTCGGTGAGCACGGCGCGGTAGGCGCGGAACTCCTCGCGGTAGCGGTCGCGCGCTGCGGACAGCTCGGCCTCGCCGCCCCGCAGCGTCTCCTCGAGGTCGCGGATCTCGAAGCGGTGGGCGCGATGGTCGGCGAGATATGGACAGTTGCGGCACGGACTCTGCTGGGCGCGCTGCTGCAGCGACTTGAGCTGGCGGCGCATCATCTCGAAGCGCTGTCCCGGGTCGGCGGCGCGTCCGCCGAAGCGGCCGCGGCGCGAGTCACGCCAGTGGTCGCGGCGGGCGCGGCGGATGCGCGCCTGCAGCTCGTTGATCTCGTCGTTGGTCTTCAGCCACTGGGTCAGCGTCTTCTCGGTGCAGTTCACCGTGGGATGGCGGTACACGGTGGCGCGCAGGTCGGCGAGGCGCTCGCGGAGGTTGCGCTCCTTGTGCTCCCAGTGCTCGTAGCGCACCAGGTTCTGGTACTGGCCGAACGACCGCTCCATGAGCAGCTCGGCCTGCTCGACGCTGCGCGTGCGCAGCAGGTTGAGGGTCATGGTGTAGGTCGGCGAGAACTTTGACTCGACCTCCATCTCGCCACCGATGGCGGCGTCGTAGATGTCGCGGACGTCGATGTCCTGTTCCTTGAGGATGATGCCGTGGCCGACCACGTCGATGCCGCGCCGTCCCGCGCGTCCCATGAGCTGGGTCAGCTCGCCCGCGGTCAGCGCGTGGAAGCCGGTGCCGTCGAACTTGGTGAACGACGACAGCACGCAGGCGCGCGCCGGCATGTTCAGCCCCAGCGAGAGCGTCTCGGTGGCGAACACCACCTTGATCAGCCCGAGCAGGAACAGCCGCTCGACCGTCTCCTTGGCGTACGGCAGCATGCCGGCGTGGTGCATGGCGACACCGCGGCGCAGCAGGTCGAGCCCCAGCGCCTCGCGGTAGACGCGCCGCTCGTCGTCGTCCTCGACCAGCTCCAGGCGGTGCTCGTACTCGCGGTCGATGCGCGCCTTCTCGTCCGGCGTGGTCAGGTCGACGTTGTGCACCGCGCAGCGGGCCAGCGCCTCGCGGCAGCCGCGCCGCGAGAAGATGAAGTAGATGGCGGGCATCATGTCGAGCTCGCGCAGGCGGTCGACGACGTGGAGCAGGTCGTTGTCGGGCGCCTGCTTGACCCAGCGGGTGCCGCGCTCGTGCAGCGTCTCGTTGCGCGCCGTCTCCAGGGTGCGGCGGTGCACGTTGCCCTTCTCGTCGAACAGCGGCTGGAACTCGTTGTTGATCGACAGCCACAGCCGCAGGTCGACGGGACGTTCGGTGCGCACCACGGTGGCGACGTCGCCGCGCAGCTCGGTCATCCAGGCGGCGACCTCCTCGACGTTGGAGATGGTCGCCGACAGGCCGATGAAGCGGATGTGCGCCGGCGCCTCGATGATGATCTCCTCCCACACCGTGCCGCGCGGGTAGTCGTCGATGTAGTGCACCTCGTCGAGCACCACGTCGCCGACCAGGTCGAGCCGAGCCGGCTCGTCGTAGATGACGTTGCGGAGGATCTCGGTGGTCATCACCACCACGGGCGCGCCGTCGTTGATGGTGTGCTCGCCGGTTACCAGGCCGACGTTGTGGCCGCCGTAGCGGTCGCAGAGGTCGTGGTACTTCTGGTTGCTCAGCGCCTTGAGCGGCGTGGTGTAGATGACGTTGCGCGGCTCGGTTTCGCTGCGGCGCAGGTGTGGCGGCGCTTCGAGAAGCCGCCACACCGCGTACTCGGCGACCACCGTCTTGCCGCTCGACGTCGGCGCGCTGACCAGCACGCCGCGGTGCGTCTCCAGCTTGTGCAGCGCCTCGACCTGGAACTCGTCCAGCGGCCAGGGGAGCGTCGACTGGAAGGCGGCGACCAGGTCCTCGACGGGCGCCGCGGTGGTCACAGGTTGACCAGCTCGAAGTGGCTGGCGCCGAGCTGCGCCTCGCCGTCCTCCTCGACCCAGTGCAGCACCTTCTGGCACATCTCGTCGGCGTGGCGCCGGTCGTTGCTGACGCAGACCACGCCGAGGGTGGCCAGCTCCCAGGTGTCCTGGTCGGCGACCTCGGCGGCGGCGACGTTGAACTGGCGGCGGATGCGCGCCAGCAGCGAGCTGATCACCTGCCGCTTGTCCTTCAGCGACCGGCTCTCGGGGACGTGCACGGTGAGGGTGAGGGCGCCGATGACCACGCCGCCACGCTAGCAGAACCCTTCGCGCACCCACGCGCGCGGCCGCTTGTCCTTGTCCCCGCAGGCGGATCTGGCTATCCTTGCGCCCTCCGGCCGCCTCCGCGGGTCCGGCCGCCGCCTGGAGTGAAGCGATCGTGACCAGCACCGCGCCCGCCGTCCCCGCGCCGCCGCAGTCACCGCCCCAGGGCGCGACGCTGGTGCAGCACTTCCTGCGCCAGGTGGCCACCCGTCCCGCGGCGCCGAGCATGCGCTTCATGGCCGCGGGTCGCTGGGTGACCATCACCTGGGAGCAGTTCGGCGCCGCGTCGCGACGCATCGCCGCGTATCTCGCCGAGGAGGGTGTCGCCGAGCAGGAGCACGTCGCCATCTGGTCGAACAACCGGCCGGAGTGGCACGTCGCCGACGCCGCCATCCTCAGCCTGCGCTGCCGTCCCGTCCCGGTGTACCTGACGCTGAGTGCCGAGCAGGCGGGATACGTGCTCGCCCATTCCGAGGCGACGGTCGCCTTCGTCGAGAACGTCGCGCTATTGGAGCGGGTGCAGTCGGTGCGCGAGTCGCTGCCGGCGCTGCGCCGCGTGGTGGTGATCGACGGGCTCGACAGCGCGACGCCGGACGGTTTCGCGATTCCCTGGGCGGCGGCGCTGCAGGGTGGTCAGCAGGTGCTGGCCCAGCGCGGCGCCGAGCTGGACCGTCGCGCCGCGTCGGTGAGCCTGGACGACGTGGCCACGCTGATCTACACCAGCGGCACCACCGGCCCGCCCAAGGCGGTGATGCTGACCCACGCGAATTGCGCCGCCGCGACGGCGTCGACGGCCAAGTTCATCCACGCCGACGAGAACGACCGCGCCCTCAGCTACTTGCCGCTGGCCCACATCGCCGAGCGCAACGTCAGCGAGTTCCGGTCGTACGTGTACGGCAACGTCGTCTACTTCGCTCAGAGCATCGACAGGCTGGGCGAGCACATGCGCGACGTGCGGCCCACCCAGTTCTTCGCGGTGCCGCGGATCTGGGAGAAGATGGCGGCGTCGATCCGCGCCCAGGTGGCGGCGGCGACCGGGATGCGGGGACGGCTGCTGCGCTGGGCGGTGCGCGTCGGCGAGCAGCGCTCCGACGCACGGCAGAATGGGCGCCCGGTCAGTGCCGGGTTGAGCCGCCGCCACGCCCTCGCCGACCGGCTGGTGCTCAGCAAGCTGCGCGTCGCGGTGGGCCTCGACCAGGCGACGGTGCTGGCCAGCGGCGCGGCGCCGATCGCGCCCGACGTGCTCCGCCTCTTCGACGCCGTGGGCCTGGAGATCGACGAGGTCTACGGCATGACCGAGAACACCGGCCTGTGCACCATGAACCGCCCAGGCCAGGCCCGCTTCGGAACGGTCGGTCCGTCCGTCCCCGACTCCGAGCTGCGCATCGCCGAGGACGGCGAGATCCTCTGCCGCAGCCGCATGGTCTTCGCCGGCTACCACAAGGACCCCGAGGCCACCCGCGCCACCATGACCGAGGACGGCTGGCTGATGACCGGCGACGTCGGCGAGGTCGACGCCGCCGGCTTCCTGCGCATCACCGATCGCAAGAAGGACCTGATCATCACCGCCGGTGGCAAGAACATCGCGCCGAGCAACATCGAGACGGCGCTGAAGCGGCACTCCCTGGTCGCCAACGCCGTGGTGATCGGTGACCGGCGTCCCTACGTGACCGCGCTGATCACGCTGGATGACGAGGCGGTTGCGGCGTTTGCCCGTGCACAAGGAGTGGGCGCGGATTCGCCGCTGGTGCGCGAGGAGGTGCAGCGCCACGTCGACGAGGTCAACGCCCAGCTCTCGCACGTCGAGCAGGTCAAGCGCTGGGCGCTGCTGCCGCACGACTTCGAGGTCGGCGTCGAGCTGACGCCCACGCTCAAGGTGAAGCGCAAGGTGGTCGCCGAGCGATACCAGCCGGAGATCGAGCAGCTCTATGCCTGAGTGCAACGAACGACCAGCGGTTCGCGCAAGACTTGAGAAGACGGGGTAGCATCGAGCCGTGGCCCCCCGCCCTCGCGTCCTGGTCGTCGAAGACGACGCCGCGCTCCGCAAGGTCCTCGAGCTTCGCCTCGGCCTGGAAGGATTCGACGTGGCTCTCGCCAAGGACGGCCAGGCGGGCATCGACGCGCTCGACGTCGTGCATCCCGACGCGGTGGTCTGCGACCTGATGATGCCGCGCGTCGACGGCTTCGGCTTCTGCCGCACCGCGCGCCACCGCGACGACACGCGCGACCTGCCCATCGTGGTGCTCACGGCGCGGCAGAAGGACGCGGAGATCGAGCAGCTCCTGGAGCTGGGCGACATCGTCTTCATGGGCAAGCCGTTCGACGCCCCGGCGCTCACCTCGACGCTGCGCGAGCTGACGGCTCGCCGGATGGCGGCGAGAGGGGGCTGAGGGCTTCCGCCCTACAGCACCGACAGCAGCTTCTGCCGCAACTCCTCCAACCGCTCGAACTCGTCGACCGGCGGCTTGTTGGTCGGCTTGTGCCCCGGAAACTTGAGCCGCTGCACCGCCTCCGCGAGCGTCTGCACCTCCTCGACGGTGAGCCGCACCAGCCTCCCCTCGGGCACGCTGCTCACCTGCGGCCGCGACGGCTCCGCGGGGCGCTGCTCGCGGGCAACCGCCGGCTCGCCGTTGTCGGTGCGGGTCGGCTGGAACAGCTCGTCCGAGCCGCGCAGCTGGGCGCGGCGGAAGGCTGGTGCCATCACACCGCCTCCGCGGCGCCCTGGCGTTCCATCACCTGCAAGGCGAGGGCGCGGTAGGAACGGGCGCCGGGCGAGTTGTCGGCGTATTGCAGGATCGACTGCCCGGCCAGCGGGCACTCGGCGAAGCGGATCGAGGCGTCGACGCGGACGTCGAAGACCTGGGTGCCGTAGTTCTCCTTGACCAGCTCCAGCACCTCCTGGGAGTGCAGGGTGCGCGGCTTGTAGATGGTCGGCAGGATGCCGGCGATGGTCAGGCTGGGGTTGAGCTTGGCGCGGACGCGGTCGATGGTGCGCTGCAGCTGCTGCATGCCCTTCATGCCGAAATACTCGCACTGCAGCGGGATGATCACCTCGGTGGAGGCGACCAGCGCGTTGATGCACAGCAGTCCGAGCGAGGGCGGGCAGTCGATGACCACGAAGTCGTACTCGTCGAGGATCGGCTCCAGCTTCTCCTTGAGCACCGACTCGCGGCCGAACTCGGTGACCAGGGCCAGCTCGGCGCCGGACAGCTCGATGTTCGAGGGCAGGAAGTCGACGCCGATCTCGTCGGTGTGCAGGCGGCAGTCGGCGGCCGCGACCTGGTGGTCGGTGAGCAGGTTGTAGACGGTCAGCTCGAGCTCGTCGGGGCGGCGCACACCCATGTTGATGGTGAGATGGCCCTGGGGGTCGAGGTCGATGGCCAGGACGCGCTGCCCGGCCTCGGCGAGGGCGCCCGCGAGGTTGACGGCCGTGGTCGTCTTGCCGACGCCGCCCTTCTGGTTGGCGATCGCCAGGACACGGGTCACGTGCGGGCCGAACAGATGCGCTCCACCGAGCCGGTATCATACCCGAGCCGCAGCGGCACCACCGCCTTTTGGTGCAAGCTTCGCGGGCCTGGGCAGCCCCCCTCGGTCGCGCTCCGGTGGGTTCAGGCGGATCTGGCGGCCCGTGGGTCGCCGATGGCATGGTGTGTCCGAGCGTGCAATAAGCGGAGTTCGAGCGTGGCTGAAGCGGAAAGGATCAAGCCCCGGGCCCTGTATGCCGAGGAGGCGATCCCGCTCGCCCTGGAGAGCAACTGGCAGGAGGCGGTCGCGGTCAACCGCACCATCCTCGACAAGCACGGGCCGGACGAGGACGCCTACAACCGGCTCGGCAAGGCTCTTTCCGAGCTTGGCCGCCTGGAGGAGGCCCTGGAGTCCTACGGCGAGACGCTCAAGCTCAACCCGATGAACGTCATCGCCCAGAAGAACCAGCGCAAGCTCAGCGCCATGATCGAGCAGCCGGCCCGGGTCGAGGGGGTGACCGGCTCGGTCGACGTCGACCTGTTCGCCGAGGAGCCGGGGAAGAGCGCGCTGACCGTGCTCTCGCGGCCGTCCGGCGGGGTGCTGGTGCAGGTGGCGCCGGGCGATCCGGTGGAGCTCGCCGCGGTCACCGGCGTGCTGCACGCCACCACCGCGCGCGGGGTCGCGCTGGGTGACGTCGAAGCCAAGATCTCGCGCCGGCTGATCCCGCTCATGGAGACCGGCAACCGCTACACCGCCGCGGTGGCGCGGGTGGAGGACGAGCGGATCGAGATCATGATCCGGGAGATCTTCCAGTCGCCGGAGAACTCGCGGAAGTCGTCCTTTCCCATCTCGCGGGGCAAGCGGGAGGAGTTCCGGCCGTACGCCAAGGAATCCCTGCTGGCCTCGCGCGGGTCCGACTGGGACGCCATGGAGACCGAGGAGGACGAGTCGATCCCCGGCAGCGTCGCCGACGAAGGCGAGGAGGAGTTCGACGGCATGCAGACCGTCGACTCCGACGCGGACGACTCGAGCGGCGGTGGGACCGACTTCGACGAGGAGCCGGACGAGGACTCGCGGCCCGAGGACCAGTACTAGCCGGGGCCTCCCCGAGCGTGGCGACCGGCGCCCGGTACACTTCGCCGCGTGGACAACGCCTCTCCCGTCGACGGTGCCGGCGCGCCGCGGGGGCGGGCCGGCGGGTTCAGCGACTGGCTTCCCGGTCCCGCGGCGCGGCGCCGGGCGGTCAGTGACGCCTTCCTCGACAGCTTCGAGGCGTGGGGCTACGGGCTGGTCGCCACTCCGCTGGTCGAGCCGCTGGACACCGTGGCAGCCGGCATCAGCGCCAAGGCGCAGACCTCGCTGTTCCGCTTCATGGATGCCGACGGCCGCCTGCTCGCCCTGGTCGGCGAACGCACCGTCAGCGTGGCCCGCGTCGTCGCCACCCAGCTCCGCGAGGGTCCCTTTCCCCTTCGCCTCTGCTATTCGGGCCCGGTGCTGCGCAACCAGGCGCTGCTCGGTGGCCGCCGCCGCGAGTCGCTGCAGGCCGGCTGCGAGCTGATCGGCGGGGCCACCCTCAGCGCCGACGCGGAGTGCGTCGCCCTCGCCGCCCACGCGCTGGAGAACGCCGGCCTCAGCGGGGTGCAGATCGACGTCGGCCACGCCGACTTCCTCCCCGGCCTGCTCGAAGGCGCCGGCCTCGACGACGCCACCCGAGAGCGCGTCCTCCAGGCGCTGCAGGACCGCGACCTGGTCGCCGTCGAGGCGGCGCTGGAGGGCACCGAGGTGGGCGACGCCGAGCGTTCGCTGCTGCTCCGCTTCCCCGCACTGCGCGGCGGCCGCGACATCCTCGACGCCGCCGCCCAGGGCCTGCGCGCCGAGCGCCCGCTGCGCGCCCTCGACGAGCTGCGCCGACTGTGGGACCTTCTGGCCGCACATGGCCTGAACGGCGGCGTCCTCCACCTCGACCTCGGCGCGGTGCGCGACTGGGACTACTACACCGGTCCCACCTTCGAGCTCTTCACTCGCGACCTCGGCTTCCCGCTGGGCTCGGGGGGACGCTACGACCAGCTCCTCAGCCGCTTCGGTTTCCCCTTGCCGGCAACGGGTTTCGTGATCTCCGTCGACCGCTGCTGCGACGCCCTGCTGCGCCGCACCGACGCCGCCTTCGCCGCGCCGGCGCCGCTGCGGGTGGGCTGGGCGCAGGGCTGTGGTGACGCCGCCGTGGCGCTCGCCCAGGTGCTCCGCGACCGCGGCCTCAGCGTCGCCACCGACCTCGACGCCAGCGCCGAGCCGGGCCCCGGAGTTCAGGTCCACGTTGGCAGCAACGGCACGGCCCGCTGGCGCCACGGCGGCACCTGGCGCAGCGGCATCCTGGCCGACGCCGTCGAGGCGCTCTCCCGCGCCGCCGAGGCGCCCGCGGTGCTGGAGCGGCGCGGCGCATGAGCGGCCTGCGCATCGCTCTGCCCAACGGCACGCTGCTCCAGGACGCGTGCGACCTGCTCCGCGACGCGGGCGTGGCCACCGTCGAGCCGGCGATGTTCGACGACGTGCTGCTGGTGCACAACGGCGCCATGCAGTTCGTCAAGACGCGCCCCACCGACGTGCCCGTGTACGTGGAGATGGGCGCGTGCGACGGCGGCATCGTCGGCAAGGACATGCTGTGGGAGGCCAGGGGCGACCACTACGAGCTGGTCGACCTGCGCTTCGGCGGCTGCCGCCTGGTGCTGGCCGCGCCGGAGGGATCGCCGCTGGCGAAAGGCCAGTGGCCGCCCTCGCTGCGCGTGGCCACCAAGTACCCCGCCGCGGCGCACGCGTTCTTCGACCGCATCGGCGTGGTCGCCGAGCTGATCAAGCTGCACGGCTCCATCGAGCTGGCGCCCGCCACCGGGCTGGCCGACGCGGTGCTCGACATCACCGCGAGCGGGCGGACGCTGCGCGCCAACCGCCTGGTCGAAGTGGCCGAGGCGGGACGCTCGACGGCGCGGCTGATCGTCAACCAGGCGTCGCTGAAGACGCGCGCTGACGAGGTCAACGCCCTGGCCAGCGCGCTGCGCCGCGCCGCCGAGTCGCGGGCGAGCGCCGCGCAGGGAGCGGCATGAGCATCGCGCTGCGCCGCCTCACCGCAGAGCAGTGGCGCGGCGAGCTGGGCGGTGCCCGCCGCTTCGTCGAGCCCGAGGCCGACGAGCAGGGACGCGAGCGGCTGCGGGCGCTGTTCGGTCGCGACATCAGCGCCGGCGCCGCGGTGGGGGAGATCGTCCGCGACGTGCGCGAGCGCGGCGATGGCGCGCTGCGCGAGTGGACGCGGCGCATCGACGGCGTCGACGTGGCGAGCACCCGCGCCGATCCCGCCGCGATGCAGCGCGCCTGGGAGCAGACGCCGGCCGACGTGCAGCGGGCACTGCGCGTCGCCGAGCGCCGCATCCGCGCCTTCCACGAGTTGCAGCGCGACGACCGCGTGCGCGGTGACGCAAACCTCGGGCTCCGGCCGCTGCCCCTGCGCCGCGCCGGCTGCTACGTCCCCGGCGGACGCGCCGCATATCCCAGCACGGTTTTGATGAACGCCATCCCCGCGCAGGTCGCGGGCGTCGACTCGATTGCGATCGCATCGCCGCCCGGTCCCGACGGCACCGTGCACCCCTTCGTGCTCGCCGCCGCGCACCTCATCGGCGTCAGTGAGGTGCACGCGATGGGTGGCGCACAGGCGATCGCCGCACTCGCCTACGGCACGCAGAGCATCGGCGCGGTGGACAAGATCGCCGGGCCCGGCAATCTCTATGTCACGCTGGCCAAGCGCGCCGTCGTCGGCGCCGTGGGCATCGACGGCATGGCCGGACCGAGCGAGGTGCTGGTCGTCGCCGGCGAGGGCGCCGATCCACGCTTCGTGGCTGCCGACCTCGTCTCGCAGCTGGAACACGACCCGCTCGCCTGGGCCGTGTGCATCACCGACAGCGAGACGCTCGCGGCCGCAGTGCAGCAGGAGTTCGCGCACGCGGCCGAGTCCGCGCAGCGCGCCGGCATCGTCGAATCCGCCGCGGGACGCCACGGCATGGTCGTCGTGTGCCGCGACATGGAGGAGGCGCTGCAGCTCACCGACGACTTCGCCCCCGAGCACCTGGAGCTGCAGGGCACCACGGCGGAGGCGCTCGCCGGCCGCGTCCGCTGCGCCGGCGCCATCTTCGTCGGCGCCAACTCGCCGGTACCGATGGGCGACTACATCGCCGGGCCTAACCACACGCTGCCCACCGGCGGAGCCGCGCGCTTCAGCGGTCCGCTGTCGGTGATGGACTTCGTGCGCTGGTCGAGCGTCACCCGGCTGAGCGCTGCGGACATGGAGCAGCTCGGCCCCGACGCCTGCACGCTCGCCGAAGCCGAAGGGCTGCACGGACACACCGAGTCGATCCGCCTGCGACTCAGCACCAGGACGCCCGCATGAGCACCACCGGAAGCCGCAGCGCGACCCGCGAGCGCAGGACCAAGGAGACGCAGATCAGCGCCACCGTTGCCGTCGACGGCAGCGGTCGCGCCGACATCGAGGTCCCGCTGCCGTTCCTGCGGCACATGCTGGAGGCGTTCACCAAGTACAGCGGCATGGACGTCACCCTGCACGGCAGCGGCGACGTCGACGTCGACGCCCATCACCTGGTCGAGGACGTCGGCCTGGTCCTCGGCGCCGCCATCAGCGAGGCGCTCGGCGACCGCGCCGGCATCCGCCGCTTCGGCCACGCCTACGCGCCGCTCGACGAGTCGCTGGTGCGCGCCGTCCTCGACTTCAGCAACCGTCCCTACGTCGTCTACGAGATGGACGCCCTGCGCGGGCGCATCAACGACTTCGACGTCCAGCTGCTCGGTGAGTTCGTGCGCGCCCTGGCGCAAACCGCCGGCATCTCCCTGCACATGGACTACATCCGCGGCGAGAACCTGCACCACATCGCCGAGGCGGCCTTCAAGGCGCTCGGCCTGGCCACCCGCGACGCGCTGGCCCACGTCGGCGGAGGGGTGCCGTCGACCAAGGGGGTGCTGTGATGCCCGGCCCGCGCGTCGCCATCTGCGACTACGGCGTCGGCAACCTGCGCAGCGTCGAGCGCGCCCTGCTCCACGCGGGCGCCGAGGTGGTGCTCACCGGCGACGCGGACACCATGCGCGGCTGCACGGGTGTGGTGCTGCCCGGGGTGGGCGCATTCGGCGCCGCCGCCGACGCGCTCGACGACACGGGACTCGGCGAGGTGGTCAAGGACATCGCGCGCAGCGGCACCCCACTGCTCGGCGTCTGCCTCGGCCACCAGCTCCTCTTCGAGCACAGCGACGAGAACGGCGGCCGTCGCGGCCTCGGCCTGCTCCCCGGCCGCATCGTCCGGCTCGGGCCGGAGCGCGGCAAGGTGCCCCACATGGGCTGGAACCAGCTCCAGCTCGCCAGGACCACGGCGCTGACCGAGGGCATCGAGGACGGCGCCTACACGTACTTCGTGCACTCCTACGCCGCCACTCCGGACACCACCGCCACGGACGCGGTGGTCGCCACCACCGACTACGGCGGCCCGGTGGTGGCCATCTGCGTGCAGGGCAACGTGTGGAGCACGCAGTTCCACCCGGAGAAGAGCGCCGCCAACGGATTGCGCATCTACGCAAACTTCGTGGCGGTGTGCGCGCGCGCCGCAGACGCGGCGGCCAGATGATCGTCATCCCCGCCGTCGACGTGCGCGGCGGCCGCTGCGTGCGCCTGCTCCGCGGCGACTACGCGCAGGAGACCGTGTACTCCGACGACCCCACCCAGCAGGCCATCGGTTTCGTCCGCCGCGGCGCCGCCAGGGTGCACATCGTCGACCTCGACGCCGCCCGCGGGCAGCCCGACGTGCTCTCCCGCGACGCCGTCCGGGCCGCGGTGCGCACACTGAAGGACATGGGCATCACCGTGCAGGTCGGCGGCGGAGTGCGCAGCGCCCAGGCGGCGGCGTCGTGGCTCGACGCGGGCGCCGGCTACATCGTGCTCGGCTCGCTGGCGCTGCGCGACCCGGGGGCGGCCGAGGAGATCTGCCGCGCCCATCCGGGACACGTCCTGCTCGGCCTCGACGTGCGCGGCGACGTCGCCCAGGCGCAGGGCTGGACCGAGGCCGCGGGCGACGCGCGCGAGCACCTCCAGCGCTGGCGCCAATGGCCCGCCGCGGGCGTGATCCGCACCGACGTGGGTCGCGACGGGGCGCTGCTCGGGCCCGACGTCGACGGCCTGCGCAGCACCATCGCCGCCTACCAGGGCGACGTGATCGCCAGCGGCGGCGTCGCCACCATCGCCGACCTCGACGCCTGCGCCGCCGCCGGAGCCTCCGGCGCCATCGTCGGGCGCGCGCTGTACGAGGGGCGTCTCGACCTCTCCGAAGCCCTGCAGCGGTTCGGCGCGGCCGCGGAGTCCGAGCCGGCATGACCCTGGCCCGGCGCGTCATCCCCTGCCTCGACGTGGACAACGGGCGCGTCGTCAAGGGCACCCAGTTCGTCGACCTGCGCGATGCCGGTGACCCCGCCGAGCTGGCCGCGCGCTACAACCAGGACCTCGCCGACGAGCTGGTCTTCCTCGACATCACGGCGTCGCACGAGACCCGGCCGATCCTCCTCGACGCGGTCCGGCGCACCGCCGACAGCGTGTTCATCCCGCTCACCGTCGGCGGCGGCATCCGCAGCCTCGACGACATGGAGGCGCTGCTGCGCGCGGGCGCCGACAAGGTGTCGCTGAACACCTCGGCGTTGCAGGATCCAGCGCTGATCACCCGCGGCGCCGAGCGCTTCGGCGAGCAGTGCATCGTGGTCGCGGTCGACGCGCGCCGGGAGGGCGACGGGTGGGGCGTCCACACCCACGGCGGGCGCCATCCCGCCGGGCGCGACGCCGTGGAGTGGGCGCGCGAGGCGACAGAGCGCGGCGCGGGTGAGATATTGCTGACCAGCATGGACCGCGACGGCACCGGGATCGGGTACGACATCGCGCTGACCCGCGCGGTGGCCGACGCCGTCGCCGTGCCGGTGATCGCCAGCGGCGGGGCGGGCGGCCCGGAGCACCTGCGCGAGGTGCTCACCGATGGCCACGCCGACGCGGCGCTGGCGGCGTCGATCTTCCACTTCGAAGCCCATCCCGTGCCGCGCACCAAGCAGTACCTGCGCGACGCCGGAGTCCCGGTGCGGCTGTGACCACCACGCGCACGCCGGTGCGGATTCCCCCGACGGCGGCGCGGCTGCGGCTGCCGCTGTGGCAGCGGGGGCAGCAGCGGATGCGCGATCGCTACGGGTTCGACCTCAACGCGCCGGATGCCAAGCAGCGCGCCGACGCCATGCTGGCGGACAGGCCGGGCGACGCCGACATGCACCTGCTCCACGCCTCGGTTCTGGCCACCCAGGGCAACAACGACGACGCCGAGCGCGACGTGCGGCGGGCGCTGGAGTTCAACCCGGACTCGGCGCGGGCGCACACCACGCTGGCGACGCTGCTGGTGCAGAAGGGGGAGCGCGAGCAGGGGCTCGCCGAGGCGCGGCGGGCGGCGGAGCTGGATGCTGCGGATCCGACCGTGCAGTACAACCTCGGCCTGGCGGAGTGGACGGCGGGCAGCCGCGGTGCGGCCAATGCGGCGTTCAGGAAGACCTGGGACCTGCTCTACGGCGAGGTGCACCCGGGGGGGCGGCCGCCGTGGTGGAGAAGGATCTTTGCGCGGGGGACGGTGGGTTCGCGATGAGCGACGTCAGCGCGCCGCCGCCGGAGCCGCATTTCGACGCGCAGGGTCTGGTGCCCGCGATCGCGCAGGACGCCACCACCCACGCGGTGCTCACCCTGGCCTACATGAACCGCGAGGCGTGGCGGGCGACGCTGCTCACCGGCAGGGCCACCTTCTGGAGCCGCAGCCGCCAGGAGCTCTGGGAGAAGGGCGCCACCAGCGGCAACACCATGCACGTCCGCGCCGTCCGTCTCGACTGCGATCGCGACACGGTGCTGCTGCTCGTCGACCCCTCCGGCCCCGCGTGCCACACCGGCAGCACAACGTGTTTCTTCGAAGACGTCCCCGCACCAACCGAGCAGGGAGACCCGGCGGGTTGATACCGCTGGAGCGCCTCGACGGCTACCTGCCCATCGCCGGCTACGGGGTGATCGGCGACTGCCGCAGCGCCGCGCTGGTCAGCCAGGACGGCAGCATCGACTGGCTCTGCCTGCCCCGCTTCGACGACGCCTCGATCTTCGGCCGCATCCTCGACGCCAACCGGGGCGGCTACTGGCAGATAGCCCCGCGCGGTCCGTACCGGGTGTCGCCACGTTATCGCGACCGCACCAACCTGCTCTACACCACCTACGTCACCCGCACCGGCAGGGCCACGCTCACCGACTTCATGCCGCTGCATCGCGACAGCATGGAACACGAGGCCAGGCCGCACCGCCATCCGCGCGTGGTCCGCCTGCTGGAGTGTCTCACCGGCGAGGTGGTGATCCACAACGACATGATGCCCGCGCCCGACTACGCGCGCGACGGAATGGTGCCCTTCGCCTCCCACAACGGACGGCTGCACGCCGACGCCGGCCCGCTGCACATCTGCATCCGCGCCTCCTGCGACATGGACGGCCCGCGCCAGACGCTCACCCTCCGCGCCGGCGACGCCATCGCCTTCGCCATGGTCACCAGCGAGAGCGAGGACTGCGACGACGATCAGCCCTGGAGCGTCGAGCGCGCGCGTGTGCTGCTCCGCGAGACGCGGGAGTACTGGTGGAAGTGGATCGGGCAGGTGCGCTACGACGGCCCGTACCAGGAGCTGGTGTGGCGTTCGGCGCTGGCGCTGAAGCTGATGACCTACTCGCCCACCGGCGCGATCATCGCCGCACCGACCACCAGCATCCCCGAGCAGATCGGCGGCACGCGCAACTGGGACTACCGCTTCACCTGGCTGCGCGACGCGTCGTTCACGCTGTACGCGTTCTTCCAGCTCGGGCTCACCGAGGAGGCGCACCACTTCTTCGCCTGGCTGACGCGCATCGGCATCGGCGGCAACCATCACCCCACCATCGACAACCTCTACACCCTCGACGGCCACCGCAATCCCCACGAGGTCGTCCTCGACCACCTCGAGGGCTATCGCGGCTCGCGCCCGGTGCGCATCGGCAACGGCGCGGCGCGCCAGCTCCAGCTCGACGTGTACGGCGAAGTTCTCGACAGCGCCTACCTCTACGCGCGTTTCGGCGGCGAGGTCGGTGGCGACGTCCGCGGCGACCTCTGGCAGGACCTGCGCGCCATCGTCGAGCTGGCCATCGCGCGCTGGGAGGAGCCGGACTCGTCGATCTGGGAGGTGCGCGGCGGCGAGCGGCACTTCACCTACAGCAAGGTGATGTGCTGGGTGGCGGTCGACCGCGGGCTGCGCCTCGCCGAGCGCTACGGCCTGCCCCACGACAGCGAGCGCTGGCGCCAGGCGCGGATGCGCATCCACCGCCGGGTCATGCGCGACGGGTTCAACAGGAAGCTCAACGCCTTCACCCAGACCCTCGGCGGCGACACGCTCGACGCCTCCCTGCTGCGCATGGCCCAGGTGCGCTTCCTGCCCATGCGCGACGCGCGCATGGTGAGCACCATCGACGCCATCGCCGCCGGCCTGCGCGAAGGCGTCCTGATCCGCCGCTACCTCCGCGAGTCCAGCGACGGCGTCCCCGGCGACGAGGGCGCCTTCCTGATGTGCTCCTACTGGTTGGTCGACGCCTACGCGCACCTCGGCCGCCTCGAAGACGCGGAGCGGCTCTTCGAGCAGGTGAGCAGCTTCCAGGCGACCTGCGGACTGCTCGCCGAGGAAGCGGACGGCCGCACCGGCGAGCTGCTCGGCAACTTCCCCCAGGCGTTCACCCATCTCGCCCTGGTCGGCGCCGCGGTCAACATCGAGCGGCTGCGCCACCGGGAGATGGGCGTGCGCGCGGTGCGCTGACGGCATGCGCGCGATGCTCCTCGACGCACCGCGGACCGCGCTGCGCTTCGCGGATGCGCCGCAGCCCGAGGCGCAGCGTGGACAGGTGCTGCTGCGCGTGCACGCGTGTGCGCTGTGCCGCACCGACCTGCACGTCGTCGACGGCGAGCTGACCCATCCCAAGCTGCCGCTGGTGGTCGGCCATCAGATCGTCGGCACCGTGGTGCAGCTCGGCGACGGCGCGGCGGCGCACGCGATCGGCGACCGCGTCGGCGTGCCGTGGCTGGGCTGGACGGACGGCACCTGCCGCTACTGCACGGCGGGACGCGAGAACCTCTGCGAGCACGCGCGCTTCACCGGCTACGACATCGACGGCGGCTACGCCGAGTACGCGGTGTGCGACGAGCGCTACTGCTTCCCCATCCCGCCCGGCTACCCCGACCTGCAGGCGGCCCCCCTGCTCTGCGCCGGCCTGATCGGCTACCGCGCGCTGCGTGCCGCCGGCGACGGCGCGCGCCTCGGCCTCTACGGCTTCGGTGCCTCCGCGCACATCGTCATCCAGGTCGCGCGCCACCAGGGACGCCGCGTCTTCGCCTTCACCCGCAGGGACGACGAGGCGTCACAGCGATTCGCGCTGCAGCTCGGCGCGGAGTGGGCCGGCGACGCCATGCAGCCGGGCCCCGAGCCGCTCGACGTCGCCATCATCTTCGCGCCCGCGGGTGAGCTGGTCCCGGCCGCGCTGCGCGCCGTCGCTCCCGGTGGCACGGTGGTGTGTGCGGGCATCCACATGAGCGACATCCCGTCGTTCGCGTATGACCTGCTGTGGGGCGAGCGCGTGCTCCGCTCCATCGCCAACCTGACCCGCCAGGACGGCCACGAGTTCCTCGCCCTGGCGCCGCGGATTCCCGTGCACACCGAGGTGCGCGCCTTCGCCCTGGAGGACGCCAACGCCGCACTCGACACTCTGCGCCGCGGTGACGTGCAGGGCGCGGCGGTGCTGGTCGTCTAGCCAACCGGGCGCGGCGGCGCCGGCGAGTTCCAGCGAAGCTCCGGCGCGGGCGCGCGGCCGCCATCCGGCTGCCACGCCTGCAGGCGCCGCTCGGCCAGGGTGAGCATCCCCAGCACCAGCCCGGCGGCGAGCGCGATGCAGATGAATCCGCCAACCATGGCAGCAACCTGGGCGCCCCCGCCGTCGCCGATGACGTGCACGTCGGGGGCCAGCCCGGTGGCGCGCACGAGCTGCAGCGCCGCCACCACGCTGAGCCCGAGAAACGCCAGCGAGGCGACGGTCGACGCCATCGCGGCGCCGGTGCTCACCGCGCGGCGCGGGTCCTCGGCCTCGAAGCGCGCCCCGATGGCGCCGCCGCTGACGCCGATGGCGGTGGCGCCGAGGGCCAGCCATATGCCCATCAGCAGCAGCGCCAGCATGTCCAGCGCGCCGCCGTGGTGGATGGCGCCGAGCACCAGCGTCGACACCGCCGTGGCCAGCACCATCGGCACCGCCACCGCGATCGCCTTGGCGCGCAGCAGCGTGGCCACGCTGATCGGGGCGAGCCGCAGCAGCAGGAACCCGCGTCCCTCCATGGCCACCGCCGGACCGGCGAGCACCTGGGTGAAGAAGAACGGCAGCATCAGCGACACACTGCCGGTGCGCAGCACCGCGTCCCAGAAGCCGGTGGCGTCGCCGCGTCCCGCGCCGCTGAGCAGCGGGTACAGCGCGGCGATGGCGCAGAGCGGGATCAGCGCGGCGAGCCGGCGCGAGTCGCGGCGCATCACCACCCACTCCTTGCGCACCAGCGCCAGCAGCGGCGGGCGTCCCGGGGTCATGCGCGGTGCCGGCACGGACGTGTACACCCGCGGTGTGGACGATCGCCGCGGCACCTCGCCGAGCGCGCTGAGCCCGCGACGGAACGACGGCACGAACGCCGCGTGGCCCACGGTCAGCGCGCCCGCGGTGGCGGCGAGCGTCACCAGCAGCCACAGCGGGGCGGCCGCGTCGCCGCGGGCGAATCCCGCCAACGCGCGCGCCGGCCATGCGGTCGGCAGCCACACCAGCGACTCACCGAGTCCCGCCGCTCCGCTGGCGCCCTGCAGGAGCGAGTCGCCGGCGGTGGTGGTGTCGCCGCCGCGCAGGAAGAGCCAGGCCATCCAGAAGATGCTGCCCATCACCGCGGCGACGATGCTCACCAGGGAGCGCGCGCGCGCCATGGGCACGACGCGCACCACGACACTGAGCAGGGCCACCTGCAGCGCAGTCACCGACAGCACCACGCAGACGATGGCCAGCGGTGCCGCGATCCAGTACAGCGCGCCCGCCCCGATGGAGATGCCGTAGCCGATCACCGAGGCGAAGAGCAGCCCCGCCACCAGCGCACTGGCGCGGGCCGCGACGAGCAGCCGCGCGACGTAGATGTCGACGACGCGGATGGGCGCGCCGGCGAGCAGCAGCAGGTCGCGCGACGTGAAGAACGACACCATCACCGACGACAGCCCGACCACCAGCATGACCATGCCCAGCGTGGTGAAGCCGAGGGTGAGCACGCCCACCACCGCGTCCCGACCGAGCGGTCCGATGCTGGCGCCGAACGCCGCCGCGGGGCCGAGGATGGCCAGCGCCAGCAGTGGAATTCCCACCAGCAGCAGCGCGACGCGACGGCCGGGCATGCGCCGAATACGGTTGCGCAGCGCCTGGAGGTCGGCGCGGATCAGGCGCGGGGCCGCGGATGTCATCGAAGGGATCAGGCGCTGCGCAGCCGGTCGAGCAGCGCGCGGTCCTCGGGGCCGCCGGTGAGGGCGAGGAAGAGGTCCTCCAGCGACGCCTGCGCGCTGCCGGTGCGCGCGCGCAGCTCGTCCAGCGTGCCCACGGCGACGACGCGCCCGCGGTCGACGATGGCGATGCGGTCGCACAGCGCCTGCGCCACTTCGAGGATGTGCGTCGACAGCACTACCGCGACGCCCTGCTCGGCGAGGTCGCGCAGCAGGTCGCGCACGCGGCGCGCGGAGCGCGGGTCGAGGCCGTTTGTCGGCTCGTCCAGCAGCAGCACGCGCGGCTCGTAGAGCAGCAGCGCGGCGAGGCCGATCTTGTTGCGCATGCCGTGCGAGTAGCCGGCGATCAGCTCGTCCTGCTTGGCCTCCAGCTCGACCACCGCGAGCAGCCGGGCGATGCGCTCCTCGCGCTCGCCGCCGCGGGGTACGGCGTAGAGGTCGCCGACCAGGTCGAGGAACTCGCGGCCGGTCAGGTTGGGGTAGAGCAGCGGCTCCTCGTCGAGGTAGCCGAGCATCCGCTTGGCGCGCATCGGGTCGGCCCAGACGTCGACGCCGCAGACGCTGACCCGGCCGCTGCTCGGCGCCAGCAGCCCGCAGGCCATGCGCAGGATGGTGGTCTTGCCCGCGCCGTTGGCGCCGAGCAGGCCGAAGACCTCGCCCGCCGCGACCGACAGGCTGACGGCGGACACGGCGGTGACGTCGCCGAAGCGCTTGCCCAGGGCGTCGAGCTCGACGGCGGGCGGGAGATGGTCCAAGCCGGCAGGTCTCCTGGTGCGCTCCCGGGCGCCCCCGTGTGGGCGCGGTGCCCTGGCTGGTGAGCATAGTCGAGCCCGGCGCACCCGGCGAGTGGCGCGACAGGCCCGCCACCGCGGCGGTTCAGCCCGTCTCGACGCTCAGGCGGCTGACCCCGCCGACCACCTCGATGGCGTAGTGATCCGCCCCGTCCTGCATGCCGGGGGTGCGCCAGACCACGTTGCCGCCCGCGGGTCCGAGCTGGTTCCCGTCGACGCTGGTCTTCGACACGCCGCCCCTGATCCGCACCTCGACGGGCACGCCGGCCGGCCGGCGCACGGTGACCTGGCTGGCCCCGCCGGTGATGGTGAGCGGCACCCTGCCCGAGGGCCGTCCCAGGGCGAGGTCGAGGCGTGACGCCCCGCCCTTGATGGCCAGCGAGCGCACCCGCAGGGAGCCGAGCTCGGCGGTCAGCCGGTACGCACCCTGGGCCACCTCGATGTCCCAGGGGATGGCCGCCGACAGGGTGAGGCGCAGGCTGCGGTGGCCCCAGCCGAACAGCGGGAAGCGGCGCGCCCGCACCGTGACGTTGCCGCCGTCGGCCTCGATCTGCGGCGGCGTGCCCTCGGCGTGGGCCCGGTAGAGCTCGGCCATGGCGGCGTCGGCGTCGATGGTGACCTCGCCGACGCCGGGGGCGAGGAGGAGCCGGCCGACCGTCGCCCCGGCGCGCGGCGCGTCGAGCTCGTGGTGCACCGGCGACGGCTCGCCGCGGAGCTGGGAGACCTGCTCCAGCAGGACGGGATGAGCCCGCGCCAGGGCGTCGATGACCAGCTGCACCTCGCGGTCGCTGTAGCCCTCGTACTGCTCGGTCGCCGCCGCGGCGAGCCGGGCGAAGACCGCGCCGACCACGGGATCGGTGGCGGCCAGGACGTCGCCGGGGAGCGCCCTCACCATGACCCGGCGGCGGTCGGTGGGGTGGTCCTCGCGCTGCACCAGGCGGGCCTTCTCCAGGCGGTCGATGACGCCGGTGATGGCCCCCGTGGTGAGGCCGGTGGCCTCGGCGAGCTGGCCCGCGGTCATCGGACCCGCGCTCATCACCACGGCCAGGCACTGCAGGTCGGTGACGTTGATCTTCAGGCGCTCGGCCACGCTCTGCGAGAACAGGACCAGCTCGGCGCCCAGCCGGTTCCACTCGCCGGTGAGCGCGGCGATCAGCTCCTCACGTGTGCTGCTCATGGTTGACACGATCCTCTCAGTGTTGTTAGTCTCTTATCATAGTAAGATACTTACGTGAGAGAGATGATAACACCAGGAGCCACCGCATGACACCGATGATCGAAGCCTCCGGCCTGCGCAAGCGCTTCGGCAGGACGGTCGCCCTCGACGGCCTCGACCTGGTCGCCGAGCCCGGCCAGGTGGTCGCCGTGCTCGGCCCCAACGGCGCGGGCAAGACGACCTTCGTCCGCGCCGTGGCCACCCTGCTCCGCCCCGACGAGGGCGTGCTCCGCGTCGGCGGCCACGACGTCAGCCGCGAGCCCCGGGCGGTGCGCCGCATCATCGGGCTGGCCGGCCAGTACGCCGCCGTCGAGCCGGCCATGACCGGGCGCGAGAACCTGGAGACGGTGGCGCGCCTCTTCGGACAGAACCGCAACCAGGCCCGCGAGGGGGCGCGTCGCGTGCTCGGCCAGCTCGGCCTGGACGGCGACGCCGACCGGCTGGCGCGGACCTATTCCGGCGGCATGCGGCGCCGTCTCGACCTCGGCGCCAGCCTGGTCGGCCGGCCGCGCCTGCTGCTCCTCGACGAGCCCACCACCGGCCTCGACCCGCGCAGCCGCATCGAGCTCTGGGACGCCATCCGCGGCCTGGTCCAGGAGGGCACCGACGTGCTGCTGACCACCCAGTACCTCGACGAGGCCGACCACCTGGCCGGCCGGGTGGTGATCATCGACCGCGGCCGGGTGGTGGCCTCGGGCACGCCCCAGGAGCTCAAGCAGCGCGTCGGCCGCAGCGTCATCGAGGTCCACGTGCGCACCGTCGGCGAGCTGCCCCGGGTGGCCGCCGTCCTCGGCGGCGTCGACGGCGGCGAGGCGCAGGTCGACGGCGCCACCCGCCGCGTGCGCGTCCGCGTCGAGGCCGGCGCCGACCGGCTGCGCGAGGCGCTCTTGCGGCTCGAAGCCGCGGGCGCCGAGGTCGAGGACATCGCCCTGCGCCCACCCACCCTCGACGAGGTGTTCCTCACCCTCACCGGCATCCAGGAGCCAAGTTGATGACAACAGCGACACAAACCCTCGGGACCGCGGCCCGGTTGGGGCCGAGCACCCTGGTGATCACCCGGCGCAGCCTGCTCAAGTTCTGGCGGACCCCGCAGCTGGTCCTGCTGGGGACCGCGCAGGGCGCCATCTTCCTGCTCATCTACCGCTACGTCTTCGGCGGCGCCATCGGCATCGCCGGCGTGCCCTACGTCGACTTCCTGGTGCCCGGCTTCCTGGCCACGCTGGTCCTCTACGCGGGCATGGGGACGGCGATGGGTGTCGCCGAGGACATGCAGACAGGCTTCATCGACCGGCTCCGCTCGCTGCCCATCCCCCGCAGCGCGGTGCTGGCGGCACGCGCCCTGTCCGACACCGCGCAGACGGTGTGGGTGCTGGCGGCCACGGCGGGGATCGGCTTCGCCGTCGGCTTCCGCTTCCACGGCTCGGTCGCCGCCGCGCTGGGCGCGTTCCTGCTCTGCGCCGTCTTCGGCTTCGCCTTCCTCTGGATGTTCATCGCCCTCGGCGCCCTGGCGGGCAACCCCCAGGCGGCCCAGGGCATCGGCTTCCTGGTGTTCCCGCTCACCTTCCTGTCCAGCGCGTACGTCCCGGTGGAGACCATGCCGGGCTGGCTGCAGGCGTTCGCCCAGTACCAGCCGGTGACCATGATGGTCGACGCCGTGCGCGCGCTCGCCCTGGGGCCGCGGGCGGCGGCGCTGCTCGGCCACAGCACGGGGTGGTACGTGACCGTCTCGCTGCTCTGGGCCGCGGGGTTCGTCGCGGTGTTCGCTCCGCTGGCGGTGGCCAGGTTCCGGCGCACCTGAGACTCCCCGGGCACTCTGGGTTGAGGGGAGGCGGGTCCCCCTCCTTGCATAAGTATGCAGCGGGCCTGTATAAAGGCACGATCATGACCCTGCGTCTCCGCGCCGCCGTGGCCGGCGCCACCGGCTACATCGGCATGCAGTGCGTCGAGCTGCTCGCCCGCCACCCCCACGTCGAGCTGGCCCGGCTGTTCGCCAACACCCACGCCGGCAGGCGCTTCAACGACGTGGTGCCGGGCAGCGACGTCGACATGGAGCTGGTCGCCGGGCTCGACGCCGGGGGGGTCGACGTGGTCTTCGCCGCCCTGCCCCACACCGTCGCCGCCGGCCACGCCCGCGACTGGATCTCTCGCGGCGCGGTGGTGGTCGACATGAGCGCCGACTTCCGGCTCCGCGACGTGGCCGCCTACCAGCGCTGGTACAAAGTGGAGCACCCGGCTCCCGACCTCTGCGACGAGGCCGTCTACGCGCTGCCCGAGCTGCCCGGCGTCAACCTCGCCGACGTCGACCTGATCGCCGCGCCCGGCTGCTACCCCACCGCGGTATTGCTGGCCACAGTTCCCGCGCTGCACGCGGGCGTGGTGGAGAAGGACGTGACCGCCGACTGCAAGAGCGGGGTCAGCGGCGCGGGCCGGTCGCCGTCGCTCGGGGTGCACTTCGCCGAGGTCAACGAGTCGGTGCACGCCTACGCCGTCGAGGGCCACCGGCACAAGGCGGAGATGCTGCAGGAGATGCACAGCGCCGCCGGATCCGAGGTGCGGCTCACCTTCGTGCCCCACCTGATCCCGATGACGCGCGGCATCCTCGCCACCGTGTACCTGCGCCCGCTCGGCGGCGTCAGTGTGGACCAGGTGCGCGACGTGTACCGGGAGTTCTGCACGCGCAGCGCGTTCCTGCGCTACGACGCCAAGCCGCCGGCCACCAAGAGCGTGTGGGGCACCAACCTCGCCGCGCTCAACGTGTCGGAGCAGGACGGCGTGGCCGTGGTCACCTGCGCCATCGACAACCTGCTCAAGGGCGCCGCGGGACAGGGCGTGCAGGCGCTCAACCTGCGCTTCGGGTTCGACGAGACGGCGGGTCTCCCGCTGCACCCGGCATGGCCGTGAGCGCACCGCAGAGCGCGGCGGCGCACGTCGACACGCCGCGCAAGGGCGTCTGTGCGCCGCGCGGCTTCCAGGCGGGCGCCGCGGCCGCGCACATCCGCGGTGACGGCGATCTGCAGCGGCTCGACGTCGCCGTGGTGCGCAGCGACGTCCCCTGCCAGGTGGCGGGCGTGTTCACCCGCAACGTGGTCAAGGCTGCCCCGGTGGTGATCTCGCAGCTCTCGCTGCGCCGTCCCGGGGTGCAGGCGGTGGTGCTCAACTCGGGCAACGCCAACGCCTGCACCGGAGCGCAGGGCTTCAAGGACGCGCTGCTGATGTGCAAGGCGACCGGCGACGCGTGCGACCTCGACCCCTCGCAGGTGCTGGTGTGCAGCACCGGGGTGATCGGGCGGCCGATGCCAATGGACCGGGTGGTCGGTGGCATCCGCGCCGCGGCGGGCGCGCTGTCGGCCGGCGGTGACGCCGCCGTGGCGCGCGCCATCATGACCACCGACACCGTGCCCAAGGAGGCGAGCACCTCCTTCGAGGCGGGCGGCCGCCGCTACACGGTTGGCGGCATGGCCAAGGGCGCGGGGATGATCCATCCCGACATGGCGACGCTGCTGGCGGTGGTCACCACCGACGCACCCGTCGCCGCCGGCGCGCTGCAGCCGCTGCTGGCGCGCGTCGCCGACGAGACCTTCAACTGCGTCACCGTCGACGGCGACACCTCGACCAACGACACGCTGCTGCTGCTCGCCAACGGGCAGGGTGGTGGCGAGGTGTTCCTGGACGGCTCTGCCGAGCTGGCGGCACTGGAGGCGGCGGTGCTTGAGGTGTGCGACGACCTGTCCGAACAGCTCGTCGCCGACGCCGAGGGCGCCACCAAGCACTTCCGCGTCGAGGTGCAGGGCGCGCAGACGCGCGAGCAGGGGCGGCTGGCCGCGCGCACCGTCGCCGAGTCGCCCCTGGTGAAGACGGCGATTCACGGCTGCGATCCCAACTGGGGGCGCATCGTCGCCGCGCTGGGTCGCAGCGGTGCGCACTTCGCCCTGGATCGCCTGCAGGTGGCCATCGGCGGCGTGCCGGTGTTCGAGAACGGCTCCCCGGTGGTGGCCAACACCGAGCGCATCCGCGCCGTCTTCGCGCAGCCGCGCATCGACATCGCCGTGCAGCTCGGCGCCGGCGACTTCGCCGCGCACGCCTGGGGCTGCGACCTGTCCGCGGACTACGTCCGCATCAACGCCGACTACACGACCTAGAGGAACGCGATGGCTGTCGAGAGCATCGAGGAACGCATCCGCCGCGCGGAGGTCCTCGTCGAGGCGCTGCCCTACATCAAGCGCTTCTTCGGGCACACCGTGGTCATCAAGCTGGGCGGCGCCGCCATCGAGTCCGGCGACCCCGAGCCGGTGCTGCAGGACGTGGTGCTGATGCGCTTCGTCGGCATGCGCCCGGTGCTGGTGCACGGCGGCGGCCCGGCGATCAGCGCCTGGCAGAAGAAGGTCGGCATCGAGACCCGCTTCGTCAACGGCCTTCGCGTCACCGACGCGCAGACCATGGAGCTGGCCAAGATGGTGCTCACCGGCAAGATCGGGCCAGAGCTGGTGGGAACCATCAACCGCCTCGGCGGCGAGGCCTTCGGCATGTCCGGCGAGGACGGGCCCACGCTGCTGGTCAAGCCGCGCGAGGCCGAAGGGGGGGAGGACCTCGGCTTCGTCGGCGACGTGGTCCAGGTCAACCCCGAGCCCATCGAGGCGCTGCTCGACCAGGGACGCATCCCGGTGGTGGCGTCGATCGGGTTGGGCTACGACGGGCAGGCCTACAACGTCAATGCCGACGCGGTCGCCGCCGAGCTGGCGGTGGCGCTGCGGGCCACCAAGCTGATGCTGCTCACCGACGTCGACGGCGTGCGCGACGGTGACGGATCGCTGATCAGCGAATTGGAGGCGGAGCGGGCGCAGCGCCTGATCGGCGGCGGCGTCATCCAGGGCGGCATGATTCCCAAGGTGATGGCGGCGCTGCGCGCCCTCGACGGCACCGAGGCGGTGCACATCATCGACGGCCGCGTGCCCCACTCGCTGCTGCTGGAGCTGCTCACCGAGTCCGGCGTGGGCACCATGCTGCGGCGCCCCAACCTGGCGGAGGCGCAGCCGGCATGAGCGCGTCGGAGTCGACCACCACCGCGCTGCAGCAGATCCAGCAGGACGAGTCGACGTACGTCATGCACACCTACGGCCGCCAGCCGGTGGCGCTGGTGCGCGGCAGCGGCGTGCTGGTCACCGACACCGAGGGTCGCGAGCACATCGACCTGGTCGGCGGCATCGCCGTCAACGTGCTCGGCCACGCGGCCCCGGCGGTGCGCGCCGCGCTGGAGCACCAGTCGTCGGAGCTGATCCACACAAGCAACCTGTACTACACGCTGCCGCAGATCGAGCTGGCCAGGCTGCTGGTGGAGTCGAGCTTCCCGTCGCGCGTGTTCTTCTGCAACAGCGGCGCCGAGGCCAACGAGGCGGCGATCAAGATCGCCCGCAAGTGGGGGCAGAAGCGGCGTGACGGCGCCTTCAAGATCGTCGTCGCCCACAACGCCTTCCACGGCCGGACGCTGGGTTCGCTGGCGGCAACGGGAACGCCCAGGTACCAGCAGCCGTTCGAGCCGATGCCAGAGGGCTTCGTGCACGTCCCGTTCGACGACGTGGACGCGGTGCGCGACGCGGTGGACGACCGCACCGTCGCCGTGCTGATGGAGCCGGTGCAGGGCGAGAGCGGCGTGGTGCCGATGCGCGACGAGACCATGCGCGCCCTGCGTGCGCTGTGCGACGAGCGCGACATGCTGTTCATCCTCGACGAGGTGCAGACCGGCATGGGGCGCACGGGCCGCTGGTGGGCGCATCAGCACACCGGCGTGGCGCCCGACCTGATGACCGTCGCCAAGGGACTCGGCGGCGGCGTCCCCATCGGCGCCGTGCTCGCCGCGCCACGGGCCGACGTGCTCGAACCGGGCGACCACGGCACCACCTTTGGCGGCAACCCGCTGGCCAGCGCGGTCGGTGTCGCGGTGATGCGCGCCATCGAGCAGCAGGGATTGATCGCCAACGCCGAGCGTGTTGGCGCCCACCTGCAGCGCGCGCTGCTGGCGTTGCGCGACGGCGGCAGACCCATCGAGTCGGTGCGCGGTCGCGGCCTCATGGTCGCGCTGGTCCTGTCGGAGGACATCGCACCGCGGGTGGTGCGTGCCGGGCTGGACACGGGCGTGATCGTCAACGCGGTGGGCAATCGCGTGCTGCGCATGGTGCCGCCGCTGATCCTCACCACCGATCAGGCCGACGAGGCGGTGCGTCGCATCGGCGCCGCCATCGACCTGGCCATGACCGAGGGGGGCGCGTGAGCCCGGCGATGGCCACGGCCGCTCGGCGGGCGCCCACCAAGGCGGAGCGGCATCGCGCCATCCTCGACCTAGTGCGCGCCCATCCCATCCGCACCCAGGACGAATTGGTCGACGCCCTGCGCGGGCTGCGCCTCGACGTGACTCAGGCGACCGTCTCGCGCGACGTGCGCGAGCTGGCGCTGATGCGCGTTCCCGACGGCGACGGGCTGCGCTACGTCGCCACCGCCGCCGACGCCGATCCCACCGGCATCTCGACGCGGCTGCGCAGCGCGATGCGCGAGCACGTGCGCGGCGTCGAGTTCGTCGGGCATCTCGGGGTGCTGCGAACGCGGCCGAGCACCGCGCCGCTGGTGGCCGCGGCCATCGACCAGGCACACTTCGAGGAGGTGGCGGGAACCGTCGCGGGCGACGACACCGTGCTGGTGGTGGCGCGCGGCAACGACGCGGCCCGGCGGCTGCAGACTCGATTGGAAGCGATCACAGGAGCTCGCGCGTGACCGGCGACCGGCAGAAGTGCATTCTGGCTTACAGCGGCGGCCTCGACACCTCGGTGGCGATCCGCTGGATGACCGACCAGCTCAACTACGAGGTGGTCGCGCTGAGCATCGACCTCGGCGAGGCCAAGGACCTGCGCGTGGCCCAGGAGCGCGCGCTGCGCACCGGCGCCAGCGCGGCCTACATCGTCGACGCGCGCAAGCTGTTCGTCGACAACTTCGCCTTTCCCTCGCTGATGGCGGGCGCGCTGTACGAAGGCGTGTACCCGCTGGCCACCGCCCTCGGCCGTCCGCTGATCGCCAAGCTGCTCGTCGACCTCGCCCGCGAGGAGGGCGCGCGCGCGGTGGCCCACGGCTGCACCGGCAAGGGCAACGACCAGGTGCGTTTCGACGTCGCCGTCGCCGCGCTGGCTCCCGACCTGCAGGTGGTCGCGCCGGTGCGCGACTGGGACATGGGCCGTCCCGACGAGCTGCGCTACGCCGCCGAACACGGCATCGAGGTGCCGGTCACCGTCGAGTCGCCGTACAGCGTCGACGCCAACCTGTGGGGGCGCAGCATCGAGAGCGGCGTGCTCGAAGACCCATGGGAGGAGGCACCGCGGGACGTCTTCGAATGGACCGTCGATCCGCAGGAGGCGCCCGCCGAGGGCACGCTGCTGGAGGTCCGTTTCGAGCAGGGAATTCCCGTCGCGGTGGACGGCGAGACCATGGCGGGGCACGACCTCGTCGCCCATCTCAACAAGGTGGGTGGAGAACACGGTGTCGGCCGCATCGACCACGTCGAGAACCGTCTGGTCGGCATCAAGTCACGCGAGATCTACGAGGCGCCCGGCGCGGCCATCCTCTTCGCGGCGCACGACGCCCTGGAGGCGCTCACGCTGTCGCGCGACGTCATGAAGTTCAAGCGCATCGTCGCCGACGAGTGGGCGCGGCTGGTCTACGACGGTCTGTGGTTCGGCGCGCTGCGCCACGACCTGTGGGGCTTCGTGCGCTCGACGCAGGAGTTCGTCACCGGCGAGGTGCGGCTGCGCCTGCAGCGCGGCTCGGTCCGCGTGGTGGGGCGCAAGGGGCCGCAATCGCTGTACCGCCACGACCTGGCCACCTACGACCGCGCCCAGGACTCCTTCTCCCACGCCGCCGCGCGCGGCTTCATCGAGCTGTTCGGCCTGCCGCTGCGCACCCAGACGACTGTGCAGGGCGCATTGGGCGAGGCGTCGCGCAAGCTGCTGCCCGACAAGCTGGAGCGGCTGCAGGCGCCCACCGAGGCGCCGCGTGGCTAGGGGCATCCGCATCGTCGGTGCGGAGGCGGGTGATCCTGAAGCACCACTGAGCAGCGCGCGCGCACCCAAGCCGTCGCGCGCCGAGAAGCGCCAGCAGCGCAACGCCGAGGACGACCAGGCCAAGCAGGCGGTGCACGACCACACCATGGCCGCCACCGCGCGGCGCGCCGCGACCGAGCCGGCCGGGAGAGTTGCCGACACGCCTGACGAAAACGGCGCGCGCGCCGAGAAGGCGTGGTCGGGGCGGCTCGGCTCCAGGACGGCGCGGCGCGTCGAGGAGTACACCACCAGCATCGCCATCGACCGCCGCCTCTACCCCGACGACATCGCCGGCTCGCAGGCGCACGCCAAGATGCTGCGCTCCATCGGCGTGCTGAGCCGCGACGAGCACGCCGCCATCGACCGCGGCCTGCGCGAGATCAAGCGCGAGCTGGACAAGGGCGAGTTCACCGACGACCCCGGCGACGAGGACATCCACATGGCGGTGGAGCGCCGTCTCGGCGAGAAGATCGGCGAGGTCGCCGGCAAGCTGCACACAGGGCGCAGCCGCAACGACCAGGTGGTCACCGACCTGCGCCTCTACGCCAAGCGCATCTCCCGCGACCTGATGCTGGCCATCGCGTCGCTGCAGGAGGCGTTGTGGCGCCGCGCCGACGAGCATCGCCACGCGGTGATGCCGGGCTACACGCACATGCAGCGGGCCCAGGTGGTCAGCGTCGCCCATCACCTGCTCGCCTACGTGGAGATGCTGCAGCGCGACGTCGAGCGCCTCGAGGATGCGCACGACCGCAGCAACGTGCTGCCGCTGGGCAGCGGGGCGCTGGCCGCCACCACGCTGCCCATCGACCGGCGCATGGTCGCCCAGGAGCTGGGCTTCGAGTCGATCAGCGCCAACAGCCTCGACGCCGTGAGTGACCGCGACTTCGCCGTCGAGATCACCGCCGCGTGCGCGCTGCTGATGGTGCACCTGTCCCGCCTCGGCGAGGAGATCGTGCTGTGGACGTCGAGCGAGTTCGGCTTCGCCGAGCTGCCCGACGCCTACGCCACCGGCTCGTCGCTGATGCCGCAGAAGAAGAATCCCGACGTGCTGGAGCTGGTCCGCGGGCGCGCCGGGCGCACCATCGGCGACCTCGTCGCGCTGCTGACAACCCTCAAAGGACTCCCGCTCGCGTACAACCGCGACCTGCAGGAGGACAAGCAGCCCTTCTTCGACGCCGTCGACGTCGCCATGCAGACCGTGGCCATCGTCACCGACGTGGTGAAGGTGCTGCGCTTCGACACCGACGCGCTGCGCGCCGCGGCCAGCGATCCCTCCCTGATGGCCACCGACGTCGCCGACTACCTGGTCGTCAAGGGCGTGCCCTTCCGCGACGCCCACCGCATCGTCGGCCGCATCGTCCGCGACCTGCAGAGACAGCGCCGCACCTTCACCGACATGGACCTCGACGCCTGGCGCCAGCACTCCCCACTCTTCGACGACGACGTCCTCGAACTCTTCGACGTCGACCGCTCCCTGCGCCGCAAAGAAGTCCCCGGCGGCCCGGGCCCGAAGATGGTCTCCCGCCAGTTGGTCCGCGCCGCCACCATGGTGGCGCGCACCCGCCGCATCGTTCCTGTGCTGGCGCGGCAGACTGCTGCGGCCAAGGAGGTCGGCGCGGGGGTGCGTCCGCGCCGAGCGCCTTCCGAGGGGCCAGCAACAAGCCGCTGAGGTGGGTTTCTCCGTTCGTGCGCCGTGCCACGGTCGCGCGCGACGAGGTTCGACTCAGCACGCAAGCCGCCCCACGGTCCGACGAGACTCCAACGCGCTCAAAGTCCTCTCGGCTGCGTCATCGTCCCCGACCGCGACCACCCACCAGAGATGACATTGAGCTTTCGGAGGTCGAACGTCGTTCTCGAAGAATGCTATTGCCTCGTCGAGATTGGTATGTGCCGTCGTCACCAGCGTTGATCGTTCCTCCGCCGCCGTGTCGACGTACACCTCGTCCACAACTTCCTCGATCCGGTGTGGCGCCCTACCCCAGACAGATAGATACACCATCCCTTGGGTTAGAGCGCGCGACGCGAATGCCTCAATGGCGGCAGCATCTGGTAGAGCATCGCCGCACAGCAGGAGCAGACAGAACTGCTCTCCTGGAATGTTCGCGTCCGTCGGCCACGATGACAGGCTGTGAATCCGCGAGAAGACAAATCGCCGTCCGTCCGCTGGTTGAGACAATCCGTCCATCGGGTTCTCCACAATCACATTGAGAGCTCACTGACTGTTGAAGGCCCTTATCTCGCTCAACAAGTGATTGATACGACCCTCGTAGATCGAGTTCGGGTTACCCAGTCCGTTGTTGATGGCGTTGGCCAGGCGGCCTGTGGTGTCGCTATTGAGTGGATTCTGAATGTAGTCATTGAGTTTTATCAAGTGCTCACATATCTGGCGTTGAAGACCCGTGGAGATTGGGCCCTCGCCAGCAGCCCCCACCGTGGGCACGACATCCTCGCTCGCCGCCGCCACGTCGTTGACGATCGCCGGTACCACTGTCGTGGTGTCGATTTCTGCTCCGGCACCAGCGCCCGCCGCGGCACCGTACCAGCCGAGTGCGACACCGCCAGTGGCAACTCCAGCGACGACCACGCCAGCACCAATCACGACTTTACCCGTGGTCGTACCAGCACCCTCTCGTGCGCACCAGTCAGATGCCCAGAAGGCAAAGATGGAGCAATTGCTGTCGAGCCCAATGGGGTCGGATCCATTTAGGGGGTTGTCGCCAACGTAGTCATACGGCGCCCGCGTCGTCGGCGCCGCTGGGTCACGGGTCAGGAACTGAGCTGTGCTGGGATCGTAGTACCGAGCGCGGAGGTAGTAGAGGCCGGTGTCCGAGTCCAGGTACTCGCCGGCGAAGTGGAAGGAATTCGTGTAGGTTCCCGTCGAGCCCACGGTGTTGCCGTACGCGTCGTAGCTGTACGTGGCGATCGGGGTGTCGGTGCCGTCGGTGATGGCGCGGGTGCTACCGAGCTGGTCGTGGTGGAAGTAGGACGCGGTGGAGCCGTTGACCTGTTCCATGACGGTACCACCGGGTCCGTAGATGAAGCGGGTCGTGCCGTCGGCGAGGAGGCGGGGGAGGGCTCCGTGGACGTCCCAGACGTAGTTGTGGGTTGTAATCGCGTGACCCACGCCGGATACCTTGGTGATGCGGAGGCCATCACCGTTGTAGGTCATGGACACCTGGGCTGTGGGCCCCTGACTGACGGCGGTGAGGCGGTTCGCCTGGTCATATCCGTAGGAAAGAGTACCGACAGGGCTGGGTCCATATGTTCGGTTCCCTCGGCTGTCGTAGTTGAAGGCGGTGGCGCCGCTGGGAGGCGAGGTGCAGGTACCGGTGCCCCCTCCGGGCGAGGCCCAGCACAGTTGGTTCCCCGCGTTGAAGGCTTGCGTGGCCCCGCCGGCCAGCTTCACAGGATTGTCGGCCGCGTCGTACGTGTACGAGGCGCCGCTGCTCGATGAGAGCTGGTTCAGCGAGTTGTACGTGTAGGTCGGCGCGGCCGGTGCTGGCAGACCGGTGTCCGTCTCGGAGGTCACCTGGCCATTCCCGTCACGCGCGTACGACAGCGAGGCATACGTCGTCAGATTGCCCACCGTGAAACTCTGGCCGGTCAGTTGATCCGCGTTGTTGTAGGTGTAGAAGTCGATCGTCTGGCTCGGGCGAGGGAAGCTCACGTTGAGGGTGTTCCCGTTGAAGTCGAGGGCGACGTAGGCCGTCGAGCCCGAGAAGTCGGTGACCTGGAGGATATTCCCCTCCGGGTCGTACGTGTAGGTGACCGGCGTGGTCACGCCCGGGTAGGTGAGGCTTGTCAGTTCGCCTCGGAGGTCATAGCCGTAGGACACGGTGTTCCCGGCCCCATCCGTGGAGGAGGTCATCCGGTGCAGGGAGTCCCAGACATAGCTGGAGGTCCCGGTTCCGTCGGTCATCCCGGTGCGCTGCCCATCGGCGTCATAGGCGATGCTGGTGACATTGGGCGTCACACCATCGCTGTATTGAATCGATGTGACCTGATTGTCCGCGTTATACGCGTAGGTGGTCGTCTGCGACTGGGCGTCGACGACCGCCAGGCGGTTCCCGGTGCCGTCGTAGGTCATCGACGTGGTTCTGTTGAGGGGGTCGGTCACCGAGGTGACCCGTCCCAGCGCGTCGTAGCCGTAGCTGGTGGCGTTGTTCGCACCGTCGATCTGGCGGGTCGTCGTGCCGTCCGCCGCGTACTGAGTCCGCAGCGTCGAGCTGTCCGGCCGTGTCACAGTGGTCTGCTGACCGGCGGCGTCGTACGCGTACGAGGTGACGTTGCCGTCGCCATCCTTGACGCTGGTCAGGTTGCGCTGCGCATCATAGCCATACGTGGTGCTGTGGCCGAGAGGATCGGTCACCACACGCGCGTCGCCGAAATAGTTCACCTGTCCGCTCACCGGGTCGGTGTAGCTGTATGTCGTGGTGAACTGTGCGGCGCAGTTGCACGAGCCGTTGTGGCCCCGCGGGGTCGTCGATGCGGTGCGCCACCCATCCGCGTTGAAGGTGCTGGTGGACATGTGCTGGAGGGGGTCCCTCGCCGAAGTCACGTCACCATACGCGTCGTAGCCGTACGACCACGTATTGCTACCTGGGTCCACGATGCGCGTCACGTCGTCGGGATGGGTGGTCGTCCCGTCGCGGTAGTACGTGGTGGTTTGCGTCTGTGCCGGGCTGCTGCCGACCAGGGGCGTGGATACGGACGTGAGATTGCGCCGCGAGTCGTAGGTATAGGTCGTCATGACGCCGAGCGCGTCGGTGACGGTGGTCGGCTGGTGAAAGGGGGCGTCGGCGGTGCTGTACTGGGTCGTCGTCTGATGGTTGAGCGCGTCGGTCACGCTCAGCTCGTTCCCGTAACTGTCGTACTGCCGGCGCGTGGTGTGCCCGTTCGGGTCAGCGACCGAGGTGGGGCCGATCGTCGACATGTCATAGCTGTACTGCCACGTGGCCGCCTGCGGGCTCCCCACGCCGAGGGTGCGGGACATCAACAGGCCGTAGGAGTACGTGTCGGTCGTCCGGTTGCCCTTGGGGTCGGTCACGGTGACCTGGGTCGGCACCGAGTAGTCGTACGTCGTGACTTCGTTCAACCCGCCGGAGTCCTTTGCGGTCGGGTCGATCGTCTGGCTCGTGACCCTTCCAAGAGTGTCGTACGCCTGGGTCACCCAGAACCCTCTCCCGTCGCGCATTCCCGTCAGGCGATGGCTGAGTGGCCTGCTGGTCTCGTATTCGAAGTGCTCGTTGATGTCGGTGGCGGGCAGACCGCCGGTCGTCCAGTCGATGTCGGTGAGCTGGCCATCGGTGTCGTAGGTGAAGGCCGCCTGACGGTTGAGGCCGGCGTTGTTGTCGGTGATCGACGTGATGTGGGCCGGCGTCGCGGTGTTCCAGACGATCGACAGCGAGCGAACGTCCGAGTGGGCCATGTCGTCATGGCTCAGGCCGGTGACCAGGCCGCCCGTGTAGGCGAACCGGAGCACGTTCCCGTTGAGGTCCTGCTCACTCACGATCTGGCCGGTCGGATTGAAGGTCATCGTGTCGGTTCCACCGCGCGTGAACGTCCAGGTACCGTCGCCGTTCTGCACCAGCGTGGCCTGGATGCGCGGGGCGGTCGTCCAGGCGGTGCCCGACTGATGGAAGACCACCTGGCTACCGTTCTCCGCGGTCACCGTCACGCTCTGATTGGGACTGGTTCCGGTCACGACGAGCTTGCTGAACAGGCTGGAAGACCAGCCGGGGCCGAGCCCGTAGTCGGTCGCGTCGCTGGAGTTGTACGTCTGCGTCACCGCGAGCGGGAATCCGCGCGCCGGGACGTACACGTCGGAGAAGCTGTGCCAGAAGGTGCCAAACGGAAGGGAGATCGGGAAGCGGCCACGATTCCGCGCCCTGTCGAGGCGCTTGGCGAGGCACGGCCAGCAGGTGGATCCCCCACCGCGAGACTCCGGGTCGGTGACGTCGCCCCCAACTGGGCCGGTCTGGTTGAGCATGACGTGGAGGTTGTTCCCGTTGGTCTGCGAGCCCAGGACCAAGTCCGGCTTGCCGTCCTGGTTGACGTCCGCGATGGCCATGGTGTCCGGCGAGAATCCCGGCGTGCTGAAGAAGACTGGGGCGGCGAAGGTCCCGTCACCGTTGTTGACGTAGAGGGAGATGCCGTTCCCGTTGAGGTTGCTGCTCACCGCGGTGACGATGTCCGGGAACTTGTCGCCGTTGACGTCCACGATGGCGATGCTGTGGATGGAGCCGGACGCTGTGGTTCCGTTGGTCAGATTGGGGTCCGCGATGTACGTGCCTGTCGAGAAGGTGCCGCTTCCCTGGTTGAGGAAGACGTGGATGCCGCGGGAGGCTTCGGTCAGCGGCTGCTGGACTGTCACCACGTCCGCGGCGCCGTCGCCGTTCAGGTCCGCTGAGGCCATCGCCTCGCCGGGTCCCGAGCTGCGTATCCCGTGCGCGTCGCCGGCCTGCACGCCCTGGGCGAAGGTGCCGTTGCCCTGGTTGACCAGCACCCAGAACTGTCCGTCGTCGAACCCATGTCCGGTGTCGTTCAGGGCGACGACGATGTCGGGTTTGCCGTCGTGGGTGACGTCCGCCACGGCCAGGCCGCTGACGCTCGGATTCGAGCCGAGGCTGGCTTCGGGGACGTTGACCTCCGCCCCCGGCTGAAAGGTGCCGTCACCATTGCCGAGGGCGACCCACACCGCGATCTCCGCCTGGCACACGCAACCGGTGTTCACCGCGACCACCACGTCCTGCTTGCCATCGCCGTTGAGGTCGGCGACGCGTGCGAACACCGCCTGAGGGGTGCCGACGTTGTAGGCAGGGATGTTCTGCAGTGCGGTGACGGGTCCGTACGCCCCGTTGCCCTGGCCCATCATCACGCTCAGCGTGTTGTTGCCCGTGGCCACCACGAGATCCGGGATGCCGTCTCCGTTGAAGTCACCGCTGGCCAGCGCGACGACGCCGGGGCTGGCAGTGGAAAGCACTGCGCTTCCGAACGTGCCGTCGGGTACGCCGGCCGAGTTCCTGTTCGGCTGCAGCGAGGATACGTTGCCCGCAGTCGCGTTCGCCGTCACGATGTCGAAGCCGCCGTTCTTGTCGTTGGCGACCGCGACGCCGTTGAGCGCGATGGCCCCATTCGCGTAGGCCACCGGGGAACCGAACGCCGGGGTGGGCCCGGCTGCGCTGGCAACCGAGCTGGCCGGTCCCTGCAGGATCTCCACCGACATCGCTGCGAGCAGCACCGATCCCATCACCAACGAGTGCACGGCACGCCGCCAAAGCGAGACGCGCGCTTCTACATGCTGGACGCTCATGGCGGCCGTCCCCTCAATACCTCTTCCTGTCGCCCGGGGGAGCCGGGTATTGCGCCGGATAATAGGTGGGAAGCGAACATCGCGCAAGACGGTTCCTGCGCCGAACCACAAGGGTGTGTGCTTGCGCGTGAGGGCAGCCGGGCTAAGCTCGTTCGAGGTGGTGGGATCGGAGCGTTCAGGGCTGGGTTGCGATGCCTTCACGACTTTTTACGGTCGTTCCTGACGGGAACCCTGACCACCGGTCAGATCGCTGCTATCGCGTCGCCTTCCTGCTCGCTCGTGCGGCAACGTGATACTCCTGATTGCAGAGGTTCAACCCGAACCTGGCAAGAAGTCGCCGCTCATCCCCAAATCGTCACAGTGGCTGCCGCAATTCCGTCTTCGGAGGTGGTTGGCACGCCGAGAGGCCCGCGTTATAGTGCGCGGGCAACGGTGGTGACGGCGGTCCTCAAAGGGAGGGCGGGCACCGCGGCGACATGGGGCAGCCAAATGGCGGTCGGGGTCTGTGGGCGCCAGGAGTGACGCACCCGCTGGTCTGAATGTCAGCCTGCGAGCAATCACCACGGCAGACGAAGCCTTCGTCCGCGAGGTGTACGCGAGCACGCGCGACGCGGAGATGGCCATGGTCGACTGGGACCACGCCACCAAGCAGGCGTTCCTCGACCAGCAGTTCTTCGCCCAGTCGGTCCACTACGCCACCAACCACGCGGGCGCCGACTTCGACCTGATCCTGGTCGACGGCGAGCCGGTCGGCCGCCTCTACGTGCAGCGCGGCGACGACGAGATCCACCTGCTCGACATCGCCGTCCTCGCCCCATACCGCAACCGCGGCATCGGCACGCTCCTAGCGCGCGAGCTGATGGAGGAGGCGGAACAGCGCGGCCTGCCCATGCGCCTCCACGTGGAGATGTTCAACGACGGGGCGCGCCGGCTCTATGAGCGGCTCGGCTTCGTGCCCGTCGAGGAGCGTGGCCTTTACATCCTCATGGAGCGGGTGGTGGGCGACAAGCAGCCGACACAAGGAGGACGGCAGAACCCGTGAGCATCGCAACGCAGAAGCTGCACACCAAGGCCGACCTAGTCGAGCAGGTCGGCTCGACCTTCACCATCCACGTCAGCGACGTGGTCACCGTCCCCGCTGTGCTCTTCGAGACGGTCGATGGGCCCACCTCCCCGGGAACCGAGCAGTTCGCGCTCCACTTCCGGCTCCCCGTGGAGACGCCGCCGGTGCAGCGTACCTACGACCTGGACCACCCCGTGCTCGGCGCGCTGCAACTCTTCCTCGTCCCCATCGGACGCGACGCCGCAGGGCTGCAGCTCGAAGCCGTATTCAGCAGGCGCACCGACCAGGCGCCTTCGGAGGATGACGGATGAGCCAGCCATACGTCGGCGAGATCCGCATGTTCGCGGGCAACTTCGCGCCCGTGGGCTGGGCCTTCTGTGACGGCTCGCTCCTGGCGATCTCCAACTACGAGACCCTGTTCAACCTGATCGGCACCACCTACGGAGGCGACGGCCAGAGCACCTTTGCGCTGCCGGACCTGCGCAGCCGCATCCCCCTGCACCAGGGCAACGGCTTCACCATCGCCCAGACGGGCGGCGTGGAGCAGGTGACGCTGACCACCTCGCAGCTTCCGGTTCATCCCCACACGGCCAGCGCGTCGACCAACAACCAGGGCGCGAGCAGTCCGACCAATGGGTTCTGGGCCGCCAGCCCGACCTACACCGAGTACGCGGCGACCAACGACGGCACCGTCATGGCGCCAACCGCGTTTGGTGGAGCGGGCAACAGCCAGCCGCACGACAACATGGTGCCCTTCGGGGTCATCAACTTCATCCTGTCGCTGTTCGGCGTTTTCCCGTCGCCGACGTGACCGGCAATCCGGAGAAGCCAGCGCAATGAGTGAACCGTTCCTCGGCGAGATCAAGGTCATCAGCTTCAACTTCCCGCCCAAGGGATGGGCGTTCTGCGACGGAGGGCTGTTGCCCATCAACCAGAACCAAGCCCTCTTCTCGCTCCTGGGGACCACCTACGGTGGCGATGGGCGGGTCAACTTCGCACTACCCGACCTGCGCGGCCGGATCCCCTTCCACATGGGCAACGGGCTTGTCCAGGGCCAAGCCGGCGGTGAAGCCGCCCACACCCTGACCATCCAAGAGATGCCGGCGCACAATCACGTTCCCAACGCCGGCTCGCAGGCGGCCGACCAGGGCTCGCCCAACGGGAACTTCTGGGCCACCCAGCTCTCCGCGGCGTACGCGGCCACGCCGGACACGACGATGGCGCCCGCAGCCGTGGCCAACGCCGGTGGCAGCCAGCCTCACGAGAACATGTCGCCGTACCTGGTGCTGCCTTTCATCATCGCCCTCCAGGGCATCTTCCCGAGCCGGAACTGAGCGGAGGTCTGTAGAAAATGGCCAACCCATTCGTCGCTGAGATTCGCATCTTCGGCTTCAACTTCGCTCCCGCCGGCTGGGCGATGTGCAATGGGCAGCTCATGCCCATCTCGCAGAACACCGCGCTCTTCTCCCTGCTCGGCACGACGTACGGCGGCGACGGGAAGAGCAATTTCGCATTGCCCAACCTGCAGGGCTCGGCGCCGATGAACTTCGGCCAGGGTAACGGCCTGAGCCTGCGTGATCTCGGCGAGGTCGGCGGGGAGCAGACCGTGACGCTGCTGCAGAGCGAGATGGCCGCGCACAGCCACAACGCCCAGGCAAACAACGCGACGGGTACGAGCAACAGCCCGGCGGGGCAGGTGTGGTCGACGTCGCCATTCCAGCGCGGCCAGCAGAAGCTCTACACCACACCCGCCAATGTTCAGATGAACCCAGCTGCCCTGTCCATCACGGGCGCCAGCCTGCCGCACAACAACATGATGCCCTACCTCACGTTGAGTTTCTGCATCGCCCTGCAGGGCATCTTCCCAGCCAGATCCTAAACCCCGGTTCGCATTCGGTTTCGCCACGCCAGGCGGCGACGGGACACACCGCCAGCGCGGGAGGAGAGCACAGGCCATGAAGCACAGAAGCACGACGGCTCAGTCCGGTCGCTCGCGGCCGGGACGCGTCGGGCGGTGGTTGCAGCCACGCCGCCTGGCAATGGTCGCCGCGTCCGGCCTCGCTCTCGGCGGAGGTCTCTTCGGTGTGCTCTCCCACACCCTGGTTGCCAACGCGACCAACTTCACGGTCGACACCACTCTCGATCTCCACGTCACGCCGAGCAACAGCACCACCTGCAACACGGCGGGAACCTGCAGCCTGCGGGCGGCCATCGAGGCGAGCAACAACGCGGGTGGCACCAACACCATCACCGTGCCGTCGGGCACCTACAACCTCACCCTCGGCGAGCTTCAGGTCGCACCCAGCGGCGGCCAGTCGCTGACCATCAACGGTGCGGGCATGGCGAGCACGACCATCCACGCGTTGCAGCCGCCCACGTGCACCTCGTCGGCGACGTCGACCTGCTTCCGCGTCTTCAACATCGACCCCGCCACCAACGGCGGGACGAACATCACCCTCACGGGGGTCACCGTCTCGGGCGGCCGGACCGCGCAGTTCGGCGGCGCCGGGCTGATCAGCGGCGTGCTCGACTCGGTGCACACGCCCGACAACACCACGATCACCAACTCCACCTTCAGCGACAACGTCATCTACGGCCCGGCCACCACCACGCCGGGTGGGGCCATCAGCCAGGTGTACGGCGCCGTGACAGTGAGCGGCTCGACGTTCACCAACAACTCCGCCGGCGCCTCGGTGGGCGGTGCCATCGACCAGGAGACGCTGGGTGGCGGCTCGCCGACCCTGTCGGTCAGCAGCTCGACTTTCACCGGCAACAGCGCCGCGGGCGGCGGTGGGGCGGTCAAGTTCGCCGGAACCGCCACTTCCCCTGCCGCAAGCATCACCGGGTCGAGCTTCGGCACCAACTCGACGACCGCCAGCGGCGGCGCCGTGGAGCAGGGCGGCGCGGGCTCGCTCAGCATCAGCACCTCGTCGTTCACCGGCAACACCGGCGGCCGCGGCGGTGCCGTGAAGAACACCGGTGGCACGATGACGGTGACCAGCGACACGTTCACCGGCAACACCGCCACCAACTCCGACGGAGGTGCGCTCGCCAACGCCGGCACGATCACCGTCACCGGCTCGACGTTCACCGGCAACTCCGCGACCGGCAGCGGCACCAACGCCGGCCACGGCGGGGCCATCTTCAACGACCAGGCCGGCGTGCTGACGATGCACTACAGCCGTCTGTACAACAACACGGCGACGACCGCCAACCAGGCCTACTTCGTCCCCAGCGGCCCCGGCTCGGCGAACGCCACCAACGACTGGTGGGGCGTCAACGCGGGCCCAACCACCGCTGCGTCCAGCAACATCACGGTCAGCCCCTGGCAGATCCTCACCAGCACCGCGTCGCCGAGCACCATCCTGGTCAACCAGACCTCGACGATCACCGCCGACCTCGACCACACCAACACCAGTGCGACCATTGCGCCGTCGCACCACCTGCCTGACGGCATCCCGGTGACCTTCGCCAACGGAGCGCTGGGGACGGTGAACTCGACGTCGGGCACCCTGTCGAGCGGCGCGACGAGCACGACGTACACCGCGGGCGCCACCGGCGGCGTGGACGGCGTGCCGACCACCATCGACGGCCAGACGGTCAACGCGTCGATCACTGTCGATCAGCCCCCGCACATCACCAGCGCCAACCACGCGACGTTCGTCGCGGGCTCCGCGGGCAGCTTCCAGGTCACCGCGGCCGGCTACCCGGCGCCGACGTTCAGCGAGACCGGCACCCTGCCGAACGGCGTCACGCTGAGCAGCGGCGGGTTGCTGAGCGGGACCCCGGCGACGGGGACCGGCGGCGTCTACACCTTCACCATCACCGCCACCAACGGCGTGACTCCTGACGACACCCAGAGCTTCACGCTCACCGTCAACGAGGCGCCGCACATCACCAGCGCCAACAACACGACGTTCACCGTCGGCAGCCCGGGCACGTTCACGATCACCTCGCGCGGCTACCCGGCGCCGAGCATCACGCTGACCTCGGGCTCGCTGCCCGGCGGCGTCACCTACGACGCGCCGACGCACGTGCTCAGCGGCACGCCCAATGCCGGCACCGGCGGCCAATACTCGCTGCAGTTCACCTCGCACAACGGCATCGGCTCCGACTCGGTGCAGGCCTTCACGCTCACCGTCAACGAGCCGGCGAGCATCACCAGCGCCAACGGCACCGTCTTCACGGTGGGCACCCCGGGCAGCTTCTCGGTGCTGACCGGTGGCTTCCCGCATTCGACGCTGAGCGACGGCGGTGCAACCCTGCCCACCGGCGTGACCTTCGTCGACAACCTCGACGGCACGGCCACGCTGAGCGGCAACCCCGGCTCCGGCCAGGGCGGAACGTATCCCTTTACCATCACGGCGCACAACGGCATCGGCACCGACGCGACGCAGCCCTTCACGCTCACCGTCGACGAGGCCGTGTCGGTCACCAGCGCCAACAACACGACGTTCACCACGGGAACGCCGGGCACCTTCAGCGTCACCACCCTCGGCTTCCCGAAGCCGACCCTCAGTGACGGCGGCGCCACCCTGCCCACCGGCGTGACCTTTGTCGACAACGGCAACGGCACCGCAACGCTCGCCGGCACACCGGCCGCAGGCCAGGGCGGGACGTATCCGTTCACCATCACCGCGAACAACAGCCTCGGCAGCCAGGGGACGCAGAGCTTCACCCTGACCGTCGACCAGCCGCCGGCGATCACCAGCGCCAATGCCACCACCTTCACGGTGGGCAGCCCGGGCACGTTCACGGTGCGCACCACCGGCGTCCCCGCGCCGAGTCTCAGTGACGGCGGCGCCACCCTGCCCACCGGCGTGACCTTCCACGACAACGGCGACGGCACCGCCACCCTCGCCGGCACACCGGGCGCGGGCCAGGGCGGGACGTATCCCTTCACCATCACCGCGTCCAACGGCGTCGGCTCCAACGCGACCCAGGGCTTCACCCTCACCGTCGACCAGGCGGCGGCGGTGACCAGCGCCAACAGCACGACGTTCACCGTGGGCGCGCCCGGCACCTTCACCGTGACCACCAGCGGTGTGCCGACGCCGACACTCAGCGACGGCGCTGCCACGCTGCCCAGTGGCGTGACCTTCCACGACAACGGTGACGGCACCGCCACCCTGGCCGGCACACCGGCCGCGGGCACCGGCGGAACGTATCCCTTCACCATCACCGCGACCAACGGCATCGGCTCGCCCGGGACGCAGAGCTTCACGCTCACCGTCAACCAGGCTCCCGCGATCGCCAGCGCCAACGCCACCACCTTCAACATCGGCACGCCGAACACCTTCAGCGTCACCACCAGCGGCTTCCCGAGCGGAGCGTCGATGGTGATCACCGAGACGGGCACGCTGCCCACCGGCGTGACCTTCACCGACAACGGCAACGGCACCGGGACGCTGAGCGGGAACCCCGGGTCGACCACCGCGGGCAGCTACCCGATCACCTTCGGTGCCAACAACGGCGTGGCCCCCGCCGCGTCGCAGAACTTCACGCTGACAGTTGCCGGCGCGCCGCACATCACCAGCGCCAACCACACAACCTTCGTGGTCGGCAGCGCGGGCACCTTCACGGTCACCGCCACCGGCTCGACGCCCATGACCATCAGCGAGACCGGCTCGCTGCCGAGCGGTGTCACCCTCACCAACAACAACGACGGCACCGCAACCCTCGCGGGCACACCCGCGGCGGGCACGGCGGGCACCTACCCGCTGTCGATCACGGCGCACAACAGCCAGACGCCTGACGACGTGCAGAGCTTCACCCTGCAGGTCAACGCGGCACCCGCGATCACCAGCGCCAACAACACGACGTTCACGGTCGGCGCCGCGGGCACCTTCACGGTGACCAGCACCGGCACACCGACACCCGCGCTCACCGAGAGTGGCGCGCTGCCGAGTGGCGTGACCTTTGCCGACAACGCCAACGGTACGGGCACGCTGAGCGGCACACCGGGCGCGGGCACCGGCGGCGTCTACCACATCAGCTTCAAGGCCGCCAACGGCGTGGGCAGCGACGCAACCCAGCCGTTCACGCTGACCATCGACCAGGCGCCCGCAATCACCAGTGCCAGCACGGCGACATTCACCGTCGGCACCGCAGGCAGCTTCAACGTCACCACCACGGGCTTCCCGCACGCCGCGATCACCGAGCCCGACACCATGCCCACCGGCCTGACCTTCCTCGACAACAACGACGGCACCGCGACCATCAGCGGCACACCGGGGACGGGCACGGGCGGCACCTACAACATCCACCTCACCGCCAACAACGGGGTGAGCCCCAACGCGACCCAGACCCTGGTGCTCACCGTCGACGAGGCCGCCGGGATCACCAGCGCCAACAACACCACATTCACGGTGGGCACGCTGGGCAGCTTCGACGTCACCACCAGCGGCTTCCCGCCCGCGGCAATCAGTGAGACGGGAGCGTTGCCGAGCGGCGTCACCCTGGTCGACAACCACAACGGCACCGCCACCCTGAGCGGAACTCCCGCGGGCGGCACCGGCGGCGTGTACCCCATCACCATCAGGGCGCACAACGGTGTCGGCAGTGACGCGACCCAGGCGTTCACCCTCACGGTGGATGAGGCGCCGTCGATCACCAGCGCCAACAACACCACCTTCACCGTGGGCAGCGCGGGCACGTTCACGGTCACCACGGGCGGCTACCCGAAGCCGGGGCTCGGTGAGAGCGGGACCCTGCCGACCGGCGTCACCTTCACCGACAACAACGACGGCACCGGCACGCTGAGCGGCACACCGGCGACCGGCACCGGTGGCGTCTACCCGATCAGCTTCACAGCCAGCAACGGCGTGGGCAGCCCCGCACCGCAGATCTTCACCCTCACCGTCAACGAGGCGGCCGCCGTCACCAGCGCCAACAGCACCACCTTCGCCGTTGGCACCGCCGGCAGCTTCGGCGTCACCACGCGCGGCTACCCGCATCCGTCGCTCAGCGACGGCGGCGCCACCCTTCCCACCGGGGTCAGCTTCACCGACAACGGCGACGGCACCGCGACCCTGGCCGGCACCCCGGCGACCGGCACCGGCGGCGTCTACACCTTCACCATCACCGCCCACAACGGCATCGGTGGTGACGGCACGCAGAGCTTCACCCTGACGGTGAACGAGGCGCCGGCGATCACCAGCGCCAGCAGCACCACCTTCACCGCGGGCAGCGCGGGCACCTTCACCGTCACCACGCGTGGATTCCCGCACCCGGCGATCACCGAGACGGGCACGCTGCCCAGTGGCGTGAGCTTCCTCGACAACGGCGACGGCACCGCCACCCTGAGCGGCACGCCCGCGACGGGCACCGGCGGCGTCTACCCGATCAGCTTCAAGGCCCACAACACCAGCGGCCCTGACGCGACGCAGAGCTTCACCCTGACCATCAATGAAGCCGCGGCCGTCACCAGCGCCAACAACACCACCTTCACCGTGGGCGCCTCGGGCAGCTTCGGCGTCACCACGCGCGGCTACCCGGCGCCGTCGCTCGGCGAGACCGGCACGCTGCCGAGCGGTGTCACCTTCGCCGACAACCACGACGGCACCGCCACCCTGAGCGGCACGCCCGCGACCGGCACGGGCGGCGTCTACCCGATCACCATCACCGCGCACAACGGCGTCGGCAGTGACGGCACGCAGAGCTTCACGCTGACCGTGGACGAGGCATCCGCGTTCACCAGCGCCAACCACACCACCTTCACCACCGGACAGGCGGGCAACTTCCCGATCACCACGCGCGGCTACCCGCATCCGTCGATCGGCGAGAGCGGCGCGCTGCCGGGCGGCGTGACCCTGACCGACAACGGCGACGGCACCGCCAAGATCAGCGGCACGCCCAACGCCGGCATCGGCGGCACCTACCCGATCACGCTGACGGCGCACAACGGCGTCGGTACTGACGGGACGCAGTCCTTCACGCTGACCGTCGACCAGCCCGCCGCGATCACCAGCGCCAACAACACGACGTTCACCGCCGGCTCGGCGAACAGCTTCGCCGTCACCACATCCGGGTTCCCGGCGCCGAGCCTCACCGAGACGGGCACGCTGCCCAGCGGCGTGAGCTTCACTGACAACGGCAACGGCACCGGCACGCTGAGCGGCAACCCCGCGACCGGCACCGGCGGCGTGTACCACATCAGCTTCAAGGCGCACAACGGCGTCGGCGGCGACGCGACGCAGAGCTTCACGCTCACCGTCAACGAGGCTGCCGCGATCACCTCGGCAGACCACACGCAGTTCCAGGTCGGCGCATCGGGCACCTTCACCGTCACCACCCGTGGCTACCCGATCCCGAGCCTGGGTGAGAGCGGTGCGCTGCCCAGCGGCGTCACCTTCACCGACAACCACGACGGCACCGGCACGCTGGCTGGCACGCCCGCCACGGGCACGGCCGGCACGTACCACATCACCTTCACCGCCCACAACGGCGTGGGCAGCGACGGCACCCAGGCGTTCACCCTGCAGGTCGGCCCGGCGCCGACCACGACCACGGTGACGGCGAGCACCACCTCGCCCACCTTCGGCTCGCCCGACACCTTCACCGCAACGGTGGCGCCGCAGCCGCCGTCGAGCGGGACGCCCGCGGGCACGGTGACCTTCGCGGTCGACGGCACCAACACCGCGGTGGTGACCCTGGTCAACGGACAGGCGCAGTGGACGACCAGCAGCCTGCAGCAGGGTGCGCACACCATCAGCGCCGCCTACAGCGGCCAGACCAACACCTTCCAGCCCAGCACCGGCTCGATCGATGTCAACACCGGCTGCGCGGTCGTCTACAACACCCGCATCGCCGGTAGCCTGACCATCAGCGGCGGCTCGGCCTGCATCAACGGCGCCCGCATCAGCGGCGGCGTGAGCGTCAGCGGTGGCGCGTCGGTGTCGATCGTCAACTCGACGATCGGCAGCGGCCTCACCTCCAACGGCGCGCACCTGCTCACCGTCTGCCTCAGCAGCGTCGGCAGCTCGATGCAGGTGAGCAACAGCACCGGCTTCGTGCTGATCGGCAGCAACGGTGACGACACCGCGATGCCCTGCGCGGGCAACAGCATCAACGGCGGAGTGACCCTGAACGGCAACACCGGCGGTCTCGAGGTCGGCGGCAACCCGTCGATCAAGGGCGCGGTGACCGTCAACAACAACGTGCTCGCCGGCAGCGCCGTCGACGCGGAGAACGGCGCGCCGGAGATCGAGCACAACAGCATCAAGGGCAGCCTGAGCTGCAGCGGCAACGCGCCGGCGCCGATCAACGACGGCGCGCCCAACACCGTGAGCGGTGCGCGGGCCGGCCAGTGCGGCGCCCCTGGCTTCTGACCCATCTGACCCATCGCCTCCGGCCGGGCGCCCCCACGCCCGGCCGGACGGCCAACCCCCCCAACCGGAGAACTGGATGACCCCCTGGAGTCCTGGACATGGAACGAGGGCCTCGCGCGCCCGGCGGCTCGTGGCGGCGGCGGCGCCGGGCGCGGTGGCGATGTGGATGGTGCTCGGCGCGCCGTCGACGCTGACCGCGGCGGCCGCGCCGGTGCCGTCCGCGCACAGCCACACCACGCCGCAGCCGCGCACCTCGACCCCGCCGGCCCTCGCGGCGCGGCCGAAGACGGCGGTGACGCCCTCGCGGACCTTCACCGTCAACTCCACGACCGACGCACATGACACCACGGTCGGTGACGGCATCTGCTCCGCCGCCGGCCAGTGCACGCTGCGCGCCGCCGTGGAGGAAGCCAACGCCGACAGCGGGCTCACCGCCATCGTCGTGCCCGCGGGCACCTACACGCTGACCCTCGGCGAGCTGCAGGTCACCGCCCCGGCGGGCATGGACATCGCCGGCGCCGGCCAGGGCGCCACCCTTGTCGACGGCAACGGCGCCTCGCGCGTCTTCCACGTCGGCGACGGCACCGGCAACGGCAACGGCTCACTGGTGACGATCCAGGCGCTGACCATCCAGAACGGCGCGGCGCCGCTGGACGGCAGCTCCAATCCGACCAACGGCGGCGGCGTGCTCGTCGACAGCAACTCGTCGGCCCTGCTCGACGGAGTGGTGGTGCGCAGCAGCACCACCGCGATCAACGCGGCCAACTCGGCCGGCAGCGGCGGCGGCATCGCCGACAGCGGCCAGCTCTGGCTGCTGCACTCGCGGGTGGTGCTCAACACCGCCAACGCCACCGGCGGCGGCGTCTTCGTCGACGGCGCGGCGCACCTGGAGAACGACTTCATCGACCACAACGGCGCCCAGGCCAACGGCGGCGGCTCGTTCGGCGGCGGCGGCGTCGACAACAACGGCACCACCTCGATCTCGGACAGCACGCTGGCCGACAACGGGGCCCCGTTCGGCGGCGGCCTCTCCAACCGCGGCAACGGCCAGGTCACCCGCAGCGTCCTGCAGAGCAACCACGCCACCGGCTACGGCGGCGGCGCCGACAACGAGACCTCGCTGTCGATCGTCGACTCGATCGTCACTCACAACCGCAGCGACGGCGACGGCGGCGGCATCATGCACTTCGCCACCAGCCTCGACGTGCAGCGCTCGACCGTCGACTCCAACAGCGCCGGCGGCATGGGCGGCGGCATCGCCGTCGAGGCGCAGGGTGTCAGCCTCACCGACGACACCGTCACCGGCAACTCCGCGAGCGGCGGCGGTGGCGGCCTGGTCGTGCACTGGCCGGCCAGCCTGCTCAACGTCACCGTGGCCGCCAACCGCAACGGTGGCGTCGCCCCCCAGAACAACGGCGGAGAGAACCCGCAGATCGTCGCCGAGGACAGCATCGTTGCTGCCAACAGCGGCGGAAACTGTGGGAGCGGCCTGGGCGTGCGCTCCCGCGGCCACAACATCGACAGCGACGGCACCTGCACCCTGGCCGGTCCCGGCGACCTCAGCAACCGCGACGCCCACCTCGGCCCGCTGAACGCCAACGGCGGCCCGACGCCGACCATGTCGCTGCTGGTCAACAGCCCCGCCATCGACGCCGGCGACGGCTCCTGCGCGCGCACCGACCAGCGCGGCGTGAACCGTCCCCAGGGTCCGCGCTGCGATATCGGCGCCTTCGAGCTGGCCCCCTACTACTGGACGGTGGCCTCCGACGGCGGCATCTTCGGCTTCGGCGGCGCGCCATTCTTCGGCTCCACCGGCGGCCAGCACCTCAACCAGCCGATCGTCGGCATGGCGACATCCCCCGACGGCCAGGGCTACTGGCTGGTCGCCGCCGACGGCGGCATCTGGCCCTTCGGCAACGCCGCCCAGGGCCTCGGCTCGACGGGCAACCTGCGGCTCAACCGGCCGATCGTCGGCATGGCCGCGACGCCCACCGGTAGGGGCTACTGGCTGGTCGCCTCGGACGGCGGCGTCTGGCCCTTCGGCGACGCCGCCCAGGGCCTCGGCTCGATGGGCGGCAAGCACCTCAACCAGCCGATCGTCGGCATGGCGGCGACGCCCACCGGCAAGGGGTACTGGCTGGTCGCCGCGGACGGCGGCATCTTCCCCTTCGGCGACGCCGCGCAGGGCCTCGGCTCGACCGGCAACCTGCGGCTCAACCAGCCGGTGGTCGGCATGGCGGCGACTCCAGACGGCGGCGGCTACTGGCTGGTCGCCGCAGACGGCGGCATCTTCCCGTTCGGCGACGCCGGCGGCTTCGGCTCCACGGGTGCCATGCACCTCAACAAGCCGGTGGTCGGCATGGCGTCCTCGCCGTCCGGGCGCGGCTACTGGCTGGTCGCCTCCGACGGCGGCATCTTCCCCTTCGGCGACGCCATCGGCTTCGGCTCGATGGGCGGGCAGACGCTCAACGCGCCGATGGTGGGAATGGCCGCGATCTGACCTCTGCGCTCTGCGGTCCGGTGAACGGCGGGGTTCACCGGGCCCTCCCGCCGCCGAGCGGTATGCTCGGCAGCACATGGTTCGCCCCCTGCTGATCGTCGGCGACGTCCAGGGCGACGCCGAGCGCCTCGAGTCCGCGCTGCGCCCGTACCCCGAGGACGAGGTTGACACCGTCTTCGTCGGCGACTTCTTCCAGGGCGGTCCGCCGGGGGAGGGCGGTGGCGCGCGGGCCGCCCGCATCGCCCGCAGCCGCGGCAACGCGCAGTCGGTGCTGGGCAACCACGACCTGCTCCTGCTCGGCGTCCTCGAAGAGGTGCGCACCGGCTGGACGCCGCCCAAGGTGGTCGAGTTCGGCCGCGCCTCGCTGGCCGACGTCTGGCTGTGGCGCCGCGGCGACTGGGCCGACCTGCGCGAGGTCGCCGGTGACCCCGGCCTGGAGGACTGGCTGCGCTCGCTGCCGCTGATGCTCCGCCTCCCCGACGGCACCCTGGTGCAGCACTGCGACCACGACGCCTACGCCCGCCTCGGCAACGACGTCGAGAGCGTCAACGCCGCGGGGCGCGAGATGCTGGCCCGGCCGCAGGGCGCGTGGGACGTGTTCTGGTACACCGTCGGCCGCCGCGCCTTCCACGACCCCGAGCGCCTCGACGCCCACCTGCAGCACTTCGACGCCACCCGCGTGGTGCACGGCCACACGCCGCATCACAGCGACCGCCCGGTGGCGTCGCACGGCGGCAGGATCTGGAGTTTCGACGGCTGCTTCTCGCGCTACTGGGCGCGCAGCGGCGACGAGTCCGCGGGCCCGGTCGAGGCCACCGTGGGGCTGCTCCCCGACCTGTAGAGTCGTCGGCGCGGGCCGCACGTTCGACCTTGGAAGGGACGCCATGACCCAGCGAAAGCGCCGCCGCGCCCTCACCGTCGCCACCTGCAGCGCGATCGCGCTCAACGCCCTGCCCCTGGGCGCGCGCGCCGCGGTCGTGCCGGGCACGGCGTGCAACCTGCTGCCCGCCGACAACGTCTGGCACGCCGACGTCTCCAAGCTGCCCCTCGACCCCAGCGGCCCGCTCTACCTGGCCACCTCGGGCAGCGCCGCGCTCAAGCTGCACCCCGACTTCGGCGCCTATCCATACGGCATGCCGTTCAACGTGGTCGACAACACCCGCGCCACCGGGACGCTGCAGTTCCAGTACGCCTCGGAGAGCGACCCCGGTCCGTACCCGGTCGGCGCCGACCTGAAGATCGAGGGCACGCCCAACGACGGCGGCGACGACCACGCCCTCACCGTCAACCGGGACACGTGCACGCTGTACGAGGTGTGGCATGCGCAGCTCGCCACTTCGCCGTACACCGGCGGCTCCGGCGCGGTGTTCCCCCTGAGCTCCGACGCGCTGCGCCCGGCAACGTGGACCAGCGCCGACGCGGCGGGACTGCCGATCCTCCCCGGCCTGCTCTCCTACGACGAGGTGCTCGCCGGCAAGGTCGACCACGCCATCCGCTTCACCATGGTGCACACCCAGAACGCCTTCGTCTGGCCGGCGCGCCACCAGGCGGGCACCACCGGGCCGGTCTTCCCGCCGATGGGCGAGCGCTTCCGCCTGCAGTCGACGTTCGACGAGTCGACGTACAGCGCCGCGGCGCGGACGATCATCGAGGGCATGAAGCACTACGGGCTGATTCTTGCCGACAATGGCAGCAACTGGTTCTTCCAGGGCACCCAGGACTCGCGCTGGCCGGACGCGCTGATCGCCGAGCTGAAGACGATTCCAGCGGCGTCGTTCGAGGCGGTGGACGAGTCCTCGCTGATGCTCGACCCCAACTCGGGGGCGACGCGGCAGTGCGGGGGGCCGTGCAGCTAGCGGTGGACTAGAGGTCGCCGTCCGCGCCGCCGCCGCCGTGGAGGTGGGGCATGCCCTCCTCGACCGCGAACTGCTGGCCGCACTGCGGGCACTCGACCACGGTGGCCAGCGGATCGTCCACGGGCGGCAGCATCATCGTGGCGCAGGCGGGGCAGGTCAGCGTCAGCGGCGCGGCGGTGCGGTCGTGCTGCATCTCGCGCGCCGCCGCCCACAGGTCGACCGCCACCGAGCTGCACGACGTGCACCGGTAGGTGGCGGCGCGGTCGTCGTGGCGCAGGTACGCGGCGCTGCGATCGACGATCAGCGGCGCGTTGAGCGCTTCGAAGGTCCCGTCAGGGCAGCCGTTGGGGCAGTGCAGGTCGCGGCGGCGTCGGGGCATGGTGATTCATGGTCGCACGCCCCGCCCCGCGCGGCGGCGCACCTCGCGCTTCGCCTACCTGGGCGGCAGGTAGAACGACAGCCCGAGCGTCCCCGGCCCCGCATGCGCCCCGACGATCGGCCCGATCTCGATGATCTCCGGCTCCCCATCACTGTGCGGGGCGAGCCGCCGCGCGATCATCTGGCAGTCCTCCAGCTTGTCCGCGTGCCCCAGCACCACGCGCGCCGGCCGCCCCGCCTCGCCGGTCGCCGAGATCACCTCCGCGCACATGCGATCGAGCGCCCGCGCATAGGTGCGCACCCGGTCGAAGGGCTCGATGCGCCCGTCGAGAATCTGCAGCACCGGCTTGATGTTCAGCACCGAGCCGAGCAGCGCCCGCGCCCCGCCGATGCGCCCGCCGCGGCGCAGATACTCCAGCGTCTCCACGATGAACACCGTGCGCTGCCGGCGCATCACCTCGTCGACCGTATTGAGCACGTCCTGCAGTTTCCCGCCCGACTCGGCGGTCTCCACCGCGGCGCGCAGCACCCCCGCGTGACCCAGGCTGACGCTGCGCGTGTCGATGACGTGGATGTCCAGCTCGGGCAGCGCCTCGCGCGCCGTCAGGGCCGCGCCGTAGGTGCCGCTCATCTCCGCGGAGATGGTGGTGCACACCACGCTCGACCCGTCCGCCGCCGCGTCGCGGAAGGCCGCCTCGAACTCCGCGGGGGTCGGCTGCGAGGTGGTCGGGTTCCTGGTCGCCGAGCGCATGCGCTCGTAGAAGGCGGTGGCGGTGATGTCGACGCCGTCAACCAGCACCTCGTCGCCGAAGATCACCTTGAGGGGGACGGTGGTGACGCCGTGCTCGCCGGCCCAGCCGGCCAGGTCGTGGGTGCTGTCGGCGACGAAGCGGATGCCTGCCATCGGTCTGCTACTCCCAAGAAATGCGGCGGCGCGGGGTCATGCGCCGGTCTGCGGTGCCGCGTCCGTGGAGACGGCGAGGTGGTCGAGAAGTGAGGCCAGCGAGCGGGCCAGGCGCTCGCGGCGGGCGGCGGTGGTGCGGGCCAGGCGGCGCTGGAAGGCGCCCACCTCGGCGGCCAGGGCGTCGGCCACCTCGGCGCTCTCCGCGCTGGCCGCGCCGTACACCCCGGCGACGAACATCGACAGCGCGGTGGCCGCCTCCGGGGCGGTGCGCAGCACCTGGCGCAGGCCGGCGCGGGTGCGGCCCGGCAGGCGCTCGGCCTGGCTGAGCCAGAAGGCGAGGTGGCTGGTGATGTCGAGCCCGCGCGAGCCGCGATCGACCGCCGCGAGGGCGGCGCGCACCGAGCCGAGCTCGGCCAGGCTGGCGTGGGCGCGGCGCAGGGCGCGTTCCTCGGCGGGCGGCGCGGCGGGCTCGCCGAGCGCGGCGCGGCCCGCCGAGGTGGGGGCGAAGCCGACCTGGGTGCGGCCCACCGCCACCCCGGCGCGGTGCGCGTAGGAGGTGGCCACCAGGCCGTCGCGCTCCAGCTCGCGGAGCAGGTCGTAAGCGGTCCAGGCGCTGATCCCCAGGGGGTCGGCGACGGCGCTGTAGTGGACCGCGCCACCGGCGGCGCGGACCGCGCGGTCGAGCGCGGCCAGGCACTGGCGGCGGCGCGCGGTGAGGGCTGATCTCCCAAGAATCGTCACGGGCGCGGAGAGTACGTCGCCACCGGCCCGCCGTCAAGGGGCGTGCTCCGGCGACAATATCCGGCGCGATGACGGCATCCCCGCCGCTGCGCTCCGTGGCGGTTCCCCACCCCCTGCGCCCCGCGCGCTGGCGCACCCCGCCCGCGCAGCGCGGGACGGCGGTCGAGGACACCGTGGACAGCGCGGCCCTGCGCGACAACCCGCTCGGCGACCCCGCCCGCCGCACCCTGCTGCTCTGGCTGCCGCCCGGCTACGACGCCGAGCCCGAGCGACGCTACCCGGTGATCTACGTGCTGCCCGGCTACGGGTCGGCGGTCGAGGAGTGGCGCCACGCCGAGCTGTTCGAGCCGACCATCTTCGAGCGCCTCGACGTCCTGCACGCCTCGGAGGGCGCGCCGCCACCGTGCATCTACGCGTTCCTCGACGGCGCCACCGCGTACGGCGGCGGCCAGTTCGTCAACTCCACCGCCACCGGGCGCCACGAGGACTACGTGGCCGTCGACGTTGTGGCCCACGTTGACAGCAACTACCGCACCCTCGCTGCGCCGCGGCATCGCGGGGCAAGTGGCCACAGCAGCGGCGGCATCGGGGCTCTGGCGCTGTGCATGCGCCGTCCCGACGTCTTCGGCGCAGCGGCGTCGCACGCGGGCGACTCGCTGTTCGAGCACTGCTACGGGCGCGAGCTGGGCGAGTTCGCGCGCGCCCTGCAGGAGCACGGCAACAACGTCGTCGCGCTGCGCGACCGGCTGCTCGGCGACGACCAGTACCGCCGCCGTCACTTCGGCGCGCTGATGGTGCTCGGCTGCGCGGCCGCGTACTCACCCGACCCCGACGAGCCGCTGGGCATCGGCCTTCCCGTCGACACCTGGGGGCGCATCGTGCCCGCCAACTGGGAGCGCTGGCTGGCCAACGACCCGGTGCGCATGGCCCAGGGCCACGCCGCCGAGCTGCGCGCCCTGCACGCCGTGTACCTCGACGCCGGCGACAGCGACGAGTACTACATGGACCTGGGCACCCGGGCGATGCACGAGACCCTGGACCGCCTCGGCGTCGAGCACCGCTACGAGCGCTTCGCCGGGCGGCACGGCGGCATGGCCCACCGTTACCCGATCGGCTGGGATTATCTCGCGCGAGCGCTGGCAGCCGGGGCCGAGTAGGCACGCCTACAATCACGCGCCATGCTGCTCGCCATCGACGTCGGCAACACCAACGTGGTCCTCGGCGTCTTCGAGGGCGAGGAGCTGGTCGCCGACTTCCGGCTGCACACCGACGAGCGCGCCACCGGCGACGAGATGGGCCTGCTCATCGTCGGCCTGCTAGGCAGCCGGGCCATCCTCCCCGAGCGCATCAGCGCGGTGGTGGTGAGCAACGTGGTGCCCATCCTCTCGCGGCCGATCGAGGAGCTGTCCCAGCACTACTTCAAGCTGGCGCCGATGATCGTCGGCCCCGGCATCCGCACCGGCATGCGCATCCTCTACGAGGACCCGCGCCAGGTCGGCGCCGACCGCATCGTCAACGCCCTGGCCGCCTTCCGCCGCTACGGCGGCCCCGCGGTGCTGGTCGACTTCGGCACCGCCACCACCTTCGACGCCATCTCACCCAACGGCGACTACCTCGGCGGCGCCATCGCCCCGGGCATCGTGATCAGCCTCGACGCGCTGGTCTCCCACACCGCCAAGCTCACCCGCGTCGAGCTCGCCGCCCCGCCCACCGTGGTCGGCCGCAACACCACCCAGTCGATGCAGGCCGGCCTGGTCTTCGGCTACGTGGGGCTGATCGAGGGCATCGTCGCCCGCATGAAGGCCGAGCTCGGCGACGGCGCCCGGGTCATCGCCACCGGCGGCCTCGCGGAGCTGATCGCCGCCGAGACGGCGGTCATCGACACCGTCGACCAGCGCCTCACCCTCGACGGCCTGCGCATCATCCACGACCTCAACGCGCCGGGCTGAGCTTCCGGCCGATGGCCGGACCTCGGCTACCATCGCCGCCATGGCCCTCGCCCCCGCGTTCGCACGCCCGCTGCAGCTCGGTGACCTGACGCTGCCCAGCCCCGTGCTGGTCGCCCCCATGGCCGGCATCAGCGACGCGCCCTTCCGCGCCATCGCCGCCGAGATGGGCGCCGGCCTGACCACCACCGAGATGGTCGCCGCCGAGGCGCTGGTGCGCAGCCAGGAGGCGATCGTCAAGCTGCTCGACTTCCCCGCCACGGTGCGGCCGGTGGCCGCCCAGCTGGTGGGCAGCGACCCCGCCGTGATGGCCGAGGCGGCGCAGGTCTGCGTGGAGCGCGGCGCCATGGCCGTGGACGTCAACCTCGGCTGCCCGGTGCGCAAGGTGGTCGGCATCGGCAACGGCGCCGCGCTGGCCCGCGACCTGCACCGCACCGCGCAGGTGCTGGGCGCCATGGTCGACGCGGTGTCCGTGCCCGTCACCGCCAAGATGCGCCTCGGCTGGGACCACCAGAGCATCAACGCCCCCGAGCTGGCCCGCGCCCTCCAGGACGTGGGCGTGCGCATGGTCACCGTCCACGGCCGCACCCGCAACCAGGCCTACGAGGGCTGGGCCGACTGGGACGAGATCGCCAGAGTGAAGGAGGCGGTCGACATCCCGGTGATCGGCAGCGGCGACGTGCGCGATCCCGAGGTGGTCGCCCGGCGCATCGAGGAGGGCCTCGTCGACGGGGTGATCGTCGCCCGGGGGATGCTCGGCAACTTCCACCTGGTGCGCCAGATGGAGCACCGCCTGCGCACGGGCGAGCGCCTCCCCGAGCAGCCCTTCGCCGACCGGATCGCGCTGACCCGCCGCCACCTCGCCGACCTGATCGCCTACTACGGCGAGCGCCGCGCCCTGCGCATCGGCCGCAAGTACGTGGCCTGGACCATCAAGGGCTGCAACGGCGCCGCCCGGCTGCGCTCGATGGTCCAGGGCCTCGACTCCCAGGAGCGGCTGGAGGAGCTCTTCGACCTCGCCCTGGCCAGCGGCGAGCGGCCCGAGGGGTGGTTCGCGCCGGTGTTCACCTCGGGCGAGGGATGAGCGCGGTGGAGACGCCGCCGTCGGGAAGCAGCCCGCGGCTGGGCGAGCCGGTCGAGCTGCCGTGGTGGACGGTGCCGCTGGGGCTGCCGCTGGTCGGCGGCATCCTCGCCAGTCTGGTGGTCGGCGCGCCGCTGAGCGGGCGCCTGCTCCTGCTGCTGTCGTCGGCGGCGATGCTGTGGATGCTGCTCCGCGTCGCGCTGCGGGTGCGCAGCAGCAGCATGCAGAGCGTATACATCAGCGCGGCCATGGCGCTGTGGGCGTTCGCGGTGGTGATCTGGGCGGTCGAGCGCTTCGGCGGCGGCGCCCACTGACCGCGACGGACCGCCGGAAAACCTCGAACGCAACACCCCCGAACAAAAAAAAGGGCGCCCCCGGAAACCAGGGACGCCCCGAGAGGGGGGGCACTTGGATTGTTCCCGACGCCGAACCAGTCGCGAACAACATGGATGATACCGGATGTATCACGTGGAGTCAACCGTCCTGAGCGCCCAGAAATAGCGCCGCCGGCTGACCGCGGGACGGTCGCCACGCGGCACACACCGCGTCGAACGTCGCCTATACTCCGCTGCCACGTTTTCCCTTCCGGTGGACCCAACATGCTCGACAAGCCGGTTCTCCTCACCAAGGAGGGCCTCGACAAGCTGCAGCAGGAGCTCGACGAGCTGCGCACCACGCGCCGCAACGAGATCGCCGAGCGAATCAAGTACGCCAAAGAGTTCGGCGACATCTCGGAGAACGCCGAGTACGAGGACGCCAAGAACGAGCAGGGGATGGTCGAGGGACGCATCCTCACCCTGGAGAAGATGATCCGCAACGCGGTGCTCATCGAGGAGCACCACGATGGCATCGTCCAGGTCGGATCGGTGGTCAAGGTCAAGGACGACTTCGGCGAGGAGACCTACACCATCGTCGGCCCCGCCGAGGTGGACGTCGCCGGTGGGCGCATCTCCATGGAGTCGCCGGTGGGCAAGGCGCTGATCGGCCACCGGGTGGGCGAGAAGGTGCAGGTGCAGACCCCCAGCGGCTCGCGCACGGTGAAGATCGTCAAGGTCGACTAGGTTCGAGCGGGCGCGCCAGCCCGCTACCCTTGCCGGACCGTGCCGGACAACGACCTTTTCGCCCAGCGCCGCCGCAAGGTCGACGAGCTCGCCGCCCTCGGCGTGCCCGCCTACAACGTCGACTTCAAGCCCGACTCCACCCCGGAGGAGGCGCGCCGGCAGCTCGAGTCGTGGGAGGCCGAGCACCCCGCCTCGCCCGACGACGACGCAGCGCAGAGCCCGCGCGAAGGCCCGCGCGTCGCCGTCGCCGGGCGCGTGATGCAGCTCCGCCCCCAGGGCCGCATGGCCTTCGCCCACATCGAGGACGGGGACGCGCGTCTGCAGGTCTGGCTCAAGTCCGACCGCCTCGGCGAGAAGCAGTGGGACCTGGTCAAGCTGCTCGACCTCGGCGACATCGTCGGCGTGCGCGGCCCGATGGTGCGCACCCGCCGCGGCGAGCCGAGCGTCCTCGCCGACGAGGTCGTCCTGCTGGTCAAGGCGCTGCGCCCGCCGCCCGAGAAGTGGCACGGCCTGCAGGACACCGAGACCAGGTTTCGCAAGCGCTATCTCGACCTGCTCTCCAACGCCGAGCAGCGCCGCCACTTCGTGCGCCGGACGCGCATCGTGCAGTCGGTGCGCCGCACCCTCGACGCGCGCGGCTACCTGGAAGTCGAGACGCCCATCCTGCAGCTGCTGGCCGGCGGCGCCAGCGCGCGTCCGTTCCGCAGCCACTGGAACGCGCTCGACACCGACGTCTACCTGCGCATCGCCATCGAGCTGCACCTCAAGCGACTGCTGGTCGGCGGCTACCGGCGGGTGTACGAGATCGGCCGCGTCTTTCGCAACGAGGGCCTGTCGCCGCGCCACAATCCCGAGTTCACCATGCTCGAAGCCTACGAGGCCTACGGCGACTACGACGCCATGCGCGAGTTGACCGAGGCGATCTTCGTCGACGCGGCCAACGCGGTCGGTGCGCAGGAACCGGACGGCGATCCGCTGCTGCGAACCCTGGAAGGCAGGCCGCTCGACCTCACCGCGCCGTTTCGCACCGCGCGCATGGCCGACCTCATCGGCGAGCGCACCGGCTTCGACCCGCTGCAGGCCTGGGACGACGGCAGTTTGCGGCAGCGCGCCGAGCAGATCGGCGTGGTGCTCGGCGCCGGCATGGGCGATGGCGCGGTGTTCATGGAGATCTACGAGCAGAGGGTCGAGCACACGCTGTGGGATCCCACCTTCGTGCTCGACTATCCGGCCGAGGTCTCACCACTGGCGCGCCGCCGCCACGACGACCCGCGCTTCGTCGAGCGGTTCGAGCTGGTCGTCGCCGGACGCGAGCTGGCCAACGCCTTCAGCGAGTTGAACGACCCCATCGACCAGCGCCGCCGCTTCGAGGACCAGGTGCGCAAGCGCGCCGCCGGTGACGAGGAGGCGCCGCCGCTCGACGAGGACTTCCTCGAAGCCATCGAGACCGGCATGCCGCCGGCGGGCGGCCTCGGCGTCGGCATCGACCGCCTGGTCATGCTGCTCACCGACAGCCCCGCGATCCGCGAGGTGCTGCTCTTTCCCCAGATGCGGCCGCAGCAATGATCCCGCTGCAGCGCATCCGCGACGACCCCGACGCCATCCGCCGCGGCGCGCAACTGAAGGGCGAGGACGCGCCCGTCGACGAGATCCTCGCCCTCGACGCGCAGGCCCGCACTCTGCGCGCGGAGGCCGAGCGCCTGCAGGCCGAGCGCAACGCCGCCGCCAAGCAGATCAAGGGCAAACCCAGCGACGAGCAGCGCGAGCGGATGCAGCAGCTCCGCCAGCGCGTCCAGGAGCTGGAGGCGCAGCTCACCGAGCTCGACGCGCAGATCGAGAACCTGCTGCTCTACGTGCCCAACCCGCCGCACGAGTCGGTGCCCGCCGGCAAGGGCGACGAGGACAACGTCACGGTGCGCAGCTGGGGTGAGCCCAAGCGCTTCGACTTCGAGCCGCGCCCGCACTACGAGCTCGGCGAAACCCTGGGCATGTTCGACTTCGAACGCGCCGCCAAGATCAGCGGCGCGCGCTTCGCCCTGCTGCGTGGCCAGGGCCCGCGACTGCAGCGCGCGCTGGCGCTGTGGTTCCTCGACCAGGCCGCGCAGCGCGGCTATGAGGAGGTTGCCCCGCCGTACCTGGTGCGCCGCGAGGCGATGGTCGGCACCGCCAACCTGCCCAAGTTCGAGGACGAGGCCTTCCACGCCGACGACGACCTGTTCCTCATCCCCACCGCCGAGGTGCCGCTGACCAACCTGTACCGCGAGGAGATCCTCGACGCTGCGCAGCTCCCCATCAAGCACGTCGCCTGGACGCCGTGCTGGCGCAGCGAGGCGGGCGCGGCGGGCAAGGACACGCGCGGCTACATCCGCATGCGCCAGTTCGAGAAGGTGGAGCTGGTCAAGTTCACCACCCCGGAGACGTCGCTGGCGGAGCACGAGGCGCTGGTCGCCGACGCGGAGAGCCTGCTGCAGCAGCTCGGCCTGCACTACCGCGTGCTGCTGATGTGCAGCGGCGACATGGGCTTCGCGCAATGGAAGAAGTACGACCTCGAGGTCTGGTGTCCCGGCATGCAGCGCTTCCTCGAAGTGTCGTCGTGCAGCGTCTTCGCCGACTTCCAGGCGCGGCGCGCCGGCATCCGCTACCGGCCCGCGCCGGGTGAGCGGCCGCGCTTCGTGCACACCCTCAACGGCAGCGCGCTGGCCCTGCCGCGCACCTTCGACGCGGTGCTGGAGACCTACCAGCAGGCCGACGGCAGCATCGTCGTGCCCGACGTGTTGCGGCCGTACCTGGCAGGAACCGAGCGGATCAGCGCCGGCGCATGAGCGAGGAGGAGGTCCGCGCCGGCGACGTCGACCCGTCCTGGCTCAACGACCACTCCGAGTTCCAGCTCAACGCCGTCAGCGGCATGCGCAACGCCGGCGGGCTGCGCCTGGCCTACCGCCTGGAGCACGACGCCGAGGGGCGCCCGCTGGTGGTGAGCGACTGGACGCCGCACGACGCGCACGTCGGCTTCCCCGGCATGGCCCACGGCGGGCTGATCGCGGCGGTGATGGACGACATCATGGGCCGCGTCGCCGTGCTGCGCCGCCGCTGGGTGGTGACGGCGCGAATGGAGGTCCGCTACCGCAGCGCCGCGCCGCTGGGCGTGCCGCTGCGCTTCGAGGCGTGGGCGACGCGGCACCGCCGCATGTCGATGCACGCCGAGGCACGCGCCCTGCTCGGCGACGGCACGGTCGTCGCCGAGTCGAGCGGCACCTTCCTGCCGATCACGCCGGAGCTGGAGCGGCAGATGCTGAAGCGCTGGCCGGGCTTCGCGGAGTTCCTGAACCGGGAGCTCTAGCTAGCGCGCCGCCGCCATGCTGCTCTCGTTGAGCGGCTCGCCGGTGTAGGCGACGTAGTTCACGTCGATCCACTCGGGCGGCCCTTCGAGGAACTCCATCATCTCGCGGTACTCGCTGTCCACCTCGGGGCGCTGGGCGTTGGTGACATAGCTGTCCCGATCGCGGAAGTGGATGACCGCGATCACCCCGTTGGGGCTCTTGTCCTCGGCGGCGATCTCGGCCGAGACGAACCCGGGGTTGCGCTCCGGGGTGCCGCGCTCCTTCATCTTGGCGATGAAGGCGTCGCGCCGGCCCGGCTTGGTCTGTGCCCGCATGATGGTTCCGTACATCGGTGCTCTCTCCTGCTGGTGGTCTGTCCCCCGAGGGCCACCACGATGCACCTGCGCCGCCGCCGTGTAAAGCCCCGCGCACGACCCCCGAACGGATATGGTTGGCGGCGGCGCGGTGCAACCCCTGGACGCGCCGGACGGAGGTTTCCCGGCATGGACGCACACCGGCTCGACGAGGTGCTGCAGGCGCGGCTCGACGGCAGGCGCCTGCTCGACCATCCCTTCTACCAGCGCTGGTCGCGCGGCGAGGTGAGCGTCGAGGAGCTGCGCGCCTACGCGGCGCAATACCGCCACTTCGAGGCGGCCCTGCCCTCGCACCTCCAGTCGGTCGCCGAGAGCGCCCCCGGCGCGGAGCTGCGCGCCCAGGCGCTGCGCAACCTCGACGACGAGTCTGGCCACCTCGCCCTGTTCGACGCCTTCACCACCGCTCTCGGCGAGCCCCGCCAGGACGCGCCCAGCCCGGCGATGTCGCACCTGCTCGGCGTCTACCAGCAGGCCCGCGGCCGCAGCGCCGTCGAGGGCTTCGCCGCCCTGCTCGCCTACGAGGCCCAGTCGCCCGAGGTCGCCGCCAGCAAGGCCCAGGGCCTGCGCGACCACGGCATCCTCGACGGCGACGCCCTGCGCTTCTGGGACCTGCACGCCACCCTCGACCGCGACCACGCGGCCTGGGCGCTCGACGCGCTCAGCGGCAGCGGCGCCGGCGAGGACGTGATCGGCGACTCGATCGCCGCCGCGGCCGGCGCCTGGTGGTCGTTCCTCGACGAGCGCGAGGCGCTGCGCGCGTAAGCCGCAATTCCCGCACCCGCCTGCGCGTTTGACCCTGTGAGAAGGGTGTGAGCGTTCGGAGGGCGACGGGATGCTGGTCGGGCTGCTGCTGACGCTGCTCGCCGTGGGGCTGCCGGCGGCCGTGGTGGTGTGGGCGGTCCCCTCGTCCACCGATCACGCGCTGATCCCCTGCCGCAGCTTCGCCTGGCCGGTGCGGCGGCTGCGCGTCGGCGTGGGGCGCACCCTGGCGGCGCTCGCCGCCTGGCCGCACATCGTCGACGTGCTGCTGCGGGTTCACCGCACCCCGGTGGCGACCACCCCTGCCGACGTGGTGCTGCGCCTCGGCAACAGCACCCTCTCGCGCTACCACGGCGGCCGGCGCGGCGAGCCGGTGCTGCTGGTGCACTCGCTGGTGACCCGTCCCTGGATCCTCGACCTGGCCCCGGGGCAGAGCCTCGCCGCCGCGCTGGTCGAGGCCGGCTTCGACGTCTTCCTGCTCGACTGGGGCGACCCCGGCCGCGAGCAGGCGCTGCTCGGCTTCGACGAGCACATCCGCCTGCTCGCCCTCGCCGAGGACCACGTGCTCCAGGTGACCGGCGAGCCGCGCGTCCACGTCGTCGGCTACTGCGCGGGCGGGACGCTGGCGCTGATGCGCAGCGTGATGCTCAGCGACGACCGCCTCGGCTCCATCACCGTGATCGCCACCCCGGTCGATTGCACCGCGCCCGGCGGGATGAGCCGAGTTCTGGCCAGTCATGTCCTCAAGCCGGTGCTCGCCCTCGACGCCGACGGCTGCGTCCCGGCGGCGGCGGTCCGCGAGGCGTTCCACATGCTCAGCCGCCGCGCCCTGCGCACGGTGTGGTACGGACTCAAGGGCCGCCGCGACCCGCTGCGCCGCCACGGCTACGCGGCGCTGGCGCGATGGGTGTGGGAGCAGCGGCGGCTGGGCGGCGCGGTGCTCTTCGACTCCGTGCGCATGATCCGGGAGAACACCGTGGTCAGGGCGATGGGCAACGGACGCAGCGGCGCGGAGACGCGCAGACGGCATGAAGGACTTGATCCCCTGCCGCTGCTCGCCTGCGTCGCCGAGCGCGACCACATCGTGCCGCCCGCCATGACCCTGGCCCTCGCCGAGGTGGAGGGCATCGACGTCGCCGTCCTGCGCTGCAAGGGCGGACACGTCTCGATGCTCAGCGGCTCGCGCGCCGGCCGTTCGCTGTGGGCCGACCTGGCCGCGTGGCTGCGCGACCACGGCGCCGGCGACGACGGCGTCGAGCTCCGCGGCGCGGCGCAGCGCGAGCACCGTCCCTCCACGGCCGGCTGGTAGCACTGAGCGATACTGCCGCGATGCAGATCGAGGGAAAGGTCGTCCTGGTCACCGGGTCGTCGAGCGGCATCGGCGAGTCGGTGGCGCGGGCCTTCGCCGCCGAGGGCGCGCGCGTCGTGGTCAACTCGTCGTCGTCGGTGGAGGCGGGAAAGGCGGTGGCGGCGAGCCTGCCCGACGCGCTGTACGTGCGCGGCAACGTCGCCGACGCGCGGGACGCGCGCGCCATCGTCACCCAGGCGCTGAGTCATTACGGGCGTCTCGACGTGCTGGTCAACAACGCCGGCACCACCGTGCGCATCCCGCACACGGATTTCGACGCCGTCACCCCCGAGGTGTGGCACCGCATCCTCGACGTCAACGTGATCGGCACCTGGCAGGTCACCCAGGCGGCGATTCCCGCGCTGCGCGAGAGCGGCGACGGCTGCATCGTCAACGTCGGCTCGCTGGCGGGGCTGCGTCCCTCGGGCAGCTCGATTCCCTACGCGGCGAGCAAGGCGGCCGTGCACCACCTCACCCTGCTGCTCGCCAACGCTCTCGGGCCAACGGTGCGCGTCAACGCGGTTGCGCCGGGGCTGATCGACACGCCGTGGACGGCGGACTGGAGCGACCTGCGCGACGCGGTCAAGGTGATGGCGCCGCTGCAGCGCAGCGGCATCCCGGACGACGTCGCGACGCTGTGCCTCGGGCTGGTGCGTTCGGACTACGTCACCGGGCAGGTGGTCGCCTGCGATGGTGGGCTCAGCCTGCGCTGACCCCCCACCACCTGGCCACAATGCGCGGCGATGTCCTCCACCGGGCGCGCTGCGTGAGCGGCGGGACCGTCCTCCAGCTCTCGCTCGACGGGCTTGCCACGTCGGGGGTGTATGCGCTGGTCGGGCTGGGGGTGCAGGTGGCGTATGCGGGGTCGCGGGTGCTCCACCTCGGGTTGGGGGACGCGGCGATCTTCGGGGCGATCGTGGGCGCGGCGCTCGCGGCGGGCGGGGTGCCCGCGTGGGTGGCGGCGGTGGTGGCGCTGCTGGTGGCGGGGGTGCTGAGCGCGGCGATGGAGCGGGTGCTGGTGCGGCCGTCGCGGGGGCGGGTGGCGCTGGCGGCCGCGGCGCTGGTGGCGGGGGGCACGGTGTTGCGGCAGGTGCTGGCGGGGGTTTTCACCCATGCGGCGTATGCGTTTCCGGCGCTGTCGGCGACGTGGGCGGTGGGCGGCGGGGTGCTGCGGGCGTCGGACGCGCTGACGGCCGCGGTGGCGGTGGGTGGGGCGGTGCTGTTCGGCGTGGTGGTGCTGCGGACGCGCGTGGGGGCGGCGCTGCGGGTGACCGCGGGTGGGGAGGCGGCGGCGGAGTCCATCGGGGTGGACACGCGGCGGGTGCGGCTGCTGGCCTTCGGGGTGGCGGGGGTGGTGGCCGGGCTGGCGTGCGTGCTGGCGGCGGGGCGGGTGGCGGCGACGCCGGCTGCGGGGGTTGCGATCGGATTGAAGGGGTTGTGTGCGGCCGCGGCGGGCGGGTTCGGGTCGCCGCTGGCGGTATGCCTGGGGGCGGCGCTGATCGGGGGGACCGAGGTGGGGGCGACGTTCGTGCTGGGCGGTGGGGGGGAGGCGGTGACCTACGTGGTGGCGGCGGCGGCCCTGGCGGCGGGGTGGAGGTGGCGGCGGTGAGCGGGGCGTCGTGGCGCGGGGCGCGGGGGTGGATGGCGGCGGCGGCGGTCGCGGCGCTGCTGGCGGCGCTGGTGCCGGCGTGGCTCGCGCCGGGGGACGTCACCGACGTGACCCTGGCGGTGACCCGCGGGGCGCTGGCGGCGGCGGCCTCGGTGGCGCTCGCGGTGGGGCGGCCGTCACTGGGGGTGGCCGCGGTGGGCGGGGTGGCGGGGTATGCGAGCGGCTATGCGGCGATGCACGGGTGGGCGGTGCCCCTGGCCATGCTGGGCGGCGTGGGGATGGCAGTGGCGGCGTCCGTGGCGCTGGGCGTGGTGGGGGCGCGGCTGAGTGCGGCGGCGTTCGTCGCCCTGACCTTGGTGGCGACGCTGGCGGGCGGGGCGCTCGTGGCGGCGCTGCCCGACCTGCTCGGCGGCGCCTCGGGGCTGCAGCCGGTGCCGATCCTGTCGGTGCCGCTGCCGGGGGGCGATTCGCTGGTGTTCGGGCCGGCGGGAATCCTGCATGTGACCCTGCTGCTGGTGGCGGCGGGGGTGGTGGTGTGCGGCACCGTGCTGCTGGCGCTGCCGGGGGCGCGCTGGCGGGCCATCGGCGGCGACCGCGCGCGCAGCCGGGATGCCGGGCTGCGGCCGCTCCGGGGGACGCTGGCGGCGCTGGCGGTGAGCGGGGCGCTGGCGGGGCTGGGCGGGGTGCTGGCGGTGCATGCGACCGGGGTGGCGTCGCCCTCGGCGTTCTCCGTGGACGCGGCGGTGCTGCCGCTGCTGGCGGCGCTGCTCGCGGGGCGCGGCGGTCCGGCGGCGGCGGCGCTGCTGGGGGCGGCGGTCGGGGCGCTCGGGCTGCGCGTGCTGCCCGCACTGGGGTGGACGGGGCCGCCCGGACCCGAGGCGCTGGCGACCGGGGTGCTGGCGGCACTGACGCTCCTGGTGCTGCCGGGGGCGGTGGGGTGGCGGCCGTGGTGGCGGCGCCGGGATGGCCGCGTGGCTGCCACCGCGCCGGAGGCGGAGGCCCGGGACGCCGGTGGAGCGGCCGCGCCATGGTCGGATGGCGACCGCGGGCTGGTCGCGGCCCGCGTCGAGGTGGTGTGGCCGTCGCTGCACCCACCCGGCGGACCTGTGGGGCTGGTGGTGCGTGGGCTCGACGTGGTGCCCGAGCCGGGCGCCGCGCCGCTGACGCGCCTCGACATGTCGGTGCCGCCCGGCACGGTGCACGGCCTGGTCGGTCCCAACGGGGCGGGCAAGAGCACCGCGCTGCGCCAGGTCGCCGAGGTGCTGCATGGACGCGGCGGTGGTGGCGCGGTCCGTCTCGAACCCACCGTCACCGGCGCGCGGGTCGCGGTGCTGCCGCAGCGGGGCGGGGGATGGCCAGGGACGACCGTCGCCGAGACGCTGCGGCTGGCTGCCCGGGCGGGAGGCCGTTCCCGTCGCGACGCGCGTGAGGCGGCCGCAGAGTGGTCCGAGCTGCTCGGGCTCGAGGACGTGGAGGCGGCCCTGTGCGAGTCGCTGTCCCACGGCGTGCGGCGGCGCGTGGAGCTGGCCCGGGTGCTGCTGCTGCGTCCCTCGGTGCTGCTCTGCGACGAGCCGCTCGCCGGGCTCGACGGCGCCGACCGCGAGCTGGCGCTCCAGGGCCTGCGCGCCGCCGCGGCCGCGGGCGTGACGCTGGTGGTCGCCGAGCACGACCGCGCCTCGCTGGCCCGCATCGCCACCGCGACCACCGAGCTGTACCGGCTCGACCCCGACGCCTCGACGGACCCGGCGTCCGGCACCGCGCCCGCATGACCGGCGACGGCCTGCGGATCCAGGGCCTGCGCGTCGAGCGCGACGGCCGCGTCCTGCTCGACGTCCCCGCGCTGGAGGCGCCCGCCGGCCGCTGCACCGTGCTGACCGGCGCCACCGACTCCGGCAAGACGATGCTCGCCTCCACACTCTCCGGTGCGCTCGATGGAACCCGCGGCGACGTGCGCCTGAACGGCCGCCTGCTCGACGGCCCCCCTTCAGCCCGTCTCCGCGCCGGCCTCGCCGCCGTCCCCAACGCCCCGCTGCGCCTGCGCGGCATCACCGTCAGCGAGGCCCTGGCCCTCGCCGCCGCCACAACACAGGACCGCACCCGCCGGGTTGCTGCCATCTTCGACCGTTTCCCCCTGCTCGCCGCCCGCCGCAACCTGCGCGCCGAGCGGCTCAGCGGCGGCGAGCACCAGGCCCTGCGCATCGCCTGCGCATGGATGCCGCAACCGCACGCCCTGGTCCTCGACAGTCCCACCACCGGCCTCGCCGCATCGGTGGTCGACGCCGTGCTCGCATTGGCACGAGACGAGGCCGCCCGCGGCGCCGCCGTGCTCTGGCTCGATCAGCCGGGAGCCCCGCTCCCCGCGCCCGCCGCGCTGCACCTCACCGGCGGCCGCCTCAGTGCGGCGGCGGAGTAGCGAACGGCGTCGCGGTCGGAATCGGCGTCTGCAGCGCGCCGTTGAGGTTGTTGTCGAGGATCTTGAAGGTGTAGCCGCCGCCCCTGCTCCAGGTCAGGTCCGCATGGCGGTCGTTCTCGCCGAAGAACACCGCCATGGTCACGTTCTGCAGCCCGGTGTAGCCCTGGGTGCGCAGCCCGTCGACGAGCTGCTGGCAGTACTGCTGCTGCCCCGCGTCGCCACCCGCCAGCAGCGCGCGCAAGGTCGGCAGTGACTCCGACGCGAGGATCACGAAGATGGTGCTGAACCGGCCGCGCGCGGCGGCGGTGGCGTTGGGGTCGCTCTCGTCGACGAAGCCCGCGGCGGCCGGGTCGGCGCGTAGCCCGACCTCCCAATACTCCTTCTGGGAGAACAGCTTTCGCTCCAGGGCGAAGGCGTCGGCGGCGGCCACCGGGTTGTTGCCGTAGCGGTGGTTGAAGCCGATCGGCGGCAGCGTGGCGAGCACGATCGGCGTCGCCGACGCCACCGGTGTCGTCCGGGCCACCTGGGCCTCGCTGCAGCCGCTCAGCAGTCCCGCCAGCGCGGCCAGCGCGGTGCAGAGCAGGGCACGCCGGCGCCGGTCAGTGGAAGTCGGCAAGGAGCTGGTCGGAGGTGGGCAGCGTCGCGGACAGCGCCTCGTCCTTCACCGGCGCGAACACCATGTCGTGGAAGCGCGCGATGTAGAAGTCGTCGTCGGCGACGCCCTCGTGGTTGTCGGGGTTGAAGCCGCGCGCGTCACCGTTGGCGCTGTGCGTGCGCGTTTGGGTCATCAGTGGCAGCAGCTTGGCGGAGGGCTGCAGCGAACCCAGCTTCTGCGCCGCCGCGGCGAGCAGGTCGACGGCGTCGTAGCTGAAGACCTCCACGTCGGCGGGCTGGCGGATCTCGCGGCCCTCGCGGTCCTTGACGCCCGCGTCGATGGGTCCGCCCTCGGCGGCGGCGAGGCGGTGCTCGAACTGGCCGAAGCTGGCCGAATCCACCTCGCTGGTCATCCGCGAGGCGACGAAGGCGACGCCGTCGGTGGCGTCGGCGCCGGCCAGGGCGCGCACCGCGGGGCTCTCCCCGCTCGGCCCGGTGAAGATGGGCAGCTCCGGTGCGGCGGCGTGGGCGGCGGCGATGACGCGGCCGGTGAAGGTGTCGGTGCCCCAGACGATCAGCGAATCCGCGTGGGCGTCGAGCACGGCGCGGACCTGGGCGTCGACGGCGGGCGCGTCGTGGGCCACCTCGCGCGACGCCACCGGGTGCACGCCCGCGGTGGGCAGCGCCTGCTGGAGCTGCTTGTCGCCGTCGCGGCCGTTGTCGGTGTCGTCGTGGAGCACGGCGGGCGCCTTGGAGGACTTGGCCACGTAGGCGCTGAGGATCGAGGCGGCGGCGTCGTTGGCGATGCCGACGCGGAACAGGCTGGGCCGCCCCTGCGGGTCGATGAGCGAGGCGCTGCCGTTCTGGATGACGATCTGCGGCACGCCCGCAGCGTCGCTGTCGGCGGCGGCGGCCATGGCGCCGTAGCCGTCGGTGACGATGCCGAAGGCGCCGTCGTGGATGGCGTTCTGCACCGCCGCGCGGGTGCGCTGCGGGTCGAGGGCATCGTCGTAGGTGCGGATCTGCACCATGTGGCGGGTGCCGTTGACGGTCACCCCTCCCGCGGCGTTGAGCTCGCGCATGGCCAGGTCGGCGCCGCGGTGGAGGGTCTGGGCGAGGTAGGGCGCAGCGGTGGTGGGGGCGACCACGGCGATCAGCAGCGGGGTTCCGGCGCTGCCGCCAGAGGTGCCGCCGCCGCATGCGGTCAGGGCGATACCCGCCACGGCGGCGGTCGCCAGGGCCGAGGAGTATTTGTGGGGCATGGTCGTGGAGACGCCCCGAGGCGGGCCGGTCTTGCGGGTCACGCCGGGCGGCGATGGTCTCAGCGCCGGCGCGCCCAGGCGTCGCGCAGCTCGGCGGAGACGGCCGCGGACTCCGCCGGAGACACCGCCACCTGGGCCGTCCCGCCACCCAGGCGGGTCACCCACTCCATGCGCAACGGGGTCGGCGGATGGCTGGCGTCGACCCGGCTGCCCTGCCGGGCGGCCACGCGGCGCAGCCGCTCCTGCTCGCGTGCGGGCAGCGCCTCGACGTGGGCGCGAACGATGCTCAGCGCGTCCTCCTCGCTGCCGCGGCTGCGTGCGCGCTGGACGGCGAAGCGGCACGAGTCGGCGAGCAGCAGCGCTCCCAGGGTCCGGGCCATTGCCTCGCCCCCGGCCACGCGCGCTGCCAGTGCGTCGGCCCGGTACTCGGCGCGCTGGTGGGGCCGTGCCAGCAGCAGCTCCATGCCTCGCCGCACTCCCCGCAGCAGTGCCGCGAACCCGCCGCGCACCAGCTCCGACAGCGCGGCGCCGATGCTGGCATGGTGGAACACCCGCGACGGGGCGAAGAGCAGCTGCAGCTCGACCAGCGTGCCCATGGCGCCACCGACCACCAGCGAGTGCGCGCTGTCACCGTTGCTCTGATGGGCCATCTCGTGGGCGAGCACGGCGATGCGCTCCGGGTCGTCGAGCACCGCCCAGAGCGGCATGCCGATGCGCAGCTCGACTCGGCGGCGCAGCCCGACGAAGCGCGTCGCCGCGTTGTAGTCACCATCGACCACAACGTACACGGGCACCCGCGCGGCGGTCGCCAAAGCGAGGCGGTCGAGCACGGCATAGAGCGCCGGCGCGGCGGCGCGGCCCACGGTCGCCTCACTCTTCGCAGGGCGGCGTCCGAAGCGCGGCCGTGCCACGATTGCGGTGGCGATGATGACCATGGCGAGCACGATGCCGACGACCGTGAAGCCGCTGGCCACCAGCAGCAGCACGCCGAGCCCGAACAGCGCCACGGGGATGGCCAGCACGATCACCGCCAGCCCGTAGGTGAGCACTCGACCCGCGTCGACGCCCGCCTCGTCTGTGCCGCGGCGCACCATCTCGTCGTGCAGCCGCTGCGCGCGCCGCAGTGCGCGCTCACGGCCGCGTCGCTGTCGCGGCTTCTCCTCCTCCTGCCGAGCACCGCGGGGCTCCAGGTTCCAGTCGCACGCCTCGCACCAGCTGACGAAACGCGGATCGGTGGGCAGCGCTGCGCCGCACTGCGGACAGGGAGCGCTCACGTGGCGGGCAGGTTCTCGATGTGCAGGGGCTCGACGGGGTCGGCGGGCTCGAAGCCGAAGACGCGCGCGTAGAAGGAGAGCTCGGCCTCCTGGGCGCGGACGATGCTCTCCGCCTTGCGGAAGCCGTGGTCCTCGCCCTCGAAGGCGAGGTAGGCGCAGGGCAGCCCCTTGGCGCGCACCGCCTCGAACATCGCCTCGGCCTGCTCGGGCGGGACGACGCGGTCGTCGAGGCCCTGGAAGAGGATGACCGGGCGGGCGAGGCGGTCGGTGTGGTGGATCGGGGAGCGCTCGCGGTAGAGGTCGCGGCGCTCCGGGTATGGACCGACCAGCCGGTCCATATAGCGGGACTCGAATTTGTGGGTGTGCAGGGCGAGCAGCTCGAGGTCGGCGACGCCGTAGTAGCTGGCGCCGGTGGCAAAGGTGTCGCGGAAGGTGAGCGCGGCCAGGGTGGTGTAGCCACCTGCGCTGCCGCCGTCGATGGCCAGCCGCGCCCCGTCGACGCGGCCGGCGCGGACCAGGTGGAGCGCGCCGTTGACGCAGTCCTCGACGTCGACCACACCCCAGGCGCCATCGAGGCGCGCGCGGTACTCGCGGCCGTAGCCGCTGCTGCCGCCGTAGTTGACGTCGAGCACCGCGAAGCCGCGCGTCGTCCAGTACTGCGTGTCGAGGCTGAACGCGGGCGCCTGCGCGGCGGTGGGGCCGCCGTGGGTGCGCACGAGCAGTGGCGGCAGCTCCCCGCCGGGCACGGTGCAGTCAGGGTTGCGTGGCGGATACAGGAACGCGTATGCGTCGCGTCCGCCCTCGGTGGGGAAGCGCAGTGTCTCCGGTACGGAGATCCATTCGCCGCCGAGGTCGACGGACTCGCTGGAGCGGATCACCCTGGTCGCGCCGGTGGCCAGCTCGACGCGGACCAGCGCACGCGGCTCCGTCGCGGTGGCCGCCACCATGTACGCTACCCCGCCGCGCACCTGCAACCACGGCGATATGTCGTTGTATGGCAAAGGGATCGGCGTCAGCGTGCGTTCGCCGGCGTCGACAATGCCGAGCCGCGACACGCCCGCGACGGTGTACGCGCAGACGATGCGCGACAGCCCGTCGAAGGCGTACTGCGACATGCCGAACACCCACTGCGGCCCGGCGAACTCCGCTTCCTCGACGGTGAGCGCCTCGACGCCCGCGGCGCCGTCGCGGTAGAGGTTCCACCACCCGCTGCGGTCGGAGACGAAGTGGAGCACGCCGTCCGGCGACCACGACGGCTGGGCGATCGACTCGCCGCGCCCGCCGGCGACCAGGCGCGCGCCGCTGAGCGAGCCGCCGCCGTCCACATCGGCGACGTACAGCTCGCAGCCGTCCCAGGGCATGTCCGGATGGTTCCAGCTCTGCCAGCACAGCCGCGCGCCGTCCGGCGACAGTCGCGGCGCCGCGTGGAAGTCGGCGCCCTCGACCAGCACGCGTTGCCGGCCCTCGCCGCGGGCGGGAAGCGCGACGATGGCGCTCACCGGCTCGGGCCCGCGATCGCCCGCGCCCGGCGTCGACGACGGCGCCAGGTTCTCGTGGTCCTCGCGCACGCAGACGATGCGGTCGCGGCGCGCGTCGTACACCATGTCGGCGTAGCGCAGCTCACCCTCGCGCGTGATCGGCCGCGGCTCAGCGCCGGGATCGACGCGGTGGATGCGGCCGTCGGCGATGTTGCTGTACCAGACCACCCGGTCAGCAACCAGGTACGCGCCGCCGCCGTATTCGTGGACGCGGCTGCGCACGTTGTGTGGCGCCGTGGTCACGTCCGCGACCCGGCCGTCCGCGGAGCGGCGCACCAGCACGTTGCGCCCCTGCTCGGCGGGGCGCAGCTCCAGCCAGTAGAGATCGTCGCCGTCGAGGGCGGGCGCGCCGATGCGGATGGTCTGCTCGGCGAGCATCGAGGCGCTGATCGGCGAGCGCCAGGACCCGCAGGGTGCAGGCGTGGGCATGGCCCGGCATGATGCCACGCCCGCACGGGCCGCGGGCTGCGGCGCGGGCTATCATCGCTCGGCGATGCCCACCCCCGACGACGACGCCGTGAGCGACGCGGAGCGGCGGCGCCTCGCCGAGGCCGACAGCGGCGCCCAGGCATGGCGGCGCTGGGGGCCGTACCTCAGCGAGCGCTGCTGGGGCAACGTGCGCGAGGACTACAGCGCCGATGGCACCGCCTGGGACTCCTTCCCCCACGACCACGCCCGCTCGCGCGCCTATCGCTGGGGCGAGGACGGGCTCGGCGGCATCAGCGACGACCGTCAGATCCTCTGCCTGGCGCTGGCCTTCTGGAACGGGCGCGACCCCATCCTCAAGGAGCGCGTCTTCGGCCTCGCCGGTCCCGAGGGGAACCACGGCGAGGACGCCAAGGAGTACTGGTGGTACCTCGACTCGACGCCGACGCATTCGTGGATGCGCTGGCGCTACGTCTATCCGCAGAACGTCTTCCCCTACGACGCGCTGGTGTCGGTCAACCACGCCCGCGGCCGCGATGATCCTGAATACGAGCTGCTCGACACCGACGTGCTCGACGCCGGCTACTGGGACGTCATCGCCGACTACGCCAAGGCGTCGCCCGAGGACATCTGCATCCGCGTCAGCGTGCACAACAGCGGCCCGGTGCGCGACACCCTGCACCTGCTGCCCACCCTGTGGTTCCGCAATCGCTGGTCATGGAATCCCACCGCGCGCAAGCCGCTGATCCGCACCGAGCCCGCGCGGATGACGGCGGCGGACGCCACCCTCGGCGAGTGGACCCTGGTCACCGCGCCGGCGCCACAGGACGCGTACGCCTGCGACAACGAGACCAACGCCCGCCGTCTGTGGGACTGCCCCGGCCCGCTGTACCCCAAGGACGGCATCAACGACCGCGTGGTCCACGACGTGCCCAGCGTCCGCCCCGACGGCACCGGCACCAAGGCCGCCTTCCACCACGTCCTCACCCTCGACCCCGGCGCCACCGCGGAGATCCGCCTGCGCCTGGGCCGCGGCGACGGCGACCTCGGCGCGGGCTTCGACGCCGTCATGCACGCGCGCCTCAGCGAGGCCGACGCGTTCCACGCCTCGCTGCAACCGCCAACGGCGAGCGACGACGAGAAGTCGATGCTCCGCCAGGCCCACGCCGGCATGCTGTGGGGCAAGCAGTTCTACCACTACGACGTGGCCCGCTGGCTCGACGGCGACGCCGGCCAGCCACCGCCACCGCCGCAGCGCGAGGACGGCCGCAACAGCCACTGGCGCCACTTCAACGCCCGCGACGTGCTCTCCATGCCCGACACCTGGGAGTACCCGTGGTTCGCCGCCTGGGACCTCGGCTTCCACTGTGTGGTCCTGGCGCGCGTCGACCCCGCCTTCGCCAAGCAGCAACTCATCACGCTGTGCCGCGAGTGGTACATGCACCCCAACGGCCAGCTCCCCGCCTACGAGTGGGCGTTCGACGACGTCAACCCGCCGGTGCACGCGTGGGCCGCGCTGCGCGTCTTCGAGATCGCCGGCGACGACGACTACCACTTCCTGGAGCGCATCTTCCACAAGTTGCTGATCAACTTCACCTGGTGGGTCAACCGCAAGGACCCTGACGGCAGCAACGTGTTCGAGGGCGGCTTCCTCGGCCTCGACAACGTCGGCCCCTTCGACCGCTCGCGGCTGCCGGTGATGAGCGCCCACCTCGACCAGGCCGACGGCACCGCATGGATGGCCATGTACTGCCTCAACATGCTGGAGCTGGCCCTGGTGCTGGCCGCGCATGACGACACCTACGAGGACGTCGCCACCAAGTTCTTCGAGCACTTCGTGCGCATCGCCGAGGCGATCAACGGCAGCGGCATGTGGGACGAGCAGGACGGCTACTACTACGACGTGCTCCACGAGGACAGCGGCAACACGCTGCCGGTGCACGGCCGCTCCATCGTCGGCCTGATCCCGCTCTGCGCCACGACCACACTGGGCCACGACACCATGCAGCGCCTGCCCCAGTTCACCGCGCGGCTGCAGTGGTTTCTCGCCGAGAACCCCGCCACCGCCGACGCCGTCTCGGTGTCACAGATGGGCATGCGCGAGAGCCGCCTGCTGGCCATCGTCGACCCCGATCGCCTGCGCCGCCTGCTCTCGCGCATGCTGGACGAGAACGAGCTGCTCTCGCCGCACGGGCTGCGCTCGCTGTCGCACTTCCACCGCGACAACCCGCTGGAGATGCGCGTCGACGGGCAGACGCTGCGCCTCGACTACGAGCCCGGCGAGTCGACCAGCGGGCTGTTCGGCGGAAACTCCAACTGGCGAGGCCCGGTGTGGTTCCCGGTCAACTTCCTGCTCGTCGAGTCGCTGCGGCGCTACCACGCGTTCCTCGGCGACGCGTTCACCGTCGAGCATCCCAGCGGCTCGGGCGTGCAGCGCACCCTGGCCCAGGTCGCCGACGACATCAGCGACCGTCTGATCGGCCTCTTTCGCCGCGGTGCCGGCGGGTGCCGTCCGGTGTTCAGCGGCTACCAGCGCTTCCAGCAGGACCCCGCGTTCCGCGACTGCCTGCTGTTCCACGAATACTTCCACGGCGACACCGGCATGGGCCTGGGTGCGTCGCACCAGACGGGCTGGACGGGACTGGTCGCGGAGCTGCTGCTGCGCCGCGGCTCGGTGCCGTCGCAGCCGCCACCGCCACCGCAGTGAGGACATCGCATGGCTGAGCGGGCCGACCTGGTGGTCATCGGCATGGGACCGGGTGGGGAGGAGGTGGCCGGCGCCTGCGCCGACGCGGGGCTGTCGGTGGTGGGCATCGACCAGCGGCTGCTCGGCGGCGAGTGTCCCTACTACGGCTGCGTGCCCACCAAGATGATGGTCCGCGCCACGGACGCCCTCGCCGAGGCGCGGCGCGTCCCACGATTGGCCGGTAGCGCAATCGTCACGCCGGACTGGGCGCCGGTGGCGCGGCGCATCCGCGACGAGGCCACCGACAACTGGAACGACGCCGCCGCGGTGGAGCGCTTCGAGAAGCGGGGCGGCCGATTCATCCGCGGCACCGGCAGGCTGCTCGGGCCGGGACGGGTCGCGGTGGGCGACGTCGAGATCGAGGCATCGCGCGGCGTGGTCGTCAACACCGGCACCGAGCCGCTGGTGCCGCCCGTCGAGGGCTTGCAGGGCACGCCGTTCTGGACCAATCGCGAGGCCGTGCGCATCGAATCGGTGCCCGAGTCCCTGGTGGTGCTCGGCGGCGGCGCCATCGGCGTCGAGCTGGCCCAGGTGTTCGCCCGCTTCGGCTCCCGGGTCACCGTGCTGGAGGGCATGGAGCGGCTCATCGCCATGGAGGAGCCCGAGGCCGGGGACATCCTCGGCGAGGTCTTTCGCGCCGACGGTATCGAGGTGCGTACCGGTGTCCATGCGGTACGGGTCACACACGACGGAAACTCGTTCACCGTCAGCCTCGACACCGGCGCGCCGGCCACCGGCGAGAAACTCCTCGTCGCCACCGGCCGCCGCGCCTGCCTGCAGGCCATCGGGCTGGAGACGGTCGGGCTCGACCCCGCCGCCAAGGCGATCGCCGTCGACACCAGGATGCGCGCCGGTGAGCGCCTCTGGGCGGTCGGCGACTGCACCGGCCACGGCGCCTACACCCACGTCTCCATGTACCAGGCGCGCATCGCCGCCAGGGACATCCTGGGCAGGCCCGGCAGCGAGGCGTCGTACCACGCGCTGCCCCGGGTCACCTTCACCGACCCCGAGGTCGGCGCCGTCGGCCTCACCGAGAAGCAGGCGCGCGACCGGGGAATCGAGGTGCGCACCGCCACGGCGCCGATGTCGGTGTCGGCGCGCGGCTGGATCCACGGCCCGGGCAACGAGGGCCTCTTCAAGCTGGTCGCCGATCCCGCCACCGGCACCCTGGTCGGCGCCACCGCCATGGCGCCGGACGGCGGCGAGGTGCTCGGCCTGCTCTCCCTGGCGGTGCACGCGCGCACCCCGGTTTCTGTCATGCGCGACATGATCTACGCCTATCCGACGCTGCACCGCGGCCTGGAGCCGGTGCTGGAGGCGCTGGGACTGTGAGCGTCACCGACGAGCTGCTCGACAACAACCGGCGCTACGCCGGCGGCTACGTCAACTACGGCAGCCCGACCGAGCCCAGCCGCCGGCTCTGCGTGGTCACCTGCATGGACTCGCGCATCGACGTGTTCGCGGTGCTGGGACTGGGCATCGGCGAGGCCCACATCCTCCGCAACGCGGGCGGCATCGTCACCGACGACGTGCTCCGCTCGCTGCTGATCTCGCAGCGCATGCTGGGCACGCGCGAGGTGATGCTGATCCACCATGCCGGCTGCGGGCTGCTCAGCTTCCGCGACGACGAGCTGGCCGACGCGGTGGAGCGCGACACCGGTGCGCGTCCGCCCATGCCGCTCGGCGGCATCACCGACCTCGACGCCTCGGTGCGGCGCTCTGTCGCCGCGGTGCGCGACTGCGCCTACCTGCCCCATCGCGACGCGGTGCGCGGCTTCGTCTATGAGCTGGCCACCGGCGCGCTCCGCGAGGTCCTGTAGGCAAAAAAGGAGGGAGACGGTCGCCGCAACCGTCTCCCCTGTGGGCTTTGAGATCAGGCGGCGGTTGCCGCGTCGTTCTCGGTGATGTCCTTGGCGCCGGTGCTCTGCATGATCTGGCGGGCGCGCGCCACCTCGTCGTTGCTGCCGTGCACCACCAGCAGGTAGCGTCCGGCGCGCAGGTGCGCCTCGAACTTGGGGATGTGCTGCTTGGCGAGGAAGTGGCCGAAGATGGCGCCGACGATGCCGGTGAACGTCGCCGTCTCGGCGGCGCCGAGCGCCGCGCCGGCCAGCGGCCCGAGCGCAACGATCGGCCCCACGCCGGGAACGAACAGCACCGCGACGCCGGTGAGCAGTCCGAAGATCCCGCCGACCCAGGCGCCGACCTTGGCGCCGGTCTTGGCGACGTCGCCCGTGGTGACGAATCCGTTGACACGCGCCTCGCTCTGCAGGCCCTGGCCGATCACCGAGACGTTGCCGCGGGCAAGACCTGCGTCGATGAGCTGCTGGATGGCCTTTTCGGCCTGCGCCATGTCGTCGTAGACGCCAACGACGCTGAGGTTCGAGGGCATCGTGACCGGCGTGGCGGCCACCCCGGCGGCGGTTCCCTGGGTCATGTTCGCACCTCCTGGAATCAGACTTCGCGGAAATCGGCGTCGACCACGTCGTCGCCGGACGTCTGTGCCCCACCGCCCGCAGCCGCCCCGGCGTGGGCCGCCTCCTTCTCCTTCTCGGCCTCCTTCTCCGCCTTGTACTTCTCCTGCTCCGCACGGTTGCGCGCCTCGATCTCCGCGGCGCGGCGCCGGTCCTCCTCGGCGTTGGCCTCGGCCTCGCGCACCATGCGCTCGACCTCCTCCGTGGACAGCGTGGTGCTGCCGGTGATGGTGACCCGGTTCTCCTTGCCGCTGCTGCGGTCGCGCGCGGTGACATGGAGGATGCCGTTGGCGTCCACCTCGAAGGTGACCTCGATCTGCGGTACCCCGCGCGGTGCGGGGGGGATGCCTTCGAGACGGAAACTGCCGAGCACACGGTTGTCGCGCGCCAGCGGGCGTTCGCCCTGCAGCACAACCACCTCCACCGACGTCTGGTCGTCGGCCGCGGTGGAGAAGACCTCGGTGCGGCTGGTCGGGATGGTGGTGTTGCGCTCGATCAGCCTGGTCATCACCCCGCCCTCGGTCTCGATGCCGAGCGACAACGGGATGACGTCGAGCAGCAGCACGTCCTTGACGTCGCCGGTGAGCACCCCGGCCTGGATGGCGGCGCCGATGGCGACCACCTCGTCGGGGTTGACGCCGCGGTGCGGCTCCTTGCCGCCGGTCAATTCCTTGACCAGTGCCTGGATCACCGGCATGCGCGTCGCGCCGCCGACCAGCACCACCTCGTCGAGGTCGCGCACGGTGATGCCCGCGTCGCGCAGGGCGGCTTCGAATGGTCCGCGTGTCCGGTTGGTGAGGTCCTCGGTGAGCTGCTCGAACCTGGCCCGCGTCAACGTGATCGACAGGTGCTTCGGACCCGACGCGTCGGCGGTGATGAAGGGCAGGTTGACCTCGGTCTCCAGCCGTTGCGACAGCTCGACCTTCGCCTTCTCCGCCGCCTCGGTGAGCCGCTGCAAGGCCTGGCGATCGGACCGCAGGTCGATGCCCTGGTCGCGCTTGAACTCGTCGGCCAGCCAGTCGACGATGCGCCGGTCGTAGTCGTCGCCGCCGAGGTGGGTGTCGCCGTTGGTGGCGCGCACCTCGATGACGCCCTCACCGATCTCCAGCACCGACACGTCGAAGGTGCCGCCGCCCAGGTCCCAGACCAGGATCTGCTCGTTCTCCTTCTTGTCGAGACCGTAGGCCAGCGCCGCCGCGGTGGGTTCGTTGATGATGCGCAGCACGTTGAGGCCGGCGATCTGTCCGGCATTGTGGGTGGCCTGGCGTTGTGCGTCGTTGAAGTAGGCGGGCACGGTGATCACCGCGTCGGTGACCGGCTGGCCCAGGTGCGCCTCGGCGTCCTGCTTCAGCTTCTGCATGATGATCGCCGAGATCTGCTCGGGCGTGTGGCGCTGGCCCTGCACCTCGATCTCGACGCGGCCGTCCTTGCCGGCGACCACCTTGTAGGGAACCTGGTGCGCCTCGACGTCGACCTCGCCGACGCGACGGCCCATGAACCGCTTGATCGAGTAGATGGTGTTCTCGGGATTGACCGCCGCCTGGCGGCGGGCGAGCTGACCGACCAGTCGCTCGCCGGTGCGCGTGAAGGCCACCACCGACGGGGTGGTGCGGCCCCCCTCCGCGTTGGGGATGACCGTGGCCTCGCCGCCCTCCATGGTGGCGATGACGCTGTTGGTCGTCCCCAGGTCGATGCCGACGGCCTTGCCCACGGTCAGCTCGCCGCGCCGGTGGCTGCGGGGGTGCGCTCCTGCTGCTTCTGGCCGTTGCTCGCCTGGACCTTGATGCGGCGCGGCTGGGGACGCTGCGTCAGCGGCACGCTGATGATCAGCTCCCCGTTCTCGAACCGCGCCTGGACCTTCTCGCTGTCGACGCCCTCGCCGAGCGCGATCTGGCGGTAGAGGCGGCCGGTGTAGCGCTCCCGGCGCACCACGTTCTTGCCTTCCTTGTCCTTTTCCTCGCGCTCCTCGTCGTGGCGCGCATCGATGGTGAGCACGCCGCCATCGACGGTGACGCTGACCTCCTCGGGCTTGAAGCCGGGCACCGAGGCGCGGATGGTGATCTCGCGCTCACCGCGCTCGACGTCGATGGGCAGGAATGCGGACATCGTCCGCCCGCCCTCCTGGCCGCGCACCGGGACCAGCCCCTCGGTGAGGTCGCCGAAGAGACGGTCGAGCTCGGAGTGGAGATTGAAGAGGTCGGAGGTGGGATTCCAGCGGACGATGGCCATGATCGGCGTCTCCATGGAATGTCGCTGCAAGGGACATCCCACACTGGGCGCGCGAGGCGAAGCCCGGCAAGGCCTTTAGCAGGTCAGAAATCGCGCGCCCAAGGCCCTGATTTCTCATCCGCAATCGCGCGATGGGGCGCCGTCATGCGGTGCTCTACTGAGACATCGTGGCCACCACCTACAAGGACTACTACGCAACCCTCGGTGTGCCTCGCGACGCTGACCAGAAGAAGGTCAAGTCGGCGTTCCGGCGCCTGGCGCGCAGGTACCATCCCGACCTCAATCCCAACGATCCCTCGGCCACCGAGCGCTTCCGCGAGATCAACGAGGCCTACGAGGTGCTCTCCGATCCCGAGAAGCGGCGCCGCTACGACGAGGTGGGCTCGCAGCCGTTCGGCGGCAACGGTCCATTCGGCGGCGGCGCCGGCCCGCAGGTCGAGTACCGCACCGGCACCGTCGAGGACTTCGAGGACCTGTTCGGTGGCGCCGATCCCTTCTCCGACTTCTTCCACGACATGTTCGGACGCAGCGCGCGCGGTCCGCGCACGGCGCGCCCGCGACGCGGCGAGGACGTCGAGGGCGAGGTCGAGATCAGCCTCGACGAGGCGTACGCAGGGACCGCGCGCACCGTCGAGCTGTCGACACCGTCAGGACTGCGCCGCATCGAGGTGCGCATCCCGCCGGGTATCGCCGATGGCGCCCGGGTGCGCGCCGCGGGACAGGGCGGCGAGGGCCGCGGCGGCGCCGAGCGGGGTGACCTCTTCGTGCGCGTCCACGTCCGGTCCCATCCCGTCTTCCGCCGCGAGGGCGAGACGCTCTACGTGCGCGTGCCGGTGCCGGTCGATGTCGCCGTCCTCGGCGGCGAGGTGACCGTGCCGACGCTGCGCGGCACCAGGGCCAGCCTGCGCATCCCACCGGGAACGCAGAACGGCGCGCGCCTTCGCCTGCACGGCTTGGGCATGCCGCGGCATCGCGGTGAGGGGCACGGCGACCTCATCGCCGAGGTGGAGCTGCGCATCCCCGAGGTGATCACCCCTGAGGTGCGCGCCCTCGCCGAGGCGCTGCGCCGTTCACGGGAGGGCGCCCCGGTTGGCTGAGACGCCCACGATCACCCGTCGCGAGCTGCTGGTGCTGCGCGCGCACGGGCTCGACGGCGAGCTGACCGAGCTGCGGGTGCGCCGCATCCGCCGTCTCCGTCGCGACCTCGGGCTGTCCTACGACGTCATCGCGCTGGTGCTCCCGCTGGTGGAGCGCGTCGAGGAACTGGAAATCCAGGCTGTGAAAGGGAGATAGAGAGATGCGACTCGACCGCTTCACCGAGCGTTCCCAGGAGGCGCTGCAGGCGGCGCAGCAGGCCGCCGAGGCGATGCAGCACGCCACCGTCGAGCCCGAGCACCTGCTGCTCGCCCTGCTCGAACAGCCCGACGGCCTGGTGCCCGCGCTGCTGCGCCGCATCGAGGTGCAGCCGGAGATGCTGACGGCGCGGCTGCACGCGTTGCTCGAATCGCGACCCAAGCAGGTCGGTGGCAGCGGTGAGGCGACCATCGGTCCGCAGCTCCGCCCGGTGCTGATGGCCGCCTTCGACGAGATGGGGCGGCTCAACGACGAATACGTGTCGACGGAACACCTTCTCCTCGCCATGGCCGCCCAGGAGCGCGGCGACGCGGCCCGCCTGCTGCGCGAGGCGGGCGTCACCCGGGACCGCGTCTACCAGGCGCTGCAACAGGTTCGCGGCTCGCAGCGGGTCACCGACGCCAACCCCGAGGCCAAGTACGAGGCCCTCCAGAAGTACGGACGCGACCTCACCGACGAGGCGCGCCGGGGCAAGCTCGACCCGGTGATCGGGCGCGACGAGGAGATCCGCCGGGTGATGCAGGTGCTGTCGCGGCGCACCAAGAACAACCCGGTGCTGATCGGCTACCCCGGGGTCGGCAAGACCGCCATCGTCGAGGGCCTGGCGCTGCGCATCAGCCGCGGCGACGTGCCCGAAGGCTTGCGCGACAAGCGCGTCGTCGCCCTCGACCTCGGCACCATGGTGGCCGGCACCAAGTACCGCGGCGAGTTCGAGGACCGGCTCAAGGCGGTGCTGCGCGAGGTGACCGAGAGCGACGGCGAGGTGATCCTGTTCATCGACGAGCTGCACACCATCGTCGGCGCCGGCGCAGCCGAGGGCGCCATGGACGCGGGCAACATGCTCAAGCCCGCGCTGGCCCGCGGCGAGCTGCGCTGCATCGGCGCCACCACCCTCGACGAGTACCGGAAGCACATCGAGAAGGACCCGGCGCTGGAACGGCGCTTCCAGCCCATCGTGGTCGACCAGCCCAGCGTCGAGGAGACGATCAGCATCCTGCGCGGGCTCAAGGAACGCTACGAGGTGCACCACGGCGTGCGCATCACCGACTCGGCGATCGTCGCCGCCGCGGTGCTGAGCAACCGCTACATCACCGAGCGCTTCCTGCCGGACAAGGCCATCGATCTCATCGACGAGGCCGCCTCGCGGCTGCGCATCCAGATCGACTCCATGCCCGAGGAGCTCGACACGGTGGAGCGCGACATCCGCCAGCGCGAGATCGAGCGCGAGGCGCTGCGCAAGGAGAGCGACCCGGCGTCGAAGCAGCGGCTCGAGGCCATCGAGCGGGAGCTGGCCGACATGCAGGAGCGCGCCTCCTCGATGCGCGAGCGCTGGCAGCAGGAGAAGGGCGCGCTGCAGGCGATCCGCGAGATCAAGGAGCAGATCGAGCAGGTGCGCCACGACGCCGAGCGCGCCGAGCAGGCGGCCGACTTCGGCCGCGCCGCCGAGCTCCGCTACGGCCGTCTCATCGAGCTGGAGCGCGCCCTCGACGCCGAGCAGGCGCGGCTGCGCGAGCTGCAGGGCGACCGCCCGCTGCTCAGGGAGGAGGTCACCGACGACGACATCGCCGCGGTGGTGTCGGCGTGGACCGGCGTGCCGGTGACCCGGCTGCTCGAAGGCGAGATGCAGAAATTGCTGCACATCGAAGAGCGGTTGCACGAGCGCGTGGTCGGCCAGGACGACGCCATCGACGCCGTCGCCGGCGCCATCCGCCGGGCCCGCGCCGGGCTCAGCGACCCCAACCGGCCGATCGGGTCCTTCATGTTCCTGGGCCCCACCGGGGTCGGCAAGACCGAGCTGGCCCGCGCCCTCGCCGAGTACCTCTTCGACGACGAGCACGCCCTGATCCGGCTCGACATGACCGAATACATGGAGCGGCACACCGTGGCCAGGCTGATCGGCGCCCCGCCCGGCTACGTCGGCTACGAGGAGGGCGGGCAGCTCACCGAGGCGGTGCGCCGCCGTCCCTACAGCGTCATCCTCTTCGACGAGATCGAGAAGGCCCACCCTGACGTGTTCAACATCCTGCTCCAGGTTCTCGACGACGGCCGGCTCACCGACGGCCAGGGCCGCACCGTCGACTTCCGCAACGCCGTCGTCATCATGACCAGCAACGTCGGCTCGCAACTCATCGCCGAGGCGGTGGAGCTCGACGACGCCGTGCGCATCCGCGTCCTCGACGCTCTGCGCGACGTCTTCCGTCCCGAATTCCTGAACAGGATTGACGACGTGGTGCTGTTCGCGCGGCTCGACCGCGAGCAGCTCCGGCGCATCGTCTCCATCCAGCTCCGCGCGTTGCGCAACCGGCTCAGCGAGCGTGGCCTGTCACTGGGGGTGGACGGCGCGGCGCTCGACCTGCTCGCCACCGAGGGCTACGACCCGGTGTACGGCGCGCGTCCCCTCAAGCGGGTGCTGCAGCGGCGCCTCCAGGACCCCATCGCCATGGCCATCCTCGAAGGCCGCTTCCGCGAGGGCGACACGGTGCGCGTCACCGTGCGCGACGGCGAGGTGACGATCGCGGCGGCTCAGTCGAGCGCGGCGATGGTCGCGGGAACGGCGGTGAGCCGGTAGCCGCAGTTGCGCACCGTCTCGATCAGCACCGGCCGGCGCGGCTGGCGCTCGACCTTGCGGCGCACCCGGAAGATGTAGAGGTCGATCTCGGCGCGGCGGCGCTCGAAACCGTCGCCCCAGGCGCCGCGGGCGAGCTGCTCGCGACCGAAGGTGCGATCGGGATGGGCCAGGAAGTAGGCGAACAGCTGCCACTCGGTGGGGCTGAGCACCTGCCGGCGCCCGCTGCGCTCCACGGTGTGGTTGGCGACGTGCACCACCAGGTCGCCCAGGGTGACACGGTGGTGCAGCACGGGAAGCAGCGGCCGCTGCTGCAGCATCGCGCCCACGGAGAGCATCAGCACCTCGGGGTCGCATGGCTTGCGCAGCGCCAGTGCAGCGCCGCGCCGCAGCGCCGCCTTGACGCCGTCGTCGTCGTCGGCCAGCGCCACCATGGGAACGTCGCTGGTGGCGAACAGATGGTCCACGTCGTCGCTGCGCCGCTGCACGTCCTCCCAGTTGAGCACCACCACGTCGACGCCGCCCAGGTCGAGGGCGGTGAGGACGCTGCCGGCGCGGTCGCAGGGCTGCGCCCGCCAGCCGTGCATGCCCGCGGCGGTGGAGATCGCGGTGCGTCGCACCTGCGAGGAGTCGAGGACGGCCACGTGCACCGGCCTGGCGCTCGGGGGGGTGACGGCAGTCGCAACAGACATAACGGGAATTCTGCCGCCGCGCAACCCCGCGCACCATCGGCCCAGCGGTGCAGGCGATGCACGCAAATCTCGTCCCTGCGGGCCGGTGTCGAGCACGTTCATGGGTGGCTTGCCTGCTGACCGATCCGTCAATCGCCGCTGCGCAGCAGCCGCCATGCCCGCGTGGCGACGTGCAGGTTGAAGCGCGCGTCGACGTCGTTGAGGTCGCGACCGGAGAGCTCGCGGATGCGGTGCAGCCGGTAGCGCAGCGTGCTGCGGTGGATGCCCAGGGTGTGCGCGGTGCGGTCGTAGTTGCCCGCCGACTCGCAGTATTCGGCGAGGGTCGGCACCATGTCGGTGGTGTGGGCGGCGTCGTAGTCGATGAGCTTGCCCAGCCACTCGGCGACGAATTGCTCGATGTCGTCGCGGCTCTCGCCGCGGGCGAGGATGCGGTAGACGCCGAGGTCGTCGAAGCGGGTTATCCCGTGCGGGTTGCGTGACGACGTGCGCACGGCCAGGGCCTGCATCGCCTCTCGATGGGCGCGGGGCAGCTGCGCGGGGCCCCGGGCCAGTCCGCCGACGCCCATGGCCAGCGAGGGTGCGCCGAGCAGCGCCGCGATCCTGGCGTGGAGGTCGTCCCAGCGCCCGTGGTCGCCCCACCACGCGGTGGCGTCGAGCATCGCCACCGCCGCGCCGTCGCGGCGGCTGAACAGGGCGTCGAGCCCCAGTCCCTCGGCCACCCGCTCCAGGGCGCGCTGCAGCGCGTCGCCGCGATCGTCCTGCCAGCGCGCCACCACCACGCAGCGCGTGCCGCTGACGTCGTGGCCCAGGCTGTCGCCGCGGGCGACGGCGGCCGCGTCGTCGAGGCCGGAGAGCAGGTCGTCGAGGAAGTCGCGCTCCATGGCCAGGTGGGCGTCGAGCACCCGCTGGCGGTGGGCCAGCTCGATGGCCAGCAGAGTTGCGGCCTGTTCCAGCGCAAACAGGTCGTATGCCGTCGCGCTGTGCTGGGCGTCGACCATGGCCAGGGCGCCGAGCACCTCGCCGTAGGGCGCGGCGGGCGCCACCAGCAGGTCGCCGTCGCGCACCGGCCGCCGGCCCTGCTCGATCTGCTCCGACCGCCAGGCGAGGCGGCTGGGACTGGGTTTGACATGAGCATCACCGGGGTCGGGGCCGGCCGCGGCGGTGCGCGCGCCGAGCCGGTCCTCGACGATGACCGACCGGCCGGTCAGCTCGTGGAGCGCCGCGGCGATGCCCTGGACGCCGCCGTCCTCGCTTCCGGTGCGGGCCAGCGTCTCGGAGACCCGGGCGAACCCGGCCAGCTCGGCGGTGGCCTCGTCGACCCGCTCGACCAGCCAGCGGATGCGCTCCCCGTCGTCCTGGGCGCGCCGCTGGGTCAGCGCCGCGCCAACCGCCAGGCCGGTGAGGGCGACCAGGCCGCGGAGCAGGAAACGCTGAGCCTCCCTGGGCTCCCGGTCGGCGGTGACGACGAGGTAGCCGGCCAGGCCGGCGGGGCTGCGCAGCGCGTGCGCCGTGAGCCGGCGGCCGCCCCCGGCCTTGACGGCGCCGGAGCGGCCGTGCAGCGCGGTCAATTGCGTGATCAGGGAAGTGTCGTCGGGCCGCTCCGCGCCCGCGGGCCAGCCCACCAGCAGCCGGTCACGCACCAGGAAGGCCCGCTCCAGGACCACCCCGCCGAGAGCGGGAAGGCGCTCGACGACCGCGGCGAGGATCCGCTGCTCGTCGTCCTGGACGAAGGCTGACGACCACGACAACTCGACGAGCTCTCGGAGCCCGGCCGTGCGACCCTCGGCCGCCTCGACCGTCCGGTCGCTCGATGGCAGCCTCATCGAGCCCCTCCGCGTCCCGCCGTAAACCCTCCAACGGATTCAGGGTAAATCGGGTGTACCGCTGATGCAACCAACGACGCAATAATCCTGCACAGTGTTTCAACGGCGGGGTCAGGCGCGGGTATCCTGGGAGGTGCCACCCGCGGGTTCGGGGACCGGTCAGCCGCCTCCCTCCGGGCTCCACGGCCTTGCTGTTCGCGGCGGCGCCGGGTCCCCACCGGGGCACGCTTGTCCTCCTGTATCGTTGCCCTGCAGAGATGACGGAGGACATCGACGACCACCAGCTCGCGCGGCGCGTCGCCGTCGAAGCCGGTGTCCTCCTCGTCGAGTTGCGCGACGCCATCGGCGCGGACACCGCGGCCGACGTGCTGCGCTCGCGCGGCGACCAGGAATCGCATCGCTTCATCGTCGACATGCTCGCCCGCCTGCGACCTGACGACGCCGTGCTCTCCGAGGAGGGCGTCGACGACCGCCGCCGGCTCGACAGCTCGCGCGTCTGGATCGTCGATCCGCTCGACGGGACAAGGGAATTCGGCGAGCTGGGGCGGAGCGACTGGGCCGTGCACGTGGCCCTGTGGAGCGACGGCGAGCTCGAGGCCGGCGCCGTCGCCATGCCCGCACACGACGCCGTCTACAGCACCGCGCAGCCGCCGCCCCAACAGCCGTTCGACGACGGCGTGCTGCGCATCGCGGTGAGCCGAACCCGCGCGCCGCGCATCGCGCGCGAGCTCGCCGCAGCGCTCGGTGCCGAGCTGGTGCCGATGGGGTCGGCGGGAGCCAAGGCGATGGCCGTGGTCACCGGCGACGTCGACATGTACGTGCATTCCGGTGGGCAGTACGAGTGGGACTCCGCCGCGCCCGTGGTGGTGGCGCGCAGCGCGGGCCTGCACGCCTCGCGCATCGACGGCGCGCCCTTGCAGTACAACCGCTCCGACGCCTGGCTGCCCGACCTGCTGCTCTGCAGGCCGGAGCTCAGCGACCGGGTTCTGGCGCTCGTCGCACAGCTGAGCTGAGCCCGGGCTCACGCACCGCCGAGACCGGCTGGTGCAGCTCATGGCTCAGCACGGGCTGCGTCTCCGGGTCCTCCGCTCCCGGGGCGCCGGCGAAGCGCACGGTGAACTTGCGCAGCGTCGGGGGCACCTGCATGGTGCTGCCCAGGAACACCGCACTCCTGCCGCCGGGCGACTGCGCGATGTGGAAGGTCACGGACTCCCCGCTGACGCGGAAGTCGACGCCGTCCTTGCCGGTGTCGTTCTTGAAGCGGAACCTGACCACGTCGGTCAGGTTGCTGACGCTGTCCCTGCCGGTCAGGCCGGTGCCGTTGACGGTGGTGAAGCGCCCGTCGTCGACGGTCACCGATCCGGCGGTGCCGTGGTCGACGGTGGGATCGGGGTCGAGGGAGCGCAGGTGCCAGCCGTAGCAGTCGTGCCAGATGTAGATGCCGGCGGGAAGGTTGGCCGGGAAAGGCGACGGCCGCCCGCTGATGTCGATGCTTCCCGGCCCCACCCAGTGCGCGCAGGGATTGGCGAGGTCGCCGGTGGCGCCTCCCGCGGCCAGGACACCGGCGGTCTGCACGCCGGCGAGCGCCATCAGTGCCGCGCTCGCCGCCGCGATCGTCCGATGTGCCATGTCAGGTTCCTCCTGGAGCATTGCGCCGCAGCGCACTGCTGCGCGCGGCGACGCTGACGACCGCGGCCGCCTCGGCCGTTTTCATGACCACGATTCCCGCGCACAGCAGCGGGTGGCGCGCCAGCAGGCGGCGCTGCCGCAGCGGCGCGGGGCGGAGCACGACGTTGCCCTGCCCGGCAACGTCCCGCCCGTGCTTGCGCAGGTAGCGCAGGTACCCCGGTGCGTAGTACGAGCGCTTGGCGAAGGTCTGGCGCAGGGTGATGCGCCCCTCGTCGTGCTCGATGACCGAGGCGATGCGCGGCAGCGCTCGCGCCCCGGCGACGCGTCGCGACAGGTCCCAGTCCTCGGCGCCGGTGAGCTGCTCGTCGAAGCCGCCCACGGCGACGAAGGCCTCGCGGCGGTAGAGCCGCGCCGCCTCGACGCTGTCGTCGCCGCTGTAGCAGTGGCGTTCCAGGGCGCGGCAGCGCGTCCAGAAGCCGTCCCCGAAGGACACCTCGGGGATGATCGCCGCCGGTGCACTGCACGAATCCATGACACGTACGCAGCCGGCGACGACACCGGGTGCCAGCACCATGTCGGCGTCGACGAAGAGCAGCAGCGCGCCGGTGGAGCGGCGCGCACCCTCGTTGCGCTGCGCGCTACGCTCAGGACCGAAGTCGAGGACGGTGCAGCCGAAGCGGCGGGCGATGGCCACGGTCTGGTCCGACGATGCGTTGTCGACCAGCACGCACTCGACGTGCGGGTAGGTCTGCGCGGCGATGCTGGACAGGCAGCGCTCCAGGGTGCGCGCGGCGTTGCGGGTGGTGACGATCACCGACACCGTGGTCACGCCGCGTCTCCCGCCGCCTGCAGCTCCTCGACCACGCGCGCCGCGCGCTGCACCTCGACCAGCGGCTCGAAGGGATGCAGGTCGCAGAGCACGTCGGCGAAGCGGCGCGCGCTGTCGTCCCAGGAGTGCACCGCGGCCCAGGCCCGTCCTGCCTCGCCCATGCGGCTGCACAGCTCGGGATCGGCGAGGAAGCGGACGACGGCACCGGCCAGCGCACCGGGGTCGCCGTGCGGCACCAGCAGGCCGGTCTGCTCGTCGAGCACCGAGTCCCACAGGCCGCGCACCCGCGACGCAACAACGGGAAGCCCGCGCGCGCCCGCCTCGACGCAGGTGATCCCGTAGCCCTCGAACGAGGACGGCGCCACGGCGACGGTGGCCCGCGCGGCGAGCATGTCGCGTTCGGCGTTGGGCAGGTAGCCGTGGAAGCGCACCCGCTCGGCGAGGCCGAGACTCCACGCCAGCCGCTCCAGTCGGGGACGGTCGGGCCCCTGGCCGACGATGTGCAGCTTTGCCTCGGGCGCGAAGCGCAGCACCGACGGCAGCGCCTGGATGAGCACGTCGACGCCCTTGTAGCGCTTCAGCCGGCCCATGTAGAGAATCGACGCGCTGTCACGCGCGACAGCGGGCAGCACGGCAGGAAGGTCGACGCCGTTGCGCACCACGCTGATGCGCCGCGCGTCGAAGCCGAGCTCGACCAGGTCGGCGCGGGTGCTCTCCGACACCGCCAGCACCGTCCTGCGCCGGTAGACGCGCGGCACCAGCCATCCCTCCAGCCACAGCGCGAGCGCGCGCAGCGGCAGGGGGAGCTGGGTGCGGAACACCTCCTGGTGGACGTGGTGCACCACCAGCACGACCGGCTTGCGAGCGAACAGCGGAGTGAAGAAGGGGATGCCGTTCTCGCAGTCGACGATGACGTCGTAGCGCGAGCGCAGGCGCAGCAGGTAGGCCAACGCGGCCAGCGGGTAGCCGGTGAAGTGGCCGCCGACGCGGTGGATGCGCATGCCGTCGATGACCTCGGTGCGCTGCGTCGAGGCATGGCGCTGGGTCAGCCAGCCGACCTCCCAGCCGGCGCGCACCCAGCGGCGGCCGATCTCGTGCATGTACGCCTCGGCGCCGCCCGCCCAGGGATGGGCGACGTCGCGCCAGTTGAAGATGAGCACGCGCGGCGCGCGGCGGGCGCGGCGGCGCGGCGACACCTCGGACAGGCTCGGCCCCATGTACCCGCGCACGAATCCCGACGCGTACACCACCGGCAGCAGCGGCAGCGAGACCGCGGCGAGCAACCGCGCCCGCAGCGACTCGCGGCTGATCAGCACCTCGGCGACGAGCAGCAGATAGAGCGCGCCGAGCGCGATCAGCGTTCCCGCGCGCACCCGCGGCATGCGCGACAGCAGCGCGGCGATCGGCACCAGCGCGGCGACGGCGAGCGCGGGCAGCGCGTACACCGCCAGCGGTGACATGTCGCGCAGGCGGCGCCCCATGTCGCCGCGCACCCTGCCATGCGCGACAACCCTGCCCAGCAATTCCGCGGGGAAGTCGGGCGGCGAGGCGGCGGCGCTGAGCGCGGCGTCGGCGACCACGCGCAGGCCGAGCAGGGCGCGCACCTTGTAGCAGAGCCGCGTCGACTCGCTTCCCTGGGCTGGACTCTGGAAGCCGCCGACGGCGCGGAACACGTCGCGGCGCACCACCATGTTGCCCGCCGGCACCTCGGCGACGCCGCGACAGCCGCCGCGCCACGCACCGTGGTTGGCGAGCACGCGGGCGACGCGCGAGCGCAGCAGTGCGGCGGTGACGCGCTGCCGTCCCGAGGTGCTGCGCGGGCGCACCGGTCCGCCGACCACACCCACCGCGGGATCGGCGAAGTGGCGCAGCACGCGGTCGACCCAGCCGTCCTGGAGGCGCACGCGCTGGTCGAGGAAGGCGATGTACCTCCCGTGCGCGCACTCGGCGGCGCGGTCGAGCAGGTCGCCGCGCGACGCGGCGCGGGCGTGCACCACGGTGACGTCGCCCGGCGGGTCGCGCCACGGCGTCTCCGACGCGACCACCACCTCGACCGGCATGGGCGCGGCGGCCCTGCGCATGGCGGCGATGGAACGGCCCAGGCCCTCGCCCGGCGCATGGGCCAGGACCACCAGGCTGACCACCGGCTCGCCCACGCGTCCTCCTCGGGAAAAAGCGGACGTGTTCGATCGCTCCCTGCCGCCGACGGCCCCTGCCCTCGACCGGTTTCGACCCTGCGTCGCGGCGAAGTCTGGGAGGCTCGGCGTGCTTGCGCATCGTCAAATCTGACGACCTCGCAGGGGGCGTGCAGGGGGCACATCAGTTGCTCGTCAGCCGTTCACCTGGCGGCCGGATTGACGTTCACCTGCCGTTCACCGGGCCTGGCTAAGGTTCGCCGCGATGTCCAGCAACGCAGTGCCCGACGCCCCCCGCCGCATCGTCAGCGGACGGGTGCGCGCCGACCGCTTCTACCGGCGCCTGGCCACCGGCGCGGGCCTCTCTACGCTGGCCATCCTCGGCATCATCGGCTTCTTCCTGCTGGTCAAGGCCTGGCCGGCGCTGCACTCGGCGGGCCTCAAATTCCTCACCACCCAGAGCTGGCAGCCCGACGGGCTCAGGCACACCTTCGGCATCGCCGCGGTGATGTACTGGACGGTGGTCATCGCGGTGATCGCCCTGGTCGTCGCCGTGCCGCTGTCGATCGGCGGCGCGCTGTTCATCAACGAGTACGCGCCGCGGCGCATCCGCAACGGCCTGACCTCGCTGGTCGACCTGCTCGCCGCCATCCCCAGCGTCATCTACGGCATCTGGGGCCTCGCCTTCCTGGAGCCGCAGCTGGTCGGCGTCTCGTCGTGGCTGACCAGCAACCTCAGCGGCGTCCCCGTTTTCCAGACCAATGGCACCAACTACGCGGGCTCGGCGTTCGTCGCCGGCGTGGTGGTGTCGCTGATGATCCTGCCCATCTGCACCTCGGTGATGCGCGAGGTGTTCTCCCAGGCGCCGCCCGGCGAGAAGGAGGCGGCCCTGGCGCTCGGCGCCAGCCGCTGGGGGATGATCCGCACCGTGGTGCTGCCATTCGGGCGCGGCGGCATCATCGGCGGCGCCATGCTCGGGCTGGGGCGCGCCCTCGGCGAGACCATCGCGGTGGCGCTGATCATCTCGCCGGTCTTCTTCGTCTCCGGGCACATCCTGCAGTCGGGCGCCAACTCGGTGGCGGCGATGATCGCCCTGCAGTTCGGCGAGGCCAGCCAGCAGCGGGGCATTCCCGCGCTGATGGCCGCCGGTGTGGCGCTGTTCGCGGTCACCCTGCTGGTCAACTTCGGGGCCTCGCTGATCGTGGCCCGTTCGCGTTCCGGCAAGGGCGTCGAGATCTGATGGCGGTCATGGCCCTCGACATCCCTAGGCGGCCGCGCTCGGTCCATCGCGACGACCTGCTCGTCCTCGCCGCCACCGCGGTGTCGTCGTTCTGCGTGGTGTGGCTTGTCTACGGCCGGCTCAGCCTGCTCTCCAACTCGGTCGGCTACGGCTTCTGGTGGGCGGTGACATTCCTGGCCATGTATTGGCTGGCCAACCGCGCCCTGCACGGCAGCCTGATGGCCAGGGACCGGCTGATGTCGGCGGTGATGTGCAGCGCCGCGCTGTTCATGCTGGTGCCGCTGCTGACCATCATCGGCTACCTGATCTACCAGGGCATCGGCGTCATCCGGCCGGCCTTCCTCACCGACACCGTGCAGTTCTGCGGCCAGCTCGACGGCACCAACTGCGGCGGCGTCGGCCACGCCATCATCGGCACCCTGGAGGAGGTCGGCATCGCCATGGTCATGGCCGTGCCCCTGGCGGTGCTCTGCGCGGTGTTCCTCAACGAGATCGGCGGCCGCATGAAGCGCCCGGTGCGCCTCTTCGTCGACGCCATGAGCGGCGTGCCCTCGATCGTCGCCGGCCTGTTCATCTACGCCATCTGGGTGGTGTCGATGGGCCGCGGCTTCTCCGGCTTCGCCGCCGCGCTGGCCCTGGCCATCCTGATGCTGCCAACCGTGACCAGAACGGCCGAGGAGGTGCTCCGCCTGGTCCCCGACGGCCTGCGCGAGGGCGCCCTGGCTCTGGGCGCGTCGGAGTGGCGCACGGTGTGGGGCGTGGTGCTGCCCACGGCGCGCAGCGGGCTGATCACCGCGGTGATCCTCGGCGTCGCCCGAGCGGTGGGCGAGACGGCGCCGCTGATCTTCACCTCCTTCGGCGCCTCGGTGATGAACGTCAACCCGCTGGCCGGCGACCAGGAGGCGCTGCCCCACTTCGTCTACCAGTACATCCAGTACCAGCCCAACACCGGCCCCTACCAGCGCGCCTGGGGCGCAGCGCTGGTGCTCACCTTCCTGGTGCTGGCGCTGTTCACCATGGCCCGAATCGCCGGGCGCGGCCTGCCCAGGCGGGTGTGGAACCGCATGACCTCGCATTTCGCACAGGGACCGACCAATTGAGCACCTCCGCCGACGTCCTGGGCGGCTCCCTGGCCGCCGCTCCCGCCGGGGCGCGCACCACCACCGCCGCCTCGCTCGAGTCGCGCGCGGTTTCGGCCTGGTTCGGCACCAACAAGGTGCTGGAGAACGTCTCCCTGGAGATGCGCGCCCGCGAGGTCACCGCGCTCATCGGCCCCTCGGGCTGCGGCAAGTCGACCTTCATCCGCATCCTCAACCGCATGCACGAGCTGGTCCCCAGCGCGGCGCTCTCCGGCGAGGTGCTGCTCGACGGCGCCGACATCTACGACGTCGAGCAGCGGCCCATCGAGACGCGGCGGCGCATCGGCATGGTGTTCCAGAAGCCGAATCCCTTCCCGGCCATGAGCATCCACGACAACGTGCTGTCGGGGCTCAAACTCTCCGGCCGGCGCATCCACGACGGCGACGCCATCGTCGAGGAGAGCCTGACTCGCGCGGGATTGTGGCGCGAGGTGCGCAACCGGCTCAACGCGCCGGGCGGCAGCCTCAGCGGCGGCCAGCAGCAGCGGCTCTGCATCGCCCGCTCGCTGGCGGTGCGGCCCCAGGTGCTGCTGATGGACGAGCCCTGCTCGGCCCTCGACCCCGCCTCGACGCGGCGCATCGAGGAGACCATCAGGGAGATCGTCAACGACGTCACCGTGGTGATCGTCACCCACAACATGCAGCAGGCCCAGCGCGTCTCCAACCGCTGCGCCTTCTTCATGGTGGAGGAGGGCTTTCCCGGCGGCATCGTCGAGACCGGGCCCACCGAGAAGATCTTCCGCAACCCCGACGACGCGCGCACCGCCGATTACGTGCAGGGACGCTTCGGATGAGACGCCGTTGCTGGGCGATGCTCGCCGCCGCGGCGATGGGCATCGGTGGCGGCGTCACCACCGCGCACGCCACCGGACCGACCGTCAACGGCGCCGGCTCGACGTGGGTGCAGATCGCCCTCGACCAGTGGCGCGCCGACATCGCGCGGCAGGGCTACTCGATCAACTTCCAGGGCGTCGGCTCCAGTGCCGGACGCGAGTTCTACATCATAAACCAGGTCGACTTCGCGGCCAGCGAGATCCCCTTCCAGCCCGACGAGGTCGCCCAATTGCAGGGCGAGCACAAGTCGTACCAGTACGTTCCCGACGTCGCCGGCGGCACCTCGATGATGTACAACCTGCACTCGCCCAGCGGCGCGCGCATCACCACCCTGCGCCTCGACGCGCCCACGGCGGCGAGGATCTTCACCGGCGGCATCACCTCCTGGCAGGACGGCGCCATCCAGGCGCTCAACCCGGGCCTGGCCATCGCCGAGACCACGGTGATCCCGGTGATCCGCTCCGACGGCTCGGGCACCTCGGCGCAGTTCTCGCTGTACCTCGCCGACCAGGCGTCGAGCGTCTGGAACGCCTTCGTGTCCAGCCAGGGCTGCCCAGCGCCGTGCTCGCAGTGGCCGCCGTTCCCTGGCAGCACGCAGCAGAAGGGCTCGGACGGCGTGGCCAACTTCGTCTCCAACGACGCCATCGGCAAGGGCGCCATCGGCTACGTCGAGGCGGGCTACGCGTACCAGCGCTACTTCCCCGTGGTCAACCTGCACAACGCCAGCGGCAACTTCGTGCAGCCGACCTCGGCGAACGTGGCCACCGCGCTGGTGCACGCGCAGCTCAACGCCGACCTCACCCAGAACCTGACAAACGTGTACCGCGCCCCCGAGCCGACCGCGTACCCGATGTCGAGCTACAGCTACCTGATCACCCAGACCACGGGCTTCGACCCTGCGAAGGGCGCGGTCCTGGGCGCCTGGATGATCTACATCGCCTGCTCGGGACAGCGCGAGGCGGCGCCGCTGGGCTATTCGCCGTTGCCGCCCAACCTGATCGGGGCCGTCTTCGACGCCGTCCGGCGCATCCCGGGCGCGCCGGCGCCGCCGCCGGTCGATGCCGCGCACTGCCCCAACCCGACGCTCACCGGCGCGCCGATCACCGGTCCAGGCGAGAACAACGCCGGCGCCAGCGCGGGCAGCACGGCGTCGAGCGGCGGCGGCTCGGGCAACACCCGCAGCGGTGGCGGCGCCGCGCAGACGGGAACGTCCGGAGGCGGCGCGGTGTCGAGCGGCGGCGCGGCGGCGGCCACCGGCGCGGCGGCGCAGACCGCGGCGCCGGGCACGTCCGGCACCGACGACAGCTCGCCGGCGGCCGGCGACTCGAACGCCGCCGCCACCGCCGCGATCCCTGTGCTCGACGCCAATGCCAGGCAGGCGTCCTTCCTGCTCGCCGAGCAGGCCGCCAGGGCGGCGGCGTCCTCGCCGGTCACCTGGTTCGTGGTCGCCGCGCTGCTGGTGCTGATCGTCATGTTCGGGCCACTGCTGGCCGGAACTCTGACGGCCAGGGCGCGGCGGCGGAGTGGGGAGCACGTCGATGCGCCGTAGGCGGACGGGCGCCGATCGGCTCGGCGGCCTGCTGGTCGTGGCGCTGCTCGCCGCCGCGGTGTGGACGGTGTCCACCGTGGCGCCGCGCGCCGGGGCCACCGGCGGACCGACGCTCACCGCGACGCCGGCCACCAGCCTGGTCGACGGGCAGTTCGTCAAGCTGGCCTTCAGCGGCCTGGCGCCGTCGTCGGGCATCGTCTTCCGCGAGTGCATCGCGTCGCCGACCATCATCGCCACCGACTGCACCCCGGTGAACACCCAGGTCACCGGCATCGGCGACGCCACCGGCGCCGGCACCACCTACCTCCCGGTGTACGCCAACGGCGACCAGGCGCTGCAGAACTCGGGCAAGAGCGGCTCGATCGTCTGCGACCAGGGGCATCCCTGCGTCATCGCCGGCATGTTCAGCGCCACCGACCTGACCACCGCGATGCTCACCCCGGTCGCCTTCGCGCCGTCGCCCGACGCGTGCCCGGCGCCGGGACCGGGCGCCCTGCTCGGCGGCGGCGGCTCGGCGGCCTATCGCGCCATCTACGGGTGGTCGTCGCAGGTGTGCACGCCGCCGCAGAGCCTGTCGGTGGGCTACGCGGTCAACAACTCGGTCGACGGCGTCAACAGCATGTTCACCGGGCTCACCGACTTCGCCGTCACCGGGCCGCTGCCACCGCCGCCCAACCAGCCGCCCAACGTGAGCTACAAGCTGGCCCCGGTAACTGAGTCGGCGCTGGTGCTCGCCTACCGCATGTACGACCGGCGCGGCCCGCAGATCACCACGCTGACCATGACCCCCGACCTGATCGCCAAGACGTTCCTGGGCGTCATCCCCAACTGGAACGCCACCGCGGCGATCCGGCGTCTCAACCCGGGCGTCGAGTTCCCGCCGCGGGTGGTGCCGTTCGTGCGCGCCGATCACGAGGCCGAGTCCTACGTGTTCACGTCATGGCTGGCCGCAACCGATCCGCTCGCGTGGACCTTCGGGCCGCAGCAGATCTTCCCCATCCCCGGGGTCGGCGTCACCGGGGTGACCGGCAGCGCCAACCTGGGCCTGGCCGTCGTCGATCCCACCACCGACTTCTCCGGCCAGGGCAACATCGGCTTCATGGACGCCAGCACCGCGGCGTTCTACGGGCTGCCCACGGTGCAGATCAAGCTGGGCGCCGGCAAGGTGGTGGCGGCGACGCCGCAGACGGTGGCCAGGGCGGTGGCCGGCGCCGCGCTCAACAGCGACGGCACCATCACCCCCAACTACGCGAGCACCGACCCCACCGCGTACCCCATGCCGCTGGTGTCGTACATGCTGGCCCCGACCAACGTGATCACCCCGGACCGGGGGGTGGCGCTGGCCGCATTCCTCAAGTACGCAGTGCAGGCGGGGCAGTCGGCGATGCCCCCCGGGTACGCGCCGCTCGACCCGCGGCTGTCGGCCGAGGCGCTGCAGGTCGCGGGACTGATCCCGACCAGCGCGCCGCCCACCCCGGCGCCGACGCCCGCGCCCGCTCCGGTGGCCACCCCCGCGCCGACCGCGGCGCCGGTCTTCAGCATCCCGCCCCCGGCCATCGCCGCGCAGCCGCTGGCCATCCTGCCGGTGACCAGCGGGCCGTTGGCAGCCGGGCCGGTGGCGACGCCGACCCCCGCGCCGCGGCGGGCCGCGACCACGCCCAGGGCCGCCGCGCCGCTGCCCTCCGGCCCGCCACCGGGTGACCAGGCCGAGCGCCTGCTGCTGCTCGCCCAGCCCGCCGCCTCGCGGCTGGTGCTGCCGGGCATCGCCGGGCTGGCCGTGCTCGCCCTGGTGGCCGGGGCGGCCACCCAGGTGATCGCCCGGCGGGGGAGGCGGGTGCCGTGAGCGAGATGACCCCGGTCACCCAGGCCGAGGCGACGCCGAGCGCGCTGGCCTCGATCCGCGCCGGGCTCGGCGCCCTGGAGAACCGCCTGCTCGACGGCGAGGACGACGTCCCCGCCGGCGACCGGGTGGTGATGGTGACCCTGCTGCTCTCGCTGCGCGACGCGCTGCGGGAGGTGGAGCAGACCGGCGTTGGTGAGCCGGGCCTCGCGGAGCTGCGCCGGCGGGTGGAGGCGATGGGGGAGCGGCTCGAGCTGTTCCCGCCGCGCCGGATGCCGCTGCGCAGTGGCGGGCGGCTGCTGCAGCGCCTGCCCCAGCGGCGGCCGCGGGAGATCGCGGTGGCGGGGACGCCGGTCGAGGCGAGGGGGCAGGAGCCTGCCGTGGCTGCGCCCGAGCCGCCGGCGCCCCCGCCGCCCGCGCCCGCGCCCGCGCCGGTGGCGCCGGTGGCCACCGAACCCGCGGCGCCCGCCGTCCCGCGCCCGTCCGCCGGCAGGGTCGCGCTGCGCGCCGGCCGCTGGCTGACCGCCGCCGGCCTGCTCGCCGCCGTCTTCGTCGGCTACGAGCTGGCCGGGACCGGCCTCGACCACGACCGCAGCCAGGCCGCCCTGCTCACCGCCTTCAAGGCGCAGCTCCCCACCACCTCGCTCGACGCCCCCACCGCGGCGATCGCCGAGGGCAGCCCGGTGGCCCTGGTCGACATCCCCGGCATCGGCGTGCACCAGGTGGTGGTCGAGGGCACCAGCCCCGACGACCTCGCCGCCGGCCCCGGCCACCTGCGCTCCTCGCCGCTGCCCGGCGAGTACGGCATCAGCGTCCTCGCCGGCCGCCGCATGACCTACGGCGGACCCTTCCGCAGCCTCGACGCGCTGCACCGGGGCGACACCATCACCACCACCACCGGCCAGGGTTCCTTCACCTACACGGTGAGCGACGTCCGCCACGTCTCCGCGGGCGACCCGGGTGCGACGGCGAGCGACGGGAAGAGCCGCCTCGAGCTGGTCACCTCCGACCCGCTGTTGCTGGCCACCGGCCGGCTGATGGTCACCGCGACACTGCAGGGCGACCCGGTCGCCGTCGCCGCCCGGCCGCCCGCCACCGTCGGCGGCACCGACCTCGGCCTCGACGGCGAGGCCACCGGCTTCGCCCTCGCCCTGTTCTGGGCGCTGCTCGTCGCGGCGACGCTGTGGGCGGTGCGCCACATGCATCCGCGCTGGCCGCGCGCGGTCACCTACACCTTCGCCGCACCGGTGCTGCTCACGCTCGCCGTGCTCGTCTTTTCCAGCCTGGACCGGGTGCTTCCCGGCACGTTGTGATGGGGATTGCCGCCATGAACCGAGCACCGCTGGGCGCCGCCCTCGCGCTCGCCGCCCTGCTGCTGGCCGGGTGTGGCAGCGCCGCACCGCAGAGCACCGCCGTCACCACCGCGCCGCCCAGCGCGGCGCCGACCCGGGCGGTTCCCACGCCCCACGTGTACACCACGCCGCCGCAGTTCGAGCAAGAAGCGGCCAAGCCTGACCCGAACTTCGACATGGGCTACGCGGTGCACATCACTGCGCAGGGATTCGAGCCCAAGATCCTGGTCAGCCCCTGCTGCCAACCGGTGACCTTCAGCAACCTGTCCGGCAAGCCCATGGACGTCGTCTTCGACGTGTCCGGGCTGGACTCCGGGGTGATCGCTCCCGGCGCGACGTGGACCTGGAGTCCGCAGAACGTGGAGAGCGTCGCCTACCACAGCAAGGCCGACCCCAACCTGTCCGGTGGCATGCAGGTCAACCAGGTCAACGAATAGATCTGCGCCCACTCTTAACCCGATGTGCATGTTGCGTTCCATGCGGGGCCACGGGCGGGAAACGTCGCCCCACTAGCCTTCCATCGGGGCCGGATCCCGGCTCAGACAAAGGGCATTGGAGGCGCATTGACAGATGACTTGCGACAGGACTTCCCGATGAAGCGGGGAACCATTGCACTTCGCGCAGGCGTGGGTCTCGGGGCGGCGCTGATGGCGCTGTCCGCCGTCTCCGGCGCCGGCGCGACCACCGGTGTCGGTGGTGGCCCGGTTGCCGAGTCGGTGCTCGGCAGCGGGTCGGACACCACCCAGTTCATGATGGGCGCACTCGACAACCTGTACCAGTTCAGCCCGGGCTGCGCGCAGATCCCGACCGGCGCGACCCCGCCCAACGGCGGCGCCGCGTGGTTCGACTTCTCGTGCCAGGCGCCCGATCCCGCGGGCACGGTGACCACCGAGAACTACCAGCACGACCAGGTGGCGCAGGCCTACTTCCTGGGCTCCTCGAACGGCATCAAGCAGCTCTGCACCCAGGGCCAGACCAACGTCGCCCACATCGACTACGCGCGCTCGTCGCGTGCCCCCAAGACCACCGACTGCTCGGGCCTGCACTTCGTCGCCTACGCCCGTGACGCCATCTCCTGGGAGGCGTACAACGTCACCGGTTCGGGCATCGCCACGATGAACAACACCAGTGGCGTGTGCGCGGGCACCGGCGGCACCACCAAGAAGTTCTGCCTCACCCAGCAGCAGCTCAAGTACATCTTCCTGGGTGGCGATCCCGCCGACAGCGGCAACCCCGGCGGCTGCCCGCTGAACTGGAGCGAGTTCGGTGGCGCCAGCGTGGCCATCGACCCGTACACCCCGCAGCCCGGCTCGGGCACCCGCAGCACCTGGGACGGCTTCCTGGGCGGCTCGTCGGACGCCTGCATCAACGCTCGCGGCACCACCTACGCGACCAGCCACATCGTGCCGGAGAACAGCAACACGGCGGTCGTCGCCAACGCCGACCAGGCCGGCGCGATCTTCCCGTTCTCCTACGGCGTGTGGTCGACCCAGGTCAAGGGCAAGAACGGTGCGGTGCTCGGGCTGGTGGACAAGATCGCCCCGACGGCGACCACCATCGGCAACCTCACCTTCCCCTACGGCCGCTTCCTGTTCAACGTCTTCAACGCGGCGACGGCCTCGGACGGCACCTCGCGCTACGTCGGTGAGGAGGGCTGGCTCTGCAAGACGGCCGCCAACCACGGCACCAACCCGCAGACCGGCAACAACTACAGCACCGACATCCAGGCCGCCATCAAGGCATCCGGCTTCGTGCCGATGCCCAGTGGCACCATCGGTGGCGGTGACAACAACCAGGACTACTGCCGGTTGACCGTCACCCCCTAGGGCTTCTCGAAGTTCCGCAGTTGCAGAAGGGGCCCGGCAGTGCGCCGGGCCTCTTCACTGTTTTAAACCGGGTTCGCCTGCATGAGCAAATGCGGGCGAACATTGATCAGAGTTTTCCACGCCAATTCCACAAGCCGCCGGATCCTAATTCGACCTTAAGCAGTTCGTCCACCAAGCCACTCCGGGCGACCCGGACAATACAGGCGACCGGCATGTCATGCAGCGCGGCCGGTTTTATGGGGCTTTGTGGGGAACCTATGACAGTCGAACCTGCGCGCGTGCGCGGATCCGCGGCGTCTCCGGTGATTCTCGTCGTCGAGGACGACGAGCGGCTGGCGGAGCTGATGGGCATCGCGCTGGGGCGCGAGGGATACGAGGTGCTGGTGGCACGCGACGGCGTGCGCGGGCTGGAGCGCTTCCGCACCGAGCACCCCGACCTGGTGATCCTCGACCTGATGCTGCCGCGACTCAGCGGCCTCGACGTGTGCCGCATCCTGCGCGCCGAATCCGCGGTGCCCATCCTCATGGTCACCGGCAAGGACGGCGAGGCCGACAAGGTCAGCGGATTGGAGGTCGGCGCCGACGACTACGTCACCAAGCCGTTCTCGCTTCCCGAACTGGTCTCGCGGGTGCGCGCCCATCTCCGCCGCAGCCGCATGGGCCAGCCGCAGCCGCCGGCACACGACGTGCTCGCCGGCGGACCCGTGGAGTTGGACAGCAGCCGTCACGAGGTCCGCGTGCGCGGCAAGCACGTCGCCTTCACCCCCAAGGAGTTCCAGCTCCTGGTGTCCTTCCTCGAAGGCCGCGGACGCCTGCGCACCCGCGAATTCCTGATCAGCGAGGTGTGGGGCCCGGAGTACTTCGGCGACACCAAGACGCTCGACGTGCACGTCAAGCGGCTGCGCCAGAAGATCGAGCGCGACCCGCAGAATCCCGAGCACCTGGTCACGGTGCGCGGCCTCGGCTACCGCTTCCTCGACGAGCCGCTGCCGTCGCCGGGCAGCGGTGGCATGCGCCTGTCGGTGTTCGAGGCGCGGGCGACGGCGCGGCAGTGAACGTCATGGTGGTGGTGGTCTGCGGCGACGACGGTGCCCGCACCGGCGCGCGACTCGCCGCCCAGCTGCGGGCGATGAGCCTCGACGTGTCGGTGGTCGACGGGCCCGCCAGCGCCGAGAACGTGACCCGGCGCATCCGCGAGCGCACCGGCGCGCCGCGGCAGCGCACCGTCGCCGCGCTGGCCCAGCTCACCCGCACCGAGCGGCGCACCCTGCGCGCGCTGGTGGACGGCTGGTCGGCGGAACGCGTCGCCATGGAGAGCGGCACCGCGATCACCACCGTGCGCACCCACATCCGCAACATCCTGGGCAAGCTCGGCGTGCACTCGCAGCGCGAGGCCATCGCACTGGCGACGCGCAGCGGCTGGGCGGATCGCTGGGACGACGCGCACGCCGGCGCTGCGGCGGCCGTGGTATGAGGCGCCGCAAGGTCCAGTTCCGCACCGCGGTGCTGCTCGCCGTGGTCGCGCTCTGCGCCGCGGTGGCGCCGCGCGCGCTGGCCGTGCTGGGCAAGCCGGCGCCGCTGCCGCAGCTCGCCACCGTGGCGCAGCGCAGCTTTCCCGTCGTCGTCGCCGCCGCCGGCACGGTGGTGCCCGCGTCGCAGGTGCCGCTCGACTTCGCGGCGTCGGGTCGCGTCGCCGAGATCGACGTGTCGCCGGGACAGCACGTCAACGCCGGCCAGGTGGTGGCCCGGCTCGACGATTCGGCGCAGCGCGCCGCACTCGCCGAGGCGCAGGCGGTGCTGACCGGGGCGACCTCGGTGCTGGCCGCGGCCACCCAGCCGGTGGGCAGCGCGCAGCAGCAGGCGCTGAAGCGCGCGGTGAGCAACGCGCAGGCGACCCTGGACACGGTGCGCACCGACGTGCTCGTCCTCAACCAGCAGGACTCGGATCGGGTCACCGCTGACCAGAACCGGCTCACCGACGCGCGCGCCAAGCAGGTCGGCGACGGGTGCGGCGGAGGTCAACCGGTGACGACGCCAGGGCCGACGCCGAACCCGTCGACGTGCCAGGCCGACCAGGCCGCGGTGGACGACGCCACCCGCGTCCTCCAGGCCGACCAGCTCCGCCAGCTCCAGGACGCGCAGAACGGCCAGTCGCGCATCGACCAGGCCAGCCAGCAGCTCAGCGACGCGCACGCCAACCTCGACGCCGCCACCGCGCCCGACGCCAACCGCGTCGCCCAGGCCCAGGCGAGCCTCGCCGCCGCCCGGGCCCAGGTGGACCACGCCCAGGCGACGCTCACCCAGACAACCCTGCTGGCGCCGGTCAGCGGTGTGGTGTCGTCGGTCAACGGGCAGGTTGGTGCCACCACCGGCAACAACACGGGGAGCGCCGCGCCGGTGGCGCCGGGCAGCACGGCGCCGCTGCCACTGACCGGGGCGTCAGGAGCGGTGGGCGCGCCGAGCCGGGCCTTCCTGGTGCTCTCCACCGGCACCGACTTCGACGTCGCCGCGCCCTTCGCCGAGGTCGACGCCGCCCGCCTCGCCGCCGGCCAGTCCTGCACGGTCGCCGTCGACGCCGTGCCCGGACTCTCCCTGCCCTGCAAGGTGATCGGCGTGGCCTCGAGCGCCACCGTGATGTCCGGAGTGGTCTCCTACTACGCCACCGTGGTGCCTGACAGCGGCGACCCACGCCTCAAGGACGGCATGACCGCGAGCGTCAGCGTCACCGTCGCCCGCGCCGACAACGTCGTCGCGGTGCCCAGCCAGGCGGTGTACAGCGTCGGCGGCGACATGCTGGTCGACGTCTGGTACGAGGCGCGCGCCGTGGCCACGCCGGTGAAGATCGGCCACGTCGGCGACACGCTCACCGAGATCACCGAGGGGCTCGCCGACGGCCAGCAGGTGGTCATCGGCAGCCATGTCGCGCTGCGGACGCCCGCGCCATGATCAGACTGGAGTCGGTCTGCAAGATCTTCCCCATCGACGACGGGCACAGCGTGACCGCGCTGGCCGGCGTCGACCTGACCATCAAGCAGGGCGAGTTCGTCGCGGTGATGGGCGCGTCGGGCTCGGGCAAGTCGACACTGCTCAACCTGATGGGCTGCCTCGACCGTCCCAGCGGCGGCCGCTGCGTCGTCATGGGCGTCGACACCGCCGAGCTGGACGACCGCCGCCTGTCGCGGCTGCGCGGGCGCAGCATCGGCTTCGTCTTCCAGGCCTTCCACCTCATCCCCGGGCTCACCGTGGTCGAGAACGTCGAGGTGCCGCTGCTCTACTCGCACCGCTCGCGGCGCGAGCGTCGCAGGCGGGCGCTCGGCCTGCTCGACGAGGTGGGCCTCGCCGACCGCGCCGAGCACCGCGTGGCCACCCTGTCGGGCGGCGAGCAGCAGCGCGCCGCGATCGCGCGCGCGGTGGCCAACGACCCGGCGGTGGTGCTCGCGGACGAGCCCACCGGCAGCGTCGACGCCCAGGCCGCCAACGCCATCGTCGCCCTGCTGCGCGGCATGAACCGCACCGGCCGCACCGTCGTCGTGGTCACCCACAACCCCGGCGTGGCCGCCCAGGCGCGCCGGCTGGTGCGCATCAGCAACGGCCGCGTGCTCGCCGTCGAGGCGGCATGAGCCCCTTCGAGGTCGCCTCGCTGACCATGCGCGGGCTGCGCGCCCACCGGGTGCGCGCCCTGCTCAACCTCTTCGGCGTGGTCGTCGGAGTTGCGGCCACAGTTGTCGTGATCGGCCTGGTCCGCGCCGTCTCCACGCAGACCCGGCACGACGTGGACGGCCTCGGCGCCGACGTGCTGGCCGTGTATCCCGCGGCGGCGTCGGCTTCGGGTGTGCAGCAGGGTTTCGGCACCGGCGACACGCTGACCAGCAACGACGTCGCCGCCCTCGGCGACGCCGCCACGCTGCCCGACGTGGTCGCCGCCGTGCCCACCGCGGGGTTGCGCGGCCAGCTCAGCTACTACGATCGCAACTGGCGCACCGACGTGGTCGGCAGCACCGAGCAGTTCGCCACCGTGCGCGGCTACAAGCTGGCCGGCGGACGCTTCCTCGACGCCACCGACCAGGCCACCGCCGCGCCGGTGGCGGTGATCGGGCAGACCGTCGCCGACAACCTCTTCTTCCGTGACAGCCCGCTCGGCCAGATGATCCGCATCGACGGGCAGCCGTATCGCGTCGTCGGCGTCTTCGCGGCGCGCGGCGCGACGGGCACCGTCAATGCCGACGACGTCACCGTGGTGCCGCTGAGCAGCGCGTGGTCGCGCCTGCTCCCCCAGGGAAGCCCGCGCATCCAGCAGATCTCCGTGCAGGCGCAGTCGGCGAGCGCGGTCGGCGCGGCCGAGCAGGAGGTGCAGCGCCGCCTCATGCAGCAGCACCACATCACCAACCCCGCCAACGTCGACTTCCAGGTGCGCTCGCAGCAGGACCTGGTCGACGGTACCCAGCGCGTCGACACATTGCTCGCCTGGATGCTGCTGGTGGTGGCCGCGGTGTCGCTCACCGCGGGCGCGCTCGGCGTCGCCAACGTGATGCTGGCCAGCGTCCACGAGCGCACCTACGAGATCGGCGTGCGCCGCGCCTTCGGCGCCACCCGGCGCAACATCGGCGCCCAGTTCCTCCTCGAGGCGCTGGCCCTGGTCGCCTCGGGCGGGGTGCTCGGCGCACTGCTCGGCGGCGGCGCCGCGCACCTGCTGCCCAACCTGGTCAGCGGCGTCCCCGCCATCGGCACGCCGCTGCTGGCCATGGGCGGCGCACTCGCCATCTCGCTGCTGGTCGGCGTGGTCGCCGGCATGGTGCCCAGCCTGCGCGCCGCGACCCTCCAGCCCGTCGACGCCATCCGCACCTGAGTTCGAAAAGGACAGCACAGACAATGAGGATCGTCTTCGCGGGAACGCCGCGCAGCGGGTCGACGTGGGCGGCCAACGTGCTCGGCCAGGCGGCCGGGGTGCGCACCGTCTACGAGCCGGACGGACCCTTCTCCGACGTGCTCGGCGCCATGGTTGCCGCCAAGCTTGGCGATTACCCGGCGGTCCCCGCGGGACTGGCGCCGCAGCGCTACCGGGCCACCTGGGACCTCGCCTTCGCCGGCGGCTGGCCCTGGGACCACGTCGAGGCCGCGCGTGCTGCGGGACGGCGCATGGTCAAGCTGCCGCCCGCCGCGCGCGACTGGGCGATCCTGGCATTGGCCCGGGCAACCGCGATGACGCGCAAGCGTCCTGAGCACGTCCTGGTCAAGACGGTCAACGCCTCGCTGGCCCTGGAGTGGTTGTCGGCCACCTACCGGCCGCGCGTCGTGGTGCTGCACCGCAACCCGCTCAACGTGGTGTCGAGCTGGATGCAGCTCGACATGCTGCCCCGGCGCCCGCTCTGGGACGACCCCGAGGTGCGCCGCAGCCTGATGGTCCGGCTCGACGTCGCCCCGCCGCCGTCCGATGCGTCGGAGGCGGCGCGCGTCGCCTGGACGGTCGGCCTGCTCTACGCCGGCATGCGCCAGGCGGTGCGCCGTCATCCCGAGTGGATCGTGCTGTCGCACGACGAGCTGTGTCGCGAGCCGCGCGCGGGCTTCACCGAGCTGTACGGCCGCCTCGGCCTGGACTGGACCGAGGGCACCGACGCCTATCTCACCGCGTCCGAGGACCCGAGCTTCACCGCCCACGGCGGCAACGCCAAGGCGCATCCCAACGCGGTCACCACCACCGTCGAGGGCGAGAGCCGCCGCCTGGTGCAGGCGACCCAGTACCGCCGCCGGCTCAGCCCCGAGCAGGTCGCCGAGGTGACCGGCGTGCTGCGCCGCTTCGACCTCGGCGACTGGGGAGTGAAGGACTGAATCGTGGTGGCGACGACTCCCGCGCGCGCCCAGCGTTTGCTGCTGGTCACCTTCGGCTCGCTCGCCGAACCGCACGGCGGCCTGCAGGTGCGCTCGCGCGTGCTCCTCGAAACGCTCAGCGGTCTCGGTGTCGACGTGGCGGTGGCGAGCACGCGTGAGCCGGTGGGTGCGGGGGCGGCGCTGCCCTGGGCGTCGCGGGTGGTGGCCCCGTCGCGCAAGCCGTTCCGCGGCTTTTCCCTCGACTGGGCAAGGGTGATCCGCGAGGCGGCGCGCTCGGCCGACGCCCTGATCGTGGCCAACGCCATGCTCGTCCCCGCCGTGTACGTGGCGCGCACCGGCAAGCCGGTGGTGTGGGACACCAACGAGTGCCAGTCGCTCCACTACCGCCGTCTCGCGCCGACGCCGCGCAACCGGTTGATGCTGCTGGTCTGGACGCTGCTGGAACGCCTGGCGGCGCGGCGCTGCGCGGTCGCGGTGTCGATCGGCGACGTCGAGGCGGAGGCGTGGCGGCGTTTGCACCCGCGCCTGCGCGGCAAGCTGGCCACCGTCGACCATGCACCACTGGCGCGCGCGGTGGATCAAGTCGCGGCGCGCGCCGCGCTGGTCGCGCGCATCGGCGTCGAGCCGCAGCGCGTGCTGCTCTTCCTCGGCACCATGACCGCGAAGCACAACGCGGCGGCGGCGCGATGGCTGCTGCGCGAGCTGGCGCCGCGGCTGCCGGTGGGGACGGCGCTGGTGATGTGCGGCCCGGGCAGTGAGCAGCTCTCGGTCGACGCTGCGCTGCACGACACGGTTTTCTGCCTCGGCGCTGTTGCCGACGTCGACAGCGTGGTCGCCGCCGCCGACCTCTGCCTGGCGCCACTGGCCTCGGGCGCGGGGGTGAAGACCAAGGTTCTGCATTACCTGTGGCACGGCCGTCCCGTCGCGGGAACGCCGGTCGCCTTCGAGGGCCTGAGCGGCGCGCCCGGCCTGCACGTCGCCTCGCTCGACCAGCTCTGCGGCCTGGTCTTGCACCTTCTCGACGCACCACCGCCCGCGCGCGCGCCGGCACGCGAGTGGGTCGAACAACACCATGGGCGCGAGCGCGTCCGCGAGCAATGGAGGCACGTCCTGCAGTGGATTCCCCGACCGTGACCGAGACGCTCCCCGGCCGCCAAGACCGCATCCTCATCGTCGGCACCGCGCGCTCGGGCACGTCGTGGTGCGGCAAGGTGATGAGCCGCGCCGAGGGCGTGCGCTACTACCACGAGCCGGACAACGTCGACGCCGACACCGAGCGTCCCGAGGTCGCCGGCCGTCGCGGCTTCGGCCCCTACCCGTTCGTCGACGCCACCAACGAGGGCGCGCTCACGCCGCTGTGGGACGCGGTGTGGTCCGGCCGCCTGCCGCGCATGCGGGGATGGAAGCTGCATGCGGGACGCGTGGCGCTGCGCCTGCCCCGCTCGCTGCGCGATCCGCTGACCCGGCAGTATGCGAGTGTCGCGTCGCGGCTGCCGGGCGGGCCGCAATGCACGGTGGTCAAGTCGATCTACGCGCCGTTCTCGGTCGAATGGCTGGTGGCGCGCTACCAGCCGCGCGTGGTCGCCATCCAGCGCAACCCGCTCAACGTGGTGTCGAGCTGGCGGCAGCTCGGCATGCACGGCTTCGACCTCGGCTCGCGCGAGGCGGTGCGCGAGCGGGTGCTCGACCGCCTGGGCGTCGCGCCGCCGTCGCCGCGGCTGTCGGCGCTCGGTGGCATCGCCTGGACGGTGGGGCTGCTCACCACCGTGCTCGGCGAGTCGCTGGCGCGGCATCCCGAGTGGCTGTTCCTCACCCACGAGGACCTGTGCACCGATCCGCCCGCGCGGTTCCGCTCTGTTTTTGACTGTGTTGGCCTGAACTGGTCGCCGCGGGTGGAGCAGTTCCTGGCCGAGAGCAACCGGCCGGGCGAGGGCTTTGTGGAGATGCGCATCGCCCAGGAGCAGCCCACCCGCTGGCGCAAGCGGCTCACCGACGCCGAGGTGGACGAGGTCGCCGAGGTGCTGGGCGCCTTCCCGCAGCGCGGCTGGCTGCGTGCCCCGGCGCCCCTGCCGGCGTGAGACGCCTCGGCCGCGGAGAGGGGCGGGCCTTCGTCGCCCACAACCTCGTCGCCGCGGTGGGGACGGGGCTGGCGGGCGTCTTCAGCCTGCTGCTCCAGGCGGTGCTCACCCACCGGCTCAACGTGCGGCCGTACGGGCAGATGCTGGCGGTGTTCACGTTCTTCACGCTGATCACCCAGCCGGCGCAGGCCTTCGGTCGGCTGGTTGCGTGGCGGACCAGCCGCGAGCTGGCCACCGCGCCGGGAGTGGTGCCGGGCGGCGCGTTGCTGCGCAGCGTCAACCGGCGGCTGCTCGTCTTCGGGACGGTGCTCGGTGGCCTGCTGGCGCTGTTCTCGCCTGCTGTGGCTTCGTTTTTACAGGTTCCTGCCGACTTTGTCGTGATCGCTGCGGTGAGCGTGCCGTTCACCCTGGCGGGCCCGGCGCTGCTCGGCGCGGTGCAGGGGGAGCAGCGCTTCGGCACCTGGGGCGTGCTGGTGGCGGCGACGGCGGGGAGCCGGATCGTGTGCGCGGCGGCGCTGGTGGTGCCCTTCGGGGTGCGCGGGGCGCTGGCGGGGATCTCGCTGGCCTCGGTGCTGGTGTACGCGTGGACGCTGTGGACGGTGCGCGCGCAGCTGCGCCAGCCGGGGGGCGTCGCCGACTGGCGTGCGGTGCGACGCTTCCTCGTGGTGGCCATCGCCTCGACGCTGACCATCGCCACGCTGCTGTCCTGCGACGTGGTCATGGTGTCGCACTACTTCAGCGCTCGCCAGGCGGGGCAGTACGGCGCCATGGCGGTGGCGGCGCGGGCGATGTTCTTCGCCATGGGCAGCGTCAGCAGCGTGCTGTTTCCCAAGGTGGCGGCGCGGCATGCGGTGGGTCGCGGCACATTGGGGTTGGTGGCGACGTCGCTGGGTGTGTCGCTGCTCGGCGGGCTTGCCGGGTGGGCGGTTTTCTCCGCGTTTGCGGACGTGATCCTGCGCGTGTTCGCGGGGCACATGTACACCGGCGCCTCGGGGTCGATCGGGTTGTACGCGCTGGGCACCGCGCTGCTCGCCGGGGCGGCGATGCTGAGCAACACGCAGCAGTCGCTGGACCGGCTGCGGCTGCTCTGGGTGCTGGTGCCCGGAGCGTTCCTGGAGCCGGTGCTGATCGTGCTGTTCCACGGCTCTTTGCAGCAGGTGGTGGCGATGGGCGACATCGCCGTGGGCGTGGTGCTGGTGGCCCTGGCGGTGCTGTACTTGGTGGAGGAGGGGCACCTTGCGCGCGTGGGTGCGAGGGCGCGCGCGCGAGTTTCGTCGTTGCGCGCGGGGTCGTGGCTGGACCGGCCGTGGAAGGTGGGCGCCGGGCTGGCGGCTGTCGGCCTGCTGGTGCGCCATGCATGGCTGACCGGCACGCCACTGAGCGCGGGCGATTGGAGCTGGCCGGACACGCAGCGGCTGGTGTCGTTCTGGCCCTTCGGCTCGCCGTGGGACAGCACCCAGGGGCTGGGCGGGCAGAACCGTTTTCTCGACGTGTTCCGGCTGCCGGTGCAGGCGTTCGCGGGATTGCTGGCGCAGCTCGGCATCGGTTGGAGCTGGTCGGAGAAGGTGCTCTACTTCGTGCCCTTCGCGGTGCTGCTGCCGCTGTCCGGGTGGCTGCTGGCGCGCGAGGTGATGGGGCGGACGCGCTGGGCGCTGCTCACGCCATTGCTGATGCTGGGCAACACGTACATGCTGCTGGTCGGCAACGGCGAGGTGCCGCTGGCGCTGGCGGAGGTGTGCGCGATCCTGGCGCTGGTGGCGTTCCTGCGCTGCATGCGGATGCGCTCGGTGGGCTGGGCGCTGCTGTTCGGGCTGGCGCTGGGGGCGTGCGCGGTCTTCGACGTGCGCGGCGCGTACCTCGGCGCTGTTCTGGCGTTGGTGTACCTGGCGGTGCTGTTGCTTGCGGAGCGCTCGCTTGCCTTGCTGGTGCGGCGCTGCGGGCTGTTCGCGCTGGCGCTGGCGACGTTCGCGGGGACGCAGGCGTTCTGGCTGCTGCCACTGCTGACCTATCACGGCAACCCCGGCTTTCCCACGCCGCAGGCGCCGGACTTCAACATCCTGACCCTGGGCCACGGCATCGCCGGAGTTGGCACGGCGTGGACGGGTGGGCAGCCGTCGAGCCTGGTGCAGGCGTCGTTGAATCCGCTGTTCATGCTGATCCCCCTGCTGGCGCTGGCGCCCCTGCTGGCCTCGCGGCTGCGCGTCGAGGTGGTGTGGCTGGCGGTGGTGGCGGTGCTCTTCGCCTTCTTCGCCAAGACCGACACGCCGCCGCTGGGTGGGCTCTACGACTGGATGTACCTGCACGTTCCGGGGTGGAAGCTGTTCCGCGAGGGGTCGAAGTTCCTCTTCTGCGTGGCCATGGCGGAGGCGGTGCTGGTGCCGGTGGCGCTGCGCATGGCGGTGGCGCGCGGGCGGGAGTTGGGTGCTGTGCGGCTGGGGCGGGCGCTGCGCTACGGCGCGGTGGCGTGTGCATGGTGCGTTGCCCTGCTGGCCCTGTGGCCGGTAGGCGTTCTGCAGACCGGCGCACTGCTGTCGACCACCCAGCCGACGCCGGTGCCGTCCTCGTTCGCGGCGCTGTCCGCGCTGGTGGCCGCCGATTCGCGGCCGGGGGCGATCGCCTACGTCGGCCAGCCGGTTGTGGCCGCGAATGACGCCAACCACCGCTTCCTGGTGGCCTCGCAGCTCCATCCCGCCGTCAACCTGACCGGCAGCTTCACCGACACCCGGGCCAACCGCCGCGACCCCTTCCAGTCCTTCTGCGCCAACGCGTCGCAGCCGTACTGCTACCTGGATGCGGCGTTGTTCCCGTACCTGGCAGAAACCTCACAGCTCGACTGGGTGGTGGCGCCGGGCGGCGCCGCGGCGGGGACGCTGCCCGCGGGGGTGACGCGCGCATGGCTGCGCGATGCCCTGACATCCCTGTACGGCGCGCCGTCGGTGCTCGGCAGCGGCGACACGTCGCTGCTGGCGTGGCACGTCGCCTCGCCGGTGTCCGCGGTGGCGGCATCGCCCGCGGTGGCGGTGGTCGACTCGGGGCCGTGGGCGCTGCGGTCGGTGCTGCCTGCGCTGCAGGCGCTCCAGGTGCCGGCGGTGTACCGGCAGAGCTTCGACTCCCGTGGCCATCCCGGTGTGGCCGGTTCACTGCCGGACAGCGTTGCGGTGTCGCCGCTGGTCGATGGGAGTTGCGTTCCAGCGCAATCGACACCGGTCGCGGTGATGGCGCGGGGCGGCGGCGCGTCGTTGTCTGCTGTGGTCGGCGGCCGCGCCGTGTCGCTGCCGCTGCTGGCCGCTGCGGCGGCCGCACCGGGATGGGGTTTCTATGGCCCGGTGACCGCCGGTGCAGGCTCACTGACCACTGGCGCAAAACGTATCGCGGCGCCGGGACCAACGCCGGCCACCGGGACCACGCCAGGCTCCGCGCCGCCGGACTCCCTGCTAGGTCCTTGCGTCGAATGGTCACCCCTCACCACCACCCTGCTCGCACCCCACGCAATCCCCACCCAAGCGGTGCACACCACCTCCAACGGCGAACAGCTCTCCACAACCCTGCCCGCCGCCCGCGCCCCCTGGGTCGAACTCCGCCGCCCCTATGACCCCGGCTGGCGCCTCCACGGCGCCGCCCCAACCGCCCTCGCCGACGGCCTCTTCACCCTCTACCACCCCCCCGGCGGCGCCGCCCAAACCCTCTCCTTCCAATTCTCCACCCTCCCCTGGGAACGCCTCGGCCTCGCCGCCACCCTGCTGGTGACCGCGATCGCCGCCGCCACGGCACTCTTCGCCCTGCGGCGCCACACCAAGCGCGCCGAGCTCCCCGACCTGCCCGTCATGCACAGCCCCGTCGCGGCTCCCGTCGCCGCCGCAGGGCTTCTGCTCCTCACCATCACCGCCCTCGCCGTCACCATCGAATGGCTCGGCCTCCCCTCCGCCGCCGCCGGCCTCGACCTCGCCACCGACCCCTACGCCCTCGACGTCGGCTTCGGCGCCGCCGCACTGGGCCTCCTCGCCGTCTCACTGGTGGTCCGCTGCCTCGCCCCCCTGGCCGCCAGCGGCCTGCGCATCCCGGTCATCGGCCGAGCCACATCGCGCACCACCACCACAGCGCGCAAGACCGGCATCCCCATCGCCCTGTCCTGCATCTGCATCGCCGCCGCTCTGCTCGTCTCCGCCTGCGGCACCTCCACCACCGACGCGGTCACCCTGCTCAACGACGCCCAGCAGGCCGGCGAAATCTCCACCACGCTGACCGCCGGCGAATCCCTCGACGACGCCCGCCTGCAGCGCGCCGTCCGCGACCCGCAGCGCTGTATCGCCGACTACACGCGCGCATTGCCGTCATTCACCGACCTCGCCTCCGCATACGCCGGCCGCGCCGTCTGCTACACCGGTGGCGGCGCCAACGCCCCCGCCGCCGTGCACGACTACACGCAGGCGATCGCCCTGTCGCCCGACGACGCCGCGCTGCTCCTCGGTCGCGCCGCCGCCCAACGCGCGGCCGGCGACCTCACCGCCGCCGCCACCGACTACCGCGCCGCCGCAGCGCATCCCGCCGCCACCGCCGCGCAGATCCTCGCCGCCGTCGACGGCCTGCTGGTCATCGGCCAGGACTCCGACGCCGCCGCAGCGCAACGCATCGGCGCCGCGCGCTTCGCCAAAGCGGTGGCGCCAACCCTGGCCGCCGCCGACATCGCCCAGGCCGCCGGCGACGACCCACGAGTCACCTCCGCATTGCTCGCCGCGCAACACCTCGCCACCACCGACCCCGAGCACGCCGCCGTCCTCGCCCGCCTCTGCCACGTCGACGTGCTCCGCCACCAGACCGACGCCGCACTCACCGACTGCGCCAGCGCCGCCCAGCTCGGCAACGACCGCGCCGGGGCCTACGACGACCTGGCCACCGCCGACCTCGCCATCGGCAACCCGACCCAGGCCCTCGCCGACATGGACCGCGCCGTCAGCGCCTTCACCGGCAAGGTCGGCCCCGACGCGCAGCCCACCGGCGTCCACGGCTTCGGCATTGCACTGCTCGACGAGGCACGCGGCTGGATCCTCGTCGAGATGGGCCGCAAGCACGACGCCGTCGTCGCCTTCCAGCACGCCCAGCGCATGCTGCCCCCAACCGCGGCATCACTGCGCGCCCGCCTCAGCGCCGACCTCGACACCGCGCGCGCCAACCCCTAGGACGTGGCGACGTCCACCTGCGCCCCCGCCGCCGGGTTGCGCCGGATGCTCCCGTAGCGGCTGCCCACCACGCGCATCCTGGCCACTTGCTGCGGACGCACCACGATGTTGTTGCCGCCCAGGTCACAGTTCTCCAGGACCAGGTTGGTGACATCGCCGACCGCAAGTGTCGTGCCGCTGCCGGTCATGCGCTCGTTGCGGATGGTGATGTCCGACCCAACGCGTCCGGCCGCGCCACTGGCGATGACCGCGACCTTGCCGCCCTCGCCGCTGCTGGTGAAGCCGTCGATCGTGATGTTGGAGGAGGGCGGCGTGATCCAGAAGGCGTTGCGCGCGCCGCACTGCTGCGGTCCCGGCGTGTACGTGTAGTCGGTGACCTGCGTGCTGCGCACGATGTAGAGCGCCAGCCGCGAGCCGGTGTGGGTCACGCCGGTGATGCTGCTGTCCTGCTGGAAGCTCCAGGAGAAGCCGTCGTCGCAGAGCAGGTCGTTGAGGTCGAGGTCGCGCACCGTGTTGCCGCTGTTGTACTGCGGCGCGTCGGGTTTGGCGCCCTGCGGACCGGCGTAGTAGAGCGCGAAGTGGTGCGCGCCGCCGAGCACGCGCGCGCTGAGCAGCGTGGTGTGGTTGGCGACCACGAAGATGGCGGCGCCGCCGTCGTTGCTCTGGGTGTCGAGGGTCAGCGCCTCGACCACGGTGCCGTCGACGCGCACGCTGAGCAGCCCCTTGTCCTTGTTGCTCTCGACCAGCGTGGTCTGATCGCGGCCCGCGCCGATGACGACGATGGGTGTGCTGCCCTCGACGACGACCGACGCCGGACGTGGCGTCTGCTTCTGGGTGAACAGAAAGTGACCGGCAGGGATACGGACGGTGCCGCCACCGGAAACGTTCTGCGCCGCGGCGATCGCCTGCGCGAACGCATTGGTGTTGTCGGTGCTGCCGTCGCCCCTGGCGCCGTACGCGGTGACGTCGAAGATGGGGCCGCGCGGTGGGATCAGCGCCGTTGCGGGTGGCTGCGACGCCGCGCTGCTCGGGCTCGGGCTCGCGCTCGCGGTTGCGGTGCCGCTCTGCACGGGTGGCGAGTTGTGCGTGTCATTGCACGCGCTGAGTGTGATCGCGACCACGAACCCGGCGGCGAGAGCGCGCACCTTCACGAGCACGCATTGTCGCAGGCGCGTGCGCGCTTCGCCTGAGACGCCGCTGAAATGCGCGGCTCAGCAGGGATACCCGGTCATGGTGTTGGCACCGGCGAACACGGGAGCGGTGCTGTTGCTGAACCACGCCTTGCTCGGGCAGTTCAGATACGTGCCACCGGCGAACACGACGGCCACGGGCACGTTCTTGACGTCGCTGAAGGTGACCGCGCGCGGGTTGGGCACGGTGAAGGTGTCACCGGCGAAGCTGAGCCCGGCGAGCAGCGCGTTCGCCGTCGAGGCGAGGTGCACCATGGCCAGGCTGCAGTTGCGCACGGCGACCAGCGTGCCCGGCGCCGACGGGTTGATGCGCAGGACATTGTCCCCCATGTCGCAGGTGCCCGACTGCTGCTGAATCGTGAGGCCGACCACGTCGCCGACCTCGAGGGTGCCGCCGCTGCCGGTGAGGCGGTAGTCGTTGAGCACGATGTTGGCGCTCGGCGGTGTGCTCTGGCCGATCACGCCGCCCGCGCCCGAGCTGGTGAAGCCGTTGATGGTGACGTTGCTCGACGGCGAGGTGATGTAGAAGCCCTGCTTCTTGGCGCCGCAGCCCTGCGGGCCGGGCGTGTAGCGGTAATTGGTGACGGTCACGTCGTGAACGAAGTAGAGCGCCAGCCGCGAGCCGGTGTGCTGCACGTTGCTGATGCTGCCCGCGGCCTGGAAGGAGTAGGAGAGGCTGTCGTCGCAGATCGAGTCGGTGAGGATGAGGTCGTCGATGGTGTTGCCGGTGTTGAAGGTCGGCGTGGTGCGGGTGGCTCCGGCCGGTCCCGCGAAGTACACCGAGAAGAAGCCGCCCGCCAGGCTGCCGTGGGTGACGCGCAGGCGCAGGTAGGTGCCGTTGTTGGCGACGGTCCCCAGCGCGGTGCCCGCGTTGTAGGTCGCGGTGTCGAGGGTCATGTCCTCGACGGTGCTGCCGTCCACGGCGACGCCGAGCAGGCTGCGCACCGGGCACGCCGGACCGGGAGTGGTGCCGCCGCCGGGGCACGTCGTGGTGTTGGCGACGCCCGCGTACTCGACCAGCTTGGTCGAGTCGCGGCCCGCCCCCTGCAGGATCACCGGGTTGGGACCGGCGAGCTTCAGTGTGGGGTTGGCGATGCCGGTGTCCTTGAGCGCGTACGTCCCTGCGGGGAAGTACACGGTGTTGGGACCTGCGCCGGCCGCGCACGCGGTGATCGCATTGCGGATGGCGATGGTGGAGTCCTTGACGCCGGTCGCGTCGGCACCGTACGCGGTGACCTTGCACGTCATCGTCGCGGCGACGACCGCACCGGTGACCGGCAGCGCCGGTCCACCCGCGGCCTGGGCGCCCGCGCAGCCCAGCACCGTTGTGGCGATCAGTGTGGCCAGCGCGGCGCGCCGCCATGGATGCGAATGCAATGCAACCCTCCGGGTGGTGCTCCGGCGTTGTCGCCGGCGCGAAACCATGCTCCCGCGTCCCCCGGGTCGCGGCCCCCGATGAACCTGCTCGTCATCGGTGACGATGAGATGACGGCGCGTCACACCCGAAACTTGCGCACCCGCGCTTCTTCGCCCACGCGAACCCGTTGTACACTGGCCCCGCACGGAGCGATGCCGGAGTGGTTGATCGGAGTGGTCTTGAAAACCACAAGGGCCGCCAAGCCCTCGGGGGTTCGAATCCCTCTCGCTCCGCGGCCAGCCTACGGCCGGTTACGTGTGGCCGTGGCGAACCGGGCCTGCATCACGCGGTCGGCTCGTTCGTCTCGAGCCACACGCAGCCCTGGACGCCGAACCGGTACCGCCCACCGGCGTGCACGACGACCATGAGCACATTGGCGCAGCTCCGGCAGCGGAGAACCGCCCCCGGCGAACGGGGATACATGTAGAGATGCTGGGCGCCAAGCTCGGCGACCTTCCCGCAGGATGCACACTCGCCCCGCATCGTCGTCGTCTCGCCGACGAACAACTCCTGGAGCAGCCCCGCGGCGGCATTGCCGTCCAGCCTGAGCTGGGTCTCATCCATGGTCATCAATCTCAGCCTCCCGTCGGTCCGAAGCGCTCCGTCCTGATCCGTGCCGCGTCGTGGCCGAGCCCGACCAGCGCCTCCGCGACGGACTCCACCAGCGGCGTCGGCCCGCACACGTAGACCAGCGGCGCATCGTCGGGGGGCCACGCGACCTCGGCAAGCATCGCCCCGTCGATGCGCCTGCCGTAGCCGGACCAGCCCGCCGGGCGGGCGCGAGTCAGGGTGTGGACCACCTCCAGCCCATCGCGCATCTCCGCGAGGCGGTCGAGCTCGGCGCGGTAGATGACGTCGTCGAGCGAGCGCGACGAGTAGATGAGCCGCGCCGGCACCGTGCTTTCGGCGCGGGCGCGGTGGCGCACCATGGCCATGAGCGGGCAGATGCCCGAGCCGCCGGCGACGAGCAGCAGCGGTCCTCCCAATGGCACATCCCACACGAAGTAGCCGCCGACAGGTCCGCGCAGCTCGATCTCGTCGCCGGCGCGGAGCTCGTCCGCCAGGTACGGCGAAACCTCGCCGTCGTCGAGACGTTCGACGGTGAGCTCCACACGATCGTCGTCGCTGGGCGCGGAGGAGATCGAGTAGCTGCGCTCCGTCTGGTAGCCGTCGTCCGCGGTCAAACGCACGTCGACGTGTTGCCCGGCAAGGTGCCCTGGCCATTCCGGCAGTGCCAGCACCAGGCTGCGAACCCGCGGCGTCTCCTCGATGCGCTCCACCACCGTGCCGGGCTGCCAGCTCAATCGCCCGTGTAGCGCTGCTCGCGCCATGGGTCACCGTACATGTGGTAGCCGTACGTCTCCCAGAAGCCGGGTGCGTCGTCGTTCATCAGGCGCAGGCCGCGCACCCACTTGGCGCTCTTCCAGAAGTAGAGGTGGGGGACGAGCAGCCGCGCCGGACCGCCATGCACCGGTTCGAGTGGCTCCCCGTCGAAGGCGAAGGCCACCCAGGCCCTGCCGTCCACCACGTCTTCGAGCGGCAGGTTGGTGGTGTAGCCGCCGTCGCAGAACGCCATCACGTACTCGGCCGCCGTGTCGACGCCGTCGAGGAGCGTGTCGACGGCGACGCCCTCCCACGTCGTGTCGAGTTTGGACCACTTGGTGACGCAGTGGATGTCTCGCGTGACCGTCTCGGTGGGCAGGGCGCGGAACTCGTCCCACGTCCAGCGCTTGACCGCGTCGACCTCGCCGGTGACGGAGAAGGTCCAGTCGGAGAGTGGCGTGTGCGGTGTCGGCCCGGCGGACAGCACCGGGAAGTCGCGCACCTGGTATTGGCCCGGTGGCAGGCGGTCGCCGGCGGCTCGGTCGCGCGGCCGCCCCCGGAATCCGCGGCTCAGAAGACTCATCGGTCACCTCCCGACGGCATGGTCGCGATCGATTGCTGTTGCCGGCGAGCGTAGGCGCCGGCCACGTTGCTCGCATCCGTGACTCACGGGTGAGCCTCCCCCTTGCGACGGTTCGGTGCCGGAGCGTCGAGCAGCACCAGGCGGGCCGCGTTCCACGCCGTTCGCATCGCCGCCGCGACCGCCGCCGAGGTGGGGCCCAGCACCCTGATGGCGGCACCGCACTCACGCGGCAGCTCACTGACCCCCGTCAGCACGTCGGTGCACCCGGCGACGGCGGTGCGGAGATGCGCGACCATGGTGGCGGGGTCGATCTGCGTCGTCACCACGTACAGCGCGGCGACGACGTCGTGACCGCCGAGCAGCACCGCCGACCGCGGATCGCAGGCTCGCTCACCCCTGCCCGGACGGAGGCGGAGCATGTCGGCGAAGAGCAACTCCCCATCCGGTCTGCGCACCTCGGTCTCCGACCAGTACAGATCGTAGACGTGCGCTTCGCCGCGCGCGACGCGGCCGGGCAGGACCGTTTCGCCGAGGATCAATGTTGCGTGGCGATGCACGGTCACGCAGGTTCGCTGGAAGAGACGCGACCCGCGAAACGGGACCACCGGATCGGGCAGGTACTCCAGCACCGCACCCGCATGGGCGCGCAGGTTGACCAGCTGGGTCGCGAAGTTCTGGTGGGCGGCGAAGACGTTGGTCGCCGTCTGGGTGGTGAGGTGCACGGCGGCGCCGGGGCCGCACTCGACGTCGATGCGGTAGCGGTCGCCCTGGACCAGTCCGTCACCGGACTGCAGCACGTAGACGAACGCCATGTCCGGGCGGCAGGGGTCGAGATGGATCGGCCGGTAGATGTGCAGCGGCGCGCGCTGGTACTGGTGCTGCACGCGGGTGACCCGCCCATAGGTGCCGAAGGTCAGGTCGAGCAGGCCGACCTTTCCCGGTGAGCCGACCGGCAGCCCGCCCTGGACCGGCACGTCGAACACGCTCAGCTCAGCGGGTAGGTCGGCGGGTGTGTACCAGGCGGGATCGTCGCGCAACGCGTCCGCGTGGATCACGGTGCGCTCATGGCGCAGCGGCGAGCCGGGTGTTGGCCACCTGCCCGATGCGAACGACCACCTCGTCCACGCCCTCGCCGGTGAAGCAGTTGGTGAAGACGAACGGCCGACCCTCGCGCACTGCACGCGCGTCGCGGTCCATGACACCCAGGTCGGAGCGGACGTACGCGGCGAGGTCGACCTTGTTGATGACCAGCAGGTCGGAAGCGGTGACTCCGGGACCTCGCTTGCGCGGGATCTTGTCGCCCTGGGCCACGTCGATGACGAAGATGAAGCAGTCGGCCAGGACGCGGCTGAAGGTCAGGGTCAGGTTGTCGCCGCCCGATTCGACCAGGACGACGTCCGCGTCGGGAAAGCGCCCGGTGAGCGCTGCGACGGCGGCGAGGTTCATGCTGGGGTCGTCGCGGACGGCGGTGTGCGGGCACGACCCGGTCTCGACGCCGACGATGCGCTCGGGGTCCAGCACTCCGGCGAGGGTGGCGCGGACGTGCTCGGCATCCTCCCGCGTGAAGATGTCGTTGGTGACCACCAGCGGGTGGTGCCCGGCCGCCAGCAGCTTCGGGACCAGCGCCTCGATCAGCGCCGTCTTGCCGGACCCGACCGGTCCGCCGATGCCGATGCGCACGGCGCGGTGGGCGTGGTCTCCGCGAGGAGTCATCCCGAAAACCTCTTTCCTCAGCTTGCAAAAAGGCGCAGCTCGGCCTGCTCGTGGCGCATCGCCATCACGTCCAGCAGTGGTGTGCAACCATGGATGTCCATGACATCCCCGTCGACCGCCGCCAGCGCAGCCACGGCCGTCACGGGGCGAACCTCGTGCAGCAGGCGCTGCGCCGTGCAGTGATCGGTGAGCGCCAGCCGCACGGCCGCAGACGCCCACCCCGCACTGAACGCGTACAACTCGCCGGCCACGGCGTCGACACGCGGGACACCGAGGAATGCGCACAGGAGGCCGAGGACCACGGCGTGGTTGCCGGGCGTCCGTCGCGCGGCGACCAGGTCGGCATAGTCCCGCATCGCGGCACCGTCCATCGCGGCAATGGCGGTGCCGAGCAGCGCGCGGCCGGTGCGCGTCGACGCCTCGCGCGGCTCCCGCGCCAGCCTGACCGCGCTCAACCGCTCGTCGGCGCGCATCACCAGGTCCAGGTCGACGATGCCGTCCGGTCCCGCTGCGCGGTGTGCGCAGGCGAGGGCGACTCCGTCCGACGGCGCCACCCCGAAGCGTATCGAGTCACCGAGCAACTCGAGCAGCAGCGATGCGTCACCCGGCACCCCCAGCAGGCCGCTCTGCGCGTAGGCCTCCAGCCCATGGGACAGCGTGTACCGCCCGCTGGGAAAGGCGGAATCGCTGAGCTGCAGCAACGACAGGACGCCGGCCAGAGCTGCCATCAGACGATGTGGTAGAGCTGCGACATCGACACCGAGTCGGCGGGACCAACGGTCGCCGGCCGGCCGTCGACGTGCACCTGGTACGTCTCCGGGTCCACGGTGATCTCCGGCGTGGCGTCGTTGCGCAGCATCTGCGCCTTGCCGATGACGCGGCAGCCCCGCACGGGCTCGACCCACCGGTCCAGGCCGAGGCGCTCGGCCACTCCCGCATCCGCGGCGGCCTGGGAGACGAAGGTGATCGAGGTGCGCCCGGCGGCGCGTCCCTCGCCGCCGAACATGCGCCGCATCAGCACCGGCTCCGGGGTGGGGATGGAGGCGTTCGGATCCCCCATCAGGCCCCAGTTGATGAGCCCACCCTTGATCACGTACTTCGGCTTGACGCCGAACGTGTTGGTCGGCCAGAGCACGATGTCCGCGACCCTGCCGGGTTGCAACGAGCCGACCAGGTGGGCGATGCCATGGGTCACCGCCGGATTGATGGTCAGCTTTGCCAGGTAGCGCAGGATCCGCTGGTTGTCGTGCTCCGGCGGCTCGCCGTTGAGACTGCCGGTCATCCGCTTCATCTTGTCGGCGGTCCGCCAGCAGGTGGTCACCGTGTCGCCGATCCGGCCCATCGCCTGCGAGTCGGACGAGTACATGCTCAGCACGCCCATGTCGTGCAGCACGTCCTCGGCGGCCTCGGTCTCCGCGCGGATGCGCGACTGGGCAAAGGCGATGTCCTCGGGATTGCCGGGATTGAGGTGGTGGGTGACAACCGTCATGTAGAAGAGGTTGTCGACCGTGTCGGTCGTGTACGGGCGCGTCGGGTTGGTCGACGACGGCAGCACGTTGGGCAGCGAGGCGATCGCCATCATGTCCGGGGCGTGGCCGCCGCCGGCGCCCTCGGTGTGATAGCTGTGGATCGTCCGCCCGTCGATCGCCGCGATGGTGTCGGCGAGGTAACCGGATTCGTTGAGCGTGTCGGCGTGCAGCGCCACCTGCACGTCGAATTCGTCGGCCACGCGGAGCGCACAGTCGATGGCCGCGGGCGTGGCGCCCCAGTCCTCGTGCACCTTGAGGCCGCAGGCGCCGCCGCGCACCTGCTCCGCCAGCGACTCGGGCCGGCTGCTGTTGCCCTTGCCCAGCAGGCCGACGTTGACCGGCAGGATGGCGGTGGCTTCGAGCATCCGGGCGATGTTCCACGGCCCGGGCGTGCAGGTGGTTCCCTTGGATCCGTCCGCGGGACCGGTGCCTCCGCCGATCAACGTGGTCACACCGTTGGAGAGCGCGTGCACCACCTGCTCGGGCGTGAGGAAGTGCACGTGTGTGTCGACCGCGCCCGGCGTGGCCACCAGGCCCTCACCGGAGATCACCTCGGTCCCCGCGCCGATGACCATGTGCGGGTCGACGCCGTCCTGCACATAGGGGTTGCCCGACTGCCCGATTCCGGCGATGCGCCCGTCCCTGATGCCGATGTCGGCCTTGAGGATGCCCAGCACCGGATCCATCACGACCACCGAGGTGATCACCGTGTCGAGCACCCCATCGGCGTTGCGCCGTCCCGGTATCTGCGCCATGCCGTCGCGCACCGACTTGCCGCCGCCGTAGACGGCCTCCTCGCCGGGGAGCAGCAGGCTCTGCTCCACCTGCGCGATCAGTGCGCTGTCGGCAAGACGGAATCGATCACCGGTGGTCGGGCCGTAGAGCGAGACGTACTGCTGGCGCGGCACCACGCCCATCAGCGCACCAGGCCGTTGAAGCCGATGATCCGCTGCATGCCGCCGAAGGCGACCAGGTCCACGGTGCGCTGGTCACCTGCTTCGAATCGGATCGACTGCCCCGACGGGATGTCGAGGCGCATTCCCATGGTTGCGGGACGGTCGAAGTCAAGGGCACGGTTGACCTCGTAGAAGTGGAAATGGGAGCCGACCTGGATCGGTCGATCGCCGGTGTTGCGCACCGCGATGCGCAGCGTTCGCCTGCCGGCGTTGATCTCGATCGGCTCGTCGCACAGCAACCATTCGCCGGGAATCACCGCGTCCACCTCGGCCGCCACATGTCCTACGGGATCGGGTTGGCGACCGACACGAGCTGCGTGCCGGTGCGAAAGGTGGCCTCGACCTGGACCAGCGTCACCATCTCCGCGACCCCCTCCATGACCTCGCTGCGCGTCAGGATCTGCGTGCCCAGCTCGATGACCTCGGCGACCGACCTGCCGTCGCGCGCCGCCTCGAGCAGCGCCTCGGTGATCAGGGCGATCGCCTCGGGAAAGTTGAGCTTGACGCCACGCTGCCTGCGCCGCCGAGCCAGCTCGGCCACCTGGTAGATGACCAGCTTGTCGACCTCGCGCGGGGTGAGCATCAGCGACGACACCCACGTCTCGATGCGCGCACCCTCTGCGCTGCCCTGCATCAGAACCCCGCCAAGCCCTGCGGGCTGTTGTAGGGGATCGTCGCGCTGGTGACCTCGGTCAGCGATCCGTCCGGCTGAGTCGCGTAGCCCACCAGCTTCGAGGCGTTCCCGTAGATCTGGTAGAGATAGGCGCCATCCGGCGAGACCCAGTTGTCGCTCGGGCCGCTGCTGATGTCTCCGCAGAGCGCCCTGAAGGTGCCGTCTCCTGGAACCTTGGGGCAGGCCGGGTCCTTGGCGACCTCCAGGCCCTTGCCGTCGATGTGAAAGGTCGTGACGTTGCTGTAGCCGAAGTTGGTGGCGAACACCAGTCGATCGTCCGGGGAAACCGACAGCCAGCACACCTCCGAGGGCTTGCCGGCGCTGGTGTCGAGCTGCACGAGCGGGCCGATGTCGATCCTGCCGTGCTCGTCGACGTGGCCCATGACCAGACCGTCGCCCACGGTGCAGGCGAGCACGAAGGTGTCGGGCCGCGCGTGCAGAAACGCGATGTACCACGGAGAGGCGCCGCCGCCGTCGTGGAACGAGGCCTGCCCGAGCGAGCCATCCTCGCCCACGCCGAAGAGGGCGAGCCCGTCGGGATCCGGCGCGTTGGAGGCGATCAAGTGCGGAGCGCCATGCTTCTCCACCCAGAGGATCGGCGAGCCGTCCGGGTTGGTCGCGGGCGGCTGGTCGAACGTGGTGCCGACGAAGAGGAACTTGCCGTCAGGCGAGAGCGTGGCCATGGTGGCCACTCGATCGGGCTTGTCGTGCGTGTTCACCGAATGTCGCTCGGGGCGCGAGATGAGCTTGCCCGTCTCGGTGACCGACATCAACCGGAGATGGTCCGGGCCGAAGGAGTGCAACACGATGAGCGTGCTGCTCGAGGGGACGTACACCAGCGACTTGGCGGTGCCGCTCCGTCCCTCCACGGCGTTCCCCGTCGGCTCCACGTCCAGCAGCGTGAGCCGGCCGTCGTCGCCGACGGCGAAGCTGGACACGGAGTTGTCGCCGCCGTTGGTCGCGAACAGGAAGTGGCGATCCGGCGAGAGGATGACGCTGCCCGCGCCTTCGAAGGCGTTCGGAGCGCTCTCCTGGCCGCTGATCGGCTTGAACACGCCGGAGCCCGCGCCCTCCGTGGAGGTGCGCTCCATCTCGGTGATCTCGCCGCTCGGCGAGCGGCGATAGTGCACGACCGCGTTGTGGATCTCGTTCGTCTGCGTGTAGAGATGTCCACCATGCGGCATGTCACCGTGCGGGGCCATCTGCATCGTGGGGTCATTCATCGACATGCCGGTCTCCTCCAGTGCTCTGACTGCTGCCGAGAATGGCCACCGCGCGAACCCGGCCGCATCCGTGAGTCACTGGTGCGATGCCCCAGTCCTGGCGGCGCTGCCCAAACCGCGACCCGCTCAGTGCAGCTCGGCGACCCGCTGCTCGCGTTCGAGCACCGCGTCGAGCTCGTTGCGGGCGCTGATGTCGAGCTTGGTGAAGACCTTGTGCAGGTGGTACTCGACGGTGCGCGCGCTGATGAAGAGCCGCACCGCGATCTCGGGGTTGGACAGGCCGCGGCGGGCCAGGCGGGCCACCTGATCCTCCTGCGGGGTGAGCTGCCGGCTGGTCTCGACGTTTCGCCGGCGCGCCCGCTCGCCGGTCGCCAGCAGCTCACCCGCGGCGCGCTCGGCGAACGCCTCCATGCCCATCTCGGTGAACATCGTGTGCGCCGAGCGCAGCTGTTCGCGGGCCTCCTGGCGGCGGCGCCCGCGTCGCAACCACTCCCCGAAGAGCAGGCGAGTGCGGGCGAGTGCCGTGGAGACGCGCGTGCGCCGCAGTCGCTCGATCGCCTCGCGGTAGAGGTCCTCGGCGGCGCCGCCGTCACTGAGCAGCGCGCGCGACTGCGCCTCGATGCCGAGTCCCCAGTCGGTGCCGCCGGCGTGGGCTGTCGCGGACAGTCTCGCCAGGGCTTGGGCACCATGGCTCGGCTTGCCGCTGCGACACGCCGCCTCGATGAGCTCTGGCACAGCACCCACGACGATGTCCTGCCAGTGCTGGTTGGCCTGTGCGGCCGCGGCGAGGGCGGCGTCGTAGCGGCCCAGGCCGTTGTTCAGCACCGCCTGCGCGTACTGGATGACGGAGAGCCCCATGCCCTCACCGCGCTGCACCACCCCGTCGACGGTGGCCTCGGTCAGTGCTGAGAACTCGGCTTCACGGCCGCGGAAAGCAGCCAGCCCGAGGGCGCCCAGGGGCAGGAAATGATTGCCTGTCGCTGCGCCGATGGCCTGCGCCTGCTCGCTCAGCGACGCCGCGGCCGCGAGGTCGCCGCTGAACATGTGGCACACCAGGCGTGTGTTGACGGCGCCGGGTACTTCGGTGAGCATCCCCGCTTCACGAGTCAGCTGGACGTATCGCGCGGACAGCGTGTCGAAGGTGTCGAAGTCCCACAGGTTCAGGGCAACCCTGCAGGCCAGCCAGAACCAGCGCAGCTCGGGACCCGCCGTCATGGGCTCGCCACTGAACGCGCTGAGTGCACGCCTGAGGATGGGACCGCCTGCGGCGTAGCCCTCGGTGAACACGCGCGCCAGGCCGTCGAGCAGGAGGTCCGACGCCGTCGCAGGCTGCAGGGCTGGGGCTGGGGGTGCCGCCAGGGCCGCCCGTGCCACCTCCACGACGCCGATGCCGCGTGAGAGGTGGCCGGTGAACGACGCCGCGGACAGGGCGTCCAGGTATGTCTGGCGCGCCAGCGCAGGGTCGAGCGGCTCGAGCTGCCGGGCGGCCGCGAGCAGCAGCGGCGGGGCTTCCCAACACCGCGTCGACGCGAACGCGATCTGGGCGCGCAGCAGGTTGGCGCGGGCGCGTCCGAGGTCGTCCAGTGGCCCCGCCTCCGCCGTGGCCACCAGAGCGAGCGCGGCTTCGGGCGCGGCGGCCTGGAGCTTCGCCAGTGCTGCGCCCAGGGCGCGCTCGCCGCGGCGTGACGGGTCCGGCGTCAGTCGCACCGCCAGCTCGAGGAAGGCGCCCGCGGCGGCGAGCCCGCCACGCGCCTGGGCACGACCGGCCGAGCGTTCCAGCTCGGCGCCCACCTCCTCGTCCACACCGATGGTCGCCTGGGCCCGGTGCCAGGCACGGCGGTCGGGATCGAGGTCGGGGTCGGTCGCCGCCGCCAGCGCCGCGTGCACCTTGCGCCGGTGGCTGAGCGACGCCGAGTGATAGACGGCCGACCGCACCAGCGGATGGCGGAAGGTCACCCGGTCGCCGATCACCAGCAGATCGGCCGACTCCGCTCGGGTGGCGGCCTCGCCGGTGAGACCCAACCGGGCCGCGGCGCGCCAGAGCAGCGCCGGGTCGCCGACCGGGTCGGCGGCGGCCAGCAGCAGGAGGAGCTGCGTCTTCACCGGCAGGCGCGCCACCCGCTGCCGGAAGCTCTCCTGGATGCGCCCGGACAGCGGCTGGACGCCCGGCAGCCCGAAGCCACCGGCGAGCTGGGCACGCGCCGAGGGTCGGGAGAGCTCGAGGATCGCCAGCGGGTTGCCGTGCGTCTCCGCGATGATCCGATCGGCGACGCGGACGTCCAGCGGCCCGGGGATCACCGAGCTGAGCAGGTCGCGGGCGTCGGTGGCGTCGAGCCCCTCGCAGAGCAGCTCGGGGAGTCCGGTCAGCTCGTCCGGCTCGCTCGCCGTGCGCGTTGCGAAGACCAGGCCGACGCGGTCCGCGTGCAGACGGCGGGCGACGAATGCAAGCACCTGGGCCGACGCACTGTCGAGCCACTGCGCATCGTCGACGAGAGAGAGAAGCGGTTGTCTCTCGGCGATTCCCGACAGCAGGTTGAGCACCGCCAGGCCCACGAAGAAGCGATCCGCGGGAGCCCCGTCGCTGAGTCCGAAGGCCGTCTCCAGCGCGTTCCGTTGCGGGCCCGGCAGCCGCCCGATCTCATCCAGCAGCGGTGCGCAGAGCTGGTGCACACCGGCGAAGGCGAGCTCCATCTCCGACTCGACTCCGGCACCCCGGACGACCCGAAATCCGGACGCGATTCCGAGCGCGTACTCCAGCAACGCCGACTTGCCGATCCCCGGCTCCCCGCGCAACACCAGGACCGCACTCCGGCCTCCGCGAACTGCGTCGAGCAAGCCGTTGATCGCCCGGCGCTCCGTACGGCGACCGCGCAACACAGGTCATCCCGCCGCGGTGTCCGAGCGACGCACAATCGATCCAGGATAGAGCAGCGCAGCAGCGCATACGTGGCAGCCGTGCGGCCGCCCGCGAAAGATTCCAAAGGCGAACAACAACCGCAGCGCTTCGCCCCGCGCGGCACGATGTATGGGAGAGGCGCGCCCGGTTGCCTCACGACGGGGTCCGTCGTGGCCCGAAGGAGACACCCATGCCCTACGTGACCGTTGGCGAGGAGAACTCCGGACGCATCGAGCTCTACTACGAGGACCATGGTTCGGGAGCGCCGGTGGTGCTCATCCACGGCTACCCGTTGAGCACCCGCGCGTGGGACAGGCAGGTGCCCGCATTGCTCGACGCGGGATATCGCGTCATCGCTTACGACCGCCGCGGCTTCGGCAACTCCAGCCGCCCGGCCACCGGCTACGACTACGACACCTTCGCCGCCGACCTGGCAAGGCTGATGGACGACCTCGACCTGCGCGACGCGACCCTGGTCGGCCACTCGATGGGAACCGGCGAGGTGACGCGGTACCTGGCCAGGTACGGGTCGGCGCGGGTGGCGCGAGGAGTGCTGGTGTCGCCAATCCCGCCCTTCCTGCTGCAGACCAGCGACAACCCCGAGGGCCTGCCCCAGAGCGTCTTCGACGGATTCATGCAGGCCGCAATCGCCGACACGCCGGCGTGGATGAAGGGATTCCTGGACAGCTTCTACAACATGGACATGCTCCGGGGAAAGCTGGTCAGTGAGCAGGCCTTCCAGGCCAGCTGGAACCTCGCCGTGTCCGCGTCGGCGACGGCGGCGGTGGCGTGTGTCCCAACCTGGGAGACGGATTTCCGCGCCGACCTGGCCAAACTCGACGTGCCCATCCTGGTCATCGACGGCAACGCCGACTGGGTGCTGCCCTTCGAGAAGACCGGCCAGCGGCTGCCGGGGCTGATCACCGACGTGCGGTTGGTCGTCATCGAGGGCGGTCCGCACGCCATCTGCTGGACGCACGCCGACGAGGTCAACCGCGCACTGCTGGACTTCTTCCAGGCCACATCCCTGGTCGGCTCGCGGTCGCGGAACTCCGCGAGGCGGTGACGGAGGTGGCCGGGGAGGCGCACCGCGGGCTGAAAGAGCCTAAGGTGGAACAAACGCCTCTCGGGCCACCGGCCCGGCGTCATCCCGTGGGTGCACAGAAGCAATGGAAGCAGCCGTGAAGTCCTACTCCGAATTGCAGCGGCAGCTCATCGGCAACGAGCTGGGACGGCGTCAGGCGGCTCGTCGCCAGGCTGCCGAGGCTGCGTGGCACAGCACGCGCGACGACCTGGCCACGGCGCCCTCCCTGGCCACGGTGCTCAGCACCGGTCGCTGACCGCGACGGCGCGGTTGGCGCCGACCCAGCCGGTCAGGTCGGGTCCTGACATCGGCCGGGCGAAGAGGAATCCCTGGCCCACCCGGTAGCCGAGGTCGCGCAGCACGGCCGCCTCCTGCTCGGTCTCGATGCCCTCGGCGACGATGTCGGCGCCGATCGCCTCGCTGAGCTGGAGGATCGCCCTGGCCATTCGCGATCCCTGGCGGCGCTCGTCGAGGCCGGTGACGAAGGCGCGATCCAGCTTGATGATGTCGACGGGCAGGTCCTGCAGCCGGGCCAGCGACGAATAGCCGGTGCCGAAGTCGTCGACGGCGACACGCACCCCGGCGGCGCGGAGCCGGTCGAAGGCGAGCCGGATGGGGCGCAGGTCGTCCATCAGCACGCTCTCGGTCACCTCGAGGACCAGCCTGGCCGGCAGCAGGCCGGTGCGCGCCAGCACCTCGTTCACCGCCGCGGGAAAGTCGCTGCCGAGAAGCTGCCGCCCCGACACGTTGATCGACATGTACATGCCGTGGTGCTGCTGCCACGGCGTCCCGTCGGCACAGGCGGTCTCCAGCACCCACTGCCCGATGGGCAGGATCAGGCCACTCTGCTCGGCGACGGGAACGAACTCGACCGGAGGGATCGATCCGCGTTGCGGATGATCCCAGCGCAGCAACGCCTCGGCGCCGACCACCTGCCCATCCACCAGGCTGATGATGGGCTGGTAGTCGAGGTGGAGCTCGCCACCGCTCAGCGCGCGGCCCAGACCGCCCTGGATCATCAGGTGGTCCTCGACCTGGCGGCGCATCGCGGTGTCGTACAGCCGGTACTCGCCCGCGCCGGCGAGCTTTGCCCGGGACAGCGCCGAGTCGGCATTGCCGATCAGCGTCGACGACGAGCCACGTCCATGCTTGATGGCCACGCCGACGCACGCCGTCACCCGCAGCCGGTGCGTACCGACCACCAGGTCGGTATCCAGCGCGGCGTGGACCAGCTGCGCCGCCGCCGTCGCCGCCGACCGGTCGGTGTCCACGGCGACCACGACGGCGAAGTCGTCACCGCCGTTGCGGGCGACCATCAATCCCGGAAAGGCCTCGGACAGCCGCCTGGCCACTTCGAGGAGCACCGCGTCGCCGATCTCGTGTCCGAGGCCCGCGTTGATCAGCTTGAAGCCGTCCAGGTCGAGCAGCAGCAGTGCGCCCGGGCCGCCCTGGGTGTGGGCCACCCGGTTGAGGTGCTCGAAGAGCGCCGACCGCCCCGGCAGACCGGTCAGCGGATCGTGGTTGGCGACGTACAGCCTGAGCTCCTCGGCCTGCTTGCGCACCGCCTCCGCGGTGACCTCGGTGGTGACGTTGGTGGACACCGCGACAACGCCCACGACCACGCCGGCGTCGTCGCACATCGGCCCGTGCAGCGTCAGATAGGTCTGTCCCTTGACCAGGGTGCGTGTCGTCGACTCGACACCGGCGAGCGCGCGTCGCAGCGCCTGCAGCGTCGGCGCGTCGGTGGTGTAGTCGGTGACCGACCGGCCGAGGAAGTCATCCTGCCGGCCACCCTGGCTGAGTCCACCGGCGACGTAGGTGAACCGCAGGTCGCAGTCGAACGCGGTGAAGGTCATGGGCAGGGTGGCGATGGCCGCGTCGATCAGCGCCTGGCTGCGCCGCTGCACCTCCTCGGCGCGGCGTTCCTCGGTGCGGTCCTGGAGCAGGATGAGGAGCTGGATCGGCTCGCCCTCGTCGTCGCGCACCACCGAGACGGTGGACAGCGCAGAGAACAGAGTCCCGTCGCGGCGCTGCAGCAACCGCCGCGCGGAGTATGCCTCGGTCTCGCCACTGGCGATGCGCTCGACGATGTCGGCGATGGGGCTCTGCCCCGGCGGGTAGACCAGGTCCATGTGCCTGCCGACCAGCTCGCTGACGGTGTATCCGGTCATCGCGCAGAAGGCGCGGTTGACGATGTCGATGTGGAAGGAGGGGACGTCGACGATCAGCTGTCCCAGCGAGCTGCGCTCGAACATCGTCTGGTAGAGGCGCAGTCCCTCGCGCAGCGCCGCCTCGTGGGCGGCCAGCCGCCGAATGGTGACGTTGCGCCGCCGCGCGAACGCCAGCGTGCCGGCGCCGGACAGGTACGCACCCCCGGTGTCCACGCTACGCGCGGCGATGGTGAGTGCGGACGCGCACGCCCATGCGTATCGCGCCGGCGCCGGCGAGGAGAGCGGCGACGGCGACCAGGACCCAGCGCGGAATGTCGCTCTGCGACGGACCACCGCCGGCAACCGGCGGACCCGTGATCGCGGTCGTGGACGTCGGCGTGCTCGCCGCGGACCTGGGTGTGGCGAGCGTTGTCGGCCCCGCCACGGCGGCGGCGTTGCAGGTGGCCGGCACCGTGATGCGGTTGTTGATCATCGACACCTGGCCGGTCTGCGCCAGCGCTCGACCGTCGATGCTCGCGCCGTTGTTGAGACTGATGCTGGCCAGGGCCATGATCGTTCCCACGAAGGTGGTGGTGGTGTCGAGTGTGGCGGAGCTGCCCACCTGCCAGAAGACGTTGCACGGCTGCGCGCCGTTGACGAAGCGGACGGTCGCGCCGGGCGCGGTGACCAGCGTGCTGCCGATCTGGAAGATGAACACGCCGTTGCCGCTGAGGGTGAGGGTGCCGGTGAGCGTCGGTGCGGTGGTCTGGCAGTAGGTGCCCGGCGTCAGCGTCTGGCCGCCGAGATTCGCGCCGGTCTGGTTGAAGTTGCAGGGTGACGACGCGGCGACCCCGTACGCGGTGGTGAGGTCGTTCTTGGCGGACACCGCCAGCGCGTCGGTCCCGGTGTGCTGCGTCCCGTGGAGCGTTCCCGCGCCCGAGCCGAATCCGGTGACGGCGGTGCCCGGGCTCACCCCGAGATCACCGGTGACGATGGTGCTGCCGGTGTTGGTCACCGTGGTGCCGGCGAGGACCGCGAAGCTGGTCGCGGTTCCCAGTCCCGGCGCGGTCGATGCCGCCGCCGTCATCGTCGTCGCCGCCGCGAAAACCACCACGACGGAGGTGGCGAGGAGATGTCGTCGAGTTCTTGTCATTGGGGATCCTGTGGTTGTGACCATGCGAGTGGAAGGTTGAAGACAAAGGTGACGCCAGGCCCGGGCCGCTCGTCCAACCAGATGGTGCCGCCATGCCGCTCGACGATCTCACGGCAGACGGAGAGGCCGATGCCCGACCCGGGGAACTCGTCCGAGGAGTGGAGGCGCTGGAACATGCCGAAGATGCGCTCGCGATGGCGCGCGTCGACGCCGATGCCGTTGTCGGCCACGGTGAACTCGCAGCGCCCGCGGACCTGGCGCGCGCTGATGGTGACCCGCGGTTCGACGTCGGGGCGGTGGAACTTGAGTGCGTTGGACACCAGGTTCTGGAAGAGCTGGCGGAGCTGGACGTGGTCGCCCCACACCGCCGGCAGGGGGTCGACGTGAACGGCCCCGCCGCACTCGCTCAGCCGGTGCTCGAAGTCGTCGAGCACCCGGGCCACCAGCGCGCCGGAACCGACCTCGGCGAACGAGATGTCCGAGCCACCGACGCGCGCGTAGCTGAGCAGGTCGTCGATGAGCGATTGCATGCGAGCGCAACCGTCGAGGACGAAGTCCAGCCAGCGGCCGGCCTCGGGGTCGAGCGAGCCGCGGTGGCGATCGGCGAGGAGCTGCGCGTAGCCGGCGACGGCGCGCAGCGGGGTGGCCAGGTCGTGCGAGGCGACGTAGGCGAACTGCGCCAGCTCGTGGTTGGAGCGCTCGTACTCACCGGCGAAGTCGTCCTGCACCAGCGCGCTCATGCGGGAATCCCCCGCAGCAGCATCAGGTCGGTGACCAGGCGGTCGTAGGGGACCGACTTGGCGAAGCATTCCGCCGCGCCCTCGGCGAGCGCCGACTTGCGCAGACCCTCGGAGATGAATCCCGAACGGACCACGATGCAGGCCCTGGGAGCCGCCTGGTTGAGCGCCGCGGTGACGGCGATGCCGTCGGTGGTGGGAAGGGCGAGGTCGACGATGACCAGTTCAGGGTTGAGAGCGGTGGCCATGGCAATCCCGGACTCGCCGTCACCGGCCTCACCGACGACGGCGAAGCGGCCCGTCGCCTCGAGCTGGATGCGCAGCATCTCCCGGTCGGGGACGTCGTCGTCGATGAGCACGACGTGGTCTCGCGCAGCGTTGGCGGACGGCGGCTGCACGCGGCCCGCAGGACGCGGCTGCTGGATCCCGGCCAGCGTGATCGCCGGCTGCCACGGCGGACCGGCGGCGAGCCATTCGCGGAAGTCCGCCGCGGCCAGTGCTCGGGACCAGAGGAACCCCTGGGCGAGCCCGCAGCCGAGCTCGGCGAGCTGCTCACGCTGTTCGCGTGTCTCCGTGCCCTCGGCGACGGTGGTCAGCTCCAGCTCGGCCGCGAGACGGATGATGCTGCGGACGATGGCCGTGTCGTCGGCGCTCCGGCCCAGCCCGTTGACGAAGAAGCGGTCGATCTTCAGTGTGTCGACGGCGAACTGGCGCAGGTAGAGAAGCGACGAGTACCCGGTGCCGAAGTCGTCGATGGCCAGCCGCACGCCGAGATGGCGAAGCTGGGCAAGCATCCGCGCGCTGGCCCGCGCGTCGGCCATGACCGCGCTCTCGGTGATCTCCAGGACGACGTTGCCCGGGTCCACGCCGGCCGTCTCGATGGCCCGCGCCACCAGGTCGGGAAGGTGCGGGTCGTTGAGCTGGATGGCGGAGATGTTCACCGCGACGTGCAGCGGCGCGCCACTGCCGGCGACCGGCCAGGTGGCCGCCTCCTTCAGCGCCGTCTCCAGCACCCAGGCGCCGATGGGGACGACGAGCCCCACCTTCTCGGCCAGTGGGATGAAGTCGTCGGGTGCGACCAGGCCGCGAGTCGGGTGCTGCCAGCGCACCAGCGCCTCGGCGCCGGCGACGGTGTCGCCGCCGATGTCCAGCACCGGCTGGTAGTGGACGACGAGCTCGCCGGCGTCGACGGCCCGGCGCAGCTCGACCTCCTCGAGCTGCCGTGCCTGGGCACGGTTTCGCGTTCCCGCGTCGAAGATCTCGCAGCGCGCCCGCCCCCGGTCCTTGGCGCGGTACATGGCGGCGTCGGCGTCGCGGATCAGCGACTCGGGTTCGACGGCCGCGCGGGGCGCGAGGGCAACCCCGATGCTGGCGGTCACCACGGTGCCCTGCGCGCCCATGTGAACGGGCAGGGCGATGATGCTGCCGAGACGGTCGGCGAGGGCGAGCACCGCCTCCGAGCCCATGTCCTCGCAGAGGATGACGAACTCGTCGCCGCCGAAGCGGGCCACCGTGTCGCCGGGCCGGACCGCCCCGCGGAGGCGTTCCGCGATCGTCTTCAGCACCCGGTCGCCGGTGGCATGTCCGAGGGAGTCGTTGACGCTCTTGAAATGGTCGAGGTCGATGAAGAAGACGGCCAGCTCCTGGTTGCTGCGACCGCGGCGCGCCAGCGCGCTGGCCAGACGGTCGACGAGCAGCGCGCGCGTCGGCAGCGCGGTGAGCGGATCCTCGAGCGCCAGCTTGCGCAGCTGGTCGGCGGCCGCGACGCGCTCGGTGATGTCGCGGACGAAGCCCATGAAGGCGAAGCGACCGCGCACGTTGACCGCCGAGATGCTCAGCTCCGCGGGGAACTTGTGGCCGTCGCGGTGCAGGCCGGAGAGCTCGCGAGGGGGACCGAGCGTCGAGTGCCCGTCCGGGTCGGCGAGAAAGCGCGCCACCCCGCGGCGATGCGCGCTGCGATGTTGCTTGGGGATGATGGTGTCGACCAGCGACCGTCCCTCGACCTCGGCGCTCGTCCAGCCGAACATCCTCTCGGCGGCGGGATTCCACGCCGTGATCAGGCCCGCCTCGTCCATGCCGATGAAGGCGTCGGTGGCGAGCACGATGGTGCTGCGCAGCGCGTCCTCGACGTCGTCGCGCTGTCGCTGCGCCGCCATCCGGCTGGTGATGTCGACGGCGACGCCCAGCACGCTGACCGAATTCCCCGCGGGGTCGCGGATGGTCCGCGCCCGGCTGTGCAGCCAGCGCGTGTCGCCGGTCGGCGTGATCACCCGGTATTCGACGTCGATGGTCGGCTCCTGCAGCGCCCTGAGCATGGCCGGGCGGTCACCCGGGTGAACCATGTCCATGAATGCGTGCAGCGTCCTCGGCAGGCGGCCCGACCCGAGCCCGAGCAATTCCGTGCCGTTGTCGGAGAGCCGGAGTCGCGCCGACATCAGGTCGAGGTCCCAGGTCATGGTCTGCGAGGCGTCCAGGCTGATGCGCAGCCGCTCCTGGTTCTCGCGAAGCTGTTCGGTGATGTGCAGCCGCTCGCTGATGTCGGTGAAGGTGACCACCGCTCCGATCACCTCGTCGCCCTCCAGCATCGGGCTCGCCGAGTAGGCGACTGGGAGAGCGGTGCCGTCGCTGCGCCAGAACACGTCCTCGTCGACGCGCACGGTGCCGGCGCGGCGCAAGGCGCGGTGGATGGCGCAGCCGTCGTTGGCGCGCAGGCTTCCGTCCGACCGGGTGTGATGCATGCGCGCGTGCATCTGCGTCCCGATCAGCTCTCCGGGCTCTGCTCCGAGCAGCTGCTCCGCGCTCTTGTTGACGAAACGGCAGATGCCTGCGCGGTCGATGCCGTATATGCCCTCACCGGAGGAGTCGAGGAGCAGCCTGCCCAGGCCTTCCCATCGCGTATCGAAGCCGTCGGGTCGCACGGCATTGCGCGACGCCACACGACCGCTGACGATGACCGGCTCGTCGCCCCCTGGTGCGTGCATCTGCGTCCTGCGCGAGCCGCCAATAACCGTCCTTCCAATCGAGGACGGAGGTCAACGGATATTTATTCGACGCAAGCATGGAAGGTTGTGACCAGGGATGTCATCATCCCAATGGACGGTTCGCGCCTCGTACATCGGGGTGACTGATGTCGTCGATCAGGCCCAGGGCGTGGGCGATGGCCACCGCCTCCAGCTTGGAGTGCGCCCCCAGCTTCTGCACCACGTTGCGCACGTGGGTGCGCGCGGTGGTGAAGGCCACGCCGAGGTCGACGGCGATCGACCGGTTGTTGCGGCCCGCGGCCATCAGCGCCAGGGTCTGCCGCTCCCGGTCGGTCATCGCGGCGCGATGACTCTCCAGCGACGCGCGCGCCCGCGCCCGCTCGTGCACCAGCGCGAGCAGGCGTCGCATGTTCTCCGGCGGGACGACGATGTCGCCGTCGGCGGCGCGGCGCACCGCCGCGACCAGGTGCTCGGGAGGGTCCGACTTCATGACGTAGCCCACGGCGCCGGCGTCGACGGTGGCGAGGAGGGCGTCGGCGGCGTCGTCAGCGGTGAGGAAGACGATGGCCGCGTCACAGATCGCCGTCAACCGCCGGGCGGCGTCCGCGCCGCTGCCGTCGGGGAGCTCGTAGTCCATGAGCACCACGTCAGGCTGCGTCTCCCGCACCAGCGCGCTGGCGCCCTCGACCGACGCGGCGACACCGACGACGACCATCTCGGGATCGTCCTCGAGCAGGCCCTGCAGGCCGCGCGCCATCAGGTGGTGATCCTCGACGATGGCGACGCGGACGGAGGTCGGCGCCTCCCCTGCCACCCCCTCATGATGGCTCACCGCCATGCGTCTCCTCGGCGTTGATTCGCAGCCTGTGTCCGATTATGGCGCGATGTACGCGTTCTTGTCACCCGCGGCAATATCCCGGGCAATCTATGGCGACAGAATGCCGATGAATCCGCGACAAAACGTCTAGCTGTCCGACCTGCGGTCAGTGGTCGCCGACGGGGCTCAGTCCGAGGGGCTGCCGGCCACGTCGCGGGCGAGCAGGACGAAGCCGCCGGCGACGAAGAGCAGGAGCAGGCCGATGCCTAGTCCCAGCGCCCAGTCCGCGCCGGCGAAGACGGTGAGCACCGCGCCGCCGGCGAGGAGCAGCAGCAGCAGCGTCGCGGACCGGCGCCGCTGAGCGTGACTCGCGCGCGCGGGCACGATCCGCTCATGAGGAATCACGCGTTCGAAGGCGCCGCGCAGCTTCAGGCTGAAGAGCAGCGCCAGCGAGGGCACCAGCACCAGCGCCCCGATGCCGGCGCTGAGCAGCACCGCGATCAGCACGTTGCGGCTGGACGCCGCCGCGTGGATGGTCAGGCCGGGGAGGATGTACGGCTGCTGCGCGGCGGCCCAGCCGGCGATGACCGCCGCGACGGCCAGCGCCCCCGCAACCCGCGCGGGCTGATAGCACCCGTCGAGGACCAGCACCAACGTGACCAGACCGGACACGGCGGAGATCACCACCGCGACCAGTCCGGCGCCGCCCGTCAGCCCGCTGAACAACTGCGGCGCATCGCCGTGCACCACGAAGAGACCGCCGATGGCCAGCGCCCCGGCGGCGACGCCGGAGACCAGCGCGCGATCGCGGAACGCCTTCATCAGCCCGACGCGCCCCGCGTGCGCCGCGTCGGCGGCGAGGTAGACGGCGGCGAGATGCGCCGCGGCGGCGACGGCGATCGCGCCGACCACGAGCGAGGTGGGGTTGACCCAGCTGGTCAGCAGGTCGCCCGCGGCGTTGCCCACGGGCACGCGTCCGGAGGCGATGCCGCCGATCGCCGCGCCGAGGAAGAACGGCGTCAGGATGGAGGAGAGGGAGAACACGCTGTCGATCACGCCCTGCTCGCGGCGGGTGATCGCCGCGGCGCGCAGCGCGTACGACGAGCCCCTGAGGATGATGCCCACCACCGCGAAGAAGAACGGGATGGACAGCGTCGAGAAGATCGAGGCGAAGGCCGTCGGATACGCGGTCCAGCAGACCACCAGCAGCAGGATCAGCCAGACGTGGTTCGCCTCCCACACCGGGCCCATGGCGTCGTGGATGTCGTCGCGCATGACCATTCCCCGCGCGGTTCGCGGAGCGGTCAGCTCCCAGACGCCGGTGCCGAAGTCGGCGCCCGCAAGCGCCATGTAGGCCGCCAGGCCGAGCAGGATGACGATCGCGGGGACGTCAGAAAGCTGCACTGGCGACACCCGCGGCGGCACCCGCGCCGACGTCGAGCGGCGCGCGCGCCAGCCGGCGCAGCACCCACACGACACCGGCGATCATCAGCAGGTACACCAGGGCGAGCAGGCCGAAGCCGACCGGGACGCCGCCGGCACCGGTGACCGCCTCTGCCGTGCGCATGTAGCCGTACACCACCCACGGCTGGCGACCGACCTCGGTGGTGACCCAGCCGCAGATCACCGCCACCACCGACAGCGGACCCGCCAGCACCAGGGCGCGGTAGAACCAGGTGCTGCGCGGCAATCGCCGCCGCCGCATCCACACCACGACGAACACGACGCCGATCAGCGCCAGCAGCGTGCCGATGCCGACCATCGCCTGGAACGCGAAGCGCACCGTGTTGATGGCGTTGTTGGGCGGCAGGTCGGAAGCGGGAACGGAGTTGAGCCCGATGACCTGTGCGTTCGGGTCATGAAAGGCCAGAATCGAGAGCAGGTCGGGAATGGGGATGCCGTCGACGACGGTCTTGCCGTCGAACCAGCCCAGCAGGTGCTCCGGCGCGCCGCGCGTGGTCGCGGGCAGTCCCTCGATCTCCGCGAGCTTGACGGGCTGCTGCTGGGCGACGGTGCGCGCCGCCCAGTCGCCGACCACCACCTGCACCGGCGAGGCCAGCGAGGCGACGCACAGGGGGATGACCAGCGCGGCGCGCGAGTACGCGCCGCGACGACCGCGCATCCACCCCCACGCATACACCGAGGCGAGGACGAAGCCGGTGACGATGAACCCGGCCAGGTACATGTGGATCAGCTCGTGCCAGAAGAACGAGTTGCCGAACAGCGCGGTGAAGGGCTGCACGTCGCTCACCACGCCGTTGCGCAATGTGAAACCGCCCGGATGGTTCATCCAGCCGTTCACGGAGATGACGAACAGCGCGCCGGCGAACCCGGCGATGACCACCGGGATGCCGGAGAGCAGGTGCATCCGCGGCGACATGCGGTCCCAGCCGTACACGTAGATGGCGATGAAGATGGCCTCGACGAAGAAGGAGAAGCCCTCGCAGAGGAAGGCAAGACCGAAGACGCCAGAGAAGGTGGCCATGAAATTGGGCCACAGCAAACCCAGCTCGAAGCTCAGCACCGTGCCGGTCACCACACCGACGGCGAACAGCGTGATCATCACCTTCGACCAGCGCTTGGCCAGGGTGCGGTACACGGGGTTGCCGGTGCGCCGGTGCATCCACTCCGTGAACACCACCAGCGATGGCAGGGCGATGGCGAAGCAGACCAGGGGGATGTGCACGGCGAACGACATCGCCTGCATCTGCCTGGCCTGGAACAGGTAGTCCTGCTGAGGGGTGGTGAAGCCCGCCGCCATCAGGAGGTGCACCACCCCATCATCACGCCGGGGGACGCCGGGCCGCAAATCGCCCGCCCCGGGCTAGGCGGCGACGAGCTTTCCCCGCGCCGCCCTGTCTGCGGGCACCATGGTCGGGGCAGCGTCGCGATCGCGGATGCGCAGCGCGGCGCCCACGGCGAGAACCGCGATCCCGGCCGCGGCCAGGAAGGCGGCGTGATACGCGCCGAGGTTGGGCACCACGCTCCCCCCGGTGAGGCGCGTCGGGCCGACGATGGAGAGCACGCTGGTCACCACCGAGATGCCCACCGCGCTGCCGAGCTGGCGCACCGCGTTGAACAGCGTCGAGGCGCGGCCGGTGGCGGCGGGGGAGATGGTGGCGAAGGCGGCGGCCTGCGACGGCACGAAAACGTGCGCCACCGCAAGGCCGAGGAAGAACATCAGCACCCGCATCACCCACAGCGAGCTGCTGCCGGCGCCGACCAGCGACATCAACCCGACGATGACGGCGACGCCGCCCGCCCCGCCGGCGATGAGGCGGCGCGGCCCGATGTGCGGGTACAGCCTTCCCGCGCTCTGGGCGCCGATCATGATGCCGATCGCCTCGGGAAAGGTGCTCAGTCCCGAGGTCAGCGGCGAGGCGCCGAGCCCGTCCTGGAAGAACAGCGAGACCGCGTAGAGCACGCCGAGAAAGGCCATGGTGCTGAGGAAGATCACCACCAGGGTGCTGCCGAACAGGTGATCGCGGACCAGGCGCAGCGCCACCATCGGCTGCGGCGTGCGCAGCTCGACGAACACCATCGCCGTGACCAGGGCCAGGCCGATGAACCCGGTGGACAGGACCAGCGCCGACGACCAGCCCGTGGTTGGCCCCTCGGTCACCGCGTACATCAGCGACGCGAAGCCGATGCCCGCCAGGGCGAAGCCGCGCAGGTCGAAGCGCCCCGGGTCGGGCTCGCGGTGCTCCTGCAGCGAGTGCAGCCCGAAGATGAAGGCGGCGATGCCGATGGGCAGGTTGACCCAGAAGACCCAGCGCCACGACAGATCTGTGATCAGCAATCCGCCGAGCACCGGACCCAGCGCCGGCGCGAAGGCGGTGGGCACGGTGAGGATGCGCGAGGCGCGCACCCGCTCCTGTGGCGGATACGCACGGTAGAGCATGGCCATGCCCACCGGGGTGAGCATGCCGCCGCCGACGCCCTGGAGGATGCGGAAGAAGACCAGCTCGGTGAGGTTCTGGGCCAGCCCGCACAGCCCCGACGCCACCGTGAAGATGGCGATGGCGGTGAGCAGCACGCGCTTGGTCCCGAGCCGGTCGCCGAGCCAGCCCGACGCCGGGATGAACACCGCCAGGCTGACCAGGAAGCCGACGCTGACCACGCCCACGTCGGCGGCGGCGACGCCGAAGTCGCGCCCCAGGGTGGGCAGCGCGACATTGACGATGGTGATGTCCATGATCGCCATGAACATCGCCAGCACGAAGACGACGCTGACGACGACCTTCTGGCTCATCTCGCATTCCCTTTGCTGCCGCTGTGATGCCGCCAAGCATCAACGCACCGCGAGTCATTTGACAGAAGTCGGCGGCCCTCCGCGACCCTCAGAGTGGGCTTCGCCATGAGAGATATCGACATCGACACCATTCGCGACGACGCGCTGCTGGGCATGGCCGACGGGCCGGTCCCGGCCGCGGCGAGGCGGCGCGATGCTTCACCGACGCCCCCTCGCGAGAGGTCTGCGCTGGTCACGGCGCTGCTCCTGCGATCGCTCCGGCCGTGCCTGGACGATACGCCGGACCTGCAGTCATCTGACTGATGGCCCCGGACCGCAAGTGCGTCCAGACTATGCATCACCCTCTCACTCAATCGATGATGCGGAGAAGCCGATCATGGAGCACGCAGAGATCGTCCACCTCGCCGTCGAGGCCGAGGAGTCCGGCAAGGCCTCGCTGGGCAGCGCGTCCACCAACACGCCTCCCGACCCGGGACCGCGTTCGCGCCAGATCCTGCGCTGGCTGATGGGCCGGGGGCCGTATCCGCGGCGGCGCCCCCGGCAGACCGAGGGGTTGCAGGGATGAAAGCAATCTCTGGCTATGAATTCCTGGGCCCGATGGGCGCCGCGTGCAGGGACATCCGGTCCGCGGGCGAACGGTTCGCGGCCGCGCGGGCGGCGGAGCGCGGCGCCGTTTCGCTGCTCCGGCGCAGCGACTCGGTGCTGGCGACGCTGGAGGAGCTGAACGTGCGGGGCGTCAAGCTGGTGCCGGATCTGCTGCTGTCGCGGCTCGCCGCGCTGATGGCCGACCTGCCGTTCCCCTACCCTTGGCGGATGGGAAGCAGGCTGTCGGCGACGGCGGCGATCGAGGTGGTCTTCGACATCCAGGACGGGCTGCTGCGCTCGATGCGCGGGGCACAGCCGGACGACGACGTCGAGCTGGACCTGGCGAGTTGACGTGGCCCCCGCGGTGGGAGTTGGATAGCCTGCGATGACGGGTGTCGTTCCGGTCCTGATCACCACCTTCCTGGCCGCCATGGTCGAGGCCATCGAGATGGTCGTCATCGTCCTGGGCGTCGGGGAGACGCGCGGCTGGCGGTCGACGGCGCTCGGTGCTGTGGCGGGATTCGGAGTGCTGGCGGTGATCGTCGCGGCGCTCGGCGTCGCGCTGAGCGCCATCCCCATCAGCCCGCTGCGTCTGGTGGTCGGCTCGCTGCTGCTGGTCTTCGGGCTGCAGTGGTTCCGCAAAGGCGTGGTGCGCGTTGCCGCGCGCGGGCTGGCGGGAATGCAGATGGCCGGCGACGACACGGCCGAGCGCTGGACCGGCGACGGCGTGGACTGGACGGCGTTCGTGCTGTCCTTCAAAGGAGTCGTCCTGGAAGGATTGGAGGTGGCCTTCATCGTCGTTTCATTCGGCGCCAACGCCAACCAGCTCGGCGCCTCGGTGGTCGCCGGCGCCGCCGCTCTGCTCGTGGTGGGCGCGGCCGGAGCGGTGTTGCGGCCGCTGGTGACCAGAATTCCGCGCAGCCTGCTGCAGCTCGTGGTCGGCGTCCTGCTCACCACCTTCGGCTCGTTCTGGGCGCTGGAGGGGCTGGGCGTCACCTGGCCCGGCCAGGACGCCGCCATCCTCGGCCTGCTCGCCCTCTACGCGCTGACCGCGCTGGCCAACATCGCGATCGAGCGCCGCCGCGACGCGCTGGTCGTCACTCCCGCGAGGACATGATGCGCCGCCCGCTGTCGTGGATCGTCGCCTTCGGCCGCTTCTGGTACTCGTTCATCATCGGCGACGACTGGACCATTGCGGCGACGGTCGCCGCCGGCCTCATCGTCACCGCGGCGCTCAACGCGCGTGGCGTCGCCGCGTGGTGGCTGATCCCGCTGATCGTCGTGGTGCTGGTGCGCGTGAGCGTGCAGCGGTCCAAGCGCGAGCCCGTCGCTCCGCGTCGTTAAGGCGGGCTTAAGCTCTCGCGATCGTCTCGCGGCGCGCTTGACGCCGGTGGAGCCGCGTTCGACATACTGCACGGGCGGCGGTTTGCAGGCCTGCCAGGGAAGAGGTTCGGGAATTTTGAACGTGCAGCCGACGATCTCGCGTCGCGCCCTGCTCCGCGGTGGGCTGGCGCTCGGCGCCGGTCTCGCCCTGCCCGCGCGCACCTTTCAGGCGCTCGCGCCCGCGCTGATCACCACGCGGCCGTCGCTGCGTCCCGGCGGACCGCCGCGCATCGGGCCGTACCGGTTGCTCGCCGGCAGCCTGCACGACCACACCACCGACTCCGACGGCGACACCGCCAGCGAGAGTGTGGCCCAGTTCCTGCACACGTACCGCGCCGACCTCGGCCTCGACTACTGCTCGCTCACCGACCACTCCGACTTCTTCCCCACGCCCTACCAGCGCATCGCCAACGACGCCCAGGCGGGCAACCTCGCCGCGGTGCCGGTGCCCGATCTGTGGCACCGCCAGGCCGCCCTGGCCGACCAGTACCGCGGCGAGGAGTTCTCGCTGCTGCGCGGCTTCGAGTGGACCAACGACCAGGAGAACCACCTCAACGTCCTGCTCAGCCAGAACTGGACCAGCCGCGCCGTCACCGGCGACGCATCCCTGCACATGAACCCGTTCTGGACGTGGCTGGCCGCAACGCCGGAGCCCGACCCCACCGGCACCGGCCTCGGCTTCGGCGGTGGCGACGGCATCGGCATGTTCAACCACCCCGGCGACAAGGGCGCGCTCAACTGGGACGACTACGGGTTCAACCCGCAGGCGGCCGAGCGCATGGCGCTGATCGAGATCCACGGGTCCTACGGCCGCAGCGGCCGCCTCGACAGCGACGCCGGCTGCTACTGGTTCGCCCTGTCCAAGGGCTGGCACGTCAGCCCGGTGATGGACTGGGACTGGCACCAGTGGTCGGCCGACGGCATCCTCGCCAACGCGACGCCGGGCGCGAGCTACGACGACGGCAACACCTACCTGCCCGGACAGCGCTCCCTGGTGCTCGCCACCAACGCGCTGCCCGACTCGATCAAGCAGGCGCTCGCCGCCCGCCGCACCACGGCCACCGAGATCCCCGACCTGTGGGCCACCCTGCGCGGGCCGGAGGGCGAGTGGCAGGGCTCGATCATCGCCGCCGAGCCGGGCGAGAAGCTGCGCCTGCGCGTCGACGCGGGCAGCCCCACCGAGCCGCTGATCGGCGTGCAGATCGTCGGTGACAACGGTCTCGACGGCCGCTCCTACTACTACGGCGACAACCCCAACTGGAGCACCTTCCAGAGCCAGCTCACGCTGTCCTACCTGGAGCAGCACCGCCGCTACCTGATGAACGGCACGGCCACCCTGAAGCGCCTCGCCGGCGGCCGCCGCTTCGACGGTCCCCCGCCCGGCGCGGTGGTCGCCTCTGCCCCGCTCTCCGGCGCGCGCGGGCACGCCACCGTCGACGTCCCCGTGCCCACCACGCCCAGCCCCCGCCCGGACGGGCGGCACTTCTTCTACGCCATCGTCTACGCGGGCAAGCCCAGCTTCCCCGCCCGGGCCTGGACCGGGCCGCTGCTGGTCACCAGGGGCTCAGGGGACGGCGAGCGCGAGGGGGGTGGCCACGGCCAGGACGCCGCCACCCGCAGCGCCGCGCCCTCCCATGACGCCGCCACGCGGGAGTGGCACGCCATCCGCACCGCCTCCCTGGCCGCCTCCGGCCCCCTGCTCGCCTCCGCCCCCCGCCCCGGCTGCGGCTGCCGCGCCTGACCATTCACCGCGCGGCGGCCTGGGTATACTCGACAGCCTCCGCGGGGAGGTGGCTGAGTGGCCGAAAGCGCCCGCCTGCTAAGCGGGTGAGGGGTATCAAACGCTCCTCCGAGGGTTCGAATCCCTCCCTTCCCGCCAGCGCCGCCACCATCATGCGCGCTCACGCGATGCCAGGCCGTCGAGCTGCGCCGCGTGCTGTTCGAGATGCCCGACCATGAACTCGTCGACGATGTGGGGCAGGGTCATCACGCCGAGCGTCTGGTGCGCGCCGCGCGCCGGCCACGCCGCCTCGGGCAGGTCGCTGAGAAACGTGCGCAGGCTTGCAATGTCGCGGTGCGTGCGCTGCCACAGCGAATCGATCGGCGCCTGACGGTCGCGCGCGATGGCGGCGACGCGCACCGGGTCGGACTTGACCCGGCCGAAGGCGACCGGCTCGCCGGTGTGGCCGTCGATGACGATGCGGGTCTGCTCGATCCAGTAGGGGAGGAACTCCGCGAGGTGCGCCCACACCTGACCCCATTCCCACCGCTCGCCGGTGCCCGGGTCGGCGTCGGTGCGCTGCCCCACAACGGTCGCGGCGTCGTGGGCGGCATGGGCGGCGAGCCGCTGCTCGACGGCGTCGAGGCGCGACAGGAACCCCTCTCCGGTGTCGCTCACCGTCCCACCACCTTGTTGCGCAGCACGCCGAGCTGCTCGACCTCGAGCTCGACCACGTCGCCCGGTTGCAGCCACGGGTACCTGTCGCTTCCGTGCACCAGCGACAGCTCCAGGATGCACCCCGTCCCGCACGTTCCGGAGCCGATCACGTCACCGGGCTCGACGCGCGTCGCCTGCGAGGCCCAGGCGATCATGTCGCCGAAGCTCCAGTGGATGTCCGCCAGCGAGGCGCGCGACCATTCCTTGCCATTCACGCGTGCGGTCATCTGCAGGTCGAACGCCTTGCCCTTGCGGTACGGCTCGATCTCGTCAGCAGTGACCAGAACCGGTCCCAGCGAGGTGGCGAAGTCCTTGCCCTTGACCGGTCCCATGGACAGCTTCATCTCGCGGCGCTGGATGTCGCGCGCGCTCCAGTCGTTCATGACCATGTAGCCGGCGATGTGCTTCTCGGCGGTGGCGGCGTCGAGATCGGCGCCCGCCCTGCCGACCACCGCGGCGACCTCCAGCTCGTAGTCCATCTCGTTGCTGCCGGGCGGGATGCGCACCTCGTCGTCGGGCCCGCAGGTCGCGTAGGGATTGCTGAAGTAGAAGACGGGGAACTCGTACCACTCCGGGATCATCTCCAGCCCGCGCCGCTGCCGCGCGGTGCGGACGTGCTGCTCGAAGGCGTAGAAGTCGCGGATCGTCGGCGGCTTGGGCAGTGGCGCGCGCAGCCTCACGTCATGCAGCGCCACGACCTCGGACGGCTCGCGCACTGCGATGTCGCCCATGGTGTGCAGCCGGTCGCCGCCGTCGCCGAGCAGGTCGAGCAGCGCTGTGCCCTGGGGCAGGCCGTGCACGTCGTCGCCGTGGAGCACGCCGCAGCGGTCGTGTTCGGTGTCCGGGTGGCGGTAGGTGACGAATCGCAATGTTGCGGCGCTCCTCGCTGTGCGTTGTCGAAGCGGGGCAGGGTCCATGCGACGGGTGCGCAGGGCTGCGCGCACCCGCCGCGTTCACCTCACGCGGTCAACTCGACCGCGCTGACCTCGGCGATTCGCGCCACGGCCGTCTCCAGCGCGTCCCGTCGCGCTGTGAAGCAGAGCCGGAAGCGGTCCTGCATCCCGAAGGCGATCCCCGGGGCGACGATGACCAGCTTCTCCGCGAGCGCCTGAGCAAATGCCAGCCCGTCGTCCCACGGGCTGCGAACCCAGAGGTAGAGACCGCCCTGCGGCGCGTCGACGTCGAGCCCGGCGTCGTGCGCACAGCGCACCGCGTGGTCGCGGCGCTCCTGGAACGGCCGCAGGTCGACCTCCCAGGAGTCGAGGTGGAACAGCATCCGCTGCATGGTGGCCGGCGCGTTGACGAAGCCTAGTGCGCGCTGGCACAGCTCAAGTCCGCGCTGCACCTGGGTGTCGCCCAGCTCGGGGTGGACGGCGAGATAGCCGATGCGTTCGCCGGCCAGGCCGAGGTCCTTGGAGAAGGAGCGCGCCAGGACGGTGGCGTCGTAGTAGCGCATGGCGTTGAGGTGGCGGTGCGGCGGGTAGACGAGGCGGCGGTACACGGCGTCGACGATCAGGACCACGCGCCTGCCGTGGCGGCTGCGGTGGGCGTCGAGCAGTGCGGCGAGCTGTTGCATCTCCGCGTCGGTGACGACGTGGCCGCTCGGGTTGTTGGGGGTGTTGAGGATCAGCGCCGCGGTCTGTGCGGTGAGCGCGCCGTCGATCGCCTGCATGTCGAGGGACATGTCGGCGCGCGAGGGCACAGCGACGAAGCGCGCGCCGACCGCGGCGCAGTAGGCGCGGTACTCGCCGAAGTACGGGGTGATGCCGACGACCTCGTCGCCGGGGTCGACGAAGGTGCGCAGCGCCAGCGACATCGCGGCGCCGGCGCCGCCGGTCATGGCGACGTGGTCGGCGGTGACGCCGGGGAAGCCGACGTCGTGCGCGGCGCGCTCGCGAACCTCGGGGTAGCCGAGGCTGGGCATGTACGCAAAGCGGGCCGCGCCGCGCTCGGCTGCCGCGCGCTGCAGCGCCTCGCGCACCTGCGCAGACGGCTCGCCGAGCGGCTGGCCGAGGGCGAGGTCGGCGACCGCGTCGTCGCCGTGCAGGGCGCGCAGGCGCCTGCCCTCGGCGAACATGCGGCGCACCCACGAACCGGCCTCGATCTGCGCCGCCGCCCACCGCGACACCCGCCGCTCGCTCATGCGCCCGCCTCGACGTGCCGCTTCTCGCGCGCGCAGCGCGCAACTTCGCGCGCGCAGCGCGCAACTTCCCGCTCGCTCACGAGCTCCCCTCAACATGCCACGAATACGGATACGTCGTATCCAGAACACTCCGCGCCGCCGACGTCCGATGCAGCGGCCGGAATGTGTCCACCATGACCGCAACCTCGTCGGTCTCGCGCGGCCGCTCGAACGACGCCTCCAGCGCCCCCGGCTGCGGCCCGTGCGGCACCCCGCCGACATGATGCGTGATCGACCCCTCGCTGATCCCCCGCCGCGCCGCATAGGTCCCGCCCGCGTAGTACAGCACCTCGTCCGAGTCGAGATTGCTGTGGTGGTACGGCAGGATCACCGCCTCCGGATCCCAGTCCACCTTGCGCGGCACGAACGAGCAGATCACCACGTTGCGCGCCTGGAACGTCTGGTGGATCGGCGGCGGCACGTGGAAGCGACCCGCGCGCGGCTCGAAGTCGTTGATGGAGAAGGCGACGGGATACACGGTGCCATCCCAGCCCACCACGTCGAAGGGATGGTGGTCGAGGCAGTAGCGCGTGATCCGCCCGCCGCGCTTCAACCACACCTCGGCCGGTCCCTCGCCCTGCTCCAGCTCCTCCGGACCGCGGAAGTCGCGCTCGCTGTAGGGCGCGATCTCGGTGAGCTGGCCGTTGCGCGCCCGGTAGCGGTCGGGCGAGTCGACCATGCCGCTGCACTCGATGACCAGGATGCGGGCGCGGCTCACGTCGTCGAGCTGCAGGCGGTAGATGGTCCCGCGCGGCACCACCACGTAGTCGCCGGTGTTCACCGGCAGGCGGCCGAACTGCGAGAGCAGCACGCCGCTGCCCTTGTGCACGTAGAGCACCTCGTCGGCGCTGCCGTTGACGTACAGCGTCTCCTGCTGATGCGCGGGGACGGCGAGGCCGATGCGCACGTCGTCGTTGACCAGCAGGAACTGGCGGCCGCTGATCACGTCGCCGTCGGCGCCGAGGCGCCAGGCTTCGAGATGTGCGTGGTCGTGCACGGGCTGCTCCTGCAGCGGCTCCATGTCGGTGGGGCCCGGCGCCACGTCGTGCGCCGCCTCGGGCATGTGGCGGTGGTAGAGCAGCGACGACGGACCGCTGAACCCCTCGCGCCCGAAGAGCTCCTCGAAGATCGGCCGGCCCTCGCGCTCCATGCGCATGTGCCGCTTGCGCGGCAGGTCACCGACGCGCCGGTAGGGACGCATCTACAGGTTGCCCCGGGCGGCCTGCTCGCGCTCGATGGCTTCGAAGAGCGCCTTGAAGTTGCCCTTGCCGAAGCCGCGCGCGCCGTTGCGCCGCTGGATCACCTCGTAGAACAGGGTGGGCCGGTCGGCGACCGGCCTGGTGAAGATCTGCAGCAGGTAGCCCTGGTTCTCGAAGTCGACCAGGATGTGGTTGCGCTGCAGCTGCTCGACGTCCTCGGTGACGCCGTGCTCGCGCACCCGAGCGCCGACGCCGTCGTAGTACGCGCCGGGAGCCTCCAGGAACTCGACGCCGCGCCCGCGCATCGCCGCCACCGTGCTGACGATGTCGTCGGTGTGCATGGCGATGTGCTGCACGCCGGGGCCGCGGTAGTAGTCGAGGTACTCCTGGATCTGCGACGCCTTCAAACCCTGCGCAGGTTCGTTGATGGGAAAGGTGATCATGGTCTGCGGGTCGCGGACCACCTTGGAGCGCAGCGCGCTGTACTGCGTGGCGATGTCCTTCTCGTCGAACTCCTGGAAGATGTCGAAGTCGAACACCGAGTGGTACCACTCCACCCAGGTGTCCATGCGCCCCACCTCGACGTTGCCGACGCTGTGGTCGACGTGGCGCAGCCCGACGCCGCCGCCGGAAACGTGCTGGGCGCGGTAGCCGGGCAGGTGCGCGCCGTCGTACTCGTCGCGCTCGACGAAGCGGTGCACGGTGTCGCCGAAGGTGCGGATGGCGGCGACGCGCACCGCCCCGCGCTCGTCGCTGACCAGGTGCGGCTCCTCCACGCCGGTTGCGCCGCGGCGCAGTGCCGCCTGGTATGCGCCGGCGGCGTCGTGGACGCGCAGGGCGATCGACTTCACACCGTCGCCGTGCAGGCGCACGTGGTCGGCGACCTCGCCGTCGGGCGACAGCGCCGCGGTGACCACCAGGCGCACCTTGCCCTGCTCCAGCACGTAGGAGGCACGGTCGCGCACGCCGGTCTCGGGGCCGCTGTAGGCGACCACGTCGAAGCCGAAGGCGCTGCGGTAGAACTGCGCGGCCTGCCGCGCGTTGCCGACGTACAGCTCGATGTGGTCGGTGCCGAGCAGCACGGGCACGTCGGTGCGCGCCGGCGACTGGAGGACGTCAGCCACGCGCGGCTCCGTCCGCCTGGTGCTGCGCCATGCGGCGCCGCGTCGCGTCGAGACCTTCCCAGAAGACCTTGACGCCGTCGAGCATCTCGTGGGCGCCGTGGAGGAACTTCTCCTCGTCGAAGCCGGGGCGGCGGTAGGCGTCGATCAGTTCAGCCATGGTGTGGGCGGCGTGCTGGTCCTCGACGCGGTCGTGCCAGGTGAAGAAGGCGAGCCGCAGCTCGGGACACTCACGATCACGATACGCGTCGAGCCCCTTGATGAGCTGCTTCCAGAACCCCGCCGCGGCCCAGTGCTCGACGGCGAAGGACGCGCCCTCGGCGACGTCGGGATCCTCGCTGCCGTAGAGGCGGGCCAGCTCGTCGCAGAAGAAGATGGTGCTCGGCGTGCCGTGCTTGCGCTTGCCCAGCTCGTCGAAACCGAGGTCGAGCGGCTTGGCGAAGTGGAGCAGCCACTCGAAGTGCGCGGCGCTGAACTTGAAGGTGCCGCCGTCGACGGTGCCTTCCGTGCTCACCAATTCGGGGTCGCCCATGCGGTCGACGGCGTCGTCGTCGACGGGCTTGTCCTGCACCGGCGAGGTGCGCCCACCGTGGAAGACCACGCCCAATTCGTTGGCCAGGATCTCTTTCGACTCGCGCGCCTGCTCCAGGGTCGGCGCGTTGATGGTCTTGAGCAGCTGCGCGACGATGAACAGGTTGCTGAAGACGGAGAACTGCTGGCACAGGTCGCGCACCTGCTGGCGCGACGCCCCGCCCTGCTCGAACCAGTCGCAGTAGGCGTTGCTGGTGACCACGGGGTGCTCGAAGACGGTTCGCTGGACCCGCGCGAAGAAGCGCTCCCACTCCGGGCTGCTGGGCGGGGCGGTCGGCGCGTGCGTGACGGCGGTGGCCATGGAGTGCGTCCCTCCAACAGGGTGTGACTCAGGCGGTATCGGCGAGATGATACGAGACGAATTCTCCGCTCTGCGCGCACGTCTGTCGAGCATGGGTGGCAATTTGTGGACTTTTTGTGTTTGAATATCCGCGCTGGCCGACGGAATGTCGGCGGGCCCGTCGGGCGCCACCGCCCGGCTGGACGGACTGCCGCGGCCGGCATCGGGGACGGTCGCCCCACGGAGGCTGCCTGACGCCATGAGTCGCCGAGACCAGGCCGACGAGGACGAGCTGGAGGTCGAGGCGGGGGAGGACGGCGAGGCTGCGGCCGGAGCTCCGGCGGGGCGCCGGCGCCGCGGCGGGGGTGGCGACGGCGAGGGCGCGGCCCACCCGCCGGTGGCCATCGACCGCACCGACCGGCGCATCCTCGAGCTGCTCCGCGACGACGGCCGGCTGCCCGTCGCGGCGCTGGCCGAGCGCGTCGGCATCTCGCGGGCCAACGCCTACACCCGGCTGGAGCGGCTGCGCAGCGAGGGCGTGATCCGCGGCTTCGCGGCGTCGGTGGATTCGGAGCGGCTGGGCCTGGGCATCTCGGCGCTGGTGCTCATCGCCGGGCGGCAGCCCGCGTGGCGGGCGTTGCGCGACCAGCTCCTGCACATGCCCGAGATCGAGTACTGCGCGTTCACCACCGGGGAGTACGACGCCCTGGTGCTGGTGCGCGTGCCCGACGTCGAGACGCTGCGCGACGTGATCCTGGAGCGGCTGCAGTCGTCGCCCGCGGTCCGCGCGACGCAGACCATCTTCGTGCTCGACGAGGTGGTGCGCCGGCCCTTCGTGCTGCCCAAGGGGGAGTAGCCGCCCGGCACTCGCTACCCTTGCGCGCATGGCCTCGCCGGTTCGCGTCACTCCCGAGGCGCCGGCGGCGCCCGTTGCGCTGATCTCTTCGCGGCGGCTCGGCGCCGTGGTGTTCGTCGCCGGGGCGGGGTCGCTGGCCATCGAGATCGCCGCGTCGCGACTGCTGGCGCCGTACTTCGGCAATTCGACGGTGGTGTGGGCCAACGTCATCGGGCTGATCCTCATCTACCTGTCGGTGGGGTACTGGGTGGGTGGGCGCGTCGCCGACCGGCATGCGTCGCCGCGACTGCTGGGACGGCTGCTGCTCGTCGCCGCCGCGGTCATCGCGGTGCTGCCGTTCGTCGCCAAGCCGGTGCTCGACCTCGCCGTCCGCGGCTTCGACGCGGTGTCGGCCGGCGCGGTGGTGGGGTCGTTCTTCGCCACCGTGGCGCTGTTCTCGGTGCCGGTGACATTGCTGGGCATGGTTTCGCCGTTCGCCATCCGGCTCGCCCTGCGCGAGGTGGAGCAGGCGGGGGCGGTGTCGGGCCGCCTGTATGCGCTGTCGACCGGCGGCAGCATCGTGGGCACCTTCGTGCCGGCGCTGATCACCATTCCTTCGATCGGGACCCAGCGAACCATGCTGGGGGCGGCGGCGCTGCTGGGCTTTGCGGGTGCGGCGCTGCGGGGATGGCGGTCGCTCGGCATCGCGGTGGTGGCGATCGGGCTGATCTTCGTGCCGCCGGGCGCGATCAAGGGGGGCAGCGGGCTCCTCTTCGAGACGGAGTCGACGTACCAGTACGTGCGCGTCGTGCAGACCGACGACGGCAAGCGCGAGCTGGAGCTGAACGAGGGGGTGAGCCAGCAGTCGGTGTGGCGTCCGGACACGGTGCTGACCGGCGGGGAGTGGGACATGTTCCTGGTGGTACCGCCGCTGCTGTCGCGGCCGGTGCACAACGTCTTGGTGATCGGCAGCGCGGGCGGGACGATCCCGCGTGCGTACGCCAAGTTCTATCCCGATGCGCAGGTGGACGGCGTCGAGATCGACCCGGCGGTGACGCTTGCGGCGCGGCGCTTCATGGGGCTCGACGGCATCCCCAATCTGCACACGTACACCGAGGACGGCCGCGGCTACCTGCGCGCCACCTCGAAGATGTACGACGTGATCATCGTCGACGCCTACCGCGAGGAGTACGTGCCCTTCTACCTGGCGACGCAGCAGTTCTTCCAGCTCGTCCACGCGCACCTCAACAGCGGTGGCGCCGTGGCTCTCAACGTGGCGCAGACTCCGGAGGACCACCGTTTGCCCGAGGCGGTGAGCGGCACGCTGGCGACGGTGATGCCGCAGGTGTGGAGCTGGCCCGCGCTGCGCTTCAACCAGCTCGTCGTCGGGCTCGACGCGCCCGCGTCCGCGGCCTCGGTGCGGCAGCGGCTGAACGATGGTCTGGCGCCGGACATCGCCTCGCTCGGCGGGCTGTTCTCGTCGTCTGCGCAGGTCTCGGCGCCGTCGCCGGACCCGATGACCGACGACCGCGCGCCCATCGAGTGGATCACCGACCGCATGATCATCGAGCACATCGCCCGCGGGCAGGGTCTCGACGAGCGGCTGCTGCCGACCGCGCCGTGAGCGCGGTGACGTGGCGCGGGCGCGCCGCTAGTAGTCCTGCAGGTACTCGGCGTTGTCGGGGAAGCTGAGCGGCTCGAAGCCGAACTGGCGTTGCACCGCCTGGGGATGGGTGGTGTTGCGGCGCTCCAGCATCTTGAGCTGGTTGGGCGTCACCGGCGGGTTGGAGAGCAGCTTGTCGAAGATGATCGCGGCGGGCAGCAGGGCCATCACCGGCACGTGCACGTTGCGGCGGTGGCTGCCCATCACGCCCTTGATGACGTCGATGATCTCGTCGAGAGTGAGCCACTCGGGGCCGCCGACCTCGGCGACCAGCCGGCGCGGGCCGCGCTCGACGCACTGCACCACGATCTGGGCGAGGTCGACGACGGCGAAGGGCTGGAAGGTGGCGGTGCCGTCGCCGGGGACGGGGGTCACCGGGTTCCAGCGGATCAGCTTGACCAGCTTGGTGAAGAAGCCGTCGCCGGGGCCGAACATCAGGCTGGGGCGGAGCACGTCGACGGGCACGCCGGCGGCGAGCATGGCCGCCTCGCCGGCCCACTTGCTGGCCAGGTAGGGGTAGTCGGGGTCGGGGTCGGCGCCCAGCGCGCTGAGGTGGACGATGTGGCCGACCCCGGCCTGGCGCGCCGCCTTGCCGACGTTCTCCGCGCCGAGGCGGTTGACGTTGTCGAAGGTCTGCGCGCCGCGCTCGCGGATCACCGCCGCCAGGTGGACCACCGCGTCGCACCCGGCAAGCGCCTCGACCAGCCCGGTGCCGGTGACCACGTCGGCCCGGGCGAACTGCACGCCGTCACGCCTGGGCACCCCGCGCCTGCCGCGGGATACCAGGCGAAGCTCGTGGCCGGCGGCGGTGAGCGCCCGTGCCGTGTGGAGCCCGACGAAGCCGGTTCCACCGGTGATCGCGATGCGGGCCAAAGGTCTTCTCCTGTGGGGGCGGGTCGGGCTGCGGAGAGCGCCGCACAGGGTACGGAATCACGCGCCCACACCGCCCAGCGCGGAGGTGTTCGGGCCGACCCGGCGGAGGCGGCGCCCGGCATTGCCCATCGAACGTCTGTTCGCTACACTATGACCCCAGCCTCGAACTCTCCCGTCGAGTCCCACTCCGAGGCCGGACGTGGACAAGTCGAGAGGACCGCCGCGAGCGCGCGCGTCGAACGCGGGCGGCGGGAGAGATGAATGGCTACCTCCAGCTCCCTGGCGGAGGCGATCTCCGCACTGCAGCGCCGCTACGGTGCGGCGGCCGTGCGGCGCGGCGGCGACCCGGTGCCCGCCGGCGTCTGGGCCACCGGGCTGCCGGTGCTCGACCGGCTGCTCGACGGTGGCGGCCTGCCGCTCGGCCGCGTCGCGGTGCTCGCCGGGCAGGGCGCGGCATCCCGGGGCGCGGACGGGGCGGCGCTGGCCGCCAGCGGCCGGCTCACCCTGCTCCAGGCGCTGCTGGCCATCGCCAGCCGCTCCATGCAGGTGGCCTACGTCGACCTGCCCGGCACCCTCGACGCCGGCTACCTCGCCGACCTGGGCGCCGACCTGCACTCCTGCCTGGTGGTGCGCCCGCCGCGCGGCGCCGCGGGGCCGGGCCTGGCCCTGGCCCGCACCCTGGTCCGCGCCGGGGTGCCCTGGGTGGGCATCGCCCTGGGGCCGCGGCCCGCCCGGGCGCAGACCTGGGAGCACCCGCTCACCGCGCTCGCCGAGGCGGCCTGGTCGACCCGGGCGGTGGTCTGCTTCTCCGCGCCGGCGCCGCTGGCCGCCCCGCTCGCCTACGCCTCCTCGCTGACCCTGGGCTGCGCCCCGCTGGCCTGGCAGGAGGCGCACGGCGACGTGGTCGGCCTGCGCGTCCGCCTCGACGTGCTCAAGAGCAAGGTGGGCGCGCCGGGGGCGAGCAGCGCCGCGCTGCTGCGCTACCCGCGGCCCCACGCGGTGGGCGACGTGGTCGGCCTGCCCATGCTCCTGCCGGAGGCGCGCCCGGCGGCCCTGCCTCAGCCCGCGACGGGCCGGGGAGCTCAACTCCCCGCCCTCGCCGGGTAGGCGTGGCGAGGCGACGACGGCGTGCCCCGCGTCCTCTGTGCCCGCTTCCCCCACCTCGGCCTGCTCGCCGCCTGGCGCCGCCACCCCGAGCTGCGCGCCGAGCCGGTGGTGATCGGCGGCGCCCCCGAGCTGCGCCTGCCGGTGGTCGCCGCCTCCGCCGCGGCCGAGGCCGCCGGGGTGCGCGCCGGCCAGCCGCTCCGGGAGGCGCAGCAGCGCTGCCCGGCCGCGGTCTTCGTCGCCCTCGACGAGGAGGCGGTGGACCAGCTCCGCCAGGCGGCGATCACCGCGCTCTGCGGGGTGGCGCCGGCCGTCGAGGTGGGTGACGACGAGGCCTTCGCCGACCTCAGCGGCAGCCACGCCGGGCACCCCGGTGAGACCGCCTGGGCGGTGGCCGCCGCCCGCGCCCTGGCCGTCGCGCTGGGCGAGGCGCCCGCCGCCGGGGTGGCCGGGTCGCGCTTCGTCGCCCGCGTCGCGGCGCGCACCGGGACGCCGGGACACGTGCGCCGGGTCAAGGACGGGGAGGAGGCGGCCTTCCTCGCCCCGCTGCCGCTCCACCTGCTCCCCGGCGACCGCGCCGTGCTCTCCCGGCTGGCCGCGCTCGGGCTCGACTGCGCCGGCGCGGTGGCCGGCCTGGCGCTGGCCGACATGCAGCGGCAGTTCGGCCCCGCCGGGCTGGCCGTCCACCGCCTGGCGCGCGGCCAGGACGGCGAGGGCGTCCACCCCTGGGCGCCGCCGCGCACCATGGCCGAGCGGCTCGCCTTCGAGGGCCCCGCGGTCGAAGACCTCGAAGCGCTGCGCCACGGCGCCCATCGCCTCACCGATTCGCTGGGCGCGCGGCTCCACGCCGCCGCCCTGGCTGCGGGCGCCCTCGACCTGCACATGGAAGAGGAGGGAGGAGGCGCCGTCGCGGCCGCCCGCGTGCTGCCCGCGGCGGCGGGCAACGCCGAGGAGCTGTGGCCGGCGGTGCTCGGCCTGCTCGGCGAGGCGCGGCCGGGCGCGCCGGTGGTGGCGCTGTGGCTCCAGGCGGGGCAGCTCCAGAGCGGCGGCGGCCGCCAGCTCGACATGTGGAGCGGTGGCGACGCCCGGCGCGACGCGGTGCTCCGCGGCGTGATGCGCCTCCAGGACCGCTTCGGCAGGGACAGCGTGCTCCAGCCGCGCCAGGCCCTCGACCCCGGCGACCTGCCGGAGCGGCGCGGTGCGTGGGACGCGGCGGGGGCGCGGCCGTGACCGAGCTGTTCGACCTCCCCGTGGAGGTGCGCCTGGGTGGGGACGGGCGGGTCGAGGCCCTGCGCCTGCCCGAGGGGTGGCGGGTGGTGACCCGCACCCTCAACCGCTGGCTGGTGGAGATCGACTGGTGGCGCGAGCCGGTGCGCCGCGACTACCGGCGCTGCCTGGTGCGCAGCGGCGACTGCGTCGAGCTGTACCACGACCTGGAGACGGACGCGTGGCACCTGGCCCGCCGCTATGACTGAGCCCAGGATGGAGCCGGCGAGGTGCGCCGCCCCCGCCGTGAGCCGGCGGCGGATTCCCCCGCCATGGGAGGGGGCCGGCGGAGGGCCGCCGGCGGGCGGGACGGGAGCGGCGCTGGGAAGGATGGGTATTTCCTCGTCTGAGCAGGATATCTGCGGTGGCTGATACGCACGGAAGACTACTACACAAGGTAGTGGTGATGTCAAGCGGGTGGGCGGAGCTGGCCGCCCGCTCGCATTGCTCCTTCCTGGAGGGCGCCTCCTCGCCCGCCGAGCTGGTGCGCACCGCCGCCGCCCTGGGCATGCCCGCCCTCGGCCTCTGCGACCGCAACGGCCTCTACGGCGCCGTCGAGCTGATCCAGGCGGCCAGGCAGGAGGGCGTCCACCCCGTCGTCGGCGCCGAGCTCGACCTCCCCGACGGCGATCGCCTCCGCCTGCTCGCCGCCGGCATCGAGGGCTACCGCAACCTCTCGCGCGCCATCAGCGCCGCCCAGCTCGCCGGCGACAAGGCCCACCCGCTGCTCGACCTCTTCGGAGATGCGGACAACCCTGACCCGAACCTGAAGCTGCCGCACCGCCGCAGGCAGTTCGAACCGCCGCCGGCACGGCCGCTCTCACTGCGCCCCACCGCCGGCCCGTTCCCCGAGGGCTGGCCCGGGCTGCCGTCCACGAGAGAGCTGCCCCAGGGCCCACCCGCGCGCGTCGACCCCCAGGAGCTGCGGGGCTGCCTGGTCCTCGCCGGCGGCCGCCAGAGCGCCATCACCGACGCCCTGCTCGCCGGCGAGGACCGGGTCGCCCGGCGCCACCTCGACCGCCTGCGCGAGGCGTTCGGCGCCGGCAACGTCGGCCTGCTGCTCAGCCACCACCTCCACCCGGCCGACACCTGGCTGGCCGGCGAGACCGCGCTGCTCGCCGAGCGCTGCGGGGTGCGCCTGGTGGCCACCAACCTGCCGGTTCATGCCACACCTGGCAGCAAGTCGCTGCTCGACGTGCTCACCGCCATCAGGCACCGCACCACCCTCGACGGCGCCAGCGCGCACGGCCTGCTCCTGGCCAACACCCAGCACCGTATCAAGTCGGAACACGAGCTGCGCGAGCTGCTCGACAGGTACCCGCACGCCTTCGAGGGCGCCGCCGAGATGGCCGCGCGATGCCACGTGTCGCTCGACTTCAGCGACGTGCGCTTCCCCGGATTCCCCGTGCCACCAGGGGAAACCCCGTTCTCGCTGCTCTACAAGCTGTGCCACGACGCGGTGCCGCGCCGGTACCACCCGGTCACCCGCGAGGTCGCCGCGCGGCTGCAGCGCGAGCTGGAGGTGATCGAGAAGACCGGCCTCGCCGAGTTCTTCCTGATCACCTGGGACATCATGCGATTCGCCCGCGAGCAGGGCATCCCCGGGCAGGGGAGGGGCAGCGCCGCCGACAGCATCGTCGCCTACCTGCTGGGCGTCACCCGTGTCGACCCCGTCGAGCACAACCTGCTCTTCGAGCGCTTCCTCCACGAGGAGTACACGGGCACGCCCGACATCGACATCGACTTCAGCACCGACCACCGCGAGCAGGTGCTGCGCTACGTCTACGACAAGTACGGCGAGGAGCGCACCGGCATGGTCGCCAACGTGGTCACCTACCGGCCGCGCATGGCGATCCGCCAGGTCGGCGCGGCGATGGGCTTTCCCGAGACCATCGTCGACCGGCTGGCCAAGTCGGTCAACGGCTGGTACGAGGGCACCGTCGACGACGCGCTCACCGCCGCCGGACTGGACAGGGCGACGCACCGGCACGCGCTGCCGTGGGAGCAGTTCAAGGAGGTGCTGCACGCCATCGAGGGCACACCGCGGCATCTCGGCATCCACGTCGGCGGCATGCTGGTCACCGGGCGCCCGCTGGTCGAGGTGGCGCCGGTGGAGCGCGCCACCATGCCCGGCCGCGTCGTGGTGCAGTTCGACAAGGACGACGTCGAGGACCTCGGGCTGATCAAGATGGACCTGCTCGGGCTGCGCACGCTCAGCGTCATCCACGAATGCCTGGAGCTGGTCGAGCAGACCCACGGCGTCAGGCCCGACCTCGACGCGCTGCCGCTCGACGACGCGCGCGTCTACGACATGATCTGCGCGCCCGACACCATCGGGCTGTTCCAGATCGAGTCACGGGCGCAGCAGCAGTCGCTGTACCAGTCGCAGCCACGCGAGTTCAACGACCTCATCGTCCAGGTGGCGATCATCCGGCCGGGGCCGATCCAGGGCAACGCGGTGAACCCGTACCTGCGGCGGCGGCAGGGGCTGGAGCCGGTGACCTACGCGCACCCGTCGTTGGAGCCGATATTGGCGGAAACTCGCGGGGTCATCCTCTACCAGGAGCAGATCCTGCGCATCGTCATGGAGGTGGCCGGGTACACGCCCGGCGAGGCGGACCGCTTCCGGCGGGCGATGAACCGGCACCGGTCGCGCGTGGAGATGCAGTCGCTGCACGACGAGTTCGTGCAGCGCTGCATGGGCCCGGGGCTCGACGAGGCGACCGCGGAGCAGATCTTCAGCGCGGCGGCGGGGTTCGCCCAGTTCGGGTTCTGCAAGAGCCACGCGGCGGCGTTCGCGCGCACGGCGTACGAGACGGCGTGGTTGAAGCTGGAGCATCCGGCGCACTGGCTCTGCGCGCTGCTCAATGCGCAGCCGATGGGGTTCTACCATCCCTCCGTGCTGGTGGAGGACGGCAAGCGGCACGGGGTGCGGACGCTGCCGGTGGACGTGACGCGGAGTCGTGCGCGCTGCACGTTGGAGCCGGCCGGCGACCGGTCGCGAACGGTGGGGGAGCGGGCGGCGCAGCGGGCGGTGGTTGGGGGGAGGGAGCAGGCGCATGCGGTGCGGCTGGGGTTCAACTACGTGCGGGGGTTGGGGCCGACGGGGCGGGCGGTGTGTGAGGAGGCGGTGCTGGCGGGGGCGAATGGGTCCACCGCGGAGTTCTGGAGGGCGACGCGGTTGCAGCGGCCGGCGATGGAGAACCTGGTGATGGTGGGGGCGTTCGATGCGGTGGCTGGGGGGAAGACCAGGAGGGAGCTGTTGTGGGAGTTGCGGGAGGTGGAGGATTCATTGCCGCCGCGGGCAGCCCGGGCTTCGTTGGGTGCGGGGCTTCGCGCTGGTCCGCAGTCTGCCCCGCCCCGGGGCCGCGGTCTGGCAAAGCCCCGCGGCACCAAGCTGCCCGAGGAGCGGCAGCCCACACTGCTCGACGCCCCCGCGCCCGCGCCGCCGCTGCCCGAGCTGGACGAGCGCGAGCGCGTCGCCGCGGAGTACCGGCTCAGCGAGCTGAGCACCGGGCCGCACCTGCTCGCCTTCCTCCGCCACCGCCTCGACGAGCTCGGCTGCACTCCGCTGGCCAGGGCGCACGACCTCCAGGACAAGCAGCGCACCCGCGTCGCGGGGCTGGTGATCGTCCGCCAGGCGCCGTCATCGGCGAGCGGGTTCCGCTTCTTCACCCTCGCCGACGAGGGCGGCCACCTCGACCTGGTGCTGCGTCCCAAGGTGTATCAGCGGGTGCGCAACGTGGCCAACTTCCACCCGCTGCTGCTGGTCGACGGGGTCATCGAGGCCGAGGGGGGACGGCTCAACCTGCTGGTCGAGCAGGTCAGGGCCCTCGACGGCGACGGCCACGTCACCCCGCCGGTCGACGAGCTCCCCGGCTCCCACGACTACCGCTAGAAACCCGCTCAGCGCCCCGCCAGCGTCGCCCGCACCACGACCACCATCAGCGCCACCGCCAGGGCCACGGTGGCCACGGCGGTCAGCACCACGCCCGCCCGCGCCCACGCAGCGGCGGGCGCGTCAGGCTCCTCGATCTCGTTGTGCACCAGCCGCATGCCCCCAGGGTAGGCATCGCACGGTTAGGAAGCCCACCTGAACGTCGCACGGTTCCCCGCCGAGACGCTCACGGTCCGGTCACGGCGAGGCGAACCGCGCCGCTACGATGCCCGACACGACCGCCATGCCTGACGACGACCACAAGAACCTGACCCAACGCGCCGCCGCCCTGCTCGACCGCCGCCGCATCGCGGTCATCCCGCTGCGCGGCGTGATCGGCGGCGCGATGAAGACCGGCGACGTGGTCAAGTCCCTCGACCGCGCCCGCGAGGACGGCCACATCCGCGCCGTGCTCCTCGACATCGCCTCGCCCGGTGGCGACGCGGTGGCCAGCGAGACCCTCTACCGCGCCGTCGCCCGCCTCGCCGAGCGCAAGCCGGTGGTCGCCTGGATCCGCAGCGTCGGCGCCTCGGGCAGCTACTTCGCCGCCTGCGGGGCCACCCGCATCCTCGCCTTCCCCGCCGCCATCGTGGGCTCGATCGGGGTGATCAGCGTCCGGCCGGTGGTCAGCGGCCTGCTCCGCCGCCTCGGCGCCCACGTCGTGGTCACCAAGACCGGCCAGTTCAAGGACCTCGGCGCCCCCTGGCGCGAGCCCACCGACGAGGACCGGGCCAAGGAGCGCGAGCTGGTCGACGGCATGTTCCGGCACTTCACCGACGCCGTCCGCCAGGCCCGCGGCTTCGACGACCAGGGCCTGCAAAGGGTCACCACCGGGGAGGTCTGGCTCGCCGACCGCGCCGTCGAGCTCAACCTGGTCGACGCCCTCGCGGACGAGGAGGAGGCGCTCAAGGAGGCCCAGCAGCTCGCCGGCCTGCCGCACCGCCGCATCGTCCGCCTCGGCCCCAAGCGCTCCCTGCTGCAGCGTCTCGGCATGCCCGGCGCGGGCATGGGGCCGCCGTCCAGCCGCTGGCTCGCCGAGCTGGAGGGCCAGAGCCGCCACCCGCGCCTCTACACCTGAGCCGGCGCCACCGCCCCCACGACCGAGGGCTCGGCGACCAGCTGCGAGGCCAGCGCATCGACCGCCCGGGTCGCCGTCTCCAGCGCCTCGGGCAGGAACCCGCGCGGTGCCCGCCGCTCGCAGACCACCACCGCCACCGCCTTGCCGTCGCGCACCGCGGGGACCAGCAGCAATGAGGTCGACTCGATGTTGGTCCGCCGCTGGGGACGGTGCGACGGCGCCTCGGTCCAGGCCGCAGGCCGGGCCAGCCTGACCACCCGGTCGAGCAGCTCCGCGGGCACGCCCGCCGGCGAGGGGCCGCCGCGCTCCGCCGGGAGCAGGTACGCCCGATCCGCGCCGACCTGCTCGGCCAGCCGCGCCAGCGAGGCCTGCACCCCGCGGTCCATGGCCAGCCGTCCCCACACCGCGGGCGCGCTGCGCACGTTGGCGTTGTTGACCACGAAGTTGGCCACCATGCCGACCAGCGTGGCCAGCACCGCGGCGACCATCTCGTGCAGCCCGCGCACGAAGAGCAGGGTGAACGTGGAGTACACCAGCAGGCCGGACAGCAACGTGCCGCGCAGGTAGCGCCAGGGGCCCTCGCCCGCCGCGCGGCGGCGCCGGTCGGCGAAGGTCCACATCCGGTTGAGCGTGGTGTTCCAGGCCACCGAGAGCACGAACGCGGGCACGAAGGCGACCAGCGGGCGGATCCCGGCGTACACCGTCAGCAGCCACAGCAGCGGCAGGAACACGGCCATGCCGCTCAGGCCGACCAGGGCGAACTTCCACGGCCGCGCCGAGCCGCGCACGTCGACGAACAGCGAGCGCAGGTGGCGCAGATAGAGGAGTCCCTGGCCCATCGACGCCTTGCTCTCTCCCGCCGAACGCGGCTGGAAGCGCAGCGGCACGTCGCGCACCTCGATCCCCGGCACGCAGACCAGCAACTCCAGCAGGATCTTGAAGCCCACCGGCCGGAACTCGATGCCGTCGAGCAGGGCGCGGCGGCAGAGGAAGAAGCCGGACAGGGGATCGGCGGTCTGCCGCGCCTCGCTGAACAGCACCTGGGCCACCCGGGTCGCCCCGCGCGACACCACCCGCCGCGCCGTCCCGTCGAGCCCGCCCGTCGAGCCGCCGGCCACGTAGCGCGAGCCGACCACCAGGTCGGCGCCCCGCTGGGCCTCGTCGAGCATGTCGCGGATGGTCTCGGGGGGGTGCTGCAGATCGGCGTCCATGACGCACACGTAGCGCCCGGCCGCCATGCGCAGCCCCGCCACCACGGCGGTACTCAGCCCCCCGGCGCGCTCGTCGCCGCTGCGGAACCTGCAGCGCACCCGTCCCGGATGCGCCGCCATCAGGCGCTCCAGCAGGGCCGGGGTCTCGTCGTCGCTGTCGTCGACGAAGCAGAGCTCGGCGTCGACACCCTGGAGCACGCCGAACAGGCGGTCGACCAGGGGGCCGACGTTGCCCGCCTCGTTGCGCGTGGGGACCACGACGCTGAGCAGGACGGCATCGGGCATCTCGCGCCCAAGGATACGGGGCCGTCGAGCCCGGGGCTGACCCGCCGCGGTGCCCGCGTCTTGACGACCGTGTGACGACCGCGCTCAGAGCAAGCCGGAGCGGCGGTATAACCTTTTTTCGTCGATGTGGCCCTATACTCCGGGGCCTCGCGGGGCCCGGGATTGGCCGGCTGCAAGATTCGGAGCGATCTGATCGTCTAACGGGAGAGACGGGGGAGGCGGGTGTCCTCCCAACCCTCGCCGGGCCCCCGAACCATTGTCGAACGCGCCGGACCAGAAGCTGCCCACCTCCGCGGGGTGGGCTTGGTTGGAGGAGATACGGAGCGGTGGTAGCCCGTGCCAGACGCAGTCTGACCACGCTGGGCGACCAGTCGATCCTCTTCGTCGCGGCCGCGCGCGGGGTCTTCTCCCGGCCCTTCTACCTCGCCGAGTTCCTCGAGCAGTGCCGGTTCATCATGACCGCCTGCTTCGTGCCCCTCATGCTCACCGGCCTCGGCTGGGGCACCATCGTCGCCCTCGAAGCCGGCAACTTCTTCAAGCTGGCCTCGGCGGAGTGGCGCATCGGCGGCTTCATGGTGCTGGCCAACGTCCGTGAGTTCGCCCCGGTGGCCACCGGCCTGATGGTCGCCGCCGTGGCCGGCACCGCGGTCACCGCCGACCTCGGGGCCCGCAAGGTGCGCGACGAGCTGGAAGCGCTGAGCGTCATGGGCATCAGCAACATCCTCTTCATCGTGGTGCCGCGCTTCGCCGCCATGGCGGTGATGACCGCGCTCTACAACATCCCCATGATCGCCTTCACCTGCCTGAGCGGGTACCTGGCCTCGATCGCCCTGGTTGGTGTCAACAGTGGCGCGTTCATCTCCACCTTCTACACGCAGGGCACGCTGCAGGACCTCTACGGCGGGGAGATCAAGTGCATCATCTTCGGAATGCTTGTGGCGACCATCTGTTGCTACAAGGGGATCACCGCCAAGGGTGGGGCCGAGGGGGTGGCCCGAGCCGTCCACCAGGCGGTGGTCGCCTGCTTCGTGTCGATCCAGATCTTCGAGTACTTATACACGCCGACCGTGCTCGCCTTGTTCCACTCCAACAACGTGCTGAGGTGATGTAGTGGCGAGCATTGCGACCGGCATGCAGAACCGGCTGCGCACCCTGGGCGAGATCGTCAGCTTCGCCGGCAAGGGCGTGGTGCAGATCCCCCAGTCGACGCGCTACATGCGCGAGGTGTGGTGGTACGCCGCCTTCCTGGCCATCGGCTCGACGCCGATCGCCCTGGTGCTGACCTACTTCACCGGCAGCGAGTGCAGCGTCGAGGCGTACTACTCGCTGTCGCAGATCGGCGCGCAGTCGCTGGCCGGCGTCTTCAACGCCATCTGCGACACGCGGGAGATCACCCCGCTGTTCTTCGGCTTCGCGGTCGGCGCCAAGGTGGGCTGCGGACTGGTCGCCGAGCTGGGCACGATGCGCGTCAACGAGGAGATCGACGCGCTGCAGGTGATGGGCATGCCGACGCGCGTGTACCTGGTCAGCACCCGCCTCCTGGCCTCGTTCATCGTGCTGCCGTTCATGTACATCCTGGCCCTGGCGATCAGCTACCTCGGCTCCTACGTGGTGCAGCGCTACCAGATCGGCCAGATCAGCACCGGCATCTACGCCGACTACTTCTACCGCTTCATCAACGTCCAGGACCTGCTCTTCTCGATGATCAAGGCGGTCACCTTCGCCGTGCTCATCGTCTGCGTGGCGGTCTACTACGGCTACAACGTGACCGGAGGGGCGGTGGGAATCGGGCGCGCGGTGGCCAAGACCATGGCCACAGCGCTGGTTCTGACCGTCGTGGTCAACGCCCTGCTCACGCAAATCTTTTGGGGCAACAACCCCAACCTGCCCATCCAGGTGTGAACGCCATGCATAACGTGAACGAAATGAGGGGGGGCTCGGGGGGGAACGCCCCGCGGTGTCCCCGATGAGCGAGATGTACCCCGCAACCGGAACCGAAGGCCTCGGCCTCGAAGACCCCGAATTGACCGTCTCCGCCCCGACGGCAACAAAAAACGGCCAGGGCCGCGAGAACCAGCCCGGCACCAACCAATCGGTCTCCACGTGGAACAAGGAAGCCGTCATCGAGCTGGACGACGTCAGCAAGGCATTCGGCTCCTTCAAGGTCCTCGACGGCGTCACCTGCCGCATCCCCAAGGGCGAGATCACCGTGCTGATGGGCCCGTCCGGCACCGGCAAGTCGGTCACCCTGCGCCACGTCGTCGGCCTGCTCAACCCCGACCGGGGCGACATCGTCGTGGAGGGCAAGCACGTCCCCCAGCTCAACGAGAAGCAGCTCCTCGAGCTGCGCCGATCGATCGGCATGCTGTTCCAGGACGGCGCGCTCTTCTCCTCGATGAACCTCTATGACAACGTCGCCTTCCCGCTCCGCCAGCACACCAAGCTGTCCGAGCCGAAGGTGCGCGAGATCGTCATGCAGCGGCTCAACGAGGTCGGCCTGGCCGGCGCCGAGAAGCGCATGCCCAACGAGCTCTCCGGCGGCATGCGCAAGCGCGCCGGGTTCGCCCGCGCGCTGGTCATGGAGCCCAAGATCCTGCTCTTCGACGAGCCCGACTCCGGCCTCGACCCGGTGCGCACCACCCTGCTCTGCGACCTCATCCGCGAGATCAACAGCAAGTACAAGGCCACCTCGATCGTGGTCTCGCACGACGTCGGCGCGGTGCGCCGCTTCGCCGACAACATCGGCATCCTCTACAAGGGCAAGATGCGCCACTTCGGCACCAAGGCCGAGATCGAGGATTCCCCCGACGAGTTCGTCAAGCAGTTCTTCAACGCGGCCTCCGAAGGGCCGCTCGGGATGGACTGAGCACCAGCATGAACCGCTCGCTCGCCGTCGGCGCCACCGTCGCCACCCTGCTCGTCGCAGGTGCTGTCGTCGCCGTGGCCGCCCCCGGCAGGATGTCCGGCTCGCCGCACTCGTTCACCATCACCTTCCCAACCGCGTCGGGCCTGGTGTCGGGGAGCGACGTGCTCGAGGCCGGCGCCAAGGTGGGCGTGATCTCCGACATCAAGCCGCTGCAGGGCGACCGGGCCAGCCTCACGGTGACCATCGACGACGACCACTGGCCGCTGCACCAGGGCCTGCAGGCCGACATCCGCCCCAAGTCGCTGCTCGGCGAGAAGTACGTCGACCTCCACGACGGCGCCCCCAAGAACCCCGTCTACGACGTCAACACCACGCTCAACGCGCCGGGTGACAGCGTTCCTGTCGAGCTCGACCAGTTCATCAACTCGCTCGACACCGACACCCGCTCCGCGCTTCGTGTGCTGCTCAACGACCTCGGCGCCGGCATCGCCGGCCGGGGCATCGACCTCAACCAGGCCATCCAGACCGGCCGCGACGATCTCGCCCATCTCGCGGTGACGGGGCAGACCCTCAACCAGCGCGACCCGGATCTCGACCGCATCCTGGTCGGGCTCGACGGACTCTTCGCCAAGCTGACCCAGGACGACCAGCTCAACCAGATGAGCCAGCTGATCGACAACGGGAAGGCCACGCTCGACGCCGTCGAGGCGGAGCAGCAGGCCTTCAGCCGGTCATTCAGCGACGCCGAGCGCGCCCTGGCCGAGGCGAACATGTCGTTCGACTCGGTGATCAGCAACCTGCGCGGCACGCTGGATGTCGCACCCCACCTGCTGGCCAACGTGCACGACGAGGCGCTGCTGCTGACAGACGCCGCCGCCGCCACCCTGGCCCCGGGCGTCAACGGCACGCCGTACAGCTGCGGCTACACCGGATGCCAGGTCGACATGCTGAGGAACGGCATCATCGCCGGGCCGTTCACCACCGGAGGCGCCCAGGAGTGGAAGCTGGGGCCCAACGGAACCACCGTGCTGCCCATCTTCCGCGTCTGCCTGGGCACGCCCGTGGGTGTCAACCCAGGGCCGCCCCCGTCGCAGACCAACAGCTGCACGGGCACGCCGACGGCGCCGTCGCAGAAGAACCAGACCACCGCCATGCCCTACCAGGGTGGCGGCGGAGGCGAGATGGCCATGCTCGCCGGATTCCTGGGGGTCTAGCGGGATGCGCAGCCGCTGGAACTTCCCGATCTACGTCGCCTACCTTGGCCTGTGCATCACGGCGCTCGGCTTCATCGTGCTGCAGATGGGCGTGACCCTGCCCTGGTCGCACCCCTATCGGGTGACGGCCAGCTTCCGCGACGCGGCCGGGGTCATCGCCAACAACGAGGTGCTGATGAACGGCACCAAGATCGGCCGCATCGACACCGTCTCCGCCGCGGGCGGCCAGGCCAAGGTGGACATGGTCATCGAGGCGAGCAACGGCCTGCCCATCTACAACGACGCGTCGGCGATGGTGCGCATCAAGAACCTGCTCGGCGAGACCTACGTCGAGATCAACCGGGGCACGCCCAGCACGGGAAGGATGCCCGACGGTGGCAGCATCCCCGTCGACCGCACCCTGACGCCGGTGCAGATCGACGAGGTGCTCGCCGTGCTCGACCCGCAGAGCCGCCAGCGCCTCCAGCTGCTCATCGACGGAGCGGGCGACTCGCTGGCCGGACAGGGCAGCAACCTCAACGACCAGGCGCACATCGTCAACAACCTGCTCACCTCGCTGAACGGTCCGGCGATGGAGCTCAAGGTCCGGCAGGGCCAGCTCGAGAACATCGTGCTGGAGCTGCAGCGGTTCTACGACATGCTCGCCAAGCAGCGCGACACGGTGCGCCAGGAGTTCGGCACCTGGGCCACGGTGATGGCGCAGGAGGCGGCGCAGGAGACGGCGATCAAGGGCACGATCACCCAGGCCGACACGCTGCTGCAGCACCTCGACGTGCTGGTGAGCGGTGAGGTTCCCAACATCCGGGCGCTCTTCGACAACCTGCCGGGGACGCTGACGGCGCTGAGCTCGTTCCTCGGGCAGAGCAACCAGATCCTCACCCCGAACCGGCCCGCACCGCCGGGCGGCGGCTCGACTCTCGGCCTGACCAGCACCACGGTGCTCAAGGCCGTCGACGCCATCTTCATGAACCTGGGCACGTCCTTCCAGGACACCGACCCGACCAACGGCCAGCACCTCTGGTCGGTCTACGGCGTGGCCTGCCACAGCAACTGCTCGGGCGGCAACACCACCGGCTACACGCCCTCGATGCCCAACAGCACCTGGGCGGCGGCGCTGAGCGGAGGTGGCGGATGAACACCACGCGCATCGTCCGCAACGCCATCTTCGTCAGCCTCTTCGCCATCGTCTGCGTGGTCGGCATGGAGTTCCTGGCGGTCAACATCGGCCAGCCCAACCCGCTGAGCGCCGACTACCAGGTGCACGCCGTGTTCACCGACGCCGACGGTGTGCCCACCGCGGCCGACGTGCGCGTCGCCGGGGTGCAGGTGGGCAAGGTGACCGCGGTGTCGCACGACCCCAAGAACCCCGGGTTCTCGGTGGTCACCATCCAGATCTCCAACTCCAACGCGGTGCCCGTGTACAGCAACGGCTTCGCCAAGGTGCGTCCCAAGACGCTGCTCGGCGAGAAGTACGTCGACCTCACCGTCGGCGACCGGGCTGCGGGCGAGGCGATCCCGCCGCAGGGCTACCTGCCCCAGGCGCGCACCGCCAAGGACGTCTCCAACGACGAGATCTTCAACGCCTTCGACGCCAAGACCCGTGACCAGCAGAAGGTGGTGCTGCAGGAGCTCGACAAGGCGACCCAGAACCGCGCCGGCGACATCCAGGCGATCCTGCCGCAGCTCAACCAGATCGTCCAGGACCTGAGCCCCGTGGCCAAGGTCTACGAGAAGGACAACACCCAGGTCGACAACGTCTTCGTGAACTTCAACACGCTGATGGCCACCCTGGCCGACGAGCACCAGCAGCTCGCCGGGTTCCTGGCCAACGGCAACGCCGCCCTCGGCGCCATCGCCCAGCGCGACGACGCGCTGATCGGCACCCTGCGCGGCTACTCCGACGTGGCCAACGAGTTCAACACCGCGATGGCGCCGACGGTCAACGAGCAGCGCAGCGCCCTGGCCAAGCTGGCGCCGACCTTCGACAAGCTGAACACCATGTTCTCGCTGATCAGCGATCCGCAGCAGGCCTGCGCGGTCGGCGGCGTGGCCAAGCGCTGCGGCGTCGACGAGGTGTTCACCGGCACCCTGCTGGGCAACATCAACTACCCGAACGACCAGCTCACCGTGACCAGCCCGGCCGGTGGGGCGACCACCACGTTCTGGGACTCGATGTTCAGCAACCCCACGTCGAGGTGGGCAGCCAACGGCGCCAACGGCTGCACCTTCAACGCCCAGGACACCAAGGCGAGCCCGCCGGCCTGCAGCCACACGGCGCAGAACATCGTGCTCTCCTTCCACTGCGACGAGGCCAGCGCGATGATCGCCGGCGTGCTGGGCAGCATCCCGCTTGACACCTCGCAGGTGAACTCCATCCTCAGCACCATCACCGCGCAGTGCAAGGCCAGCAACACTGGCGCGGCGTCGCCGAACACGCACTCCGACTTCCCCGCTCTCACCGGCCCTGTGGCAACGGAAGCGGACTGGCTCTCGGGGTACACGACATGAGCAGAACCGGACGGATCACCGCGGTGCTGCTCTCCTCGCGCACGCTGATGCTGCTCGCCCTGGGCGCGGCCGCCGCCGCGGGCGTGGCCTTCCTCGGCGGCGGGTCCGGCCACCAGGTGGTGGCGCAGTTCACCGACGCCGACGGACTGGTCGCGGGCAACGAGATCCGCGTGGCCGGGCTGCAGACCGGCGGCACCGTCGACTCGGTGGCGGTGCAGGTGCTCGACGGCAAGCAGGTCGCTGTCGCGGTGCTCAACATCGACGACTCGCACTGGCCGCTGCACCAGGGGACCACCATGGCGGTGCGTCCCAAGGGCGTGCTCAGCAACGTGTACGTCGCCATGGCGCCGGGCAGCTCCAGCGCGCCGGTGCTCGACGCGTCGCACGTCTTCACCACCAAGGAGACCTCGAGCCCGATCCAGCTCGACGCCTTCTCCAACCTGTTCACCCAGGATGTCCGGGAGTCGATCCGCACCCAGATCCAGGAGGGCGTGGTCGCCTTCGGTGGCGCGGGCGCGGACAACACCAACGGCCTGCTGCAGAACCTCAACCCGCTGACCGCATCCCTCAGCCCGTTCACCGCAGTGCTGGCGCAGCGCTCCCCGGAGCTCGACAGGCTCAACGGCGAGTTCGACACCATCACCGCAGAACTGGCCAGGGAGGACGGAAACCTCCGCGGCCTGATCGAGAACGGCAACACCTTCCTGCACGCCATCGCCGTCAACGCGACCTCGCTGCAGGGCACCCTGGTGCACGCCTCGGGCACGCTGGGCAGTCTCGACGCGGCGCTCAAGGGTGAGGAGTCCAACCTCGCCGCCATCTTCCGCAAGGGTCCGAGCCAGCTCGACGCGTCGGCCAACCTGGCCGACAACACCAACCCGGTGGTCAGCTTCATCAACCCGCGGGTCAAGGACCTCGACGCGCTGCTCAACTACTTCCTCAGCGCCACCGGCTACCAGACGCCGGTCAACCCGCAGCAGCAGAGCGGTCCGGTCGTGCTCAACAGCCGCATCGACGCCTCGCTCTACTTCGGCAACAAGGTCAACGCGGTGGCCTGCGGCGGCCAGCAGTGGTCGACCACCGGCGGCGGCCCCAACAACAGCTGCGCCGCCGCCAAGCAGCTCACCGCACCGGACGCGGGCGCGTCGACGGGATCCTCGGCCGCGCCCAGCGTCGGCTCGTCGTCGGGTGCCTCCAGCTCGGCCGCGGGCGCGCAGGCCGCGCACCAGCAGTCGCTGCTGCAGTTCTGGGGAGGGCTGTTCCAGTGAGCGATCGCGGACGCCGCATCAGCCCCATGGTCGCCGGCCTCGCCGCCGGTGTGATCATCGGCCTGATCGTCGCCGTGATGGCGAAGATCAACCTCGACTTCGCCGCGCCGTGGTCGGCGACGCACACCGTGGCCATGCGCGTCGTCGACGCCGACGGCATCTCGGTGAGCAGCGACGTGCGCATCGCCGGACGCCTGGTCGGCCAGGTCACCGGCGTGCGCTCCGACGGGCAGTACGCGACGGTCACCTTCCACGTCGACGACAGCGAGTGGCCGCTGCCCGCGGACACCACCGCGTCGATCCGCCTGGCCACGCTGCTCGGCCAGAAGTACGTCGAGCTGCAGCCCGGCAGCGATGCCAGGAACCACCTCGCCGACAACAGCACCATCGACCTGCCGCGCACCAAGCCGGTGGTCGACTTCGACCAGATCCTCAGCACCTTCGACACGCCGACCCGCACCTCGCTGACCAACATCATCAAGACGCTGGGTGGTGCGGTGAACGGGCAGGAGGGCACCATCCAGCAGTTGCTGCCCTCGCTGCACGACCTGTCGGTGCACTCGGTCACCCCGACCGGCGAGCTGGTCACCCGCGACTCCGAGCTGAACGGCATCCTGGTCAACCTCGGCACCACCGCCGACCAGCTCAACAGCAGCCGCAACGACCTCGCCGGGGTGATCGACAACCTCAACTCCGTGACCGGCGCGCTGGCCGCCAACACCGACGCGCTGCGGGGCTTCATCCGCAACGCCGACCAGTGGAACCAGACCACCGACCTCGTCCTGGGCAACGGAGGCGCGCAGCAGTTCGCCGCCGGCCTGTCGCGGCTCGACTCTCTGGCCAACCACATCAACAACACCTTCACGGTGCTGCTGCCCCAGACCAGGGCGTTCAACACCGTGCCGCTCTATGGCGGGAAGACGCCGATGCAGTCGGCCGTCGAGCTCATCTACGGCATCGGCGACGCGGCCTCGCAGGGTGACGCCAACGGCAACTGGCTGCGCCAGAACGTCACCAGCGTCGACCTCAGCGGCCTGGTTCCTGCGGTGCCCGGTGGAGCGGCAGGCGCCAACAAGGGCAACGGTACGGGCACCCCCACGGTGCCCCCGGTCCCGATCCCGCCCCTGCCGATCCCGCTGCCCACCCTTCCCGGCCTGCCCGGCGGCGGCGGCAGTGGTGGCGGTGGCGGCATCCCGCTGCCCAGCCTCAACCCCGGCGGCATCGGCCTGCTGAGCTACAACTACAGCGCCGGTGACGCGTGGCTCGCCGACTACGGCGCATGGGGGAACGCGTGATGCCGCGCAAGCCACGCTTCAACCCGCTGCGCCTCGGCATCGCCGTGTCGGTGGTGATGCTGCTGGTGGTCGCCGTCATCGTGCTCAGCGGCATCCCGGGTGGACCCACCGTCGGACTGCCGTGGAACAAGGCGTTCACCGTCAAGGCCGTGCTCAGCGACGCCGACTCGCTGTCGCCCAAGGCGGGCGTGCAGATCGCCGGCGTGAAGATCGGCGAGGTGCACACCGTCGACCTCCAGAACGGCACGGCCGTGGTCAGCATGGACATCCAGCCGCAGTACTCGGACATCCACACCGACGCGCACGTGCTGCTGCGTCCGCACGGGCTGTTCGGTCCCAAGTACATCGAGCTGACCCCGGGCACCAGCGCCGCGCCGCTGCTCCACGACGGCGACACCATCCCCGGCTCGCAGGCCGTGCTGCCCGTCGACCTCGACCAGGTGCTCCAGGAGCTGCAGGCCAACGAGCAGCACCAGCTCACCACCGCCATCGTCGAGTTCGGCAAGGCGGCGGCGGGACGCGGCAGCGACTTCAACCAGCTCGTCGCCGCGGGCAACACGCTGAGCCAGGTGCTGGTCTCGCCGCTGAAGTCACTGGACAGCGTGTCCACCAACCTCAGCGACATGTTCGTGCAGGACGAGGCCTTCAACTCCAGCTTCGCGCAGGTCCCGCTCGACAAGCTGGTGGAGGCGTCCAACGTCAGCCTCAAGGCCTTCGCCGACACCTCGGCGCAGCTCGGCGACCTGCTGCGCCACGCGGACACGACGCTGAGCAACCTCGACGCGGCACTCAACGGCGAAGCCGGCAACATCCGCAAGACGCTGGAGCAGGCGCCCGGCGTCATCGACCAGCTCAACCAGTTCAGCGGCTACCTGGCCACCTTCACCAGCGCACTCAACGGAAGCAACCCGGCAGTGCTGCCCAGGAGCCTGCTCACCGACCCCGCCAACGACCCGCTCAGCCTCGGTTCGGCGATCGAGAACCCGCTCTCCGCGCTGAGCAGCTCGGACGGCAAGTGCAACCCGCCGCGGATCGGCCATCCCGAGGACTTCGTCACCCCTCCCAACGGCACCAGCTTCTGCTCCTTCGACGGCACCTACCACTACATCCGGGTGCAGAACCTGGGCAACAACAACAACCCGCAATCCGGGGCCGCCTACCTCCCCGGATCTCCGGACACTGCAAGCCAGGCAGCGCTGCAGTCCAACGGGACCGCCAACGCCGGCGACCTGATCTCGTTCGGAGCTCTGATAGGCTTCTGACGCTCACCGGCCGTCCCGCCTCACGGGTTTCCGGGGTTGGACGCAACGGAGGTACCCACCATCCTGCGACGGTTCCACCCCGTCCGCCTCGCCCGTCCCATGGCGCGCCGCCCGGGACGCATCGCGATCCTTGCGGCGCTGCTCTGCGCACTCACCGGAGTGGGCTTCGCGCGCTTCGCCGTCGACGCCGGTCCTGACCTGCTGGTCGGTCAGTCCTCCGACGCCAAGCAGGTCTACGACCGCTTCGCCGCGCAGTTCGGCGCCGACCCCATCGTCATCGTGATGTCGGCGCAGAACCCGACCGCGTTGTACCTGGAGCGCAACCTGCTCCGCCTGGCGACGCTGGAGAACGACCTGGCCGGCGACTCGCGGGTGGCCACGGTGCTCGGCCCCGGCACCATCGCCGCCAGCGCCCAGCACGCGGCCGCCGGCGAGGTCACCCGGGTGCGCTCCGAGTATCCGTACTTCGTGGCAGAAACTGCCCTGGCCAGCGCGGTGCAGGCGGGGGAGAAGGACCCCACCAAGCTGAGCAGCATCGAGTCCAACGCCTACAGCGCGGCGCAGATCGCCATGGCCGCCGACGTGGTCAAGGCCACCCAGGACGCCGACCAGGCCCGCGCCGACTACACCAAGCACATCGACCAGCACCCCACCGACGCGGTGCTGCGCGGCCGCGAGCAGGCCGCCGAGACGGCGGCGTCGCAGACCCAGCCGCCGCCGCTGTTCGCCCAGTACCTGGCCGGCCCCACCGGTACGGCCGACGCCACCGCCGCGCAGCAGACCTTCGACCACCTCAGCGCCGGCTTCGGCGACTGCAGCGACGAGATCGCCCAGGTGCTGCACATCAGCGCCACCTGCCAGGTCTTCCTGGAACGCCTGCTGCTCGACCTGCCCAACTGCCCCTCGGCCACCACCCACCAGTTCTGCACGCCCAAGCAGCAGTGGGCGGCGGTGCTGCCCAAGCCGCAGAGCGGCGGCCCCTCCTACGCGGTGGTCACGGTGCGCCTCAAGCCCGAGGTCATCGGCCACGCCGACCAGGTCAACGGCCTGCTCACCAAGATCAGGAACGACCTGCAGCACGGGCGCCCCAGCGACCAGAACCAGGTGGTCAAGAGCCTGGGCGCCTTCGACCCCACCGAGTGCGGCTCGCCCGACGCGTCGAGCGCGACCCAGCCGAGCGCCTGCATGCAGAAGTACAAGGACGTGCCGCTCTCGTACACCATCGCGGGCGCGCCGCTGCTGGTGCAGGGCGTGGCGACGACCATGACCCACCTGCTGCTGGCGCTGCTGCCGGTGGCCTTCCTGGTGATGCTGCTGCTCCTGCTGGGCAGCTTCCGGGCGCGCGGGCGGCTGTGGCCGCTGGTCGGCGCGGCGGCGGCGACGCTGGTCACCGTGGGCGGCTCGCTGCTGCTCGGTGTGCCGATCAGTCCCGCGGTGCTGGCGGGCGTGCCGGTGCTGGTGGGCCTCGGCGTCGACTACGCGGTGCAGCTCCTGGCGCGCTTCAACGAGGAGCGCGCGCGGGGGCTGGGGCTGGAGGCCGCCCTGCGGGTGACCCTGGCCAACACCGGGCCCGCGACGCTGGTGGCTGGGACGGCGACGCTCGCCGGTGTGGCCGCCCTGGCGGTGCTGACCGGCGTCGACCTGGGGCCGCTGGTGGCGGTGCCGCTGGTCGCCGAGTTCGCTTTGGTGCTGCTGGCGGGCGTGGTGTTCTCCTGGCTGGCCGCGTTGTTCGTGGCCCTGCCCGCGGCGGCGTGGCAGGAGCGGCGGCGCGAGCGCGCGGGGGTGCTGCCCGCCGCCGCTGTGGCTGCGGACGAAGCCCCGGAGCCCGCCGTACGCACCGCGGCACTGGCCACCCGCTGGCGCGCGGTGCTCGTGCCCACGCTGGTGCTCGGCCTACTCGGTTGGGCGCTGATGCCCCGGGTGCCGATCGAGACCGGCGTGGAGACGCTGCTCGCCCCCTCGCTCACCGAGCTGGCCGACATCAACCAGGTGCGCGCCGAGCTGGGCTACGACAACGAGATCGACTTCGCCGCCGAGGGCAACCTGGCGGGCAGCTCGGCGGCCGACAAGGCGCCCGCGTCGGTGACCTGGATGGCCACGGCGGGCCGCGATGCGCGGTGCAACCATCCCGACGACATCGCCCTGGCGGTGACCATCGGCGACGTCTTCACGGCGCAGAGCGACACCTCGGCCGGGGGCTGCACGGCGACCACGCCGGTGCCGGTGCCGTCGCCCTCGCCGGGCGCCAGCCCGTCGGGGTCGCCCGCGGCCTCGCCTGCCGCTTCGCCCGCCGCCAGTCCCTCGCCCTCGGCGCTCCGGCCGGCCGCCTCGCCGTCGCCGGGCGCGCGCGTCGACGGCGACATCGTCCGCGCCGGCAACGCGGTGGCCCAGGCGGCGACGCCGTCCGGCGCGCCCAGCGCTTCCGCCGCTCCGTCCGGGGCGCCCAGCGCGACCCCCGCGCCCGCCGGGCAGCCGACCCCGGCCGCCACGCCCACCGTCACCAGCCCCTCGGCGAGCGGCACCGTGCAGTCGCAGTTCATCTGCAGCACCCGCCTGCTCGCCCCGCTGGCCCGCACCCTGATCGCGCCGGTGCCGATCACCGCCCAGCCCTGCCCCGTCCTCGACCTCTACCGCAACGTCTTCCTCGGCCAGGACCCCAGCCCGATCTCGCCCTCGATCAGCCGCCTCGCCCTCGGCGTCAGGCTCACCTCGGTCGCCGCCTCGGCCAAGCTGATCGACCAGCTCACCGGCGAGCTCAACAGCTCGCCGACCAAGCCCAAGGACCTCAAGGTCACCGCCACCGGCCTCACCGCCCTGGCCGCCAAGGCCTACGACAACCTCTCCAGCCGCATCCTCATCTTCAACCTGGTGCCGCTGGTGGTGGTCGCCCTGGTGCTCCTGTCGATCTACCGCGACGTGCGCCGCGCCTTCCTGCCGGTCCTGCCCGCGGCGGTGGCGGCGGGGTGGTCGACGCTGGTGATGCTCGCCTTCGGGCGGCTGCCGGGCTCGGCGGCCGGCGCGCTCGGCACCCTCAACCCGCTGACCGTGGTGCTCGGGGCGCTGGTGATCGCTCTTGGGACGGAGTTCGGTGTGGTGCTGCTGCAGCGCTTCTACGAGGAGCGCGGTCGCGGGCTGGAGCCCGACGAGGCGGCAGGCGCGGCGCTGCGCGGTGTGGGGCGGGCCATCGTGGTGTCGGCGGTCACCCTCGGGGCCGGATTCGCGGTGCTGGCGTTGAGCGGCCCGCTCCCCGGCGGGTTGCCGCTGATCGCCGACTTCGGCCTCGCGGTGCTCGTCGATCTCGCCCTGGCGGTGGGCGCCGTCTTCCTGGTGATGCTGCCGCTGGCGGTGGCGCTGGAGCGGAGCAAGCCGCTCCCGGTTCCCGCCCCGGTGCGCGGCGGCTTCGAGCGCCGCGCCGACCTGCCGCCCGCGCGGCGCGAGGGTGAGCTCAGCAACCGCGCCGCCAAGCGAGCCCGCGACGCCGAGCGCGCCGCCTCCCGCCTCTCCGGGGCCGCGGTCGCCGAGCCCGAGGTCGAGGCCCCCGCCCCCTTCGGCGACAACCCCTGGGGCCGCCCCCGCCCCCAAGTCACCGAGCGGGAAACCCTCCCCGAACCCGCAACCCCCGGCGCCCCCCCAGCCGCCCTTACAAATCCATCCCCACTTAAAAATCAATCCGTCGTTCCGACAGCCCCCCCAACCACCGGCGACGACGCTATGCGCGGGGACTCCGGCCCACAGCGCTTCCCCGGCGTCTCCGGCCGCCGCCGCCCGCCCGCTCCGCCGACTCCACAATCCCCACCTCCCCATCGCATCCCCGGTGTCTCCGGGCGGCGACGCGCCACGTCGTCCCTCACGCCCGAGACGGCTCCCACGCCGCCGGGAGGGACTGCTGCGCCGTCGGGAGGGACCGCTGCGCCGTCGGGAGCGACCGCTGCACCGCCGGAGGCGATCCCGCGCCGCGGCATGCCCGGTGGCATCACCCGCCGCCGCACGTCCACCCCGTCGGCCGACGAAACCGCACCGCCGGACGCCGCCGCCCCGCAGGACGTCGCACCACCTCGCGCGCCCATCGACCCCCCGCGCTCAAAGCGCCGCCGCCCACCCCCCTGGGTCCGCCACAACCAACCCCCGCCCCGCGACGACTGACCCTCAGCGCCCCCCCAACCCGTACACCGCACTCAACACGACCAGCACCACCAGCAACACAGTCGTCATCGCCGCATACGGCAACAACGCCGCCGTCATCGCCCCCACCAGCGGCAGCTCGTAGATCCCCCGCGCCGCCAGCGTCAGCAGAACCACATACCACGCCAGCGCCGCATAGCGCAGATACCCCACTGCCACCGCCGCATCGTAAGCGCCACTACTGTCCAAAACCGACGCCACCAGCGACGCCAGCTCGAACCCCACCAGCACCGGCACGGCGAACCCACTGGCCACCAGGTACTCCCGCCGCCGCGACGGCGCCCCCATCAGCCGCGCCCCCGCGTCAACGATCCAGGCGTCGACCAGCCACGTCGCCAGCAGGACCACCGGCAGCAGCAGCGAGAGGATCACCCCCGCATGCCGCCCGTCCACCCCACCGGCGATGCGCGACACCGGCTCCACCAGCGTCGCCGCCAGCCCGACGCCGCCGCAGACGATCCCCGCCACCAAAACCACTCCGCCCGCCGCGAACGGCCCGCGCTCGGCGACGATCAGCGGCAGACGGCGCTGCGGCCGGAGCAGCGCGTTGGCGACGTCGTGGACCACCATGGGCGCCGCTACGGTAGCCGATCCGCGCTCAGACCAGCCCGGCCAGCGAATCGGCCAGGGTCGGGTCGCTGAGCTGGCCGTGGAAGACACGCGCCAGCCGCCCGTCGCGTCCGACGAAGAAGGTCACCGGCAGGGCGCCGACCTGGTAGGCGTGTCCCACCGACGACGACGCATCGAGCAACGCCGGGAAGCCCACCGAGTACGGCGCGAGGAAGGCGCGCGCGTCGCCGGAGTCGTTGAAGTCGACGGTCACTACGTCGAGCCCGGCGCCGTGGCGCTGCGTGTAGAGGCGCTGCAGCAGGGGCAGCTCGGCGCGGCAGTTCTCGCACCAGGTCGCGAAGAAGTTGACCACCACCACCCGGCCCCGCTCGGCGGAGAGGTCGAAGCGCGACCCGTCGAGCGCGGTGCCGCTGAACTGCGGCGGCGCCTGCCCGACCACGGGCTGCCCGCCGCCCACCGACTCCACGCCGGAGGACGCGCCCGGCGCCAGCACCGCCCGCACCACCAGCACCACCGCGACCGCCACCAGCACCGCCGTCAGCCCGCCCAGCCGCCGGGTCCGCACGCTCACCGTCTGCCGCGCATCCATCTGCCCGCAAAGCCTACCGGGGAGCGCAATTGACGCCCGCTCCGAGCCCGGCGTAGGATTGCTGACACCGGAGGTCAACAATCCAACCCCACTGTCCCGTCCCCCGTCCGTCCAGCCCCGCCCCGAGGTCGCCGCGATGAAGGTCAGCATGAAGGCGGACTACGGCATCCGCGCCCTGCTCGACCTGGCCGAGCACTACGGGGCGGCGCCGGTCCCATCCCACGACATCGCCGCGCGCCAGCACGTCCCCGGGCCGTTCCTCGACCAGCTCCTGATGACCCTGCGGCGCGCCGGCCTGGTGCGCAGCACGCGCGGCCCGCGCGGCGGGCACGTTCTGGGACACGCACCCGAGGAGATGACCCTTGGGGAGGCCATCGACGTCCTCGAAGGCCAGGCGGCGCAGATGGAGTGCTTCACCGCGCCGGAGTCCTGCGAGCAGAGCTTTGGCTGCAGCATCCGCACCTCGCTGATGCGCGCCGAGGCGGCCTCGCGCAAGGTGCTGGAGCAGACCACCCTGGCCGACATGGTGCGCGAGCGCCAGCAGCAGGGCGTCTTCCACGGCATTTACCACTCGATCCCCGTCAACGAGCCGAGCGCATGAGCGACGGCCACAACGGCGCCGACTTCGACTTCACCGACGAGCAGGTCGAGCGCTACAGCCGCCACATCGCGCTCGCCGAGATCGGCCCCGAGGGACAGCGCAAGCTGAAGCGCTCGCGGGTACTGGTGCTCGGCGCCGGCGGGCTGGGCGCGCCGGTGGCGATGTACCTCGCCGCCAGCGGTGTCGGCACGCTGGGCATCATCGACTACGACCACGTCGACCTCAGCAACCTGCAGCGCCAGATCATCCACCCCGACTCGTCGCGGGGCATGCAGAAGGCCGACGTGGCAAGGATGCGCGCCCAGGAGCTGAACCCCGACATCGAGGTGGTCGCCCACGACGTGATGCTGAGCCGGGACAACGCCCTCGACGTTCTGGCCAGCTATGACATCATCGTCGACGGCACCGACAACTTCCAGACCCGCTACCTGGCCAACGACGCCGCCTACCTGCTCGGCAAATCCCTTGTGCACGGCTCGATCTTCCGCTTCGAGGGACAGGTGTCCGACTTCGTCCCCGGGCAGGGGTGCTACCGCTGCCTGTACCCCGAGCCGCCGCCGCCGGGGCTGGTGCCGTCGTGCCGCCAGGCGGGCGTGCTCGCCGCGCTGCCGGGGATCATCGGCACCATCCAGGCCGTCGAGACCATCAAGCTGGTCACCGGCGCGGGACGCCCGCTGGTGGGACGCCTGCTGCTCCACGACACCCTGGCGATGACCTTCCGCGAGGTGCGGTTGCGCCGCAACACGGCCTGTGCGCTCTGCGGCGACCATCCCACGGTGCGCGAGCTGATCGACTACGAGGCCTTCACCGGCGGCCCGCTGACCGCCGCCGCGCGACTGTAGACGCGCAGTGGCGTCGCTGCTGCTCTGTCTGTTCGACGGTCCGCGCCGCGAGGGCGTGCACACCGTCACCCAGCTCGCCCGCGCAGCCCTCGACTCCGGGCACACGGTCGGCGTCTTCCTCGGCGGCGACGGCACCGCCCACGCCGACGCGCTCGCCCCACTGCGCGACCGCGGCGCGCGCGTGATGGCATGCAGCGCAGACGCGGCCCTCCGCGGCTGGGACCGCCCCGGCACGCCGGGCCGCGGCTCCTACGTCGACCTCGGCAGCATGGCCGCCGAGGCCGACGCGATGGCCAGCTTCGGCTGCGTCGCCTCCCTCGACGGCCGCGTCGTGGTGCGCCACGGCCCCGCCGACGAGCGCGGCTGGGTGGCCCTGCGCGTCGCCACCGCGCTGACCTTCACCGGCCGCCCGGTGCGCGCCGTGCTCGATGGTGCGGGCGCGGGCTGGGCGGTGCAGGGCCTCGACGTCCGCGCCTGGATGGGCGGCGACCCCAGCAAGGACCTCGACGGCCTGGTCGAGGACGCCGGCGGCACGGTGCTGGTCGGCGCCCCCACCCTGGCCAGCCAGGGCATCGACAGCGGTGCGGTGCGCCCCACCGTGCAGGTGGTGGACGAGGCCTGGCGGCGCGCCGAAGCACCCCGGCCCGGCGGCGTCCTCCACGTTGTCACCGGCACGGTCACCGACCCCCTGGTCGCCCACGCCATCGCCACCGACGCCGACCAGGGCGAGCCGGTGCGCACCCTCGGCCTGCATGACGGGGTGTACGAGGCCACCGTGCTGGCGCGGTCGCTGGACGAGCACGCGCTCGCCCAGGTCCGCCTCTGCGCCGACGACTGCCGCCGCCGCGGCCTGCCCGCTCCCCCCAGCCGGGCCGACGAGTACGCTGCCATCGTCGACGCCATGCTCGCCGCCTCGGCGACGTTCGTCTGGTAGAGGACCGGCGATGCTCAGCCCCCAGCTCGAGACCAAGCTCGACGCCGCTCGCGCCCGCCTGCGCGGCTGCGGCTCGGTGCTGGTCGCCTTCAGCGGCGGCGCCGACTCCGCGCTGCTGCTCGCCCTGGCCACCCAGGCGCTGGGCGACCGAGCCGCCGCGGGCATGGGCCTGAGCGCCGCCTACCCCGGCGAGGAGGTCGAGGCCGCCCGCGCCGTCGCCGCCCAGCTCGGCGCCCGCTTCCTCACCGTCGACACCGCCCAGCTCGACGACCCGGAATTCCTGCGCAACGATTCGCAGCGCTGCTACCACTGCCGCGACGAGATGTACGGCCAGATGCGCGCCCTGGCCGGCGCCCACGGCCTGGAGGCGGTCGCCGACGGCGCCAACGCCGACGACCTCCACGACCACCGCCCCGGCCGCCGCGCCGCCGTCGAGGCGGGCGTGCTCTCGCCGCTCGCCGAGGCGGGCATCACCAAGGCGGAGGTGCGCGAGGCGTCGCGGGCGCTGGGCCTGCCGACCTGGGACAAGCCGCAGCAGGCCTGCCTGTCCTCGCGCATCCCCCGCGGCACGCCGATCACGCTGACCGCGCTGCGCCGCGTCGAGCGCGCCGAGCGGCTGCTCCACGCCGAGGGCTTCCGGCAGGTGCGCGTCCGCGAGCACGGCGAGTGCGCGCGCATCGAGGTGGAGGCGCAGGACATCGTACGATTGCTCGACGGCGCAATCCGCGGACGCGTCGTCGAGGGGCTGCGCGCGGCGGGATACGCCTTCGTCTCGCTCGACCTGGAAGGCTTTGCCAGCGGCAAGCTGAACCGCCTGGTGCCCGCCGCGGAGCTGGAGACCGCACCGTGACCCCGCCCGACGACGACGACCTCAGCGACGACGACCTGCAGCGCTACGCGCGCCAGATCGTGCTGCGCGAGGTCGGCCCGGCGGGACAGCGCACACTCCGGGATGCCTCAGTCGCCGTGGTCGGCGCGGGCGGCCTGGGCTCGGCGTCGCTGCTCTACCTCGCCGCCGCGGGGGTGGGCCGCATCACCGTGATCGACGACGACCGGGTCAGCCTCGACAACCTGCAGCGCCAGGTGCTCCACGACACGGCCGCGGTCGGCGAGCCCAAGACGCACAGCGCGCTGCGCCGTCTCGACGCGCTCAACCCGCAGGTTCGGGTGCGCACCGTGGAGCGCCGCCTCGACGCGGAGAACGCGCCCGAGCTGCTGCGCGGCCACCGCGTTGTTCTGGACGGAAGCGACAATTTCTCGACCAAGTTCGCGGTCAACGACGCCTGCGTCGCGGCGGGGACGGCGGCCGTGATCGCCGGCATCCTGCGCTTCGACGGCCAGGTGGTCACCATCCCGCCCGGAGCGCCCTGCTACCGCTGCCTGTTCCACGCCGAGCCGCCGCCCGGCCAGGTGCCCACCTGCAGCGCCGCGGGCGTGCTCGGCCCCGTCGCGGGCGTGGTCGGCAGCCTGCAGGCGGCCGAGGCGCTGCGCCTGCTGCTCGGCATCGGCGCGCCCCAGGGCGGCCGCATCCTCACCGTCGAGCTGCTCGACCCGCGGGTGCGTTCGGTGCCCTTCCCCGCCGACCCCGACTGTCCCGCGTGCGCCCGGCGGCCCGCCGCGAGCCCGCAGCCGCTGCCGGTGGTCCGGTAGGGCGCGAAGCAGATGGGCGGACTGCTTCGCTCCCGCACCGGCGTCGCCATCGCGGCGGCGATCGCGTCCCTCGGCCTCACCCTGGGCACCGCCGTCGCCGTGGCCCACTTCCGCGACACGACGGCCATCCCCGCCGCCGCCGTCCCCGGCGTGCTGCAGACGCCCGTCCCCGGCCCGTGCGTCACCAAGGCGCAGGCGCAGCAGGTGTGGAACGACGTCAACGCCCGCCTCGACGCGCTGGTGCTGCACCCCTCGCTGAACGCGGTCGACGGCGTCGCCCAGGGCTCGGCGGCGGCGCAGATCCGCGCCTACCTGCAGCAGCACCTGTTCGACCAGCACCTCACCGAGCTGGAGCGGTCGCGCCTCGACGACCTCACCGTCGTGCAGGCGGGGTGCGGCTCGCAACCGCTCACCGTGCGCATCAGCGAAACGCTGCTGCAGGACGACTACCTCACCGCGGACGGCAGCGTCGACCACGCCGACCCCGGCGTCGGCCAGGCCTCGCATCTCGTCCAGTCCTACGTGCGCGCGGGGGCGACGTGGAAGCTGGTCACCATCGCCTCGCTCGACCCGTCGCCGGGAGGCGGGATCACGGTGTAGCGCTCCGGTGGTGGTGCCCTGCCGCAGCGCCCCGCCTGGGTAGACTTCTCGCCTCCCCCCATCGCGCGTTAGGAGCCGCCGCATCATGCGCCGTCGCCTGCCGTTTGCCTGCGCAGTGTCCGCGCTCGCCCTCGCCGCTCTCAGTGCTGGTGCGCCTGCGGTGCATGCCGCCACGCAGCCGAACCTCTGGCCGACCTACCATGCCGACAACACCCACGGCGGCGAGGACACCGCCGACGGCGCCATGGGTGGCGTCTCGCGCGCCTGGGCGTCGGCGCCGCTCGACGGCAAGCTCTACGCGCAGCCGATCGTCGACGGCGGCACGGTGATCGTGGCCACCGAGAACGACACCGTCTACGGCATCGACGCGGTGCACGGTGGCACGCTGTGGTCGACCCACGTCGGCACCCCGATCACCTCGGGCCTGCCCTGCGGCGACGTCAACCCGCTGGGCATCACCGGCACGCCTGTGCTCGACCCGGCCAGCCACACCGTGTTCGCGGCGGCGGAGCGGGTGGCCGCGGGCGGCGGCGTCGAGCACGTGCTGGTGGCCATCGACGACGGCACCGGCAACCTGCTGGGGACGCGGGTGATCGACCCGCCGGGCATGACCACGTCGGCGCAGCAGCAGCGCGGCGCACTGCTGATCAGCAACGGCACCGTGTACGTCCCGTTCGGCGGCCTCTACGGCGACTGCAGCAGCTATTACGGCTGGGTGATCGGCAGCCAGGAGAGCCTCGGCGGCGGGCTGTCCTGGTGGCAGTCGCCGGGCACCCGTTCGGGGGTGTGGGAGCCGGCCGGAGTTTCTGCCGATGCCGGCGGCAACCTCTACGTCGCCACCGGCAACGCCAACAACTCGTCCACCTGCGACGGCGGCAACAGCGTCTTCAAGCTCAACGCCGCGCTGCAGGAGGTGGGGCGCTTCGCCGATCCGAACTGCGTGAGCGACAACAACAACGACCTCGACATGGGCTCGGCCGGAGCCATGCTGCTCCCCGACGGCAGCGTGTTCGTGCTCGGCAAGCAGAAGACCGCCTACGTGCTGTCGTCCTCGAACATGGGCCAGCGCAGCTCGCTGGCGAGCTGCTTCTCGGCCGGCGGCGACGCCTACAGCAACGGCACCGTCTACGCCGCCTGCACCGACGGCAGCGGCGTGGTCGCGCTCCACTACGACAGCGCCAGTGGCGGCCTCTCCACCGCGTGGCACGGCCCCGGCGACGCCAACGGGCCGCCCATCGTCGCCGGCGGCTACGTGTGGGTGGCGGCGTGGAACAACAGCAAGCTGTACGCGCTCAACCCGGCCAACGGCGCGGTGGCGCAGCAGTTCGCCACGCCCGGCATGGAGCACTTCGTCTCGCCGAGCGCGGCGGGCGGCCGCGTCTTCCTCGGCGCGGGCACCCAGCTTCTGGCCTTCAATGGCCAGAACCCGTGGATGCCGGGGCCGCCGCCCGTACAGGGCTACTGGACGGCAGCCGCGGACGGCGGCGTCTTCGCCTATGGCACCGCGGGGTGGTTCGGCAGCAAGGGCGGCCAGCACCTCAACGCGCCGGTGGTGGGCATGGCGGCGACGCCGAGCGGGCGCGGCTACTGGCTGGTCGCCTCGGACGGCGGCATCTTCACCTACGGTGACGCGGGGTGGTTCGGCAGCAAGGGCGGCCAGCCGCTCAACGCGCCGGTGGTGGGCATGGCGGCGACGCCGAGCGGCGGCTACCGCATGGTGGCCTCGGACGGCGGCATCTTCGACTTCGGTCCCGGCGCTGCCTTCTACGGCAGCAAGGGCGGCCAGCCGCTGTTCGCGCCGATGGTGGGCATGACCGGCGCGCCGGGGGGCGGCTACTGGCTGGTGGCGGCCGACGGCGGCGTCTTCTGCTACGGCCCCGGCGCGGGCTACCACGGCAGCACCGGCGGGCAGCGGCTCAACAGGCCCGTGGTCGGCATCGCCCCGACCGCCGACGGCCAGGGCTACCGCATGACCGCGGCCGACGGCGGCATCTTCGACTTCGGCACCGCGCAGTACTACGGCAGCCAGGGCGGCCTCCCGCTCAACGCCCCGATGGTGGCGATCGCCGCGACCGGCTGAGGCCAGGACACGCCGCCCGCGTCGTGGGTTATGGTAGGGGTGACCTAAACCACCGGCCATCCGGGGACACACTGCCGTGGACGCCACCAGCACGACGCTCGACCCGACCACAGCCAAGCGGATCGAGCGGCTGCGCCGCGAGCGCAATGCCGTCATCCTCGCCCACAACTACCAGCTCCCCGAGGTCCAGGACCTCGCCGACTACGTCGGGGACTCGCTGGGCCTGAGCCGGGCGGCGGCCCGCACCGACGCCGAGGTGATCGTCTTCTGCGGGGTGCACTTCATGGCCGAGACGGCGGCCATCCTCAGCCCCGCCAAGACGGTGCTGCTGCCCGACCTCGCCGCCGGCTGCTCGCTCGCCGACACCATCACGGCCGACCAGCTCCGCGCCTGGAAGGCCGAGCACCCCGGCGCAGTTGTGGTCAGTTACGTGAATACCACCGCCGAGGTCAAGGCGGAATCCGACTACTGCTGCACCAGCGGCAACGCCGAGGAGATCGTCAACAGCATTCCGCGCGATCGCGAGATCCTCTTCCTCCCCGACATGTTCCTCGGCGCCCACCTGGAGCGGGTGACCGGTCGCAAGATGCACGTGTGGATGGGAGAGTGCCACGTGCACGCGGGCATCGACCCGGAGATGCTCGACATGATGCGGCTCGAGTACCCCGACGCCGAGCTGCTGGTGCATCCCGAATGCGGTTGCACGACGAGCACTCTGTACCGCTCGTCACACGGCGACCTGCGCGGGACCACCACGGTGGTGACCAGCACCGAGGGCATGGTGCGGCGCGCCGTGGAGTCGCCGGCGGAGACGTTCATCGTCGCCACCGAGGTGGGCATCCTGCACCGCATGGAGCGGTTCGCCCCGGGGAAGCGGTTCGTGCCCGCGTCGAATCAGGCGGTGTGCGAGTACATGAAGAAGATCACGCCGGAGAAGATCGCGGATTCACTCGAGTTCATGGCGCCGCGGATCACCGTGGAGCCGGAGATCGCGGAGCGCGCCCGCCAGGCGATCGAGAGGATGCTGGCCGTCGCGGTCTGACGCGCGAACTTCGAGAGGGGGGAGGAGGAGGGCGGTGCGGGATGCCGCCCTCCTCCAGGTGATGTCCTAGCTCAGGGAGCGCACTGGCCCACGGACTGGTTGACCACGTCCGAGCCGTTGACCGTGACCTGTGCGGAGGCACTGGCGCACGCCGAGGGACCGGCTGCGAATGCGCCGGTGGCGCCCGCGATCCCGGTGACGGCGAAGCCGGCGATGACTGCGGCGAGTGCTGCGACCTTCTTCATGTGCACGTTCCTTCTCTGGCTGACGTTCCCTCCCTTCCCCAGCCGGAAGGTCGTTCCAAGAGGTCAGGACGCACCCGCGGCCCGGGTTTGACATGTGGGACCATCGCGACCATGACCGGGGAGACGGCGGAGATCGGCGTGATCGGCGGCTCCGGGCTGTACCGCTTCCTCGACGGCGCCGGCTCGGTGACCCTCGACACGCCCTACGGCGAGCCGAGCGACGCCATCACCGTCGCCGAGCTGGAGGGCCGCCGGGTCGCCTTCCTGCCCCGCCACGGCGTGCACCACACCATCCCGCCGCACCGCATCAACTACCGCGCCAACCTGTGGGCGCTGCACACCCTCGGTGTCACGCGGGTGCTCGGGCCCTGCGCGGTGGGCAGCCTCAGAGCCGAGCACGGTCCCGGCACGGTGGTGGTGTGCGACCAGTTCGTCGACCGCACCCGCGGCCGCGCCGACACCTACTTCGACGGACCCGTGGTCGCCCACCTCAGCGGCGCCGACCCCTACTGCACCGAGCTGCGCCCGCTCGCGGTGCGGGCGGCCCGCGACGCTGGCATGGCGGCGCGCGACGGCGGCACCATGGTGGTGGTCAACGGTCCCCGTTTCTCGACGCGCGCGGAGTCGCGCTGGTTCACGGCCGCGGGGTGGGACGTGGTCGGCATGACCCAGTACCCCGAGGTGGTGCTGGCCCGCGAGCTGGGCATGTGCTACGTGAACATGTCGCTGGTCACCGACCACGACAGCGGGCTGGAGCACGACCCGGACGTCGCGCCGGTCACCCAGGAGGAGGTTTTTGCCGTGTTCAACCAGAACATGCCGCGCCTGCGCGACGCGCTGCGCCGGCTGATCGCCGCGGTCCCCGCGGAGCGCTCCTGCGGGTGCGCCGCGGGCGCGCCGGGCACGGTGGCGCACTGATGGGCGCGCCGGTGCGCGTCGAGCTGCGCGACGGCGGGGTGCTCGACGTCACCCTGGCGCGCCCCGAGGTGCGCAACGCCCTGGACAGCGAGTGCTTCCGCATCCTCGGCGAGGCGTTCGGCTCGCGCGCACACGAGAAGGACGTCCGCGTGGTGGTGCTGCGCGGCGAGGGCGAGCACTTCTGCAGCGGCCTCGACCGCACCCTGCTCGCCGCGCTGGCGGCCGCGCCCGACACCGAGGCGGTCCGCGACGGCAGCGGCGAGGGCGTGGCCTGGCAGAGCGCCCTGCTCGCCGTGGAGAACTGCCCGAGGCCGACCGTCGCCGTGGTCCAGGGCGCCTGCGTCGGCGGCGGCGTCGAGCTTGCCCTGGCCTGCGACTTCCGCATCGCCCGCGCCGACGCGCACTTCTCGCTGATGGAGATGCGCTACGCGTTCCTGCCCGACCTCGGCGGCATCCACCGCCTGCAGCGCGACGTCGGCCTGTCGCGGGCCAAGGAGATGGTGTACTTCGGCGGCCGCGTCGAGGCCGCGACGCTGGAGCGCTGGGGCGCGATCAGTGAGATCGCCGACGCTGACGCGCTGGAGGTCACCGCGCAGCGCTGGGCGGAACGCTGCCGCAACGCCGCGCCGCTCGCCGTCGCCGCCGCCAAGAAGCTGATGCAGCGCGACCCCGGCGGCAGCGACGCCGAGGCCAGCCTGCACGAGGCCATCGAGGCCAACGTCGAGCACCTCCTGCGCAGCGGCGACTTCCGCGAGGGCCTGACCTCGGCGATGGAGCGGCGCGTCCCGCAGTTCACCGGCGAGTAGCGGCCACCCATGGCAGAAACGCTGCTGCTGGCGGTGGACCAGGGCACCACCGGGACGACCTGCCTGCTGGTCGGCCTCGACGGCACCGTGCACCGGCGCGCCTACCGCGAGGTCGAGGTCCGCTACCCGCGCCCGGGCTGGGTGGAGCAGGACGCGCTCCAGCTCGAAGCGTCGGTGGTCGAGGCCTGCGCCGAGCTGCTCGACGGCGACGCCTCGCTCACCCCCGCCGCCATCGGCATCACCAACCAGCGCGAGACGGTGGTGGTCTTCGAGCGCGACACCCTGCAGCCGGTGGCCCCGGCGATCGTCTGGCAGTGCCGCCGCAGCGCCGAGATCTGCGGCGAGCACCGCGCCCGCGGCGAGGAGGACGAGGTGCGCCGCCGCACCGGCCTGCTCCTCGACCCCTACTTCAGCGCCACCAAGGTGGAGTGGCTGCTCCGCGAGCGCCCCGAGCTGCGCACCCGAGCCGAGCGCGGCGAGCTGTGCGCCGCCACCGTCGACGCCTGGCTGATCGCCCGGCTCACCGGCCGCGGCCGCGAGGTGGTCACCGACGCCTCCAACGCCAGCCGGACCCTGCTCTACGACCTCCACGAGCGCGACTTCTCCGACCGGCTCTGCGACCTCTTCGGCATTCCACGCGCCCTGCTCCCCGAGGTGCGCGACAGCGCCGGGCGGCTGGGCGTCACCGACCCCGCGCGGTTCCTGGGCCGCAGCATCCCCATCAGCGGCGTGGCCGGCGACCAGCAGGCGGCGCTGTTCGGCCAGGCCTGCGTCGCCCCGGGAATGAGCAAGAACACCTACGGCACCGGCTCGTTCGTGCTGGTCAACATCGGCGGCCGGCCCACCCCGCCCGGCCACGGCCTGCTGACCACGGTGGCCTGGCGGATCGGCGGCGTCGATACCTTCGCCCTGGAGGGCAGCATCTTCGTCACCGGCGCGGGGATCAAGTGGCTGCGCGACGGGCTCGGGCTGATCGCCGAGTCGAAAGAGGCGGGGCCGATCTTCGACAGCGTCGCCGACGCCAACGGCTGCTTCTTCGTCCCCGCCTTCGCTGGGCTGGGGGCGCCCTACTGGGACCCGGACGCGCGCGGCGCCCTGCTCGGGCTGAGCGCGGGGGTCACCAGGGCCCACGTCGTCCGCGCCGTGGTCGAGGCGATGGCCTACCGCACCCGCGACGTGGTCGAGGCGATGGAGCGGAGTGCGGGGATCCGCTTCGACGAGCTGCGGGTGGACGGCGGCGCCAGCGTGATGGACGGGCTCTGCCAGTTCCAGGCCGACCTGCTCGGCCTGCCCGTGGCTCGCGCCGCCTCAGTGGAGACGACGGCCCTGGGCGCCGCCTGGCTCGCCGCGGTCGGGGAGGGCCTGCTCGACGGCCCCACCGCCGTCGCGGCGGCCTGGCGGCCGGGGAGGCGCTTCGAGCCGCGCACGCCGGGCGTGCGCCCCCAGGCCGCATACGCCGCCTGGCTGGACGCCGTGGCTCGCGTGAGATCTTCGCGCGGCTAAGCCGCGCATCGGCGCATCACGCGCGCGTCAGCGTGCGGCATGCGCCGAGGGTGGGGGCGGCGGCACTCCAGCCGCGGGGGGCGGGATCTGCCCGCCCCCGTGCGCGGCGCGCCACGCCGCGCGAAAAACCCGCCGGGGCAATCAGCCCCCCGGCGGGGCGCTCGTTGCAGCCCCGCCGGGAACGCTGTCCCCTCGGCGGTCAGCCCCCCGACACCGCGAACCCAGAAAATGAAAAGGCCAGGGGCTTGTGACCCCCGGCCTTTCCAAGGAAGGGAATGAGCTTCAAGTTCAGGGTCGGGCGAGCAGTTCGCCTCGACCTGGCTACTGTAGCGCCCAACCTGTCAACGCGCTGTTGAGGTTCCGTGAATTGTTGTTAAAGCTCGATCAGCCGCCCTGAAGCCGCCCAGGCCCCGGCCGACCCGGTATCCTCCGCAGGCCCGCACATGCCTCCACGCCACCCCCTCCTGTATGACGTCGAGCGCTGGCGGCAGTGGCGCTTCCGGCTGCTGGGCCTGGCCGTGGTGTGCCTCCTGCCCGCGATCCTGGCGGCCGCGCGCCCGTCGAGCGCCAACAGCGCGGTGACCCAGCTCTACTCGCTGATCGCCGCCTTCCTCTTCGCCCTGGCCCTGATGTTCTACCTGCGCAAGCGCTCCAGCTACATGCAGGTGGACGGCGACGACCTGGTGGTCAAGATCGCCATCAGCGGGCGGCAGCGCATCCCCCTGGACGAGCTGCGCCGGCCGAGGATGGCCAAGCTGCGCACGGTGTTCGACAAGCCCGAGATGTCGCGGCTGCGCCCCCGTCCCTACCCCAAGTGGCAGGACCGCGAGGCGCTGTCGGTGCGCATCGAGAGCGAGGCGGTCGACCTGGTCAAGCTGCGCCGCATGCTCGGGGCGCGCTGCGTGCTGGGCCGCGACGTCATCGTCCCGGTGGTCGACGGGCCCGGGCTGGTCAAGGAGATCGAGGCGGTGATCGGGCCGCAGCAGCGCGCGGCGCCGGCCGGGGAGGGGGGCAGCCGCGGCGCGTCGAGGCGGAGGAAGCGGCGGTGAGCGAGGCCGGGGAGGCGGTGACCCCGGTGGAGGAGGCCGCCCCGGTGCGGCGCTCCTCGGTGGCGCCCGGTCCCGTGCCCCGGGTCGGCGCCCGCAGGTTCCTGGAGATCGGCCGGGCTGACGTGATCTGGGTGGTCGCCCTGGTGCTGGTCGCCTTCGTGGTGCGCGTGGCCAGCCCGGTGTACCTCAACCTCCTCGACCCCGGCGCCACCCAGCACAACGTCGCCACCGCCTGGGGCGCGGGCTACCCGGTCAACCCCGACGGCTGCGTCGACGACGTGCCGGTCGGCCCCAACCACGCCGCCAAGCGGGTCTGTGGCTTCGTCTTCGACGAGGTCTACTTCCCCGTCGACGCCGCCAAGGACATCGCCGGCAAGGACTACTTCGACCCCGAGCCGCCGCTGGCCAAGCTGCTGATGGCGCCGCCGATCGCGCTCGCCGGCTTCAACAGCGGCACCTGGCGCACCAGCACCGTGATCTTCGGCAGCCTGCTGGTCGGCCTCGTCTACCTGATCGCGCGCCGGCTGCGCCGTGGCGACCGCTTCTTCGCCGTGGCGGCGGCGGTGTTCATGTGCTTCGACGGGCTCGCCTTCGTCGAGTCGCGCACCGGCGTCATCGACATCATCGCCATCACCTTCGCCGCGCTGCTGTGGTACGCGTTCCTGCTGCACTGGCAGGCGCGCACCCGAAAACAGTGGACGGCGACGCTGTACTTCATGGCGCTCTGCGCCGGCCTCGCCTTCGGCGCCAAGCTGACCGCGCTGGCCCCGCTGGTGATCGCGGTGGTGCTGATCGTCGGGCGCTTCGCCGAGCCGCTGGCGCTGCAGCTCGTCCCCGCGTTGCGGCGGATCCGCGGCCCCGGTGCGGGCGCGGCGATGATGTGGCGCGACTCCGCGGGCAGCGGCCGGGCGCTGATGCACTACGGGCTCGCCATCCTGGTGGGGCTGGCGCTGTTCTCCGCCTGCTTCTCGCGCTACCTGACCATCGAGCACAAGACCGTGTACCACTTCACCGACTGCACCCAGGAGTCGGGGCTGGTGCTGTCGTCGACCGACACCCAGGTGGTGCCGCTCACCCACATCGGCAGCATCAAGGTGCCCGACGTCGTCCTCGCCGAGAAGGAGATCTTCCAGGTGATGCAGGCGGGGCTGCAGTACCACAACGCCGAGTGCCACGGCCATCCCTACGCGTCCGACTGGTACAGCTGGCCGGTCATCTTCCACCCGGTGCTCTTCTACGCCGACTACAAGAGCAACGTCACACCGGCGGGCGTGTCGGAGCGCGGCTGGATCAGCGACATGGGCAACCCCGCGGTGTGGTGGCTGGCGATTCCCGCGCTGCTGTTCTGCCTGTGGCGCGCGGTCGGCGGCCGCGGCGGCTGGCGGCTGATCGTGGCCACGGCGGGGGTGCTCGGCTTCGGCATGCTCTACCTGCTCGCCTACAGCACCGCCCACCCGCGCATCCGGTACCTCGGCATTCCCGTGCTGGTGCTGGGGTTGTGGTACGCGCTGCGGCGCTGGTGGCCGGTCGGCCTGGCGGCGCTGGGCATGGCGGCGCTGGCGGAGATGATCGCCCGCTACCACGCGGCGCCGCGCTATGACCTGGTGCGCGTCAACGTCGACCTCGGCTTCAAGGTGGCCTTCGCCGCGGTGGCGGTGTTCGGCGGCCTGCTGGTGGTCAACGCGGTGGTGTCGCGGCGCTTCGTGCCCAGCTTCATCCTGCTCGGCTACCTGGCGGCCTGGCTGATGTGGGTGCAGGGCAACGAGCGGCGGGTGCTGTTCTTCTACCACATGCTCGGCGCGCTGATCTTCATGTGTCTGGCGCTGGCCTACATGCTGACCCATCTGCGGCGCAGCGCACTGACCATTGCGGGGCGGCGCATCCCCATGGCCTCGCTGGCCTACGCGTTCATCGCCGTGGTTCTGGCCGCCTTTGTCTTCTTCTATCCGGTCTGGACCGCCGCGCCCATCGACAACAGCGACTTCCTGATGCGCATGTGGGTGGCGAGCTGGCAGTGACCGCTCTGTACTGGCTGCTCGCCGCCGCGGCGGGCGGCCTGGTGGCGGGGGCGGTGCGCGTGACGCTGCGCGTCGAGGAGCGCATCGCCCTGGCGGTGGTGATCGGCCTGCTGGGCAGCGCGGTGTGCGGCTTGGGGCTGTCCACGGTGTTCGGCATCGGCCGGGCCACCGCGCTGGGCGGCCCGCTGCTGCTGGCGGTGATCGGGCTGCTCGGCTGCGTGCTCAGCGGCGGCGTGCTGGACTCCTGGCGCGAGTCGGTGGCCGAGGTGCCGGCGCGGTGGCACTCGCGCGAGCTGATGGTGCTCAGCGCCGTCGTCGTGGTCGCGGTGGCGGGCTTCGCGGTGCTCTTCTCGCACACCCTGTTCGACGAGAACGGCGCCATCGTCTCCAACTTCAGCACGGTGTGGGCCGACTGGTCGATGCACGCCACCACCGCCAACGGCTTCGCGCTCGGCCACAACCTGCCGCCCACCGACCCGATCTTCAGCGGTACGACGCTGCTCTACCCGTTCCTGCCCGACTTCCAGTCGGGGATGCTGGTCACCCTGGGCAGCGGCATCGGCGCCGCGCTGGCCGTGCCGAGTGCGGTGTTGTGCGTCGCCATATTGCTGCTCATCGTCTCGGTGGCGCGGCGGCTGACCGGGTCGCTGGCCGTCGGCGTGCTGGCCATGGCGATGTGCATGCTCGGCGGCGGCCTGGGCGTCGAGGGGCTGTACTGGGACGCGTGCACCGCGCAGGGCACCGCCGCGGCCCAGTGCGCGCCGGGGCAGCTGGTCAGCAACCCCGCCGGCGCCATCGGCACCGCGCTGCACACGGTTGGCAACGCGCCGGGCACGATTGCCGCGCAGCCTCGCTCGTACGACGCGCTGCTCAAGGACCAGGCCCACCCGCCGCCGCTCGACAACCTGCAGTGGTACACACCCCTGCTCGCCTGGTGGCTGCCGCAGCGCCCCTTCCTGTACGGCTTCGCCATCGCGCTGTGCGTGTTTCTGCTGATCCTGGCAGCAAGGGGGCAGCCGGGCCGGCGATGGTCGCCGTTGGTCATCGCCGGGTTGCTGTGGGGCTTGCTGCCGCTGGTCCACGTGCACAGCTTCATCGCGCTGGTGATCGTGGTGCCGCTGCTGGCGCTGTTCTGGCGGCGGCGTGAGTGGCTGGCCATGGGGGCGCTCGCCGCGCTCCTCGCCGCGCCGCGACTGCTCCAGCTCGCCACCAGCGGCGAGCACGGCGCATCCGCGCTGGGCAACACCTTTCCCTGGTTGGAGCCGGGCTGGATGTCGGGCGCCATCCCCACCGCGGCGAGCGACCATCGCGGCTTCGGCGTCGCCGCGGTGTTCTGGGACCTGGGCAGCGGGCTGCGCGTGCTGGTCACGCCGGAGTGGTGGGGGTTCTGGGTGGCCAACTGCGGCATCGTGCTGCCGCTGATGGTGGTGATCGCGCTGAGCGTGGCGGCGCGGCGCGCGCCCCAGGGCAGCCGCCTGCGCTCGGTGGGCGAGCGCGTCAGCGGCCTGGTGTCCGGCGACCTGCTGCGCTTCACCCTGCCGTTCCTGGCCATCTTCGCGCTCGGCAACCTGGTGGTCTTCCAGTCCTGGGACTGGGACAACACCAAGCTGTTCTCCTACTGGTTCTTCGCCGGCGCGCTGCTCATCGGCGCCATCGTGGTGCGGCTCTGGCGCGGCGCGTGGTGGCGGCGGACGCTGGGCACGCTGGGCTTCGTCAGCGTCATCATGACCGGCACCGTGGTCATGCTCCGCTTCCTCCCCTGGACGCCCGCGACGGACAACGCCGCCGGCCCCTTCACCTGGGAGGACGCCACCGCGCAGAGCCTGGCCGCGCAGGTCGAGCAGCGCACCCCGCCGAGCGCGGTCATCCTCACCACCGGTCGCCACACCGACCCGCTGCTCACCCTCGCCGGGCGGCGCACCGTGATGGGCTACGACGGCTGGCTGTGGAGCTACGGCATCGACTACCGCCGCCGCCAGGGCGACGTCGCCGCCATGTACCAGGGCTGCACCGGCGGCCTGCGCAGCTGCGCCGCCACCGAGCTGCTCCACTTCTACGGCGTGTCCTACGTGGAGATCCCCACCGGCGAGTACGTGTCGTCGTTCCCACAGGGCAACCTGCAGTGGTGGGCGCAGACCTATCCGGAGGTGGCGCGCGCCGGCGACACCGTCGTCTACGACGTGCGGCCGTGATCGTCGACGCCCACTGCCACATCCTGCCCGACCGCGTTCGTGCCAACCTCGACGAATACTGCGCGGCCGACCCCTGGTTCGGCGCCTGCCACGCCGGGCCCGAGGCGGCGGTGGCCTCGGCCGAGGAGCTGGTCGCGGCGCTGGACGCAGCGCACGTCGACCGCGCCGTCTGCTTCACCTGGCCGTTCGCCGACCCCGCGATGTGCGCCGAGGCCAACGACTACCTGGCCGCCGCGGTGGCGCGCTTTCCCACGCGGCTGATCGGCTTCGGCTGCGTGCAGCCGCGCGACCCCGGCGCCGCCGCGGAGGTCAGGCGCTGCGCCGGATTGGGACTGCGCGGCATCGGCGAGATGAACGCCGACGCGCAGGGCTGGTCGCTGGAGGACGTGGTCGCGCTGACCCCGGTGGTCAGCGCCTGCGTCGCCCTTGACCTGCCCTGGAACCTGCACTGCAGCGAGCCCGTCGGCCACCTCTACGCGGGCAAGGGCACGGCGACGCCCGACCGCGTGGCGCGCTTCGCCGACCACTACGGCAACCTTCGCATCGTCGCCGCCCATCTCGGCGGCGGGCTGCCGTTCTACGCGCACATGCCCGAGGTGCGCGACCTGTGCCGAGCAAACCTGTGGTTCGACACCGCGGCGGCGCCGTTCCTCTACGACGCCGGCGCCTACCGCACCGTCATCGACCTGGTCGGTATCGACCGCCTGCTCTTCGGCACCGACCATCCGCTGCTGCGCGCGCCGCGCTACGTGGCGCAGTTCGACTCGCTGGGCCTGAGCGACGGCGAGCGCGACGCGGTGATGGGCGGCAATGCGGTCGCGTTGCTGGGACTGTGAGCGACTCGCTGTTCGTCGCCGACGGCGACCTGTTCGTGCCCACCGAGCACACGCGCGGCCCGTGGGACCCGCGCTCGCAGCACGGCGGCGCACCCGCGGCGCTGCTGGCGCGCTGCGTCGAGCAGGTGGAATCGCCGGTGGCGATGGACACGGCGCGCATCACCGTCGAGCTGATGCGGCCGGTGCCGGTCGACGCGCCCGTGCGGGTGGAGACGCGCGTCGTGCGCACGGGGCGGAAGGTGCAGCTCGTCGAGGCGGCGATGGCGATGCGCGACGGAACCGAGCTGTGCCGCGCGGTCGCGCTGCGCATCCGGTGTGCGGAGATCGCGCCGCCGTATTCGGGATACGACGCGCCGCCGCTGCCGCCACCTCCGGAGACCGGCCTGCTGCAGCTCGGCGTCGGTGGCGACAGGGCGTTCGCGGTCACCGGCGTCGAGATGCGCTTCGTCGGTGGCGTGTTCCTGCAGGCCGGGCCGGCGACGGTGTGGATCCGGCTGCGCATGCCCGTGCTTCCCGGCGAGACGCCGTCGGGGATGCAGCGCGCCTGCGCGGCGGCGGACTTCGGCAACGGCGTCAGCTCGGTCCACGAGTGGGGCAGAACCCTGTTCATCAATCCCGACCTCACCGTCTACCTCTCGCGGTCGCCGGTGGGGGAGTGGATCTGCCTCGACTCGGTCACCCACCCGGGGCCGCACGGCCGCGCCCTCGCCGAGTCGCGCCTCTTCGACCTCGACGGCGTGGTCGGCCGCTCTCTCCAAGCCCTGCTGGTCGAACCGCTCTCATGACACGATGGGACGCATGACCGCGCGAGGCCTCCACGTCCAGTGCCGGGACGAGCCCGGCGTCCTGCATCGCATCACCGGCGAGATCGCCGCCGCCGACGCCAACGTGGTCACCGTCGAGACCGGCGTCACCCACGACGGCGTCAGCAACGTCTACTTCGAGATCGACGGCGACGACATCGAGGCGCTGGCCGCCAACCTGCGCGACCAGCCCTACGTCATCGCCTGCAGCGAGCCGCGCCCCTTCGACCGCATCTTCGGTTCGCGGCTGATCGTCATCGGCGGTGGCGCCCAGGTCGCCGCGGTGGCCAGCGGCGCGGTGCAGGAGGCGGACCGGCACAACATCCGCGGCGAGCGCATCAGCGTCGACACCATCCCCCTGGTCGGCGAGGCCGAGATCGCCGAGGCGGTGCGCGCCGTGCCGCGGCTGCCGCGCGCCCGGGCGCTGGTGCTGGCCGGCAGCCTGATGGGCGGCGAGATCGCCGACGCGGTCCGCGAGATCCAGGCCCAGGGCATCCCGGTGATCTCGCTCAAGCAGGCGGGCTCGGTGACCGAGGCGGCCGACCTGGTGGTCAGCGACCCGCTCCAGGCCGGGGTGATGGCGGTCATGGCCATCGCCCGCACCGCGCGCTTTGACCTCGAACGGGTGCGAGGGCAGACCTTCTGAGCCCCGACGAGCTGCTCACCTGGCGCGGGCGACTGGAGGCGATGGCCGCCGCGGTGGCAGGGGCGGTGGACGGCTACGTCGGCACCGAGCGCGGGCGCGAGGCGCTCACCGTGGGCGCGGGGGGCGATCGCACGGCGATGGTCGACCGGGTGGCCGAGGACGCCGTGATCGCGCTGTGCGAGCGCCTGTCGGCCGAGGGCGTGCGCTTCCTGCTGCGATCCGAGGAGCTGGGCGAGCGCGCCTACGGGGCCGACCAGCCGGTGCTGCTGGTCGACCCGGTCGACGGCAGCATCAACGCCAAGCAGGGGCTGCCCTACCACTGCACCTCGCTGGCGCTGATCGACGGCGAGACCTTCGGCGACGCCGTGGTCGGGGTGGTGCGCAACCTCGCCGGCACGGGGCTGTTCAGCGCGGTGCGCGGCGGGGGAGTGCAGCTCGACGGGCGGCCGATGCGGCCGCTGCCCGTGGTCATCCAGGACGGGCGCATCCAGGTGCTGCTCATGGAGGCGGTGGCCCAGCCGGCGCGGCTGGCCGAGCAGGGCGAGCTGCTGCGCATCGCCCGGCGGCTGCGGCTGATGGGCGCGGCGGCGCTGAGCCTGTGCCAGGTGGCCAGCGGGGCGGCGTCGGCGCTGGCCTCGACCGGCGGCATGCGCGCCTTCGACTGCGCGGCGGGCCTGCTGGTGCTGCGTGAGTCCGGTGCGGTGGTCAGCGATACGGACGGCCGCGACGTGTGGGGAGTGCCCGCGGGGCTGCAGTCGCGGGTTCGATTGGTCGCCAGCCGGAGCCGCGAGGTCCACCAAACCGTTCTGTCGCTACTTAACTAACGAAGTATCCCTCGACGCTCCACGCTCAGCCAAGACTGCGTCATCGTTCCGTTACCTCGGCGTCACCGTTCCGTTGCCAAAACGTCCGATCAAACGGGGTGCCGGATGCGGCACACTTCCGTCCGGGCGGAGAGCCCGGCGCCCGCCAGCCGGTTCTTCGCCTATTTTTTTGCCTTCAAGAGCCCGTCGAGCCCCGCGAACCTCGCGGACGGCTCCGGGTGGTGAGCCTCCACACTGGTCAGCCATGCTGACCCCCGCCACCCTCGACGTGGTCATGGTCTCCCTGGAGGGGCCCGACCAGTACAGCCAGGCCGGCGGCCTCGGCGTCCGGGCCCGCGAGCTGTGCCGCGCCACCGCGGCGCTCGGCCACCGCACCACCCTGGTCTTCGTCGGCGACCCTGACCGGCCGGCCGAGGAGACCGTCGACGGCGTCCGCCTGGTGCGCTGGGCCCAGGAGGTCTCGCGCCGCCATCCCGCCGGCGTCTACCAGGGCGAGGACGAGAAGCTGGCCCTGCTCAACGCCTCGCTGCCCATGCACCTGGTCGACGCCCTGGTCGCGCCCGCGGTCGCCGAGGGCCGCGCCGTCGCACTGCTCTTCGAGGAGTGGCAGACCGCCACCTGCTGCATGCTGACCAGCGACCTGCTCTTCGCGCGCGGGCTGCGCGACCACTGCGTGCTGCTGTGGAACGCCAACAACGTGTTCGGCTTCGACCGCATCGACTGGGGACGGCTGGCCTACGTCGCCACGCTGACCACGGTGAGCCGCTACATGAAGCACACCATGCGGCCGCTGGGTGTCGATCCGCTGGTGATCTACAACGGGATTCCCGAATCGGCCCTGGCCGCGGTGGACGCCGCGGCGGTGCGGGGGATCCGAGCCGCCGCCGGAACTCCCTGCCTGGGCTTCAAGATCGGCCGCTTCTCGCCGGACAAGCGCTGGCTGCAGGCGATCGACGGCGTCGCCGAGCTGCGCAACTCGGGCGTGCCCGCGCGGCTGCTGATGCGCGGCGGCATCGAGCCGTACGGCGGCGAGGTGCTGGCCCACGCGCGCGCTCTGGGTCTCGACGTCGCCGCCTGGCAGCGCCCGGTGCGCGACGCCGCCGACGTGGCCGTCGCCCTGCGCTCCACCGGCGGCGCCGCGGTGGTCGACCTGCAGACCTTCCTGCCCGACGCCCTGGTGCCCCAGCTCTACGCCGCCGCCACCGCAGTTCTGGCCAACTCTGGCCATGAGCCCTTCGGCCTGGTCGGCCTGGAGGCGATGGCCGCGGGAGCGGTGGCCATGGTGGGCGCGACGGGGGAGGAGTACGCGCGTCCCTACGCCAACGCCATCGTGATGGAGAGCGACGAGGGCGCCGAGATCGCCTCGGCCCTGCGCGGCCTGGTGGAGCGCCCCGAGCTCGCCCAGCGCCTCCGCCGCGCCGCCCGCGCCGACGCCCGCGAGTTCACCTGGCCGCTGATCCTCGACGGCTTCCTGGAACGGCTCCGTTTTGTGGCTGAGCACCAAGGGGTGCGCGTCCCTTAACCAACGCATCGCCACAAACGCGCCGGGCGTGTGGCCAATGGTTAAGGTTTGCTGTTGGGCGAAAGGACTGCACCCATGCTGCCGTCCTAAGCCTGTGAAGGACCGCGGCAGAGGGGCCGCTGGGATGATTGTGGGAGGCGACATGGACCCGGTGCTCGTCACCGGCCGCCCTGCGCGGGGGGGACGGCGGTCTTGATGGCTCGATATCGCGCGTGGATGCGCGACCGGCGGCGGCGCGGCAAGCGCTTCCTCCCCCAGTTCCTCACCGCGGGCAACGGGCGGCTGATGACCATGCTGGTGCTCAGCCTGGCCGGGCTGGTGCTGGCCTTCGTGCTGCTGCTGCGCTTCGCCTCGCCGGTGAGCACGGGTGAGCAGCTCACCTACACGCAGTTCCACCAGCTCTCCGCCGCCAAGCGGGTGCAGACCGCGGCGTTCCACGACGTCGACCACCGCATCACCGGTACCTACCTCAACACCGACACCGGGCGAGCGGTCAGCTACTGGACCGCGTATCCCAGCAGCGACGCCGAGACTCCGGCGCTGATCACCCAGCTCACCGACGCCAACGTGGCGGTGACCATCGACGCGCAGACCGACAAACAGATCGCCCACTTCGTGGTGACCTACGTGCTGCCGCTGGTGATGCTGGCCAACCTCTTCGCGCTCATCTTCATCGGCGCCCAGGCGTCGGGCGGCGCCATCGGCGGGCTCAGCGAGTTCTCCGGCATCGGCGGCGGGCGCGGCGGCAAGCCCGACGAGAACCAGCGGGTCACCTTCGCCGACGTCGCCGGCGCGGAGACGGCGGTCCAGGAGCTCGCCGAGATCGAGGAATACCTGCGCGACCCCGAGCGCTTCGCCGCGCTGGGAGCCAAGCCGCCCAAGGGCGTGCTCATGTTCGGCCCGCCCGGATGTGGCAAGACGCTGATGGCGCGCGCCGTCGCCGGCCAGGCGGGCGTGCCCTTCTTCTCGATCTCCGGCGCGGAATTCGTCGAGTCGCTGGTCGGCGTCGGTGCAGCTCGCGTCCGCGACCTCTTCCGCCAGGTGCGCAAGGTGGCGCCGGCGATCGTCTTCATCGACGAGATCGACGCCGCCGGACGCCGTCGCGGCGGCGTGCACGGTGGCCAGGAGGAGCGCGAGCAGACCCTCAACCAGCTGCTCATCGAGATGGACGGCTTCGACCCCACCGAGGGACTGGTGGTGATCGGCGCCACCAACCGTCCCGACATCCTCGACCCCGCGCTGCTCCGTCCCGGTCGCTTCGACCGCCAGGTGACCGTCGAGCCGCCCGACCTCGACGGCCGCGTGCAGATCCTCAACCTCTACGCGCGCAAGCGGCCGATGGAGAACGACGTCGACCTGCTCACCGTCGCCAAGCGGACGCCCGGCTTCACCGGCGCCGACCTGGCCAACGTGATCAACGAATCCGCGCTGCTGGCGGTGCGCGAAGGACACGTCACCATCAGCCGCCTCAACGTCGACGAGGCGGTGCAGCGGGTGCTCACCGGACCGCGACGCAAGGGCCACCTGCTCAGTGACGAGGAGCGCCGCCGCGCGGCGTACCACGAGGTCGGCCACGTCCTCGTGGCCACCATGACGGGGCGGCTGCATGAGGTGCCCCGGGTCACCATCGTTGCGCACGGACGCAATCTTGGCGCCACCGTCGGCCGCGGCTGGGCGGAGCGCACGCTGATCACGCGTTCCGAGTTGATTGCCGAGCTGGTCACGGTGATGGCCGGCACCGCGGCTGAGGAGATCGTCTTCGGCGACGCCTCCACCGGCGCGGACGCCGACCTGGAGCGCGCCACCCAGGTGGCCACGCTCATGGTCGGCCGCTATGGCATGGGCAAACGACTGGGCAAGGTGCACCTGTTGAAGATCGACGGTTCGGAGTTCCTCGGCGGCGAGCTGGTGCCCACCGAGCTGGTCGACGGCGACCTCTTGGGACAGCTCCACCAGGAGGTGCGCGAGCTGCTCGACGACGCCGACGCGCGCGCCGGCGCGATGCTGCGCGAACACCGCGTCTTCCTCGACACCATCGTGCAGCGCCTGCTCGACCAGGAGACGCTCGACGGGCCCGAGCTGGCGCCGTTGCTGGAACCTCTGCGGCCGGTCGACGGCAATGGCGCGCTGCCGTTGAGCCAGAGCGCAACCGTCAACACCTCGGTTCAGGCCAAGCCGTGACCGCGCGTCCTGCTGTGTATTTGACGCATTTGTCTATAACTGACGCGACCTTCGTCAACCAATACGCGCCACTTAACGACTCCATCGCATCCGATGTGCGACAGTTCTCTGCGCCACCGGTTTCAGGCTAGATGAACAGTAGTGGCAGTTGGGAACAAGGAAGGAGTTAGAAACACATGACGATTCGTGGTCTTTCGCGGCGGTTCGTCACCCTCACGGGTGGTGCCGCCATTCTCACCACCGGCCTCGCCTTCGCCGGTGCGCACGCGTCGGCGAGCTACACCAGCAGCTGTGCCGCCTCGGACTTCGGCAGCCCCGCGGTCTACACGGCGCCTGGCCCGGCCCACGTCTACGCGGGCACCGGTGGTCGCACCGGCGCGGCCGCGGTGGACGCGGGTGTGTGCCTCGACAGCGTGTCGGCGGCCGGCCAGAGCCAGGGCGGTGACGTCGAGGCGGGTGCCAGCGCCACCAATGGTGTGGTCAACGGCCCGACCGGCCCGGTGGCCGGCATCCCCGGCGCGTACGCGATCGTGGACGGTGCTGACACCAACACCAACATCCCCGACCCGACCGGCCAGACCAACGGCGTTGGCCTGACCGGCTACGCCGGCATCTCGAACTTCGAGTCCGGCAGCTACTCTCCCGGCGCCGCCGACCCGGCCGCGAACGCCTGCAACAGCAGCGCCGGTGGTGGCAGCGGGTCCAACGCCGGCGGAGCGGTGATGGCCAAGCCCCTGTGCGCGACCTGGGTGTCGACTGTCGGCAGCGTGGTCCCCGCGTGGAAGTACGGCCTGCCCCTCCCGATCGCCTGCGGTTTCACCAGCGGTCCGGACTGGGACAACACCCCCCGGGACGGCTGCTTCTTCCCGTGATCGGGTAGCGATCGAATCTGAGAGCGGCGGCACAACGTGTGCCGCCGCTCTTGCCATTCAAGAAGGGATGAACAGAGCATTGCTTGCGGGACGCCACGTTGCACGACCGCGCCGATCATCGGCGGTGATCGGTGCGATGGTCTTGGGCGCGTGGCTGGCGACGGTGATGACCGCCAGGCCGGTTGCCGCCAACGTCCCGCTGGCCGTGCCGCCGCCGCCACTCCCGACGGCGCAGTGCGACCAGGCGGGCTCGGTGCCCTGCGCCGGTTCTCCGCAGGTCAAGCCGTGTCCGGTGCCTCCGGCAGGTCAGCCGAACACGTGGCAGCGCATCACCGCAGTCACGGTCACCGGTCTCGCCCCCGGCGCGGAGACCGCGTCCGGCGCGCGGTTCCATTACCGATTCCTGCCCGATCCACGTACCCCGTGCCTCATCTATCGCATCGACGGGACTGGCCAGCAGGTCGACCGCAGCACCGACTCTGGGAGCACGTGGCACGCGGTCCTGCGCGACACCGCCACCGGCCCCGGAGGAGTCGGCTCCTTCCACATCAGGGCCGCCCGAGTGCTGGGTCCGAACGCGGTGATCCTCGGGGAGGACAACGTCGGTGACGGAGCGCTGATCTCGCGCGATGCCGGCTCATCGTGGCACCTCGCCAATCAGCCGGCGGATGCCGTATCGAGTGGGTTGGCCGGTGAAGTTGTCAGCGACATCGCCGTCTCGAGTGATGGCACGACCGTGTATGCGTCGACCTTCAGGGGAGGGCCGGGACAGAGGTTCGTGCCGCTGTCCGGTGTCTACGTCAGTCGCGATGGCGGCGAGACGTGGGCACCGGGACCGAGCTCGCTTCCCGCGAACTCCGGCAGCTCCGATGACTCGTTCACTGGCTACAGCACCAGCTCACACGTCTTCGTCGACTCGCTGCAATCTGCGATCGGCTATTACACGTACCTCAACCCGGCGAACGGCGCCGACGTCATCTACGCGACCGCCGACCACGGCACGACGTGGACGCAGCGATCCACCCCCGGCAGCACCGGGACGAACAGCCCGCAGCTCCTGGCAATGACCACCGCGCACTCGGACCCGTCGCGACCGGGACGGGTCTACGCCGTCGTCCAGGGCAGCTCGGTCGTGGACGCCGTCTACATCTATTCCTCCGAGGATGGCGGCTCGAGCTGGGCGCAGCAGAACAAGATCGGCCTGCCGGTCGCGCTGGGCGCCGACCCGTTGAGCGCCGACCTGGGCATGTACCTCGCCCAGCCCCATGCGGCGCCCCAGATCGACGTGCCGTACCACGGCGCGGTGAGCTACGACGGCTTCGCGACCCAGGGATTGGCGCAGACCACTCCCGAACCCATTCACGACCTGACCGACGTCTCGGTGGATATCAACAAGGATTTCCAGCACAACTTCTACTGGGCATTCGACGTGAAGAATGCGGCGAAGGGTTCGTATAGCCGCGTCCTCTACCGCTACACGCCGCCGCCGCCGGGGACGCTGCAGACCGTTGGCATCGGCACCCAGGGCAACGGCACCTGCTCGGGAGGATGCCACGCGCCGTCCGCGGCCAACGTCTTCTCGTGCACGCCCTCCGGGACCGGCGGCAACCCAACGCGCGACGTCGCCTTCGACGGCCATTACCTCTACCTCACTCAGAGTGGTGACACCACGGCGGCGCCTGGCCACGCTGTCATCTACCGCCTGGACCCGACGGCGTGCACGCAACTCGCCGGCGCAGCCGCGACGCGCATCGACGTGAGCTTCGACTCATCGGCGGCGAACGCGGGCCCCGGGTTCAGCGCGGCGGCGCCCGCACTGGCCCAGCTGACCTACGACCCCAACCACGACGTCCTGCTGGCGCAGACGCCGCTGGACGCCAACAACGATCCGCCCGCGGTGTTCGCCATGCCGCTGCCGTCCCGGCAGTCGGGTCAGAACCTGTCGACGACGGCCTCGCTGCGCTACGTCAGCACCTGCTACCGGCAGAGCTACCAGCAGGTCGCCGACGTCGAGAACCGCCTGTTCACCTACGACGCCACCGACAACACCATCTGGGGCTGCGCCTACGCGCTCCCCGACCACCTCAGCGCCGCCGACGGGCACACCCTGTCGCACTGCTTCGGCGCCATCTTCAACCCCGATGACAACATCACGGGAACGGCCAACGACGCATGGGGGATGGCCGGCCCCGGTTTCCTCGACATCTTCTACGCCGGCTACTACCATCGCGCCGATGTGGCGACGTGCAACTCGGTGCTCGCCTATCAGCCCGCGCCCGGCCCGGGGGGGACCAACGACCCGCCCAGCGGCGGCCAGATCGTCTGTGATCCGCTGACGTTCGCGTCCGGTGTCCCCGGCTTGCCTGCGGCTCTCGCGGCCCCGGGCTCGGTGATCTGGATGCGCACCAGCGGCGGCAAGCTGGAGGCGTTCGACATGGGCACGGGGGCGAACTCGTCGTGTCCGCTGCCGACTGCGCTGCAGTTCGTCGGACCTGCGACGGTGAGCAGGACGAGTGCGGCGCCGGTGTGTCTGTCCGCGAAGCTGAGCCTGTTGGGCGAAGGCGACGGCGTCGGCGGGCAGAGCGTGCAGTTCACCGTTGACGGCGCGGCCGTCGGGTCGTCCGCGGTCACCGGTGGTACCGGGAGCGGCAAGGGCATCGCCTCCATCACGCAGCCCGGATGCCTCGCGGCGTCGGCGCTGGCGGTGGGGGTGCACACCGTGAACCTTTCGTTCGGCGGGTCCGCCGGGCTGCTGCCGACCGCCCTCTCCGCGACCTTCGCGGTCACCGCGCTCGAACCGCCGCCGCCGCCGCCCCCACCGCCGCCGCCTCCGCCACCGCCGCCACCTCCGCCGGCGCTCGCTCCCGCCGTGCTGCCCGTCCCGGCTCCGGAGCCCGTCGCACCCGCCCCGCAAGCCCCGGTCAGCGCGCCGGCACCCGCGCAGGTGACCACCCAGCAGCTCGTCCAGGGCCAGGGCGCCGCCGCCGCCGAACGCGAGGAGGAGCCGGAGGTCGCCTTCGCCTACGCCGCCTCCGACGATGCCGCGCCGGAGAACGCCCCCGCAGCACCGTCCGAATCCCCGCCCGACCAGTACTCGATGAGCGCCATCTCCAGCGACGGCACAGGTGCGTCCGAAGCCGCGCTGGGCACCATGGCCACACTTGCCGGTATCGCGCTGGTCGCGGGCGTCGCGCGCCGCTACGCGTCACGCAGCACGCCCGCACCGATCCGCGCGCTGGCGGTGCGCACCGAGACCGCCGCGCGGCGGCGGAGGCGCCGGCGATGACCCGCGGCCGCGCCATCGCCGCCGTCGTCGCCGCACTGCTGGCGGCGGCGGTCGCCTTCGCAGTCGTCCACCTGCGCACTTCCGACGCCGCCGGGTCGCCCGCGAACAGCACCGCGCCGGCGCCAGTGTCGCTGGTTACACCGCACATGCCAACGCACCCGCAGCGCCTGCTCTTCACCCGGGCCGGTGGCGGGCTGCAGGTGGTCGACCTGACCACGCGCGCGATCCGGCCGATCCCCGTCCCGGGCGCGTTCGGCACCACCCTCGGGCGCGGCGCCTGGTCGCCCGATGGCACCGAGATCGCCTTCCAGGCCAACAGCGCGCACGGCGACCACATCGAGTTCGCCCAGGCCGATGGCAGCCACGTCGTCGACCTCACCCCCACCCCGGATGGAAAGCTCAACATCGAGCCCGCCTGGTCGCCCGACGGCGGCAGCATCGTCTTCGCCAGCGACCGCGCCGGCGCGCGCACCGCGATCTGGACGGTGCGCCTCAACGACCGCCACCTCACCCAGCTCACCGATGGCAGCGTCCACGACGCCTTCCCGTCGTGGTCTCCGGATGGCAAGCACATCGCCTTCGTGCGCATCGTCGGCGACCACTCCACCACCGCGGCGGCGTCGTTGATGCTCATGAATGCGGACGGCAGCCACGCCCATCCACTCACGCCGCTGGCGCAGGCGGTGGTGACGGTGCAGCCGGCATGGTCGCCCGATGGCAGGCTGATCGCCTACGCCGACGGGACCGTCGACGCCATGCAGATCTTCACCATCGCGCCCGATGGCACGGCGAAGACGCAGGTCAGCCATGACGCGGGCGGCCACTACGACCCCTCGTTCTCACCCGACGGCTCGCTGATCGCCTTCGCGCGCTTCACCGCACCGGGCACCGGACTATGGGTGATGAAGACCGACGGCACGCACGCCACACAATTCACCGACGCCACCAAGGGACCGCTGCCCAACCCCGCGGGCCGCCTCGACGGCCAACCCGAATGGCAGCCCTGAGACGCCGGCTCGCCAGGGGGGCCGTCGCACTGGTCCTCCTGCTGCCGCTGCTGACCTCGATGTCGCCGCGCGTCGCGGCGTACAGCCTTCCTCCCATCCGCCACGTCTGGGTGGTGATGCTGGAGAACGAGAGCGAATCGGCGACGTTCGGCCAGGGCGGTGACGCCAAGCTGCAGGCGCTCGCCAAGAAGGGGACCTACGTCTCCAGCTACTACGGCATCGCCCACGAAAGCCTGCCCAACTACATCGCGCTGCTCGGCGGCCAGGCGCCCACACCGCAGACGCAGAGCGACTGCCAGGCGTACCAGGACGTCAGCCCGGCGACGCCGAGCAGTGACGGCCAGGTGACCGGCCAGGGGTGTGTGTACCCGGCGTCGCGACTCACCGTCGCCGACCAGCTCACCGGCGCGGGCCTGACCTGGAAGGGCTACATGGAGGACATGGGCGCCGACTCCTCGCACACCGGCGGCGACGGAGGCACGGCCTACCCCGGCGGCGGCCAGAGCTGCGCGCATCCCGCGCTGAACTCGCAGGACAACACCCAGAATCCCACGACCACCGACCGCTACGCGGCGCGGCACAACCCCTTCGTCTACTTCCACTCCATCATCGACAACACACCGTCGTGCACCGCCAACGACGTCCCGCTGACCGCGATGCGGCACGACCTGCAGTCGGTGTCGACAACGCCCAACTTCGCGCTGATCTCGCCCAACCTGTGCAACGACGGCCACGACGTACCGTGCACCGGCACAGACGTTGCGGGCAACGGAGCCGGTGGGCTCGTCGCCATCAACGACTGGCTCGACGTGTACGTTCCGATGATCACCGGCTCGCCCGCGTTCCGCCAGGACGGCATGCTGGTGGTCACCTTCGACGAGGGGCTGTTCACCAGCAAGAGCAACACAAGCCAAGGCGATACCGCGAGCTGCTGCAACGAGCCCACCGGACCCAACACCACGTCACCCGGCGTCTCCGGCCCGGGCGGCGGCCTGACTGGAGCGGTGGTCCTCTCGCCGTTCGCCACTCCGGGGATGACCACGACCTACCCGTACAACCACTATTCGCTGCTGCGCACCGTCGAGGACATCTTCGCGCTCAAGGGCGGCGACGACGGCCACGGCCACCTCGGCTACGCCGCCGTCGACACCAACGGCAACGCGCCCTACTCCTTCGGCAGCGACGTGTTCACCAACCCCAGCGGCTACAGCCCGGGCAATCCCAACACCACCACCACCTCCGGCGTTCCGGGGCCGCGCAGCCCCAACCCGCCGCAATACCCGCCCAATCCGCAGGCGGCGCCCGCCACCGGCGCAGCGTCATCAGCAGCCCCGAGCGGCACTGCGAGCCAGACCCTCGACCCGTCCGGTCTCACCGGCGCCACGCCCTCAGCCCCCACGCTGCCCGGTGACGTCGGTACGGCCGCCACCGGCGCGGGCGGATGGCCCGCACGGACCATCCTGCTCGGCATGCTCGCCGCCGCGGCCGCGGTCGCCGGCGTCGCCGCCTGGCGCCGCGGGTTGCTCAAACGCCTGTCCCGCCGCGGGGGCGGCTAGACCGCCCCCGGCACGCTGATCGCGGTGCCCAGCGCCGCGCAGTGCTGCTTGATCGCCAGAGCCGAGGGCAGCAGCCCGAAGTCCGGCCATACGGGCGACGACAGGTCCATACCGCCTTCGCAGACGTGCGGCCCCGGGTCGGGGATCAGCGGCATCAGCGGCGCGTTCAGGTTGGGTGCGGTGAAGTCGAGCATCGCCGCCGGGTTGTTGGCCGCCGAGTCGCGCGGCGTCAGCGACGACAGTCCGAAGCGCCACTCGACCAGCTTGAGGATCGAGGTGTGGTCGTACTGCGTGGTGTCGATGCCGCCGACCGGGGAGAACGGCGAGATCACGTAGGCGGGAACGCGGAAGCCCGCCTTGTTGTGGTCGAACACCGCGGGCTCGCCGGTGAGCGAGGTGGTGGTGTCGGCGGGCAGCACGGGCGGGACCACGGTGTCGAAGAAGCCGCCCCACTCGTCGTAGGTGATGACCAGCACCGTCTTCGACCAGCAGGGGCTGCTGATCAGCGCGTTGACGACGCGACCGAGGAAGGCCTCGCCGCGGCGGATGTCGGAGTGGGGATGGTCGTCGTAGGAGCTGCCGCTCTCCTCGTCGACGAAGCCGGGGTCGAGGTAGCTGTACGAGGGCAGCGTGCCGGTGGCCGCCTGGGCGAAGAATGCCGCCGAGGGCAGCGAGATGGGCAGGTACTTGGTGCCCCACAGGGCCAGGAACGGCTCGTCGCTGAAGTAGTAGTTGGCGCTGACGCCGGCGGCGCTGAGCCGGTCCCAGATCGTCGGCATGGTCGACAGCGAGGTACCCTGGATCACCGGCAGGTTGTTGTCGATGCGGTCGGTGCCCGCCGCGTGGGTGTACATGCGGTTGGGGAAGGTCGGGCCGAGGAACGACGCGAACCAGTGGTCGCAGATGCTGAACTGCTTGACCAGGGCGGCGTGGAACGGGATGTCCGCGGCGGTGTAGTAGCCCAGCGCGTAGTCGTCGTTGGCGCCCCTGCGGAAGCCGTCGATGGCCCCGTTGTCGAACTGGGTGCGGGCGCCGTCGTAGGAGTGGTCGGGGTCGTTGAAGCCGCACCCCGTCCAGGTGTCGGTGAGGCGATGGGTGGGATGCGCCACGCCGCTGTCGTCGAGATAGCTCAGGCCGGACTGCTGCCCGGTGGCGCCAGGGACCCAGCCCAGGTAGTGGTCGAAGCTGCGGTTCTCCATGCACACCACCACGATGTGCTCGATGCCGCTCTGCCCCGGTGGTGGCAGCGGGCCGACGGCGCGGGCGCGCGTGGCGTTGGTGAGAACGTCGATCCCGCCCGTTGCGGCGACCAGTCCGGCAGCTCCCGCGGCGCGCAGGAATGCACGACGGCTGATATTGCCCATGATGCTGGGCCCTCCCAAAACTTCAATCCCTTCCTTGATCCGCCAGCCATCGACTCTACATCGAGTCGGGCCAGGAATGGGGGCGTTGCTGAACGATCGGTCGGTTCTTAGCCGGACCTTAACCCCCGCCCGCCCTCCGGGCGGCGGCCGCCCTCCATCACGCCTCCTTAACGCCCATCCTGGCACCATTGCAGGGCACACAGCCAAGGGAGGTCCTCGCCGCATGCGCACTCGCGCTGTGCTCGCCGCCGCGTTCGCCGCGGTGGCCACCATTCCACTCGCGCCCACCGCCACCGCGGCCACCTCGCCGTCCCTGGAGGGGGTTCCGGCCGTCCAGCACGTCGTCGTCCTGGTGCTGGAGAACGAGAGCTTCGCCACCACCTGGTCGGCCGCCAGCCCGGCCAAGTACCTGAACGGCCTGGTCGCCCAGGGCGCCTTCGTGCCCAACTACTACGGCACCGGCCACGTCAGCCTGGACAACTACATCGCCATGACCAGCGGCCTGGCCGGCGCCCAGATCGCCCCCACCTACTCCGACTGCCTGGGCATCAACCTCTACACCTGCAGCCAGGACGTCAGCGCCGCGGCGACGGTCAGCGGCGGCAGCATCGCCGACCAGATCGAATCCGCCGGGCTGAGCTGGAGGCAGTACGCCGACGGCACCACCCAGCCGTGCGTGCACGCCGACTACTCGCAGACCGCGAGCCCGGACCCCTTCCAGGGCAACGGCGCGACTCCCACCAACACCGGGGCGGGGCCCGACTACGCTGACCGCCACGTCCCCTTCCTCTACTACTCGAACATCATCGACGACCCCTCCCGCTGCCGCGCCCGCCTGCGCCCCTTCACCGACCTGTCCGGCGACCTCGCCGCGGACCGGCTGCCCAGCTACTCGTTCATCACCCCGGACACCTGCAACGACGGCCACGACGCCCCCTGCTCCGGCAACAAGGGCCCCGGCGGCCTGAGCAGCGCCGACGCCTTCCTGCAGCGCACGTTGCCCACCCTGCTGGCCTACCTCCGCGCCCACGACGGCGTGATGTTCATCACCTTCGACGAGGGCGGCAGCAGCGATACCTCCGGCTGCTGCACGGGCGGGCCTGGCGGCGTGAGCGGCTTTGGCGGCCAGGTCGGCATGCTCGTCCTCGGCGCCCCGGTGGCCAACGGCTCGACGCAGACCAAGTACGACCACGCCTCGCTGCTGCGCACTACCGAGGACATGCTCGGCATCAGCACCCACCTCGGCAACGCCGCCTCGGCGACGCCGATCACCGGGATCTGGAGCGCCGCCCATCCCCTCGACGCCGCCAGCTCGGGCGGCTCCTCACCCGCCTCACCGAGCCCGACGCCCTCAGGCGGCGCCGTGGCACCGGCGGCGATCGGCCTGCCCGACACCTCCGGCCCGGGCAGCGCGGGCGTGCTGGGCGCGGCCGCGCTCGCACTCCTGCTCGGTGTCCCCGCCGCCCGCGGGCTGCGCCGCCGCCGGACGGGACCGGCCTAGGCCGCGACCGTGCGGGCCGCCCGCCGCCCCGTGAGACGGTCACGGGCGACCTTCTCGGTGAGGATGGGCAGGAAGGCGGCGATGCGCGCAGACGAGGCCAGCTCCGCATAGGTCTCGGCGACGGTGCGCTCGACGTCGCTCGGGCTCACCCTCTCGGGGAACTCGGCGAGGAGCACGGCGGGAACGTGGCGGAGCGCCTCGGGTAGCTCCGCCACGGTGGACCGGTCGGGTCCTGCGGTGCTGGACATGCAGGCTGCACACTAGCAAGCGGCCTGGGCAGCCCGTGTCCGAATCCTGTTAAGGGTTGGTTAGGGTTTCACCGGATGTGGCGGGGGCGCGCAGGGTGACCACGAAGCGTGAGCCGTGGTCGGCCTCGGATTCGACGTCGACCCGGCCGCCGTGCTCCCTGGCGATCTTGGCGACGATGCTCAGCCCCAGCCCGCTGCCCCCCTCGGCCCGGGAGCGGCCCCGGTCGACGCGGTAGAAGCGGTCGAAGACGTGGGCGAGCGCCTCGGGCGGGATGCCGATGCCGTCGTCCCGCACCGCCACGGCGACGTGGCCCAGCGGCGCGTCGGCGCCCTCGATGGCCACCCGGCCGCCGTCGCGGTTGTAGCGGATGGCGTTCTCCACCAGGTTGGTCAGGGCGCGGCGCAGCGAGAGCTGGTCGCCGATGGCGATGGCGTTGCTCGGCACCGTGCTGGTCACCGTGATGCCGCGCAGCGCCGCCAGCGGCTCCATCTCGTCGGCGACCGACTCCGCCAGCGACGACAGCGCCACCCGCCCGTGCGGCGGCGGCTGGTCGCGCTCGGCGAGGGCGAGCATGTCCTCGACCAGGCGGCGCATCCGCGCCGTCGCCTCGGCGGCCGACGCGGCCACCTGGCGGTAGTCCTCCTCGGTGGCGCCGGGGTCGCTGCGGATGCCGTCGATGGTGAGCTGCAGCGCGGTCAGCGGGGTGCGCAGCTCGTGGGACGCGTCGGCGACGAACTGGCGCTGCTGGTTGAAGGCCTGGTCGAGGCGCTCGACCATCTCGTCGAAGGAGTCGGCGAGCTGCTTGAGCTCGTCGTCGCCACCCTGCAGGGCGATGCGCTCCTTGAGGTTGTGCGAGCCGATGCGTCGCGCCACCGCGGCCATCTGGCTGATCGGGCGCAGGGCGCGCTCCGCGGCGTACGAGCCGATGGCCACGCCGCCGAGCACCAGGGCGAGGAAGCCGAGGATGGAGAAGTAGCGCAGGCGCGAGAGCGTCTCGGTGCGCGCCTGCTCCTCGGCCAGGTCGATGGTGCGCTGGGTGATGCTGAAGCCGCCCGCAGGCGAGGGGATCTGGATGGTGACCGGCACGGTGGTGAAGTGCGCCGCCGCGTTGACGAAGATGAGCAGCGCGGCCGCCGATCCGGCGAGCAGGATGACGTAGTAGATGGTCAGCCGCACGCCCAGCGAGCGGGTGCGTCCGATGTGCGGCAGGCGCCAGCGCGAACGGCGCGGGCGCGACGTGTCAGAGGCGGTAGCCACGTCCGACCACGGTCTGGATGTAGGTGGGGCCCTCGAAGCCGTCGTTGATCTTGCGGCGCAGCTTCATGATGTGCACGCGCACCGTGTTGGTGAACGGGTCGGCCTCGCTGTCCCAGACGTGGTCCAGGAGCTCCTCCTGCGACACGATCTTGTCGGGATGGCGCATCAGGTATTCGAGGACGCCGTACTCCTTGCGGTTCAGCGTGATGTCTACGCCCACCCGGGTGACCCGCTGCGTCGCCGGGTCGAGCAGGAGCTGGCCGTGCTCGAGCACCGGCTGGCGCGCCACCCGGTCGCGGCGGAACACCGCGCGCAGCCGCGCCTGCAGCTCCTGCAGGTCGAACGGCTTGGTCAGGTAGTCATCGGCGCCGGCGTCGAGGCCGGCGATGCGGTCGTCCACCGAGGTGCGCGCGGTGACCATGAGGATGTAGCACTGCGGCTGCGCGGTGCGGATCTCGCGGCACACCGCCATGCCGTCGACGCCGGGCAGGTTGAGGTCGAGCAGCACGGCGTCGTAGTCGGTGGCGGCGGCGCTGTCGAGCGCCTCGTGGCCGTTGGCGGCGACGTCCACCGCGTAGCCGTTGCGGCGCAGGGTTCTGGCCAGGGCTTCGGCGATGGCGGGCTCGTCCTCGACCACCAGTAGTCGCATGGCGGCAGACTACAGCTCATTCCCTGTGAACCCGCTGTGAACAATTGGGCAAGGTTGCAAATCGGTGGGCTGTTGGCGGGCGGCGTCGCCTAGGCTGCGCGCTCTGCGGATTGTTGATGGCGAGGTGTGACATGGTCGCGTGGCTGGTGCGGGCAGCTCTGATCCTGCTGGCGGTGTCGATCGCCTTCGCTCTGCTGGTGGTCGCCGCCGTCGCGCTGGTGCCGGCCTCGGTGGTGCTGGCGGTGCTGGTGGTGCGCAGCCCCGGCGGCGCGGGAGCGCGGGTGCGGGCCTGGCGGGTGTGGCGATTCCTGCCGGGGATGAACGCGCGCCGTGGGGCGGGGGCGTTCGCGGCGCTGCTGCTGGTGTATCTCGGCGCTGTGCCAGGCGCGGCGTTCGGGCTCGTCGTGGCGGCGGGCGGGGGGACCCACCCGCCCACGGCGTCGGTGCCGTCGCCGCCTGCGGTGCCGACCGCGAGCGCCACTGCCGTGCCGCGCCCGGTGGCGGTGGCCACGACCACGCCTGCGCCCACCGCGACGCCGGCGCCCGCGCCCACGCCGATCGCGACGCCCGCGCCCACGCCGACCGCGACGCCCGCGCCGACTCCGCTGCCGACGCCCGTCCCGACGCCTCTGCCCACGCTGAAGCCCGTGCCCGTGCCCACCCTGGCTCCCGTTCCGGTGACGCCGCCTCCGGCTCCCCCGCCGGTGGACACCTGCGGCGCGCCGAGCAATCCCTGGGGCTACAACTTCTGCGGCACCGGCAGCTACATCTACAGTCCCCCGGGCGGCTTCTGCTCGTACTTCTCCTGCATCGCCAACTTCCCCAACGGCCACGGCTACGTGATGCAGTGCACCGACGGGATGTTCAGCAAGTCCGGCGGCATCTCCGGGTCCTGCTCGTACCACGGCGGCAACAGGCAACCGCTGTACCAGCCCTGACCCGCGCGGGCGGGCGCGGTCCCGTGAAGTAGCATCGCTCGGATGCAGCCCCTGCACGTCGCGCTTGTCTGGCACATGCACCAGCCGTACTACCGCGACGACCGCAGCGGCCGGTTCATGCTGCCCTGGGCACGGCTTCGCGCCAGCAAGGACTACGGCCGCATGACCCGCCTGGCGACGCGCCATGCCGGCCTGTGCATCACCATCAACTACGTTCCCTCGCTGTTCGAGCAGCTCGACGCCTACGCGCAGGGCGACGGCCACGACCCGCATCGCGAGCTGTGCCTGCGCCCCGCCGCGGACCTCACACGCGAGGACCGCCGCTTCCTCGTCGGCCTGACCCGCGGCACGGGCTTTCCCTACAAGGTGCGCCTGTTCGCACCGCTGCTGGCGCTGCTCGACACCCTGCGCCACGGCGACCCGGACGCCATCGCCGACAGCCTGAGCCTCGACGACCTGCGCGACCTGCAGGCGTGGTGGCTGCTCGCCTGGATCGACCCCGAGGACATCGCCGCCGACCCCGAGCTGCTCCGCCTGGCGCAGCGGGGCCGCGGTTTCGCCGAGCAGGACAAGCAGGTGATCGACGCGCGCCAGATGGACCTGCTCCGCCAGGTGATCCCGCTCTACCGCGACGCGGTCGCCTCGGGGCAGGTGGAGGCGATGACCTCGCCCGCCTACCACCCCATCCTGCCGCTGCTCATCGACCCCGCCAGCGCCCGCGTCGCCGTGCCCGACCTGCCCCTGCCCTCGCGCCCCATGCACCGCCGCGACGACGCCGTCGAGCAGATCCGCGTCGGCCTGCAGACGTTCGCGGCGCACGTCGGGGTGCGGCCGCAGGGGATGTGGCCCTCGGAGTGCGCGGTCAGCCCCGACGCGGCCACGCTGATCAGCGCCTCGGGGCTGCGCTGGGCGATCAGTGACGAGCACGTCCTGCAGCGCTCCCTGCAGCTGCCGGTGCGCGGCGACGCCGACGCCTCGACGCTGCTCTACAGCCCCTGGCGCGACCGCTCGGGGCTGACCATGGTGTTCCGCGACGCCGAGCTCAGCAACCGCATCGGCTTCGTCTACGGCGGCATGCCCACCGCGGACGCCGTCGACGATCTGGTCTGGCGCCTCGAGTACGTGCAGTCGCAGCAGCCCGAGGACTGCACCTGGCTGGTTGTTCTGGCCTTGGATGGCGAAAACTGCTGGGAGCACTACGAGGAGGACGGCGACCTCTTCCTCGACGCCCTGTACGCCCGCCTCACCAGCAACGGACGGCTGCGCACCACCCACGTCGGCGCCTTCCTCGACGCCAACCCCGACACCGTGCGCCCGCTGCCCCAGCTCTGGAGCGGCTCGTGGATCGAGGCCGCCTTCACCACCTGGATCGGCGATCCCCAGCACTCCCGCGCCTGGGACCTGCTGGCCACCGCGCGCGACGCGCTGGAGACCGCGGGCGGCGCGCACCGCCACCCGCAGGCCTATCGCGAGCTGCTCATCGCCGAGGGCAGCGACTGGTTCTGGTGGTTCGGGCAGCACCACGACTCGGGGATCGATGCCGCCTGGGACGCGCTCTACCGCCTCCACCTGCGCAACGTCTACGAGCTGATCGGCCGCGAGGTGCCGCCGGAGGTCGACGAGCCCATCCTCGGCGGCGCGCCGGCCCCGCGGTCGCGCCCGCCGCTGCGACCGATCTCGCCGCGGCCCGGCGCCGGTGATGATGCGGAGTGGGAGGCGGCCGGCCTGGCGGAGGTGGGCACCGCGATGGGGACGATGCATCCGCCGTCGAGCAGCGTCCGGACTGTGCGCTACGGGGTGAACGCCTCGCGGCTGGCGCTGCGCTTCGGCGACGAGGCGCCGCGGTTCAGCCGCGCCGAGGTGGACGTGTGGGTGACACGGGCGGGCGCGGACGGGCGTGCCGAGAGCGGCGCGCCGCCCGTCGCGCGGGTGGTGGTCGAGCGCGACGCCGCGGGCGGGTACGTCGCGCGCGTGGACGGCGCGGGTGGGGACGCGCCGGTCGTGGGGGAGGCGCCCGCGTTGGAGCTGAGCGTGCCGCTGGCGGCGGTCGATGCGGCCGCGGGCGACGAGCTGAATCTGCGCGTGGTGCTGGACGAGGAGGGGCGCGGGCGCGAGTGCGTGCCGTCGAGCGGGACACTGACGTTGACGGTTCCTCCGCCCGAATAGCGGCGCCGGAGTCGTGCGAGCAGGCACCTGCTCGGGGTCCCGATGTGCAGCCGTATTTGGTTATGCACTAAGGGAAACGTCATTTGTTGACAAACAGAAATCGGCTGTGTACTGTGCCGTCCGACGCGTTCCCAGTCACGCGCTTGGGAAGGAAGGGAAGGATGGGCTGCCAGCTTGGTCACGACGGCGGATACGGGTGCGAACCTGCGTCCCCCGACTGGGTGGTGACCGTCGCGGCGCGGGCCCCCGGCGCGGGAGGCCCCCCGCAGTGATCGGCGGCGGTTCCTGACGTAGGTCCGCCGCCGGTCCACCCCCCGCCGCTGGCGGGGATGCACGGCGCCCGCCGCCTGGGGTGCACAGCCCTGGACCGGTGGGCGCCATTTTCCTCTCGCTGGAGCCGCCGCGCCCTCCGATTTGACTCCTACTCAAATTACCTGTAATCATGTAATCCATGAACGAGGACGAGCTTCAAGGCTGGTTTTCCGGCCGCCTCCCCGACGGATGGTTCATCGGCGCCCCCGAGATCACCGTCGATCGTGAGGAGCTCCTCATCGTGGGTACCCTCCCCGATGTGGAACTCCCCAAGGACACCACCGACGCCGCCGCCACCGCGGCCCGCCGGGCCCGCATCGAGCGCTTTCGCGAGGAGACCCGCGAGGCCCGCATGCGCATCGCCGAGGACGTCCAGCGCCGCCTGCGCAAGAAGGTGAGCTGGGGCGCCCAGGTCGGCGAGCTGCGCGAGCTGTTCACCACCATCAGCGTCCCGGTGATGACCCGCCTGCGCCAGAGCGACCGCCGCGTCCTCGACACCCTGGTCGACGCCGGCGTCGCCCGCAGCCGCAGCGAGGCGCTGGCCTGGTGCGTCCGCCTGGTCGGCCGCCACCAGGGCGACTGGATCCAGCAGCTCCGCGACGCCCTGGTCCACGTCGAGAAGGTGCGCGCCGAAGGGCCCGACCCCAGCGTCGCCTAAACCGCCCGCACGACCACATCGACCCACCCGATTTCGGAATCCCTGCACACCAATGGCCATCTCCGCAGAACCCCGCACCCCTCGCGACGACACCGCCGCACTCGACGCCTACTCCAGCACCGTGACCTCGGTCGCCGAGCGGCTCACCCCTTCGGTGGTCGCCCTCCAGGTCCCTCGCCGCGCCGGCAACGGCCGCACCGCCATGGGTAGCGGCTCGGGCGTGCTGATCACCCCCGACGGCTACCTGCTCACCTCGGCGCACGTCGTCGACGGCGCGAGCTCGGTGACCGCCGTGCTTCCCGACGGCCGCGAGCTGCCCACCGAGGTGGTCGGCCGCGACCCGCTCTCCGACCTCGCCGTCTGCCGCGCCACCGGCACCGGCCTGGCCGCCGCCCGCCTCGGCGACGCCGACCGCCTGCGGGTGGGCCAGCTCGTCGTCGCCATCGGCAACCCCATGGGCCTGGCCGGCACGGTGACCGCCGGGGTGGTCAGCGCCCTCGGCCGCTCCTTCGCCACCCGCTCCGGGCCGCACGCCCGGCTGGTCGAGCACGTCATCCAGACCGACGCGGCGCTCAACCCCGGCAACTCCGGCGGCGCGCTGGCCATCGGAGATGGGGACGTGGTTGGCATCAACACCGCCGTCGCCGGATGGGGGCTGGGGCTGGCGGTGCCGGTCAACGCCGTCACCCTGCGCATCGTCGGCGCGCTGATGCACGACGGGCGCGTCCGCCGTGGGTTCATCGGCGTCGCCGGGCAGCGGCGTCCTCTGCCGCCGTCGGCGGTGCAGTCGACCGGGCACGAGGCGGGCATCGCGGTGGTCGAGGTGGTGCCGGACAGCCCGGCCGCGGTGGGCGGGGTGCGCCAGGGCGACGTGATCGTCGAGGTCGACGGCGCCGCGACGGCGGATGCCGGTGACCTGCAGCGCCTGATGACCGCCAGCGACGTGATCGGCCGCGCCCTGACCCTGCGCGTGCTGCGCGACCGCGAGCTGCTGTCGCTGGGGGTGGTTCCTCGCGAGCTCACCTGACCCCAGGTTTCGACATGGCGGGGCCGAGGAACTATGACCTCGGCGGCGAACCAGCACCGCCGGATGAAGCAATCATGGAACCTCTGCAGAACATCACCCCGACCCTGCCCCCCACGTGGAAGTGGGACGCCCTCTTCACTCCACCCTCCGGCTACGAGCGGGAGTGGCGCGCCTGGCTCGGCCAGGCACAGAAGGCTGAGGAGGAGGCGACCCTCGCCTACTGGGCGAAGCGGAGCGCCGGCAGCACAGAACGCTGAGCGGCCTCCCCATCACGGCACGGCGCCGGCAGCAACCAGGCTGACCGGCGCCGTTCCCTTTTAAGGCGGCGAGCGGCGGCCCCTCCATCTCCCGACCTATCATCGAGCGCACGTCGTCGCAGTCATCCGCCACCACCGCGGGAGCGAGTCCGTGAAGGCAGTCGTCATGGCAGGCGGTGAGGGCTCGCGGCTGCGTCCGCTCACCAGCCGGCGTCCCAAGCCGCTGGTGCCGGTGGTCGGCCTGCCGGTGATGGAGCACATTCTCAACCTGCTCCGCGAGCACGGCATCACCGAGGTGGTGGTCACCCTCGCCTACCTCGGCGCCGATATCCGCAACCACTTCGGCGACGGCAGCGACTTCGGCATGTCGATCGAGTACGTCGTCGAGGACTCCCCGCTGGGCACCGCGGGCAGCGTCAGGAACGCCGCCCACCTGCTCGACGACACCTTCCTGGTGATCAGCGGCGACGCGCTCACCGACTTCGACCTCACCTGGGCGATCGAAGAGCACCGGCGTCGCGCCTCGCACGCCACCATCGTCCTCTACAGCGTGCCCAATCCCCTCGAATACGGCGTGGTGGTCACCGACGGCGACGGGGCGGTGCGCCGCTTCCTGGAGAAGCCGTCCTGGGGCGAGGTCTTCAGCGATCAGGCCAACACCGGCATCTACGTCATCGAGCCGCGCGTGCTCGACTACGTCAAGCCGGCGATGTCGTACGACTGGTCGCAGGACGTCTTCCCCCAGATGCTGCGCAGGGGCGACCCGCTGTTCGGCATCGTGGCCTCGGGGTACTGGTGCGACATCGGCAACATCCAGTCGTACATGCAGGCCAACTGGGACGTGCTGGAAGGACGGGTGCGCTGCCGCATCCCCGGCCGCCGCCACGACAACAACGTCTGGCTCGGCGAGGGCGTCGAGTTCGGCGTCGACGTCAAGGTGGACGGGCCCGCCTACATCGGCGACGAGGCCAAGATCAAGGCGGGCGCCTTCCTCAACGGGCCGGTGGTGGTCGACAAGTACGTCATCGTCGACGACAACGCCAAGGTCTCCAACAGCGTGATCTGGCCGAACTCGTACATCGGCGAGAACTCGCGGCTGCGCCAGTCGCTGGTGTGCCGCAACGTCACCGTCAAGAACAACGTGCTCCTCGAGGAGAACACCGTGGTCGGCGACGAGTGCGTCATCGGCGCGGGGTCGCGGGTCGCCGCCGAGGTGAAGATCTGGCCGCACAAGGAGGTGCAGGCGGGGTCGACGGTGCACGAGTCGATCATCTGGGCGGGGGAGTGGAAGCGCGGCCTGTTCGCCTCCTATGGACTGACCGGTCTGATCAACGTCGAGCTGACCCCCGAGTTCTGCTCGCGACTCGGCGCCGCCTACGCTGCCACCATGCCCAAGGGCTCGACGCTGGCGGTGACCCGCGACCGCTCGCGATCCTCACGCATGATCAAGCGGGCGCTGATCGCGGGGATCGTCAGCGCGGGCGGCAACGTCCGCGACCTCTCCGAGCTGCCCGTGCCGGTCACCCAGCACGCCATCCGCGCCGACGACTTCGCGGCCGGCGTGCACGTCATCTCCTCGCCGCTCGACCAGCGCAGCGCCGACATCCGCTTCTACGACTCCGCCGGCGTGCAGATCGACAAGCGCGCCGAGCGCAAGCTGGAGAACCTCTTCTTCCGCGAGGACATCCGCCGCGTCGCCTTCTACGAGATGGGCGAGATCGACTACGCCGACCCGCTCGACGCCTACCGCCGCGCGGTGCTCTCCGCCATCGACGTCGAGGCGGTGCGGCGCGCCCAGCTGCGGCTGCTCATGGAGTACGACTACAGCTCGGCGTCGATGGCGCTGCCCGAGGTGCTCAACGCCCTCGACGTCACCGGCGTGCCGCTGCACTCCGGGTTCGGCGAGCAGTACAAGCCCAAGCCGCCCGACCAGTTCCGCGCCGCCTTGGAGGAGGCGGCGCTGATCTCGCGCACCATCAAGGCGCATCTCGGCATGCACCTCAACCCGTCCGCAGAGCGGGTGCGCATCATCGACGACACCGGCACACTGCTCGACGTGCACCAGGCGCTGGCCGTGCTCTGCGTCCTGGCGCTGCAGCGCACACCGGGACCGGTGGTGACTCCCGCGACGGCGCCACACTGGATCACGCGAGTCATCGAAGGGCTGGGCGGGACGCACATCGCGGCCAAGGGCGATCCCGCGTCGCTGATCCGCAGCGCGCTGCAGGTCGACGCGGTGCTGGCGGCGGACGACGACGGCGGCTTCTGCTGGCCGTCGCACCTCGGCGCCTTCGACGGCATGTTCACCGTCGCCAAGGTGCTGGAGCTGCTGGCGCTGAGCGGGCGGACGCTGAGCGAGGTGCGCCAGTCATTGCCGGACGGCGTGTACCTGACGCGCACCGAGTTCTGTGCGTGGGAGGCCAAGGGCCGGGTGATGCGCGTGCTCCTGGAGCAGCACGACGACACCCTGCTCGACCTCGCCGACGGCATCAAGGTGCTGGTCGACGGCGGCTACGTGCTGGTGCAGCCGGATCCGGACGCGCCGTACTACCACGTCGTGGTCAGCGTCGAGGACGAGACCCAGGGGCGCGCGCTGCTCGGCGAGTACGCGGAGCGGGTGCGCGCGGCGCAGGAGGTGGGCGGGACGCCGGCGGGGACGTCGTCGGTCGTCGACCGGCCGTAGAGTGGCTGCTGGGTTTATTCGTACCGCAGCACGTCGAGTGGACGTGCGCGGGTGGGGCCCCAGGCGACGAGCGCCGCGGTCGCCGTGGTCAGCGCGGTGACGCCGACCGCGACCGCAGCGACGATCGGGCCGCCGACGCTGAGGTCGGTCTGCAGCACGTAGACACCGAGCAGCGCGGTGGCGACGGTGACCAGCAGCATTCCCGCGACGCCGGCGATGGCGCCCACGGTGCCGTTCTCGACCAGCACCTGGGCGAGCACGCTGCTGCTGGTGTGGCCCACCGACTTGAGGATGCCGATCTCGCGGCGCCGCTCCAGCATGGCCAGGGCGACCGCGTTGGCGATGATGATGATCCCGGCGAACAGCGCCAGGCTGGCCAGCGCCACCAGCAGGTTGACCAGGTTGCTGACGATCTGGTCCACGATGGCGCCGAAGTCGGCGAGGTTGATGATCGTCGAGTCGGGCAGCGCGTTCTCCAGGGTGGTCAGCGCGGTGCGGCTCTGCTGCGGGTCGAGCTTCATGCCGATCACCGTCGTCCCCTGGTCGGTGCCCAGGTTGCGCACCACCGACAGGTCGGCGACGACGGGGCTGAAGAAGGTGCGGAAGACCAGGCCGGTGCTGGTGCGCGCCACCGGGGTGTAGAAGCCGGCGATGGTGACCGTCACCTGCCGGCCGTTCTGCGACTGCTGCAGGCCGATGGTGTCACCGACCTGCAGCTTGAGCACGCCGGTGTGCAGGTCGTTGCGCAGCAGGACGTTGGTGGTTCCCGCGTCGGTCGAGTCGAGGACGCGGCCCTCGATCGCGGTGGTGTCGGGGAGCTGGTTGTGGCCGAGGTCGTAGCCCTCGACGCCGTCGAGCGCGCTGAGCCGGAACGGGTTGCCGCGCTCGACCGTGCCGGTCGGGCTGGGCGCGACCGGGGGCAGCACCTCGCTGAGCGGCCGGCCGTTGATCGCCGTCGGCTTGGTGGCGACGTCCTCGGTGACGCGCCGCTCTTGCACACCGTCGAGCTTCTGCGTGGCTGTCGTGGCCTTGGCGGCGTCGCTGGCGGAGGCAATGGCGAACACGTTGAAGGTGGTCGCCCTGGTGATGCCGCTCTCGATCTTGCTGGTGATGTTCTGGCCCAGCACCAGGATCAGGCCGATGGTGAACACCCCGGCGAACAGCGCCACCAGCGTGGCGGTGGTGCGGCCGCGGGCCCGTGAGAGCGAGCGCAGGGCGAGCTTCACCGCGATGCGGCGATTTCGTGGCAGTGCAACCGCGACGCAGTAGGGGATGGCGGCGATGAGCAGGCAGGTGCCGACCGCTCGCTGGCTTGCCGTCACCAGCAGCGCGATGGCGAGCGCGGCGAGGGCGGCGGCGATCTGCGCCGGCGTCGAGCGCTCGGGGATGGGAATGTGCCCGATCAGGGTGACGATCCCGGCGAAGATGCCCGCGAGGACGAGGATGACGACGAGCGCGCCCACCACCGCGGCGATGGCGATTGGCACGCTGCCCAGCAGTCCGGCGCTGAGCGCGGTGAAGAGCAGGACCAGCAGCGCGTACAGCCCGGCGGTCTGCGCCCAGCTCCCTGCGGTGACGCCCTCGCCCATGTCCCTCAGCACGGCGACGGGACGGATCGCCGCGGCACGCACGATGGGCAGCAGACCGAAGATCAGCGCGGTCACCAGGCCGACCAGCACCCCCGTGATCAGCGTGCCCGCGCTGATGCTGAAGGTGATCGGCACGTTGAAAAGGCGCTCGACGAGGATGCGCACCACGTCGCTCAGCCCCGTGCCCACGGCGGTTCCGAGCAGGCCACCCGCGAGGCCGATCAGCCCCGCTTCGAGGGCGAACAGCGCGTAGAGGTCGCGCCTGCGGTATCCGCTGGTCTTGAGCATGGCGATCTCGACGCGCCGTCGCGACAGCATCACCTGCATGGTGTTGACGATGCCGACGCCGCCGATGAGCAGCGCCAGCAGTCCAACGATCTGCAGGAAGCGGCTGGTGTCTGTGGAGGCCTGCAGGTTCTGGTCGATCGCGTCCTGAACCGTGACCACGGTGGCCTGGGGGAAGTCGCTGCGGAGCTGGTCGGCGACCTGCTGGGCGGCGTCGCTGCTGGGTGTGGTCATCTCGACCAGGCCGTAGCGCGGCGCGGCGCTCGGGGTGAGCTGGGCGAAGGTGGCGCGGGTGATGTAGCCGACCGCGATCTGTCCGGCGAAGCGCGTGTTGGCGGCCACGCCGCCCACCGTGACGTCGGTGCCCTGGCCGCCCGCCACCGTGATGTGGGCGCGGTCGCCGGGCCTCAGCCCGCCCTCGTCGGCCACGAACGTGGAGACGACGATGGTGCCTGCCTTGAGCTGCTGCGCGTAGGTGCCGCCGCTGGGCTGGTCGAGGCTGCCGCTGCCGAGCAGGGGGAAGCGGCTGGGGTCGTCGATGACGTAGAGCGGCAGGGTGACCGAATGCCCTTGTGGCAGCTTGCGAATCGTGGCGGCGGAGGTGGTGCCCAGCGCGATCCAGTCGTTGATCTGGCCCTGCTGCTTGAGCTGGTCGAGGGGCTGCAGGTCCTGCGCGCTGAGGGGGAGCGCCGTCGACTGCATCGACACGTCGCCGCCGTTGACCTCGCGCACGTTGCTGGTCAGCGAGAGGGTGACCATGTCGCCGGCGAGGCGCAGCGCCACCACCGCCATGACGCCGACGGCGACGCAGAAGATGGCCAGCAGGCTGCGCTGCCCGCCGCGGCGCAGGGAGCGGGTCGCATAGCTGAAGTAGAGGCGGGAGCGGCCGCGCATTGGTCTTTTGGGTTACTGCTCTTGGAGGAGGCCGTCGACGATGGTCACGATGCGCTCGGCGCGCGACGCGGTGTGCGGGTCGTGCGTGGCGATCAGGAAGGTCGTGCCCAGGCGGCGGCGCAGGTCGTCGAGGAGTTGGAGGATCAGCTCGCCGGTGCTGGCGTCGAGGTTGCCGGTGGGCTCGTCGGCGATGACGATGGCGGGGTCGGTGGACAGCGCGCGGGCGATGGCGACGCGCTGCTGCTCGCCACCGCTGAGCTGGTTGGGCTTGTGGCCGGTGCGGTGGGCGAGGCCGACCAGGTCGAGCATCTGTTTCGCCCTTTGCTCGGCGGAGCCGGGATGGCTGCCGACGTAGAGCGGGACCTCGACGTTCTCCTGCGCGGTCAGCGTGGGGATGAGGTTGAACGCCTGGAACACCATGCCGATCTTGGCGTTGCGCACCACCGCGAGCCGGCTCTCGGGCATGTCGGTGATGTCGATGCCGTCGACCAGCACGCGTCCCTCGGTGGGGCGGTCGAGCCCGGCGAGCACGCCGAGCAGCGTCGACTTGCCGCTGCCGCTGGGGCCCATCAGGGCCACCGATTCGCCCGGCAGGATGGTCAGGTCGATGCCGCGGAGGATCTCGATGCGCCGGTCGCCGAGGGGGAGGCTGCGGCGGAGGTCGCGCGCCTCCAGCGCGGGCGGCCTTGGTGCGGCTGCTGCCGGCGACGGCCGGGTGGTGGTCTCGGCGGGAGTGTCAGTCAAGCCCGATGTCGTACGCGGCGGCGACCTCGGCGCGACCGTAGGAGCGCATCGCCAGGTGGGTGGTGGTGCGCACGATGCCGGGGAGCGTGGAGAGGCGCTCGGTGACCAGCGTGGCCAGGGCGTCGAGGTCCTTGACCCGCACCACCGCGATGAAGTCGACGTCCCCGGTGGTGGTGTAGACCTCGGCCACCCCCTCCGCGTCGGCCAGCGCCGTGCCCACGTCGTGGATCCGCGCCGGCTCGCAGACGAGCATCAGGAAGGCGGTGATCATGGGCAGGGACGGTACCACCGCGGCGCCCCGGGGGCAGCGCGGAGGTGGTGGTAGACTCCGGCCCTGGCTCTGTCGAGCGGGAGTAACTCAACGGTAGAGTGCAACCTTCCCAAGGTTGAAGTTGCGAGTTCGAGCCTCGTCTCCCGCTCCACAGTCGAAGACCCGGAGACTGTTGTCGGTGCGCTGCTCAGCCTCAGTAACCGGCGAAGATGCAGGCGACCAGGCGATGCGCCGACTGACGCCGCCTTGACAGCGAGCGAGAGTGGTCGGTCCTCGCCACCGCCCTATTCGGCGTCCCGCACAAGCTCTGACGGTCGCACACCCAGCGCCTCGGCCAGAGCCTCCACGGCGCACAGGGACGGGCACTTGGCGCCCCTTTCGACCTCGCCGACATAGTTGCGGTGAAGATCTGCCCTGGCGGCCAGAGCCTCCTGGGACAGCCCCAAGGCCAAGCGGCGGTCCCTCAGCACCCGGCCAAAGCCAATCTGGATACCGCGTCGGGCAGGCATGGTGTCCGACACGCTTGCACCCTCGATAGGGTGCCAAGCTATAGTGTGTAACCACGAGCGGGCGGAAAGCATTGGAAGGGAGGAGCAATGGCGGGTAGGACCAAAGCCGTGACCCCGGCTGTAGGTGGCCCTGATGTTGACCGCCCGGTCAGGGCCGTTCTCAAAGGACGTGCATGTCACACGGCGTTGACAGCGCGAGCTTTGGCCAGTCAGACTGATCGCCGCCCGCAAACGCGGGTGACTGGAAGGATCATGGAGAGGGCGGGTTGCGACCGTCCCGGCGGAGGACTCGCGTGCACCCGGCGTCGGTGACTGCGAATTGTTTGCAGCGCATCTGCTTCCCGCGTGGCGTGCCCGGCCTGGTTGGACGTGATTGCGCCACAGGCCGCCGCGCTGGGGTGCGTTCATCCGCTCCCGACCAGGGGAGGGCTGCCTAGCGCGATGGAGCGAAAGGGGATCGCGCCGCCCGCAGGGACCGGCGGCTGAGCGGAGCGCGGAGGCGTGGTAGGCCCCCGCGCCCCTATGTCGCGTTCGGCTCCCGCGACCGCAAGACGACCGTGGAGCCTCCCGTCAACCACCCATAGGAGATCACATATGAGGCGCAGAAGTCGCCTTCTTGGCATGCGTCCACACGCAAGACGCCGCCTGCTGGCGCGACGGCTTGCCGTCGTCGTAGGCGCGTTCACGCTGAGCGTCGCCGGTCCGGCGTCGCACGCCTTCTCGTCAGCTCTGGCCTCCCCGCTGTGGGTGCTGCAAGGCCAGGTGCGTACGGCCGGCGGTCAGCCCGTCCCCAATGCGCTCGTCAAGCTGTCCGTCCTCCCGAGTGGAAGCGTCCTCCCGACCACCGTCGCTTCGCCCGCGCAGCCCCTCGCTGTCGTCGTCGCCGGAACGGACGGGTCGTACTCGATTCCGGCGCCCTCGCTGGGCCCGGCCATGCTCGCCCAGGCAGTGGCGAATGGCGGATGGCTGAACTTCGAGCTCGATGGCGAGACCGTCACTGCGCCCACTGTGGCAGGAGCGCAGGGAAACCTCGACCTCTACGGCAGCAAGGGGGTGGCTGTCCTGGTCGCACCCAGCGCCGTGGCTGATCCGGTCATCGGCACCGTCAGAAGCACTGGCAACAGCGGCCTCTTGGTGGTCTACAGCTACCAGGGAGTGGCGACAGGCACCGTCGTTCCCGTCGTCAGCACCGCTGTCAGCAACGTTGAACACAAGGTGCCCTGTTTGACCAGCAACTGCTTCGTCGCGAATCAGTCCACACCGAACATCACCAGCCAGTGCGGTCAGAACTGGTACCGGATCAACGCCGAGAACGACTGGGGCGTGTATAGCGAGTTCCACACTTGGGACGACGAGACGGGCCACATGCAGTACGGCCGCACGGCATCAACGGACATCGACTTCGCGTTTCAGTATGGCGATGGCGGTCCGTGGAACATCAACGGCTCGCTGCACATGGGCAACACCAACGGCAACGGCGGTGGCAGCGGATGGGTCGGCACATACCAAGTGCAGCAGTACGCGGCCGAGTACACCGTCGTGGAGGAGGAGTCGGACTCACCCTGCCAGGGCCGCAACATCTATCGGACCTACACGACCCAGTACACCGGTGGCACCAAGTTCTGGGGCTACGGGGACGCGTCCAACGACGGTCCGAACGGGTACTACGCCCAGCCCGTCGACAACCAGGCCGACTTCGGCCAATGCAACTACGAGAGTTCGACGGGGGCGGACGATGGCGGGTTCACCCGTACTCAGGGCACCGATCAAACCTGGCGCGGCGGGCTCGGTATCACCGCCTGGGGCGGGGCGGTGAGCCTTGCCGTCACCACCAGCTACAGCGAGGAGCACAAGAGCCACTGGGACTTCGGCTGCAGCTCGGAGGTGCACTCCCTTTTCGGGCGTGACGGCTCCCCCGGTAGTTCCGCCACGACCATCTTCGCCAGCACCGAGTAGGAAGTAGCGACGTGATCGGAGGGACGTGCGTTCAGCGCATCAGAGGGCGCACGTCTCTCTTTGCCCTTACGATGCTGCTCGTCGCTTGCGGATCAGCGACCGATGCGGGCGCACCAGGTGGCGGCGGCGGCTGGCGTTTCGCTGCGCGGACCCGCGTTGACGCTGCCTACTACGTCGGCTTCCCGGATGCGCTCTCCGCCGCTCAGCCCTGCAATCGGCTGAGCGTCGTTTCCGCGCAGATCGAAGGCGCGCCCCCAGGTTTGTCGGCTCAACTCTATGCGGCGCGGTTTGTAGACGCAGGCCAAGGCCACCATCGCTACATCGGTGGGATGTCGGAAGCGCAGGTCGCCCAGTCGTACCCTGATCTCACGCTCGCGCCGGTGACGAGCGCCGTGGCTGTCAACGGACAGCCGAAAGCCTGGTACGTCCTCGGTGTCTTTCGGCCACGCAAGGCCGGTCGGTTCGAGACGCAGGGGATTACCGTGCAGTACGACTGCGATGGCACCCAAGGCTCCCGTACCTACGGCGATGTGGTCGTCCTCTTCGCAACGCGCGTTCGCGGACCCGAGTGATCTCCGGGCCTGACCTTGTTTGACGGACAGCCAAGATCTGGGGAGTTGCCCCGCTCCGGAGGTCCGCATGGAACGTCGCCCCAGGCTACGGGCAGGGGTGAGCGCGCGTCGCGGGCTTCGCCCTTCCGCGACTAGGTTCTCACCGCGCGTGGACCGCCTGACCTAGCACACTAGCCAGGTTCGAATACGCCCCAGTCTGTAGCTCCACACGTCGCTGTTCGAACTCCGGGGAGCAAGCCGCGCCGAGCGTCGCGAATGGTCAGCGTGACGCAAGGAGATCCGCCTCCGAACGGCGCAGCACTTGAGGTCCAAGACCCTGCGCCGGCCTTTACTCAGACAGAACGCGACTGCTGCGCGGCTGGAGGGGATGAAGGCAATGTCACTCGCCGGGAGCGACAATGTCCAGCAGGCGCCGGGCCGCTGTCTCCAGCTCGGGAAGATCCTGTTCGACCGTGGCTGTGACGATGCCGTGTGAGGTGTCGAAGTAATGGTGAGCGAGCCTGTCACGCATCCCCGCCGCTTCAGCCCACGGAATGCCGGGCTCGTGGGCCAGAGTGTCCGGGGACAGTGCCTTGATTGCCTCGCCGATCTCGATGAGGCGCACCCGAACAGCGTCGAAGATGAGCCCGTCGCTGAGATCCCCGCGCTTGAGGTGCGCGTGGATCGCATCGATAGCGATGAGAATGTCGTCAAGACGCTGCCTGTCGTCGCGTTTCACAACCGCACGGCTTCCATTCTGACGGTGCGCGCGATGCGAGGCTTGAGACCGTCGGCAGGCACAAGATCGACGGATGAGTCCAGGAGAGACCGGAGTTCCTGCTCGCAGCGGGCAAGGGTGAAGAGACTGACGCCCTCGCCAACGTCGACCAGAAGATCGAGGTCACTGTCTGGCGTCTCCGTCCCCCGCCCCACGCTCCCAAAGACCCGGACGTTCGTCAGCCCGTATTTCGCCGTGATCCGCCGAATCTCGTCTCGGTGCTTGCGAACACGCGCACCAATGGGTCCGGTGAGGCGGCCTGGCGCGCCGCCCGGGAGCTGTCGAACCTGGACATCCAGCTCGAGGCCGGCCGCCGCGACCAGGCGGGCCAGCGTCGGAAACGAGGGCTGTCGGGCGCCGTTCTCGTACGCGCTCACCACGCTCTGAGTGATTCCGGCCCGCCGTGCGAGCTCTGCCTGCGAGAGGCCTGCCCGTCGCCGGGCATCACGCAAGAGAAGGCCGGGCTGGCTGTCCATCACCGGCGGATTATAGCGTATTGTCGATACGTGGGCTCTCGGGGTCACCGTTTCGGGGGCGGCGAAGCGGACCGCTCCCGCACAGTCATGCCCTATGGGCGTTGAGAGCATCGAGAAAGGCGATGAGGCCGACGCGTGGAACTGGCTTTCCCAACGCGACAACACATCCTCGTTCTCAGGGAGCAGTCCCCATAGCCACGGACTCATCACACGATCGGGGTGAGCAGGTACCTGCCTCGGCATCGAGACCTCCTCCGGCGGGACACCCGGGTGGACGGCGGGCGTGGAGTCGAGACAGTCGAGCGCGCCAACCGCGTGGTACTGTCCGCGGATCACACGGAAGGGTGGCGGACCAAGGGAGTGGACGCATGGTCGGCAGACGCATCAGCCGCGGCTCGGTCGCGCTCCTGCTTGCGCTGGGCACGGTGGTGGCGGTGTCGCGTCCCGCCGGGGCGGCGACGACACTGGTCATCCCGCAGGGCACGGCGTTCAGTGTCCTCGGGCACTCCTGCGGCGGCATCCAGGAGAAGGTCTACGCCAGTGGCTTCGACCCCGGCAGCGGGTATCCCACCGGTGACGCCCACCTGTCGACGAGCTGCGGCGGCAGCGGTCGCGGCGGCGGCGGCGGCACCACCACCTATTCGGCATGGGTCAATGCCATCTGGGACTTCACTGCGACGCTGGTCAGCGACCAGAAGCTCTCCTCGACACCCACCGTGAACCCGACCCTCACCGCGTACGACTCGCACGGCAACGAGGTGTACAACCAGAACAACAGCGCCTACCTCGTCCTCGCCCCGGGGTTCGTGCCCACGGCTCGTCTCACCGGCATCTCGCCGACCGCCGGCCCCGCCGCGGGCGGCACCAGCGTGGGCATCGCCGGCACGGGATTCAGCAACGCGACCGGTGTCAGCTTCGGCTCGATCGCCGCTGCCAGCTTCACCGTCAACAGCGACACCTCGATCACCGCCACCTCGCCGGCGTCGGCCGGTGGCACGGTGGACGTCACCGTCACCGATGCGGGTGGCACCAGTGCGACGAGCGCGAGCGACCAGTTCACCTTCGTGCCGGCTCCGACCGTCACCTCGGTGAGCCCGAACCGCGGCTGGGTGCAGGGCGGCACCGCGGTGACCATCACCGGCACCGGCTTCAGCAACGCCACCGCCGTGAGCTTCGGCGACGCCGCCACCGGCTTCACGGTGGACAGCGACACCTCGATCACCGCCACCTCGCCGTACGGCGAGTCGCCCGACAACGTCGACGTCACCGTCACCACGCTGGGCGGCACCAGCGCGCGGATCCCCGCCGACCAGTTCACCTACGTCGGCGCGCCCACCGTCACCGGGCTGAGCCCCAACCAGGGCGGCCTGCCGGGCGGCACCACCGTCACCATCACAGGCTTCGACTTCAGCGGCGCCACCGGCGTCGACTTCGGCGGTGCCGCGGCCACCAGCTTCACCGTCAACGACGACTCGACGATCACCGCCATCTCGCCGCCGTCGAGCCTGCCCCAGACGGTCGACGTCACGGTGACCACGCCCGGCGGCACCAGCGCCACCGGCTCCGCCGACCGTTTCACCTGCACGCTGCTGCCGCCGCTCGTGCCGTGAGCCGCGAGGGCGACCGTCCCGCGGCGCCTGCCGCAGCGACGGCCGCCCCGCCGCCTACTCCCGGACTGCGTAGGTCAGGTGGGTCACGCGCTGCGTCGGCTCCGCGCGGATCGGCTCCAGGGCCACGCGGCCCGCGTCCACGCCCTGGAACAGGCGGGTTCCGGAGCCGAACAGCACGGGTGAGAGCGCGATCGAGAACTCGTCGATCAGGCCGGCGTTGACGTACTCCAGGATCGTTGCGCCGCCGCCCGCGATGCGGACGTCCCGGTCGCCGGCGGCCTCGCGGGCCTGGTCGAGCGCGCGCTCGATGCCGTCGTTGACGAAGTGGAACGTCGTCCCACCCGGCCGCTCCCAGGGGTGACGCTTCTGGTGCGTCACGACGAAGACCGGCGTGTGGAACGGCGCCTCCTCCGGCCACGCCTGCTCGCCGAGGTTGAACATGCGCTTGCCCATCACGCTCGCGCCGGTGCGCTCGAACGTCTCCCGCACGATGTCGTTGTCGCGCCCTTCCTCGCCGCCCTCGCCGAGTTTCAGTCTCTCCCGGAAGAACCGCTGCGCGAATATCCACTGCTGCAGTTCCATCCACTGCGCCGTCCAGCGCTGCACATCCGGGTCGTCCACGCGCTCCTCGGGCGCGACGAACCCGTCCAGCGACATCGTCACGCTGAAGAACACCTTCGCGGCCATCAGTCCGCAACTCCTTTCCGAACGATCTCGGTGACGTAGGCGGCCAGGTTGCTCAGGGTCTGCCGGCCACCCTCGATCGCGTCGTACTTCTCGACCGCCTCGTCGCGCAGCTCCTTGGTGGGGAACACGGTGCGCATCTCGATCCGGGTCGCCGCGCCGTCGCGCGCGAACGTGAGGACCGACTCGAAGGCGTTCGGGTCGCCGCGGGACTCACCGTGCAGCAGCGCGATCCGCTCCGGCGGGGCGATCTCGGTCCAGGAGATCCACTCCTGGTAGTCCGTCCCGTCCGGTCCGTGCATGATGAAGTCCCACTCCCCGCCGACGCGGAACTCGAACGCCCGCGTGGTGGTGGTGAACCCGTCCGGTCCCCACCACCGCGACAGGTGCAGCACCTCGGTGAACGCCTCGAACACCACCTCCCGTGGGGCACTGATGACCCGGGAGATCACGATCTCGCGGTCGTCCGTCGCCGACTGCGGCGGCGCGTCCGGTCCTGTCGCTGCCATCGGTCAGTCCTCCTGCCTTGCCTGCTTGAGGTCCTGCACGTACGCGTCCAGCCGGTCGAAGGTCTCGTTCCAGAACCGCTCGAACCCGCCGGTCCACTCGTGGACCGGGCGCAGCCCGCGGGCGTCAAGGCCGTACAGGCGCTGCTTGCCTGCCTTGCGGTCCCGCACGAGCCCGACCTCCCGGAGCACCCGCAGGTGTTTGGACGCCCCCGGCTGGGCCATCCCGAGCTCCTGGGCCAGCTCGGTCACCGGCCGCTCACCCGCGCGCAGCAGTAGCAGGATCTCCCTGCGCTGCGGCTCGGCGATCGCGTTGAAGACGTCCGACGTCGTCGCTGCTCGTGCCATGGGCGTCATCATATACCGATATCGGAATACGTCAAGCCGTCAGGGCCGGCGGCGCACGATTCACGGTATGCCGATGGCGCTGATGCTGGCCACCCTGACCGACCGTCGCGACTTCGGCGACGGCTGGCTGCTGGAGCGCAAGTTCGACGGTGAGCGCTGCGTGGCGCGCAAGGACGGCAGTGGGGTGCGGCTGGAGTCGCGCACCGGCAAGGACCTCACCAGCACCTACCCCGAGGTGTGCGCCGAGGTGGCGGCCCAGCGCGCGCGGGACCTCGTGCTCGACGGCGAGGTGGTCGCCTACGACGGCGAGCAGACCTCCTTCAGCCGCCTCCAGCAGCGCCTCGGGGTGACCCGGCCGTCGCCGGCGCTGGTGGCCGCCTACCCGGTCGTCTACTGCGTCTTCGACGTGCTCTCGATCGACGGCAGGGACATCACCAGCCTTCCCCTCGCCGAGCGGCGCGACCGGATGGTCACGCATGTCAGGCCGTCGGCTGCGCTGCAGCTCACCGAAGCCTGGCGGGACGACTCGCAGCGACGCTTCGCCGAGGCCTGCCGCCGCGGCTGGGAGGGGCTCATCGCCAAGCGCGCCGACGCGCCCTATACACCGGGCCGCTCGAAGAACTGGCTGAAGCTGAAGTGCGCGTGGGAGCAGGAGCTCGTCATCGGCGGCTACACCGAGCCCACCGGCAGCCGAACCGACTTCGGCGCGCTGCTGGCCGGCTACTACGAGGACGGCCGCCTGCGCTACGCGGGCAAGGTCGGCACCGGCTACACGAATGCGACGCTGCGCACCCTCGGCGCCCGGCTGCGCAAGCTGGAGATCCCCGAGCCGCCATTCGTCGACGTGCGCCCCATTCCGCGCGGCACCCACTGGACCCGGCCCGAGCTGGTCGCGCAGATCGGCTTCGCGGAGTGGACGAGTGACGGCCGCCTGCGCCAGCCGCGCTTCCTCGGTTTGCGCGACGACAAGCGACCGACCGACGTCGTGCGCGAGCGACCCCAGTAACCGCAGGCCGGGGCCGGCAGCGCGACCTGGCCGGCAACGGCGTGTCCGGTCACCTCGCCGGCGCTTTGACCGACATCCCCGCGGCGGCTTTCTCGATGACATCGGCGACGGCTCGCGGTTGGGAGATGAAGACCGAGTGGCTGGCACGGCAAAGCAGGCAACGCCACATTGCAACCGTGAGAACCGCTGGCGCCACACGCGTGCAGCGCGAGCCGATCAGTTCTTCTGCGCGGTGAACTGGTACCCGCAGCCCGCGGGATCCTTGATCACGTCGTAGGTGCCGGTGAAGCGGGTGACCCCCGCGTTGCTGGAGAAGCTTCCTTGCACGTCGTGCTTGGTGCCGTCCGAGTCGGTGCTGGTGGCCTGGACGGTGTTGGCCGAGGTGTCGAGGGTGCCGTGCACGGTGGCGCTCCTCGTCTGGAAGATGACGGTGATGGTGGACGCGTTGGACGACACCGTCATGCTCGTCGGACCGGGGTCGCTGCCGCAGCCGCCGATGGCCTGGCGGCTGGCCGGGTCGACGGTGTAGGTGCCGTCGACGGAGACGGTCTCGGTGGGCTCCTGGCTGCGCGCCGGGGGTGGCGTGAGCTGGGGCTTGAGGCACGCCTGCCAGTCCGCGGACCCCGAGACGCTGGCCAGCAGCCCGGTCATCTTGTTGCGCCAGTCCCTGACCTTGACGTCGTACAGCGGGTCGCTGTGCAGCGGGCGCGGCAGCGACCCGGCGGTCCAGCCCAGCTCCCCGCCGTCCCAGCTCAGCCCCGCCTTCGCCGCGGCGCCGACGATGCAGGATTCGTACAGGCCGACCGGTGAGTAGTCGACGAAGACCACGCTGGGCGGCGACGGTGTCTGCGTCTCAGTGGGGGTGGTGGAGCCGAGGGCCGTCGTGGAATGATGCTGGTCGTAGGTGACGGCGAGGTAGCCACCGACGAGCGTGGTGGCGGCCGCGACGATGGCGACGACGGCCGTGCCCAGCAGGAAGAACTCCATTGCGCCCTGGCCGCGCTCACCTCGCCGGCGACGCTGCCGCAACCCCGTCATCACTGGAACGCCCGCAGCCGTTCGCGCCACATCCACCACAGCGCGTTGGCGACGATCAGAAAGCCGCCGGCGAGCAGCATCACGGCGCCAGGACCCGGGTCCGGGTAGAGGCCGCCCGATTGCAGCTTGCGGATGACCACGTGCACGCCGACGTTGGTCGCGGGAGCGGCGAGGACGATGAGGGCGATCGGCCAGAGCGGGCGCTGCGTGAGCAGCGGCGCCAGCACCAGCGCCGCGGCGATCAGCAGCACCACGCCGAGCTTGAACGAGCTCGGGTCAGGAGTGTCAGAAACCAGGAAACCGGCGGGCGTGTCCCAGGCGCTGACCGAGGCGAACCCGGGCACGGAGAGCAGCGGCAATGCGGTGCCGGCGCCGACCAGCGCGGCTCCCAGCAACGCCATCGGCCCCGTCGCCGCCAGCGGGGTGCGCGTGACCCGCTGCGGTGAGGTGAACAGCAGCAGCAACGCGCCGGCCAGTGGGTTGCGCCGCCGTGTCGCGGGCGGCCACGCAGTTGCGGGCGCGGAAGCCATCGGCGCGCGCTGCGATGTCGCCGGTTCGAGCATGCGGCCGTCGACCCACGCCGACCAGCCGTTGCTGCAGCGGACGTTCGCCCAGTCGCCCCAGCTCTCCAGGAGCTGCACCGGCAGGCGTGCGTCGAGGGTTGCGACCGGTGGTGTTGCCGTGTCGTGCGAGGCGTAGGCGGCGAGTCGCGTGGCGGGCACGACGTGTGTGGCGTGGAAGCCTGTGTCGAGCTGCTCCATCAGGCGCGCGTCGACCCAGGCGGTCCATCCGTTCGAGCACTCGACGTGCATCCATTCGCCGCGACGTTCGAGACTGCGCACCTCCAGCCCGGGGTCGAGGCGGGTGGCGAGCGCAGGCGTCGACGGGTCGGGCGCCGCCCAGCACGCAACCACATTCGCGGACACCCGATGTGTCGGCACGAAGGCGTCCACGCTCATCGGGCTACGGACTCGGGCTCGCGGAGCTCGCCGGCAGGATGAGGGCGAAGGTGCTCGGCGCACTGCCGTTGTCGGGCACCACGGTGACCGTCACCTGGGTGGGCGAGTCGATGCGGAACGTGATCGTCCCGTTGACCATGTTGGTCTGCTCTGTGATGTGGAAGGTGCCGGTGTAGGCGGTGCGCGTGGCGTTCAGGGTCGTCGTGAAGCTTCCCATCAGCGCGGCGTGGCCGCCGCTGCCGCGCCACGTCCCGGTCATCGCCGTGCGGTCGCTGCTGGGTTGCAGGATCCAGGGCGGCGAGCTCGGCGACTGCGGGCTGATCCAGGACCCGGTGAGGTTGGCCACCGCCGCTGCGGGCGAGGGCGTGGCGGGGGGTGGCGTCGCCGCCGGCGTGGGTGTGGCGCTGCCGAGGATGCCCGGTGGGGCGTCGCTGTCGGTCGCGCCGGTGCCGCCGACCGGACGCGCGAACGGCGCACCGGTGGTCACGTCGACCATGACGATCACCGTCTGCGGTTGCGGTGCGGGCGCGATCACCACAACGGTGGTCGGCTGGAAGGCGGGCCAGCTGGGTCCGGTATAGGTGGGCGCCTGGGTCACAGGCACCGGCGGCGCCAGCGGGTTGCCGCAGTAGCAGCGGACCCGCGGCACGCCGTAGCGGTCGACCAGCACCGCTGTGCCGGCCTGCAGCACCGACTGGTAGGTGGTCGCCTGCCCGCCGGCGAAACCGTGGTTGGTGACGCGCGTGTCGGCGCGCACCAGCACGGGAGTCAGCGTGGCCACGTAGCCGGGGATGTCCGAAGGCGCGATGCCCTCGACGCCGGCCCAGGCGCGCGCCTTGTCGGGATTCTGCTGCAGGAAGCTGATCAGCAGGGAGGTGTCGCAGGCGCTCAGCTGCCGGGTGCCGCCGTAGAGCCCGGGCGTCGCGCCGGAGTAGCTGACCAGGCCGGTCGCGGCGGTGGCCGATGCGGTGGCGGTGCTCTCCGCCGTGGGCGATGGGGAAGGCAGCGCCGGTGAGGTGAGCGGTGCGGCACTCGCCGCCGGCGAGGCTTTGGACACCGATGGCGTGAACGGGTTGGCGCCGGTGCTGGCGGTGGGCTCGAGGAAGATCTCGCCGCCGCTCGCCGCGGGCTTCTTGGAGCCGCCGGAGATCAGGACGATGATGACCACAACGGCGACGATCGCGGCGATCACGCTGGCGGCGATGGCGCGCCCCTGCCCGGTCTGGTACCAGGGCAGCGGAACTCCGGGTCGCGCAGGCCCCGGTTGGGCGACGGGCCGACCGGTCGGTCCAGGCCCAGGCGGGGCACCGCTCGGCGGACCGGTCGGTCCAGGCCCCTGCGGCGGTCCCTGCGGTGGTCCGCTCGGCGGTCCCTGCGGTGGCCCGTTCGGGGGACCCGGCGGCCCCCCCGACGGGGGCGGTCCGTACGGCGGCTGGGTCACACTCGATCCTCGGCGACGAGGTGGCGCGGCAAGGGCTGCCCCCCTTGGGTGACAGACGGCGGTGAAGTTCGCCGTTTATACCTCCAACCCGGAGATTCGTCTACCACGCACTGCAAAGCAGCCCCGCCGCACCGCGCTTACCGCGAACAGGTGACAAAATGTCACCACATGTGCGAAGGTTGGAGGGAGCGATGAGCATCGACGAGCACGCATACCGCACTGCGATGGCGCGACTGCCGACGTGCGTCACCGTGCTCACCTCGCTGGGCGACGGTCGCCACGAGGTGATGACCGCCAACGCGGTGGTCTCCGTCTCCTTGCAGCCGACGTTGCTGCTGGTCAGCGTCGGCGCAACCAAGCGCTGGCTCCAGGCGGCGCGGCGCTGCGGTCGCTTCGCGGTGAACGTGCTCGGCGCCCAGCACCAGGAGCTGGCGCGATGGTGCGCCGACCATGCCCGGCACGACCAGCCACAGCCGCTCACCGGGCACCGATCGACCGTCTCGCCGGCGACGGGGTTGCTGCTCTTCGAGGATGCGCTGGTCGTCGTCGAGTGTCGCGTCCACGCCGAGCATCCCGCCGGTGACCACGTGCTCCTGCTCGGTGAGGTCACCGCGATCGACGTCCGCCACTCCACGGCGGAGCCGCTGGTCTTCGTCGACCGCGGCTACGCGACGGTCAGGCCCTAGCGGGACGCTCCTGCGGCGCGGCCACGCCGGCGTGTCGTGTGGGTGCGTGCCGCGAGGTGCTCCAGTCCGCCCACGATGAGATCGAGGTACGTCTCTTCGAGCAGGGCGGCGCTGACGTGGGGACGGCGGGTTCGAAACTGGCCCAGCACCGAGTCGAGCGCGGTCAGCAGCATCGCCGTCGCCGACTCGGCCTCGACGGCGGGAATGCCGAACTCCGCCGACGCGTGCTCGGCGAAGATGCGCACCGTCGCCCGGTCGCGTTCCTCCTGTTCACGGCGGAGGTCGGGGTTCCAGGCGCCGGCGGAGCGCAGGGCGCGGAACAACTGCCCGCGCTCCGACGAGGCGCGGAGGGCGGCCCGCACCAGGGTGCGGTACATGTCCTCCAGGTCGGTGGCGGCGCGCACCTTGGCGGCGAGCTCGCTGTGCAGGATGACGGCCTCGCGGCCGTACACCGCGGTGAGCATCTCGCCGCGGTTGGCGAAGTGCTTGTAGACCAGGGGCCGGCTGACCCCGGCGTGGTCGGCGACGCTCTCCATGGACACCGCCTCGACGCCGTCGGCGACGATCAGCGCCGCGGCCGCGTCGAGCAGCGCCTCGCGGCGGTGGGCCCGCGCCAGGCGCACCGGCATGGTCGATTCCGGGTCGGATGTGGGCGCACCCCTTGCGCTCCGTGGTGCCATGGTGGCATTGTGTCACCGACAACGGTGACAGATTGTCACCAGAAGGGTTGGAGACCGGAGGACCACGGCCATGGCCTACACGGGTCAGCGGACTGTCTTCGATGCGGACAGCCACATTCTCGAGCTTCCCGACTTCCTCGACGCGCACGTGGCGCCGGCTCAGCGAGACCTGCTGTGGCGTGGCCTCTTCGAGGCTCGCAAGGACACCCTCGACAGCGCCCTCGACTACGCGGAGAAGCGGCGCACCGACCCGGCCACGGCCGGCGAGGCCGAGGAGCGCCTGATGAAGGACAAGGGCTGGTCGGCGATGGGCGCCTGGGACCCCAAGGAGCGCAGCCGTGCCCTCGACCTGCTCGGCTTCGACGCGCAGCTCGTCTTCTCCACCTTCGGCACCCTTCTCTACAAGCTGGCCAAGGACGTCGACCTCTACGACGGCACCTCGGCGTTCACCCGCGCCATGGTCGACTTCTGCGCACCGGACCGGCGGCTGATGCCGGTCGCCAACATCCCGCTGAACGACCCCGCGCGGGCCACCGTGGCCGCCAAGGAGGCGATCGACCTGGGCTGTGCGGCGATCATGGTGCCCTCCACGCCCGCCGGCGACCTGTCTCCCACCCACCCCGATCTCGATCCGTTCTGGGACCTGCTGAGCGAGGCCGACATCCCCTTCGTGCTGCACGTCGGCGGCGGCGGCGAGCTGCTCAACAAGGCGTTCCACAACAACGGGATGCCGGTCAAGGATCACCTCGGCGGCGGCGAGAACGTGCGCTCCAAGGACTACCTGGCCATCCACCACTCGCCGGAGATCTTCCTCGGCGTGATCATCCTCGACGGCCTGTTCGACCGCTTCCCCAAGCTGCGTGGCGGCGTCATCGAGCAGGGTGCCGAGTGGGTGGTCTCCTGGCTGCACCACCTCGACGGCGCGCTGCGCTCGTTCAAGCGCACCGAGGAACCGCTGCAGCGGCTGACCATGAAGCCGTCCGAGTACGCCAAGAAGCACCTCAAGTTCACGCCCTTCCCGGGTGAGCCGGTGAGCTGGATGATGGGCCAGGCGGGCGCCGAGCTCTTCATGTTCTCGTCCGACTACCCGCACCCGGAGGGGACCACCGACCCGCTCGGCAAGTTCGAGGCGGAGCTCGACGGCGTCAGCGAGGCCGACCGCAACCGGTTCTATGCCGGCAACTTCGTCGACCTCATGGGCGCGAAGGTGATGGCGCGACTCGGCGGCGACCGCGTGGCGTCGCCCGCGTAGGCGGGTCTGGCCGGCGGGGGAGGAGAAGAGAAAAGAGGTTCGCTGAGGCGACACCGATGGACAGCACGCACCCGTCCGAAGCACGCACCACTCGCCGAGCGCATTCGGCGCGCCAGGAGGCAGCGGCGATCGCCGCCATCCAGGACCCGTGGGGCCGCGCCGCGCTGCGCTCCGCGTTCCACCTGCGCCGCTACTCGGTGGTCTACGGCCTCACGGTCCTGGCCACCGTCGCACTGCTGCTCATGCCAACAGTGGCACAAACCAGCGCGCCCGACCTGGCGGGCGCGGCGGGGCAGTCGAACGGCGGCGCCTACGGCGGTCCGCAATCCAGTGCCGATGCCGGCGGCGGCGCGGCGGCGTCGGCGGCTCCGGCGGCGGTCTCCAGCGGAGCGGCCGCACCGGGAACCGGCACCGGCACCGGAGCCGGCAGCGCCCCCGGAGCCGGTCCGGTCGCCGCGGTGCGGGTCGGCACGGGGCAGACCAGCGGCGGCTTCCCCTGCGGCCCCGGTGTGCACCAGCTGCCCTACTCGCAGTACGCCGCGCCGTGCGTGGCCAAGTTCAGCGGCAACAACGGCGGGGCCACCTACAACGGCGTGACCGCCAACACCATCACCGTCGCGCTGCGCCGCTGCTCCGACGCGCAGGGCTCCAACGCCGCCGCCGTGTACGCCGAGAACCAGGCCGCGGGCGCCGAGCCGCCCGACGTCGGCGAGGCGCACGCCAAGCAGCTCATCGCCTACCTCAGCACGGTGTTCGAGCTCTACGGGCGCCACATCCAGACCGTCGACTACCCCGGCCAGGGCAACTGCACCAACGAGTCGACGGGGACCGGCCAGGCCGCCGCGTGCGCCGACGCGGACTACGCGGCCAACACCCTGCACGCCTTCACCGACCTCAACCCCTACAACGGTTTCTACGAGTCCGAGCCGTTCGCCCAGTGCGCCGCCAAGTACCACATGTACCTCGGCTTCGCCCAGCTCTACTTCCCGGAGTCGGAGTACCAGGCGGAGAACCCCTACATCTGGGCGCCCACCCCGAGCTGCACGCGCGGCGGACTCCAGGAGGCCGAGTTCATCGGCAAGCAGCTGGCGCCATACCCGGCGCGGTGGGCCGGCACCGACCTGGGTGTGTCGCTCAACGGCCAGCAACGCAAGTTCGCGGTCTTCACCCCGAGCAACCAGGGCTACCAGGAGTGCGCGGACACCGTCCAGACGATCGACGCGCAGCAGTACGGCGTGGCCGGCGGTCGCTTCGACCGCTACAACTACCCGCTGGACATCTCGCAGTGGCCGCAGGACGCCAACAGCGCGGCGACCCAGTTCGCCGCCAACAAGGACACCACCGTCATCCTCGCCTGCGATCCGCTGATCCCCATCTTCCTCACCCAGGACGCCCGCAACCAGCAGTACTCCCCCGAGTGGATGCTCACCGGCGTCGCCCTGACCGACCAGGACAACCTGGCCCAGCTCTGGGACCAGACCGAGATCAAGGGCCATCTGTTCGGTCTCTCCCAGCTCGGCAGCTACGCCAAGTTCCAGGATCCCAACGGCGAGGCGGCCAGGGCGTTGCAGGCGGCGGGCGTCCCCGTCAACCAGGGCACCGTGCTCACCTACTACGAGCTGCTGCCGATGTTCGACCAGCTCCAGGCGGCCGGTCCTGTGCTCACCCCGGCGAACATCGCCGCCGGAACCCGCTCACTGCCGCGCCTCGGCGGTTCCACCGCTGCGGACGGGACCTGGTTCTACGGCAACTCGCACACCGCGATCATCGACTCGCGGGAGATCTATTACGACGAGACGAAGACGTCGCCGGACGGCAAGGCGGGAACCTATGTCGAGATCTACGGCGGGCGGCGCTACGAAGTCGGGCAGTACCCGACCGGTGAGCCGCCCTTCTACTCGTCGTGAAGACGCCGGTCAAGGCGGCGGCCTCCTGCGCCGCCGTCCTGGTGCTGTGGGCGGTGCTCAACGCCGTCCTGCCCCACGGCGCCCCGGCCGGGATCATCCTCTCCGGTCTGGTCTTCGGCGCCATCAACTCGCTGGTGGCGGTGTCGATCGTGCTGGTGTACCGCGCCAGCCGGGTGGTCAACTTCGCCGCGGCGGAGTTCGGGTCGGTCGCCGCCGTGGTGGCCATCGAGCTGCACGTCCAGACCGGGGTCGGGTACTTCGTCTCGATCGCCGCGGGGCTGGTGCTGGCCGCGGTCCTCGGCGCGGTCATCGAGCTGGCCATCCTGCGCCGCTTCGCCGCCGCGCCACGGCTGATCGTCGCGGTGGTCACCATCGGGCTGGCCCAGGTCCTCAACGGCGCCAGCGTGGTGATTCCCTACGTCTGGCACAGCGGCAACGCGGGGACCTTCACCACCCCCTTCACCGCACACTTCCACGTGTTCCCCGTCCTCTTCAGTGGCGACTATGTCGTCGCCATGGTGGTTGCTCCCATCGTCCTCGGTGGGCTCACCTGGTTCCTCCGGGCGACGCATTACGGAGTGGCCATCCGCGCAGCAGCGGACAACGGGGATCGGGCGCGCCTGCTGGGCATCCCGGTGCGACGGCTGTCGACGATCATCTGGACGATCGCGGGCGTGCTCTCCGCGCTCGCTGTGTTGCTGCGCGTTCCCATCGTCGGATTCGCCTCCTTCACCAGCGTCTCCAACGGCGGCGCGCCGCTGCTGCTGCAGACGTTGACGGCGGCCGTCGTCGGTGGCATGAGCAACCTGCCGGTCACCGTGCTCGCCGCCCTGGGACTCGGCGTCGTCGACCAGCTCAGCGCCTGGACGTTCCACGACGGGACGTACACCGACGTGGTCCTGCTGGGCATCGTCCTGCTGATGCTGCTGGTGCGGCGCGGCACCTTCTCGCGCGCCGCGGACGCCGCGGTGTCAACCTGGCAGTCGATCCGGCCGGTGCGGCCGGTGCCGCCGGAGCTGGCCAACCTGCGTTCTGTGCGACTGGGCCGCGGCGGATTGATGGCCATGCTGCTGGCGCTTGCCGTGATCATCCCGTACGTCCTGCCTCCGGCGCGCACCCAGCTGGTGGCGCTCGTCGTGATCTACGCGATCGTCGGCTGCTCACTGGTGGTGCTCACGGGCTTCGCCGGGCACATCTCGTTGGGCCAGGTGGCGTTCATGGGACTGGGGGGCGCGATCACCGGCCTGCTGGTCGGACGCCACGGCGTGGACATGTTCGTCGCGCTGGGGATCGGCGCCGCCGCCGCGAGCGCCGCCGCATTCGTGGTGGGCATCCCGGCACTGCGCATCAGCGGCCCGTTCCTGGCGGTGACGACGCTCGCCTTCGCGGTGGCCGGCGCCCAGTACTTCCTCAGCCCGTTGTACTTTCCCTGGCTCAAGCCGACCGACACGCTGCCCAAGCTCAGCGTCTTCGGCCGCGTCGCACTGAGCTCCGACCGGCAGTTGTACTTCCTCTGTCTGGTGGCCCTCGTCGTCGTGCTCACTGCGGTGCGCGGGTTGCGCGCCAGTCACGCGGGGCGGGCGATGGTGGCCAGTCAGGACAATCGACGGGCGACCCAGGCGTTCGCCATCGACACCACGCGCAGCCATCTCGTCGCCTTCGCGGTGTCCGGGGCCATCGCCGGACTGGCGGGCGGGCTGCTCGTCATTCAACAACAGGGGTACAGCGCGGGCAACTTCACCGCGCTGCAGGGCCTGCAATTCTTCACCATGGTGGTGATTGGCGGCCTCGGCTCCCTGCCCGGCACGGTGCTCGGCGCGGTGTACGTCTACGGCGCGCAATACCTGCTGCCGCCCGGGTGGTCGCTGCTCGCCACCGGGGCGGGCATCGTGGTCCTGCTGATGTTCTTCCCCGGCGGATTGGGAGACATCGTCTATCGCGGTCGTGACGCGGTGCTGCGCGTCATCGCCCGGCGTCGCGGCCTGGTGGTGCCCAGCCTCGTCGCCGACACGCGCAGGGCGGCTGCAGCGGACGCCATGCCGGTGCCCCTGCGCCGGCTCACCGACGATGTCCCAGCCTGACGTGCGCGTGCGCCGGGTGCGGCGCGCGCTCGCCGACCTCGGCCCCGCTGGTCTGCTGCCCCTCGCCGTGCTGGTCGCGCTTGCGGGCGTGCAGAACTTCGACCTGGTTGCCTTCGGTGTTCTCGCACCCGACATCCGCGACACGTTCCACGTCTCCAGCGGCACCATCACGATCGTCGCCGGCGTCACCGGCGCAGTCCCGATCATCTTCGCGGTGTTCATGGGATACGCCGGCGACCGGCGCAATCGCGTGGCCACCGCCGTGGTCGCGGCCGTCTTCTGGGGAATCACCGCTCTGCTGTCCGGGTTCGCGCCTGTCCTCGCCTTCCTGGTGATCGCCCGCCTGCTCGGCGGCGTCGGCCTGCTCAGCACCGAGACCATCTACCCGAGCCTGCTGTCCGACTGGTACCCGCCCCGCTCCCTGGGAACTGTGTTCGGCAGCTACCGGACGTTCGGCCAGGCGCTCGCCCTGCTCGGCGGCCCGCTGGCGGGAGCCATCGCCGCGGTGTTCGGCTGGCGGGCTGCATTCATTGTCCTGGCGCTGCCGACGTTCGTCCTTGCCGCGGTCGCCTGGCGGACGCTGCGCGAGCCGGAGCGCGGCGCGTCACAGGGCGTCGCCACGGCAAATGATGAGCACGGATCGATCCTCGAGGGCTACCGCCGTCTGCGCGCCATCGCCAGCCTGCGGCGCACCTGGGTCGCCGCCTTCCTCTTCGGCGGCGGCACCATCCCATTCGTCACCCTGCTCTCCAACTTTTTCAAGGACGTCTACGGCACCGGCGACGCCATGCGCGGTGTGCTCACCGGGCTGTACGGCGCCGGCGGCCTGGCCGGGATCATTGCCGGAGGCCTGCTCACCCAGCGCGCCATGTCACGCGGCCGTCTGCAGCAGCTGCCGCTGATCAACGGGTTGATGATCGTCGAGTTCGGCATCGGCATCCTGCTCATGGCAGCGGCGCCCGTCTTCGCTCTGTCGGTGGTTGCGGCGATCGTGCTGAGCGTCGGCGGCTACGGGTTCCTGCCGGCGTACACCACGCTGGTCTCGGTGGTGGTGCCGCCGCGCGTGCGATCGCAGGCGTACGCGTGGTCGCTGTTCTGGTATGCGCTCGGCGGCGTGGTGGTCTCAGCCGTCACCGGCGCGATCCAGAATTCCGGGGGGCCGCGACCGGCGCTGGTGGTGCTGGCCGGCATCGTCGCCGTCGGAGGCGTGATCAACGCCACCGTATCGCGAACCATCGCTGCCGACGCGGACCGCGCTGTCCGAGCCGGGACAACACTGGAGTCGTCGGCGCTGCTGTGCTGCCGCGGCGTCGACGCCGGGTACGGCGGGGTGCAGGTGCTCTTCGACGTCGACCTCGAGGTCGCGGAGGGCGAGATGGTGGCGTTGCTGGGCACCAACGGCGCCGGCAAGTCGACCTTGCTCAAGGCGATCACCGGGCTGGTCGACCCCAGCGACGGCGCCATCTCCTTCGCCGGGCGCGACATAACACATGCCGACCCGCTGGCATGCGCGCGGCTGGGGATCATGGCCATCCCCGGGGGACGGGGCGTCTTCCCCACTCTCAGCGTGGCCGACAACATCAGGGTGGCGACCTGGATGTTTCGCAAGGACCGCAGGTACTGCGAGGAGTCCGTCGAGCGCGTTCTCGGCCACTTTCCGGTGCTGCGCGAGCGGTGGCACGCCCTCGCCGGTGACCTCTCCGGCGGAGAGCAGCAGATGCTGAGCCTGGGACAGGCGTTCATCGCCGAGCCCAGGCTGCTGCTCATCGACGAGCTCTCCCTCGGGCTGGCCCCGGCGGTTGTGGCCAAGCTTGTCGACATCCTGCGTGACATCCACGCGCGTGGCACGACGATCATCATTGTCGAACAGTCGGTCAACACCGCGCTGGAGCTGGCCGAGCGGGCCGTGTTCATGGAGAAGGGCGAGGTGCGCTTCTCCGGCCCGACCGCCGACCTCCTGCGCCGGCCCGACATCCTGCGCGCCGTGTTCCTCCAGGGTGCGGCGTCGGCCAACGGGCATGCGGTGAACGCCGGCAGGGCAGACGGCGTCACCGCAGACGGCGCCACCGCTCTTGCGGTCCGCCTCTCGGTCGAGGGGCTCACCAAGCGGTACGGCGGAGTTGTCGCCGTCGACGGCGTCAGCTTCGACCTCCACGAAAACGAGATCCTCGGCTTCATCGGGCCCAACGGCGCCGGCAAGACAACGCTCTTCGACCTCATCTCGGGATTCGCCCGTCCCGACGCCGGGCACATCGTCATGGGGAGCCGCGAGCTCACCGGCAGCAGCGCTGTCGCGCGAGCCGCCGCAGGCCTCGGCCGCTCCTTCCAGGATGCGCGCCTCTGGCCCGGACTCACAGTCGCGGAATGTCTCGCCGTCGCGCTGCATCGCGAAGGGGAGATCGAGGCAGCGGTGCCTGCACTGCTCGGCATCCCCAGCGTCGCCGAGTCCGAGATGCTGGTGCACGAGCGCGTCGACGAGCTCATCGAGATGATGAACCTCGAGGCCTACCGCAACAAGTTCGCCGCGGAGCTGTCGACGGGCACCCGGCGCATCGTCGAGCTGGCCTGCATCATGGCGCACCGTCCCTCGGTGCTCCTGCTCGACGAGCCGTCGTCGGGCATCGCGCAGCGAGAGACCGAGGCCCTCGGCCCTCTGCTGCGCAGCATTCGCGACCGGCTGGGCTGCGCCATGCTGGTCATCGAACACGACATGCCCCTGATCCGCGGCCTCGCCGACCGGCTCGTCGCACTCGACCTCGGCGCCGTCGTTGCCGACGCATCGCCGGATGTCGTGCTGTCGGATCCGCGCGTCGTCGAGTCGTATCTCGGCACGGCAGCCGACCGCGCGCGCTGGGGCGGCGAGTCGTCCGGCACCGAGCTCGCTGCGGCTGTGGTCGGGTCGTCAGCGACGCGGGTGCGGACATGACGGGTGCGTTGCGACGCCAGCACCGGCGCATCAGCATCGCGCTGGGCTGCCTCGGCGCCGGGCTGCTGGTGGTCGGTGCGCTGACGCCCACCGCCGATGCGGCAGCGCCGCAGCGCGTCGGATGGTGGAACGCCGCCTCCGCGTCCGGAGGTCCGACCGGCGCTGCGGCCGCGCCGTCGCCGACGACTCCGGCGGGTGGGCTTCGCGTGGCAACGGGGCCTGCGACTCCGGCCGGGCCGCTGCTGCCGTCGCAGGTGCCCCAGAACGCCCAGATCGTCGCCTATGGCGCCGTGCTCTATGCGTTGCCCGAGGGATCGTCGGCAGCGCTCAAGCTCACCATCGCCGGGTCGCCGCAGGGAACGCCGCAGGTGGTGGCCTGCCCCACCGCGACCACGTCGTGGGCGGCGGGCGACAATCAGCCTGCCAGCAGCGAACCTGCGTATGACTGCGCCAGCCAGCACTTCGCGGGCACAGTTTCGGCCGATGCAAGGACGATCACCTTCCAGGTCAAGGCGCAGTTCGAGACGGCGCCGGGCGTGCTCAGCCTGGCCATCGTGCCGGACACGACCAGCACCGCGCTGCCGACGGGCGGCGCACCGTTCGCCGTCGACTTCGCACCGCCGGACGCAGGGTCATTCACGCCGGCACCATCGGAGCAGCCCAGCCCGTCGACGGACTCGCTGCCGCCGCCATTTCTGACTCCCTCGACACCCACCGATGTCACCGGCGGCATTGTGGGCGCGCCGATTGCCCTGCCGGCGGTGAGCGCTCCGCCGCCGCTCCCGACGGCTGCACCTGCGCCGACCCCACAAGGGAAATCGCCGGCCGCAGCAGTACCGCCGCGGTCCGCCGTCGCCGCAACTCCCGTCGACACGCTGAAGGCACGCGTGGCGTCGGCGTTGGGCACAGCGACGCTGCTCGCTGCGATCGTCGTGTGGTCGCTCGGCTACGGGCTGCTCGGCGGCAGGATCATCCCGCTGTCCGTGCCGCTCCGGCGCGAGTGAGTCGATGCGCATAGACGATCAGGGCGTCGAGCGCAACCGTCCCGCGCACGCGCACCCATTCGCCGCCGCCCAGGTCGACGCGCACCTCGAAGCCGTCGGAGCGCACCGCGGTCGAGGCGGGCCCGAGGCCGTGCAGGTTCACGCTTTCGGTGCTGGTGTCGCCCGTTCTCCACGGCAGCCCGCCACCGCGCTCGCGGCCGGCTTCCACGGTGATCACCCGAGGCCCGTCGGTGAATCCCCACACCACCGACGTCGCCGCTGTCTGCGACGGGTTCTGCGCGTCGGGGAACCGGAAGTCCACCGCGGGCCCGGAGGGGATGAACCCACTCGGTGCAGGTGGAGCGGTGATGAAAGTGGACGGCTGTGCGGTGGGCGTGACCGTGGCAGCGTGGGGACCGGCCGGTACCGCGCCGTCGATGGACGGCGGCGCAGGCACCGACGTGTCGGCGATCGCACGTGGCGACGAGCGGACCTCGACGGCGGTGCGCTGCAGCACCACGGCGCCGCGGTAGGTCCAGGCCTCGGAGAGCTCGAGTCCTTCGGAATCGAAGCACAGATCGTCGTGGTCGGCACCGTCCGCTCTGGACGTGAGCGGCACGATGGCGCCCGACGGGGGAGCGGCGAACCGATACAGCCTGCAGGTGCGGCCGGCAACGGTCGCGGTGCGGCTGAGGTCGGCGGCCAGTCCGCGACGGGTCAGCTCGGTGAGCGCTTCGCCGGCGTACTGGTCGCCCGACGGCGGGCCGGGCTGCCGCCCGCTGACAAGGTGCACCGTCTGCGCGTCGACGGCGTACAGGCCGCTGGCGGTCGACATGTTGCCGGTGCTCGCCTGATCACCGGTGCGCGGTGCGCTCGCGGTGGTGTAGGTGAGATCCGACGCGGTGAACGGACGCTGCACCGACAGCACCTCCCAGAGTGGTGCACCGTTCTGGGTGACCCGGTAGACGATGAGGTACGACGTCGGGTACGTCGTATCGACGGCGACCGTCGATCCGCCGCGCGTCACCACCAAGGTCACGACGACCGCCGCGATCAGCGCGGCTGCGATCGCCGACGTTGTTGCGAGGGTCCTGCGTCGAGGCATCAGCAACGCAGGATAAAGGAAAGGAGATTTGCGACATGACCAACCTGCACGCAAACGGGATCGACATCGAGTACGAGACGTTCGGCGACGCAACGGCGGAGCCCCTGCTGCTGATCATGGGCTTTGGTCGCCAGATGATCGCCTGGCCGGATGCGTTCTGCATGGCGATCGCCGATCGCGGGTTCCGTGTCATCCGCTACGACAACCGCGGCGTCGGTCTCACCAGGACGACTCCCGTGCCGTTCACCATCGACGACATGGCCGACGACGCCGCCGGCCTGCTCACCGCGCTGGGGATCACGGCCGCACACGTTGTCGGCGCGTCGATGGGCGGAGCCATCGCGCAGACCCTGGCCATTCGCCGGCCGGAGATGGTGCTGTCGCTGACGTCGATCATGTCGGCGGCGGGTCGCTTCGACCAGGTCGGTTCGGATCCGGAGGTGATGCGCCGCATCGCCGAGCCCCCGGTCGCTGACCGCGACGGCGCCATCGACCGAGCCGTCAGGATCGCACGCGCCACCGGCACGCAGGGGATGTTCGACGAGGCCCGCACCCGCGAGGCCGCGGCCCGCGCCTGGGATCGCGATCCCTCGTACGATGGGCTGGAGCGGCAGCGACAGGCAATGGCGGCAGCGGGCGATCGCACCCAGGCACTGGGCCGTCTCTCGGTGCCCGCCCTGGTCATCCACGGCGAGGCCGACCCACTGGTGTCCGTCGCCGCCGGCCGGCGCACCGCCGAGGCCATCCCGGGCGCACGCCTGCTGGTTGTGCCGGGCATGGGGCACGACCTGCCGCAGCCCTTGTGGCACCAGGTCATCGACGCCATCGCCGCGGTGGCCGGACGGGCCAGAACCTCGGTGTAGCGCACCGACCCGCGGTCATCGCAGGCCCGGTGCAAGCCCGCCAACTCTGGCTGTGCTCAGCAGCGCCCGGATCGCGGCAGTGACCCGATCGGCGACTGCCGAGGGAGTTCGAGCATCGAGCTTGCCGTCCAAATGCAGGAACGCAAGCCCGTGGACCAGCGCCCAGATCGCGGTTGCCATCGACTCAGCGTCAGCGTCCGGAAAGCATCGCCCGACGATGTCGCGAAGGTACAGGGATACCGCGGCGGTCGCGGCAACGCGCTCGTCGTGGTCCCGATCGCACGGCTCTCCGAACATGAGCCGGAACAACGCGGGCCGCTCGAGTGCGAACTGCACGTAGGCGATCGCCACGCTCGCCATCTGTTCGGGGGTCGACGGTGACGGGTGCGCCGCTGCCAGCTGGCCGGCAAGTTCGCGATAGCCGACCGCCGCAACCGCCGACACGAGCGCCTCGCGATCCGGGTAGTGACGGTACGGAGCTGCCGGCGACACACCAACCCGACGCGCGACCGCTCGCAGCGACAGCGCGGTCTCGCCGCCTTCTTCGAGCAGCTCCATCGCCGCGCGAATGCACGCCGCGCGCAGATCGCCGTGGTGATAGGTCGCCTTGGGCATTGACCACCTCATGTTGACAGCGCTCACCGACACCGGCTAATGTAAGCGCCGCTAACATCCTGGGTCAATGGGAGGCGAGTGCATTTGATGTCGACCGAGCTGTTCTCTCCGCTGGTCCTGCGATCGGGGGCGCGCCTGCGCAACCGGGTCGCGAAGGCGGCGATGGAGGAGTCGATGGCGGGCACTGCGCAGCTTCCTGACGAGCGGCTCATCGCGCTGTACCGTCGCTGGGGCGCCGGCGGTGCGGGTCTTCTGATCACCGGGAACGTCATGGTGCACGCCGAGGCGTTGACTGGACCAGGCGGCGTCGTGCTCGACGATCGTGCGCCGCTGGAGCCGTTCACTCGGTGGGCTGAGGCCGGGAAGGCCGGCGGCGCCGCGATGTGGCTGCAGATCAATCATCCCGGCCGGCAGGTGCAGGCGCGAATGCCGGGAGTGGTGTGGGCGCCGTCGGCGGTCGCAATCGAGCTCGGAAAGCACAGCAAGCGCTTCGCGCAGCCCGTGGCAATGACCGAAGAGCAGATCAGTGCGACCGTGGAGCGGTTCGCGACCGCCGCGGGCCTCGCCGAGCGCGCCGGATTCGACGGCGTCGAGGTCCACGCTGCGCACGGCTATCTGCTCTCACAGTTCCTCTCGCCGCTGGTGAACAGACGAACGGACGACTGGGGCGGCGCATTGGAGAACCGCGCACGGCTTCTGCTCGACGTCTTGCGCGCGATCCGAATGGTCGTGTCCTCGTCGTTCACGGTTGCGGTCAAGCTGAACTCGGCGGACTTTCAACGTGGTGGGTTCGACGCTGACGACGCCGAGAGAGTGATCGCGATGCTCGAGCCGCTGGGCGTGGACCTGGTCGAGCTCTCTGGTGGGAGCTACGAGAGCCCGGCGATGTCCGGCCGACCGACCAACGCCGGCACCGTGGCGCGCGAGGCGTACTTCCTGAAGCTCGCCGCCCAGCTCGCCACGACGAGTCCGCTGCCCCTGATGCTGACCGGCGGAATCACGCGCCGCGAGACCGCCGAGGCAGT
>DATMMX010000011.1:0-542117 GCA_035569495.1 Candidatus Angelobacter sp. | reverse complement strand
CGTCCGCGGGTACCTCGAGCTCGGGGGGCAGCATGTGCCACACCCACTTCCGGTACGACCAGAACCGGAACAGCGTTCCGAAGACGATCCCGATAAGGTTCGCGACGTTGTACCAGAGCCCGCCCTGGTGGTGCAGGACATCCTGGACGATCCAGATGCAGGCATACTGGAACAGCAGCCCGACCCCGTTGAGCACGAAGAACATCACGCTTTCGCGCGTGGTGCCTGCACCTGCGCGGTGCTTGAAGGTCCAGTAGCGGTTGCCGATGAATGTCACGAGCGTGGCCACGACGGTCGCGATCGTGATCGAGGTGTACTTCCCGACGCCCAGGCCGAGGTGCAGCACGTCGGCGCCGCCGAGCGTCACGACGAATCCGATCCCGCCGATGACGAGGAACTTGGCGCCCTCGTGGATCAGCAGCCGGAACCGCTGGTACAACGTGCTGACGAGACTCACCTGGCCGCCTTCCTTCCCCGTATCTCCTCAGGACGCGCCGAGGCGACGTTTAGCGAGGGTACCCGCTGCCGCCCGCGCCGTGGCGAAACCGGGGAAATCCAGGCATGCGGCATACCAGCTTTTTCCCTATGCTCTCCCGTTCAGCGCGCCGGAAACCAGTTCGGAAATGCCGGTGATGACAGGTAGTGTCGCGGAGGTGTCCGGTCCCGACGTGCTGATCCATGCCAGCGGCCTGACCAAGAGCTTCGGCGGCGCGATGGCGGTGGCCGGCATTGATTTCGACCTGCGCCGCGGCGAGGCGTTCGGCTTTCTCGGGCCGAACGGCGCGGGCAAGTCGTCAACGATGCGGATGATCGGCTGCGTCTCCCCGCCGAGCGGCGGTGAGCTGACCATCCTGGGAATGGACCCGGTCGCAGACGGCCCGGCGATCCGGGCCAGGCTCGGGGTGGTCCCGCAGGAAGACACGCTGGACGTGGAGCTCACCGTCCAGGAGAACCTGATCATCTACGGCCGGTACTTCGGCTTGCCGCGCCCGGTGATCGCCGAGCGCACCGCGCGGCTGCTGGAGTTCGTGCAGCTGTCCGACCGGGCGGACGATCAGGTCGAGCCGCTGTCCGGCGGGATGAAGCGGCGGCTCACGATCGCGCGTTCGCTGATCAACGAGCCGGAGATCCTGCTGCTCGACGAGCCGACCACCGGCCTGGACCCGCAGGCCAGGCACGCGGTGTGGGACCGGCTGTACCGGCTCAAGCAGCAGGGCGTCACGCTGGTGCTGACCACGCACTACATGGACGAGGCCGAGCAGCTCTGCGACCGCCTGGTGGTCATGGACCACGCGCGCATCGTCGCGCGCGGCACGCCCGCGGAGCTGATCGCCCAGTACTCGACGCGCGAGGTGGTCGAGCTGCGCTTCGCCGACGAGGCGCGCGATTCCCTTGCGGCGTCGACGTTCTCCGACTTCGCCGAGCGCGTCGAGATGCTCCCCGACCGCGTCCTGCTCTACACCCGCGACGGCGAGGGGACCGTCGAGGCGCTGCACCGGCGGGGGGTGGCGCCGGCGTCGGTGCTGGTGCGGCGCAGCACCCTGGAGGACGTCTTCCTCCGACTGACCGGTCGGTCCCTGATCGAATGATCGCGCTGCGCCCGGCGCTGCCGATCGCCGCCTACAACTTCGCCACCTTCCGGCAGAACTGGAAGGGCGCGACGTTCCTCTACGTCATCTCGCCGCTGCTCTTCCTCGGCTCCATGGGCGTCGGGTTGGGCGGGCTGGTGGGACGCTCGCGCGGCGCGATCGACGGCGTGTCCTACCTGCAATTTCTCGCGCCCGGGCTGCTCGCCACCACCGCGATGCAGACGGCGACCGCCGACATGACCTACCCGATCATGACCCGGCTGCTCTGGAACCGCACCTACGAGGCGCTGCTGAACACGCCGGCGCGGGTGCGCGACGTGATCACCGGTGAGCTGCTGTGGCTGACGCTCCGCCTGCTCGCCGTGTCGGCGCTGTTCTACGCGGTGGCGGTGTGCTTCGGGGCGGGGCGCTCGCCGGAGGCCGTCCTGGCCATCCCGGTCGCCGTGCTCACCGGGCTCGCCTTCGGCGTCCCCGTGCTCGCCTACACCGCGACGACGAGGGGCGACAACGGGTTCAACGTGCTCAACCGCTTCGTGGTGCTGCCGCTGTTCCTGCTCAGCGGCAGCTTCTTCCCGCTGACCCAGCTTCCCCTGTTCCTCCAGGCGATCGCCTGGGCGCTGCCGGTGACCCACGGCGTCGAGCTGTGCCGGGCGCTGTTCCTCGGCCGCGCGGGCAGTGCGGCGTCGGTGGGACATCTCGTCGCACTGCTCGCGTTCGTCACTGCCGGGCTGTTCGCTGCCCAGCGGACGATGACGCGGAGGCTGGTGGTGTGAGCGCCCTCGCCCTGGCGCTGGGGCGCGTCATGCCCGGCGGCGGCGGCCGCTTCGCGCTGCGCCTGGTCGAGCGCAACCTGCTGGTCTTCCGGCACAGCGGCGGCTGGCTGGTCATCCTCTCGGGATTCTTCGAGCCGCTGCTCTACCTGGCCGGTGTCGGCTTCGGTGTGGGCGCGCTGATCGGCAACGTCGGCACTGTCCGTTACGCGGTGTTCGTCGCGCCCGCGCTGATGGCGACCTCGGCGATGAACGGCGCGGTCAACGAGACGACGTTCAACATGTACTACAAGCTTCGCTATCTGCACCTCTACGACACCGTGCTGGCGACGCCGCTGCGCATCCTCGACGTGGCCCTCGGCGAGGTGATCTGGGCCTTGATGCGCAGCGCGACGTACTCGGCGAGCTTCGTGGTGGTGATGGCGGCGCTGGGCCTGATCGTCTCGCCCTGGGCGGCGCTGGCCGCGCCCGCCGCATTGCTGATCAGCATCGCCTTCGCGGGAGCGGGCGTGCTGGTCACCACCCTGATGCGCTCCTGGCAGGACTTCGCCGCGGTGCAGGTGGTGCTGCTGCCGCTGTTCCTGTTCTCGGGGACGTTCTACGGGATCAGCTCCTACCCGCCGGCGCTGCAGGTCGTCGTCCAGCTCACCCCGCTGTACCACGGCGTGCACATGCTGCGCGCGCTGACCACCGGCGACATCACCGCGGCGCTGCTCCTCGACGTGGCCTACCTGGTGGTCATGGGGACGGTCTGCGTCATCGCGGCGACGCGGCGGCTGGATCGCCTGCTGCTGCGCTGACTTCTGCGCGTCAGAGGAACGTCCTGAACGGGTAGAGAATCGCGAACCCCGCCAGCAGCAGCCCGACCCACACGCCGACCAGCCATCGCGGAATGCGCCGGTCGCCCAGCATTCGCGCCACCGCGAGGTAGAGCGCGGGCATGGTCACCACCATGTAGTAGAGGTAGGTGGTGCGCTGGCCGATCAGGCTGGACAGCTCGGCGGGCAGCCAGGTGGCGACGATCCAGGCGACGATGAAGAACGACATGTCGTCGCGCCGCCGGATCGCCGTCCCGACGGCACAGGCGATCGCCAGCCACGCGGTGACCAGGATGACGGGCTGGATCTCGCCGCGGAAGGCGATCGTGGTGTCCACCGCGGTGACCGTGCCGCCGACGGTGATGGTGGTGCGCGTGGTGAAGTAGTCGATGGGCTGGACGTTGGCCCAGAACTGCCAGGGATAGCTGGCGATTCCCTCCGGTCCGTTGGGGCTGCGCAGCCCGGCGGCGTAGCTGTTCATGAAGGCGACGTGGTTGCAGGCGCCGCTCCAGATCAGCAGGTGGTCGCAGATGGCGGCCTGGTGCTGGTCGACGCGATGCCCGTCGTGATACGGCCGAACGGCGACGTCGAGCACGGCGAGCAGTGAGGCGAAGACGGCCACCGTCGCGGCCACGGTCAATGCGGGCCGGGCGAGCCGGCGCCAGTCGACGCTGCTGTGCGCGAGCAGGTGGCGGATGCCGCGCAGCGCTTCGAGCAGCAGGATGGCGAAGATCGCGTAGAGCGCGAACTCCTTGATGCACATGCCGATGCCGATCAGCGCGCCGGCGAGGAGCGGACGTCTCTTGAGGTAGAAGCCGACGCCGGCGAGCATGAAGGGGACGCAGAAGATGTCGAGCACGGCGATGCGGCCGCTGACCAGCCACAGGTTGTCCGCCGCGGCGATGGCCACCGTGCCCAGGGCCAGCCACTCGCTGCCGTTGAGACATCGCACCACCCAGAAGAGGAGCAGCAGCGCGGCGGTGCCGAAGAGGACGGCGGAGATGCGCCAGCCCACCGGGTTGTCGCCGAACGCCCTGATGGTGGCGGCGATGATCACCTTGCCGAGCTGGGGGTGCTCGGCGTTGGGATCGGTGCCGCGCGGCGAGGCGGTGGCGTAGGTCTCGGTCGGGTGCATCGGCACGCCGGCGATGACGCGGGCGGCGTTGACGTAGTACTTCTCGTCGAAGATCATCCCCGAGCCCGGCGTCGACTCGGTGGGGGTGTCGAGGCGATAGGCGCGCGAGCCGACGCTCAGCGCGATGACGACGGCGAGCAGGATGGCGGGGGCGCGGCGCCGCAGCGCGGGGCTGGTCCACCAGAGGCGGAGCCGCTCGGCGATGGGCATCCAGCCACCATCCTCGCGAAGCGGCGCGGTCTCCGACTCCTCGGGGCTCCGCAGGGCCGGCGGCTCGGTGGGCACCGGTGCGTTGTACGCGCCCGGCGCCCCCGGCGGCAACCCGGCGGCATACTTGCCCCATGGCCTACGTCCAGCCCACCCGCCGGCTGGTCCGCGCCAAGGACCTCGCCGACGCCCGCTACTTCGAGCCGCTCGACGTCGACGACCTGGCCCGGGCCGCCAGCCTGTCGCGCGCCCACTTCAGCCGCGAGTTCCGCCGCGCGTTCGGCGAGTCGCCGCACGCCTACCTGCTCACCCGCCGCCTGGAGCGCGCCGCCGCCATGCTGCGAACGACCGACCGGTCGGTCACTGACATCTGCCTCGCGGTGGGCATGTCGAGCATCGGCTCGTTCACCAGCAGCTTCACGCGCACCTACGGCATGTCACCGACCGCCTACCGCGCCGCCTTCCCGCCCGCGGCGCAGTACGCCCGGGTGCCGGCCTGCGTGCTGCGCGCCTACGGGCGTCCGCAACGGCGCACGTTTCGAGAAGACAGGGCCGCCGCCGGCTCGTAGTGTTGGCCGCGTTCCCTCGTTCGAACCGGCTACAGGAGACCCTTTCGATGATCCGCATCACCACCACCCAGCTCTGGGTGCACGACCAGCAGGCAGCCCTCGACTTCTGGACCAAGAAGGTGGGCATGGTGGTCCGCATGGACGTCTCGCTGCCCGAGCTGGGCGGCTTCCGCTGGCTCACCGTGGGCCCCGCCGACCAGCCCGACGTCGCCATCGTGCTCATGGCCATCCCCGGCCCGCCGGTGATCGACGCCGAGACCGCCGAGCAGATCCGCACCCTGATGGAGAAGGGCTTCGCCGGGACGATCTTCCTGGAGACCGAGAACTGCCAGGCTTCCTACGACGAGCTGCGCGCCCGCGGCGTCGAGTTCACCGAGGCTCCCGAGGAGCGGCCCTACGGGATCGACAGCGGCTTCCGCGACCCCTCGGGGAACAGCGTCCGCCTCACCCAGGTGCGCGACTTCGCGGCGGTCTGAGCCTCCGCGTCGGGCTCTGGAGGCGTGGGCGTCGACATCCGGCGCGCCACGCCTCTAGGGCCGGCCTGAGCGGTACTTCCGGGCCAGTGCCGCGGCCAGCATCACGCCGGCCGCCGCCACAACCGCGATCAGGCTCGTCCGGTCCGCGGGCCCGCCTGCGATGAGAGGTGGCGACGCCTTTCCGCTGGGGAGCCCCGTGTACTCCGGTGCGGGCGACGCCGGAGCACTGGCGGTGTCAGGCGCGGACGGCGATGCCAGCGCGTCGACACCACCGATCGACGCCTGCCGCCCCGAGGATGAGCCAGTCTCCGCGGTAGGCGCGCCACCGTGTCCCGCGTTCCCGCCCACCGGTCCGGGGTGCGCCGTCGCCGACCCTGTGGCCGAGCCCGTTGAGGGCGCTCCGGTGACGGCGAACGCCGCGGTGCCGCTCGGACCCGGACCGCCGTCGGCGCTGACTCCCCGCGGACTCGTGTAGGCGTGCACGGGGTACGTGGTCCCCGGGTTGGCGTCGGTGTCCGGCACCACCGCGTCGATGGAGACTTCGCAGAGCTGTCCCGTGCTTTGGTCCGCGCCGCTGCCCAGCGGTGTCGTGTAGTGCGGGTCGTCCCACCACAATCCCACGCCGTACAGGTCGCAGCGGGAGACGCTGTACGTGTACGTCGCGGTGAAGTGGCTGCCGGGTTGGCCGCTCGCGGGGGAGAGCCGGAGCTGGGCCCCGGTTGTGGTGCCCGCCGCCGCCTGCAGCGGCATGACGGCCGCCGCGGCCGCGACCGTCAGCAGGGGCACAAGCCTGATCATCCGCACAGCAGCAACACCTCCCTTATCCCTCCGGTCCCGTTGTGGGCCCCCCATATAGACGCCGCCATCCCCGCCTAGCTTTCACGACGTGCTGAAGCCCGAACCCTGCGAGGTTGCTACCCGCGCCACCAATGGCACTGACGTCCGCCGCATCCGGCCGGCATGCAGCTCCGAACCACGCGGTCAGCCAGCCGCTGCGGTTGTGATCATGCGACGCAGAAGCGGTGTCTGGCGGTTCCACACCGTTTGGGCAGCCGGGAAGACTCCTTTCGAGCCACAGCCCATGGTGTCGTATTGATCTCCCAACTGATCGTCGGACATATAGCGGGTGCCGATGTGCGCGTCGCGCGGAAACGGCGCACCGCGGCCCCCGCAGCAGGCTGGGGTCGACGTCCCAACACCTCGTGGGTTGCCGCCGATGTACCAAGACACGTCCGGTTCCTCCAGTGGAGTGGTTGAGACCACCCTTGGAAGAAGCCGCCACTGCGGCGAGGCTTCAAGACGGAGTCGGTCAAGCCGCTTTCCGAGCGAGTGGCCGCACCGAGCTCCACGACCAGTACTGACCGCGCGGTCGCTACGCTGCGTGCGATTGCGCTATCAGATCAGGTCGGCTCATTTGTTGGTTATTTCTGCGGCAAATGCCACACATGTAACCCGACACGTTGACAGTCACATCAGCGCTCTCCTACACTCCGGCCGACCGAGCCGAACGCGCGGCTCGAACGGAAGGGATTCTCGATACCCGGCGGGGTGTCGACGCACTCGGAGAGGGGCGTGGCCGTCGATCAGCAAGGTGGCTTCCGGCTCCCCGCGCCCAGCGGGGGCGCTGCAGAGAGCGATCGACCCCGAGCCGCCCGAGGTCTGCCGAGCCTGTCGGACGCCGCCCGAGCCGTCAGGCCGTTTGCCGTCTTCTGCGATGTGCCACAGCGGCAGCTTGGTGGCACCACCTGTCGTGAACTCAACCGCGGAGGGGAGCGGGGATGGAACCCCCGCTCCCCGAGGCATCTGTTTCTCCCGGACGCCCGCTATCGACCAGACGTTGACCCGGGAGCAACGTCGCCAGCACAGGAGGATGCCACACGTGCATCTCAAACACGACCCTTCGGCACCCGGAGAGCTCCACGGCTCTCCACCGCGGACCCGCCCGCGGAGACGCCCGGGCTGGGCGATGGTGAGACGCCTTCTCGTCGTCGCCGCCGCGGCGTTCATGGTCAGCGCCCCAATCGTGGCCTACGCAGCAGGCGGCAACCTGCCACCCCTGCCGAGCCTCCCAGAGACGCCGCAGACCGACGACCCCACGGTCATCGTCCTGTCGGTGGAGCACGGCCCGGGGATGGGCTCCGCATCCTGCTTCCAGAACCCCAACGCAGGCAACTGCAACGGTACCAACCCGACGGATGTCGGCTGCTCGGCTGACGCGTACACCGTCTTCAACGCGCAGACGCCGATCGTCGACCAGACCAACGGGGCCGTCATCGGATACCTGGAGCTACGGTACTCGCCGCATTGCGGGACCAACTGGGCGCGCACGACCTTCACGAATCCCGCGTACATCAACCCGCTGTACCAGCGCGACACCTACGTCACGGCGGGAACGCTGCGAGCAGACGACCCGTTCTTCAACGACGAGCCGGTGCGGTACTCGGCCGAGCTGTACGCGCCGTCGACGACGGCGTGCGCCAACGTGAAGGTCACCGAGGGCATCATCGCGATCGCCCAACTCACCGGCACCTGCGCCTAGCTGACGCGCGTGCTGTGAAGACTGCAAGAGCAAGGAAAGGAACAATGCACGTCAACAGAAAGCGCCTCCGTCGCGGGGCGTTGATCGTGTCCGGGGCCGGGACGCTCGCCGTCCTTGCGACCGGGCTTCTGCCCGTCGCCGCGCAGGTGATAGGCGATCCGCTCGGCCTGATCTCGATCGGGACGAGCAGCAGCGACAATCCAAGTGGCTCGGTCCTCGCCGTCTCCAACGGTGGCAACGCGTCCGGCGGGACAGGTGCGGGCGTCTCGACCACGGGGTCGGCGAGCGGTTCACTGGTCGCCGTGTCCGGGACCGGGTGCGCCAATACCGGCAACACCTTTGCGTTCGCACCGGTGGCGGCCAGCGGCACAGGCTGTGCGGGTGGACAGGGGACAACGGTCAGCGGCACCGGAGACGGATGCGGGACGGGCTTGGTCGGTATCAGCGCCGCGGGCGACTCGTGCGGTTTGGTTGCAGTCGCCGGTGACCGCGCTTCCGGGACCTACTACGCGGACGGCTACGGCCAAGCAGGCGCCGAAGGCAACGACTTGGTCGGCAACACCGGTGTCTCGCTGATCTACACACCGCCGTCAGCCATTCAGATCCAGTCGACGGCAGTCAAAGAGCAGGCGCTGGCGCAGACGATGCCGGCCGTCTTGCAGAACTTGGCAAGCCACGCCACCAATGGCGTCGCGTCGTCACCAGCGAGCTCGGCGTGCTGCACCAACTCGGTACGTCCATCGACCACCACTTCCGACCACAATCCGCCTGACTCGTACGCCTTTCCCAGCATGCCCCAGACCTACCAAAAGGCATACTGGTCCTGCGGTTCAGCCGCGACAGAACTCTGGTGGTGGGCCAAGTACGGGTCGGACCCTGGTGAATCAACCTGGTATCAGTCGGAGCAGACGTACCAGAACGGGAAGCACGCGGGGACATCCACCGGGCTGATCGCTGATGCCATCGACAACAGGGAAGGCCACACCGACATGGGGCAGTCGCAGCAGAGTCCCACCGCCGACACCCTGCAGGGCATGGTCGAGACGGATGAGTGGGAGTACACGGAAGCTGTCATCGCAAACGTCGACACCGGCGATCTGTCATACTGGGACAGTTCGAACGGCACGCCGCATGCCTACGGCCATATGGTCACCCTGTATGGTTGGGACAGCAACGCAGGTGGCCACATCTGGTTTGACGACACGTACGACACGTCGAGAACGCCCGGTGCAGGCCAGCAGAACTACAACCCCTTCGGGACGCATCTGGTCAGCTCTGCTCAGGCGGCGGCGGCAGTCGATGCATCGATCGACAAAAACGTCGTCTGGTGAGATAGGGAATACGAAGCATGGCCGGTCGGCACCAAGCGGCAATGAGCCTCGTCGCAACGGCACTTGTCATGACCGCGTGCGGTTCATCGCTTCCGCCTCGTGCCACACCGACCCCGGCTTCTGTGGAGTCGCCCACCACGAGTGGGCGGCTCCATTCTCAATCTCTGGCTACGATCACGCGCACCGAACAGGTGCATTCCCTCTGGGTGTGGGGCGCTGGGCGCTTCGTCGCCTGGACGGAAGGGCCGAGCCAGACGCCGATGATCGTGCTGTACGACCGCATCAGCGGTCAAACGCGAACCGTTCTTCGTGGCGCGACCGCTTCGACCAACCTCTATCCGGTGCGTGGTGAGGGCAGTACGATGGTGGTGCTCGAAGAGCCCTCCGTGCCGAACGACGCCCAGCCCAACACCACCTGGCAGATCGTGACAGTGGATGTGGCAACCGGCCGCGTCGCCCTCGTGCGGAAGTCTCCTCGACCCACGCCGGGAGAGATTGTCCCGTATCCGCAGTTCGACGGCCGGTGGATCGTATGGGAAGAGCCCCAGGGCGACACGGCGGATACCACGGACCTGATGTCGTTCGACACACGGACCGGTCGCACTGTCACGCTAGCCAAGCAAGTGCCGTATGCGGGGCCGAGCGTGCAGAACGGTGTTGTGTACTATCGGCAGGAGCGGCCGGGATCTGCGGATATCTTTCGCGTCGCTGCCGACGGCTCGACGCCTGCTGTGCAAGTGACGCATACGGGTGCCGTCGGTGGAATCGTCGCCCGCAACGGCGGCTTGGCATGGAACCAACCGCCGACCGGCGATGCGCGATCGATCTGGTATTTGCCCGACGGGGCCGCCACCCCGGTCGAACTGGCGTCCCAAGGCGACCGGGGCTTTCCGGGACGCGGATTCGTGGTGTACGCACTGCCGCCCGACAATGGGCAGCTTCTCGCCGTGTCCACCAGCCGCGCTGGCGGCGACCCTCTCATCCTGAGTGATAGCTTTCCGGGCAACTTCGCGGGTTGGTCGGTGGATGGCAATGTCGTCGTCTGGGCCGAACCCCAATCCGGCGGGAAATCGACCGTGATCCACGTCGCTCAGGTCGGTACATCCTGATCGGGTCCGCCGGGAGAGTGGCACCGGCCGATCTACGTCGAAAGGTTGTCGAACGTGCTTCGAACTCTGCGACCGACAGATCGAGGAACGCGTTCGGGGCTGGCCTGTAAGTGAGTGTCGTCCTGCCGCTGCTGAGCTGCGTGGCTCAACCTGCAGCGTCGCCGGCGAAGGCGAAGCAAGAACCGTACTTGCCGCGGTGCCGCGCTGACGTAATCGGCCAGTGCCGCGCTGAGCACGTTCGCCGCCGGCCGCTGCGGCGATGCCGTCAAGGGCAGCCAGTTGTCGCCGAGACTGTTTGCCTGGTCGTACGTGACGTTGAAGAACTGCATCGCGTCGGGCGGGGCATTCGGATTGCCGAAGTTGCCCACAGTGTCGAGGTGCCGGACGGCGAGGACGCCGCCGAGCCGGCGAATGTCGAACTGGGCCAATGAACCCATCGATCGGTGTGTAGGTGCCTGAAAGTCGCCGCTCGGCTGCACGGTCAGATCGAAGCGCAGCGGGTTCCCGGCGACGCTGCCGGCCGGGTAGACGTAGTACGAGCCGTAGGTGACGTGGTACCCGCGGGCGCTACCCAGCAGAGCTTGCGCCTGAGCCCACGTCTGTGCGCCGCTCGGAGTTGGTGTCGGGGTGGGAACCGGCGTCGGTGTCGGGGTCGGCGGCAGCGGCGTGTCGGAGGGTGTCTGTACTGCGTCCAGCGACGGGACAGACGCGTGGGGCAGGTGCGGCGACGTCGCGGTCGCCGGGTGCTGCCGGTTGTGCAGGATCAGGCCACCACCTAGTCCGCCACAGAACAGCAAGAGCGTGACGAGCCCGCTTGCGCGTCGTCTGGCCGAGCTTACCGGCTGCAACTGACCGCGGCGGATCATCAACTTGACCAACCCGGAGCTCACGACAGCAGTCGCGCCGTTTCGGGAATGGTGAAGAGCAGCGGCGGCTCGGCCGTGGGCGGGGCATCGCCCGCCAGGCGGTCGTCGTGGCGGGGAACAACCGCGGTCGAGGCCATGCACAACCCCGGTACCCGCCAACCGCCTCGAAGGGGGACACGGCGCGGTTGCCGGACCTCGGGGACGCTCGCTGCCGCCGCCGCCGGAGAGGGGCTACCCGGCGGGTCGATGCCCCGGAGCTATTACCCCAAAATTACTCCCAAACGGGCGTTCAGGGCCAAAAGTTGTTATACCCGCTGCAGGACTTGAACCTGCGACCAAGGGATTAAGAGTGTGATCGGGGGGGTGGGGTGGCGCAATAGAAACCCCTTATGTAGCTTGGGATTTCCGGTCAGGGGCGGCCACCGTCGGTCATCGTTGGACACCCCGATTAGCCCCAAAAACTGCCCCTGGCGCCGGAGCGTGGCTGGCGGGCCACGGCACTGATGGTACGGCGGAGGGGGGTAGCACTGAACACCCCCCGTCCCGACTCACCTTGTAGGCGCGGTCCTCGGTCGAGTTCCGGCCCGGTCTGTGGCGCGGTCCCAGTGACGGTGACAAGCCCCCGCTGCGGGGGCTCCTCGCCGACTGCCATGTTGCCATCGCCTATCCCCTCGGCTTGGAGCTGACATGCCTTGCGAGGGCCACCGGACCAGGTTGCCGGCAGGGGTTCGGTTCCCACTCACAGGGGCGGGTGATCCGGTCCATCCTGCTCTTCTCGCCCGTGGAACGTCGCCACCGGCCCGATGTGCTTCACCGCACCCCGAGCCACCGAGCCGTGAGCAGCGCGAGTCCGATGATGAACCCTTCAAGGCAGGCGTCGAAAAGGCGGTCGGTCCGAGCGTTCGCCGGTCCGAACAAGGCAAGCAGAAGGCAGGTGACACCCAGTACGGCTACGGCAATGGCCCCACGCGGGGCGTCCTTGGGGATTCGCAAGACGGCGCACGGCGCGCTCCCGCTGCTGCAGCGAAGAGGATGATTCGAGAGACGCGATGCCCTCCTGAGTGAAACTGCCTGAAGGCGGGGCCGTGGTGGCTAGTACGCCGATCCCGCGCCCTTTCGTCCTAGGGTTGGGCCTGGGAGATGGATGACGTTCTCATCGGTTGCGAACAGCCCCGGAAGGTCGGCGTTCCGCAGCAACCGATAGCTTCTCAGCCGCTCAGCCAATGCCACACCGTCGATTGGGGTGGTGGCGAGGATGGCTAGAACCAACTCCTGCTTGTCGGTCCGCTCGCCGGCGTCCTCCGCCGCCTCCTTGAGCGCCATCCAGTACTTGGACAGGGGGATGGGGACGCGCATGCTGGACGTGTGAGACCGCGCTCGTCGGAGAAGCTCAGAAGCCTCGAATGGGTACTCGACATCGTCCAGTGGGGTATCGTATGCTGAACATATGTTTTTTGCAGCTTCGGGGAGGCTTTCTACTACGTTTGTTCCTGTGGTGGGCCGCCCCGCCCGAACAGATGTTCGTATAATTCTTCCTTCCCCGGACGCGCCCGCTTCGGTGGTTAAGCCCTCATGGAGGTGTCCCAGCCGTGAACGAGGAAGTTAGCAGGGGCCAAAAGTCAGGGCTTCCCTCTGCCGCGTCGCTGGGTGAAGAGGCTGAACTTCTTCGTATTGGTACCGAGGCGTCCGATCTCGCCTTCTACGCCTCAAGCACGGCGCTACTACTCCGGGGAATAGCAAAGCGGGGGTCGGCCCGTGGTTTGGACCGACTCGTCGCCGTCGCACGTGACCTAGTGACCGCGCTTCCGACTCTGCAGCAACGGAAAGCTGTGTCCGATGCTCAACTGCCTTATCGACAGTTGATTCCAGTTCGCGTCTGGAGGCGGGTCAGTGACAGAGATACCGAACTGGAAAATCTTGCGCAGTCGCTGCCCCAGTACCTCGACACCACGTTGTCGGAGGGTCCGCAAAGCGACGTCCTTGATGTGGCGCAAAGGCTGGAACGCCTAGCCACTCTGCTCAGAGAGCAGGCAGCGCATTCTGTGAACGCGGTGGGCGCCTGAACTGATGTCCTCAGGCGGGGCGAGCGCACGCATTTCTGCTTCGGCGCTTCTGTCGTGGGCGATCTCTGACGTAAGGAATCGGCATCTCCGGTTCATCGCCGCCCTTGACGAACTCAAGCGCACGTCTGATCCCGGCGCGCGCGTGTTCCTGGGTGTCGCGCGAGAGCGCATGATTCTCCAGCTCGCTGAGTTTGATCGGCGGCTCGATGACACGCTATCGGCCAGCGAGATTGAAGACGACGCAGATCCCTCTACTTGGACCATCGTTCCGTTGGACCATCGTTCCGCCGAAACTTGTGGACCTGACACGTGACGCATTCACCAAGTTCTCCGCTCTTCACCAGGAACTCTTTCCCTTCCTCCCGTTGAGGCGTCAACTGCCGGCTGATATCGGGTTCTTTCTGAGCCGCAGTTTCGGTTTGGAACCCACACTCCCTGAACATCGCGCCCTATTCACGCTCTCGTTAGGTAGGTTCACGATATGGGAGGCAGGAGTCGTCAAGCGCCTTCCAATGAGCGTGGCTACCGTGCCCATTCCATTCACGGAAACACTGACGCCTCTCCGTTGGCCGCTCTTGGTTCATGAGTTGGCACACTGGTACCTGCCAGGTGGACGTTCTCTTTCGGATATCGCGGACATCAAACTGCAGGAACGATTCGGCGATGTCTCGGCCGAAACCAAGAGTACCTTCGAGGAGATCTTCGCGGACCTGGTTGCGTTTCGTGCACACGGCCTGACCTACTGCTTGGCGTTCGCGCTCGAAGCCTACTTGTCGTCGCCAGCCGAAACCACTGCCCAACTTCTCCCCAGCCCTCGTCGACGACTGCGCCTCTTAGCAACCGACGACTTTCCGTGGCTAGTCGATGGCAGCATCCCGAGTATATGGCCGTTGGACGCAGGTGGCGGCATCACCGATGAGAGGCTCATTGAAATCAGTGAAGTCGCGCTCGAATTACTAGCAGACTTTCAACCGCCAAGATCGAAAGCCACCGCCGTGCAACAGGCGCGGCACCTATTGGCGAGAGGTGAGGCAGCAAGCGCCGCGCACGCGGATCAGCAGGATATCAGCGACGAATCCTTCGCTTCACTGCTGGCGGAGGGCGATTTCGACATGGCGGCCCATCAGCACTGGCTCTTCGCTGCCGCCACCGATGAGCCGTGCAGCGATGCAGAGGTTCTTGAAGCAGCATGGCTCCTAGAGGTGGATCGGCCCCCCGTGGAGATACTCGCTGAACTTACGGCACGGGACGCTTCCTTGGATGATGCCGTGGCTGCATTGGCGACACGCGACACGTCCATCTCAAGGTCTCTCCAATCCGCAGCGGTCCATCGCTGGCTTCGCGAATGGGATGAAACGATAGCGGCTAACGTCGACCGCGGGCGATCCACCGCAGCCGTGGCTCTTCCAGCAACGGACGCGACTGGCTGGACGGAAGACAGCCCGTTGTCAGACTTGCAACTGGTACGCCGCCTCACGCGACCAGGCGAGGACGCGTTGGTTATTCGGCCTCTAATCGACCCTTCTCAAATCGGCGGCACGACGATCGATCTTCGGTTGGGAACTGAATGGGAGCAGTTGCGGACGTCTCGATTTCAGGCTCTGGATCCTGGTGCCGATCCGGAAATCACGGGCGAACTTCTCGACAACTCGGCAGACGAATACCGTCTAACCGCCGGACGGGACCAAAGCGTCGTCTTGCATCCTGGTGAGCTGCTCTTGGCGCTGACGTTGGAATACCTGCGCTTGCCGGACGATCTGTGGGGCAACATTGAGGGCAGGTCGACGTGGGCCAGACTTGGACTCCAGGTCCATGCCACCGCCGGCATGGTCGACTGCGGTTTTCGCGGCTATCTGACCCTGGAACTGCAGAACACCGGCCGGTTGCCCCTTGTGCTCTTCCCAGGGCTGCGCGTCGCGCAGATGGCGTTCTTTCCCGTGCATCAAGTCCTCAATCCCTACCATGGCAAGCCCAGCGCTGCCTATAGCGCCCAGACCTCGGCACGCTCCGCCTTCCATAGGCAGCACGAACACAAGGCGATGCATAGGTTCCTGACGGATCCGAAGAGCCGATCGTAGGTTTCCCACCCATCGATCTCGCAGCCGACCTAGCCTCGCTCGGGTCTCTCGGCCGCGCCATCCTAGTCCAACCTGTCAAGGTCGCTCATCACGCTGTCGAGGAAAGCCTTGGCCGCCGCAAGGCGCTCGCTGGCCCGCGGGAGCGGGCGGGGCATCACCCACCAGGCCGTCGTCGTGGCGGGGAACAACCGCGGTCGAGGCGATGCACAACCCAGTACCCGCCGACCGCGTCGCAGGGGGACACGGCGTGGTTGCCGGACCTCGGGGACGCTCGCTGCCGCCGGCGCCAGTGAGGGGGCTACCCCGCCGGCGCTATTACCCCCAAAATTACCCGCGAACGCGCGTTCAGGGCCGAAAGTTGTTATACCCGCTGCAGGACTCGAACCTGCGACCAAGGGATTAAGAGTCCCCTGCTCTACCAACTGAGCTAAGCGGGCGCGGCCAGTGATTGTACCCGCGGCGCCCAGGCAGCCCTCCCCCGGCTTCGGCGGCACCGGAACGCGGGGGACGACTCAGGAGCCCCCGGTCCCAGGAACCACGGCCCCCGGGCCCACGCCCCCCCCAACGCGCCCCGCGCGCCGTTCGCCCGGGAGCCACAGCAGCGACCGGCGCTGCTGGGCCAGCCGCATCGACAGCGGCGGCCCGGAGGGGGAGAGGCCATACCGGGGCGAGGTGGTGCGGGCCTCCAGGGCCGCGCGGAAGTCCAAAGCACTCCGGCCGGGGAAGACGGTGACCACGCGCCCCAGGTCATGCCGGCCGAAGTGGGAGTCGCCGGCGCCCAGCGCGGCGCCCAGGCGGGAGCGGTGGGTGGCGTAGAAGTCGTCCAACCGGCGGCGGCCACGGGGCGTCATCACGGCGGTGTGGCGGAGCTCGATGCCGTCGACCACACGGGTTTCCAACAGAGCGCGGGCGCGGCGTTCGCTGATCGAGGCGAAGTAGGTGGGCATGAAGGGGTGGGCGAGGATGGCCAGGCCGCCCTGGTCGTGGATGGCGTCGACGGTGTCCTCCATGGACATGCCCATGCGGACCGGGCGGTCGAGAAACAGGCCGACGATGTGCGTGCCCGACGGCATCGCGGTGGTGACCTCCTCGCCCCGCACCACGTCCACGCCGACCGCCAACCCGGCGTCAAAAGCGCGCGCGGTGGCGTTCATGGTGTCGTGATCGGTGACGCAGAGCACCGAGATTCCCGCGGCGGCGGCGGCGCGCACCAGCTCCTCGGGCGAGACCATGCCGTCGCTCGACAGCGTGTGCGCGTGCACCTCCGCGGCACCCAGGCCGGGGCCGAGGGCGATGCGGGTCTCAGGCAATGCGGGTCACGGTGCTGAAGAACACGGCCACGCACCATACCGCGATCCGCCCGCCCCCCATTGGCTGAGAGCTTCTTGAGAAGTGCGCAAGAGATGGCCGGGAGCGCCCCGGGCCGCCCCTATACTCCGGCCATGACGGCCGACCCTGCTCGCGTCCTCGTCGTCGACGACGAGCAGAGCATCACCGACTTCATCGCCATCGGCCTGCGCCACGAGGGCTTCGAGGTGCGCACCGCCCCGGACGGCCGCGTCGCGCTGCGGGTGGTCGACGAGTTCAAGCCCCACCTGGTGATCCTCGACCTGATGATGCCGCGCATGGACGGCTGGGAGCTCTGCCGCGCCCTGGCCGGCGACCGCCGCCGCGGCCTGCTCATCCTCAGCGCCCGCGACGAGGTCGGCGACCGCGTCCAGGGCCTGGAGCTGGGCGCCGACGACTACCTGGTCAAGCCCTTCGAGTTCACCGAATTGCTGGCCAGGGTTCGCGCGGTGCTGCGCCGGCGCGAGCCCGACCTCAGCCGCGTGGTCCGTGCGGGCGACCTGAGCATCGACACCGCCACCCGCGAGGTGAAGCTCGGCGACCGGCAGCTCGAGCTCAGCGTGCGCGAGTTCGACCTGCTCCACTTCCTCGCCGCCAATGCTGATCAGGTTTTGCCCCGCCAGCGCCTGCTCGACGAGGTGTGGGGCTACAACTTCTTCGGCGACGAGAACAACGTCGAGGTCTACATCCGCTACCTGCGCCAGAAGCTCGGCGACACCGCGCACGAACGCATCCAGACGGTGCGCGGCGTCGGCTACCGCCTGCGCAGCACCCCGACGCCGGAGGCATAGACCCAAACTGCGCACGCCGCTGCGCCGCCTCTCGCACGCCCTCGGCACGCTGCGCTGGCGGCTGACACTCACCTACGTCACCCTGCTCGCCCTGCTCCTCGCCGGCCTGGGCACCTACCAGTACCTGGCGCTGCAGGACAACCTGGTCACGGTGCGCGTCGACGCGCTGGCCGGAGACTACGATCAGCTCCGCGCCGAGGTCGAGCAGTTGCTGCCACGCGCGGCACGAACACCCGCGGGGGTGACGGCCGCGTTCACCGCCGTCTGCGCAAGGCTCAACCGCACCGCGTCGCCGCCGCCGGCGCAGACCGTCGACCCGGTGCGCACCATCGCCAACGCCCTCATCGCCGCCTCGGGACGCACCGCCACCGTGGTGCTCTACGACCGCTTCCTGCAACCCGTGCTCAGCCTGCCCACCGGCCTCGACAGTGCACCGCACGCCGGTGACACCAGCCTGCGCACCGCGCTCACCGGCCGCCGCTCCGGCGCCGTGGTGCTCGACACGCCCGCCGGCCCGCAGCTCGCCGTCGCCTTCCCGGTCGCCGCGCGTCCGGGCAGCACCTGCGGCGTCGCCCAGCTCAGCACCAGCACGGCACCGATCGACGACGTGCTCAGCTCCGAGCGCGAGCGCCTGGCCATCGGCGGCGGCATCGTGCTGGTGCTGGCCCTGCTCCTCGGCCTGCTGCTGACCTCGCGCGCCCTCAAGCCGCTGCGCCGCGTCGCCGCCACCGCGCGCCGCCTCGCCGCGGGCGACCTGCGTGCCCGCAGCAACCTGCCCCGCAGCGGCGAGGTCGGCGCCCTGGCCAGCGCCTTCGACGACATGGCCGACCGCATCGAGGTCGCCTTCGCCGCCCGGGCGGAGTCCGAGGCGCGCATGCGCCGCTTCGTCGCCGACGCCTCGCACGAGCTGCGCACCCCAATCACCGCGCTGAAGGGCTACATCGACGTGATCCGTCGCGGCGCGGTGCGCGACCCGCAGTCGATGGACGCCGCCCTGGAGACGATGGCCCGCGAGGCGGAGCGGATGCGTGTGCTGGTGCTCGACCTGCTCACCCTGGCCCGCCTCGACGCCCAGCGGCCCATGGAGATCGGCCCCGTCGACCTCACCGAGGTGATCAACGCCGTGCTCGACGAGAGCGCGCACCTTCCGGGCATGCCCGACGACCTGCAGCGCAGCGTCGCCGCCGCGCCGGTTGTGGTCATGGCTGACCGCAACGCGCTGACCGCGATCGCCCGCAACCTGCTCGGCAACGCCTGCAAGTACGCGCCCGGAGCGCCGCAACGCTGGACTACCGCGGTCGATGGCACGCATGGCGTGCTCAGCGTCCACGACGACGGCCCCGGCATCCCCGCCGCCGACCTGCCCCACGTTTTCGAGCGCTTCTACCGCGGCGAGAAGACGCGGGCGCGCGAGGAGGGCGGCAGCGGTCTCGGCCTGTCGATCGTGCAGGGCCTGGTCACCGCGATGGGCGGCGACGTGTCGCTGCAGAGTGTGGACGGACAGGGCACCACGATCACCGTGCGTCTGCCGCTCGCGGGCTAAGCGCTTTCTCGCGACACCAGCAGGCGCGCGTAGCCGTCGCCGTCGGCGGCGCTGCGCACCGGGAAGCCGTCCTCCTCGCAGGAGCGCGGCACGTTCTCCTCGGGCTCACCGTGGTCGAGCCACACCTCCAGCCACTCGCCCGGCTGCACCTTCTCCAGCGCGACCCGCGTCTTGACGTAGTTGAGCGGGCAGGACACGCCGCGCAGGTCGAGCACGCGCACCGGGCGCACGTCGTCACTCACAGGTCGAACGGCGACTGCGGGCTGAAGCGGTTGAAGAAGGTGAACTGGTTGGTCAGCAGCAGCAGGCCGAAGATGAGCAGCAGCGCGCCCGCGACCACGTTGACCACGCCCATGTGCCGGTTGATGGCGCGGATCGCGCCCTGCAGACGGTCGGCGAGGGCGGCGATGGCCAGGAAGGGCACGGCCAGGCCCAGGCAGTAGGCGAGCATCACCGGCAGGCCGGCGAAATCACCCTGCGAGGCGACGGCGAGGATGGCGGTGAGCTGCGGGCCGATGCAGGGCGTCCACCCGGCGGCGAAGGTGACGCCGAGCAGGAAGGCGGCGGCCACACCGCCGCCGCGCGGCAGCCGGTGAACGCGGCGGTCGCGCATCAGCGGCGTCCAGCGCAGGATGCCCAGGGTCTGCAGCCCCAGCACCACGACGATGGCGCCGGCGACGTCGTTGACGATGTTCTGGTGCTCCAGCAGCAGGGTCACGTTGAGCGCGCGCAGCACATAGAAGAAAGCCACGAAGACGGCGCTGAAGCCGAGCACGAAGGCGACGCCGTTGAGCATCAGGGGGGCGCGGGCGGTGCGTGCAGTGGTGGGCGCGGCGGTGGCCACCCCGCCCCCGGCGAGCATCGCCCCCGGTCCCGCGCCGGCGGGCCGCTCGCCGTCGAGCTGCGCCTGGCCCGCCTGACCGCTCAGAAAGGCGAGGTACCCCGGCGCCAGCGGGAAGACGCACGGCGACAGGAACGACACCACCCCCGCCGCGAAGGCGAGCGGGTAGCTGAGGTGGAACACGGTGTCGGCGAGCACGACCGGATAAGCCTACCGGGCTTCGGTCCCGCCGCCTCGGGCGCGAAGTGCGGGAGCGGGACTAGGCGCCCGAGGGAGCCGTCTCGTCCGCGGTGCGCTCCACCGCCGCGCCGGCCACCGGCATGCCCGCGCCCGCGTCGCCCTGCCGCGACTCCACGTGCATCCCGCTGACCGCCATCGCCGCCTCCCCGCGCGGGGTGGCGCTGGCCGGGTCAATGCGGATCACCGCCGTCGCCTGGACCGAGGCGTTGAGCGGCAGGTCGAGGGTGGCCAGCGCGGTGCGGTTGTGCTTCCCGGCGTCGCCGAAAACCTCGTAGAGCAGGTCGGAGAGGCCGTTCATGACCTTCGACTGCTGGGCGAAGCCGGGCGCGCTGTTGACCAGCCCGATGACCTGGACCACCTGGCGCACGTTGTCCAGGTTGCCCCCGGCGCTGGCCCGGGCCAGGGCGAGCAGGTTGAGCCCGCAGAGACGGGCGGCGGCGGCACCGTCGGCCAGCGGCACCTCGCTGCCCAGCGCGCCGACGTAGCGCAGCTCCCCGTCCCACACCGGCAGAACGGCCGTGGTGTAGAGCAGGTCGCCGACGACCCTGACCGACGGATAGTCCCCGAGTGGCTCAGGCGGCTCCGGCAGCTCGATGCCGAGCTCCCTCAGCCGCGCCTCCGGACTCTCCACCTTTCCACCGTGCGCGGATGGCGGCACGTCACAACTCCAGTCGAATCCCTGTAGGAAGCCCCTAGGGGCCCTACGGTAGTCGCCGTTTGGCGCGTTGGTCGCGCGCATGAGAGCCAAAGGTTGTAAATGTTCGGCAAGGAAAGGCTCAGCGTGGGGCGGCGCCGACGAGGTTCTCGATGGCCATCTCCAGGTGGGACAGGGTGCGCACCTCGAACGCCTGTGTCGTGTGCGGCAGGTACGCGTTCATCGAGGAATCGCCCAGTCCCCAGCTCAGCCGCCCCTCCGGGTTGAACCACAGGACGCGGCGCGCCCGACCCTTGATGTTCTGCAGCAGCTCGGGGCGTGGCGCCGTGTAGTTGCCGCGCGCGTCGCCGAGGACGAGGACGATGGTGCGCGAGGTGATGGCGTCGTCGTACTGGGCCAGGAAGCGCTCCAGGCTGCGGCCGTAGTTGGTCGCCGAGTAGTAGGCGATCTGCTTGGGCTGCAGGGCGTGGGCGATGGCGGTCTCGGCGTCGTAGTGGAGGAACTCGTCGCTGACCTCGGTGCAGTCGCTGACGAACACGAAGGTTCGCACCCGGCTGAATCGATCCTGGAGGCGGTACAGGAAGTGCAGCATCAGGCGCACCGTCGACTGCACCGAGTTGCTGATGTCGCAGAGGGCCACCACCTGGGGACGGCGTTTCGGTGGCTTCTCCCAGCGCAGCCGGAAGGGGACGCCGCCGGTCTGCAGGTTGCTGCGCCATGTGCGCTGCATGTCCAGCGCGCCCTTGCGCTTTGGGGCCTTGCGCAGCTCGGGCAGTGAATCCAGCTTGCGGCCCAGGTGCTCGACCAGCCGCGACATCTCGGCGGCCTCGCGCGGGGAGATGGCGTCGATGCTGCGCATGGACAGCTCGCGAGCCCTTCGCGACTCCTTGAGCGCGCCCTCGTTTCTGTCGTATTCGGCACGAACGAAGCCGCGGACGGCGGTGCGCAGCCGGTCGAGCTGCTGCCTGACGGCGTCGCGCCAGGCCTGGGCGTCCTCGTCGGACATGCCCGACTCGCGCAGGCGCTGGGCGAAGCGGTCGAGGGCGGCGTCGCTGCCCATGCCCAGGCCCATGCCCTGGAGGATGACGCGGCCGGCCATGCCCTGCTGGAGCACGGTGTCGATCTGCCCCGCACCCTCGCGGCGGGCGGTCTCGCGGATCAGCAGGGCGAGCTCAAGGTCGTCGGTGCTGCGCAGCGCGTCCCACAGGCGGGCGAGCTCGGGGCCCAGCTCGTCGAGCGCGCCCTCGGGGAGCGGCGGCAGATCGCGGGGTTCCTCGGGCTTGGGGGGCAGGTCGTCCTGCTTGCTGCCGTAGGGGGAGAAGTAGAGGTCGAAGAGCTGCTCGAAGGTGTCGAGGTCGAAGTCGCGCTTGACCAGGGTGGCGCGCAGGGCCGAGCGGAACTGCGGCCGTTGCTCTATGTCGACCGCGCCTGCGGCGGCCAGGGCGTCGGCCACCTCGGGGGGGGAGGTGCGGACACCGGCCTGGCGCAGGGCGGCGGCGAAGCGGTGGATGTGCTCGTCCACCGCCGCATTGTGCCGTGTGGGCGCTAGCGAAGGACGCCGGCGAAGTAGCCGTGGGTGAGCGCCGCGGGGTCGCCGCTGCCGGCGAGGTCGACGACGTGCAGCGGGCCCTCGTACGACGTGTCGCACACCACCAGGTGGCTGTCGTCGTACCAGCCGACCGCGAAGACGTTGTCGAGGACGGTCCACGACCCGGCAGCCACGTCGCCGACCGCGGTGCGCACATGGGGCGGGGCGCCGCAGCCACCGGCGGCGACCAGGCTGCCGAAGACGTGCGCGCCGTCGGGGCTGATCGTCGCGCTGGTGAAGAGGCCTTCGCTCGACGGCCGTGCGGCAGTCATCGTGGTGCGGCCGGTGACAAAGAGCGACGACCCATGAACGGCCGTCTCCAACCCGGCGTGCACGTCGGTGAGGTGGCGGTCGTGGCCGAACAGCGCCGTGGAGTGGCCGGTCGCCGGGTCGAGGAGCGCTGTCCACTCCTCCTGGATGTAGGGACTGCATCCCGATCCTCTTACCGCGATGACGATTCCGCGGTCGCTCCACTCCACGACGCTCTCGGTGATGCCGTTCTCCGTCCAGTCCTGGATGCGATGGGCCGGCTCGCTGAGCCCGGCCACCCACACCGCGCCGCGGACGGTTCCATCGCTGTCGGGCTGGGTGGGCGAGTCCGACCATGCCCAGCGTGTCCCGGTCGGATCGAGGCGGACCTCGGCGACGTTTCCGGAGTACGTGCCGCGTCCGATCACGGTGCCCGACCGGTCAATCACGGCGATTTTTCCGCTGCCGGCGAGGAGCAGGTGCGACCCCGCCACCTGGAGCTGCACGCCGTCGCCGACGACGGTCTTCACGTCGAACGACCAATGGACGGTGCCAGAGATCTCGATGGCCTCGATGACGGCCTTGGGCGGCTGGTACTGCTGCACGATGAGCAGCGGGGGCGGCGGGGGGATGGGCGTGGCGGTTGGGGTCGGCGCCACCGTGGCGGGGGCCGGGGTCGCGGTGCTGGAGGTGCTCAGTGTGCTCGTACTCGACGCGGACGGCGAGGTGCTGACCGGCCCGCCGGTCTGCGCGGCCCCGCATGCGGTGACCGACGCGCACGCCATCGCCATCGCGAATCCAATCGTGGCCCTGGCCATCGGACTGTTCCTCTCCCCCCGCTGCTGTGTGGAGGTGGAACGCGGCCCGCCGCCGGGGGTTACTGGCGCCGCCTCAGTTGAGCAGCGCGGCGACGTTCTCCCTGCCCTTGCGCACGTCGCCCTCGTACTTCAAGACCAGCGACAGCGTCGACGACACCAGCTCCGGATCGAGCCGATCCGCGTTGAGCAGCACCAGCGCCCGCGCCCAGTCGATCGACTCGGCGATCGAGGGCAGCTTGCGCAGCCCCAGCTTGCGCAGCCGCGCAACCACCGAGGCGACCTGCCGCGCCAGGGCGTCCGACGCGTCGGGGACGCGGCGGCGGATGATCTCCCGCTCGCGCTCCTCGTCGGGGAAGTCGAGGTGCAGGTGCAGGCAGCGGCGGCGCAGCGCGTCGCTCATCTCTCGCGCGGCGTTGGAGGTGAGCACCACGATCGGCTGAGTATGTGCCTTCATTGTCCCCAACTCGGGGACGGTCACCGCGAAGTCGCTCAGCACCTCCAGCAGGAACGCCTCGAACTCGGCGTCCGCCTTGTCGATCTCGTCGATGAGCAGCACCACGGGCTGGTCGCTCAGGATTGCGCGGAGCAGAGGGCGGGGCAGCAGGAAGCGCTCGGAGAAGAAGACGTCGTCCTGGGTGGCGATGCGGTCCACGGCCTCGGTCAGCGAGGCGGCGTCGCCCACCGTCTCGCCGATCTTGTCGCGCAGGATCTGCGTGTAGAGGAGCTGCTTGGCGTACTCCCATTCGTAGAGCGCCTTGGCCTCGTCCAGCCCCTCATAGCACTGCAGGCGGACCAGCTCGCGGCCCAGCGCCACCGAGATCGCCCGGGCCAGCTCGGTCTTGCCCACGCCGGCGGGGCCCTCGACCAGCAGCGGCTTCTCCATGCGTGCGGCCAGGTAGGCGATGGTCGCGGCGTCCTGGTCGATCAGGTAGCCGGTGGCGTCGAGCTGCGCGATGGTGTCGGGGATCGAGGCGAACAAGGTCATGGAGGCCCTTCGACGTCGAGGTAGCGGCGCCGCCAGCGCACCACCAGGTAGACGATCACAGCGATCGCGGCGACCTCGAGTATGAGCGGGAAGGGGAAGTTGGCGACGACCTCGGCGACGTGCCGGATCCCCGTGGCCGGGGGTGGTGGGACGGAGCCGCCGGGGGTGGCCGCGGGCTTGGGCGTCGCCTTGGCGGAGGGCGCCGAGCTGGGCAGAGCGGCGCCGGCGCTGTCCGGGGCGGAGCCGCCCGGGGCGGGCGCGGCCGCGTCGGCGCCGTGGTAGATCGAGGAGGGCTGCGCCGGCGGGTTGACGGCCGCCACCACCGTGGGCGGCGGCCCCGGCACCACGGCCAGCGCGGTGACGTTGCCCTGGCCGGCCGGCAGGGCGTCGACGACCACGGCGAAGGTGGTGCCCGAATCGGTGGAGCGCAGCAGGGTGCCGCCGGTGCTTCCGCCCGCGTCGGCGCCGGCGTAGACCAGGTTGGGGTCAGCGGGGCTGAAGGCGCTGGCGGTGAGGCTGCTCACCCCGTCGGGGACGCCGGTGCTCGACGTCCAGCTCCCCCCGCCGTCGCCGCTGTGGAAGGTGCCCTTGCTGGTGGTGACCACCAGCGGCCGCGGCTGGGCCGTGGTGGGCAGGGGGCCGGCCGACACCGAGGTCACCACGGCCGAGCCGGGCAGCCCCGACTGCAGCGTCTCCCACTGCACCCCGCCGCCGGTGTTGCGGAAGAGGAACCCGGCCTGCCCGGCAGGCGCGCCGTCCACGCCCGCGATGAGGACGAGCTGCGGCTGGTTGGCGGCCACGGCCAGCGAGCTGACGCTGAAGCCGTCGAGCCCTGCGCTGCGCCACTGCTTGCCGTCGACGCTGACGTCCACGCCGCTGCGCGTGCCCACCGCGATGCCCTGCAGCCCGAAGCCGAAGGTGCGCGCGTCCAGGTTGGTGAGGCCGCTGGAGGCGTCGACCCACGTCCTGCCGCCGTCGTCGCTGCGCGACACCCCCTTCTGGTCGAGGCCGGCGAAGGCGGGATTGGGCTGGCGCGCGTCGAAGCCGACCGTCCACACCCGGGTGCCCTTGAGTGACGTGGCCAGCCAGGTCGCTCCCCCGTCCTCGCTGCGGTAGACGCCGTTGTCGGTGCCCGCGAGCAGGAGCTTGCCGTCGGGGCTTGCCGCCACCGACCAGACCCGGCCGCTGCCCAGCTCGGGCAGCTTGGCGCCGCTGGCGAAGGCGGCGCGGGCGGGCGTGCCGCTCAGCACCATCCCCCCCGCGGCGAGCGCCAGCACGGCGACCAGCAGCGCCCCCAGCCGGCGCGCGCGGGCACGCGGACGCAGGCGCAGGACCGGCTCGGTGGTCGTGCTGCGGGGGGTATGGCCCTCCAGCCGCTGCCCGGGGGAAGACTGGATGGCGCGTTGGGGGACGCGGCGGGCACTCACGACTGGGCGGCAGGATATACCACGGTGAAGTTGTCCATGCCTGATCCCGTCCGCCTCGGCCGCGACGTCTGCGGTGTGCTCGACGACGCCCTGCGCCGGGAATGGCTGGTGACCAGCGGCACGGGCGCCTACGCGATGGGCACCGTGGCGGGGGCGCTGACCCGCCGCTACCACGCGCTGCTCGCGGCCGCCACCTCGCCGCCCGCGGGGCGCACCGTGAGCGTGGCGGGGATGAGCGAGGCGGTGTTCGACGGCTCCTCCGCGGACCCCGACACGCCGCTCCACCTGCACACCCAGGAGTGGGCGGGGGGCGCGGTGGACCCGCGCGGGCACGTTGCCGTCGAGTCCTTCGAGCTGGAGGGCCTGGTGCCGACCTGGCGCTATGCGGTGCCCGGCGGCCTGCTGGAGAAGCGGGTCTGGATGAAGCGCGGCGCCGACACGACCTTCATCACCTACACGCTCACCCGCAGCGTGGCCGGGGCGTCGCTGCGGCTGGCGCTGCGCCCGCTCTGCACCTGGCGCGACCACCACTCCCTCGGCCGCGCCGGCCAGGTGGTGCAGGTGGACGCGGTGAGCAGCGGGCTGGCGGTGACCTTCGCGGGTGCGCCGACCTACTGGGTGCGGGCGTCCGGAGCGGAGGTGAGCGTGGACGGCGAGTGGTACCGCGACCTCCACCTTCGCGTCGAGACCGAGCGCGGCATGGACGATGCCCAGGACCTCTATGCGGCGGGCACGCTGTCGGCGCCGCTGCTGCCCTCGGTGACGGTGGCGGTGTCGATCTCGCTCGACCCCGGGGTACGGCCGGAGGAGGCAGCCGCCTCGCTCGGCGACGAGGCCTCGCGATGTGCCGGGCTGCTCCGCGCTGCGCCGGTGTCGTCGCCGCCGTGGGTAGGGCGGCTGGTGCTCGCCGCCGACCAGTTCGTCGCCGAACGCGCCGGGCAGTCCACGGTGCTCGCCGGCTTCCCCTGGTTCGGCGACTGGGGGCGCGACACCATGATCGCGCTGCCCGGTCTGGCCCTCGCCACCGGCCGCGCCGACCTGGCCGCCGGGTTGCTGCGCAGCTTCGCCCGCTATGTCGACCAGGGCCTGCTGCCCAACCGCTTCCCCGACCGCGGCGAGACGCCCGAGTACAACACCGTCGACGCCACCCTGTGGTACGTCGACGCGTTGCGGTCGTACGTGGCAGAAACCGGGGACGGCGCGCTGGTCGGCGAGCTGTGGCCGGTGCTCTGCGATGTGATCGCCTGGCACGTCCGCGGCACCCGGCATGGCATCGGCGTCGACCCCGGGGACGGGCTGCTGCGGGCCGGCGAGCCCGGCGTGCAGCTCACCTGGATGGACGCCAAGGTCGGCGACTGGGTGGTGACGCCGCGCACCGGCAAGCCGGTGGAGATCAGCGCGCTCTGGCACAACGCCCTGTGCTGCATGGAGGAGTGGTCGTCGCGGCTGGCGCTGCCGGCACCCTCCGGCGTCGATCTCGGCGCGTTGCGAGCGCAGGTTGCGGCCTCCTTTGGCCGCTACTGGAACCCCGCGTCGGGCTACCTCTACGACGTGCTCGACGGTCCTGACGGGGACGACGGCTCCATCCGCCCCAACGCGGTGATCGCGGCCTCGCTGCAGCACACGCCGCTGTCAACGGCGCGCATCGCCGCGGTGGTGTCGCGGGCGCAGCGCGACCTGCTCACCTCGCTCGGGCTGCGCTCGCTCGCGCCCGGCTCGCCCGGCTACGCCGCCACCTACCTCGGCGACGTGCGCAGCCGCGACGGCGCCTACCACCAGGGCACGGTGTGGCCGTGGCTGATCGGGCCGTTCGCCATCGCCCACCTGCGCGCCTTCAACGACGCCGCGGTGGTGCGCTCCTTCCTGGAGCCGCTCGCCGACCACCTGCGCGACGCGGGCGTCGGCTCGGTGTCGGAGATCGCCGACGCGTCGCCGCCGCACACCCCGCGCGGCTGTCCCTGGCAGGCGTGGAGCGTCGCCGAGCTGCTGCGGGCGTGGCGCGCGGTGGCTCCCGCTTCATGACCACGGAGACACTGCAGCGCCCGACCTACGGCGGCCTGGTGCACGTCCCCGGCGTGCCGGCGCTGCTCGGCTCGAGCCTTGTCTCCCGCGTCGCCAACCGGCTGTGGGAGGTCGGCCTGGTCCTCTACGTGCTGCAGCGGTTCCACTCGGCGTCCCTCGCCGGCCTGACGGTGTTCCTCAGCATCGCTCCCGGGCTGGCGCTCAGCCCGGTGACCGGCGCGCTGCTCGACCGCTACGGCCGGCGCATGCTGATCATCCTCGACAACCTGGTGGCGTCCGGGGCGATGCTCGCGCTGGGGCTGCTGGGTCTCACCGGCGCGCTGTCGAGCGGGTTGCTGCTGATCATCGTGTCCGCCGCGTCCTTCACGTTTCCGCTGAGTGTGTCAGGAACCCGGTCGCTGTTTCCCATCGTCATCCCGCGGCCGCTGTGGGACCTCGGCAACGCGGTGGACAGCGGCAGCGACGCCATCGCCGCGGTGATCGGCCCAGCGTTGTCGGGCGCGCTGGTCGCACTGGTCGGTGGGCCATCCACGTTGCTGTTCACCGCTGGGCTGTTCGCCGCCGCGGCGGTGGCGATGTTCAACGTGCCCATGCCCTCGAGCGCGCGCGGTGGCCAGGGCTCGCGCGAGCCGCTGCTGCGCGCCGCGTGGGCCGGCGTGCGCTACGTGGTGCGCAACCGCAGCCTGCGCGCCCTGGCGGTGGTGATGTCGATCGGCAACCTCGGCTTCGGTCAGCTCTACGTGATCCTGCCGGTGCTGGTGTTGCAGCGGTACCGCGGCGGTCCGGGGACGGTCGGGGTGCTGTGGGGGGTGATGGGCGTGGCCACGGTGCTGTCGGGCGTGGTGGTGGGGCGGCTGGGGTCGGAGGGGCGCGAGCGCCTGATGCTGGCCCTGGGCTTCGCCCTGCTGCCGGTGGGGCTGGTGGCCATCGCGCTGCCGTGGTGGGCGGCCGTGATCGCGGGGCTGGTGGTCTGCGGGCTGGCCATCGGGCCGATCGACATCGCGCTGTTCTCGCTGCGCCAGCGGCGCACCGATCCCGCCTGGTTCGGGCGTGCCTTCGCGGTGTCGATGGCGCTCAACTTCGCGGGCGTGCCGATCGGGTCGGGGATCGCGGGGCCGCTGGTGTCGGTGTCGACCACGCTGGCGCTCGGTGTCGCCGCGGGGCTGGGGGCGATGGCGGCGGTGCTGTGCGTGACGGTGCCGCGCGCTGCGTAGCTGACCGGTCGGTCGGTCCCTTGGGTCAGCGCGCGACGGCGACGGCGCTGACGTCGCAGCCGAGCACGCCGAGCAGGCGGCGCAGCAGTGGCTCGGCGTCGATGCCCTGGTGCGCGGTGCTGTTGCGGATGCGCTCGGCCAGCCCGTCGAGGACGCGCAGCGCGCCGGGGGTGTCGAGGTCGTCGTCGAGGCGCGCGAAGAAGTCGCGTTCGGCCTGCGCGGCGTCGTCGGGGTCGAGCAGCGTGGCGGCGGCCATCGCCTCGCGGTAGCGGAGCCGTCGCGCCTCGGCGGCGTCGAGCTCGGCCGGGTCGAACGACCACGCCGTGCGGTAGTGGTGCTCCGCAAGGGCGAGCCGCACCGCGCCGGGGGCGACGCGCTGCAGGCAGTCGCCGACGAACACCAGGTTGCCCAGCGACTTGCTCATCTTCACCCCGTCGAGCTGGACCATGGCGACGTGCGTCCAGTGGCGCACGAAGGGGTGGTTGGAGACGGCCTCGACCTGGGCGATCTCCGACTCGTGGTGCGGGTAGATGAGGTCGTCGCCGCCGCCGTGGAGGTCGACGGTGTCGCCGAGCAGGTCGGTGGCCAGCACCGAGCACTCGATGTGCCAGCCGGGGCGGCCCGCTCCCCAGGGCGATTCCCAGCTCGACTCGTCGTCGAGCGAGGGCTGCCAGAGGACGAAGTCGAGCGGGTCGTGCTTGCGGGGGTCGTCAGGGTCGGCGCCGCGCTCGCGGCTGAGCGCGATCATCTGCTCGCGGGTCAGGCGGCTGAGCAGGCCGTAGCGCTCGAAGCGGGGGACGTCGAAGTACACCCAGCCCTGGTTCGCGTAGGCGGCGCCCGCCCGCTCCAGCCGGCCGATCCAGTCGACCATGTGGGGCACGTCCCTGCTGGCCAGCGGCGCGGCGTCCACGGGGAGGATGTCGATGGCCGCCATCTCGCGGTCGAAGCGGGCGACCTGCTCGGCGGTGAGCTCGGCGGCGCTGACGCCGCGCTCCCGGGCGACGCGGAAGATGTCGTCGTCCACGTCGGTGACGTTGCGGACGCTGCGCACCTTCGATCCCGCGGCGCGCAGCCGGCGGGTGACGATGTCGAAGACGTGGTAGGTGAACGCGTGCCCCAGGTGGGCGGCGTCGTACGGAGTGATCCCGCAGACGTACAGCGACACGGTGTCGCCGGCCGGCTGGAACGGGCGAACCGCCCGGGCGGCCGTGTCGTAGAGCTGCATGGTTGGCGCGATTCTACGAATCCTCCGGGGCGGGGGTCTCCGCGAGCAAGCGCCTCGCCTCCTTGAGCGCCGCGCGCAGGTCCTTGTAGGCCACCCGCCGCTCCGCCTCGTCGAGCGGCACCCAGGTCGCCTCGTCCACCTCGCTGAGCTGCGGCCTCAGCTCGGCGTCATCGGGCGCCTCGACCAGGTAGTGATGGACGATCTTGCCGATCAGGCGCCCGTCGCGCCGGTACATGTAGTCCGCGGGCGGCAGCTCTGCCCGGATGCTGAGGCGCTCCCGCGGCAGCCCGGTCTCCTCGCTGATCTCCCGCAGCGCCGCCTGCGGGGGCGTCTCCCCCTTGTCGACGTTGCCCTTGGGGAGGCTCCACGCGTCGCGCACCCGGATCAGGCACACCTCCCACGCGGCGCCACCCGCGGGACTGCGCCGGACCACCACGCCTCCCGCGGAAACCTCGTCGTGGCGGCGTCGTGTCGGGCTCATGGGCACTGAGCGTAGCGGCGAAAGCCGTCGCGGAGGCCGATGCTATGATCCGGGGTCGCGCGGCCCCGTGGTGTAGCCTGGCCTAACACGCCACCCTGTCAAGGTGGAGATCGTCGGTTCGAATCCGATCGGGGTCGCCAGGTCTTGCTTCTCGCCGTTGCAGGCGAGTGGCGCAGTGCGTCAGCGTTGCAGCCACGCCTCCGGCACGCGCGATGATATGTGTCCCATGCACTACCTGCTCCTCTACGACGCCGTCCCCGACTACCTCGAACGCCGCGTGCCCCACCGCGCCGCGCATCTGCAAAAGGTCCGCGAGGCCCACGCGCGCGGAGAGCTGCTGCTCGCCGGCGCCCTCGCCGACCCCGCCGACGGCGCTGTTCTCGTCTTCCAGGGCGAGGACGCGACCGCCGCCGAGCGCTTCGCCGAGAACGACCCCTACGTGCTCAACGGCCTGATCACCCGCTGGCGCGTCCGCCCCTGGACAGTTGTGGTCGGGGGCGACCCAAACAGCTAGCCGCCCGACACCGCCGGCGCCACCAGCACCTCGCACCCCTCGGGCACCGGCGTGTCCAGGTCGGACTCGGCGCGCACCATCAGCCCGTCGACGAACACCAGCACATGCGGCCGCAGCAACCCACGCTCGTCGCGGATGCGCCGCTCCAGGCCCGGCATGCGCGCGCCGAGGTCGTCGAGAACCGCGCGCAGCGTCGCCCCCTCGACCGCGACCTCCCGCAAACCGCCCGCGCTCGCCCGCAGCGACGACGGCACCACCAGCCGCGCGCTCACGGCAGGACGGCGGCGCGCACCGAGAGCACGTCGGGAAGCCGCGTCGCCACCGCGCTCCACGAGTCGCCGCAGTCCAGCGAGCCGTACACCTCGCCGAGCCGCGTCCCGAAGTACAGGCCCGCAGGGGCGCCCCCGTCGGTGGTCATGGCATCGCGCAGCACGGCCGCGTAGTACGTCTCGGACGGCAACCCGACCGACAGCGCCTGCCACGACCCACCCGCGTCGGTGCTGCGGTACACGCGGCACCGGCCCGAGGGCGGGATGCGGTTCATGTCGGCTTCGAGCGGAAAGTTGAAGAGCATGTCGGGATGCTCGGGATGGACCACGATGGGAAAGCCGAAGTTGCTGGGCAGCCCGTCCTCGATGGCGACCCACGAGGCCCCCGCGTCCTCGCTGCGGTAGACACCGAAGTGGTTCTGCGCGAAGAGCCGCGAGGGGCGGCTGGGGTGCATCGCCACCTTGTGCACGCACTGCCCGAACTCGGGGAAGCGCTGGTCCTCGGGTGCGCCCGGCTGGGAGATGCCGCGGTTGGCGGGGTTCCAGGTCGCGCCCCCGTCGAGGGACCGGTAGGCGCCGCCGGCCGACATGACCGCCATCAGCCACTGCGGGTCCTCGGGGTGGGTGACCACGGTGTGCAGGCAGGCGCCGCCGCCGCCGGGCCGCCACTGGGTCCGGTGCGGGTGGTCCCAGAGGCCCTGCACCAGCGAGAACGAGAGGCCGCCGTCCTCGGAGCGGAACAGCGCGTGTGGCTCGACGCCCGCATACACCACGTCGGGCTGCCCGGCCGGCGCGGGATGGAGCTGCCAGACCCGGGCCAGGGCGGCGCCGGTGGACTCGGGGAAGGCGATCGGGGCGTGGTCGGGCTCCTGCCAGGTGTGGCCGAGGTCGTCGGAGTAGGCCACCGACGTCCCCCAGTGGCCCCAGCTGATCCCGGCGAGGATGCGCGGCGTGTCGCGCCGGGTGTCGATGGCGACCGCGCTCACCTCCTGGTTGGCGAAGTGCATGGGATCGACGTCCCAGGAGCGGCGGCCCGCGTCGCTGCGAGCGATGATCAGGCCCTTGCGGGTCCCCACCAGTACCAGTGCCTCAGCCACGCGACGGTCCTCCGAGGTGTCCGGGTCGACGAGCGCGCGGCAAATCGTACCCTCGCCCCGGGGCGACGGGAAGTCGTGAACGCACCGAAAGACCCACGTGGCCGGCGACGTTCTCCATGGCATGACTCAGCCAAGCCCCTGCCCCCGCTGCGGCGGTGCCCGCGCCTGGTCCGGCGCGCCGGAGGGACACACCGTCCCCGTCCTCTGCGTCGACTGCGGCCGCGAGGCGACGGCCTGCCCCCGCTGCGGCTGGGAGTGGACGGGGCTGCCCCGCGACCCCCTGCTCGCCCGCCGCGGCACCTGCGTGTCGTGCCGGGTGATCCACCTGGCGGGGCAGAACGCACGGCGGGAGGACGTGCCGGCTGCGTTCGCCGAGCGTGCCCAGCGCTCCCGCCTGCTGCAGCGTCTGGCCGACGCCGGCGAGGCGGAGAGCGAGTCGCGCTGGCGCTCCTACCGGGTCTTCGGCGACGTCGCCGAGTGGGCCCGGCGCCGAGCCGAGGCGGTGGTCCGCCTGGAGATCGAGCTGCGCGGCATCGACGCGCGCGTGCGGTGATGGTTTTCGGCCTCGGCGTGCGTCTTAACTGACGTGCACACATCGGCTGACCGCGTCTCCTCCCGCGCCCCGCGCCTGCGGCTGCGCCTCCGCCTCGCCGCCGTGACGGTGGGCGCCGTGCTCCCCCTGCTCGGCAGCGGCGTGGTCCGCGCGGACCTGCCGCCCCTCCCCACCCCGCCGAGCATCCACCTGGTGCCGAGCACGCTGACCACGGGCATCGTCATCTCCCCGCCGCCCGCGGCCGGCTGCGACTGGGACCTGAGCTTCGACAACCCCGCCACCAACCCGCCGACGACGGTGTTCCGCGGCCAGAGCGCCTGCGGTGCGCAGGTGGTCTCGCCGGTCTTCTCCGGGCAGGCGGTGCTGATCGACGTGTTCGACAACGTCATCGCGACCGCGCCGGCGTTCAGCCAGACCGGGGGGGTGGGCACGTCCGAGAGCCAGCTCGTGCTCCAGCCCGGCACGCTCGCCTCCGCGCCGACCGGCTCGGGGCCGATCCCCGGGCTCAACTACACCATCCGCTATGACGGATCCATCACACTGACGGCACCGCAGCACTGGGACGCGCCGATGGCAGGCTGCACGGTCAACGGGCAGACCCAGCACTGCGTCCTGGAGATCACGTACACCTACCTCCCGGCCACCGCAGGCGGCGTCAAACCGGCCTGACCCCTCCGGGAAGGATCGATTCGCTACCGGCAACGGGAGCGGGGGCAGAGGTTTCCGACAGCCGTGAGCACACTCCGTCAGCGCCGTCGCTTCGGCCTGGTGGCCGGGGCCGCCGCTCTCAGCGGCCTGGCCGGGTTCGGCCTGGCCACCGTCGTCCTGCCGTCCACGGCGTCTGCGCCGCCGGCCAGCTCGTCGATCCGGCTCGTGGACTCCAAGGGGCCCGGAGATCCGACGCCGACGTCCACGGCTGAGCCAACGCCATCGCCCACGGCGTCGAGCACGCCGCGCCCGACGCCGCGCCCCACCGCGTCGAGCACGCCACGGCCGACGCCCCGGCCCACCTCGAGCCCGCCGCCCGGGACCTCGCATCCCAGCGCACCCGCGCCCCCACCGTCGTCGCAGACGCGTCCCGGGGGCCTCGTCCTCCCCCTCTTCGCCACCTCCGGCTCGACAGCCCGGCCCACCGCCGCCGCGTCGCCGACCGGCGGTGTCGAGGCGGCCAGCGCCCCCGGCCCGACACCCGTGCCCACCACGATCACCTCGATCACGCCCCTCCAGGGAGGCGGTGGAGCGGGGGGCGCGCATCCGCTGGCCGGCTCGGGGGTGAACGTCGAGACCGCGGCCGGCCTGGGCGGCAGCGCCGCCCTGCTGGGCATGGCGGTGGCCTGGCGGGTGCTCCGTCCGCGCCGCCGTGCGCCGGGCCTCGCCACCACGGCGGTCGCCACGGGCGCCGGTGAGACCGCCCTCTTCCGGATCTGGAAGGACGAGATCGACGACCTCGCCGACCTGGCGGCGCTCACCGTGGCGCCGGAGGAGCTGCCCGTGGCCAGACAGCGGCGGCGCGCCTTCTCCGCCGACGAGCTGGCCAGGCGGCTGACCCGCTCGGTCGAGCACATGCCCGAGGGGACCTGACCCGCTCCATGGCCGAATCGCCGCTCGATCGCTGGGTGCGCCGCCAGGGCTGGATGGAGCGCTGGGGCGACGCCATTCAAGGTGTCGTCGGCGGCTTCTACTCCGCGCTCGGCGCGCCGGGGCGTTCGCTCAAGAACCTGATGCACGGCACCACCGTGCTCGGCCACCCCCTCCACCCCGCGCTCACCGACGTGCCCATCGGCGCCTGGACGGTCGGCGTGGTCGCCGACTACGCCGCCCACTTCACCTCGCGCATCCCCACCGAGGCGGGCGACGTCGCCCTGATCGTCGGCGTGCTCACCGGGCTGCTCGCCGCCGCCTCCGGCTACACCGACTTCCACGAGACCTTCGCCCACGAGCGGCGCCTGGCGCTCGTGCACGGGCTGGTCAACAGCGCCGTCCTGCTGGTGATGTTCGTCTCGCTGGCCCTGCGCTGGTGGGCGGGCGCCGGGCTGCACCCGCTGGCGGTGGGGCTGGCCACGCTGGGCTGGCTGCTGGTGGTGTTCGGCGGCTACGTCGGCGGGCACCTGGTGTTCGGCAGCGCGACCATGGTCAACCGCACCGCCTTCCTCGAAGGCTTCGAGGGCGCGGTGGAGGTGGGCGTGTCGACCGGCTTCCCCGAGGGCGAGATGCGCCGCGTGGTGGCCGGGACGATGCCGGTCCTGATGGTGCGCCGCGGCGGGCAGCTCTTCGCGGTGTCCGACACCTGCTCGCACGCGGGCGGGCCGCTCGACGAGGGCTCGCTCGACGGCGACGTGGTCACCTGCCCGTGGCACGGCTCGCGGTTTGACGTGCGCAGCGGGCGCGTCTGCGGCGGGCCGGCGACCTTCAGCCTGCCCGCGCTGCGCGTGGTCGAGGCGGGCGGCCAGGTGACCGTGGAGCTGGCCGAGCCGCTGCACTGACGGCGGTCTGGCGCAGCTCGTCCCAGCGGTCGGCGGCGAGCACGTTGAGCAGGAGCTGCTGGGCGACGCCCGCGGCCTCGCCCCAGTGGGCGGTTCGGCGGCGCACCTCGTCTTCGCTGGGCATGCTGCCGTCGCCGTAGGCGCGCCCGATCGCCTTGCGCACGCCCAGGTCACCGGCGACGACCACGGGGCGGCCGAAGCTGCGGGCGAGCAGCCACTCGGCGGTCCAGCGGCCGACGCCCGGAAGGGCGACGAGCTCGGCGATGACCTGCTCGTCGGCCAGCCCGACGAGGCGCTGGGCGTCGAGGGAGCCGCCGAGGACCGCCCTGGCCACGCCGATGACGTACTCGGACTTGCGGGTGGTGAACTGGAGCTCGCGCAGGTCCTGGGCGCTCGCGGCGGCCAGGGTGGCCGGTTCGAGGCTCCAGACCTCGTGGCCGTCGATCTCGTGGCGGCGGCCGTAGCGCCGGGCGAGGCGGGCGCGGACCACGGCGGCGAAGCGCAGGTTGATCTGCTGCGCGCTGATCGACCGGACCAGGGCGGTGAGGATGTCGGGCTGGAGCACCGGCCGCGCGCCGGGCTGGAGCTGCTCGGCGGCGGCGACGACCGGGTCGGCGTCGGTGAGACGTTGCAGGGTGGCCGGCGCGACGGTGGCGAAGAAGCGCGCAGCGGCGGCGGCGGCGCTGTCGAGGTGGTCGGGGTCGGCGGTGGTGACGCGCAGTCGGGGCGCGGTGATCGTACCGGTGGGTGTGCAGGCGAGTGCGACGGCCTCGCCCCCGATGCGGATGGTGCGCAGCAGCGTGGAGCCGTCCCAGCGGTCGAGCAGGTCGTCACCCCAGCGCCGGAAGCCCTCGACCGAGGCGGCGATGTCGAGCGGCCCGTCCAGCTCGACCTCACGGCTGCAACTCCGCGCGCCCAGGCGGTGTTTCATGCTGACGAGAATGGACGACGCACTCCCCGCCCTGCTCGCCCGTGACGTGGACGCCGGCTTCGAACGCCTGGTGGTCGCCTTCCAGGACCGCATCTACGGGCTCGGCCTCACCCTGACCGGCAGTCCCGCCGACGCGGAGGAGGTCGCCCAGGACACTTTCGTGCGCGCCCATCGCGCACTGCGGAGGTATGGTCCCGAACGCATCGGCGAGCTGAAGCTGCGCGCGTGGCTGCATCGGATCGCCCTGAACGTCGTGCGCAACCGGGTGCGCGTCCGCCGGGTGGCGACGGTGTCGCTCGATGCGGCGTGGGCGGTCGGTGACGACGTGACGTCGCGGCCCGAGGCCGTGGTGATGGGACGCGCTTCCGCTGCGGAGATGCGCGCACTGGTCGCGTCGCTGCCCGTCGGGTATCGCGACGCGGTGGTGCTGCGACACGTGCAGCAGCTCTCCTATGCGGAGGCGGCGGAGGCGCTGGGGCGGCCGGTGGGAACGGTGAAGGCGAACGTGCACCGCGGGCTGGGATTGCTGCGGCTCGCGCTGGAAGCAAGGGAGGTCGTTTGACCATGGTCAGGAATGCTGTGACCGACGACGCGTTGATCGCCGCGCTGCATCGCGCCGGCACGGTGCGTGCGCCGTCGTCGTTGCTCGCCCGCGTGCTGTCGGCTGTGGGTGTGGGGACGCAGTACGCGTCGCTGCCCACGGACATCGGCGACATCTGGATCGCCTGGACCGCGCGCGGTGTGCGGGCGGCGATGCGCGCAGCTTCCGCAGAGGAGTTCGCGCAGTGGTATGCGGGGCGGTTCGGCGTTGCCCCCGCTCGGGTTTCGGCGCTGCCGGTCGCGCTGGAGCGTGGCGTGCGCGCCGTGCTCGCGGGTGACGGTGGACGCGCCTCGCTGCACTTCGACCTCGACGCCCTGACGCCGTTCGAGCAGCAGGTTTTGCAGACCACGCTGCGCATCCCGCGCGGCGAGGTGCGTCCCTACAGCTGGGTCGCGCGCAGCATGGGGCGCCCGCTGGCGGTTCGCGCGGTCGGCACCGCGCTCGCCCACAACCCCATCCCGTACCTGATCCCCTGCCACCGCGTGGTCCGCGCCGACGGACACCTCGGCGAGTACAGCGGTGGCGGCCCGGGCGCCAAGCGCGACATCCTCGACTGGGAGGGCGTCGACGCCGCCGAGCTGGAACGCCTGGCCCGGCGCGGCGTCCGCTTCATCGGCAGCGACACCACCCACGTCTTCTGCTACCCCACCTGCCACAACGCCCGCCGCATCACCGACCCCCACCGCGTCCCCTTCGCCTCCGCCGGCCACGCCACCCGGGCCGGCTATCGCGCCTGCAAGGTCTGCGCCCCCGCGTCGATCGCGGCCTGAGCCGGTTCTCTACTGCCGCGGCGGAGAGACGAAGCCCATGCGCTCGTACATCGCCGCGAGGGTCGGGGCGGAGGCGGCGCGGGCGCGCTCGGCGCCGTGGGCGAGGATGCGGTCCAGCTCGGCCCGGTCGCCGCGCAGCTCGGCGTAGCGGGCCTGGATGGGGGTGAGCAGCTCGATCACGGAGCCGGCGACGGCGTCCTTGAAGGTGCCGTATCCCGAGCCCCCGTAACGGGATTCGATGGCGTCCATGGGCTCCCCGGTGGCCATGGCCATGATCTCGATGAGGTTGGTGACCCCCGGCTTGTCGTCGCCGCGGCGCACCTCGCGGCCGGAATCGGTCACGGCTGTCCGAAACTTCTTGCCCACCACGTCGGGCGGGTCGAGCATGTAGACGGTGCCCTGGGGCGTGCCGTTGGTGGTCGACATCTTCCGCGTCGGCTCCTGCAGGTCCATGATCCGCGCGCCCGACTCGGGGATGCGCGCCTGGGGGACGCGGAAGGTCTCACCGAAGCGTCCGTTGAACCGCTCGGCGACGTCGCGGGCCAGCTCCAGGTGCTGGCGCTGGTCCTCGCCGACCGGGACCACGTCGGTCTGGTAGAGCAGGATGTCGGCCGCCATCAGCACCGGGTAGGTGAACAGGCCGGCGGACACCGTCGACTGCCCCTCCGACTTGTCCTTGAACTGGGTCATGCGGCGCAGCTCGCCGAAGGTGGCCACCGCGCTGAGCAGCCACGCGCCCTCGGCGTGGGCGCGGTTGTGTGACTGCAGGAAGACCACCGAGCGCTCCGGGTCGATCCCGGTGGCGACCAGCATGGCCACCAGGTCGAGGCTGCGCTCGCGCAGGTCGGCCGGCTGGTAGTCGACGGTGATCGAGTGCAGGTCGACGACGCAGAAGAAGGCCTCGCCCAGCTCCTGGGTGACGGCGTACTGGCGGAAGCCGCCGCTGTAGTTGCCGATGTGCTTGGCGCCGGTCGACTGGATGCCCGAGAAGATGCGCATGGAGCTACGGATTATCCCTGCCCGGCGGCCCGGCCCGGCGGCCGCACCCCGGCCGCGCCCTCGACGGTCACCTCGGTGTACTCGGCGATCACGCCCTGGCCGAACAGCGACACCGAGCCGCCCCCGCCCATCGGCTTCTCGGTCATGATGCCCAGCGCCACCAGGAATTGGTCCATTGCGACCGGAACGTCGTGGTACGTGTCGACCTCGACGCCGTCGAAATGGAACCGCAATGTCGCGGCGGACTTGTCGTAGGCGATGCGGTAGCGATGCCATTCGCCGGGCGCTGTGGTCACCGCCGCCGGCTGGTTGAACAGGCAGAAGTAGCGCGGCCGCTCCTGGTTCTCGTCCTCGGCCGGTGGCACGCCGGGAAAGCGCAGCCGCGCGTACACCGTGGCCGCAGAACGGTTGGCGACGAACCAGTCGAAGGCCAGCCCGGTGTTGAAGTCGAGCAGGTTGAGCGACACGAATCCCGAGTACAGGTCGTCGTCGCGCCCACTCATGACGCGCGCCCGCATGCCCAGCTCCACCGAGACCTCGCCCGAATCCGGCGTCAGCACGCGGGCCCGCGAGAAGTACATGTTCTTGGCGTTGTCGAGGATCTGCACGCGGTCGTGCGAGCGGGTCAGCGGCACGGCGGTGACGCGCAGCTTGTCATGCTCGACGACCACCGTGGCGTCGGGCTCGCGGTAGCGCCAGAAGGAGCCGTCGGGCAGGGGGAAGCCGCCGTACTCGAAGTCGGATTCCACGTCGGGCGCCACCAGCCCGCGGTAGCGCCCCAGCACGACGCGTCCTGCACTGCTCATCGGCAGGACAGTCTGCCATCCTTGCCAGTCGCCGCAGCGCCGGAGCAGGCAAGGAAAGGAGAGCCACATGGCAGCACTGGACGGCAGGGTCGCCCTGGTCACGGGCGGCGCCTCGGGCATCGGCCTGGCCACGGTCGGCCGGCTCAAGGCGGAGGGCGCGCGCGTCGCCGCTGTCGACCTGGCGGAGCCGAGGGGCGACGACCCCTCGGATCTGCACGTCGTCGCCGACGTCGGCGATCCCGCCGCCTGGCCGGGCATCGTGCAGCGCGTCGAGCAGCAGCTCGGGCCGCTCGACGTCGCCTACCTCAACGCCGGCGTGCTCACCGGCGAGCACGACATCGCCGAGCTGACCGACGAGCAGTACCGCCGGATCATGCGCGTCAACGTCGACGGCGTCGTCTTCGGTGTGCGCGAGGCGGTGCGGGCGATGCGTCCGCGTGGCAGCGGCCAGATCGTCGCCACCGCCTCCCTGGCCGGCATCGTCGCCTTCGACCACGACCCCATCTACACGGCGAGCAAGCACGCGGTGGTCGGGCTGGTGCGATCGCTGGGCACGCAGCTCAACGCCGCCGGCATCCACATCGCGGCGGTCTGCCCCGGCATCGTGGAGACACCGCTGATCGGCGACGACGCCACCGTGCTCCGCGACGCGGGATTTCCCATGCTGCGCGCGGAGGACATCGCCGATGCGGTGCTGCTGGCGCTGCGCGAGCGCAGGCCGGGCGCGTGCTACGCGGTGCAGCCGGGGCGCGAGCCGGTCGAGTTCCGCTTCCCCAACGTGCCCGGGCCGCGCACCCCGGGCGCGGAGGGCGTCAGGCCGCCGCTATGAGTACTGCTGGCCGTTGAGGGTGATCCAGCCGCCCTCGTGGCGGCCGGTGGCGTGATGCGTGTAGTGGATCACCGGGTGCCCGGGGTCCGGCGCGAACTCACCGTGCACAGTGACGGTGTCACCGTCGTGCAGCGGCACGCGTGGCGCCAGCGTCAGGTTGTGGTCGATCTCGACCAGAACGCCACCGCCGAGGTCGACCCGGAAGCGCTGGTGCGGACCGTCCGTCCCGTTGCCGTCGCTGAGCGTCGCCACCACGCGTCCCTGCACGGTCACCTCGACGGTCTGCGCCGCGGCGATCGCCGACGCCACCGCGCCGTTGTCCACCTGCGGGTCGCCGCACGCGACCACCACGGCGCAGAGCAGCCCCACCACCAGCCCGCGCAACGCGACGACGTGCATGAGGCGGACAATAGCCCGCCCAGGTCTTTTCCCGACGGCGGACGACGAAGGTGAGGTGCTTGCCATGACCGACACGGATGTGCGACCGGCCGCCACCGCGGCGGACAGGGACGATCGCGATCGCCTCTACATCGATGGCGCCTGGGTGCCCTCGACCGGCACCGGCCGCATCGAGGTGCGCAGCGCGTCGACCGAGGAGGTGATCGGCAGCGTCCCCGAGGGCACACCCGAGGACGTCGACCGCGCCGTCGCCGCCGCCCGCCACGCCTTCGATGCGTGGTCGCAGACGCCCGTCGAGGAGCGCGCCCAATTCCTCGACAGGATCAACCAGGGCCTGGCCTCGCGCATCGAGCACATCGCGCGGCTGATCGCGTCGGAGGTCGGCATGCCGCTGACCATGTCGACCGCCATCCAGGCCGGCCTGCCCATCATGACCAGCGGTCAGATGGCGCAGATCGTGCGCGGCTTCCCCTTCGAGGAGGAGGTCGGCAACTCGCTGGTGGTGCGCGAGCCGGTCGGTGTGGTCGGCTGCATCACGCCGTGGAACTACCCGCTGCACCAGGTGGTCAACAAGGTCGCGCCGGCGCTCGCCGCGGGCTGCACCGTGGTGCTCAAGCCGAGCGAGGTGGCGCCGTTCACCGCCTTCGTGCTCGCGGAGATCATCGACGAGGCAGGTGTTCCCGCCGGCGTCTTCAACCTGGTCACCGGCACCGGTCCGGTGGTCGGCGAGGCGATCGTCACCCATCCCGACGTCGACGCCGTGTCGTTCACCGGCTCGACGCGCGCAGGCAAGCGCATCGCCGAGCTGGCCGCCGCGACGGTGAAGCGCGTGACCCTGGAGATGGGCGGCAAGTCGGCCAACCTCATCCTCGCCGGCGCCGACCTGGAGAAGGCGGTGCGCAGCGGCGTCAACAACGCCTTTCTCAACAGCGGCCAGACCTGCACCGCGCTGACCCGCATGCTGGTGCCGCGCGACCAGCAGGCCGACGCCGAGCGCATCGCCGCCGACCAGGCCGCCAAGCTCACCGTCGGCGACCCGTTCGACGACGCGTCGCGGCTCGGCCCGCTGGTGTCCGACGTGCAGCGCGAACGCGTGCGCGGGTACATCCGCAAGGGCGTCGAGGAGGGCGCTCGCCTGGTGGTCGGCGGCGCCGGCGCGCCGGAGGGTTTGCCGCGCGGCTACTACGTGCAGCCGACGATCTTCGCTGACGTGCGTCCCGACATGGCCATCGCCCAGGAGGAGATCTTCGGCCCGGTGCTGTCGATCATCCCCTACGACACCGAGGAGGACGCGGTGCGCATCGCCAACGACACCGTGTACGGCCTCGCCGGCGCGGTGTGGGCGGGCGACGTGGCTCATGCCGAGCAGGTGGCGCGGCGGCTGCGCACCGGGCAGGTCGACGTCAACGGCGGCCGCTTCAACCCCATGGCGCCGTTCGGCGGCTTCAAGCAGTCGGGCGTCGGGCGCGAGCTGGGGCGCTTCGGGCTCGAGGAGTTCCTGGAGGTCAAGTCGCTGCAGCGCTGAGGCGTGGTTCGGTCGGTCCGGCGCCGCGCGGCACAATAGGCACGATGCCAGCCTCCGTCCGGCTGCTCGCCATCATGGGATCAGGCGAGACCAGCCCCACCATGACGTCGGTGCACGCCGACCTGTTCGCGCGCCTCGATCCGCCGCCGGTCGCGGCGGTGATGCTCGACACCCCGTTCGGGTTCCAGGAGAACGCCGCGGAGATCGCGGCCAAGGCGCTGAGCTATTTTCGGGAGAACGTGCGGCGCGAGGTTGCCGTGGCGTCGTATCGCGGGGCGCCGTGGGCCGCGGGGGGCGACTACGAGACGATGCTGGCGCGGGTGCGGGCGGCGTCGTACGTGTTCTCCGGGCCGGGCAGCCCCTCCTACGCGCTGCGGCAGTGGTCGGACAGCGCGCTTCCGTCGCTGCTCGCCGACAAGCTGCGTGACGGTGGTTGCCTGGTGTTTGCCTCGGCCGCCGCGGCGACGCTGGGAGTCGTCGCGCTGCCGGTGTACGAGATCTACAAGGTGGGTGCCGATCCCCACTGGCTCGACGGGTTGGACGTTCTTGCCACGGCTGGCATCAACGCGGCGGTGGTGCCGCACTACAACAACGCCGAGGGCGGCACGCACGACACGTCGCACTGCTACATGGGGGAGCGGCGGCTGCGCATCCTCGAGGAGATGATGCCGGAGGACGCCTTCGTGCTCGGCGTCGACGAGCACACCGCGCTGGTGATCGACCTCGACGCCGAGCAGGCGACGGTGCGCGGCAACGGCGGCGTGACCCTGCGGCATCATGGCTGCGAGCGGCGTGTCGAGGCGGGGTCGGTGGTGGCGCTCGACGTGCTGCGCTCGGCGGCGCAGGACACCGGATCGCACAGCGCTTCGCGCGCGACGTCCGCGCCCCTTCCGGTGGCCGCTCCCGCCGCCAACCCGTTCGCCGATGGCGTCGCCGAACGTCGCGACCGCTTCGACGCCGCCGTCGCCGCCGCCGACGTCGACGCCGCCCAGGCGGCCCTCCTCGACCTCGACGCCCACCTGTGGGAGTGGTCCCGCGAGACCTTCGCCACCGACGAGATGGACCGGGCGCGGGCGCTGATCCGCAGCATGCTGGTGCGTCTCGCCGACATGGCCCGCCTCGGCGCCCGCGACCCGCGCGCCATGGTCGCCCCGTTCGTCGAGTCGGTGCTCGACCTGCGCCGCACCGCCCGCGACGAGCGGCGCTTCGCCGACGCCGACGCCCTGCGCGACTCGCTGCTGCGCATCGGCGTCGAGATCAAGGACACCCCGTCCGGCACCGACTGGGAGCTGCCGGCCGGGTTCGGCGCCTAGCTCCGCGCCGCGACCGGCTCCAGCGCCCGCTCCGGGCTCTCCATGCCCGTCGCCGCACCCGCCACACGCTCGCGCTTGTTCTCGTCCGCCATGCTGCCCAGATCGGCGTCGCGCCCGGTCCACATCATGCCGAGCATCGTCCAGTCGCCCCGCAGCGACCACGCCGGATGCCCAAAGGTCGCGGGCTTGTTGCCCTCGATCACGAAGTGGCTGAACCAGGCCATCCCATACGCCACCACCGGCGCCGCCGCCAGCAGCCCCCACCGCCGCCGCGCGACGCCCGCCGTCCCCAGCGCCACCCCCAGGTGGGTGCCGGCGAAGTGCATCCAGCGCGTCGCCGCCTTGGAGTGCTCGCCGACGTAGTGCGGAAAGAAGTCCTCGAAGCTGGTGAACTCATTCATCACGGCGGTCCCTTCGACTGTGAGTGCTGGGGCCCAATGATGCCCCAGCGTCGCCGTCGCGCGCTCAGTCGGAACGCCGGTCCGGCCGCGGGCGGCGTGCGGTCGACCCGGCCGGGGGCGCCCATCGCCCGCGGCGCTGCTCTGCCCACTGGGCGGCAACCAACGCAACGCTGTCGCGTGCCACCCGCCAGCCGACGCTGCCGGCGAATTTCACGCCAATGAGTTGGCGTTTCTGCAGCATCACCCGAACTCTCTCGTTGCTGACACCAAGGGTTGCGGCGGCCTCGTGAATCGTCATCCCGGAAAACCGCAGCGTTCGCGAGACATCGGCTCCGGGTGGATCCTGTGCTGCGCGTCCTCGCGCTTTCTCCACGGCGCGTTCACCTTTTGCGATCTCCGCGACGATCCTCCGCGCCGCCCTTGCTGCGGCGAGTGCCTGGTCGATTTCAGCGATCAATTCGTCGATCAGCGGGTCACGCGCCACCCAATGTTCCCCCTGTCAAGTGGACGCCAACACAAAGACCTCTCACGTAGCCGACGAGCATCATCGCGGCGCGAATATAGCAGTCGATTGTTTGCGCCAGCAAAAATGTCTGCACCGCTGCGCTCTGCCTCGACGACCGGGACGCCATCGCGGCTCATGTGTCTAGGAACAACATCCAATGTCGCCCTCACCAATAGCCGGTAAACCATTACTGGACAAGGGATTCTCGCGGACTGGCGCGGAAAGAGTGACTACGCTAGACTGACCTCCCGCAGCCGCACGCACTGTGCCGCGTGCGGCAACGAACGAGGAGGCCAGCGTGTGCCACGCAGCCGGTGACCCACAACCCGCAAGCAAGAGCGACGCGCTGGCGGCGCAACTCGACACGATGGTCGGCGCACTGGTCCGAGCCAGTCACATCGTCGATGCGCTCGCCACCTCGCAGGAAGAACCGCAACAGCGCGACGCCTGGATCAGCGTCCAGAAAGCCGCGGACCTACTCGGCATGAAAGAAGCACGCGTCCGCACGCTGGCCGCCAAGAAGCTCCTCAAAGCCCGGCGGGACGGCGGCCGCCGCTGGCAGATCTCCGGCCAGGACTGCCTCCGCCTGCTCGACGAGGCCTGAGCCTCAGCCCACCGCCACCGCCGGCATCTCCCGCCCCACCGCCGGCGCGATGCGCCGCAATTCGGCCATCAATGTCCCGAACTGCTCCAGCGTCAGCGACTGCGCCCCGTCCGACAGTGCCTCGTCGGGCTGCGGGTGCACCTCGATGAGCAGCCCATCTGCCCCACAGGCCAGCGCTGCCAGCGCCATCGGCGCAACCAGGTGACGGTGCCCCGTCGCGTGCGACGGGTCGACCACGATGGGCAGGTGCGACAGCGACCGCACCAGCGGCACCGCGGACAGGTCCAGCGTATTCCGCGTCGCCGTCTCGAACGAGCGGATCCCCCGCTCACACAGCACCACATCCGGATTGCCCTGCGACAGCACGTATTCCGCGGACAGCAGCCATTCCTCGACGGTGTTGCTCATGCCCCGCTTCAAGAGCACCGGCTTGCCCGCCTGCCCCACCGCCTCCAGCAGGGCGAAGTTCTGCGCGTTGCGCGTGCCCACCTGGAGCATGTCCGCCCATTCGGCGACGACCTCGACCTCCGACGGCGTCAACACCTCGGTGACCACCGGCAGGCCGGTCTCGGCGCGCGCCTCGGCGAGCAGCTCCAGGCCCGCAACCCCCAACCCGCGAAACGCATACGGCGACGTGCGCGGCTTGTACGCCCCGCCGCGCAGCATCAGCGCCCCTGACGCACGCACCCCGCGCGCGCACGTGAGCATCTGCGCCGAACCCTCGATTGCGCATGGTCCCGCCGCCACGCAGAACTCAGAACCGCCAAAGGAAGCGGGCCCCACCTGCACCACGGTGCGTGCCGGATGCCACTCCAGCCCGACCATCTTGTACGGCTTCGACACCGGGATGGCGTCGACGACACCCGGCAGCCCGACCACGTTGTCGCGGATCGACGCGGGGTGCGAGCCGAGCACGCCGATGGCGATGCGATCCGCCCCCGGCAGCTCGATGGGATCGTAGCCATGCTCGCGGACGTGCGACATCACCACGTCGATCTCCGCCCGGGTGGCGTGGGCGTGCATCAGGATGAGCATGGCCGCAATGGTAGCTGCGCACCGGCAGGCGCCCCCTGCACCACGCGGTCGCCGCGGCCTACGATCGGAGGCGCTGTGATCTCCACCGCACTGCGCCGCCTGACTCCCGAGGACGCCCCGGCCATCGCCGCGCTGCTCGACGCGGACCGGCTGCAGAACGTCTACCTGCGCAGCGAGCTGCGTCTGGCCGGGCTCGCGGGCCAGTGGTGGGGTGTCGACGGCGCGGATCGCGGGCAGCTCAAGGCGGTGCTGCTTGGCGGCCCGCTGGTGGTCCCCTGGATCCCCGACCTCGACGACGTCGACCGTCTCGCCGAGGCGCTGAGCCGCCAGCAGCCGCCGCGCATGCTGGTCGGCCCGCGCGCCCAGGTGCTGGCGCTGCACGCCGCCAGGCATCCCGCGCCCGCGCTCCGCGAGCTGCGCGACCCGCAGCCGCTGCTGGTCCTCGACCGCGCCCACGTCCCCCCGCCCACCGACACCGGTGTCCGCAGGGGCACGGCGGACGACCTCGAACGCCTCACCGTCGCCGCCGCCGACATGCACCGCGAGGAGATGGGCGTCGACCCCCTGGCCATCGACCCCGCCGGCTGGCGCACTCGCATGGGCACGCTGATCCAGCGCGGCTGGAGCTGGGTGTGGACCGAGGGCGACGAGGTCGTCTTCAAAGCTGAGCTGAGCGCCTGGACGCCCGACGCCGCGCAGATCCAGGGCGTGTGGACCGCGCCGCACCGGCGCAACAGCGGCATCGGCACCGCCGCCATGGCCGCCGTCACCCGCGCCGTGCTCGACGACGTGCCGCACTGCACGCTCTACGTCAACCACTACAACGTGCCCGCGCGGCGGGTCTACGACCGGCTCGGCTTCGAGCAGGTCGCCAGCCTTGCCACGCTGATGTACTGACGGCAACACCCGCCCAGCACGGCGGTGGTACCGTGCCCTCTCACATGGTCGAGGCGCGCGCCGACGTCACCCTGCCCGTCCCCCCCGCGGAGGCGTTCGCGGCCGCCACCGACCTGCGCCACGCCGACTGGCTTCCCGCGGTGCGCGGCCTGCGCCACATCGGCGGCCCCGAGGTCGGGCTCGACGCCCAGTACGAGGTCGAGGTGGGCATCATCGGTCGCAACCTGCACGGCGTGCTGATCTGCACCGAGAGCGCCGCCCCCACCCGCGCCGTGTTCTCCCTGGAGCAGGGACGGCGGCTCGACCTCAGCATCATCATCCAGGTCCGCGCGGTGCGCGGCGGCTGCAAGCTCGAGGTCACCGCCAAGTACGCGGTCGGCGGTGGCCCCTTCGGCGGCGCCGTGGAGAAGGCCTCCGCCGGGGCGGCGCGCCACGAGGTGGCCCGCGCCGTCGAGAACCTCGCCGCCCGCCTGGGACGGAAGTCGCTCGCCGGCTGACCATGTCGGACCTGGACTGGGCTGCGGACAGCCCGCTCGACACCATCGCCGCCCAGGTGCGCGCCTACCCGCCGCTGCCCGACGCCGAGGTCGCCCAGCTGCTCGGCCGCGTCCAGGCCGGCGCCGGTCCCGCCGCCACCGCCACCCTGGTGCGCCACAACCTCGGCCTCGCCCTCGACGCCGCGATCGCCCGCCGCGACCAGGGCCTCGAGGTCGGCGACCTCTACCAGGAGGCCTCGATCGCCGTGGTCACCGCCGTCGAGGAGTACGCCCGGCGCGGCGGTGAGCCGTCCGGGCTGCGCACCTACGTGGAGCGCGTCGTCGACCTCCATCTCGACGCGGCGGTGGAGCGCGAGGCCGAGGAGAAGGCGGCGGGGGAGGCGTTCGTTCGCGACGCCCAGCGGTACGAGCTGGCCGAGGTGGAGCTGCGTCATCGCTTCGGCCGCGACCCGACCACTGTGGAGATGGCCGCCGCGATGGAGTGGTCGGTGGACAAGGCCGAGACCGTCGCCGAGATGCTCGCCGAGGCCCGCGCGATGCACGACGAGTCGCTGCTGCCCTTCCTCGACGAGGACGAGCTGGACGGCGAGGACGAGGAGTAGCTCGCGATGGACACGCTGGTGTGGACGATCGCCCGCGGCGAGCACAGCGCCCAGGTCGGCGAGGACGGCGAGATGGACGGCGACGCCGAGCTGGTGGCGCTGCTGCGCGAGCGGCTGGCCGAGCCGATCACCGTGTACCGCCACGGCACGGTGGAGGGCGACGGCGCCATCGAGATGCAGCCGGGCGACCGGCGCTACGTGGTGGCCCGCATCCGCACGCTGTGCAGCGAGGACGCCGGCTTCGAGATCGTCGGCTGCGACTGGCGGTAACGGCGCTTCAGAGCAGGCCGCGGCGGCGCAGGACGGCGAGGGCCAGGGAGGAGGCGACTGCGACCCCGGCCATGGCGTCGGCGCCGACCACGTAGGGGCTGAGCTCGCCGTGGCCGTCCTGGGCGTAGGCGGCGACGGCGGCGGGGAGGGCGCTCAGCTCGGTGATCAGGCTGGGCGTGGCGCGTGGGGTGGGCAGCGGCGGCGCGGCGGCGGACGGCGGGGCTGCTCCGGGCGACGCAGGCTCGGGTGTCGCGGGGGGCTGGGCGCTGGGCTGGTCGGGCTCGCCGGCCCCGGCGGCGGGGTGGGACGTGGGCGCCGGTTCGGACCTGGGCGTGGGTTGTGCTGCTGGCGAGGGTGACGGTTCGGGCTTCGGCGAGGGCGTCTCGGAGGGCTTGGGCGACGGCACTGGGGTGGGCGAGGGCGTGGGCCGGGGCGTCGCCGTCGGCCGCGGCACCGGCGTGGGCAACGGCGTCGGGCTCGGGCCGGGGCGCGCCGGCGATTCCGACTCCGCGAACGCGCTCCGCACTCCGATCACGGGCGCGGACAGGCACAGGGCGGCAGCCGTCACCGCCAGAGCGGCTCCGAGCACGCGCCCCTGGCGCCGCGAGCACACGCGGCGGCGACCGACCATTTCGCCGGCATCGTCCCCCGTCCGCCTCCGCCTTTACCGCACGAAGCGGACTCTCGACGGCCGCGTTACCGGTCCGCCGGGGACTCGTCCGATCCGCCGAGGCGGCGCAGGTCGTCGCCGCGCCAGTCGCTGTCGCGCAGCGAGGGGGCGGTGGCCCCGCGGCGCACCGCGGTGTCGCCGAAGCGGGTGCGCAGCTGGTCGAGGACGCGGTCGAGGCGCTCGTCGCGGTGGTCGGCGGGCGCCTCGAAGAGGTCGAGCTGGGAGGCGTCCTCCAGCGAGGACACGCCCACGCCGAGGAGGCGCACCGGGTCGCCGGTCCAGCAGGCTTCGAGCAGGTCCATGCCGGTCCGGGCGATGAGCAGGTCGGCGTCGGTGGGCGTGGGCAGGGAGACCTGGCGGCTCAGCGTGGTGAAGTCGCTGTAGCGCAGCTTGAGGGTGATGGTGCGGCCCCGCCACTCGCCGTGGCGCAGGCGGCGGCCCACGTCGGCGGCGAGGTGGCGCATCCGCTCGGTGAGCGCGGCGCGGTCGGACACGTCGCGGAAGAAGGTCTCCTCGCGGGACACGCTCTTGGGCCGCCCGGGGACGGTGACCTCGCCCTCGTCGATGCCCTGGGCGCGCGACCACAGCGAGGCGCCGGCGTGCTCGCCGAGGCGGCGCTGCACCACCTCGATCGGCAGCCCGGCGAGCTGGCCGAGGGTGGTGATGCCGAGCCCCTGCAGGGCGCGCTCGGCGGCGGGGCCGAGGCCGGGCAGGCGGCGCACCGGCAGCGGCGCCAGGAACGCCGCCTCTTCCCCCGGCGGCACGACCACCAAGCCGCGCGGCTTGCGCAGGTCGGAGGCCACCTTGGCGATCACCTTGGTGGTGGCGACGCCGAAGGAGCAGTGCAGCTCGGTGGCGGCGAGGATCTCGTCGCGCAGCCGTGCCGCGATGGCGGGCGGCTCGCCGAAGCGCAGCCGCGAGCCGCTGACGTCGAGGTAGGCCTCGTCGAGCGACATCGGCTCGACCAGCGGCGTCACCACGCGGGCGATGGCGAAGACTTGGGCGGACTTGTCGCGGTAGGCGGCGAAGTCGACGGGCACCACCGCCGCCTGCGGGCAGAGGCGCAGCGCGGTGGCCAGCGGCATCGCCGAGTGCACCCCGAAGACCCGCGCCTCGTACGACGCCGCGCTGACCACGCCGCGGTTGGTGATCACCCGGCCGTTCCTGTCGGCGGCCCCGCCGACGATCACCGGCCGGCCGCGCAGCTCAGGACGGCGGAGCTGCTCGACCGACGCATAGAAGGCGTCGAGGTCGAGGTGGATGATCGCGCGCGGCCACGCGCCGTCAGGGGCCATGGGCTGATTGTGGCGCGGCCCGGATGAGCGCGCGCCGGACGCCTCAGTCGGGGACGATCGGCGGCATCCCGCGGCGTCGACGGCGCGGCGCGGACGGGCGCGGCTCGACCCCCGCGACCTGCTGGTACTCCTCGGTGAACCGCCGCCGCGCCCGGAAGAGCAGCGACTCCACGGCCGACACCGACAGGTTCATCGCCCGCGCGATCGAGATGTAGTCGAGGCCCTCCAGCTCGCGCAGCGCCAGGATGGCCCGGTAGCGCGCCGGCATGGTCTCGATCACCCGGCGGATGGTGCTGCGCACCTCGCCGGACTCGGCCTCCTGCTCGGGGTGGCCGCGGTCGCCGCGGTCGAGGGTGCGCTGCAGCTCGTCGATCGGCGAGCGCTGCTCCTGGTACTGCTGCAGGGTGCGGCTGCGGCGGTGCTCGTCGATGGCCAGGTTGGTGGTGGTGCGGTGCAGCCAGGCGCGCAGCTTGATCTGGCCATCATTGGCAAGAAGCTGGCGGACCAGGCGGAGGAAGGCCTCCTGGGCGATGTCCTCGGCGCGGTGGGCGTCGGCGATGACCCGGCGCGCCTGCATCTGCACGTAGCGGTGGTGGTTGCGGTAGATCTGCTCGAAGGCGCCCACGTCGCCGCGGCGGAAGCGCTCGATGAGCCGGTCGTCGTCCTCGCGAGCCGTCGAGTTTCGGACGCTCTCGACAGCAACTGTCGTCGCCGTGTCGATCATGGCGCGCCGCCGCCGCCGTCTCGTCCCATCATCCCTTCCTGCATGGCCGCTGCGGTGTCCCTAGTCGCCCGGCCCGGCCATCGCCGCGACCCGGCCGCCGCGCCGCTGGTGCTCCTGCCACTCGACCAGGTCGCTGTCCCGCAGGTAGCCGGCCGCCATCAGCAGCTCGACGTAGGGCACGCCGAGGTGGGGCGCGGCCCGGCGGAGCACCCACGGCGGCGGGTTCTCCTTGTTCTTGTTGACCGCCTGGTAGAAGTAGATCTGGTTGAGGTCGCAGAGCAGGGCCAGACGGTGCAGCGAGATGCCGCGCTCGCGGCACTTCTCCTTGAGGTAGTCGCGGAACTCCACCGTGCTGGGACCTCGCGCTTTCTGGCCCGCCTCGCCCGCCGGGCGGGAGACCGCATTATAGCGATCGCATAGAGATTGGCCCGGCTTGCGGTTGCAGCCCGAGCAGGGCGGGGAGGTCTGCGAGGCGGTCGAGCACGGCGTCGGCGCGGGCGTCCGGCAGCCATTCGGGCGGGTCGTCGTGGTGTTCGCGCAGGAGGATGGCGCGAAGCCCGGCGGCGTGGGCGCCGTCCACGTCCTCGCGGAGGCGGTCGCCGACGTGGACGGTGGTCCGCGGGTCGGCGCCGAGGGCCGCCAGGGCGGCGGCGAAGATGCGCGGCGAGGGCTTGCGCCAGCCGACCTCGCTGCTGAAGACCACGGCGTCGAGCAGCGGCAGCAGGCCGACGTGGGCGAGCTGCTCGCGCATGCTGGCGGGGCGGTAGGGGGCGTTGGAGCAGATGCCCAGGCGCAGGCCGTTGTCGCGCAGGGTGCGCAGGGTGGGCGGGGCGTCGGGGGCGACGTGGATGCCCTCCCACCAGGCGACCTGCTCCTCGCGCATGGCGGCGTCGAGCTGGTGGGGGTCGAGGTCGATGCCCAGCTCGCGGTAGGCCTCGCTGTGGGCGGCGGTGATGTCGATCTCCTCCAGGCTTCCCGCGGCCTCGTGGGCGGCGACCCGCGCGTCGACGCGGTCGTGGACGGCGTCGAGCAGGGCGCCGGCCGTCCAGCGGGGATCGCCGATGGCTGCGGCGACGCGTGCGTAGGCGCGGTGCAGCGCCGCCTCGGGGCGCGTGTAGGTCATCAGGGTCAGGCCGTAGTCGAAGAGCACCGCCTCGACGGGCAGTCGGTTGAGGCTCGCCGGGCTCACCGCCGTCGCTGCAGGGCGATGCGCACCGCGGCGGCCCCCGCGCCGACGCCGTTGTCGACGTTGACCACGGTGAGGCCGGGGGCGCAGGTCTGCAGCATGGAGAGCAGGGCGGCCTCGCCCTTGCCCCCGGCGCCGTAGCCGGTCGAGGTGGGCAGGCCGATCACCGGCAGGTGGACCAGCCCGCTGACCACCGAGGGCAGCGCGCCGTCCATGCCGGCGGCGACGACCAGGGCGTCGACGTCCTCGGCGAGCAGGGCGGCGAGGGGGTCGAAGAGGCGGTGCAGACCGGCGACGCCGACGTCGGCGACCTGGGTGGTGGTGCATCCCGCGGCCTCGCAGACCATGCGGGCCTCGGCCAGGGCTTCGAGGTCGGAGGTGCCCGCCGCAATCAGGCCGATGTGGCCGGTGGTCGCCGCTGGCTGGTGGGCGCCGTTGGCGGGTGTGGCTGCGGCGACCAGGCGGCAGCTGCCTCTGCCGTAGGCGATGACCGTGGCGGCGCGCTCTTCGGTGAGGCGGCGGATCGCGCTGCGATGACCGGCGCGCATGCGGGAGATGCAGACCTGGCCGGTGGCGTCGAGGAGGGTTGCGGCGATGCCGGCCACGTCGGCGGCGGGCTTGGGACCGGCGAGCACCACCTCCGGGATGCCGCCACGGCGGTGGCGGTCGACGTCGAGGGCGGCGCGGTCCTCCAGGCGGGCGACGCGGTCGGCGCGGAGCAGCGGCTCGGCGTCGGCGGGGCTCAGCTCGCCCCGGGCGACGCGGGCGAGGATGTCGTGCATGGGCTCGGCGAGTGTAGATCGGCGGGCGTGGTCAGCCCTGGGCCGGAGCGCCGCCGCCGCTCGCAGCACCACCACCACCGCCGCCGCTTCCCCCGCGACCCCGCCGCCGTCCGCGGCGCCGGCCGGAGCGGGCCTGCTGGCCGCCTGCGCCGGGCGCCTCACCCGCGGGCCGCGCCTGGGGCCGTTGCTCACCCTGGGGCCGCTGCTCGCCCTGCGGCCGCGGAGCGCCCTGGGGACGCGGCCCCCGCTGCGGACGCCTGCCGCCGCCACCCTGCGGAGCTGCCTGCTGCGGTGCAGCCGTCGCCCGCCCCTCGGGAGCCCCGCGCCGCCCGCGCCGCCGTCTCCCCCGCGCGCCGCCCGCACCGGGGTCACCCTGGCCGCCACGTCCGCCGCCGCCCGCACCGCTGTCGCCGCGGCCGCCCCGCCCCCCGCCCTGCGGCGTGAAGCGCGCGAAGAAGGCCGCCACCGGGTGCTGCCCGCGCGGCCGCCCCGCCACCGCCGCGGGGTCGGCGGCAACCCGCGCCGCGTACTGCTCCAGCAGCTCACTCAGCGGCCGCTTGTACTTCGACGGCGGCGCCGCCGTCTCCGCCCACGGCTGCAGCTTGGCGCTGCCCTCCGGCTCCTCGTCGGCGACGTCGGGAACCTGCTCCAGCACGCTCTCGATGGCCCGCTCGACGTAGTCGTCGGCGTTGCCCAGCGGCGGGTTCGGCGCCGTGGCGGTCAGCTCGTCCGGGTCGCTCACAGCGCCACTCCGTCGAGGGCCGGGAGCCGCCCGGCCAGGGCCAGCCCGGCAACGGTCTTCATGTCGGTGGCGCCCGAGGACAGCAGCTGGGCCACCTCGGACGGCTCGAACAGCCGCACGTCGAGCTTCTCGTCCGGATCGGTCGAGGTCTCGCCCGAGGTCAGCGACTCGGCCAGGTAGAACCACAGCAGCTCGCTGGAATACCCCGGCGCCACGCACGCCTCGCCCAAGGAGCGCCACGACGCCGCCGTATAGCCCGTCTCCTCCGCCAGCTCGCGCCGCGCCGTCGCAAACGGCTCCTCGCCCTCGTCGCGCGTCCCCGCCGGAATCTCCCACAGCGCCCGCTCCACCGCGTGGCGCCACTGCCGCACCAGCACCACCCGCCCGTCGGGCGCCACCGGCACGATGGCCACGGCCCCGCGGTGCTGGACGATCTCGCGCCCGGCCGGCCGCCCGTCGGGCAGCCGCACCTCGTCTTGGTAGACGTGCAACAGGCGCCCCGCGAAGATCGCCCGGCGCGACACCAGGGTCTCGCGCAGGTGCTCGGCGTCGGCGTGGGGGTCGAAGCTCACGTCCGCAAGTCTGCCCGACTCCGCCGCCGGACCGCGCCAGGGCGGCTCAGTGGCCCGCCGTCAGCGCGTCGTAGGCGTCCAGCTCGACCAGCTCGGCGCCGGTCTCGTCCACGTCTTCGAGGCGCATCAGCCAGCCCTCGCCGTATGGGTCACTGTTGACCTTTTCCGGCGCGTCGACGAGCTTGTCGTTGACCTCGACGACGCGGCCGCCGACCGGCGCGTACAGGTCGCTGGCGGCCTTCACCGACTCGATGACCCCGAAGCGCTCGCCCGCGCTCAACGTGCGGCCCACCTCGGGCAGCTCCAGAAAGATGACGTCACCGAGCTGCTGCTGCGCATAGTCGGTGATGCCGACGCGCGAACCGCCGTCGACCCACTCGTGCGACGCGGTGAAGCGGTATCCGGTCAGGTCGGCCATGCTGGTTCGCTCCTCTCCGTGGACGGACGCTTGTAGAACGGAAGCGGCACCCGCTCGGCGTCAGCGCGCGTGCCGCGAATCTCAACCTGCAGCGGCGCGTCCGCCTCGACGTCGCTGCGCAACGACGCGGTGGCGATGCCGCAACCCAGGGTGAAGCTGAAGGTGCCGCTGGTCACCTCGCCGACCTGCGCGTCGCCGCTGAAGACCGGCATGCCGTGCCGCGCGATGGCGCGACCGCCCATGCGCAGCCCGACAAAGCGCCGAGGCGCACCGGTTTCCTTGATGTGCCGCAACGCATCTGAGCCGGCGAAGCCGCCGGGCTTGTCGAGCCGCACCACCCAGCCCAGCCCCGCAGAGAACGGGTCGACGGTTTCGTCCATGTCCTGCCCATACAGCCGCAGTCCGGCTTCGAGGCGAAGCGTGTCGCGTGCGCCCAGACCGCAGGGCAGCATGGAGACCGAACGCCCCGCCTCCATCAGCGCATCCCACACGGCGGGCGCACCGGCGGCGTCCACGTACAGCTCGACGCCGTCCTCACCGGTGTATCCCGTGCGCGACACGACAACGCCGCCGACGCCCGCAAGCGACGCGCCCCAGGCGAACGAGAACGGACGCAGCGCAGCGACGTCGACGCCCGACACCAGCGGCGCCACCACCGACACCGCCAGCGGTCCCTGCACCGCGATCAGCGCCGTCGCGTCCGACGTGTCCTCGAGCGTCGCCCCGTCGCGCAGATGCGCGCGCATCCACGCCACATCGACCGAGCGTCGCGACGCGTTGACCACGATGTAGCACTCGTCCACACCGCGGTAGACGATGAGGTCGTCGATGATCCCGCCGTCGTCGCGGCACATCCCGGTGTACTGCGCGTGTCCCTCGCCGATGCGGTCGAGGTCGTTGGTCACCAGGCGCTGCACGGCGGCGACCGGCTCGGCGCCGCCGATGCGCACCTCGCCCATGTGCGACAGGTCGAAGATGCCCGCGCGCTGCCGCACCGCGGTGTGCTCGTCGCGCATGCTCGAATACTGAATCGGCATCTCGTAGCCGGCGAAGTCGACCATGCTGGCGCCGAGGGCGACGTGTCGGTCGTACAGGGGGGTGCGCTGCGCCATGAGCTCCGGCGGAGTGTACCTTCCGCCCATGGGTCGCATAGAGTCGCCGGGACGCACGCCGCGACGGCGGGCGCTGGGAGCATGGGAGAGGTGCAAGTGATCGCGGGCATCGTCGTCCTGGTGGTGCTGGTGGTGGCCGCCGCGCTGTGGTGGCTGCTGCTGCGTCGCCCGCTGCCCCTGGTGAGCGGCAGCGTGGTGGTGTCCGTCGAGGCGCCGGTGGCGATCCACCGCGACCGCCGCGGCGTGCCCCACGTGCAGGCGCACTCGATGGAGGATGCCGCCTTCGCCATGGGCTGGCTGCACGCCCAGGACCGCGGCTGGCAGCTCGAGTTCAACCGCCGCGTCGCCGCCGGGCGGGTGGCCGAGTTCGCGGGCGAGGAGGGCCTGCCCGCCGACCGCTTCATGCGCCGCCTCGGCCTGGCCCGGGTCGCCGAGGAGGAGGTCGCCCTGCTCGGTGAGGAGCCGCGCCGCATGCTGGAGGCCTATGCGCGCGGCGTCAACGCGGTGTGGCAGTCGGGCCGCCCGCTGCCGCTGGAGATGACCCTGCTGCGCATCCGGCCCGAGCCGTGGAAGCCGGCCCACTCTCTGCTCATGGGCAAGCTGCTCAACCTCGGCCTGGCGCTGAACATGGACAACGAGCTGCGCCGCTTCGAGCTGCTCCGCCGCCTCGGCCCGGAGAAGGCGGCCCAGCTCGACTTCGCCTACCCCGACACCAACCCGACCATCCTCGGCGAGACGGCGCGCGCCGCCGCGGCCAACGGTGGCGACGCCGTCGAGCTGTTCCGCGAAGCCGCGCGCTGGATCCCCGCGGGCACCGCGGGCGCGGCCAGCAACAACTGGGTGCTCGACGGCACGCTCACCGCCAGCGGCCGCCCCATGCTCTGCAACGACCCCCACCTGCCGCCCAGCGCGCCGTCGATCTGGTACCAGGCGCACGTCACCGCGGGCGACGACTTCGAGACCACCGGTGTCACCCTCGCCGGGCTGCCCTTCCCGCTGATCGGCCACAACCGCCGCGCCGCCTGGGGCTACACCAACTCCTTCGCCGACGTGCAGGACCTGGTCATCGAGGAGCTCTCCGGCCGCGACGGCAAGCGCTTCCGCACCGAATCCGGCATGGCCGACTCGGTGGTGCGCCACGAGCGCATCAAGGTCAAGGGCCGTCCCGAGGAGGTGGTCGAGGAGGTCGTGGTCACCCGCCACGGCCCGCTCGTCGACCGCTACGAGGACAGGGCCGCGGGCGTCTGGCGCGGCCTCGCGCTGCAGTGGACCGCGTTGAAGCCCGGCCGCGCCGCCGAGGCCATCCTCGACATGCAGCGCGTCACCGACTGGCGCAGCTTCAAGAGCGCCCTGGCCAACCTCGACGGCCCGTCGCAGAACGCCGTCTACGCCGACGTCGACGGCCACATCGGCTACTTCCTCACCGGCTATGTCCCGGTGCGCCGCCGCCCGCCCAGCGGCCTGCCCGTACCCGGATGGACCGGGGATGCGTTGTGGAAGGGTGTGCTGGGCATCGACGACGTGCCCCAGGCGCTCGACCCCCCCGAGCACTTCGTGATCACCGCCAACAACCGCATCGTCGGCCCCGACTTCCCCCACCACATCGGCGACGACTACATGAACGGCTACCGCGCCCTGCGCATCCGCGAGCTGCTCGCCGGCCGCACCGGCTTGAAGATGTCAGACATGGCCAAAACGCAGCTGGACATCACCTGCCCCCCGGCGCGCGAGGTCGCCGAGCTGCTCCGCGACGTGACCTGCGAGGACCCGCTCGCCGAGGAGGCGCGCGCCAACCTGGCGCGGTGGGACGGCGTGCTCGACCCCGAGTCCGCCGAGGCGTGCGTGTACGAGGCCTTCATGCGCCGGCTCACCCAGCACGCGCTGGAGCCGATGTGCGGTGAGCACTGGAAGCTCGCCGCCGGCGAGATGCCGCACCCGGTGTTCGGTGTCGCGGGCAACCTGGTCGGCGCTGTCACGCCCCACCTGCTGAAGCGCTGGCGCGCGGGTGACACCTCGTGGTTCCCCGGCGGCATGACCTGGCAGGACGTGGCCCGCCACGCCATGGAGGACGCGGTCGCCGACCTGCGCCGCAGCGTGGGACGGCCGCGCAAGTGGCGCTGGGGACGGCTGCACTCGCTGCCCATCGAGCACGTCCTCGGCCGCAAGAAGCCGCTCAACCTGCTCTTCAACGCGGGCAGCATCGAGGTGGGCGGCGACACCGACACGGTGATGCAGACCGCGTACATCAGCGGCCAGCCCTACCGCACCCGCGGCTGGTCGCCGTCGTGGCGGCAGATCATCGACGTGGGCAACTGGGACGCCTGCACCGGCATCCACTTCCCCGGCCAGTCCGGCCACCCCGGCTCGCGCAACTACCGCGACATGACCGCCGACTGGCTGCGCAATGCCCAGCAGCCGCTGGCCTGGAGCCCCGAGGCGGTGGCGGCGGCCACGCAGTCGACGCTGCTGCTCAACCCGGCGCCGGTCGCCCAGGTGGCGCCCGCCGAGCAGGTCGGCGAGGTGGCCGCGTGAGGCGCCTCGGCGGAGCCGCGTGCCTTGGGCTGGTGCTGCTGGTGGTGGCGCTGCTGGCCGCGGGCACGCGCAGCGCCTCGTTCCCATTGCCGGTCTCCGCCGCACAGCCGAACGAGCTGAGGCCGACCTGCTCGCCCAAGCCCCTGGCCACGCCGTGCCTGCCCTCGTCGGCGAGCGCCAGCCCCGGCCCGACCGACAGCCCCACCCCCACCCCGACGCCGATCAACCTCAGCGTGCCCAGCCCGAGCACCACGCCGTCGCTCGGCCCCACCGCGACGCCGACCCCCGGCCCCACTCCCACCGACACCTCCAGCCCCACGCCGACCGCCCCCGACACCGGCGGCGCCACGCCCAGCGCCACAACGTCTCCCACCACCAGCGCCTCGACGTCCAACACGGCGGCGGCCGGGCCGAGCGGTGGCGGTGGGGTGAGCCTGGTGGTGGTCGCGATGGTGGTCCTGCTCGGGCTGGGCGGCGGCGCCGGCTACCTGTTCTGGCGGCTCCGCTAGCGCGGTGACCGGGGCCCCGGTCGAGGCTCCCGTCGCGGCCCGGCGCCGCCGCCTGAGCCGGGGCTGCGGCTGCCTGCTCGGCGGCGTCGCCATCCTGCTCGTCGCCCTGATCGTCCTGGCCACCCAGGCGCTGGCCAGCCCCGACCTCGGCCCCGCCCCCGGCGGCGCCGACGACGGCGCCACCCAGACGGCCATCGCCGTTCGCCTCGGCAGCATGCTGGTCACCCAGCTCGCCGCCGGGGAGCACGGTTACGTCGACCTCAGCGAGCACGACCTCACCGTGCTGGTGCGCGAGAACAACCCCGACCCCAGCCGCTTCCAGAGCCCCGAGATCCGCGTCCGCGACACGCTGGTGGTGATCGACGCGCACACCCCGGTCGGCCCCTTCACCATCGTCGCGGTGGCCAAGCTGGCCCTCGCCCGGACGGCCGACGCCAACGGCCCCCGGGTCAGCGGCACCTTCCAGGCCACCCAGGTCGGCAACCTGGGCCTGCCCGGGCAGGTCACCCAGGCGCTCCAGGACCACGTCCAGCAGGCCTTCAACCTGCAGGACCTGCTCAGCGCCAGCCCCGTGCTCAGCCTGGCCCGCAGCGCGCTGGAATGCGTGCGCGTCGGCGGCGGCGTGGTGCGGCTCGGCTTCCACCGTCCGGGCGGCGCCGAGGACCCCGCCGCCTGCGGCTGAGCAGGCAGGGCAACAGTTGGGTCACGAGCCCGTGTGCCTCCCGGCTGCGCTCGAAGGGCGCCTCCTATACTCGGCCCTTGTGAGCCGCCGAATCCTCGTGGTCGACGACGACCCCCGCCTCCTCCACGTCGTCTCGATGTACCTGAGCATCGAGGGCTACGACGTCGACACCGCGCCCAACGGTGAGGAGGGCCTGCAGCACCTCGAGGTGCAGCGCCCCGACCTGGTCATCCTCGACGTGATGATGCCCGGCATCGACGGCCTGGAGGCCTGCCGCCGGATCAAGAGCAACCCCGAGACGCGGCACATCCCGGTGGTGCTGTTCACCGCCCTGTCGCGCACCGACGACGTCGAGAGCGGGCGCGCCGCGGGTGCCAACCGCTTCATCAACAAGCCGTTCAGCCTGATCGGGCTGGGGGCGGTGATCCGCAGCTTCCTCTCCGAGGAGACCCCGGTCACCGCTGTCGGTTAGAGGCGCAGAATCGGTCACGTCGTGACCGAGCAGCGCCTCACCCACATCGACGGCAGCGGCGTCGCGCACATGGTCGACGTGTCGGCCAAGCCGCAGACCGAGCGCGTCGCCACCGCCGCCGCCAGCGTCCGCTGTGATCGTGCCACCTTTGACCTGATCTCCAGTGGCAACGCCGCCAAGGGCGACGTCCTCGGCGTCGCCCGCATCGCCGGCATCATGGCCGCCAAGCGCACCCCCGAGCTGATCCCGCTCTGCCACCCTCTGCCGCTCACCTCCGTCGACGTCGACCTGCAGCTCGATGGCGGCCTGCCCGGCGTGCGCATCAAGGCGACGGCACGATGCACCGCGCAGACCGGCGTCGAGATGGAGGCGCTGACCGCCGTGACCATCGCGGCGCTGACGGTGATCGACATGGCCAAGGCGAGCGACCGCTGGATGACCGTCGAGGGGATCGGCCTGCTCAGCAAGAGCGGGGGGAAGTCCGGCCCGGTCAGCCGCCCCGAGGACCGCCCCCTCTAGGGACGCAGCGAGGCGAAGTAGCTGGCCGCGGTGTCGACCAGCGCCATGGCGCGCGCCTGGTCGCGCTTGCGCCGGCGCACGAAGCGCGACCACGACTCGCGGGGCAGCGGCCGGGCGTGGCTCTCCACCGTCCACAGGCAGCCGCCAGTGGCGGGCAGGAAGCGGTGCACGGTAGAGCCGCCCTCGGTCCGCTCCTGCACCTCCATCGGCGCCGAGCGGCGAAGCTGGACCCGCAGCGCGGTGGCCCCGGGGGCCGTCTCCTCGTCGTCGCTGACCGCGCACTCCAGCCAGCCCGGCACGTCGGGCGCGGCCGAGGCGCGGATCTGCGGCCAGATCACGGGCGCGGCGGAGGCGTCGAGCAGGCGGTCGGCGAGGTCGATCGGGTCACAGGGCACGAGTCCGGCGACGGTGAAGCGGCGCATCGGCTACCCGGTCCTCCCATGCGGGTCGTTCTCCCCTCGCAGCAGCCGCAGGCCGTGGGGAAGTGCCGGCCAGACGGCGTCAAGGCAGTCGCCAACCCCCCGGGGACTCCCCGGCAGGGCGAGCACCAGGCAGCGACCGCGCACGCCTGCGACCTGCCGCGACAGCATCGCATGCGGCGTCGAATCGAGGCCCCGCAGGCGCATCGCCTCGGCCATGCCGGGGACCTCGTAGTCGAGCAGTGGCAGCAGCGCCTGGGGGGTGACGTCGCGCGGGGCCAGGCCGGTGCCGCCGGTGATCACCAGCAGCTCGGCCTCGATCGCGGCGGCGAGCACGAAGTCGGTGATGGGGAGCCGCTCGTCGGGAACCACGGCGCGCGACACCACGGTGGCGGGCAACTCGGCCAGCCGGACGGCGATGAGGTCGCCGCTGGCGTCGTCACGCTCGCCACGCGCGCCGGCGTCGCTCACAGTGAGGATCGCGGCAAGGACGGGACTCTGGACGGGGCTCACCTGCCCCGTAGCCTACGACGCCTGCGGGAGTTCGTGATCCTCGTCTTCCGAACCGTCACCGGCCTGGACCCGCCCGGGCTGGCGGCGGAAGAGGCAATCCTGGATCCCGTAGAGCCGGTCCATGAGGTGGACGATGGTGATCTTGCTGCGCAGCTCCTCGCTGCGGCAGTCCTCGGGGAGGGTGGCGTTGAGGGCCTCGAGGCGGTGGTCGAAGTCCTCGGGGACGCGCTTGCGGCCGCGGAGGTGGAGCTCCTCCAGCTCGGCGATCAGCGCGTCGATGGTCCGCACCGGGAGCTGGGCCTGGCGGCGCTGCTCGCGGCGGCGCTGCTCGTGCTGGGCTCTTCGGCGGATCTCGGCGTTGGCGGCTTCGAGGGCGGTCATGTGCACCAGTGGATACGGGCGAGGTTTCAGGTCGGTTCAATCCTAGGAATCTGCTCCATTCCGCGCCGGGATGCACTATGGTTGTTGAAGCACGTTTCGAGCGGGGGGTGGGGTGATCCGTCCCCTCCGCGCCCACCGTGTGGCGAACCGGCACAGGCGTAGGAGGCAGGAGGATGCAGTCCCCGGGTCCGCATCGTCGGCGCGAGCGACGGCAGCGGATGCCTCTGCGCGCCCCGGTTCGCACCCAGGCCCTGGCCGGCCGGGCGCTCCGCCCCGTCGCTGAGCCCGGCCGCCGGCAGCTCGCCCGGTCGAGCCGGGCTGCCATCAGGCTGCAGCGCCGCACCCGGCACCGTCTGCACGCCACCGGACAGAAGGTGCGCAGCGCCGCGCTCAGCGTCAACGCGGCCATCGCGGCGCCCGTCGAGCGCCGCAGCGTCCACGCCTTCAGGCAGCGCCCCCTCGTGTACGGCGCCATGGCCGCCTACGCGGTGCTCTCCATCGCCCTGATGGCCAGCCACGCGGTGGGCATCACCAGCGAGCACGCCATCCTCATCGGGCTGGTGCTCTTCGCCGTCGTCGGCAAGGCGCGCCCCTTCGTGTGGGACTGGCTGCCCTTCCTGTTCGTCGCCGTGATGTTCGAGGACCTCACCGGGGTCGGCGCCCAGATCGCCGGCGCGGTGCACTCGGCGGGCCCGATCGTCTTCGAGAAGACCATCCTGGGCGGCGTGGTGGCCACCACCTGGCTGCAGGACCGCCTCGGCCACGGCACCTTCCAGCACGTCTTCTCGGTCGCCCTGGTGGCCGAGTACCTGTTCCACTTCGCCGCCCCGCTGGTCGCCGGGCTGTGGCTGTGGTGGCGCCACCGCGAGTGGTTCTCGACCTTCGTCACCGCCTACGTGCTGGTGATGGCGATCGGCTTCATCGTCTACCTGATCTTCCCCGAGATGCCGCCTTGGCTGGCCGCGCGCGAGGGCCTGCTCCCCCACGTGCAGCGCATGGTGGTCGACACCCTGCAGTCGATCGGCGGCTTCGGCCACTTCTACGCCGGCGCCGATCCCGAGCCCAACGCGGCGATGCCCTCGCTGCACGTCGCCGTGCCCATGGTGATCGCCTGCACCATCGTGGCGGTGCGCGGGCATCGCTGGTCGTCCTGGCTGTGGATGCTCTACCCGCTGACCCTGTCGTTCGGCGTGCTCTACCTCGGTGAGCACTACGTCGCCGACGCGGTGGTGGGCATCGCCCTCGGCGCCGCGGCGTGGTGGGTCGCGGTGATCGCCCGCAACTGGGGCGGGCGGCCCGTGGCGGCCACGGTGAAGGCGCACGTCAGCGGGGCCCGGTCCCATCACAGGCTGCGCGCGCCGCTGTAGATTGGCGGGCTGACATGAAGCTCGCCGACATCCTCAGCTGGTCCGCCCGTTTCGCCGGCTGCGACGAGGTCCCCGCCGACTCGCAGGTCTACGTCGAAGCGTCCGCCGACGTGCAGCGCGTGCTCTTCGGCGTCGACGTGGACGGCACCGAGCTGCTCTGGGCGCAGCGCGAGGGGTACGACGCGGTGATCGCCCACCACCCGGTCGGCGAGCACGCCCGCATGGACTTCGCCAAGGTGGTGCACCGGCAGGTCGAGATGATGGTCGCCGAGGGCATCGACCGCTCGGTGGCCGAGGCGGCGGTGGCCTCGCGGCTCGACCGCATCCACCGCAACGACCACATGGGCAACTACAACCGCATCGTCGACACCGCGCGGCTGATCGGCATGCCCCTGTGCAACGTGCACCTGGCCTGCGACATCATCGGGCGGCAGGAGATCGTCGACATGCTGTCCGCGCGCGCCGATGGGCAGACCCGCGTCGGCGACGTCATCGAGTGGCTCGGCGAGTTCCCCGAGATGGAGGCGGCGCTGACCCGTCCCGAGGCCTGGATCGGCGACCCCTCGGCCCCGCTGGGGCGGTGGGTGGTGGCCATGGCCGGGGGGACCAACGGCGGCTACCCCGTCTTTCGCGAGTACTACGGCGCGGGCGTCGACACGGTGCTGGCCATGCACATCGCCGAGGAGGACCTGCAGCGGCTGCGCGCCGAGGCCCCGGCGGGGAAGAACCTGCTGATCACCGGGCACATGGCCACCGACTCGATCGGCATCAACCGGGTGATCGCGGGGATGGAGGCGCACGGCATCGCCGTGACCCGGACCAGCGGCATCATCGCGGGGCGCTGAGCGGGGCCCGGCGAAGTTCACGCTGTCGTTAAGCAGGCGGTCGTAGGCTTCGCGTCGGTTCCCTCCCTTCCAGGTCCCCGGGCGGCGCCGTCCCCCACACGGAGCGGGTGTCGCGGCTCCCCCCTGCCGAGCCGCCGCGACGGCGCCACCGGGGATCGTTTTCCTCCGCAGGATTCGGCTGTGGCTGTGACAGAGTGAGCGGCGCTGTGCCGCGCCGTGTCTCCGCCTCGCTGCTGCCACGCCTGCTGGTGATCGCCGTGCTGGCGGTGGTGCTGGTGTCGCTGTCGGCGTCGGCGCCCGCGGTGGTGGCGCAGCGGGACCAGGGGTTCTCGGCGGTGGTGCCGTCTGGGACTGCGCAGTCGTCGTCGCAGCCGCTGTCGCTGGCGGCGATCGACGCGCTGGTGTTCTCCAACCAGTACGAGAAGGCGGAGCAGGGATACCTGGCGGTGCTGTCGCAGCGGCCGGGCGACGCGCAGGCGCACGCGGCGCACGCGCTGTTCCTCGCCTACTCGGGCGACCTGGTGCGGGCGCTGGGTGAGGCGCGGACGGGGGCTGGGCTGGCGCCCTCCGACGGCCGGGCCCAGGCAGTGCTCTGCCGGGCGCTCGACTGGAACGGCTCGGTGGCCGAGGCGGTGCCGGCGGGGCGTCGGGCGGTGTCGCTGGCGCCGGACGACGCGCTGGCCCAGCTCTTCCTCTCCGAGGCGCTGGCCGACAGCGGCGACATGGGCGGGTCGAAGGTCGCTCTGGACGCGGCGTCGCGCCTGGTTGGGGCGTCGAGCAGCGCCTACCTTCGCGCCGAGGTGCACCGCGAGGCGGCCAACCTGGCGCACGACCAGGGCAACACGCTCGGGCAGGTCGACGCGCTCTCCGCGGCGGAGCGCGAACAGCCGGACTGGGCGGAGCGGGTCGTCGAGCTGGCGGGGGCGCTGTTCGACGACGCGGACGTTGCCAAGGCGCACGCTCAGTTCGAGAAGGCGCTGGCGCTGCGGGGCGACGACGTGGGGCTGCTGCTCAGCCTCGGCGGCTCGGCGCTGCTGGCCGCGGACTACGACGACGCGGCCGTCGCCTACCGGCGGGCGGCGACGCTGGCGCCGCGCGATGTGCAGGTGCTGCACGGGCTGGCGCAGGTGTCCATGGCCAAGGACGGCGATGCGGAGGCGGCGGCGGCCTCGCTTGTCGACGCGCTGCGAGTCGATCCGTCCGACCAGGCGGGGGCGGCGTACCTCCTGTACATCGCGCGCGACGTGTGGCGTGACGAGGCAAGGGGGTTGGCACTGATCGCCTCCGCCGTGTCGCCCGCGTCGGACGTGCAGCCGTCGCGACGCGTGGTTGCCGCACCCGACGTGGACGCGGTCGAGGCGGCGCATGCGTTGCGCGCGCTGGCGGCGGTGAATGCGGCGCGGAAGGCCGCGGGTCTGCCGGCCGTGCAGCTCGACGACCGGCTCACGGGCGCCGCGGCGGCGCACAGCTTCTACTGGCTGTTCAACCAGGCGAGGGCGTCGCAGAAGGGACTGGGCATCCACGGCGAGACGCCGGGGACGCCGGGGTTCGTGGGCGCCGGTGTGTACGACCGCGACAACGCCTTCGGCTGGCGCGACGGTCCGGTCGGCGAGGACATCACCCATCGCGGCTCGCCGGAGGGTGCGGTGTCCGACTGGGTGGACAGCGTGTACCACCGCTTCCCGATCCTGCGGCCCGACCTGAAGGTGATCGGCTTCGCCGACGCGTCGATGCTGTCGCTGCCCATCGAGGACATGGAGTTCGGCTTCAGCGGGCTCACCCCCTCGCCCGCGGCGCCGGTGCGCTACCCGGCCGCCGGGCAGACCGGAGTTCCTGCCAGCTTCTTCGACAACGAGCTGCCCGACCCGGTGCCCGCGGGCGCGTCGCGGGTCACGGGCTACCCGGTGACGGTCACCTTCGACCGGCGCAGCGCGGTGCACATGACGTCGTTCTCGCTGACCGGCCCTGGCGGTGCTGCCGTCGCTCTTGTGGCGGTGCAGTCGCCCTCGGCGGAGACGGAGAACTCGGCGTTCCTGTTGCCTGCCGCGCCGCTTGCCGCAGGCGCGCGGTACACGGCGCACATCGTCGCGGTCGTGGACGGCGCCGCCTACGATTCGACGTGGAGCTTCACGGTTCGCTGAGCAGTGCGTCCCACTGGGCGAGCAGCGCGGCGCGGCGGGACGGCTGGTTCCAGACGCGCGGGCCAGGGTGGTACGTGGCCGCCAGCCTCCTCCCGTTCCACGGATGCGCGGTGCCCAGCGCTTGGTTCCACGACGGTGCGTTGGCCAGCTTGCCCAATGCCGCGTACGCCGTGCGCCCGAGGGCGATCACCAGCGGCGGCGCGACGACCTCGATGGTGGCGCGCAGATGCTCCCGGCAGGCTTGCAGCTCAGCCGCCGTGGGCTCGTCGTTGCGTCCCCGCGGATCCTGGGGATTGCAGAGCACCGCATTGGTGATGAAGACCTTCGCGCGGGTGAGCCCGGCGCGTGCCAGCAGCACGTCGAGCGCCTCGCCACTCCGGTCGCCACTGAACGGCACCCCCGTCCGCTCCGCCCCGTGGCGGCCCGGCGCCGTTCCGACCAGCATCACGATCGGCCGCAGACTCCCGTTCGCCTGTCCCAGGATTCGCCGCCTGCCCTCCATGCGCGGACACGCCCGGCACGCCTGCACTCGGGCGACGAGGGCCGGATACTTGGTTGCGCTCACTTACACATGCCAGTGTAGCGACGCCGACGGCAAGGTCAAGCGCAAGCGCCGCTGGTTCAGACCCCAGCCGTACGGCGCCTTGCCGCGGTCAGCCGCTACGCTTGCCCGCATGCCCGACGTCCAGACCCAGATCGCCCGCGCCGTCCGCGCCGCGCTGGACGCACTGGGGGCGGACGTGGAGGCGGTGGTCGAGCCGTCGGGACGCCCCGAGTTCGGTGACTGGTCGACGCCCGCCCCGCTGCGCGCTGCGCGGGTGCTGCGGCGGGCGCCGATGCAGATCGCCGAGGAGCTGCGCGCGCGGCTCGACACCATGCCCGTCGAGCACGTCCGCGAATGGACGGTGAGCCCGCCCGGCTACGTCAACGCGCGGCTCGAGGACACCACGTGGGCGCCCGCGGTGATCGCGGACGCACTCGAGCTCGACCCCGCACACCCCGTGCCGCTGCCCGGCGACGCCACGCCGCCGACCGGCAAGACCCTGGTCGAGCACACCAACATCAACACCAACAAGGCCGCGCACGTCGGCCACCTGCGCAACGCCTGCCTCGGCGACTCGGTGTCGCGCATCCTGCGTCGCACCGGCCAGACCGTCGAGGTCAACAACTACATCGACGACACCGGCGTGCAGGTCGCCGACGTCATCGTCGGCCTGCGCGAGCTGGGCATGCAGCCGCGCGAGAACGAGCCGTACGACCAGTTCTGCTCGCGCGTCTACGTCGAGGTGGTGCGCCGCTACGACCAGGACCCCTCGCTGCTCGACAAGCGCCGCGAGACGCTGCGCCACATCGAGGACCGCGACAACGACACCGCGCAGTTCGCCAAGGACCTGGCCCGCCGCATCGTGCACGCGCACCTCGACACCATGGCGCGCTTCGACATCGGCTACGACCTGCTCACCTGGGAGTCCGACATCCTCGAGCTCGGCTTCTGGCGCAGGGCGTTCGAGATGCTGCGCGAGCGCGGCGTCATCGTCCTGGTCACCGAGGGCAAGAACGCCGGTTGCTGGGTGATGCCCTGGGACGACGGCGAGGGCGACGCGGACGCCGAGGCCGGCGAGGACGCGGACGCCAAGATCCTGGTCAAGTCCGACGGCGTCGCCACCTACACCGCCAAGGACATCGCCTACCAGCTCTGGAAGTTCGGCCTGCTCGGCCTCGACTTCCACTACACCCGCTGGGACCCGCAGCGCCCCGACTCGCCGGCAACCACGACCAGCAACGCAGACCATGCCGACCTCGACGGCGGCGGCTTCGGCCACGCGCAGCGCGTGGTCAACGTCGTCGACGCGCGCCAGCAGTACCCGCAGCAGGTGGTCAAGCAGGCGGTGCACCGGCTCGGCTTCCACGAGCAGGCCGAGTGCTCGATCCACCTCGCCTACGAGGTCGTCGCGCTGTCGCTGCGCGCCGCCCAGGAGATGGGGCTCGACGTCGAGGAGGGCCGCACCATGGTGGCGCTGAGCGGCCGCAAGGGCATCGAGGTGCGCGCCGACGATCTGCTCGACGCCGCCGTCGAACGCGTCCGCGACAAGGCCAAGACCGGCGAGGCCGCGCGCTCGCTCGCCGCCGGCGCGGTCCGCTACTACCTGCAGAAGTTCGGGCTGACCCAGATCATCGCCTTCGACTTCGGCGAGGCGCTGCGCACCACCGGCGACACCGGCGTCTACCTGCAGTACGCCCACGCGCGCAGTGCCGGCATCCTGCGCAAGGTCGAGGACGACGGCCTGCCGCCCACCGTCAGCACCGACCTCGACCCCACCGAGCGCGCCCTGCTGCTGCGTCTCGACACCTACCGCCACGCCCTCGGCGAGGCCGCGCAGAGCCTGTCGCCGCCGGTGCTCTGCACCTACGCCTTCCAGCTCGCCTCGGCGCTGAGCGACTTCTACGAGCACACCCCTCCCATCGTCCGAGAGCAGAACCCGCAGACGCGCCGCTTCCGCCGCGCCCTGGTCGCGGCCACCCGGGCCACCCTGGCCGACGCCCTGGCCACGCTGGGCATCGCCGCGCCCGAGCAGATCTAGACAAGGCAGGCCGAAACCGGCGTCGCTGTCACGACTCGGTGGTGATGGGCTGCGCGTGACACCGCCGTTACCGCTCCTGTACTTCCCTTGATTCGACCCCCGATCCGACTTAACCGTTGGACCGCACACTTCGTCGGGCAAGGATCAGCGCGGTCCTCGCCCTGGGGCTGGGGGGCCACAGGGCTTTGGAAGGCGCCGCACCTCGTCCAGACGGGCTGCGCGGTCCTGTGACTGGGGGGACGGCGGCGGCCGGCAACGGCCGCCGTCGACTTCCGGTCCACCGTCCCTGACGCAATCGGGGACGGCTTGCTAGCCTGCTGATCCATGCCGCCCCTGATCCGTCTCATGCTGGAGCCGCAACAGGGCGGCACCTACGCGCAGATGCTGCGCGCGGTTCGCGCCGCCGAGGAAGCCGGCTTCGACGCCGCCTTCCGCAGCGACCACCTGCTCACCATCGGCGGCCCGCCCCAGCCCGCCCTGGAGGCGTGGACCACGCTGGCGGCTCTGTCGCGCGACACCTCGCGCATCCGCCTCGGCACCCTGGTCACCCCGCTGACCTTCCGCCACCCCGCGGTGCTGGCCCGCGAGATCGTCACCGTCGACGAGCTGAGCGGCGGCCGCCTCGAGGTCGGCGTGGGCACCGGGTGGTTCGAAGCCGAACACACCAGCCTGGGCATCCCCTTCCCGCCGCTGCGCGAGCGCACCGACCGGCTCCACGAGGCCGTCGAGGTGATGACCCGGCTGTGGACCGGCCGGCCGGTCAGCTACAGCGGGCAGCACTACCGCCTCGACAGCGCCGTCGCCCTGCCCCGCCCGGTGCAGGACCCGCTGCCGCTGCTGGTCGGCGGCCACGGCGGCCGGCGCAGCACCCAGCTCGCCGCCCGCTTCGCCGCCGAGTACAACACCACGTCGACCGACCCCGCGGGCGCCGCCGAGACCTTCGCCAAGGCGCGCGGCGCGTGCAGCGAGGCAGGACGCGACCCGGCGACGCTGCACACGTCGTGGATGGGCACCGTGCTGGTCGCCCGCGACGAGGCCATGCTGCGCCGCCGCCTCGAGCGCCTGGCGGTGTGGAGCGGGACGCCGGGCGCGTCGCCCGACGAGGTGCGCGGCCGCATCGAGGCGCACGGCGTGGTCGGTGTGTACGAGCAGGCCGCCGAGAAGCTGCGCGCCTACCTCGACGCGGGCGCAGAGCGCGTCTACGCGCGCCTCTGGGATCTGGACGACCTTGACCAATTCTCCGAGGTCGTCACCGAGGTGCTGCCCCGCGCCACCGCCTAGCGGCTAGGCGAAGGAGCGGGCGATCCTGGCGATGTTGTCGGCCCAGCTCGGGTCGCTGGCGTAGGTGACGTTCATGCCGCGCAGCGTCGGCCCGTGGTAGTAGGCGCCCGAGGGCGACAGGTAGTTCTGCGCCACCATGTGGGCGACGAAGTCGATGCAGGCGGCGAAGGACGCGAAGGTGTACGCGTCCTGGTAGGGATGGGCGTCGTCGGCGCCGTAGCCGAAGAGGTTGTGCTTGTCCTGGGCGATGCGTGAGGTGCCGAACGCCGATTCCTCGATGGCGTGGGCGAGCAGGTAGCGGGCGCTCACCCGGTTGCTGTGCTCGGCGGCCATCAAGGCGTCGCCGAGGTTGGCCAGCGCGGTGCCTTGCAGGAAGCCGTTGAGCCGCGCCGCCGTCTCGCCGGAGGGCTGGGTCAGGTCGGTGTCGACGGTGAACTGCACGCCGGCGACCGGCGGGAAGACGGGGCCGCCGGGGGCATGCGGGGCCTGCTGTTGCTGCTGTTGCTGCTGCTGGCGTTGCCGCTCGGCCTCGAGCCGCGCCTGCTCGGCGTCGGCCGCCTTCTTGGCGGCGATCGCGTCCTGCAGGTGCTGCTGCGACTGCGCCACCGTGCCGTGCGCGGCCGACGACGCGTCGGCCAGCTTCTGCGCCTCGATGCTGACCAGCACCGCGGTGGCCGCGGCCTGCTGCTGCGCGGTGTCGAGCTGGGCGCGCTGCGCCGTGGCGTCGTCACGCGCCTTCTGCACCAGGCTGCGCGCGCCGGCGATCTGCTCCATGAGCTGCTTGCTGCGGTCGGAGACGTGGGCGAGGTCGCCCTGGCGCTGCAATGCGGAGGTGAGGTCGGACGCGCTGATCACGTAGAGCAGCGGCGTGTCCATGCCGCGCACGTAGGAGGCGCGGAGGATGTTGGCGAGCTGCGCCCGGTCCCGCTGCGCCTGGGCGTCGAGCTGGGCGGCCTGGGCGTCGTCGCCGGCGATCTGCGTGTCGATGGCGGCGATCTGGCTGGCCAGGTCGCTGAGCTTGGCCTGCGCCGCGGCGAGATTCTGCTGCGCCGCGCCGAGCGCGCTGTCGGCCTGCTGGGCCTGCTGCTGCGCGTCGCGAAGCTGCTGCTGCGCCTGCGCCACCTGCCCCGCCGGATCACCGGCGGCGGCCGCGGGGATCACGGGGATGGCGAACAGCAAGCTGGTCAGGACTGCCGCGGCGACACGTCCGCGTGCGGTGCGCACGCCGAGGGGGGACATGGGAGGCGCACTATCGCACGCCTGTACTGGGCATGACCAGCGTGTGATCCGCTCGTCATCGAACCGTGTGCGCCGCGATCCTCACGTTCGGGTCGTATTCGGCCAAAACGTGTGTTCGCCTTGGTGGGCCTCAGTCTCCGGGGACGGCGCGGGCGATGACGGCGTCCAGTTCGAGCGGCTCGGGGACGTCGCCGGTGTGCACGTCGACGGCTCCGTCGCCGCTGACCAGCATGTCCAGCACCGCCGACACGTCGGTGGTCTCGGCCTCCTCGCCGGGCTCGTCGCCCCAGCGGCGGGCGTAGGCGGCGACGGGCTGCCCGGCGTCGAGCAGGATGACCCCGGTGCCCTTGGAGGAGGTGACCACGCAGGCGGCGTCGGACCCCTCGCGGCGGAGCAGGGCGAGCAGGCCGTCGAGGTGGAGGAAGGCGGCGTGCAGGCCGGTGAACCGCGCCGGGCTGCGCAGGGCGAGCGCCAGGGCGACGCTCACCGCTCTCGGGTGCGGGCGGACGGTGATCTCCACCGTGGGGCCGCGGTCGGGGCTGGGCAGGCGCAGGGGGGCGTCGACCTGGCGCTGACCCTGCTCGACGTAGGTGGCCAGGATGCGGCCGTCGAGGAAGGCGACGGTGTCCTTGCGGCCGTCGCGGCCGACCAGCTCGGCGGTGCCGGTGAAGCGGTCGGTGGCGAGGATGCCGAGCATCTTGGGGGCGTCGGCGAAGGCGCTGCTGAGGCGGGCCAGGCGGGGGCGGCCGGCGGGCATGGGCAGCCAGCGGCCGGCCCACGCTGAATCGGCGCCCTCCGGGTCGGAGGAGCGGGCCGCAGTGGCAGCGAGGGCAGGTTCGCGCTCGGGCTCCGGGGCGGGCGCGGGCTCGGGCTCCGGCGCGGCCGCGACGACCTCCTCGGCGACGGGTTCGGGCTCGGGCTCGGCCGCGACGACCTCCTCCGCGACGGGCTCGGGCTCGGGTTCAGCCGCGACAAGCTCCTCCGCGACGGGTTGGGGTTCGGGCTCGGCCGCGACAATCTCCACGGCAACGGGCTCGGGCTCGGCCGCGAGAATTCCCTTGGGGACGGTGCCCTCGGCCGCTGGGAGCGGCTCGCCCTGGGGGATGGCGGTGTCCGCCGCAACCGGGACGGCTTCGGCCTCGGGAGCGACGTCCTCCCCGGCCGCCGGGACGGGTTGCTCCGCGGTTGGTGCGGCTTCCACGGCGGCCTGAATCAGCTCGGCGACCAATTCCGGCCCAGCTTCGATCAGCGGCTCGGCGACGGGGACCAGCTCCGGCTCGGCGACCGGTACGAGCTCAGGCTCAGCAGTGGCCACCTCAGCCGCAGTCTCAGCCGCCGCAGGCACCGCCGCCAGCACATCCTCGATGTCCTCCTCCCCCGCCCCCGCAGCCCGCAGCCGCCGCCGCAGCTCGGCCGCACCCGCCGCGGTCACCTGCCCCGACGCAGACCCGTCGAACACCAGCGCCATGAGAGCGCCGACATCATCGAGGTCCTTGACCACGGACGGCACCCGCTCCATGCCCGCCGCCCGCGCCGCCGCCATGGTGCGATGCCCGGTGACCACCTCGAACCGCCCCGCGGCGCGCGGCCGCAGCAGAACCGGCTCCACAACCCCCACCGCCTGGATCGCCGCCAACGTCGCCTCCAGCGGAGCCTGCCCGACCCGCTCCGGCTCCCACCCGAGGTCAATCAAGGAAACCTCGACCTGGTCGATCGACGACGAGGTCGACGGCGCCACCCACTGCTCCAGCGTCGCCGTCTCGGTGGCCGGCGAGGGCTTCGACGGCGCCCCGGCCGCTCCCTTCGACGAGCGCGAGCGCGACGACGCCGACTTGGGCTTGGACGACGCCGCGTCCGCGGCCGAGGAGGACGAGGGTTCGCGGCGCTTGAAGGGCGGCATCAGGTCCCGAAGAACTAGGCGGTGGTGCCGGAGGCGGTGGTCATCACGGCGCGGAAGCGGCGGATGACCTGGGGCAGCAGGTTGACCGCCATCAGCGGGTAGTCGAGCAGGAGCTGCTTGAAGGAGCCGTTGGGCAACCCCAGCGTGCGCAGCCGGTCCAGCGCCCGCACCGACGCCGTCCGCGGTCCGCCGTCGAGCACCGCGACCTCACCGAAGAAGTCGCCGGGCTGCAGGGTGGCGATCACCGCGCCGTCGTGGATCACCTCGGCGGTGCCGTCCAGGATGATGAAGAACTCCATCCCGCTCATCCCCTCGGTGAGCACGCCGTGCTCGGGGAGGAAGCTCTGCTCGTCGAAGCGTTCGGCGAGCTTCTTCAGCTCCTTGCGGTCGAAGCCCGCGAAGAGCGGCAGCCGCTCCAAAGCGGGGACGACGTCGTCTCGTACCGTGCCCATGTCCGTGAGGACCCTCCCTGGTGATGCGGTGCGGCGCCTGAGCGTACCGTCTTTGACACCCGTCCGCCACCGGTGTTGCAGCGCGTCCCTCAGCCCCGGCGGCGAGGAGCGCTCAGGAGGCCTTGCGGGAGAGGAGCTGCTTGCGCACTTCCGCCGAGCGCGGGATCAGCTTGACCGCATGCCGCGGACCGCACTCGGTGCACTGACTGTGCCCGCCCAGCGGCTGGCCGTTGGCGTCGTAGTAGACGACCGACAGTCGCGTCGCGCTGCTGCACCGAGGGCACTGGTCGGGCGTGCTCATGCTTCCTCTCCTGGGGTCCGGGCATTGAGTCGGGTCTTCGAATCATGGCATGGCGACGCGGCCGGCGGGCCTTCCGATTTCCGGCGGCCGGCCTGGAGCGCTCGCGGTGTACGGTCGCACGCCGATGGACGACCCCCGGCTGCGCGCCTACCTCGACGAGCTGCAACGCTGGAACCAGCGCATCAACCTCACCGCGATCCCCCCCGAGCAGGCGTGGGACAAGCACATCGGCGAGAGCCTGGCGCTGGTCGACGCCGCCCAGCCGCCACAGGGTGCGCGCGTCATCGACGTCGGCACCGGCGGCGGCGTGCCGGGGATACCGATGGCGATCCTGCGGCCCGACCTGCACGTCACCCTGCTCGACTCCGACCAGCGCAAGGCGGCCTTCCTCACCCACGCGGCGGGCGTGCTCCGGCTCGACAACGTCGACGTGCTCTGCGCCCGCGTCGAGGACGTTGCCCACCGTGACGGGGTGCGTGAGGCGTTCGACCTTGCCGTCTCGCGCGCCCTGGCGCCACCCCCGGTGATGTGCGAGTTCACCCTGCCCCTGGTGCGCGCCGGTGGTCGCGTGGCAACACTGGTCGGCGACGCACACGCGGCCGCAGGCGAGAGCGCACACGCGGCGCAGCTGCTCGGTGGCGGGACACCCCAGGCTGCGCCCGGCAACGTGCTGCTCATCGACAAGCTGCACGCGACTCCCGATCAGTACCCCCGCCGCGCGGGCGTCCCCCTGCGCAGGCCTCTCTAGCGCTGCGGCGTGCGCAGCCGCTCGGTGCGCTCGTACCAGACCACCTCGGGCGCGCCCTCCTCGGGGTGCACCGCGTACAGGGCCACCCGCCGCTCGTCGGGCAGCACGATGACGCAGCGTCCGCGCGAGCTCACCTCCTCCAGCACCTGCACCGCGCCCGGCAGCCGCATCTCCGCCGGATCGCTGCCGCCCTCCAGGGCGAGCACCTCGAAGCGGAAGTAGCGCGCGCCCAGGGCCATGTTGGCCTCGACGCCGTGCAGGCTGAGGCTGCGGACCCGCTTCTCCCATGCGGACATGGCCCAGATGCTACGAGATGGAACCCGCCTGCGCCAGACGCTCGCGCACCGCCTGCTCGGCGACCGCGCGCTCGTCCCAGGGCACAGGTCCGTCGCGCAGGATGAGGGTGCTCTCGTGGCCCTTGCCGGCGAGCAGCACGGTGTCGCCCGGAGCCGCGCCGGCGACGGCGAAGCGTATCGCCGCGGTGCGGTCGGGGATGAGGAACAGCTCCTCGCCGTCACGGTGCGTCGCGTCGCGCGCGCCCGCGGCGATCTGCTCGACGATGGCGCGCGAGTCCTCCTCGCGCGGGTCCTCGTCGGTGACCACGACGCGCTCGGCCAGCTCGGCGGCGACGCGCCCCATCGCCGCTCGCTTGCCCACGTCGCGCCGCCCGGCGCTACCGAACACAGCCCACAGCTTTCCGGTGGTCGCCGCGCGCAGCTCGGTGAGCACCGTGTGCAGCGCATCCGCGGTGTGCGCATAGTCGATCACCACGCTGAACGGCTGGCCGAGGTCGACCCGCTCCATGCGGCCGCTGACCCGGTCGAGCGCCGCCAACCCGGCCACCGCGCCGGAGAGCGAAGCGCCCGTCGCGCATCCCGCGGCCAGCGCCGCCAGCGCGTTGGCGACGTTGAAGCGTCCCGCGAGGCGAAGGTCCACGTCCGCGGAACCCCACGGCGTGCGCGCCGAGAAATGGACACCACCGGCATCAACTCGCACGCCAGTGGCGACCAGGTCGGCGTCCGCCGCGCCCCGGGCGCTGTAGCTCAGCCGCCGCGCAACGGGCATCGCGCGCAGCACCGGGAAGGCGAACTCGTCGTCGCGGTCGAGCACCGCAAGGCCGTCGGGATGCTGCGCCGCGCGGGTCAGCAGCGACGCCTTGGCGGCGAGGTAGGCGTCGCGGGTGCCGTGGAAGTCGAGGTGCTCGCTGGTGATCCTGGTGAACACCGCGCAGGCGAAGTCGACGGCGTCGACACGGTGCAGCACCAGCGCGTGCGACGAGGTTTCCAGCGCGACGTGCGTGCACCCCTCGTCGGCCAGCGCGCGCAGCCGCTCCTGCAGGTCGGCGGACTCCAGCGTGGTCTGCCGCGTCTTGTTGGCCTCGATGCGACCCAGGACCCGGAAGTCCACTGTTGTGAGGCTCCCGGCAGCGATGCCCGCGCCCCGCCAGGCCGCGTGCAGCATCGTCGTCGTGGTCGTCTTGCCGTCGGTCCCGGTGACACCGGCGACGGTGAGCCGCCGCGACGGATGGCCGTACAGCTCCGCGGCCAGCGGCGCCAGGGCCATCTGCGTGTCCGGAACCAGCACCAGCGGCGTCCCGTCAGGGAGCGGCGGCTCGGGCGCACGCTGCGCCAGCACCGCCACCGCGCCCGCCTCGACGGCGGCCAGAGCATGACGATGCCCGTCGGTGTGCTCGCCCGGGATGGCGACGAACACCGAGCCGCGCACCGCGCGCCGGGAGTCGTAGGCGACACCGCTGACCGGCACGGCGGCAGCACCCGGGGGCGGCGGCGGCAGCCCGGCCGCGGCCAGCAGCGCGCCGAGAGTGGTGCTCACGGCGGCCAAGCGTAGCCGCCAGGCGTCACCCGGAGGACACCTAGCTGGCGTTCTCCACCGGCGACATCGCCTCCAGCGCCCGGTGCGCCTCGGAGTCGAGCAGCAGCCGGTAGCCGGCGCCGCGCACCGTCTCGATGATCCGCGGCCGCTGGGGGTCGCGCTCCACCTTGCGGCGCACCCGCGACACGTACAACTCGGCCTGGCCGCTGCGCGACGCGTAGCCGGGGCCCCAGGCGCCCGCGGCCAGCTCGCGGCGCGAGAAGGTGCGGCCGGGCTCGCGAAGCAGGAAGGCGAAGAGCTGCCACTCGGTCTGGCTGAGCACCTGGCGGCGGCCGTCGCGCTCGACGGTGCGGCGGTCGGGGTAGACCTTGAGGTCCTGCACCGTGATCGGGTCGGCGCTGGGCAGCAGGGACGACGGCGTGCTCGGCGTGCCCGTGCCGCGGCGGAGCACCGCCTCGACGGCGACCTTGAAGACCTCGGGGTCGAAGGGCTTGCGCAGGTCGTAATCGGCGCCCCAGCGCAGCGCCGCCTTGGTCTCCTCGGCGTCCTGCACCAGGGCGAGGATCGGGGTGTCGACCGCCTGGCGGAGCATGCTCAGCGCGGCCTCGCCGTCGCCGAGGTCGGCGAAGCTGACGATGATCAGGTCGGCGGCCTCGTCGCGAAGGGCGGCGACCATCTGCTCGTACGTCTCGTGGACAGTGACCTGGTAGCCGTCGTCCTCGTCGAGCAGGCAGTCGATCACCGCGCGGTACTCGGGGGACGGCTCGAACGCGACGATGCGCTGGCTCATCTCGACGCGAATTCTCCCATTCGTGCTCCGAGCCCCAGGGGGTTTGCGGCGCCTGACAGGCCTCGCTGTCCGAACTGACAGAAATCGAAACGGCACCTGAACCGTCGCGGTGGGCACTGGGAGCCGCAGCCGGGACCACGTCGAGCTGCCGCCGTGAAGCGGCACAACCCTCCCTGGTTGACGACGCGGCTCTCGGGGAGCTCCCGGCATCCCCTTGGCCGGCCGGCGGCGTCCCAGCGCCTGCATTGGTGAACGACAGTCCCAACCGAACCTTGCGCTTCCTGACGCGCTCGACAGGTTCCCGCGACGCCTCCGGCTCAGCGCCGATCACCGCGAGCAGCGCGTTTCTCCGTGGCGTGGCGCGGGTACCACGGATTGTTGACTTTTCCGATCCAGTTTTGACGGATCGACCCGGGCCGCCCTAGACTGGACAGTCCACCCACCAAAGGAAGCAATCCACAGAATGGCCCAGAGCTCCCGCGACCTGCTCGCCGCCGCCCGCGCGGTGGTCCCCGAAGTGACCGCCGAGGACGTCCACCGCCGCGGCCGGAGCAACGGCCACGTCCTCCTCGACGTGCGCGAGCAGGACGAGGTCGACCAGGGCTACATCACCGGGGCGGTGCACCTCAGCAAGGGCTTCCTGGAGCTGCAGATCGAGGACCGCGTCCCCGACCGGGCCACCCCCATCACCATCTACTGCGCCGGCGGCGTGCGCTCCCTGCTCGCCGGGCAGGCGCTGCGCTCGATGGGCTACGAGAACGTCGAGTCGCTGGCCGGCGGCTTCAGCGCCTGGAAGCAGAAGGGCTACGAGTTCACCGTCCCCAAGCTGCTCACCCCCGAGCAGAAGATCCGCTACTCGCGCCACCTGCTCGTCCCCGAGGTCGGGGAGGAGGGGCAGCAGAAGCTGCTCGCGGCGCGCGTCCTGCTCATCGGCGCCGGTGGCCTGGGCGCCCCCGCCGCCCTGTACCTCGCCGCCGCGGGCGTGGGCACCCTCGGGCTGCTCGACTTCGACACCGTCGACATGTCCAACCTGCAGCGCCAGGTGATCCACACCCAGGACCGGGTGGGCATGGCCAAGACCGAGTCGGCGCGCATCCAGATCAACGCGCTCAACCCCGACGTCAAGGTGGTCGAGCACCGCGAGATGCTGAACAGCGAGAACGCGCGGGAGATCTTCGAGCAGTACGACATCATCGTCAACGGCTGCGACAACTTCCCCACCCGCTACCTGGCCAACGACGTGGCCATCTTCACCAAGAAGCCTCTTGTCGACGGCGGCATCTTCCGCTTCGAGGGCCAGGTGACGACGGTGCTGCCGCACCAGTCGCCCTGCTACCGCTGCCGCTACCCCGCGCCGCCGCCCCCCGAGGAGGCGCCGAGCTGCGCCGAGGCCGGCGTCATCGGCGTCCTGCCGGGCATCGTCGGCGTCCTCCAGGCCACCGAGGTGGTCAAGCTGATCGTCGGCGCGGGCGAGCCGCTGGCCGGTCGCCTGCTCCACATCGACGCGCTGGACATGAAGTTCCGCGAGTTCCGCGTGCCGCGCGACCCGCAGTGCCCGGTGTGCGGTGAGAGCCCGACGATCACCGAGCCGATCGACTACGAGGGCTTCTGCATGATGCCCAACGCGGTGCCCGCCGAGCTCGGAGTGCTCGCGGCTCACTGACCGGAGCCGCAGCAGGGTCAGTCGAGAAACGCCGCGAGGGCGGCGTTGAACGCCTCCCAGCGCTCCAGGCTGGTCAGGTGCCCGGCCCCCTCGACCACCTGGAACCGTGCCCCAGGAATCGCGGCGGCCATGCGCTCCGCCTCCGCCGGGGACACGATCGCGTCTTGGGCGCCGACCAACACCAGCACCGGCACGCTGATCGCCGGCAGCAGGTCCGACGAGTCGGGCCGCGCCGCCATCGCCTCCTGCGCCGCCGCCACTCCCGCCGGCGTGGCGCGCCCGATGCGCCCGCGCACCGGGTCGGAGATGTGGAACTCCGCCGCGCTCTCCGGCGAGAGCAGTCGCGCGGTCATCGGCTCGACGATCGCGGCGACGCTGTTCGCCGTGCGTACCTGCTCGGCCATGCGCAGCCGGTCGGCGCGCGCCTGCTCGGTGTCGGCCGAGGCCCGCGTGTCGGCGAGCACCAGCCGCTCCACACGCGATGCCAGGCGTCGCATCAGCGGGAAGGCGATGTAGCCACCCATCGACTGCCCCACCACCGTCGCCGTCTCCACGCCGCGCGAGTCGAGCGCGTCGACCACCGCGGCGGCGACGTCGTCAAGCGTCATCCCGGTAGGCGGCGGGGGCGAGGCGCCGAAGCCGTAGACGTCGGGACGCAGGCACCGGTACCGGCCCGAGAAGGCGGCGACCTGGTGGTCCCACATCGAGGCGTCGAGCGGGAACGCGTGCAGGAAGAGCAGCACGGGCCCCTCGCCGGTGTCGTGGACGTGCAGGGGAGGCAGCGGCACGAAGGCGATGCTACCTACGAGGTGGCGCGCACGTCGTCGGCGTGCGGCGGGCCCTGCAGTGGCAGGACCAGGGTGAAGACGCTGCCCGCGCCGGGCGCGGAGCGCACCGCGATGTCGCCACCGTGCAGCCGGGCCAGCTCGCGCGCCAGGTAGAGCCCCAGCCCGGTGCCGGGGATGTTCGAGTTCTCGCGCGTCACCAGGCGGCCGAATCGGGAGAAGAGGCGCGGCATGTCCGCCTCGGCGATGCCCAGCCCGTGGTCCCACACCGAGACCAGCGCCGCCCCGCCGTCGACGCTGACGAAGCACTGCACCACGCCGCCGCCGGGCGAGTACTTCACCGCGTTCTGCAGCAGGTTGGTGACCACGATGCCGATGCGCACCTGGTCGGCGGTCACCTGCACCGGCTCGCGCGGGTGGGCGTAGAGGATCTCGTGGCGCTCGGTGGCCAGCGGGGTGACCGCCTCGACGGCGCGCTGCACCACGTCGCCGAGGTCGACCTGCGACAGCGAGAGGGTCAGCTTCGACTCCTCGAGGCGCGCGGTGTCGAGCATCTCGTTGACCAGCGTGTTCATCTCGGCGACCTTCTGCAGCAGCACCGGGGCGACGCGGCGCATGTCCACCGCGGTGAGCTGCCCGAACGAGCCGTCCTGGACCATCGAGACGTAGCCGCTGACCACGCCCAGCGGGCCGCGCAGCTCGTGCGAGGCGACGTTGAGGAACTGCGACTTGACCCGCTCCAGGGTGGCCATGCGCTCGCCGTGCTCGCGCTCGCGGACGACGCGCTCCAGGACGCGGCGCTGCAGTAGGCCGACGATCAGCGCCGCCGCCAGCGCGCAGGGGATGAACGTGAGCAGACCCTCGACGCCGGCGGAGTCGTACTGCAGCGGCCACAGCGTCTTCGAGTAGTGCACGGCGAGGAAGCCCGCCCCGGGGAGGACCGCGACCACGCCGGCGCGGGTGCCGCCGAGGAAGGCGCCGATCACCGCCGCGACCAGCAGCGGCGCGGCGGCGGCGGCCACGGGGGCGACGAAGTGGTCGACGCAGGCCAGCAGGGTGACCATCAGGCCCGAGGGCAGCATGCCCAGGAAGATGCGGGTGACCAGGCCGCCGCGCGCGGGCACGCGGATGCGACGCCGCGATCGGGGGGTCGCCGTCGGGTTCGACGTGGAGGTGACGGTGTCCCCGGTCCCAGCCCTTCCCTTCAGCATGCCTTCCTGCATGGCACGGGGAAGCATACTCAGGTTCCTGCCTCCCGCCACCGCTTCCCGGGGAGCTGTTACGCGGTGGCCGCGTGCACCTCGACGGCGGGGAAGTACTCGTCGAGCAGCGCCGGCTCGATGTGCGTCCGCGCCATGCGCTCGACGTCGCGCAGCTTGAGGATCTCGCTCGGCGTGATCAGCGTCACCGCCACGCCGTCGCGACCGGCGCGCGCGGTGCGGCCGACACGGTGCAGGTACTCCTCGGGCGACAGCGGCACGTCGTAGTTGATGACGTGGGAGATGTCGTCGATGTCGAGCCCGCGCGAGGCGACGTTGGTGGCGATCAGGTACTTGACGTGCGCGTCCTTGAACTGCGCCATCGAGTGGTCGCGGTCCTTCTGCGAGAGGTCGCCGTGCAGATGGGCGACGTCGTAGCCGCGGCGCGAGAGCTGCACCTGGAGGATGTCGGCGTTGCGCTTGGTCTCGACGAAGATCAGGGCCATCGAGACGTTGGGCTGGTCGAGGATGCGGGCGAGCACGTCGAGCTTGTCGGCCCAGGTGGTCTGCACGTAGAGCTGGCGCACGTTCGGCGCCACCTCGGGCTGCACGCTGAACGACACCGACACCGGGTCGCTCATGTAGCGCTGCGCCAGGCGGCGCACCCAGTCGGGCACGGTGGCGCTGAAGAGCAGGGTCTGGCGCTGCTGGGGGACCTGGCGGAGGATGCGCTCGACGTCGGGCGCGAAGCCCATGTCGAGCATCCGGTCGGCCTCGTCGAGGACGGCGATGCGCACCCCGTCGAGGCGCAGCGAGCGGCGGCCGATGTGGTCGAGCAGGCGTCCCGGCGTGGCCACCACGATGTGGGGGTTCTGCTTGAGGTCGTTGAACTGCTTCTTGTAGGACTCGCCGCCGTAGATCGAGACGGTGTTGATGCCTCGCGCCGCGCCGAGCTTGGACAGCTCCTCCTGCACCTGCAGGGCGAGCTCGCGCGTCGGGCAGAGCACCAGGGCCTGCACGGCGGGACCGGCGGGGTCGAGGCGCTCCACCATCGGGATGCCGAAGGCGGCGGTCTTGCCGCTGCCGGTGTGGGCCTGGCCGATGACGTCGCGGCCGGTCAGGGCCGGGGGGATCGCCTGCGCCTGGATCGGCGTGGCGGTGACGAAGCCCATGTCGCGCACCGAGGCCAGCACGGGCGCGGAAAGACCGAGCTCATCGAAGGTGACGGTGGGTTGGGGTTCGGGGGTCGCAGCCTCGTCCTCCGCCGCTCCGATGGGGGCGGGACGTGGCCTCGCGACGACCGGCCGTATCCCTGGCCGGAGGCGTGAACGAGATCGCAAGACGCAGGCGAGCATACCACGCACCCGTGGTTGCGCCGTCGCTACGATGCGTGGCGTGACCGCAACGGTGCTCTGCACGCTGGCCCTCCCGGCGCCGTTCCCCGCGGCAATCGAAGCGCGTGCTGCGATCGACGTGGTGGGGGCCATTCCCTCGCCGGCCGACCTCCAGGGGCTGCTGCGCGAGGGCGTCGACGTGCTCTGCCCGCAGCTTCGCGACCGCATCGACGGCGCGGTGCTGGATGCCGGGCTGCCGCGGCTGCGCGCCGTGTGCAACTACGCCGTGGGCTTCGACAACGTGGACGTGCCCGCCGCCACCGAGCGCGGCATCGTGGTGACCAACACGCCGGGCGTGCTCACCGACGCCACCGCCGACTGCGCGGTCGGCCTGATGCTGGCGGCGGCGCGGCGGCTCTGCGAGGGCGACCGCGAGATGCGCGCGGGGCGGTACACGGGCTGGGAGCCCGAGTACCTCCTGGGGCTCGACCTCAACGGAGCGACCCTCGGGGTGGTCGGCTTCGGGCGCATCGGGCAGGCGGTGGCCCGGCGGGCGCTGGCCTTCGAGATGAGCGTGCTCTACGTCGAGGACGGCGACGTGCCCATCGACCCCGCGCTCGCCGGTCGAGTGCGGCGCGTGGACTTCGACACCGTGGTGCGCGAGGCGGACGTGATCTCGCTGCACACCCCGCTGACCTCGCAGACGCGACATCTCGTCGGTGAGGACGTGCTGCGCCGGATGAAGCCGACCTCCGTGCTGGTCAACACCTCCCGCGGTCCGGTGGTCGACGAGGCCGCGCTGGTCCGCGCGCTGCGCGAGGGCTGGATCGCCGCCGCGGGGCTCGACGTGTACGAGCGCGAGCCTGCCATGGCGCCGGGGCTGGCCGAGTGCCGCAACGCCGTGCTGGCGCCGCACCTGGGCAGCGCCACGGTGAAGACGCGGGCGGCGATGGCCAGGCTCTGTGCCGACAACGCGCTGGCCGCCCTCGACGGGCGCATGCCGCCCACGGCGCTCAACCCGGAGGCGTGGTCAGGCGGGGCGCCGCCGCCGGTGTCGTGAGCCGGGCGGCCGCCACCCCGCCGCCGATCGGCGAAGCGCCGCTGCCCCCACGGCCTCCCCGGTTGGTGCTCCTCGACCTCGACGGCACCTGCCTCGACCTGCGCGACCAGTCGCTGCACCCCCGCACCCGCGCGGCGGTGCGCGCCGCCGTGCGCGGTGGCGCAATCGTGGTGATTGCATCGGGACGCATGTATCGCTCGGCGCTGCCCTGGGCGCGTGAGCTGGGCGTGACCGCGCCGCTGGTCTGCTACCAGGGCGCCGTGGTGCGGGCGATGCCGCGCGAGGGCGACCCGCTGATCGACGGCGTGCCGCTCGGCGAGCTGCTCTTCGAGGATCCCGTACCCCCCGACGTTGCGCTGCATGCGCTGCGCGTCGCGCGCGAGGGCGGCTGGCACCGCCAGGCCTACCTGGACGAGCAGCTCCTCTGCGAGGAGGACCGGCCGGAGGCGCACATGTACGCGCGCATCGCCCAGGTGCCGATCACCTTCGTGGACGACCTGGAGCCGCGGCTGCGCGAGCGCGGGACGACCAAGTTCGTGTGTGTCGTGGATGGCGCTCCGGCTGTCGATCAGTGCGAGCGCGCCATGCGCGAGGCGCTCGGCGACACGGCGCGGGTCAAGCGCTCGCTGCCGCCCTTCGTCGAGGTGGCCAGCCTGCAGGCCGGCAAGGGCAACGCGCTGCGCCGGCTCTGCGAGCGGCTGGGCGTGCCGCTGGAGGACTCGGTGGCGGTCGGCGACGCGCCCAACGACGCCGACATGCTGGAGGCCGCGGGCTACGCCGTGGTGGTCGAGGGCGCGCGGCCCGAGGTGCTCGCCGTCGCCGACGCAACCTGCCCGCCGCCCGCCGAGGCCGGGGTGGCGCTGGTGCTGGAGCGGCTCGGCCTGACCGGCTAGGCGCCGGCGGCGGACCAGTCGGGATCGCGGCCGAACCAGCCGGCGAGGCGGTCGTAGAGCGGCGCGTCGCCGGGGACGGGCACCTCGTCGCCGAAGGCGCCGCCGCCACCCGCCCCGCGCCACTCCGGCTTGAGCGCCTCGTGCGACCAGGCCAGCGCGTGCTCGGCGATCGCCGGGTCGAGCGCCTCGACGGGCTGGCCGGTGGCCCGGGCGATGTCCCAGGTGTGCACGGCGTGCTCGGCGATCTGCATCTCGACGGCGGGACGCTGTGCCGGGTCGGCGGTCTGCCAGGTGTCCAGCAGCGTGGCGGCCTTGGTGCGGAAGGTGCCCGCCCAGTCGTCGCCGAGCGGGGGCAGCTCCGCCGTCCAGTCGGGCTTCTCGCCGCGCACCATGATGGCCAGGCGGTCGAGGCCGCCGGTGACGTGGGTCACCAGGGTGACCACGTCCCAGCCCTGGCACGGTGTGGGCAGGGCCCGCTGCTCGGGCGTGACGCGCTCGATCGCCTCGGCGTTCTGGTCGAGCGCGCGGCGCAGCAGGTCGAGGTCGTCGTCCCAGCTCATGATGCGGCGTGCCCCAGCACCAGCTCGTCCAGTGCGGCCTGCGCCTCCTCGGTGCGGGCGCCGGGGACGAGGATGAAGTCGCGCCGGTAGGTGGCCAGCGAGAGCACGGGGATGTTGCGCGTAGCCAGGGCGTCGCAGACCTGGGCCAGGTAGCCGGTGACCCCGAAGTCGAACGGCGCGTACAGCCCGAAGACCGTCCACGGCCCATCGTGCTCGGCGACGGCGACGATGTTCTGCAGCGCCGGCAGCTCGGCCTCGGGCAGGAAGACGGTGGCGCCGTCGGGCTCGACGGTGATGCACAGCGGCGGCGGCTGGAGCTGGACGACGCGGTCGAGCGGGGTGCCGGGCTGGAGCCGGCAGATGGCGTAGGGCACCTCCTCGCGGCGCACCCGGGTGGCCGCGAAGAGCTTCTGCAGCGACTCGAACATCGGCATGGCGGCGTGCAGTGTAGTGGTCTATCCTCCCCTGAATGCTCTCTGCCGACGGCAATCCGCTCGAACGCGACATCGAGCCGGAGGACGAGGCGGACGGCGACGACGGCTCCCGCGCCTACCTGCGCAACGACCCGCACGCGCGCAACACCCTCAACGCGCTGAGCGGCAACGAGTGGCTGTACTTCACCAAGACGGTGCTGCGCACCTCGTACCCGGCGCACGTCGGCCAGGACCTGCGCCGCCGCCACGGCGCCAACAAGCCGCCGTACCTGATGCGCCACCTGGTCGAGTTCCTCACCAAGCCCGGCGGGACCGTGCTCGACCCGTTCGCCGGCGTCGGCGGCACCCTGCTCGGCGCGTCGATCAGCAATCCCGCGGCGCGTGTGGCCACGGGCATCGAGATCAACCCCGAGTGGATCTCCGTATACCGCGAGGTGTGCGCCCGCGAGGGCATCGCCGAGCAGGAGATGATCGAGGGCGACTGCCGCGCGGTGCTCGACCGCTTCGCCGCCGAAGGCCGCGAGTTCGACTGCATCGCCACCGACCCGCCCTATTCGATCGCGCTCGACAAGACCATGTGCGACGGCAAGTACGACATCTCGGCGCGGCGCACCGACTTCGACTCCTTCGGTGACAGCGGCGACGATCTGCGCAACCTGCAATCCTTCGACGCGTTCTTCGATGCCATGGGCGACGTGGCCGCGCGACTGCTCCCGGTGCTGCGGCGCGGCGGCTACTGCGCGGTGATCATCCGCGACTCGTACCAGCAGGGCCGCTACGTGTTCGCCACCGCGGAGCTGGCGCAGCGCTTCGAGCGCGCGGGCTTTGTGCTCAAAGGCGTCAAGGTGTGGTACGGCACGGGGTCACGCGTGCGTCCGTACGGGTATCCGTCGAGCTACGTGCCCAACATCGTGCACCAGAACATTCTGATCCTGCGCCGTCCGCTAGGCTGAGCCGCATGACTCATCTCACACGCGCCGGCGGGGCAGCCGCCGGAATCCTTTCTCTCGCCGCACTCGCAGGGTGCGGCAGCGGTTCCAGCAATTCGTCCGGTGGATCGGGTTCGCCAAGCGCGACCGCCGCGCTCGACTCGTGCCTGGTCGGCACCTGGGTATCCACCGGCGTCAGCGGCACCATCGGCGGCCAGCCGGCGCAGGCCTCGGGCGGGACCGGCGAGAAGGTGACCATCAACAACGACGGCACGATCACCATCGACGACAGCAACACCACCACGCTGCAGATCAGCACCGGCGGTCAGTCGATCGGCGTCAAGCAGACGGGCAAGGGCTCGGGCAAGGCGACCACCGCCGCCGACAAGGTCACCGTCACGCTTGACCCGGGCAGCACGCTGACCAACCAGACCATCGACTCGACGGGTGCGCCGGTGGGCACGCCGGACGCCGGTCCGAGCAGCGTCACCGCCACCTTCAAGTGCACGCAGGGTCAGTCGCTGCAGCTCATCCAGACCACCAGCAGCGGCACCTCGACGGTGAACTACAAGGCAGGCTGAGAGAAGCGGCTCTACTTGGCCGCGTACTCGTAGAAGCCCTTGCCGCTCTTGCGTCCCAGCTCGCCGCGCTGGGTGTGGCCGGTGAGGATCGCGGTCGGCTTCCAGCGGTCCTCGCCGGTCTGGGCGTGGCCTTGGGAGAGGATGTCCTCGGTGACGTCGAGGCCGACCAGGTCGGCCAGCTCGAACGGCCCCATCGGCCAGTTCAGGCCATTCTTGACCGCAAGGTCGGCGTCCTCCATGGACACGTAGCCGTCCTCGACCAGGCGGAACGCCTCCTGCATGGCGATGAACAGGATGCGGTTGGCGATGAAGCCGTAGGTCTCCTTCTCGACCAGCACCGGCGTCCTGCCGATGCGGCGCACGAACTCCAGGCTGGCGTCGACCACCTCGTCGGAGGTGTGTGGCCCGCGCACCACCTCGACGAGCTGCATCACCAGCGCGGGGTTGAAGAAGTGCACGTTGAGCAGGCGGTCGTCGTGGGCGATGCAGTCGGCGAAGAACGACGAGGCCATGGTCGAGGAGTTGCTGGCGATGATCGCCCCCGGCGCGGCCAGGGCGTCGAGCTGCTCGCAGATCTGCCGCTTGGTCTCGCGGTCCTCGGCGACCGACTCGATGATCAGGTCGGCGTCGCGCACGGCCGCTTCGAGGTCGGTGTGGGTGGTGACGCGCGCCAGTGCGGCCTCGCACTCGGCGGCGTCGAGCTTGCCCTTCTCGACCCGCCTGCCGAGCAGCTTGGCGTTGCTCTGCACGGCGGTGTCGAGGCGGTGTTGGGAGCGGCTGAAGAGAGCCACGGGGTAGCCGCCGAGCGCGACCTGCTGGGCGATCTGCGCGCCCATGGTGCCGGCGCCGACGACGCACACCTTCCTGATGTCGTCCACGGTCATGGCGCCGGATTCTACTGCGCAGTGCGTCACAGGTGCGTCAAGGGTGCCCCATTCCGGTCGGTGGCTGGCTATGCTTGGCCCTCTCTTGGAGCTCATCCGACACCTCGACGGCGCCCAGGCCTACCTGCTTCTCTGCACATTGATCTTCGTGGAGGAGGCGGGGGTGCCGCTGCCGTTCCTCCCCGGTGACGTCATCCTGCTGGCGGCCGGATACCTCGCCGCGGTGCACTCCACCCACCTGCTGCTCTTCCTCGCCGTGGGCTACAGCAGCGCGGTGCTGGGGGCGCTGGTCTGCTACGCGGTCAGCCGCCATCTGGGTCGCCGGGCCGTGCTGCGCTGGGGGCGGCGCGTGCACCTCACGCCGGAGCGGCTGGCCAGGGCGGAGGGCTGGCTGGCCCGGCGTGGCGCGCTGGCGATCTTCGTCGCGCGCGTGCTGCCGGGGACGCGGATCAACGCCTCGATCGCGGCCGGCTGCCTGCGCATGCCGCTGGGCGCTTTCGTCCGCGGCGTGCTGCCCTCGACGGTGATCTGGCTGGGCGGGTTCACCCTGCTCGGCTTCCTGCTCGGCGACAACGTCACGCCGTACCTGCCGTGGTTCGACCGGGCGGTGGGGGCGGCGATCACCGTCTTCGCCGTTGTCGCGGGGGTGCTGTGGTGGCGGCGGCGGCGGCGCGCGTCGGGGCGTGGTGCCGGCCGGGGCGACGGGCGGCTCGCCGCCTAGCTGCCGAGCCCGGGCTCGGTCATCTTGGCCGGGTCGAGCAGGTCGGTGAGCTGCGCCTCGCTGAGGTCGGTCTTCTCGCGGGCGACCTCGCGGATGGTGCGGCCGCTGGCGAAGGCCTCCTTGGCGATGGCGGCGGCGGCGTCGTAGCCGATCACCGGGGCCAGCGCCGTGGTGGTCATCAGGCCGCGCTCGACCATGTCGGGACCGTTGGCGGTGGCCTCCAGGCCGTCCACCGCCTGGACCGCCAGGTTCTGGGCAGAGTTGGCCAGAAGTGTGATGGCCTGGAGCAGCGCGTAGGCCACCACCGGCATCATCACGTTGAGCTCCAGCAGCGAGCCCGCCGCGCCGCCGAAGCCGACGGTGACGTCGTTGCCCAGCACCTTGGCGACAACCATGGTCACGGATTCGGCGATCACCGGGTTGACCTTGCCGGGCATGATCGAGCTGCCCGGCTGCACCGCGGGAATGGCGATCTCAGCCAGCCCGGCGCGTGGGCCGCAGCCCATCAGGCGGATGTCGCTGGCGATCTTGTAGAGGCTGACCGCGATGGTGCGCATGGCGCCGCTGGCGGCGACGGCGTTGTCCAGGGTCGCCTGCGATTGGAAGTGGTTGTCGCTCTCGGTGAAGGAAACGCCGGTCTTGCGGCTGACGCCCGCGATGACGCGGCGGGCGAACTCGGGGTGGCTGTTGACCCCGGTGCCCACGGCGGTACCGCCGAGGGCCAGCTCCTGCAGCTCGCCGAGCGCAGTCTGCGCGCGTTTGCGGCTGCGCTCCATTTGCCCGGCGTAGCCCAGGAACTCCTGGCCGAGGCGGATCGGGGTGGCGTCCTGGAGGTGGGTGCGGCCGGTCTTGACGATGGGCCAGAACTCCTCGCTCTTGCGGCGCAGCGAGGCCTCCAGCGTCGCCAGCGCGGGCAGCAGCTCCTCGCTGATCGCGGTGGCGGCGGCGACGTGGATCGCCGTGGGGATGACGTCGTTGCTCGACTGGCCGAGGTTGACGTGGTCGTTGGGGTGCACCGGGGTGCGGCTGCCCTTCTCGCCGCCGAGGATCTCGATGGCGCGGTTGCTGATCACCTCGTTGGCGTTCATGTTGGTCGAGGTGCCGCTGCCGGTCTGGAAGACGTCGACCACGAACTGGTCGTCGAGCCTGCCGTCGATGACGTCCTGCGCGGCCGCGACGATGGCTTCGGCCAGCCTGGCGTCGAGCAGACCCAGGTCGCGGTTGACCTCGGCGGCGGTCTGCTTGATCAGGCCCATGGCCTGGATGAAGCGGCGGTTGAGGCGCAGGTCGCTGATCGGGAAGTTGACCACCGCGCGCATGGTGTTGGCGCCGTAGTAGGCGTCGGCGGGGACGTCGAACTCGCCCATCGAGTCACGCTCTCTGCGGGTGCGGGCGGGGGTGGTTTGCATGCGCAAAGCGTAGCCCCGCCGGGAGCCGTGCCGCTTTCGGGCGGCGCTACTGAGCCGCGGCCGTCTCGGCCTGGTGCTCGGCCGTCGCCCGCACCGGAGCCGGCGGCAACCGGACCTCGAACTCCGCCCCGCCCCCGGGCCGCAGCCTCGCCTCGACGCGCCCGCCGTGCCGCTCCACGACGGTCTTGACGATGAACAACCCCAGCCCGGTCCCGGGAATCCCGCTCTCGCGTTCGACCACGCTGCGGTAGTACTTCTCGAACAGCCGCGCCGCCTCCCTGGGCGGGAACCCGGGTCCGCGATCCGCGACCACCAGCCGCACCTCGCCGCCGTCCTGCGCGCAGGTGATCGAGATGGTGCTGGCCGCGGGCGCGTGCTTGATCGCGTTGCTGAGCAGGTTGACCAGGGCCAGCCCCAGCCGGCGCCGGTCGCCGAGCAGCGGCAGCTCGGGATTGGCGGTGACCTCGATGCCCACGCCGCGCAGCTGCGCCTCGCCGATGATCTCGGCGATGGCGTCGTCGATGAGGTCGCCCGTGGTGAGCGGCTGCAGCTCCGAGCGGTCCTCGGGATCCTCCAGCCGGGCCACCTCGGCCAGCGCCTCGATCAGGCGAGCCAGCACGTCGGTGGCGCTGGCGATGCCCTGCACGCCGGTGAGCGACGCGTCGGTGAGCGCCCCCAGGGTGCCGTCGCTGAGCAGCTCCGCGTAGCTCGACAGGATGGTCAGCGGGCGGCGCAGCTCGTGCACTGTCACGCCCAGAGCGGCGCTCTTTGCGGCCAATCCCGTCCGCAACTCGGCGGCGCGTGCGCCCAGCAGTGCGGCGGTGGCGGTGGCCAGCCGGCGCTGCACTGCGACCAGGTCGGCGCGCAGATCCCCGCCGTCGGCTGTGGGCGCCTGTGTGTTGTCGTGCTCCACCGCGCGGGCCAGGGCCTGGAGGCGCCTCAGCCCGTCGTCGAGGATGGGCGCGACGTCCTCGTCCGGCGTGTCGTGGCTCAGCCCGACGGCGCGCAGCAGTGCCCCGTCGGTCCCCTCCACCAGCGCCTGCAGGACGGCCGCGTAGAGCCGCGGGGCCTGCTCGGGGGGAGGGCCGTCGGGGTCGGCGATCCAGAGCGCAATGGTCCGGTCGCCGCGGGAGGTGAGCGTGTCGGCGAGATTCCCAGCCATCCGCTGGGCAGTGTATCCCGCCCCGTATGGGCGCTCGTCACGGGTCTGAGACGGTGGGTGCGCGGCCCGGTGGCGGGTTTGGCGCGCCCGCTACTGCTCCGGCCGACCCCGGTACGGCTCGCGGAACGCAGTCTGCTCGGCGACGAAGACCAGGTCGATGTCGCGCACCGGGCCGTTGCGGTTCTTGGCCACGATGAGCTGCGTCAGCGACTTGTCGACCTCCTGGTTGTGCATTCCCTCGCGGTACAGGAACAGCACGATGTCGGCGTCCTGCTCGATGCTCCCGCTGTCGCGGAGGTCGGAGAGCTGGGGGCGGCGGTCGGTGCGGCGTTCCGATTCGCGGGAGAGCTGGGAGAGGGCGACGATGGGGATCTGCAGCTCTTTGGCGATCGACTTGAGGCCGCTGGAGATGTCGGAGACCTCCTGGACGCGCGACTCCTGGCGACCGCCGTGCATCAGTTGCAGGTAGTCGACGATGACCAGGGCGATGTTGTGCTGCGCCTTCATGCGGCGCGCCCGGGAGCGCATCGCGCTGATCGACAGCGCGGGTGTGTCGTCGATCCACAGCTCGGCCTGGGTCAGGCGGTCCATCGCCTGGGCGATGCGGGAGAAGGCGGCGGCGTCGGCCTGGCCGGTCTTGAGCAGGAACGAGTCGACGTGCGCCTCGCTGCACAGGAGGCGCTGCACCAGCGATTCCTTCGACATCTCAAGGGAAAACACCGCCACGGGCTTCTTGCCCAGCACCGCGGCGTTGCGCGCCAGGTTCAGCGCGAAGGAGGTCTTCCCCACCGACGGACGCGCGGCGAGGATGATCAGCTCACCCGACTGCAATCCCTGGGTGACGTTGTCCAGCTCGGAGAAGTTGGTGGGCACGCCGGTGATGAAGCGCTGGCCGCCGAGCAGCGTCTCGAGCTGCGACCAGGTGTCCTTCAGCACCGGGGCGATGTGGGTCGCCTCGTTGGTGGTGCGCTGGTCGGAGATCCTGAACACGATCTGCTCGGCCATGTCCAACGCGTCCTCGACGCGCAGCTGCTCGTCGAAACCGGTCTCGGTGACGCGCGCACCCGCGTCGATCAACCGGCGCCGCACCGCGTGCTCGACGACGATGTCGGCGTAGTGCTTCACCGACGCCGCCGTGGGAGTCACGGTGCTCAGCTCGGCGAGATACTCGACGCCGCCCGACCGCGACAGCGTCCCCGCGCGTTCCAGCTGCGCGCGCAGTGTAATCGGGTCGATCGGCTCGCCGCGGTCGCTCAGCTCCAGCGCGGCGGCGAAGATGTGGCCGTGCCGGTCCTCGTAGAAGTCGGCGGGCTGGAGCACGTCGCGCACCGTCGACGTGGCGTTGGGGTCGAGCATCAGCGCGCCGAGCACGGACTGCTCGGCCTCGCGGTCGTGTGGCCGCACCCGCCCAACCGAGGACGCCAGGTGCGGTCCCGCCAGATCGGGCCGCCCAAAGGCTTGGGGCGGCAGCGACGTCATTGCGCCGCGACGACTACACGCAGTGTGGCGGTCACGTCGGAATGGAGCTGCACAGTGACCTCGTGTGGGCCGAGCGACTTGATCGCCGGCTCCACCTCGATCTTGCGCTTGTCGAGGTCGATGCCGGATTCGCGCTTGAGCTGCTGGGCGATGTCCGCATTGGTCACCGAGCCGAACAGGCGGCCGCCCTCGCCCGCCTTGGCGTACATGGTGACGGTGATGCGCTGCAGCCGCTTCTCGATCTCGCGCGCCTCGGTGAGCGCCTTCTCGGCGCGGCGGCGGGTGGCCTCCTCGCGCTGGCGGATCTGGTCGACGACGCGGTCGTCGGCGACCACGGCGAGCTTCTGGGGAAACAGGAAGTTGCGCGCGTAGCCCGGGCTGACCTCCTTGACGTCACCCGCCTTGGCGGTCCCCTGGACCTCCTTCAAGAACAGTACTTTCACGCGACTTCGCTCCTCTCGGATCCGACCGCCGACGGGCGATCCTGCGCCACCCCGACGAATTCCACCTGTGGCTTCTCACGTCCGAACCGGTGCGACAGGGCGACGGCGAGACGCTGCCCGCGCGCCACGTCCATGTCGAACCGGCTGGTGCGCTCCTTGATGCGGCGCTCCTGCTCCTCGACCGCCTCGCCGGGCGCCGAGGCGACGAACAGCTTCAGCGCCACCAGCGACAGCGCCAGCACGTCCATCTCGCCGACCACCGGGATCCATTCCGGCAGGTTGACGAACGGGGTGACGATCAGCGCCAGCGCGGCCAGCACCGCCGCCTTGCTCGCCACCGGGACCCGACCGTCGTGGATCAGGTTGTAGGCGAGCTTGGCCTGGCGCGGCAGGTCGAGCGCGAGACGCTTGAGGAAGGACAGACGCTTGAGCACAAGGGAGCGAATTGTACGGACGGCGGGCCTGCCCAGGGAGGGGCGTCCCGATGACCCCGTCATTGTGGGGCAGCGTTCCTGCTGCGGTGGACCTCAGGAACCGGCCGGCGCGGGCTCCAGGAGTGCCGGGTGGGCGCGCAGCCAGCGACGCGCCGCCTCGCGATCCCCGGCGGGCACCTCGCCCTCGACCACCGCGTCCGACAGCGCCCGCTTGGCCGCCCCGACCCAGGGCCCGGGACGCCGGCCGCCCGCCATGGCCATGATCTCCTCGCCGTCGAGCGGCGAGTCGAAGGGCTTGGCGGCGCCGCCGGCCTCGGCGTCGAGCCGGGCCATGCGCTGCTCCAGCTCGTCGATGCCGTCGGTGTCGGGGAAGGCGGAGGCGCGGGTGTCGGCGCGGGCCACGTCGAGCAGGCGCGGGCGCAGCTCACCGGCGTCGCGCATCAGGCGGCGGACGGCGGCGTCGCTGAAGGTGGTGGCCTCGTACTGGATGGGCCGCAGGTGCAGGCGCACCAGGGCGGTCACGGCGTCGATCTCACCGTTGCCGAAGCGCAGCCGCTGCAGCACGTTTTCGGCAATCCTGGCACCAACGTCGGGATGGTCGTGGAAGGTGTGGCGGCCGTCGGGCGCGATCGCGTGGGTGGCCGGCTTGCCCACGTCGTGCATGAGCACGGCGACGCGGGTGAGCAGGTCGCGCGGCGCGTGCTCCAGCGCCACCAGGGTGTGGTCGTAGACGTCGAAGACGTGGTAGCCGCTCTGCTCGACACCGACCATGTCGAGCAGTTCGGCGAGGTGCACGTGCATCAGGCCGGAGTGGCGCAGCACCTCGAGCCCGGCGCGCGGGTGCGGCGAGATGAGCAGGCGGCGCAGCTCCTCGCTGACCCGCTCGACACTGAGGATCTCCGCGCGCGGCGCCACCTCGCGCATGGCGTCGAGCACGCCCTCGGCGAGGGTGAAGCCGAGCTGGGCGACGAAGCGTGCGGCGCGGTACATGCGCAGCGGGTCCTCGCTGAACGTCTCGCGCGGGTCGAGCGGGGTGCGCAGCACGCCGGCGCGCAGGTCGTCGAGGCCGCGGCCGGTGATGTCGAGGACCTCGCCGTCGAGGGTCTGGCAGAGCGTGTTGACGGTGAAGTCGCGCCGCCAAATGTCCTCCTCCAGGGTGCCCGCGGTGACCTCCGGCTTGCGCGACGCCGGGTCGTAGCGCTCGGCGCGGGCGCGCACCGCCTCGACCACGAAGCCGTCGCCGCGAATCTGCGCGGTGCCGAAGCGTTCGAAGACCTGCGGCGGCGGCCAGTCGAACCGCCTGGCAACGCTGCGCAGCAATTCCACCGCGCCGTCCTCGACCACCAGCAGGTCGATGTCCTTGCCCTCGTTGCCGAGCAGCCGGTCGCGCACGAAGCCGCCCACCATGTATGGCTCGACGTGCAATCGTGCGGCGGCGTCGCGGATGCCGGCGAGCAGGTCGTCGAGGCGCACTCTAGCCACCGGCGCCCACCGCCAGCGCCACCGCGCCCTGCGGGCTCTCCACGTTGCGCGCCCGGCGCAGCAGCGCGAGCGAGAGGACCGCGGCGACCGCCGCGCAGACGGCCGCGCCGGTGAACACCGTGTGCAACTCGTCGACGATGGCCTGGCGCGACAGCGCGTCGTAGGCGGGGCACGCCGTGGGCGTCTGCGGGCAGAGCGTCAGCGGCGAGGGGATGCGCGACTGCGCGGCCTCGAAGCTGCGCAGGCCGACGGCGGTGAGCACCGAGAGCCCCAGCAGCATGCCGACCATGCGGGCCACCACCACCAGCGCGGAGGCCAGGCCGTGCAGCGTCGAGCGCACCGCGCCGAGCACCGCGGCGTTGACCGGCGCGATGGCCAGGCCGAAGCCGAGTCCGCAGGCGGCGAGCACCGCGTCACTGCGGGTGATCGGCGAGTGCCACAGCGAATCGGACAGCACGGTGGCGGGCCAGGTGCTCATCACCGCGAACATCGCGGTGCTCAGCGCCATGCCCAGCGAGGCGGTGGCGCGGTGCGAGATGCGCTCGGTGAGCAGGCCGCCGAGCAGGGCGCCGACCGGCACCGCGGCGAGGAAGCGCACCAGCACCAGCGCCGCCTGCAACTGCGAGTTGGGGTACGCCGTGGCGCGGGCGAAGATGGGCACGTCGACCAGCGCCGCCATCAACGCGGCGCCGACCGCGAGGTTGACCAGGATCGACCCGTACGCGGCCCGGTCGGCGAACGCGCCCAGCGGCACCAGCGGATCGCGCGCCCGCCGCTCGCGCAGCACGAAGAGCACCCCCAGCGCCGCGGCGAGCGGCAGCAGCACCACCGCGGCCGCGCCCAGCACCTGCTTCGACGTGTCCGCGGTGGAGAAGCTGAGCACGATGCTGCCCAGTGCGCCCCCGAGCAGCAGCGCACCCGTCCAGTCCGCGGCGGCGAAGAACGCGCGCACGCGCCGCAGTGGCAGCACCGCAAGTCCCCACACAACTCCGAGCAGCAGCAGGCCGAAGGCGATCAGCGTCATCGGCGTGGTCAGCGCGCCGCCGTCGCCGAGCGGCGCGTAGAGCTGTCCCCAGGTCGCATCGGAGGCGAGCACGGACGGCTGGACCAGGGCGAGCGCACCTGCGGCCGCCGCCGCGAGCAACAGCACGACGCCGATCACATGGCGCCGGCGCGGCGCACGACGCACCTCTCGCGTCCGCCGTCCGCGCGCCAGCACGAAGGCGCCGCCCAGCACCGCCGACACCGGCAGGTTGATCCAGAAGATGGTCCGCCACGAGCTGTGCTCGACGATGACCGCGCCGTACAGCGGCCCGAGCACGCTGCCCAGCTCCTGCACGGCGCCCACCACGCCGAGCGGCACGCCGCGCCGCCCCGCCGGCCAGCCGTCCGCGACCAGCGCCAGCGTCACCGGCACCAGGCCGCCGCCGCCCAACCCCTGGATGGTCCGCCCCGCGACAACCATGGGCAGGTTCTCCGCCGCCGCGGTGAGCAGCGAGCCGACCGCGAACGCGGCCAGGCAGGCGACGAACACCGGCGACCGCCCGTACACGTCGGACAGACGCCCCAGCAGCGGCAGCATGGCCACGTAGCCGAGCAGGAAGCCGCTGATGATCGGCGCCGCCTCGGCGAGGTGGTCGATGCTCAGCCCGACGTCGTTCATGATCGACGGCAGGGCCAGCACCACCACGTAGGTGTCGGCCGCCGCCAGCAAGACCGCGGCCGCGGCGAAGACCAGGCGGCGCCGTGCCTCGCTCACCGTCGCCTCAGGCGGGCGGGGGCGTGATCGTGATGTTCTCGCCATATTTGTCGAGAACCAGCGTGTAGGTGCTCTTCCTGTTCTTGTCGAAGAATGGCCCGGTGAGCACCACCTTGCGGATCTGATGGGTGTCCACGTTGACGCCGATGCGGCCGGTCACCGTCTGCGTCTTGTCGGCGCTGGTCAGCAGCGCGGCGACGCGGTCGCCGGGCAGGGTGACGTCGATCTCGTACAGCTCCTCGCCGTTGTAGCGGTCGCGGTCGGACAGCTTGGCGGTCAGCGCCGACGTGGCCAGGCTGCTCAGCCCCTGGTTGGGGTCGAGCAGCGTCGCCGGGTTGCCGAAGCCGTACTGCGCCGGGTCGGTGGACTGGTAGCTCGACGTGAAGGGGAGCTGCACGTAGAAGTAACCCTGCGCCGAGATGATGTTCACCTTGACGTTGAAGCCGCTCTGCACCACCGTCAGCGTGCCCCGGAAGCCGTCGGGCCGGTGCGCGTCACCGTTGGCGCCGGTGATCAGCGTGCCGGTGCCCTGCGCGTCGGTGCTGCTCAGCGCGAAGTGCAGCCCGGGCGAGTTGTCGATCACCCGCTTGGCCTCGAGGAGGATGGCGCGCGCGTCGCCCTCGTACTGGCGTCCGCCGCAGCCCGCGACGGCGGCGACCAGGGCCGCGAGGGCCACGACGCGGGTGGCGAGGCGTGCTGGGGCGATGGCGGCGTCCTCCGTGGCCCGGGGCTCCGGACCTGGCCGAGTATAGGTTCCGCGCCGATATACTTCGGCACCGCCGTGGCCGAGCATTTCGCCAGTCCGCTGTTCGAGGCTGCCCCGCTCCGGGTCGGGGACGTCATGTTCGGGCTGGGCGACAGCATCGCCGCCGGCATCGGCGCGGGCCACGTCACCGAGGGCTGCATGTGGCTGCTCGCCGGCCGCCTGCGCTGCGTCCGGCCGTCGCTGCAGCTCGCCCACCTGGCCGTGCCCAGCGAATCCAGCGCCTCGATGCTGGCGCCCGGCGGGCAGCTCGAACGCGCGGAGGCGGCCATCGCCGAGGCGGTGCGCGAGCGGCGCAGCGTCGGCCCGGTGGGGCTGAGCATCGGCGGCAACGACGTCATGGAGGCCGCGCTGGTCGGCGACGACGAGGCGCTGCGCGGGCTGGAGGAGAACCTGGCGGTCATCCTGCGCCGGCTCGACGCCGCCCTTCGCCCCGGCGGACGGCGGCTCGCCGAGGTGGGCGCGGTGCAGACCGTCTACAACCCCTTCGAGGCATTGCCCGCGGACGACGCCGACGTGATGGCGCCACGCCGCGCCGGGCGCAGCGGTTTCAATGCGGCGATCCGCCGCGTGGCGCAGAACATGGGGGTGCGCGTGGTCGACGTCGCCTCGCTGTTCCGCGGCCGCTCCTTGGAGCTGACCTGGGTGCGCACCGGCGACATGCATCCCACCGGCGCGGGCCACGAGCTGATCGCCGAGGAGTACCTGCGGGTGGGCGGCTGGTCACCGGCGTGAACGGGTGAGCGACGGCGCCGCGCCGCTGCCCACCATCGACCCCGCCCAGTTCTTCGCCGTCGACATCCGCGTCGGGCGGGTGCTGCGCTGCGAGCCGTTTCCCGAGGCGCGCCAGCCCGCCTACAAGCTGCTCATCGACTTCGGGCCGCTGGGCGAGCGGCGCTCGTCGGCGCGGCTGACCGACCTCTACGACGCGGCCGCGCTGGAGGGGTCGCTGGTGGTGGCGGTGGTCAACTTCCCGCCGCGCCAGGTGGGGCCGGTGCGCAGCGAGGTGCTGGTGCTCGGCGCCTACGTGCAGGGCGGTTCCGTTGTCGGCCTGCTGCGGCCGGACGGCGACGTGCTGCCGGGCGACCGGATCGGCTAGCGCTTCCCGGCGACCGCGCCCTCGGGCGGGGTGACCGGCTGCAGGCCGGCCAGGGTGCGCAGCTTGTTGACGTTGACGAGATCCGGGCCCTGCTTGAGCTCGCCGGGGACTTCGAGGATCCAGGGCAGGTGCTGCAGGCGCGCGTCGTGGAGCAGGAGGCCGAACGCCTCGGCGCCGATGTAGCCGTCGCCGATGTTGGCGTGGCGGTCGACGTTGCTCTGGAACTCGGCGCGCGAGTCGTTGGCGTGGATGACGCAGAGGCGGTCGAGGCCGACCGTCTCGTCGAAGCGCGTGATCGCCTGGTCGATGCCCTCCGCCGTGTGCAGGTCGTAGCCGTTGGCGAAGGCGTGCGCGGTGTCGAGGCAGACGCCGACGCGGTCCGACTGCACGGCGTCGACGATCTGCGCGACCTCGACGAAGGTGCAGCCGACGCAGCCTCCCTGGCCCGCGCTGTTCTCCACCACCAGTTTTGCTCTGGAGTCGGCGCGCCGCAGAACCTCCTGGATGGCGCCCGCCATCTGCGGCAGCATCGGCTCGAAGCCGGCGCCCTTGTGCGAGCCGGGGTGGAAGACGACGCCGTCGGCGCCGATGCGGTCGGCGAGCTCCATGTAGTAGACCAGCGAGCCGATCGTCTGCTTGAGCAGGGCCTCGCTGGTTGTGGCCAGGTTCAGCAGATACACGGCGTGGAACCAGTGCTGCTGGAGTCCGGATGCTGCTGCCTTGGCCTTGTAGCTGGCGACCATGCCGTCGTCGACGGTGAGGCGGCGCCAGGTCTGCGGTGGGGAGGGGTGGGTCTGGATGACCTCGGCGCCGATGGCGACGGCGTTGTCGACGGCCTTGTCGATGCCGCCGCGGGTGGAGACGTGTCCGCCGATGAGCATGTCGCCACATTGTCGCAACTGCTCGGCAGGGGGCGGAGGTAGACTGCGGGGCGCGCGAACGCCTGTGCGGCAGGTGGGGCGGTTTTGGGAGGGCTTTGTCGGCGTGGACAGCGAGCAGACTCCGGGCTCGGAGGAGACGCCTGAGCAGGGCGCGGGTCCGGCGCAGCCGTGGCATCGGCGGGCGATGGAGCCGGAGGGGCCGCCGCCGTGGACTTCTTCGCGGCCTGCTGAGGGGGTGCTGGGGGTGCCTGGGGAGCCGCAAGCGCGCGAGTCGGCGCCCGGGGTGGGCTCAACGCCGCAAGAACCTGCTGCGGCGCCGGGCGTTCCTGTTGGCGGTGGGCAGGAGGCCGCAGCGCCGGGCGTTCCTCTTGGCGGCGGGCAGGGGACCTTGTCCGGCGAGCCGACGGGCGGCGGGGCGGGTGGCGCTCCTCCCGTCCGCCCGACCGCAGGCGGGGGTGTGCCGACCGGGCCGCGCACGGGGGGCCACCTGGCCCGGGGCGTGGTCATCTACATCGGCGCGACCTCGGTGCTCAGCGGGCTGATCACGGTGGTGGGCGGCAACAACGTCGGTGCGGGGCTGGCGGCGGCGATCTTCGGGGTGGCCTTCGCGGTGACGTTCTTCGTCGCCATGATGCTGCGGCCTGGGGCGGGCATCGACGCGGTCAGGTCGGCGCTCGGCGTGGTGTCGGTCCTCTTCCTGGTTGCCTGCTTCGTCCTCGCGATCACCGCCACCGACAGCGGGCCGACCGAGCCGCGCACCCAGCTCATCCGGGCCGCGGCGGCTGCCGGGCTCTTTACCTTCGGCATGGTCGGCGTGGCGGTGCTCATCCCGTCCGCGGTGGCGGCGGGTCTGGCGATGCTGGGGCTGGTCGGGACCGTCGAGCTGGCCTGCGGGGCGGCGGGAGTGGAGGTCTTCGGGTTCGCGGTCGCCGGTTTGCTGGCGGGCGTAGTGGCGCTGGAGATCGCCTTCCGGGTGCCGGGGCTGCGACGGCATCCCTCCGCTCCGGCGTGGATGGTCAACGTCGCCGCGGTGCTCGTCGGGGCCGCCGCCACCGGGCTCGGCGTGTCGTTCCAGGGGACGGCGCTCGCCGCGACGGGGCTGACCGGACTGGCGCTGGTGCTGGTCGCCTGGCGGTGGCACGCGGTGGTCGCGGCCGTGGTGGCGGTGTGGCCGCTGTCGCTGGTGGAGGGCTACGTCATCGTGTCCGCGGTCGGCGGGGACACCACCACGCAGGGTGTGATCGTGCTGCTGGTGGGGCTGGTCGTGCTGCTGGTGGTCGCGGTGCTCGGGCTGCGGTCGCGGGGACGGCCGCGGGAGGCGTCGCGGCGGCCGGTGCTGGTCGACGAGCTGGTGCTGGTGGCGGCCGCGGTGTTCGCGCTGGTGGCGCTCAGCCAGGTGGGCACCGCCTCGCCGTTCCGGACGTCGCCGTTCGGCCGGCCGTCGCCTCTGGTGCAGCCGACCTTCCCGCCGCTGCTGACGCCCGAGCCCTTCCCCACGTTCTCGACGGGCTGAGCTCAACAGCTCGCCCGGAGTGGTGCAGCGGGGGTACACTGCCCCGAACGCGCGTGCGTCACTTCGGTGCGCCCACGGGAGGGTACGACCATGGAGTCGAGCGGCAATCCGCCCCGGCAGGGCGAGCCTGGTGAGGACGCCGCCCCGTCGCCGAGCCCCTGGGGTACGCCTGAGCCAGCGGGCGGCCCGGGCCGCGAGCCCTTCGCCGAGGACGACGCGCCGCTGCCCTCCTGGTACAAGCCGCCCGCGCACCGGACGGGCGAGCCGAGCGCTTCCGTCGAGAGCGAGCCGCCTCCGCCGAGTGACCGACCGGGCTCGCCGTCCATGCCTCAGGAGCAGCCACCCGCCCCGGAGCCTGAGCAGCCCGCGACGGCCGTCCCACCGACCGCCGTGGCCGACGCCTGGACCACCAACCCCGACCAGCCCGCCACCCCCCGCTGGGCCCTCCACCCCCGCCGCGACCACCCGCACGTCTCCGGCGACCGCATGGCCGCCGGTGTCCTGCTCACCATCGCCGCCGCTTCGATGACCGGCGGGGGCATCTACGCCCTGCTCGCCAGCGACCTCAGCGCCACCGTCCGCGCCATCGTCTGCGGCGTCGCCGCCGCCCTCCTGCTCGCCGGAGCCGTGGTCCTCCGCCTGGTCCGCGGCACCGACGACCTGCGCGGCACCCTGGCCGTCACCGGCATCGCCTTCGCCGCCGCGTGCCTGGTCTTCGCCGACAACCCCGACCAGCCCGGCAACCGCGACAACCTGATCAAGTTCGCCCTCGCCGCCGGCGTGGTCGCGGTGCTGAGCTGGTTCGCCGCCGTGGTCGTGCCCTCGGCGGTCGCGGGCATGATCGGCGTGGTCTCGCTGGCGGTCGGGGTCGGTGCCGGCATCTGGCTGGTCGTCGACCAGCCGACCTACGTCGAGGTCTTCGTCGGCGCCATCGGGGTCGGCCTGGCGGCGGCCCTCCTCCTGCCGCGGATCGCCCTGCTGCGCCCCCACCCCGGCGGCCTGGGCTGGGCGCTCGGCGGCGCCGCCCTGGTCATCGCCCCGCCCGCCATCGTGCTGATGGCCACCAGGGACGGCATCGCATTGGCCGCGGGCGCCACCGCCAGCGCCGCCCTGCTCGCCCTGGCCCAGCGCCACCGCAGCCTGCCCGCCGCACTGGGCGCCTTCGCCGGCCTGGCCTACCTGGAGCTGCTGCTCGTCGCCACCCGCACGGGCGCGGCGTCAAGCGGCGCGCCTGACACCACCGAGCTGATCATCTTCGTGACCGTCGGCGTCGCCCTGGTCGTCCTCGTCGCGCTGGCCGCGGTGCTCCAGGGGCGCGCCCGTCCCTCCCTGCCTCAGCGGCGGCGGCGCCTGCCGGTCGGCATCGCCGAGCTGCTGCTGGTCGCCGCGCTGGCGCTGTCGATCATCGCGCTCTTCACCGCCAACAGCGGCGTGCAGCAGCTCAACCCGACCCAGCTCCAGCCCGGCGCCGGCTCGACCGCCGTGCACCAGGCCGCCGCGACGCGGCTCTAGTTGCCGCCGAGAAACGGGATCCCGTAGCTCTCGAGCTGCTGGCCCACCGAGGACTTCCACACCTCGGCGATGGCATCCGCCGACCAGCCGCCATCGCGGTAGGCCATGCGGATCTCCTGCGGGTGCGACCACAGCGACAGCTTGTCGCCGCCCAGCCCGATGCACTGGCCGGTGACCTCGCGTGCCGCGTCGGAGGCGAGGAAGACGAGCAGCGGGGCCACGTCGCCGGGCAGGCCCATGCCCATGCCCTTGCGGATCAGGTCGGGCAGCGGCTCGCCGCGCTCGGCCTGCTCGACCAGCGGTCCCATGCCGGGGATCGAGGCGATCATCCGGGTGATGGCGTTGGGGACGATGGCGTTGACGGTGATGTTCGACTTGGCCAGCTCCATCGCCCAGGTGCGCGCGTACGCGGCGATGCCCGCCTTGGCGGCGGCGTAGTTGGTCTGGCCGAAGTTGCCGCGCTGCCCGGCGATCGACGACACCAGCACCAGCGACCCGCCCTCGCCCTGCTCGCGCATGCGGATCGCCGCGGCGCGTCCGCAGGTGAAGGTGCCGCGCAGGTGGGTCTCGATGACGGCGTCGAAGTCGTCGTCGCTCATCTTCCAGAGGGTGCGGTCGCGGAGGATGCCCGCGTTGGTGCACATCACGTCGAGACGCCCGAAGGCCTCGACGGCGCGGTTGACCAGGCGGTCCGCGGCCTCGGTCGACCCCACGGCGACCACCTCGGCGACGGCGCGGCCGCCGTTCTTGGTGATGTCCTCGACCGTCTGCTGGGCGACGTCGGCGTCGACGTCGTTGATCACCACTGCCGCCCCCGCCTCCGCGAGCGCCTCGGCATACGCGCGGCCGATGCCACGCCCGCTGCCGGTGACGACCGCGACCTTTCCGTCCAGGTTCATGTGCAACTCCACTGACCGCCACGCCGGTTGGTCCGCGGTGCTCGCCGCGGAAGCGTGCGAAATAGTGCCGGAACGGGGCGCGCGGGCGCTCAGCCCTGCAGCCGGGTGCCGGCGATGAGCACCACCGCCACGTAGGCGACCCAGACCAGGGCGTTGAAGATCAGGTGCCAGCCGCGGCGGCGCCCCGTGCGCAGCAGGAACAGGGTGTAGGCGCCGACGCCGAGGGTGAGGAACAGGTTGATCACCCCCAGGCGCCCCGGCGACCAGCTGGTGAAGGCGAGGCCGAGCGCGCCCAGCAGGCAGGCCTGGAAGGTGACCCCGCCGGCGATGTTGCCGAGGGCCAGCCCGTCGCTGCGGGCGCGGATCCAGACCACGCTGTTGAGCGTCTCGGGCAGCTCGGTGGCCAGCGGCACCAGCACCAGCGAGAGCAGCAGCGCGGGCAGCTTGATCGCCGCGGCCAGGTCGTCAAGGCCGTGGACGAAGAGCTCGGCGCCGCCGACCAGCATCCCCAGCGAGCCGGCCACCTGCAGCCCGATGAAGCCCCAGTGCGGCCGCCCGGCGCGGTCCTCGCTCCAGCGCAGCACGTGCAGCGGGTCGGGCAGCTCCTCCTCGGGCGCGCCGCCGCGCAGCGTGGCGCGGACGTAGTTGGCGTAGATCAGCAGCAGCACCACCGCCCCGATCACCCGCGCCCAGTGGGGCAGCACCAGGCCGAGCGGCAGGATCCAGAAGGCGGCGACGAAGGTGCCCAGGTCGCGGCGCACCTGGCGGGGTTCGACGACCAGGTCGCGATGGCCGCGGCGGGTCATGACGGCAACGCCGGTGGCCGCCAGGGCCATGGTGAGGAGCAGGAAGGGCGCACCCACCACCGCGCCCATGGCGACCGCCTGGGCCGTCGGCTGCCCGCTGATCAGGGCCACGATGGGCACCGTCGTCTCGGGCAGGGCGGCGCCGATGGCGGCGAGCAGCGACCCGGTGGCGCCGTGGGCCAGGTGCATGCGGCTGCCGGCCCACTCGACCGCGTTGGTGAACAGCTCGGCGCCGGCGACGATGAGCACGATGCTGGCGATGAAGAACAGGGCGGTGGTCACCCGCTCGGCGCCTCGCGCCGGTGGCGCTGCCCGCGCAGGCGGCGCACGTCGCCGTCGCGCTGGGTGATCCGGGCGGCGTCGAGGTGCTCCAGCAGCGGGACGACCACGCGGCGGGTGGCGCCCAGGAGGTCGCGAAGCTGGGCGACGGTGGCGGCGTCGTGCTCGGTGAGGTACGCGGCGACCTGCTCGGCCGCCCCCTCGTAGGCGGCGCGCGAGAGGATCACGTCGTTGGCCAGCCGGACCACCCGGTGCTGCTCGACCAGCAGGCGGAGCAGGGGCGTGGTCAGCCCCTGGGGGCGGAGCGAGGCGACGGAGGGCGGGTCGAAGGGGTGCTCGTCGAGGGCTTGCACGATCGCGTCGGCGGTGTGCTGGTCGGAGTCGGAGACGGTGCGGCCGCGGCCGCTCAGGCTGAGGATGCCGTCCTGCTCGGTGACCGCGTGCTCGGCGCGGAGGCGGCGGATCACCTCGGCGGCGATGGGCCCGGTTAGTCTGAGGCGCGAGCGCCACTCCTCGCGGGCCATGCCGGCGCGCAGGGGCTCGGCGTCGTGGAAGGCGGCGAGGGTCTGCACGGCGCGGGCTTGCAGCGCCTGCCAGGGCTCGCGGCCGATCCAGCGGCGATCGCCGAAGCTGAGCGCCTCGTCGCCCAGCGCGGCGATGGCCTGCTCGACCTGCTGGCGACCGGCGCCGACCAGGCGGGTCAGCGTGGCCAGGTCGACGCCCGTGCGAGCCTTGCGCAGCTCTTCGCGGGTGAGCGCTTCGATGCTCCCGCCCTGGCGGGCTTCGAGGGCCGCGGCGACCTCGGGGTCACGGCGGCGGTGGCGCCAGGGGGCGACGTCGAGCACGGTGCCGCCGCCCAGGGTGTCGGGCGGCGAGGGGCGGCGCAGCACCAGGTGGTCGCCGGGCGAGGCCACCAGGGGGTGGTCGAGATGGAGCTGGGCGAAGCCGTCCTGGCCGGGTTCCAGCACGGTGCCGTCGAGCAGCCAGGCGGTGGCGGCGACCTCCTGGGTGCCCAGGTAGACCATCACCGTGGCGCGGTGGCGCACGCCGGCCGGCGCGCCGTCCAGCACGTGGATGCGCACGTCGACCCGGCTGGTGGGGGTGAGCGTGCCGGGGAGGGCGAGGGCCATGCCGCGCTCCAGGTCGGCGACCTCGACGCCGCTGAGGTTGACCGCGGTGCGGCGGCCCGGCTCGGCGCGCTGCACCTCGTCGCCGTGGTGCTGCAGGGTGCGGATGCGGGCACGGCGCGCGGTGGGCAGGAGCAGCACCTCGTCGCCCTGGTGGAGGCGGCCGCCCTCCAGGGTGCCGGTGACCACCGGGCCGAAGCCGGGCAGGGCGAAGGCGCGGTCGACGAAAAGGCGAGGGCGGCCTCGGTCGGGGCGCTGCGGCGCGTCCTGCAGCGCCTGTTCGACGGCCCGGCTCAGCTCGTCCAAACCCTCGCGGGTGACCGCGGAGCAGGGGATCACCGGGGCGCCCCTGAGCGGCGAGCCGCTGACGACCTCCTCCACCTCCGCGCGGGCCAGGGCGAGCATGTCGGCGTCGACCAGGTCCGCCTTGGTCAGCGCCACCACCGCCCTTTGGGCGCCGAGCAGGCCGCAGATGGCCAGGTGCTCGCGGGTCTGCGGCATCACCCCCTCGTCGGCGGCGACCACCAGCAGCACCAGGTCGATCCCGTGCGCCCCCGCCAGCATCGTCCGCACGAAGCGGCGGTGCCCCGGCACGTCGATCACCCCCACCCGGTCGCCGCCCGGCAGCGTCCACGCGGCGAAGCCGAGCTCGATGGTCATGCCCCGCCGCTTCTCCTCGGCGAGCCGGTCGGGATCGGTGCCCGTCAGTGCGAGCACCAGTGTCGACTTGCCGTGATCGACGTGGCCAGCGGTGCCGACGACGTGCTGCACCCGGGTGACGGTACCAGCCGCGTCAGCGGGCCGAGCGCCGCCGGGTGATCCGGCGCAGCAGGTCGACCAGGAAACCCACCCAGCGGGCGCCGAAGAACAGCATGTGGCGGGCGCTGACCGGTTGGGTGCGGTGGACGGGTGGGGTGGTGGGCGTGGAGGCCAGGGCGTCGGCGACGCGCTGGGTGATCCAGGGGAAGGTGGTGGCGGGGAGCTCGTCGAGGGTCACCCAGCGGTGGCTGAGGGCTTCGACGCTGCGCCGCCAGGCGCCGCCGGTGACCTCGCCGACGTAGACCGCGTCGCTGCTGTTGCGCAGCCCGGCCCAGGTGTAGACGCCGCTGAGGCGGAGGACGCGCACGGTGTGGCCGGTCTCCTCCTCGCCCTCGCGCGCGGCGGTGAGCGCGGGGTCCTCGCCGTCGTCGGAATGGCCGCCGGGCAGCTCCCAGCCGGGCGGCCAGGGGCGGAACTGCAGGAGCACGCGCCCGTCGCGGATGAGGGCGACCTGGGCCCCGGCGATGGGGTGCTCGACTCCGTCGACGGTGAGGGTGGGGCGGGTCACCCGGGGTGCACCGCCTGCCAGGCGGCGCGGACGGCGGCGAGCAGCTGGGCGCCCTCGGACGGTTGCACAGTGCGCGGGTCGAGCCAGACGCGGCCGGACTCGGCGCGGGCGATCACGGGCGGGTCGGCACGGCGCAGTGCGGACATGAGGCGGCCGGTGGGGCCGGGCAGGGTGAGGCAGGTGGTGGGAAGCGTCTCGCCGGGCAGGGAGCCGCCGCCCGCGGCGCTCTCGGCGTCTGCGACGTCGGCGGGGATGCCGAGTTCGCGCAGCTGGTCGCGCCACGCGGTGGCGGTGGCGCGGAGGGCGTCTTGCGGGAGTCCCAACATGCGCTGCACCGGGACCGTGTCGGGTGCGGCGCCGCGCAGGTAGGCGGCCAGAGTCGCGCCGAGCGCGGCGAGAGCCAGCTTGTCGGGCCGGACAGCCCGCATCAGCGGGTGGCGGCGCAGCTTGGCGACCAGGGCGGCGCGCCCGGCGATCAGCCCCGCCTGGGGGCCGCCGCAGAGCTTGTCGCCACTGGCGCTCACGATGTCGGCGCCATCGGCGATGCAGCGCGGCAGCAGGGGCTCGTCGCTGTCCGCGCCGGTGTCGAGCAGGGCGCCGCTGCCCGCGTCCTCGATCAGCAACACGCCGTGCTGCCGCGCGACGGCTGCAACCTCCGCCGTGGTTGCCCGTTCGGTGAAGCCGACCATGGCGAAGTTCGACGGATGCACGCGCACGATGGCGCGCGTTCGCGCTGTGATCGCGTCCGCGTAGTCGCTCGCGCGCGTGCGGTTGGTGGTGCCGACGTCGACCATGCGCGCGCCGCTGAGTCGCATCACCTCGGGGATGCGGAATCCCCCGCCGATCTCCACGGCCTCGCCGCGCGACACCAGCACCTCGCCGCCGCGGCAGAGCGCGCTCAGCGTGAGCAGCACCGCGGCCGCGTTGTTGGTGGTGACCAGCGCGTCCTCGGCGCCGCAGAGCGTTGCCAGCAAAGGGCGGACGTGGTCGTGGCGTGAGCCGCGCGCGCCGCTGTCGATGTCGAATTCGAGGTCGGAATATGCAGCGGCCTGCAGCACTGCATCGCGCGCGGCTTCGGAGAGCGGGGCACGTCCCAGGTTGGTGTGCACCACGATGCCGGTGGCGTTGATGACGTGCCGCGGTCCCGGCTGCAAGCGGCGGCGCAGCCATGCAGCGGCGGCGTCGGCGAGTGCCGATTCGGACGCATGCACCGCGGTACCGGAGAGTCGCGACGCGCGTTCCGCATCGAGCACCTCACGCGCCGCCCGCACCACCGCCGCCGTGCCGTGCCACTCCGCCAGCGAGGGATGCGCCGCCAGCCGGTCCACCGGCGGCAGGTCGCGCGGGGACGGCATCAGGAGTTGAAGAGCAGCGTGATGTTGGGGAGCAGCGCCCGCGGCGGTTCGCCCGGTTGTACAAAAGTGTTGTAGAGGAAGGTGTCAGTGTTGGTGATGATCGAGCCGAGCGGGTTGGTACCCCCGTTGCTCATCGACGGCAACACGAACAGCACCACCAGCGCCAGCAGCCAAATGATCTGCCGGTTGGCCTCGATGGTCTGGAAAAGGTGCGGCGCGGCGCGGCCGAACAGCCCGCGTACCACCGCATAACCGTCGAGCCCGGGGATGGGAATGCTGTTGAACACGAAGAGGATCACGTTGGCGTAGAAGGCTTCGTTGAGGAAGAAGAACAGCACCGAGTCCGCGCCGCCGTGGCCGAAGCTGAGGAAGGAAGGGTCGGTGGGGGTGAAGGCGTCGTTGAGGTGGAAGAACAGGCCGGGCGAGAGCGCGATCTCCAGGTGCAGCAATCCGGCGAAGACGCCGGCGAGCACCAGGTTGCTGAGCGGTCCCGCGGCAGCCACTGCGGCCTGCTGAGCGCCTGTGCGAATGTACGCCGTGGAGAACGTCACCGGCTTGGCCCAGCCGAAGCCGATGGTGAGCAGCATGCCCAGCCCGATGGGATCGACGTGCTGTCGCGGATTCAGCGTGATCCGGCCCAGTCGCCGCGGCGTGGGATCGCCGAGCCGCACGGCGACCAGCGCGTGAGCCAGCTCGTGGACGACGAAGCCGACGATCAGTCCGGGCAGCGCATACAGCACCAGCGCGAAATACTGCCCGACGCTCCCGCTCACTCCAGCTCGACCTTCACCGGCCGCCGCGACTCGCGACGCGCCCGCCGCTCCTCCGCCTGCTCCCGCCGCGCGTGATGCTCGATGGTCACCTTGAGCGCCATGAACAGCTCACGCTGCGCGTTGAGCAGGTGCACCTGCGCCTCCGGCGGCACCAGCTCGCCGAACGCCGACCCGGCCATCTGCGCAGCCTCCGCCGCGAACCGGCCGGGACACAGGGGGCAGCGGTCGTCGCTCAGTTCGCGGCACTCCCGAAGGTGACCCGCAGCATGCCCTCCTCCAGGCGGGCGCCGCGCGTGGGCCGGCCGCGCAACGACTTGGGCAGGGTGATCTCTCGCTTGTACGGCCCAACGGTGACGAACAGCTCGTCGTCGCGCACGCTCAGCTCCACCTCGTCCTTGGACACGAAGGGCAGGTGCAGCAGCAGCTCGTAGCCGTCGCCGCGCTTCTGGATGCGCTGCGGCACCGACGAGTAGTAGATCTCCGCCGGGTCGCGATCGCCGAAGATCGACACCGCCATCTCCGCCAGCGCGTCGAGCCCCACCACCTCGTGGTCGAAGAGCTTGGTGCGCATGATGGGGATGGGCGAGAAGGCGTTCTCGACCACGTCGTTGTAGCGCTGCTGGGAGGCGCGCCAGTTGTTGAAATAGCTGTCAGTAACCTCGGGCGGCAGGACGCGGTTCACCACCACCAGGTCGGTGAGGTAGTCGTACAGCGACAGGTAGGTGAAGGCGCGCTGCGCCTCCTTGACCACCATCTTCTCCAGGTTGAGGACCAGGCGCACGGTGCACGTCTTGGGGTCGCCGAGCACCTTCTTCATGCCCTCGAGGTCGATGAGCAGGTCCTTGACGCTGCCGAAGATGTCATCACCCGGCAGCGGGATGCTGAGGAAGGGCTGCACCATCGGCCGGGCCACCTTCATCACCCGGCGCTCGATGGGGAAGATCTTGTTCAGGTACCAGCGGGCCACGTCGGGAAACGCCAGCAGCTGCAACGTCTCGCCGGTGGGTGCGCAGTCGACCACCAGCACGTCGAACTCGTTGTTGCGCTGGTGATGCTTGATCCACATCAGGCTGGCCACCTCCTCCATGCCCGGAGGCGAGGCCAGCTCCTCGGCGACGATGTCGTCGACGCCCTGCGAGGCGAACAGCGTGGTCAGGTAGTTGTGGATGCGGTCCCAGTGCGACTCCAACTCGTGGAGCGCGTTGACCTCCTGCGCCCACAGGTTGGGCGCCACCTCGACGGGCTTGTCGGCGACCTCGATGTCGAGGCTGTCGCCGAGGCTGTGCGCCGCGTCGGTGGAGATCACCAGGGTGCGGTAGCCGAGCTGGGCGCAGCGCACCGCGGTGGCCGCGGCGACCGAGGTCTTGCCGACTCCGCCCTTGCCGGTGTAGAGGATTACTCGCATGCGCGGCCCAGCCGGCCCGGCCGGACCTGGCTCACTTGACGACGTTGCTGATGACGACGTCGGCGACGATCACCAGCACCACCATCAGCGCGGCGATCACCAGCACGCGGCGCAGGTCGCCGGGCACGTAGGGGACGCGGTCGAAGGGGATGGCGTCGTCGTCGGGCGGCAGCGGCTCGAACATCGCCGCGGTGCTGAGCTGGCGCCCGCTCTTGGCGCGCTGCGTCTGGCGGGCGGCTGCCGCGGTGGGGTCGACACGGCCGATGCGGCGGCGCTGACTGGCCGGCGCGGCGGCGGCGGCGACCTGCGGGCGGCTCGGCGCCGGGGCGAGGGGCTCGACGTCGTCCCGCTCGTCATGCGGGGGCAGCGGCATCGGGCCGTCGCTCTCGGTGTAGGGGATGGCGGTGGCCGCGTAGTCGTCCTGGCCGTTCTCGACCTCGGGCGCCTCGGCGGGCACCGTCGAGGTGGACAGACCGGCGAGCGGAAGCGACGCGGACGGCGCCTGCGGACGCGCCTGTGGTCGCTGCTGCTTGCGTGCGGGGGGACGCTTCGACTTCTTCGCCATTTCGAGTCGGGCAAGGTTATCAGGAGCGCGCGTGGGCGGCAGACGCCGCCGCAGTTGCGACCACTGTACCGGGCCTTTTCGCGGCCGTCGCCCCAGGTTCCGGAAGTCGTTGCGCGCCGCTATATGGTGTGGTAGGGTTCGCGCGGGACCACAAGATGTGGGTGTGACTCCCGCCGCACGCCATGGTCCCACAGGCAGCAGGCGCCGGGCTCGTGCACCAGCCCCGCCGTCCGTCGAGCCAGCGGCCGCCCCTATCCGGCGTCCTGCTGCCTGTGCGCTCCTCAGACGGAGCCGGGTGGTCAGGAGCGGAGCGACCGGCGCGGAGTCGCGCCGAGAGGGGGAACGCTGGCGAATGCTGGCGTGGGGGATTCGTCCCCCGAAGTGCGCCGCCAGGCGCACAGATTGATTAGACGTTGAAGCGGAAGTGCATCACGTCGCCATCCTGCACGACGTAGTCGCGGCCCTCCAGCCGCAGCCTGCCCTGCTCGCGCACCGCGGCATAGGAGCCGCCGGCGATGAGGTCGGTGGCGCCCACCACCTCGGCGCGGATGAACCCCTTGGCGAAGTCGGTGTGGATCTCGCCGGCCGCGTCGATGGCGGTCTGGCCGCGGCGCACCGTCCAGGCGCGCACCTCCTTCTCGCCCGCGGTGAAGAAGGTGACCAGGTGGAGCAGGTGGTAGGCGGAGCGGGCCAGGCGGTTGAGGCCGGGCTCGTTCAGGCCGAGCGAGGCGAGGAACTCGCGCTGGTCGTCCGCGTCGAGCTCACTCAACTCGGACTCGATGCGTGCCGAGACGGCCACCGCCTCGCCACCGGCCTGCTCGGCGCGCTCGGCGACGCGCTGCAGCACCTGGGCGCCGCTCGGGTCGTTTTCGTCGACGTTGGCAACAACCAGGATGGGCTTGGCGGTGAGCAGGGAGAGGTCGCGGATGCGCTCCTTCTCCTCGGCCGTCAGTGGCAGCGTGCGCACCGGCTGCCCGCCGTCGAGATGTTCGCGGACGCGGCGGAGGATGGCCACCGTCTCCTCGGCGTGGTCCTTCTGCAGTCGCGAAGTGCGCTCGGTCTTGTCGAGCCGCCTGCCGACGGATTCCAGGTCGGCGAGCTGCAGCTCCAGCTCGAGCAGGTCGATGTCGCGTACCGGGTCGACGGAGCCCTCGACGTGGGTGACGTCGCCGTCGTCGAAGCAGCGGACCACCAGGGCGATGGCGTCGGTGTCGCGGATGTGGCCGAGGAACTGGTTGCCGAGGCCCTCGCCGCGGGAGGCGCCGCGGACCAGGCCGGCGATGTCGGTGAAGGTGACCGTCGTCGGGATGATCCGCGGGGGGTTGAAGAGGGCGGCGAGCTGCTGCAGGCGGGGGTCGGGGACGGGGACGATGCCGGTGTTGGGTTCGATGGTGGTGAAGGGGTAGTTGCCGACGGCTGCACCGGCCTTGGTCAACGCGTTGAAAAGCGTCGACTTTCCGGCGTTGGGAAGGCCCACGATGCCGACGCTAAGACTCACGAAATTCCTGTTCGACCACGCGCAGCCGTGATTGCAACCTCGCACGGGTGAGAATCAACCACGCCCCGCACCCGGCGCACGACAGGCGGATGTCCAATCCGACCATCGTCACCACGAACCGGTCGCTCCCGCAGGGATGCGCGCGCTTGAGCCGGACGACGGCGCCGACAGCCGGCTCCCACACCTCACAGCTCGTCGAGCTGATACGCCCGATGCAACGCCTGCACCGCCGCCCGCACGTCCTCGCGGCTGATGATGCAGGTGATCCGGATCTCGCTGGTGCTGATCAGGGTGATGTTGATACCAGCCTCGGCCAGGGTGCGGAACATGGTCGCCGCGATGCCCGGCGTGTTGAGCATCCCCGTGCCCACCACAGAAACCTTGGCGATGTCGGCCGTGGCCTCGTAGCCGCCGGCGCCGACCGACGCCGCGATCGCCTGCACCAGCGGCTCCGCCTGCCGCAGGTCGGACTCCGCGAGCGTGAACGACAGGTCGGTGGTGCCGTCGTGGCCGACGTTCTGGAGGATGACGTCCACGTTGATGTGGTTGTCGGCGAGCGGCCCGAAGATGCCCGCGGCGATGCCGGGGCGGTCGGGGACGCGCAGCAGCGTGACCTTGGCGACGTCGGTCTCGTGGGCGATGCCGCGGACCTTCTGGCGATCTTCCAACTTGGGGTGCCTGCAGATGACTGTTCCGGGTGCGTCTTCGAAGGAGGACTTTACCCAGATCGGCATGTCGTACGCCTCGCCGATCTCCACGGCGCGCGGGTGCATCACCTTGGCGCCCACGGCGGCGAATTCCAGCATCTCCTCGTAGGAGATCTCGGGAATGGGGACCGCCTCGGGGACGATGCGCGGGTCGGCGGTGTAGACGCCGCGCACGTCGGTGTAGATCTCCGCCTGCAGCGCGCCCAGCGACGCGGCCAGCGCCACCGCGGTGGTGTCGCTGCCGCCGCGTCCCAGGGTGGTGATGTCGAGCTGCTCGGTGACGCCCTGGAAGCCCGCGATCACCGCGACGCGCCCACCCTGCAGCGCCTCGACGATGCGCTCGGGGACGATGTCGACGATGCGCGCCTTGCGGTAGGCGCCGCTGGTGCGGATGCCCGCCTGCAGCCCGGTGAGCGAGATCGCCGGCGTGCCGATGGAGCACAGCGCCATGGCCAGCAGCGGCGCGGTGATGGTCTCGCCGGTGGAGAGCAGCATGTCCATCTCGCGCGACGGCGGCATGTCGGTGATGCGGTGGGCCAGCTCGATCAGCTCGTCGGTGGTGTGGCCCATCGCCGACACCACCACGCAGACGCCGTCGACGTCGGGCAGGCTCATGCTCTGCTGCACCCGCCGCGCCACGCTGAGGATCTTCTCCGGAGTGGCCACGCTGGTGCCGCCGTACTTCTGGACGATGTAGGCCATGACTAGGCGCTCACGTCCACGCGCGCGCCCCAGTTGCGCACCCGGGAGACGATCGCCTCGCCGCCGACGCCGTGCTCGCGCGCGGCCGCGGTCATGGCCGACGCCACCGCCTCGGCGTCGCGGTCGGTGAGCGCCACCACCGAGGGACCGGCGCCGCTCATCGCCGCGCCGCGCGCGCCGGCGGCCAGCGCGGCGTCGATCAGCGCCGGCAGCGCGGGGAACAGCGCGGTGCGCGCGGGCTGGTGCCAGCGGTCCTCCATGGCCACACCCAGCGTGCCCCAGTCGCGCAGGGCCACGGCGCGCACCAGCAGCGCGCAGCGCGAGGCGTTGAACACCGCGTCGGCGCGGCTGAACGCCTGGGGCACGACGGTGCGCGCCAGTGCCGTCGACAGCTCCACATCGGGAACGAAGACGATGGCGCGCAGAGAGTCGTGCACCTCCATGTTCACGACAGGATGGTCAGGAACCACGATGGCCAGGCCGCCGAGCAGTGCCGCCGCGGCGTTGTCGGGGTGGCCCTCGATGCCGGACACCCAGCGCAGGATGCGCTGCTCGTCCCACGACGCCGCGTGCAGTGCGGTCGCGCACAGCGCACCCGCCAGAGCGGCCGCGGCGGACGAGCCCAGCCCGCGCCGGAACGGAATTCGGTTGACACACTCGAAGTGCACGCCGGCCGGCAGCACCCCCAGCTCCGCGCACGTCGCCGTGTAGGCGCGGGCCACCAGGTTGTGCCCCGGGTCGCGCAGCTCCTCGGGCGCGCCCGCGCCGGGGTCGATCGACAGACCCGGCTCGCCGGTCTGCGTCGCCACCACCTCGTTCTGCAACTCCAGCGCCAGGGCGAGCACGTCGAACCCGGGTCCGAGGTTGGCAACGGTCGCCGGGACGGCGATGCGCACCTGCATCAACGCGGCCTACAGCTTGAGCAGCCGGGCGATGTTGTCGACGTCCTCGTCGACCGCCACCGGCGCCGCCAGCTCCTTGCGCGCCGCGTCGGGGTCCTTGAGCCCGTTGCCGGTGAGCACGCAGACCACCGAGGAGCCCGGCGCGATCGAGCCGTTGCGGACGGACTTGGCCAGAACCGCCAGCGACGCCGCCGAGGCGGGCTCGGCGAAGATGCCCTCGCGCGAGGCGAGCAGGCGCTGGGCGGCGAGGATCTCGCCGTCGGTCACCGAGTCGATCAGGCCCTCGGACTCGTCGCGCGCCGCCACCGCCGCCTGCCACGACGCCGGGTTGCCGATGCGGATCGCCGAGGCCACCGTGCGCGGCTTCTCGACGGCGTGGCCGAGCACGATCGGCGCCGCGCCCTCGGCCTGGCCGCCGACCATGCGGGGCAGCTTGGAGGCCAGCCCGTCGGCGTGGTACTCGCGGAAGCCCTTCCAGTAGGCGGTGATGTTGCCCGCGTTGCCCACCGGGATGGCGAGCACGTCGGGCGCGTCGCCGAGCTCGTCGACGATCTCGAAGGCGGCCGTCTTCTGGCCCTCGATGCGGTGCGGGTTGACGCTGTTGACCAGGGTCACCGGGTAGCGTTCGCAGAGCTCGCGCACCGCCTCCAGGGCCCGGTCGAAATTGCCACGGATGGCCAGAACCTTGGCGCCGTAGACCTGGGCCTGGACCAGCTTGCCGGCGGCGATCTTGCCGCTGGGCACGACCACGATGGCGCGCAGCCCGAAGCGCGCGGCGTACGCGGCGGCCGACGCCGAGGTGTTGCCCGTCGAGGCGCAGACGATCGCCTCTGAGCCCGCCTCGATCGCTTTGGCCACGGCCATCACCATGCCGCGGTCCTTGAACGACCCGGTGGGGTTGAGGCCCTCGAACTTGAAGTGCAGCGAGCTGAGCCCGAGCTGCGCGCCGATGCTGCGCGACTCGATGCACGGCGTGCCGCCCTCGTTGAGGGTGATCCGCGGCGTGTGCTCGGTGACCGGCAGGCGGTCGGCGTAGCGCAGGATCACGCCGGGATGCGGCGGCCGCAGCGGCGTGGTCGACATCGGCGCGCCCGCGGCGCTCATGCGCCCACCGGCAGGGCGCGCAGGAAGGCGGCGACGGAGTACACAGACGGCAGCTCGCTCAGCCGCCGCCGCGCCGCCTGCAGGGCGCGCTCGGTGGCGGTGTGGGTGAGGATCACCAGCTCCGCCGCGGCGTGTTCGACGATCAGCGACTTCTGCACGATCGAGGAGATGCTGATGTCGAGATCGCCGAGGATGCTGGTCACGTCGGCGAGCACGCCCGGCTTGTCGGCGACGTGCAGCCGCACGTACGCGGCGGTGCGCACGTCCTCCATGGGCAGCACCCGGCGCTGCCGCGAGAAGTCGACGGCGATGCGGTTGTCGACGCCCTTGCGCAGCGAGAGCACCAGGTCGAGGATGTCACCGACCACCGCGCTCGCCGTCGGCCGGCCACCGGCGCCCTGCCCGTAGAGCAGGACGCGGCCGACCAGGTCGCCGTCGATGACCACCGCGTTGTACGCGTCGTGCACCGCGGCGAGCAGGTGCGACTGCGGGATGCAGGTGGGGTGGACGTGCAGCTCGACGTGGCCGTCACCCGCCTGGGCGAAGGCGAGCAGCTTGATGGCGTAGCCCAATTCGGCCGCATAGCGGAAGTCGACGGGGTCGAGGGCGCGGATGCCCTCGCGGTACACGCACGCCGGGTCGATCTTGGTGCGGAAGGCGATCGAGGACATGATGGTCAGCTTGAAGACCGCGTCGTAGGCCTCGACGTCGTAGGTGGGATCGGCCTCCGCGTAGCCGAGGCGCTGGGCTTCGGCGAGGGCGTCGTCGAAGCTCTGGCCGTCGATGGCCATGCGGTCGATGATGAAGTTGGTGGTGCCGTTGATCACCGCCTCGATGCGCGAGATCTCGTTGGCCAGCAGGTCGATCTTGAAGGTGGAGATGAGCGGGATGCCGCCGCCGACCGCGGCCTCGAAGTACACGTCGACGCACTTCTCGCGCGCCAGCTCGAGCAGCGCGGGGCCGTGGTGGGCCATGACCTCTTTGTTGGCGGTGACCACCGCTTTGCGGGCGGTGATGGCGCGTTCGATGAAGGTGCGGGCGGGTTCCATGCCGCCCATGACCTCGACCACGACGTTGATGGTGGGGTCGTCGAGGATGTCGTCGGGGTTGGTGGTGAGCAGGCCCGCGGGCGGGGTGTAGGGGCGCTGTTTGGCGGGGTCGCGGACCAGGACGCGGGCCAGCTCGACGGGGACGCCGGTGCGCTCGGTGATCAGGTCGTGGGCGGTGGAGAGGCGTTCGGCCACCTGGGCGCCGACCGTGCCGAGGCCGAGCAGGCCGATGCGGATGGGGGTCATTCGACCGGGATTCTACGGAGGGCCTCTGGTTGCGCGGCGATTGGGGGCCGCGCGTCAGCTGATCAGGTGGCGCTTCCAGGCGGTCAGCACGGCCGCCGCGCGATCGTTGCAGCCCAGCTTGGCGAGCACGTTGCTGACGTGGGTCTTGACCGTGTTCTCACTGACGAAGAGCTTCTCGGCGATCTGCGCGTTGCTGAGCTGCCGCGCCATCAGCTCCAGGACCTCGACCTCGCGCGCCGTCAGCCCCTCGCGGGAGCGCGCCTGGTCGGCGATCTGCGGGTCGAGCAGCGACTCGCCGCGGTGCACCGCGCGGATGGCCTCGGCCAGCTCCTCGCGGGAGGCGTCCTTCAACAGGTACGCCCGCGCACCCGCCCGCAGCGACGGGAAGATGTAGTCCTCGTCGCGGTAGGTGGTCAGCACGATCACCCGGGCGTCGGGGTCGGTCTCGCGGATCTGCCGCATCGCCTCGATGCCGTCGACCTTGGGCATCTGCACGTCCATGAGGATGATGTCGGGGTGGGTCTCGCGGGCCTGGGCGACGGCCTCCTCGCCGTCGGCGGCGCGGCCGACCACGACGATGTCGTCCTCGATCTCCAGCATGGTGCACAGGCCGTGGCGGACCACCGGGTGGTCGTCGGCGACCAGGACGCGGATGGTCACGCCGGCACCGCCGTCACCGCCGGGGCGCCGGTGGCCTCGGCCAGGGGCAGGCGCACGGTGACCCGGGTGCCCTGTCCGGGCGAGGTGACGATCTCCAGCGATCCGCCCGCCAGCCGGGCGCGCTCACTCATGCCGACAAGTCCGAAGCTGCCGAGCTGGGGCGAGGTCTCGGGGTCGAAGCCACAGCCGTCATCCTGCACGCCCAGCTCCAGGGCGCCGTCGCGGCGGCACAGCGAGACCTCCACCGACGTGGCGCCGCTGTGCCGCCCGGCGTTGCTCAGCGCCTCCTGGGCGATGCGCAGCAGGCCCACCTCGGCGGCGGGCTGGAGGTTGAGCGGGTTGGGCAGGGTGTCGGCGCTCAGCCGGGCGGGCATGCCGCTGGTGCGCGCCCAGCGGCGCACCTCGCGGTCGAGCGCGGCCACCAGGCCGGTCGCCTCCAGCGGCGCCGGGCGCAGGTTCCACACCGAGCGGCGCGCCTCGTGCAGCGCCGAGCGGGCCAGGTCGCGGGCGGTGATCACCAGCGACTGGGCGCGCCCCGGGCTGCGCTCGGCGTAGGCCTCGGCGGCCTCGAGCTGGAGGACGATGGCGGTGAGCTGCTGGGCCAGGGTGTCGTGGATCTCCCGGGCCAGGCGGGTGCGCTCCTCCAGCACGGCCAGCTCGCGCCCCTCGGCGGCGAGCTGCTCCGCGCGGAGGGCCAGGCCGACCTGGTCGGACACCGCGCTGAGCAGGGTGCGGGTGCGCTCGGCGAGGTGGGTCCCGGGCCGGCAGGCGATGGCCAGCGCGCCCAGGGTCTCCTCGCCCGCCTGGAAGGGCAGGCCGACCAGCACCGGCTGGGTCCGCGGCCGGCCGGGCAGGACGACCACGCCGTGCTCGTCGAGGGCCTGCTGGGCGGCGCCGAGCAGCGCGTCGGGGTCGACGGCGGCCCCCTCCTCGTCGGCGCACCACTGGGCCAGGCTGCGCAGCGCGCCCGGCTTGGGTCCGGCCGCGGCGGCCACCCAGCCGCGCCCGGCCATGGCGGGCAGCACCGCCCGGGCGGTGTCCAGCGCCCCGGCCAGGATCGACTCGGCGTCCAGCGAGCGCGTGAGCGCCCCGGCCAGGGTGTTGAGCGCCACCAGCTCCTCGTTGCGGGTGCGCAGCTCGTGGGTGCGCTCGGCGACCCGCCCCTCCAGCTCGCGGGCGGCGGCCAGGATGGTGTCGCGCGAGGCGTTGATCTCGCGGCGCATCCGCTCAAGGGAGTCGGCGAGCACGCCGACCTCGTCGCTGCCCTGCGGGGGGACGGGCGCGTCGGTGTTGCCGCTGGCCAGCCGCTCGGCCGAGGTCTGCAGGGCGCGCACCGGGCCGACCAGGCGCCGCGCCACCAGGGTGGCCAGCACGAAGGCCAGCGCGCAGAGCACCAGGGCGATGGGGATGACGTGGAGCAGGATGCTGTGGATGCCGTTCTCGATGCCCCGGGTCAGGCCGGTGACGTCGGGCTCCAGCACCTTCATCGGCACCGAGGTGGCCAGCACCCAGTGGGCGGCGTAGATGGGCGCGGTGAAGACCTCGCGGTCGGCGCCGGCGAAGCTGCCGCGCAGGTTCTCGGGGTGTCCCGACTGCTCCACCGCGAGCAGCCCACTGCCGAAGGTGGCGTGGGGGTCGACGGGGAGCTGGGCGCCGGTCATGTGCGCGGGCAGCCCGAAGTCGCTCTGCGCCTGGTCCCCGGCGGCGAGCACCTTGTTGTTGCTGCTCAGCAGGATGGGGTAGGCGCCCGGCTCGCCGGAGATCACCGGCTGGAGCAGCGCTCCGGTGATCTGGGCGATGGTGATGTCCGCCCCCACCAGGGTGCTGCCGTCGGTGCCCACCGGCATCCAGACGGTGACCCCCTCGTCGCCCTGGCGGGTGCGGTAGGGGTCGGTCCAGTAGGGACCGGTGGGCTGGGCGCCGGGCTTGGCCGGGTCGGACCAGCTCTGCGGCGAGCCCGCGGTGCCGGCGAAGCGCTCCTGCGAGGTGGAGAAGATCAGGTCGCCGTCGCTGCCCAGCGGCGCGTCGGGGTTGATCCGCTTGTCGCGGATGGCGGCGTGGACGTCGATGCCGGGGACGGTGCGGATCACCGAGTCGCCCTTGTCGACGATCCAGACCGCCTCGATCTCCGGGTAGCTCTTGCGCATCCCCGCCATGAAGGGGATGAGCGTGGCGCTGGGCGCCGCGATGGGCGCGGCGTGCTGGGCCTGGTCGAGCACCCCCGCGTGCACCAGCGGGCTGGTCTGGCCGACGATCACCGAGGTGTCGGCGGTGGAGGAGTAGTAGGCGCCCTGGTCGGTCTGGAAGTTGAGCACCTTGCCGGGCGGCCGGTCGCCGGGCAGGGGGTTGAGCGCCTGGGTGGTCTGGTCGCGGAGCTGGCGGATCTCGCTGGCGATGCTGCCCAGGCGGACGTCGATGGCCAGGGCGCGGTCGGCCACCTGGCCCTGCTGGCGCTGCTCCTGGTCCTGGATGATCGTCTGCTGGGTGTCGTGGACGGTGCTGCCGCTGACCGAGCCGAGGTCGGCCGCGACGACCGCGGTGAAGACCACGAGTGGCACCAGGGCCACCACCAGCATGCCCAGGAGCATGCGGGTGCGGAAGCGCCGCGGCCTTTGCAGGGCGCGCCGCAGGGCGAGACGTTCGAACATCTGCAACACCAGACCGGCGCGCCGAGTATACGGTCAGTTGAGTGCGGCACTGACGAAAATCACCCTGGTGGGGGATGCGGACGCCCTTGTGGCTGCTCAGAATGCCCGGCGCCGGACGACTGCCTGCGCCCCCGCGACAGCCGCGCTCCGGAACAGCGGTGTGGAACCCTGACGGACCCGGGTCGATGCAACCCCGGGAGAACCCCGCAGGGACCAGGAGGTGTGCATGGAGATCCACTCTGTGAGGCGTCGTTTGCTCGGCGCCGCAGGGGTCGCGGTGATCGCGACGCTGGCTGCCTGTGGTTCGAGCAACAACTCGACGCCGGGCACCTCGGCGACGCCGACGCCCGAACCGACCCAGGCGAACGCCGTCAACGGCGGCACGCTCAACATCGGCCTGGTCCAGGAGCCGACCAGCTTCCTGGCCGCCGGCATCACCGACAGCATGACCTTCTCCTACGCTGTCGACGCCCTGACCAACGAAGGCCTGCTCTGGTACAAGTCGGTCGACGAGACCGCCAACGCCAAGACCCAGGCCGACTTCTGGCGCCCCGACCTGGCCACCGAGGTCCCGACCACCGCCAACGGTGACGTCAAGACCTCCGGCTGCAAGGACACCAGCGCCAAGATGTGCGTCACCTGGAAGCTGCGCTCCGGCGTCAAGTGGCAGGACGGCTCGACGTTCTCCGCCAAGGACGTCTGCGACACCTTCAAGTTCTGGTGGCTGCAGTACAAGGACAAGAACCCCACCGCGGTACTGAGCACCACCGGTTGGGACCAGGTCTCCGGCTGTGACGACAGCAACCCCAGCCAGGCCGTGGTCAGCTTCAAGTCGACCTTCGGCCCCTACCTGTCGTTCGGCACCGGCGTCTACGGCATCCTGCCCGCCAAGCAGCTCGAGGCCGCCTTCGCCGCCAACGGCGACCTGGAGAAGACCGCGCAGACCGTCGACCTGACGGCCGGCTCGGGCAACCCCAACGCCTTCAAGGGCACCGACACGCTGGACAAGATCACCGTCGGCACCGGCCCCTACGTCCTCCAGAAGTACGAGCCCACCAAGGACATCATCCTGGTGCGCAACATGAACTACTGGGACAAGGCGCATCAGCCGCACCTCGACACCGTGGTCTTCAAGATCATCGCCAGCACCTCGGCGGAGCTGACCGCGGCCAAGGCCGGCACCATCGACTTCGGCCTCGACTACCGTCTCAAGTTCCTCCAGGACCTGATCGCGGAGTCGGCCAACGGCAAGCTCAAGGTCGAGACCATCCCCGAGTCGGGCGCCGAGAAGATCGACCTCAACATGTGCGACAACGCCAAGGGCCTCTGCGGCGCCACGGCGAAGAAGTCGCCCTACCTGGCTGACACCGCCGTGCGTCACGCCATCCTGGCCGGCATCAACCGCCAGCAGATCATCGACACGCTGGCCTCGGGCAAGACGGTGGTTCCCCAGGACTCCTGGATCTACCTGGGCTCCGAGTTCATCAAGACCTCGGACGACCCGACCACCAAGTACGACCCCGCGGCGGCCAACAAGCTGCTCGACGACGCCGGCTACAAGCTCAGCCCGAGCTGCGACGCCGGCAAGACCCGTGCGTTCAAGGACGGCACCTGCATCGACCTCGACATCGCGACGACGTCGGGCAACGTCGCTCGTGAGGACGCCGAGCCGTTGATCGCCACCGACCTGCAGCAGATCGGCATCCACGTCAACACGCCCTACAAGAACGTGACCGCAGGCAAGCTGTTCGGCGCCTTCGCCGACGGCGGCGTGCTGTACACCCACACGTTCGACATGGCGATGTACACCAACACGCTGAGCAGCCCGGCCGAGCCCGACAACTGGTACGCCGGGTACCACGGCGACTGCGGCGGCACCTGCACCTCGTCCGTCCAGATCCCCTCGGCCGCCAACAAGGGCCAGGGCCAGGACACCACGGGTGAGAACAACGCCAACGTCGACAAGTGGTTCGACGACGCCCGCAACAGCATCGACCTGACTCAGCGCGCCGCGCTCTACAAGCAGATCGAAGTGCAGCTCGCCAAGGACCTGCCGGAGATTCCCCTCTACCAGCAGGTGACGGTGAACAGCTACTCGACCAAGCTCCAGGGCCTCAAGCGCAACGACCTGGTCTGGACCTACAACTCCTTCGACTGGTACTGCACCGCAGGCAACTGCCAGGCCTAGGACAGGCACCCAAACGACTTCTGGCAGGCTCGGGGGCCCCTTTCTGGGGGCCCCCGGGCCCTTTCCTTTTGGGGCACTCCGCCAGCCAGAGTCCGGTGCTATAGACTTCGCCCACACGTATGGCCACCACCAACGTCGTCCTGCAGCCCGGGACAGCCCCTGACACTCCGACCATCGACTTCGAGACCACCAAAGAGGTCGGCTTCTACCAGCTCGTCTGGCGGCGTTTCGCCAAGCGCAAGCTGGCGCTCAGCTCGATGGGGGTCCTGCTGTTGCTCGCCCTGGCCTGCGCGGTCGGGCCGCTCCTCCTCCCTGCCGAGCACGTCGACCCCACCCACGCGGGCCTCGGCCCCTTCCAGTCGGGGCACCTGCTCGGCACCGACGACATCGGCCGCGACCTGCTGCTGCGCAACCTGAGCGGCGGCCGCATCTCGCTGGCCGTCGGCGGCCTGGCCATGGTGCTGACCATCGCCATCGCGACCGTGCTCGGCGCCATGTCGGGCTTCTTCGGCGGCGTTGTCGACACCCTGGTCAGTGCGGTCACCAACGCGCTGCTCTCCATCCCCTCGATCCTCATCCTGGTGGTCTTCGCCAAGGCTTTCGGGCAGAGCATCCAGACCATCGTCATCGGCATCGCCCTGCTGGCCTGGCCGTACACCGCGCGCATCGTCCGCGCCGTGGTGCTGAGCGTCCGCGAGAAGGAGTTCGTCGAGGCGGCCAAGGCGCTGGGCACGCCGCGCTGGCGAATCATGATCCGCCACCTCATCCCCAACGCCCTGGGCCCCATCGTGGTCAGCGCCTCGCTGACCATCGGCGCCGCCATCCTGCTGGAGTCGGCGCTGTCCTTCCTCGGCGTCGGCATCGGCCAGCCCACCGCGACCTGGGGCAGCCTGCTCAACCAGGGCTACCAGGAGATCAACAACCCCAGCGGCCTCGGCTTCTTCTACTCGCTGTGGCCGGGCCTGCTCATCCTGGTGACCGTGCTGTCCTTCAACTACATCGGCGACGCCCTGCGCGACGCCTTCGACCCACGTTCGTTGGAGCGCTGAGGTGGTGGGGGACACCAGCGGGGCATTGCTCTCCGTCGAAGGCCTGCGCACGCAGTTCTTCACCAACGACGGCACCGTCAAGGCCGTCGACGGCGTCAACTTCTCCTTGCGCGAACAGGAGACTCTCGGCGTGGTCGGCGAGTCCGGCTGCGGCAAGTCGATCACCGCGATGACCATCATGCGGCTGCTCTCCCGCCCCGGACGGGCAGTGGCCGGCCGGGTGATGTTCCAGGGACGCAACCTGCTGGAGATCTCCGAGGAGGAGATGCAGGACGTCCGCGGCAACGACATCGCGATGATCTTCCAGGAGCCGATGACGTCGCTCAACCCGGTCTTCAAGGTGGGCGACCAGATCGTCGAGTCGATCAAGCGCCACCTCGGCTACGACGACGCCGCGGCGAGGGACCGGGTGATCCAGCTCTTCAAGCAGGTCGGCATCCCCTCGCCGGAGCGGCGCATCAAGGACTACCCGCACGAGATGTCGGGCGGCATGCGCCAGCGCGTGATGATCGCCATGGCGCTGGCCTGCAAGCCGCGCCTGCTCATCGCCGACGAGCCGACCACCGCCCTCGACGTCACCATCCAGGCGCAGATCCTGGAGCTCATCAAGGAGCTCAAGGAAACCGAGAACATGGCGGTGATCATGATCACCCACGACCTCGGCGTCATCGCCGAGGTGGCCGACCACGTCGCCGTGATGTACGCCGGCAAGGTGGTCGAGGACGCGCCGGCGACGGAGCTGTTCGCTTCGCCGAAGCACCCCTACACGCGCGGCCTGCTGGCCTCGATCCCCTCGCCCGACAAGGTGGGGCGGCGGCTCGACGTCATCAAGGGCGTGGTGCCGCACCCGCTCAACCTGCCGCCCGGCTGCTCCTTCGCGCCGCGCTGTCCCGACCGCTTCCCCGACGGGACGTGCGACGCCGCCTTCCCGGCGCTGTCGCCGATCTCCAGGACGCACCGCGTCGCCTGCTACCTCTACACCCGCGAGCAGGACGAGGTCCGCGCCGATGAGCCGGTCAGCATCGATCCCACCAGCCCACTCGCCGAGGAGGTCGGGGCATGACCGCCGCGCCCGAGATCCAGGCCTCCCCGCCGCAGCCGTTGCCGGACACGCCTGCGCCGCTCTACCGGGTGACCGACCTGCGCAAGTACTACCCCGTTCGCGCCGGCTTCCTGCGCAAGACGGTGGCCCACGTCCAGGCCGTCGACGACGTCAGCTTCGACATCGGCAGGGGCGAGACGCTGGGGCTGGTCGGCGAGTCCGGCTGCGGCAAGACCACCACCGGCCGGGTGCTGCTCCGCCTCGTCGAGCCCACGGCGGGCTCGCTGGTGTTCGACGGCAAGGACATCACCCACATCCCCTACGCCGAGATGAAGCGGCTGCGCGGCGAGATGCAGATCATCTTCCAGGACCCCTACGCGTCGCTCAACCCGCGCCTGCCGGTCGGCGACATCATCGGCGAGGGCCTCTACAACCTCGGCATGCACAACCACGCGGAGCGCGAGAAGCGGGTCGCCGACATGCTGGAGCGGGTCGGCCTGCGCAAGTACTACATCAACCGCTACCCGCACGAGTTCTCCGGCGGCCAGCGGCAGCGCATCGGCATCGCCCGCGCGCTGGTTCTGCGCCCCAAGTTCGTCGTCGCCGACGAGCCGGTGTCGGCGCTCGACGTGTCCATCCAGTCGCAGGTGCTCAACCTGCTCGAGGACCTGCAGGAGGAGTTCGGGCTCACCTACCTGTTCATCTCCCACAACCTGCAGGTGGTGCAGCACGTCAGCGACCGCATCGGCGTGATGTACCTGGGCAAGATGGTCGAGCTGGCGCGCGCCGACGTGCTCTACCGCGAGCCGCGCCACCCCTACACGCAGGCGCTGCTCTCCGCCATCCCGCTGCCCGACCCGACCCGCAAGCGCGACCGCATCCTGCTCCGCGGCGACGTGCCCTCGGCGATCAACCCGCCGTCCGGCTGCCGTTTCCACACCCGCTGCCCGATCGCCCAGGACATCTGCCGCGAGGTCGAGCCGGTCTTCGAGCCCAAGGGCAGCCCCGACCACCTCGCCGCCTGCCACTTCGCCGATACCGCCGAGGCGCGCCAGATGGCCGCCCAGGTGGCCATCACCGCCTGACCACCACGGACGAGCGGCGCGAGCGCGACGAGGCGGCGGTCCTCATCGTCGAGGACGATCGCACCCTGCGGCAGACGCTGGTCACCGCGGTGGAGCGCGCGGGGTACCGGGTGATGGCGGTCGGTGACGGATTGGCCGGGGCGCGCGAGGTGGGCGAGGGTTCGTACGACGTGGTGCTGCTCGACCTGGGCCTGCCCTTCGTCGACGGCTGGCGCATCCTGCAGACGCTGGAGGGCCGCAGGCTGCCCCCGGTCATCGTGATCAGCGCCCGCGGCCAGGAGGGCGACAAGGTGCGCGCCCTCGACCTGGGCGCCGACGACTACCTGGCCAAGCCCTTCGGCGCCGAGGAGCTGATCGCCCGCATCCGCGCGGTGCTGCGCCGGGCGCGGCCGGCGGAGGAGCCGTCGCGGGTGGTGCGCTGCGGCGCGGTGAGCATCGACCTCGGCGCGCGCTCGGTGCACCGCGGCGCGGACGAGGTGCGCCTGTCGCCGACCGAGTACCTGCTGCTCGCCGAGCTGGCCCGCAACGCCGGGCAGGTGATGGACCATCGCACCCTGTTGCGGAGCGTGTGGGGCGCGCAGTACGCCGGCGAGATGGGCTACCTGCGCGCCTTCATCCACCGCCTGCGCGCCAAGCTGGAGGACGACCCTGCCCGTCCCCAGGTGGTGGTCACCGTGGGGCGGCAGGGATATCGCTTCGGTCCGGCGGCCTGACGCCCGGCGCGGCGGGCTCAGTGCCCGCCGGTGCCGAGCTGGAAGGCCTTGACCAGCAGCAGCCCCGCCGCCACCACCAGGTAGAGGCGCAGCGACCACATGCCGACCGTGCGCGTTCGCGACCACACCGGGCGGGTGAGCAGCGCCAGCGGCGGCATGCGCCACGACATCTTGTCAACTCCGGCATCAACTTCCGGGTGCGGAGCCGATCGCGCACTGCGCAGCGCCATCACTCCGACGCCGACCAGCGCCAGTCCAAGCGCCGCCGCCGAGCCGAGCACCAGCGCGCCGACGTTGATCGCCGGCATCAGGGTGGTCACCACCAGGATCAGCGACAGCATCAGCAGCGTGCCCAGGATGACCACGGCGAGCGCGTTGAGCCACGGGTGGTTGACCCACGGCCCGAGCACGGCGCGGTCGTTGCAGAGCAGCAGCAGGAACACGCTGGCGCTGGGCAGCAGCACACCGGCCAGCGCCTGCACCGCGGTGGTGATGACACCGAGCGGCGCGCCGGGGATGAGCACGATGGTCATCGCCGCCAGCACCGTCCCCGCAAAGCTGGCGTAGAACGCCTTGGCCTCGCGCCACGGCCGGTGCAGCGAGTGGTGGATGCCGAACACGTCGCCGAAGGCGTACGACGTGGCCAGGGTCACCGCGCTGGCGCCGATGATCGAGGCGTCGAGCAGCACGATTGCGAAGAGTGTGGCCAGAACTCCGTGCCCGTGCGAGGCCAGCGCCTGGGCCACCCCGCCCGCGTCGGTGAAGTGTCCGGCGTCGGCGCCGTTGCCGAGCACGAAGGCGGGCGCGATCATCAGCGCGGCGGCACCGATCACCACCACGAAGGCGCCGATCACCGTGTCGGCGCGCTCGTAGGCGATCCAGCGCGGCGTGATCCGCTTGTCGATGACGTTGGACTGCTGGAAGAAGAGCTGCCACGGCGCCACCGTGGTGCCGACGATGGCGATGATCAGCAGGATGGCGTCGGAGCTGACCCCGCCCCTGATGCCGGGGACCAGGGCGTCGTGCACGGTGGTGCCGACGTCGGGATGGGAGAGGATGGCGATGGGGATGACCAGCGCGTTGAGCGCCAGGAACAGGAACATGAAGCGCTCCCAGCGCTCGAATCTGCCGGTCACGGTGATGCCGATGAGCACCACGCCGGCCAGCGGCACGGCGATGCGCGGGTTGAAGCCGAAATACTGCGAGGCCAGGGCGACGCCGATGAACTCGGTGACGATGGTCAGGAAGTTGAGCAGGAACAGGTCGCCGACGGCGAACCAGCCCCAGAAGCGGCCGAAGCGCTCGAAGATCAGCCGCCCGTGGCCGACGCCGGTGACGGCGCCGAGCCGCACCACCATCTCCTGGTTGACGATCAGCACGGGGATGAGCAGGAGCAGCGTCCAGAGCAGGCTGGTGCCGTAGTTCTGCCCGGCCTGCGCGTAGGTGGAGACGCCGCCGGCGTCGTTGTCGCCGACCATGACGATCAGGCCCGGGCCCATGATCGCCGCCAGGGTGATCAGGCGCGCCTTCCAGCCGCGGCGCGCCGCGGTGTCGTGCTGGGCGATGTGGCCGAGGGCCCCGCGGATGTCGCCGACGTGCGCGTCGTCGAGCACAGCGGGGCCGGGCGAAGTTCCCGACCGGGCGGTCAGTACGGTGTCGTTGTCGGTCACGGATGCTCTCCGGAGTGGCTGTGCGGGTGAGGTTCAGAGGGGGTGCGGTTGACGTGCGCGCGCTCTAGGCGCGGTCGTCCTCGCGTCTCCTCCGCCACTCCGGCGGGAGCATGGCGTCGAGCAGGTCGTCCACGGTGACCAGGCCGATGACCCGGTCGGCGGCGTCGACCACGGGCAGCGCGGTCAGGTTGTAGTCGCTCATCATCACGGCCACCGCGGGCAGGTCGGTCTCGGCGCGGAGCCGGGCGGCCACCGGGGTGACGGCCTCAGCCAGTGGCGCGGCGGGGTCGGCGGCGACCACGTCGGACAGCGCCACCGTGCCGGCCAGGGTGCCGTCCTCGGCGAGCAGCACGATCGCGGAGCGCTGCTGCGGGCCCAGCTCGGTGGCGGCGCGCACGGCGGCCAGGGCGTCGCCCACCCGCGCCGTGGCGGCGACGCCGACCACGTCCGGCCCCATCATGCCGCCCGCGGTGTCGGGGTGGTAGGCGAGCAGGCGGCGCACCTTGTCGCGCTGCTCGGCGGGCAGGGCTTCGAGGATCGGGGCGCGGCGCTCCTGGTCGATCTCGGTGAGCAGGTCGGCGGCGTCGTCCGGGGCCATCTCGCCGAGCAGGGCGGCTGCCTCGGCGTCGCTGCGCTCCTCGACGAAGCGGCGCTGGTGCTCGACGCCCAGCTCCTCGAAGACGTCGGCCTCCAGCTCGGGGTCGTCGTGGACCGCCTCGATGATCTGCGAGCCCTCGTCGCGCGAGGCGTTCTCCACCAGGTCGGCGATCTGGGCGGGGTGGAGGCGGCGCAGGCGGCGCAGGGGCAGCAGCAGGCTGGCGCTGGGCACGTGGCCGACGAAGGGCTCGACGTCGGCCCAGTCGGTGAGCGCCTCGGGCGGCACCAGGCCGGTGCGGCTGCGCCAGGGCACCAGGCGGTGCACCCCGCTGGCCGGCCGGGGGTCGACGCCGACCACCCGCCACCAGCCGTCCACCCTGGCCAGGGCGAGGTCGTGGGCGTGGACCAGGCGGCCGGCCGCCACGTCGATGAGGCGGCGGCCGAGGACGTCGTCGTCGAGCAGCACCTCGCCGGGGCGGCGCTCGAAGCGGGCGAGGTTGAGGGTGTCGCCGGAGAGCTGCACCTTGTAGGGCTGCAGCGAGGCGATCTGCTGGGCGGGGACGAAGAGCTCGCGGCCGCCGATGCGCACGCGCAGGCCGACCACGGGCGGGTAGTGGCCATCCGCGAGGCGGACCACCACGTCGTCGACGCGGCCCAGCTTCTCGCCGGAGCGGTCGAGCAGCGCGGCGTTCACCGTTGCGGCGGCGCTGATGTAGGGGCGCTCCACCGTCGCCATGGCGCCATTGTGGCGCCGGGCAGCTGTGCTCATGACGATTCGTACCTCCTTGCCGCCCGTCGCGGGGGCGGCGGCTGTGCGCGATGCGCGAATGCGGGGCGCGCGCAGCAGGAGGCTTGAGCCGAGCACGAAGCTCTAGGCGGCGGCCTCCGAAGACACGCGCGCGGAAACGGGGCTGGGACTACTACTCCCGGGTTCCATGCGTGCCTCCTCGGGCCGATGCGTCGGGGCCAGTCTACCCCACGGGTCAGCATGGTTGCGCACGGCTGCAATCGTGCGGGGCTCAGGCAGGCTTGCGCCCGGCTGCCCTATCCTGCGCGGATGCGCGTATCTCGACGGCCGTGGAGCGGGTGACCGAGCGCCGTCGCCGCGCGGGGCTGCGCGATCGGCGCCGGCCCAGGAAGCTGCGGCGGGTCCTGCTGGTGCTCGCGGGGTTCCTGGTGGCGGGAGTGGCCGGAGCGGGGTCGTACTTCCTGCCGGTGCTCACCGCCGCGGTGGCCATCACCGGCCACACCAGCGAGCTGCCCTCGCCGTCCGCCGGGGGCGCCGCCCCCGCGCCCGCGCCCAACGCGCCCTTCACCGTGCTCCTGCTCGGCTCCGACGACGACGCCAAGTTCAGCAAGGACCACGTGCTCACCCAGTCGATGATCCTGGTGCGGGTCACCCCGGCGACCCATCACGTCGCCATGCTCTCGATCCCCCGCGACCTGTGGGTGCCGATCAGCAGTGGCGGCACCGCCAAGATCGACGCCGCCTACAGCGACGGCGGCGCGCGCACCGCCATCGCCACCGTCGAGCAGGACTTCAACGTCCACGTCGACCACTACGTGTGGACCGGGCTGCGCGGGCTGATCGCGCTGGTGGACGCCGTCGGCGGTGTCGACATGGTGGCGAGCAACCCGGTCATGGACGACTTCTACCCGCGCGACCTCGACACCTCGAATCCCTATGCCTACCAGCGGGTTGCCGTGCTCCCCGGGGCGCAGCACATGAACGGCGCGGAGGCGCTGCAGTACGTGCGCTCGCGGCACGGCGACCTGCGCGAGGACTTCGGCCGCTCCGAGCGCCAGCAGCAGCTCCTGCTCGCGCTGCGCGCCAAGACCAAGGGCATGAGCGCCGCCAACCTGCCCGACCTGGCGGGCGCGCTCAACGGCGAGATGTCCACCGACATGAGCATCGGCCAGCTCATCTCGCTGCTTCCCCTGGTGTCCGGGCTGGCGACCACCGACATCGAACGGATCATCCTGCTGCCGCCGTACACCCACGGCGGCGACATCGCCGGGCAGAGCGTGGTGCTGCCCGACTGGACGCTGATCCGCCCGCTGGTGGCCCAGACCTTCCCGTGAGGCTCCGGGGCACGACCGCGCTGCTGCTGCTGGCCATGGCGCTGTTCGGCCTCGGCGTGCGCAGCGCGCTGGGACTGCTGCGCACCGACACCCAGCCGCTGGCGGCGTCGCCGGCCCAGCAGAAGCCGGCGGTGACCCTGCCCGGGACGCTCTACGTCGCCCAGGAGGGCGCGCTCTACCGCCTGCGCGGCGGCGGCTTCGAGCGCTTCACCACCGACTCGCGCGGCTGGACCCAGCCCACCGTGCTCCCCGACGGCAGCGTGCTCGCCGTGTCGCGCCAGGGCGACGCCTCTGATCTGGCCATCATTGGCAGCAACGGGACGGTCACCGAGCAGCTCACCCACGACGCCGCCACCGGGCACAACCCCGCCATCGACGCCAACCACTGGACCTTCTACCCGGCGCTGGCTCCCGATGGCACAACGCTTTTCTATGCGTATGACAGCCCCAAGAACGGCTACATGGTCGACCTGGCCACCTGGTCGCGGCCGCTGCACGGCAGCGCGGCGCCGAAGCGGTGGAGCAACCCCAACCCCTACACCGGGGGCGACGTGATGCCGGTGCCGCTGAGCAGTGGCGGCGTGATCGACGGGTCGTACGCGGTGGACAGCAAGGAGCGCATCACCTCGCGCATCGAGCTGATCGCGCGCCCCGGGGCGACGCCGGTGCCGCTCACCACAGCCGACGCCGATTGCCTCTGGCCGTCGCTCTCGCCCGACCAGAAAACCCTGGCCATGGTCTGCACCGACGCGCAGCAGCACGCCAACCTGGTCACCGCGCCGTTCGACGGCACCGCGCTCGGCCCGCTGCGCGTGCTGGTCAACGACCGCCTGGTCTCCGCGCCCACCTGGTCGCCCGACGGCACCGGCCTTGTCTACCTCGCCCCCGGCAGCACCGGCGGCGGCTTCCAGCTCTGGTGGCTCGACGGCGTCACCTCCGCAACCAGGGCGCCGCACCCCGTGCAGGTGACCAGCGGCGTCGGTCTCGACGCGTCGTCGCGCCCCGCCTGGACCGCCGCGACCTCCTAGCCCGCAAAGGTCGTTATCGCTTCGTTCACGGAGCGCTGACTAGTCTGGCGAGCATGTACTGCACGGGAGGGCCGGAGTGGGGCCGCATGGGCACGGAGGCAGACGCGCTTCCCGGTGCCACAGCGCTCTTCGGCCGCGACGTCCGCAACTCGGAGGGCCGGCGGCTCGGCCGCATCCACATCGTGGTGCGCATGCCCGACGGCGAGCGCCGCGCGGTGGTCAGCACCGGCGGCCTCCTGCGCCGCCGCCGCCTCTTCGTCTCACTCTCCGGGGCGGTGCTGGCCGGCGAGTGGGTCGTGGTCCGCACCGCACCGGCGCCGCTCCAACTGCTGCCCGCAGCCAACCAACCCGCCGAAGCGGAGGAGCCTCCTCACCGTGCCGCTTGACCTGATGATGTTCCTGATCCTGGCAGCGCTGACCCTGCTCAGCTTCGCCTACGTCGCCGCCCTGGAGAAGCTCTGATGGCGTACATCCTGGTGTTCGTCATCGCCATGGTGGTGACGGGCTACCTGTTCGTCGCGCTGCTCTTCCCGGAGAGGTTCTAGAACGTGTCCCTCGACATCATCGGCGCCGTCGTCACGCTGATCTGCGTTGCTCTCGGCGCGTGGTTCCTGGGCGGCTACATGGTCAAGGTCTTCGCCGGCGAGCGCGTCTTCATGAGCCGCGTGATGCGCCCGGTGGAGCGCGGCTTCTACCGCCTCAGCGGCATCAGGGAAGAGCGGGAGCAGAGCTGGAAGGGCTACCTGGTGGCGGTGCTGCTGGTCAGCATCGTCAGCCTGGTCTTCACCTACATCATCCTGCGCATCCAGGATCACCTGCCGCTCAACCCCGCGGGCCAGTCGTCGGTGCCGGGCGACCTGTCGTTCAACACTGCGCTCTCCTTCACCACCAACACCAACTGGCAGAACTACGCGGGCGAGTCGACGATGGGCTACACGTCGCAGATGCTCGCCCTGGTGCTGCACCAGTTCCTCTCCGCGGCCACCGGCATCGCCATCGCGGTCGCCCTGGTGCGCGCCTTGGCGCGGCGCAGCGGCACCACCATCGGCAACTTCTACGTCGACGTGGTGCGCTGCGTCCTCTACGTGTTGCTGCCCATCTCGATCGTCGCGGCGGTGATCCTGATGTCGCAGGGCGCCATCCAGAACCTCAGCGGCTACACCCCGGCGCACACACTCAGCGGGGTGGTGCAGACCATCGCCCAGGGCCCGGTCGCCTCGATGGAGTCGATCAAGGACCTGGGCACCAACGGCGGCGGCTTCTTCAACGCCAACTCGGCGCATCCCTTCGAGAACCCCAACGGCTTCACCAACCAGTTCGAGATCTTCCTGGAGATCCTGATTCCCTTCGGCCTCACCGTGATGTTCGGCAAGATGGTCGGCAGCGTCAAGCAGGGGCTGGCGGTGGCCGCGGCGATGGCCGTGATCATGGTCGGCATGGGCGCGTTCGTCATGCAGCAGGAGCAGAACGGCAACCCTGCCCTGGTCGCCACCGGCGCCACGCAGGTGCGAACCGACCAGATGGCGGGCGGCAACATGGAGGGCAAGGAGGTCCGCTTCGGGCCGCTCTACAGCGCCATGTTCACCGACACCACGACGTCGACGAGCACCGGCTCCGTCGACGCCGCGCACGACAGCTACACACCGCTCGGTGGCCTCGTCGCCATGGCCAACATCCAGTTCGGTGAGATCACCCCCGGTGGCACCGGGTCGGGCCTCTACGGCATGCTGGTGTTCGCCATCCTCGCGGTGTTCATCGCGGGCCTGATGGTGGGCAGGACGCCGGAATACCTGGGCAAGAAGATCCAGTCGATCGACGTCAAGCTCGCCGCCCTGGCCATCCTCATCCTGCCGCTGAGCATCCTCGGCTTCACCGCCGTGTCGGTGCTCGCCGGGGCGGGCAAGGCGGGGCCGCTCAACCCCGGCGCGCACGGTTTCAGCGAGATCCTGTACGCCTTCTCCTCCACCACCGGCAACAACGGCAGCGCCTTCGCCGGTCTCAGCGGCAACACGCTCTACTACAACACCACGCTCTCCGGCGCGATGTGGCTGGGACGGTTCATCTTCATCATCCCCGTCCTCGCCCTGGCCGGATCGCTGGTGAAGAAGAAGGTGGCGCCCGCCAGCGCAGGCACCTTCCCGACCGACACGCCGCTCTTCGCCGGGTTGCTCGTCGGTGTCGTACTCATCGTCGGGGCCCTCACCTTCTTCCCGGCGCTCGCCCTCGGACCGATCCTGGAGCACCTCCAGATCGGCGCCGGCCACCTGGCGCACTGAAAAACATGTCGACGATGATGCTGGACCGCGAGCCCAAATCCCGCACCCGCCCGGTGAAGAGCGTGCTCGACCGCGAGCTTCTGATCCCCGCGCTGCGCGACTCCTTCCGCAAGCTGGACCCGCGCTGGCAGGTGCGCAACCCGGTGATGTTCGTCGTCGAGATCGGCGCGCTGATCACCAGCTACTACGCGATCGCCGGTCTCTTCGGCCATGGCGACGGCGACACCGGCTTCGTCGGCCAGGTGGCGCTGTGGCTGTGGTTCACGGTGCTCTTCGCCAACTTCGCCGAGGCGGCGGCGGAGGGACGCGGCAAGGCCCAGGCCAACGCGCTGCGCCGCACCCGCACCGAGACCATGGCGCGGCGGCTGCGCGACGGGCGTGAAGAGCGCATCCCCTCGCAGGAGCTGCGCAAGGGAGACATCGTGGTCTGCGAGGCCAACGACGTCATCCCCAGTGACGGCACCATCATCGAGGGCATCGCCTCGGTGGACGAATCGGCGATCACCGGCGAATCCGCACCCGTGATCCGCGAGGCGGGCGGCGACCGCAGCGCCGTCACCGGCGGCACCCGCGTGCTCAGCGACCGCATCGTGGTGGAGATCACCCAGAACCCCGGCGAGACCTTCCTCGACCGCATCATCGGCCTGGTCGAGTCGGCGTCGCGTCAGAAGACGCCCAACGAGATCGCCCTCAACATCCTGCTCGCCGGGCTGACCATCATCTTCATGTTCGCCGTGGTCACCCTGCAGCCGTTCGCGCTCTTCCAGAACGCCACGGTGACCATCACCGTGCTGATCGCTCTGCTCGTCTGCCTGATCCCGACGACCATCGGCGGCCTGCTCAGCGCCATCGGCATCGCCGGCATCGACCGCCTGATGCAGCGCAACGTGCTGGCCATGTCGGGACGCGCGGTCGAGGCCGCCGGCGACGTCGACACCCTGCTCCTCGACAAGACCGGCACCATCACCCACGGCAACCGCCAGGCCACCGAGTTCGTCCCCGCCACCGGCATCGACATGCAGCGGCTGGTCACCAGCGCCGAGCTGGCCAGCCTCTCCGACGAGACCCCCGAGGGCCGCTCCATCGTCGCCCTGGCGCGGCGCTACGGCGACCACAGCAGCAACGTCAGCGAGGCCGACCTCACGTTCGTGCCATTCTCGGCCTATACCCGGATGAGCGGCGTCGACTACGACGGCCGCCAGATCCGCAAGGGCGCGGCCGACTCGGTGGCCAGATGGTGCGGCCTCGACGGCCTGCCCACCGAGGTGGCGACGACCGTCGACACCATCGCCCGCGGCGGCGGCACCCCGCTGGTGGTCGCCGAGAACAAGGTCATCCTGGGCACCATCCAGCTCAAGGACATCGTCAAGACCGGCATCCGCGAGCGCTTCGACGACCTGCGTCGCATGGGCCTGCGCACGGTGATGATCACCGGCGACAACCCGCTCACCGCCGCCGCCATCGCCCACGAGGCCGGCGTGGACGACTTCCTCGCCGAGGCAACGCCCGAAGCCAAGCTGGAGTTGATCCGCCGCGAGCAGGAGGGCGGCAAGCTGGTGGCGATGACCGGTGACGGCACCAACGACGCGCCCGCGCTGGCGCAGGCCGACGTCGGCGTGGCCATGCAGTCGGGCACCCAGGCGGCCAAGGAGGCCGGCAACCTGGTCGACCTCGACAGCAACCCCACCAAGCTCATCGAGATCGTCGAGACCGGCAAGCAGATGCTGATGACGCGCGGCGCGCTCACCACCTTCAGCATCGCCAACGACGTGGCCAAGTACTTCGCCATCATCCCGGCGATGTTCCTGGCGGTGTTCCCCGAGCTGGGCGCACTCAACATCATGCAGCTGCACAGCTCCAACAGCGCGGTGCTGTCGGCGGTGATCTTCAACGCACTGATCATCGTGGCGCTGATCCCGCTGGCCCTGCGCGGCATCAAGTACCGTCCCGTCGGCGCCGCCGCCGTGCTCCGCCGCAACCTCCTGATCTACGGCCTGGGCGGCATCCTCCTGCCCTTCCTGGGCATCAAGCTCATCGACGTGATCATCGTCGCCCTGCACATGGTCTGAAAGAAGAAATGTTCAGCAAGCTCCCGCGCGAACTGCTCACCGCCATCCGGCTCACCCTGGTGCTGGCGGTGCTCACCGGCATCCTCTACCCGCTGGCCATGACCGGCATCGCCCAGGGCCTCTTCCGCGACAAGGCCAACGGCAGCCTGGTCACCGACAAGAACGGCCAGGTGATCGGCTCGTCGCTGATCGGCCAGTGCTTCTACAAGACGGAGAAGGACAAGAACGGCAACCTGGTCTACTCGACCACCAAGGACCCCGAGGGCAACGTGGTCTTCGTCGTCGACCAGCGCTACTTCCAGAGCCGCCCCTCGTTCACCGTCGACGCCGCGACGGGCAATCCGCTGCCCTGCAACGCGCAGAACTCAACCGGCAGCAACCTCGGCCCGAGCAACCAGGCGCTGATCACCCGGGTCAAGGGCTACACCGAGTACCTGCACAGCCTCGGCGTCGCCAAGAACCCCGACGGCACTGACGCGCCGATCCCCGTCGACCTGGTCACCGGCGACTTCACCGGCTTCGACCCCGACATCACCGAGGCCGCCGCCCTGGTCCAGGTCGACATGGTCGCCAAGGCGCGCAGCCTCGACGCCGGCAAGCTGCGCGCGCTGGTCGAACAGCACGTCGACGGGCGCTCACTGGGAGTGTTCGGCGAGCCCCACGTCAACGTCCTCTCCCTCAACCAGGCACTCGACAGTGGAGCAGCGGGCTAGCGCAATCACCGATCTTCAAACCTCCAACGCCAGTCCCGTGCCGCCGTCCACGCGGCGCGGGACTTTGCGCGTCTACCTGGGCGCCGCGCCGGGCTCGGGCAAGACCTTCGCCATGCTCCGCGACGGCCGCGCCCGCCGCGCCCAGGGCGAGGACGTGGTCATCGGCTTCGTCGAGACGTATGACCGGCCGCGCACCGTCGAAGCGGTCAGCACACTGGAGACCGTCCCCCGGCTGCACGTCGCCTACCGCGGCACCACGCTGGAGGAGATGGACCTCGACGCGCTGCTGGCCCGCCACCCCGAGATCGCCCTGGTCGACGAGCTGGCCCACACCAACGCCCCGGGGGTGCGCCACGCCAAGCGGTGGCAGGACGTCGAGGACCTGCGCGACGCCGGCATCGACGTGGTCACCACTCTCAACGTGCAGCACGTCGAGAGCGTCAAGGACCTGGTCGAGTCGATCACCGGCATCCCGGTGCGCGAGACCGTTCCCGATCGAGTTCTGGACACGGCTGACGAGATCCACTTCATCGACATCACCCCCGAGGCCCTGCGCAAGCGGATGCGCCACGGCAACATCTACGCGCCCGACAAGGTCGACTCGGCGCTGCACAACTTCTTCCGTCCCGGCAACCTCGGTGCGCTGCGCGAGATCGCCCTGCGCCTGGTGGCCCAGGCGGTGGAGAAGACGCGCGCCGACGTCCATCCCGCGCCCGAGGACGTGCTGGTCGCCGTGTCGGGCAGCGAGGGCTCGGAGAACCTGATCCGCCGCGGCGCGCGCCTGGCCCGGCGCAGCGGCGGCCTCTGCAGCGTGCTCACCGTGTCGACGCCGGGGGGCACCCCGGGTCGCGACGCCGAGGCGCGGCTGCGCGGCGTCGCCGAGCAGGTGGGCGCCTCCTTCCTGGTGCGTGAGGGCAGCGACGTCGCCCGCGTGGTGCTGCGCACCGCGCAGGAGCTGGCGGTGCGCCACCTGGTCATCGGCGAGTCGCAGCCGCCGTCGTGGCTGGCCGCCCGGCGTCGCACCCTCGCCGACCGGGTCATCGAGGACATGCGCGACGTCGACGTGCACGTCCTCTCGCGCTTCGAGCAGCGCAACGACCGCCCCGCACCCGGTGAGCGCCCGCGCCCCGAGCCCGAGGAGCTGCTGCGCCGCTTCCGCTCCGCCGCCGGGCAGCGCGGCATGCTGCGCATCTACCTCGGCTACGCCCGCGGCATCGGCACCACCATCGCCATGCTCGAGGAGGCGCGGCGGCGCGCCTCGCGCGGCACCGACGTGGTCGTCGCCTCGGTGCAGACCCACTCGCGCGCGCCCTGCGAGGCGGCGCTCGACGGCCTGGAGCTGCTCGGCGGCCGCCGCATGTCGCAGGCCACGGCGCCCGCGCGCTTCGACGTCGAGGCCCTGCTGGCGCGCAACCCGCAGGTCGCCTGCATCGACGACCTCGGCGCCGTCGACACCGGTGGCGAGCCGCTGGTCGCCGTGCTGCGCCGCATCCTCGACGCCGGCATCACGGTGATCGCCACCCTGCACCTCACCGACCTGGCCAGCACCGTCGAGGCGATGGGCCCGATGCTGGGCTACGGGCCCGACCACCCCCGCATCGACGACGCGGTGCTGGAGATGGCCGGCGAGATGGAGCTGGTCGACGTCACCCCCGGCGCGCTCGTCGAACGATTGCGACGCGGCGAAATCGTGGAGCCCGCCGCGACAGGTCGCGCCCTGCAGACGGAGTTTCGCCCCCAGGTATTGGCGGCGCTGCGCGAGATGGCCTTCCGGGTGATCGCCGAGCACACCGACCGCCAGCTCGTCGCCTACATGCGCGAGCGCAGCATCGAGCAGCCCTGGGAGGCGCGGCCGCGGGTGCTCGCCGCCGTGCCGCCGCGTCCCGGCATGGAGCCGCTGGTGCGCGGCGCGGCGGTGCTCGCCGACCGCATCGACGCCGAGTTCAAGGCGGCCACGGTGCGCACCCGGCCGCGCTCCGACGAGGAGAAGTCACTGCTCGGCGCCTACGCGGCGCTGACCCACCAGCTCGGCGGCGAGTTCGTCACCCTGCCGGGCCGCTCCATCGCCGGGGCGCTGGCGAGCTACGCCCGCGAGAACCTGGTCACCGAGGTGGTGATCTACCGCGGCGGCCCCCATCGCTGGACGCGCCACAGTGAGCTGCGCACCCTGGTCCGCATGCTCAAGGACGTGGACATCCACGTCGTCGCCGGGGGCTAGCCGGTCGCCGGCGCCGCCGCGGCGGGAAGCGCGACGCCGAAGCGGGCGCCGGGGCCGTCGGGGTTGTCCTCGACCCACACCCGGCCGCCCTGCGCCTCGACCAGCCCCTTGACGATGGCCAGCCCCAGCCCGGTGCCGGGCACGTCGTGGTCGCCGCCGCGGACGAAGCGCTCGAAGATGCGCTCGCGCGCGTCGTGGGGGACGCCGGGGCCCGCGTCGGTCACCTGCACCACCGCCATGCCGCGCGCGCCGGGCGCGGCGGTGACGGCGATCGGCGTCCCGGGCGGCGAGTAATGGTCGGCGTTGGCCAGAATGTTGTCGAGCACCTGGCCGAGGCGGTCCCAGTCGGCGACCACGTCCACCTCGGCCGCGGGCGCGTGCCACGACACCTCGCGCCGCGGCGACGCACGCTGCAGCCGGTCCACGGCCGCCTCGACGGCGTGGCCGAGGTCGACGCTGTCGAGACGCAGCTCCAGGGCGTTGCCCTCGATCTGGGCCATGTCGAGCATGTCGTCGACCAGGCGGCCGAGGCGGCGGCCCTCGGCGGCGATGGCCTGGAGCTGGTCGCGCGCGTCGCCGGGTAGGTCGGGCCGCGCCGCCAGCCCGGTGCTGCCGGTGAGAACGCTGCCCAGCGGGGTGCGCAGCTCGTGGGAGACGTTGGCCAGGAAGTCGCGGCGGATGTGATCGGTCTCTTCGAGCACCTGCACCTGCTGCTGGGCGCGGGCCAGGCGAACCGCCATCCCCGCGGCCTCGGCCTGCTCGCGGTTGCGCTGGGCCAGCTCGCGGTTGGCCGCGCCCAGGTTCTCGGCCAGCGCCTGGGCCTCCCGCTCCGCGCTGCGCCGCCGTGAGCCGAGCCCGCCGACCAGCCCCGCGGCGCCGAAGAAGACGAGCAGGTTCACCACGTCGGTGCGGTCGGCGATGGTCAGGGTGTGCACCGGCGGGACGAAGAAGAAGTCGACGAGCAGGAAGCTGGCCGCCGCCGCGAGCAGGGCGGGACGCAGCCCCAGGGTGACGCCCAGCGCGGCGACCAGGGCGACGTAGAGGAACACGTAGTCGCGCGACTGCCCCACGCCCAGCGGGACCAGCACCGCGGTGAGCGCCACGGGGGCGAGGACGGCGGTGGCGGCGCCGAGGATCGCGTTCGGCGCCGGGTCGCGGGCGGCAGGCACGCTGCTCATTGTGGCTCCGCGGGTTCGGCGCTGCTGCCATCGCCGGGAACGGCGTATAAGCGTGCTATGGACCCCGAGGAGCTGCTCGCCAAGCCGATGGGCAGGCGCATCTTCCTCGGCCTGCTCGGCGCCGGCGCGCTGGGCGTGGCCACCACCCAGTTCTCCTTCCAGAACGACAACGTCACCGCCGCCAACGTCGCCCAGGCGGTGCCGCTGGGCTCGATGACCATCGACCCGCGCGAGTCGTCCGAGGGGCAGCACCCCAACATCGTCACCAGCGAACGCTTCCGCTACTACTCGGTCGGCTACATGCCCGAGTACGACCCGCGCACCTGGCGGCTGCGGCTCGACGGCGCCGGCGTCAACAGCACCCTGTCGCTCACCCTCGACCAGCTCAAGGCCTTTCCCAACGTGGCCCTGAAGGCCGACTTCCGCTGCGTCACCGGCTGGCGGGTGCAGAACAACCTGTGGCGCGGGGTGCGGGTGCGCGACCTGGTCGACAGCGTGCGCCAGAACGGCAGGGCCAAGTTCATCACGTTCTACTCGGGCGACGGCGTCTACACCGACTCGCTGACCATCAGTCAGGCGCGCAGCGACCACGCCATCCTCGCCTGGGAGCTGGACGGAGCGCCGCTGATCAAGGAGCAGGGGCACCCGCTGCGCCTGATCTACCCCGACATGTACGGCTACAAGAACGTCAAGTGGGTGCAGCGCGTCGAGGTCAAGGCCAACCGCGACGTCGGCTTCTGGGAGCAGAACGGCTGGGACATCGACGCCTACGTCTACAACGCGCCGTCCCAGGGCTGAGACCGATGGCTGACCGGGCGGTCAGGAATGGGCGCCCGGCGCTGGTGCGGCGCTTCACCTCCGCCGACCGCCTGGTCCACTGGGTGATCGCGGCCGCGTTCTTCGCCCTGCTGATCAGCGGGCTCGGCCTCTGGCTGCCGCCCAACCTCAACCCGGCCATCGCCCATCGCGACGCGGTGCGCACCGTGCACCTCGACGCCGCCATCATCCTGGTGCTGGTGATGATCTTCGCGCTCGCCCGCGGCGGGCCGCTCAACGCGCTGTGGCACGAGGTGGAGATGTTCACCCGCGAGGACTGGGTCTGGCTGCGCCGCTTCGCCATTCCCGCACGCTGGCGCCGCGAGCCGCTGCCGCCGCAGGGCCGCTTCAACGCCGGGCAGAAGTTGAACACCGTGCTCACCGCCGCGGGACTGGTCGGCTTCATCGTCACCGGCGCGGTGATGTGGCAGGGTGAGCGGCTGCTGCCCAGCCTCGCCGCCGCCTCCGACCAGTGGCACGTCTGGCTGATGTTCCTGATGGTGCCGCTGATCGCCGGTCACATCGCCATGGCCCTGCTCTTCCCCTCGACGCGACCGGCGATGCGCGGCATCCTCTTCGGCGTGGTGCGCCTCGACTTCGCCCGGCGGCGCCACGCCCGGTGGGCTGACGCGGTTGCCCCGATGACCCCGGAGCAGTCGCGCGAAGACGGTAGCGGGGCGTAGCATTTCGGCGCAGGGCGGCCCCCCGCAACGCAGCCACATCCCCCCGGAGGCCTTTCTCCGTTGCGTGACATCGCAGAGCGCGCGCTCGACTCCGCCGTGTCCGGGCGCGCCTCGTACGCCGACTGCCGCGTGGTGCAGCGCACCGTGCAGACGGTGGTGGTCAAGAACGGCCTGGTGGTGAGCGTCGCCACCAGCGACGACGAGGGCATCGGCGTGCGCCTGCTGGTCGACGGCTGCTGGGGCTTCGCCGCCATCGACCGTCTCGACGGCGCCGCGGTCGATGCCACCGTGCAGCGCGCCCTGCGCATCGCCAGGGCCAGCGCCCGGGTCAACGGGCGGCCGGTCCGGCTGGCCCCGGTGCAGCCGGTGGTCGCCGAGTACGCCACGCCGGTCGAGCAGGACCCCTTCGCGGTGTCCCTGGAGCGCAAGGCCGACCTGCTGCTCCGCGCCGACGCCGCCATGGCCCGCGAGCCCAGGGTCACGGTGCGGGAGGGGTCGCTGGAGTTCGTGCGCGAACGCCGCTTCTTCGCCAGCAGCGAGGGCGCGCGCATCGAGCAGCACCTCACCGAGTCCGGCGGCGGCTTCGACGCCACCGCCACCAGCGCCGACGAGGTGCAGACGCGCAGCTACCCCAACAGCTTCGGCCGCCACCAGGTCTGCGCCGGATGGGAGGCGATCGAGGCCATGGACCTGGCCGGCAACGCCGAGCGCATCGCCGCGGAGGCGGCCGCGCTGCTCAGCGCCGACCCGTGTCCCAGCGGCCTCATGACGGTGATCCTCGACGGCTCCCAGGCCGCCCTGCAGGTGCACGAGTCCTGCGGGCATCCCACCGAGCTGGACCGCGTGCTCGGCGCCGAGGCCGCCTACGCGGGCACCAGCTTCCTCACCCCCGACATGCTGGGCAGCTTCGCCTACGGCAGCGAGCAGGTCACCATCACCGCCGACGCCACCCGTCCCCAGGGCCTGGGCACCTTCGGCTGGGACGACGAGGGCGTGCCCGCGCAGCGCACAGTTCTTGTCGACCATGGCCTTTTCTCGGGCTACATGTCGTCGCGGGAGACGGCGGGGGAGTTCGGCTGGGAGAGCAGCGGCACCATGCGTGCCGACGGCTGGTCGCGCATCCCGCTGATCCGCATGACCAACGTCAACCTGGAGCCCGGTGACACGTCTCTGGAGGAGATGATCGCGGGCACCGAGCACGGCGTCTACCTGGAGACCAACCGCTCCTGGAGCATCGACGACCGCCGCCTCAACTTCCAGTTCGGGACGCAGAACGGGTGGCTGATCGAGGACGGCAGGCGGGTCAAGCTGGTCCGCAACGCCATCTACAGCGGCATCACCCCCGAGTTCTGGCGCTCCTGCGACGCCGTCGCCGGTGGCGACGAGTGGCGGATGTGGGGCGTGGTCAACTGCGGCAAGGGTGAGCCGGGCCAGGCCATGCACGTCGGCCACGGCGCCGCGCCCTGCCGCTTCCGCAACGTGCGGGTCGAGGCGGCGTAGGACCGGCATGGGGCTGCGCGACCGCGAGGAGTGCCTGCAGCTCGCGGACACCGTGCTCTCGCGCATTCCCTCGGGGAGCGCGGCGGAGGTGATCATCGAGGACGTCGACTCCTCGCTGACCCGCTACGCGCTCAACGCCATCCACCAGAACGTCGCCGAGACCGGGCTGCGCATGCGGCTGCGGCTGCTGCGCGAAGGACGCGTCGGCGTGGCCACCATGCGCGGCGACATGCAGGGCGACGCGGTGGACCGCCTGCTCCAGGCCGCCGAGGACGCGCGGCGCATGACCCCGGTGCACGAGGACCAGCCGCCGCTGCCGGATCCCGCCCACGCGCAGCTCCGCGATGGCGCCGCCGCCGCGGCATGGAGCGACGACACCGCGTCGTGCACTCCCGAGCAGCGCGCGGATGCCGTCGCCGTGGTCGTGGGCGCCGCCTCCGCGCGGGGATTGCAGGCGTTCGGCGCCATGGAGACGTCGGCGCGGCAGATCGTCATCGCCAACAGCAACGGGGTGCGCCAGGATGCCCGCACCTCGGTCGCCCGGCTCACCGCCGTGGTGCGCGGTGACGCCGGCGCGGGCTACGGCGACCGCTGCGCCGCCGGCATCGGCGACGTCTCCGCCGAGGCGCTCGCCGCCGAGGTCGTCGACACCGCGTCGCGCAACCAGCACGCCACCCGCCTCGACCCCGGCGACTACGAGGTGGTGCTGTCGCCCTACGCGGTGGCCGACATGCTCGACCATCTCGCCTGGTCGAGCTTCGGGGCGCTGGCCAAGCAGGAGGGGCGCAGCTTCATGCGTCCGGGCGAGCGCCTGATGAGCGAGAGCGTCACCATCCGCGACGACGCGCACGACCTGGCGGGACTGCCGTTTCCCTTCGACTGGGAGGGCGTCACGGCGCGTCCTGTCACCTTTGTCGAGAACGGCGTCTGCCGCGACTTCGTCTACGACACGCCGACCGCCCTGGTCGACACCACCGGCTCCACCGGCCACGCCCTGCCCATGCCCAACACCGACGGTCCGCTGCCGATGCACGTGGTCATGGACGGCGGCTCGTGTGGCCGCGACGAGCTGATCGGCGAGGTGCGCCGCGGCCTCTACGTCACCCGCTTCTGGTACGTGCGCGACGTCCACCCGCTGCGCACCATCATCACCGGCATGACCCGCGAGGGCACCTTCCTCATCGAGGACGGTCGCGTCGGCCGGCCGGTCGCCGACCTGCGCTTCACGCAGAGCATCTGCGGCGCCCTCGCCGACGTGCGCGGCATCTCCCGCGAGCGCTCACTCGAGGTCCCCGACGAGGGCAGCGCCACCCTGGCGCCCTGGCTCCACCTCGGGCACTTCCACTTCAGCTCCTGAGCGGCGGGCTCAGCCCCAGAACGCGTCCACCTCGTCCTGGTTCTGGTCGAAGATCCACGACTCGGTGAGCTTGCCGTCCTTGATGTGGACGACGTGGGTGTAGTTGTCGCGCATCGACCTGCCGTCCTTCTCCCCGGACGCCGTGGCCAGGGCCACGGCGTGCTCGTCGTTGGCGAGGATGTCGTGCAGCTCCACCTTGAAGGTGCCGTTGGTCTCCTCGAAGTTGCGCATGAACTGGGCGATCACGTCGTCGACGCCGCGGTAGTCGCCGGCCAGGTGGCTGTGGCCGGGCACGTGCCAGACGATGTCTGGCGCGAACAGCGAGCGGACGGTGTCGAGGTCGCCGGTCTGGAAGGCGACATAGCCGCGGCGGAACAGCTCGGCGTTGGGGTGGTCGGCCACAGTCAGGTCCTCCGATGCGCCCGGCGGCCGCGGACTGCAGAGCCTGCCCCTGGCAGCCGGGCCGGACTCGGGAACGCTACCCGCGTGTCGCCGCCGGCGCAAGCGGGGCCGGCTCGCGCGCCGACCCCGCCCGGGTTGGCTCAGGGGACGGTGGGCCGCTGCCCGGCGTTCTCCTGCGCCTCGCGCGCGGCGCTCTCACCCGACTCGTGGGTGGGGTCCTCGTTGGACTTGAAGGTGCCGTTGGCGTCTGGCGCGGTGCCGGTCGAGGGACTGGGCGACGCCGTGGCGGCGGTGGTGCTGGTGGTGTCGCTCGGGCTGGCCGCGTGGCCGATGAGAAAGCCGCCGGCGAGGCCGCCGACCATGAGGCCGGCGCTGGTGATTCCCACCGCCGTCCGGCGGCTCAATCCACCGAGCCGGCTCCCGGGCGCGGGGGTCCTGTCGGGTTCGGGGGTGTCCATGGTCTTCACGTCTCCGTGTGGTGGGTTGCCCGGCCGCCGCTGACGGCGGCGATCTGGGCACAGCCTGGAGCCCGTCCCTGGCGCCCTCCGCATGGGGCGCTGAGAGTTTGCTGAGACCATTGGTGTAGTAGGGTTTGCCGCCGATGAGCCGCGTCCGCGAGCATCCCTGGGCCGTCGCCTTTGCCGCGCTGTCGCTGCTGCTGGTGCTGCTCCATCTGCTCGCGCTCGACTCCTCGCCGCCCGGGCTGTACAACGACGAGGCCTCGATCGGCTACAACGCCTGGGCCGTCGCCCACTACGGCGTCGACGAGCACGGCGCGCATCTCCCGCTGTTCTTCGAGGCGTTCGGCGAGTACAAGAACCCCGTCTACATCTACGCGCTGGCGCCCTTCACCTGGGTGCTGCCGCTGACGCCATACCTGGTCCGCCTGCCCGCCGCGCTGTTCGGGCTGGTCGCCTGCGCAGCGGCGGCGATGCTGGCGTGGCAGGTCACGCGCTCGCGCCTGGCGACCATCCTCACCCTGGCCACCGCGGGCGCGACGCCGTGGCTGGTGCAGGAGAGCAGGCTCGGCTTCGAGGTGATCTCGGGGGTCGCGCTTCTGATGGTGTCGCTGTGGTTCCTGGCGCGCGCGGTGGACAGTGACTCGGTGCGCTGGTTCGTGTGGGCGGGCGTGATGCTGGGGCTGTCGGTGTTCGCGTACACCACACTGCGCGCCTTCGGCGTGGGTATGGCGGCGGTGATCGGGCTCGCCTTCCTGCTGCCCGGCGCGCCGCGAGTCCGGCGCTGGCTGTGGGCGCTGCTGCCGCTGCTGGCCGCGTACATCGTGCTGCTCAGCTACGGCGTGCGCAATCCCGGTGCGCTGACCTCACGCTACGACATCATCGGCATCGGCTTCGACCATCCCGGTCTGCTCACCCTGGTGTCGCGATTCGTGGCCAACTACGTCACCTACTGGGACTTCCCCTTCCTGGTCACCCACGGCGACCTCAACATCCGCCACAGCACGGGATTCGGCGGCATGCTGCTGGTCGCCTCGCTGCCCGCCATCGTGGTCGGCGCGGCGATCTGCGTTCGTCGCCTGCGCACCGACCGCTTCTGCCGCATCCTGGTGCTCGGCGCGCTGCTCGCCCCCGCGCCCGCGGCGCTCACCGCCGAGGGCACGCCGCACTCGCTGCGCGCGGTGCTGATGCTGCCGTTCCTGCTCGGCTTCAGCGCCTACGGGTGGCAGGCGCTCAGCGGTGTTCTGACCGCGCACCGCTTCGTCGCGCTGGGCCTGGCCGCCGTTGTTTGTGTCGAATCCGGCGGATACTTCTACGACATGTTCGTGCAGTACCCGGGACGCGCGCTGACCGCGTTCGACACCGGCGAGGGCCCCGCCATCGAGCGCGCCGCGCAGCTCGCCGGTGGCCACGAGGTGCTGCTGTCCACCAGCCTCGACGCGGTGTACATCCAGGCGCTGTTCTACCTGCAGCCGGATCCCCGCGCGTACGTGCGCGACGGTTTGCAGGCGCTGCACATGCGAGCCGAGGCCGCCGACGTGGTGGCCAATGACGCGCAGCCCGGCGACCTGATGGTGCTGTCGCCGTCCGACCCTCTGCCCACGGGCGCGCAGGTGCTCTACGTCGAGCAGCGGACGGTCGGGACGGGGTCACTGCAGGTCTATCAGGCCCCGTCGCAGACGGTGACGCTCGCCGTCGTGGCACGCCGCTAGCGCCTGCAAACAGGCGTACGGCGCGCGTTGCATTCCAACCCAGGGCGCGCCGCGTGCTCAACGCGTCCGCGACGCACCCGCTGCTATTCTCCCGTCCATTCCTTACCAGGGAGAGAAGAGTCGATGACTGACGTGGTGATCGTCGAGGCCGTGCGCACACCGCTGGGCCGCGGCAACCAGAAGAACGGCGACCTCAAGGACGTCCACCCGGTGAAGCTCGCCGCGCACGTCCTGCGCGAGGTGGTGAGCCGCGCCAAGCTCGACCCCGCCCTGGTCGAGGACGTCGTCTTCGGCTGCGTGATGCAGACGGGCGAGCAGTCGGTCAACATCGGCCGGCAGGCGGTGCTGCTCGCCGGCTTCCCCATCGAGGTTCCCGCCACCACCGTCGACCGGCAGTGCGGCTCCTCGCAGCAGGCGGTGCACTTCGCCGCCAACCTGATCTCCTCCGGCGTGTGCGACATCACCATCGCCGCCGGCGTCGAGTCGATGAGCCGCGTGCCCATGGGCAGCACCGTGCTGCAGGGCCCGGGCACGCCGTTCCCACCCGAGCTGATGGAGCTGTACAACCTGGTCAACCAGGGGCTCGCCGCCGAGATGATCGCCGAGGAGTACGGCATCTCCCGCCACGAGGCCGACGAGCTGGCCAGCGAGTCGCACCGCCGCGCCGCGCGGGCGCAGGCAGAGGGCCGCTTCGACCGCGAGATCGCCCCCTACGTGGTCGGCAACAACGGCGATTCGCGGGTGGTGTCGCAGGACCAGGGCATCCGGCCCAGCACCACGCCCGACACCCTCGGCGCGCTGCAGCCATCTTTCAAGCCGGACGGCATTCTCCATGCCGGCAACTCCTCGCAGATCACCGATGGCGCCGCGGCCATCCTGCTGATGTCGCGCGAGAAGGCCGCCGAGCTGGGGCTGACGCCGCGGGCGCGGGTGCGGGCCCAGGCGGTGGTCGGCGTCGACCCGATCACCATGCTCAAGGGGCCGATCCCGGCCACCACCAAGGTGCTCGCCAAGTCGGGCCTGACCATGTCGGACATCGACCTCTTCGAGGTCAACGAGGCGTTCGCGTCCGTGCCCCTCGCCTGGGCTCGCGAGCACCGCCCGGACATGGACAGGGTCAACGTCAACGGCGGCGCCATCGCCCTCGGCCACCCCCTCGGGGCCAGTGGCGCGCGGCTCATGACCACCCTGCTCCACGAGCTGGAGCGGACCAACCGCCAGGTCGGTCTGGAGACGATGTGCTGCGGCGGCGGCCTGGGCACGGCGACGATCATCGACCGGGAGATTTAGCGCCGTCACGGGAGTGTCGCAAGCAGCCGGAGGGCGCTCGGGGTGCGTGCTATGCTCAGCGGCGCTTCAGCCGGATCCTATGCTGCAACGGACATGACCATCGGTACTTCCATGAAGAAGGTCCTGATCATCGAGGACTACTACGCCCTCGCCGACATCGAGTCGCTCCTCTGCACCATGGAGGGGTACGAGGTGAAGGTGGCCAAGTCCGGCGACGAGGGCCTGGCGCTCTTCAGCGAGTTCCAGCCCGACCTGGTCCTCCTCGATCTCATGCTTCCCGGCGAGCTGAGCGGCTCCCAGGTGCTGGAGCGCATCCGCGCCGAGAACGGCACCTCGCCCAAGGTGCTGGTGGTCAGTGCCCTGGTCAACCCCACCACCGCCCCCAAGCTCGAAGCCTATGGCAACGTCGAGACGCTGGGAAAGCCATTCAAGATCAAGGAGCTGGCCTCGCGCATCCAGTCGATGCTCGACGCCTGAGGTCCCGCCGTGCGGGCTGAGCCACCGCCGCCCCCACGCCGCCGTCCCCGAGACGCGGACCGTCCCCAGCGCGCCTACACCGGCCCGCGCCGCCGCTGCCCCTACCTGGAGCAGATCCTCCGCGAGCCGGCCGGTCCCTTCGGGATGCTGACGCGCTACAAGGCCGACTGCCACGTCGACCGCCGCACCCACAAGTTCACCGGCCGCCACCCCGCGCCCCCGTGCATCACCGAACCCGAGTCCTGCGCCCTCTACCAGGCCCAGCGCAGCGACGAGGATCGGCAGATCTCCCGCTACACCGACTAGCGCGTCAGCGCGCGGCGAGGCCGCCGAGCATGGCCATGGTCAGCAGAGCCCGGAACACCGTCGGGTAGTCGTCGTGGGTGAACCGCAGCGTCCGGCCCGCGGGGCGCTCGACCTCCGGGATGGTGGAGGCGTAGTCGGCGGCGAGGGTGGTGTGGATGTCGCACTCCAGCACGTACGGGGGCGCGACGACGTAGGGCGGGAGGTGCCCCGCGGCGACGCGCTGGAGTCCGTCGCGCGCCGCCGCGGTGATGCGCTCGCGCGCCACGGTGGGATGCAGCGTGTACGCGGCCTCGCTGCCGAACGCCGCCTTGGTGGCGACGGTGGGCAGGTCGGGCCCGAGCGCCGCGCGCGCCTCGGCGCAGGTGGCCTCGTCGCCGCACACCAGGGCGACCGGCACGCCGTGGTGCCCGGCCAGCGCCGCGTTGAGCGTGGTCTCCGTCTGCCGCACCCCGTTGAGCCGCACGGCGCGAAACGTGCGCGACGAGTACGTGTGGTCGAGGATCGCGGGCGCCGACCCCGCGCCGCCGTGATAGCCGACGAACAGCGCCGCGGCGAACCGCGGCCCGATCCCCGCCATCATGTAGAACGGCTTGGGAAAGCCGATGCTGCACTCGGCGCGCGGGTCGAGCAGCTCGGGGTCGAGGTTGAGCATGCGCGCGTGTGCGTCGTTGACGACGATCCGCGTCGCACCCTCGGCGACCGCGGCGCGCACCGCCGCATTGGCCTCCTCGGTCATCAGCCGCCGCGCCTGCCGGTAGGCGTCGGTCGGCGCGGGCATCACCTGCTCGGCCGCGACGATCCCCGCCACGCCCTCCAGGTCGATGCTGACGTAGACCTCCAACGCCACGCTGCTCAGCGCACCGGCTCGGGCGTGCCGCGCCCGACCAGCTCACCGGCGTCGTCCGGCGCCGAGGCCGCGGTGTAGACGGCGAAGTAGCGCGCCTGCGGGTGGTGCATGACGATCGCCGCCGTCGACTGCTCGGGCACCAGCTGGAAGCCCTCGGTCAGCGACACGCCGATCTCCTCGGCCGGCAGGATGCCGAAGAGCACGCGGTGGTCCTCCAGGTCGGGACAGGCGGGATAGCCCCACGAATACCGCCGCCCCTGGTCGTCGCCGAGCGACAGCTCGGACCGGATCAGCCCGTGCACGTACTCGGCGGTGGCTTCTGCCATCTGTGTCGAAAACCCGTGGACGCGGAGCATGTCGTCGTAGTCGCCGCTCACCTGCAGCGCGTTGGAGCGCTCGGTCGCCTCCGGCCCCACCGTGACGATCTGCAGGGCCACCACGTCGCGCTCGTCGCCCGGCATCGCCTCACGCGGACGCACGTAGTCGGCGAGGCAGAGCCGGTTCTGCTCCGACTGTCGCGGGAAGTGGAAGCGGCCGATCTCGCGGGAGCGGTCGGCGGGGTCGAAGATCACCACGTCGTCGCCCTCCGCCCACGACGGCCAGTAGCCGTACACCGCCTGCAGGTCGAGGTAGCCGTCGCGCTCGACCTCGTCCATGCAGCGCTGCAGCCGCGGCTCCAGCTCCTCGCGCAGCAACGCCTCCCAGCGCTGCTCGTCGCGGATGCCGCGGAACTGCCAGCTCATCTTGTAGAGCGAGTTGCGGTCGATGAACGGGTACACCGCGCGCGGGTCGATGCCGCGCACCACGCGAGCGCCCCAGAACGGCGGCAAAGGGATCGGCACGTCGGTGCGCGTCTCGCTGCGCGCCGGACGCGCCCCGTTGCTCACCGGGAGGGCAGCCCGCGCCTCCGCCTTGCGCGCGTCCGTCTCGCGCTGCGTGTGCGCCTCGGTGACGATGCGCGACACCAGCCCCTCGCGCTGCGCGGGATCGACCAGCGCGTCGATGGTCTCCAGTCCCTCGAAGGCGTCCTTGCAGTAGAACACCCCCGGGCCGTAGGCGCGCTCGTCCTCGACGAACAGGATGCGCCGTCCAAACCCGCGGTTGATCGCCGCGCCGCCGACCAGCACCGGGTACGACAGCCCCCGCGCGTCGAGCTCGCGCACGCACGCGGACATCTGCTTCGACGTGCTCACCAGCAGCGCCGACAGCGCGATCGCGTCCGCCGAGACCTCGACCGCCTTGTCGATGATGGTGTTGAGCGGCACCTGCTTGCCCAGGTCGTACACCGTGTAGCCGTTGTTGGTGAGGATGGTGTTGACCAGGTTCTTGCCGATGTCGTGCACATCTCCGTACACGGTGGCCAGCACCACCTTGCCCTTGGTGTAGCCCTCCTTCTTCTCCAGGAACTGCTCCAGGTGTGCCACGGCGCGCTTCATCACCTCGGCGCTCTGCAGCACGAAGGGCAGGATCAGCTCGCCGGCGCCGAAGCGGTCGCCGACGTCCTTCATCGCCGGCAGCAGGATGTCGTTGAGCACCTCCACCGGCCCGCGCGAGAGCAGGGCCAGGTCGATCTGCTCCTCGATGCCATCCTTGCGCCGGTGCAGGATCTGCTGGTGGATGCGCTCCGGCGGCGCCATGCCCGCGAAGGGGTCCTCGCGCTCCTCCTGCTGCGCCGCGCCCGCGTTCTCCTCGAACCAGGCGATGAAGCGGGGCAGCGCGTCGGGGCGGCGGTTGAAGATCAGGTCCTCGGCCAGCTCGCGCTGGTCGGCGGGGATGTCGAAGTAGGGCAGGACGTGTGCCGGGTTGATGATCACCGTGTCGAGACCGGCCTCGACGCAGTGGTAGAGGAACACGCTGTTGAGCAGCGGCCGCGCCGCGGGGGAGAAGCCAAACGACACGTTGGACAGGCCCAGCGTGGTGTTGACGCCGGGCAGCGCCTGCTTGATCAGCCGGATGCCCTCGATGGTCTCCACCGCGGAGTCCAGGTACTCCTCCTGCCCGGTCGCCAGGGTGAAGGTCAGCGCGTCGAAGAGCAGCTGCGACGGATGCAGGCCGTACTCGCCGACCGCGATGGCGTGGATGCGCTGCGCGGCGAGCAGCTTGGTGTGCCGCGTCTTGGCCATGCCACCAATGTCGTCGGCGCGGTCGATGGTCAGGGCGATCACCCCGGCGCCGTGGTCGCGGATCATGGGCAGGAAGGCGTCGGCGCGGGTGCGCCCGTCCTCGAGGTTGATGCTGTTGATCACGCAGCGCCCCGGGTACGTCTCCAGGGCGGCGCGGACCACGTCGGCCTCGGTGGTGTCGATGACCAGCGGCGTCTCCACGGCCATCTGCAGCTTGCGCACCAGCAGCCGCATCTGCTCGGCCTCGTCGGTGCGCTCGGTGAGCGCCACCTGCACGTCGAGGGCGTGGGCGCCGCTCTCGACCTGCTCGCGGGCGATCTCCAGGATGCCGTCGTAGTCGTCGGCGAGGAGCAGGCGCTTCATCCGCCGCGAGCCCTGGGCGTTGACCCGCTCGCCGATGAGCAGCGGGGCGGGCTCCTGGCGGATGGTCACGCTGCGGGTGGCGCTGGCGATGCTGGGGGGAACGCTGGCGTTCGGCCGCACTCCAGCGGCGAATGCTGGCGTGGGGGGGCTCCCCCCACCGGGCGCGTCAGCGCCCAGAGAGACGGCCGCCAATTCAGACACGCGCGACACCAACTCGCCGAGGTGCTCGGGTGTCGTCCCGCAGCAGCCGCCGACCACGTTGACGCCGAACTCGGTGACGAACCGGCTCAGCTCGTCGGCCATCGGCCCGGGCGCCAGGTTGTACACGGCGTTGCCGCCGACGTTGCGCGGCAGCCCCGCGTTGGGGATGCACGACACCGGCAGCCGGGTGTGCTCGCACAGCCAGCGGATCGGCTCGCGCATGTGCTCCGGCCCGGTCGAGCAGTTGAGCCCGACCACGTCGACGCGCAGCGCTTCGAGGATGGTCAGGACCGCGCCGATGTCGGTGCCCAGCAGCATCCGCCCCGACACGTCCAGCGACACCTGCGCCTGGACCGGCACCGCGCGGCCCAGGTCGACGAAGGCCGCGCGCGCACCGAAGATGGCGGCGCGCGTCTCCAGGATGTCCTGCTGCGTCTCGACGATGAGCAGGTCGGCGCCGCCCTCGACCAGCCCTCGCGCCTGCACCCGGAAGGCCTCGACCAGGTCGGCGAAGCGCACGTTGCCGAGCGACGGGTCGTCCGACGACGGCAGGAACCCGCTCGGCCCCATCGACCCGGCCACGAAGCGCGGCTTCTCCGGCGTGCTGAACTCTGCACACAGTTCGCGGGCCAGCGACGCCGCCTCCGCGTTCAGCTCGTGCGCCCGCTCGGCGTTCTGCCATTCGGCGAGACGCAGCGGCGTGGCCTGGAAGCTGTTGGTCTCGACCACGTCACAGCCGACTTCGAGAAACGAGCGGTGGATGCCCCGCACCACGTCGGGACTGAACAGCGTCAGGCCGTCGATCCAGCCTTCGAGATGCGCGCCGCCGAAGCTCTCCGGGGTCAGCGCGCAGGACTGCAGGCTGGTCCCCATGGCACCGTCGAAGACCAGGACGCGAGAACGCAGTGCGGCCAGGTACGGGGAATCGACGGCAGACGGTCGGGGCGGCGCCATCGAACGATGATACCGGCGGCGCGTCTCGGGCCAAACCGCCTGCGGCGGCGGGCGACTCAGCGCACCGCAGTGAGCTCGATGTCGAGCGGCTGCCCCGAGGCCACCAGGTGGGCCCGCGCCAGCCCCACGCCCGGGCAGTACCACAGCGTCCCCGAGCCGCTCAGCGTCTCGCTGCTGGCCAGTCGCGTCGTCGAGGCGAGCGCCACCGCGACACAGCGGTCGAACCGCCGTCCCGCGGTGCTGAGCGACAGCGGGCCGAGCACGGTGCGCTGCTCGTCCACGGTCTGCACGGTGATCACCCCGGTGCGCCGGTCGTGCCAGCTCTGCCCTGGCGCCAGGGGGAGGAGCAGGTCGCGCACCGAGCCGCCCGAGGCGGTGCGGACGATGCTGCCGGCGCCCACCCGGATGGTCGAGCCGCCCAGTCCCAGCGGCAGGGTGGCGCCGCCGGACTGCAGTGGCGGGGTCACCTCCAGCGAGGCGGTGAGCTCGCCGGCGATGGTGCGAACGTCGCTGACCCGCAGGGTGACGGTGGCGTCGAGGCCGCTGCCGCGGAGGTGATAGGTGAGCTCCATGCCCTTGCGCGGGGGGGCGTAGGCGTCGATGCGGTCGGCGAGCGGGGCGCCGCCGGGGGTGAGCGCGGCGACGGGGACCACCGCCAGGGCGGCGGCGACCAGGGCCACGATCGCCACGGGCCGCGCCCAGGCGGGCAGGGTGCGCGCGCGCAGGCGGCTCGCCGGTCGCGGCGGCGGGGCCAGCAGCCCGGGGATGCGGGCGCGCACGCCGGGCGGCGGGACGGGCAGCTCCAGCGACTCCAGGGCCTCGCGCCAGGCCACGGCGAGCGGCGCCGCCTCCTCGATCGCGCCCGGCACGCCGCTGGCCACCGGGTCGAGGACCGCCTCCAGCTCGGGCGGCAGGCTGCCCAGGTCGCGGAGCAGCGAGGCGCAGTCGGCGACGTCGGCGGCGCGGCGCAGCGCCGGGTCCGTTCGGGAGCCGCTCAGCGCGGGGAGCAGCGCAGCATCCTCCCAGCGCGGCGCGCCCTCGGCGTCGATGCCCACCTCGGTCGCGCTCACCGCGCCGTGGGCCAGGCCGGCTGCGTGGAGCTCGGCGAGGCCGTCGAGGAGCACGCAGCCGAGGGGACCGACCGTGCTGGCGTCGAGGCGTCCCGCCCGGCGCCGGTCGGCCAGGGTCCAGCGATCGGCGGGGGTGACCACGGCGATGCGGCCGTCGGGGTCGACGAGCTGGTCGAGCAGCGGGGCGAGGGCGGGGTGGCTGAGCTGGGCGAGCTGGTCGAGGACGGCGGTGATCGGCGCCGGGTCGTCGCGCGGGGTGGCGATGCGCACCCGCACCGTCCCGTCCGGCCCTTCGCCCGCGTACACCTCGCCGAGGCGGTCGCGGCGGAGCAGCCCGGCCAGCGCGTAGGGGCCGACGCGCTCGTCACCGGACGCGGGCGCGATGGGAGTGCTCTTCCGCTGCGCCATCGGGGAGCCATGCTACCCTGCGGAAGGAGCGCATCCGTGCTGTTTGCCGTGGTGTGCCCGCCTGTTTGCAGTTGGCAGAACTGGAGCGCAGAGAAGCTTGGCTCGTCGTCCACCCCGGCCCGGAGGCGCGCGTCGCCGCGGTCCGGCACGCCGTCGTGACGGGGGACCCTCGGCCACCGCGGCCGTCGAGGTCAAGGAAGAGACGATCGAGATGGACGCCACCGTCGTCGAGCCGCTTCCCAACGCGATGTTCAAGGTCAAGCTGCAGACCGGGCAGGAGGTGCTGGCGTACACCTCGGGGAAGATGCGCAAGTTCTACATCCGCATCCTCATCGGCGACAAGGTGCGCGTCGAGCTGAGCCCCTACGACCTCACCCGCGGTCGCATCACCTTCCGCTACAAGTAGGCGCCGCCGCGCTGCGGTAGCTGGTTGCGATGATCACCTACGTCGTCGTGGTGCTGGTGGTGATCCTGGTGCTGTACCTCAGCTTTCGCACGCTCGGCGGGGGCACCACGGTGACCCCCGAGGACTACCGCACAGTTCTCGCCAGGATTGGCGAATTCACCGCGGCCCGCGCCGCCGAGCTGGACGGCTCGCTCACGGCCGAGACCGCCACGGCCGCGCGCAAGAAGCTGACCGGCTACCAGGAGCAGCTCGGCCGCCTCGAACCCGACGCCGCCGAGGGGTCTGCTGAGCGCGACGTCCTCGAATCCGCCCGCTCCCTGCTCAGCGCCGCCATCGAGGACCTGGGCTGGGCCTGCCGCATGCTCGAAGCCGGCAACCACGACGACAACCCCGGCGTCCAGCGCGCCGTCACCGAGCTGCGCGCCGCCGCCGCCGGGTGCATCGACGCGGCCCAGCGCCTCCTCCCCGCCGCCCCTCCCGTCGAGGCCACACCGGCCGGCCTCTAGAGCGCGCCCGCGATCCGCAACGACACCGTCAGGACGACGATGATCGCCGCGGTGACGGCCAGGATGACCAGCAGGCTGCGCGGGACGCGGCCGGCGGCATCGCCCTCGCCAACTCCGCCACGACGCAGCGCCGTGCGCACCAGCAGCACCACGACCGCAATGGTGGCGAGCAGGATCACCAGCACGAGAACGGTGGCGACCTGGCCCATCAGGAACCGCTCACGACGCCGAGCGGAAGAACTCCACCGTCTCCCGCAGCCCGTCCTCCAGCGCGACCTTCGGCGACCAGCCCAACGCGGAAGCGGCGAGTGAGGCGTCGAGACAGGAGCGGCGCTGCTCCCCGGGCTTGCCCGGGCCGTGCTGCGCCTCGCCGGTGACACCGCAGGCGTCGCGGAGCATGGCGAACAGCTCGTTGACGTCGGTCTCGCGCCCGGTGCCCACGTTGTACGCGCCCATCGCGGGCGCGCCGGCTGACGCGGCGGCGAGGTTGGCGCGGACCACGTCGCCGACGAAGACGTAGTCGCGCGTCTGCGTCCCGTCGCCGTTGATCACGGGGATGTCGCCGCTGAGCAGCTTGCGGGCAAAGATGGCCACAACTCCGGCCTCGCCGTGGGGGTCCTGGCGGGGCCCGTAGACGTTGGCGTAGCGCAGCGCGCAGAACTCCAGCCCGTACAGCGACGCGTACACCTGCCCGTACGCCTCACCACACAGCTTGGCCGCGCCGTACAGGGACGCGGGGCGAGCGGGATGCGTCTCCGGCGTGGGGATCACCGAGGTGTCGCCGTAGATCGCCCCGCCGGAGGAGGCGAACACCACCCGCCGCACTCCGGCCGAGACGCACGCCTGGAGCAGATTCACCGTGCCCACCACGTTGATCTCGGTGTCGAGCAGCGGTTCGGAGATGGAGCGCCGCACGTCGATCTGCGCCGCCTGGTGGAACACGATCTCGGGTTTCTCAGCCGAAACGACGTCGTGCAGGGCGGAGGAGCGCACGTCGACGACGTGCAGGCGCGCCGCGGCGGGAACCCGCGAGCGATCGCCGCGCGACAGGTCGTCGACGGCGCACACGTCGTGTCCCGCAGCGAGCAGCGCGTCGACGATGTGCGAGCCGATGAAGCCCGCTCCGCCGCTGACCAGCGCCCTCACCCGCTCGGCTCACCCGCGAGTCGCGCCGAGCGTGGCTGTCGAACGTGGGTCAGGGCGAAGAACACGAAGCCGATGATGACCACCGAGCCGTAGGAGATGCTGCGGTCGAGCACGGTGATCGAGGCGGCCGCGTTGCGCGGCACGTCGGCGACGGTGCCGAGCACGCCCACCATGCCCGCCTCGACCAGGCCGAGCCCGCCCGGGGTGAACGGCACCGTGGTCAGCAGCGCCGCCACCAGCGCCACCAGCAGGAACTGCGACGGGTGCATCAGGGAGGAGAAGTCCAGCGCCGCCACCACCAGCCCGAGCCGCGTCCCCTCCAGGAACCACACCACCAGCGTCAGCAGCGCGACCAGCGGCCACGGCGACAGCGACTGCGTCGCGCCGCGGCGAAAGTTCTCGTAGCGCTCGCGGACGCGCAGCGGCAGCCGGTGCATGAAGCGCAGCCCGCGTCCGGTGGCCATGATCACCACCAGGACGACGCCGAGCAGCGAGAGCAGCCCGCCGGCGATCACGTACGGCACCAGCGAGCCCGGCACGCGGTTGTGGAAGGTGATGGCGCCGGTGATCACCAGCAGCCCCATCAGCACCAGCAGGTCGAGCAGGCGCTCGGCGATGATCGTGCCCAGCGCCTTGCTGGCGCCCACGTTCTCGCGCTGGCGCAGCAGGAAGGCGCGGTAGACGTCGCCCATCTTGGCCGGGATCACGCAGTTGACGAAGAACGACGCGTAGACGATCTCGAACAGCGAGAAGCTGTTGCAGTCCTCGCCGGCGTTGCGCAGCAGGAAGTGCCAGCGCACCCCGCGCACCCCCATGCTGGCGACGAAGGCGAGCAGCGCCAGCAGGTAGAGGCGCAGGTCGGCGTGGCGGATGTGGTTCCACGTGTCCGACCAGTTGATGCCGCCCTGCCGGATGGCGATGACCACGATGACAGCGGCGACGAGGAAGGAGAGCAGCGTCCGCCACGACAGCAGCCGTGAAGCGAGCGGCGGAGCGGGGGGGGCCTCCACGGCTGCGGCCTGATCGTCAGGCATGTCCCGGCGAACGGTACCACGGCCCCCGGACAGCTCGACCGGGTCGCTCACCCGTCCTGCTCGGTGCGCCGGGCGGCGCGGCGCATGCGGCTGATCAGCGGCGCCTCCTCCTCCTGGCGCATCCCGCCGTGGGCCCGCATCTCGCGCTCGGCGAGCACCCGGACCACGGTGTCGAGGTGGGGCGACACCCCGGCGTCGCGCGCCGCCCGCTCGCCCGCCGAGCGGCTGTCCCACACCCGCACCCGGAATACGGCCTTCAGCGCCGAGTAGGGAATCGCCAGGGTGCGCAGCTCCTCGCTGCCCCGCTCGACCATGCGCCAGACGCCGCCGTGACGTCCCAGGCTGGCCTCCGGTGCAATGTAGGCGTGGAGAAGCTGTCCGTCGAGGAAGTGAAAGACGGCTTTGTCCCAGCCCTCGACGGTGGCCTGCGCAGGCGCGTCCTCGACCTCGCCGACTATGATCTGACGGATCGCGGTGGTGGGGATCAGCGCGCGCTCGCTGTTGGCGTCGACGTTCTCCACCTGCGCTTCGAGGACGGGGAGATCGAAGGTGATCTCCGGCGTCTCCGCGAAGAGCACCTCGCCGTCCAGGAAGCTGATCACAACAGCGGGCATCGCAACCGAGGGTACGCCACCGTCACCGCCGCACGGCGATGGCGCCGGGATGGCGGGTTTGTCACCACGAAGTCACAGTCTGACCGCAGACCGGGTCGTACGATGCGGCCAGGGAGGCCAGGTCAGTAGGTCGTTGGGGTTTCGGGCAGGGCACAGGGCACATGCAGCAGAAGTGGAGCTGGGGCCGCCGTCGCGCGGCCGGGCTGCGCGCCATGGCACGCAGCGCATGCCGTTCTCGCCTGTGCATCGTGGGATGCGCGAGCGTGACCGCGGTGCTGCTCGGCTTCTCCAGTGCGGCGGCCCACGGTGACGGCGGCGGTGGCGGCGAGCACGGCGGCCACGACGGCGGGGGCCAGGTGCACACCACCATCCAGGCGATCGCTCACCCCCGCCCCAGCGACGACGGGCACGGTGACGGGCGCGGCGGTGGTGGCGAGGCCGAGCACGGCGACGGCGCCCAGGCCAAGGCGCAGGGCCATGCCGACGGCGAGGCGAAGCACGTCGCCCCGCCGGCGATCGCCCCCAGCGGCGACGACACCTCCACCCAGCCGACCGCCACCACGCGCAGCCCCAACCTGGGCAGCACCGACGGCAAGCTCCCCGCTCCCGTCGCCCCCAGGCTGCCCGTCCTCGTCACCACCGTGAGCAACCCCGGCGCCCCGTCTGCGAAGGCTCCCCCCACGGCGCCCATCCGTGCGACCGCCCCGGCCCCGGTGCGGCCCCCCGCCACCCCGCCCCAGCCCGCGCTGCCCGCCCCCACCCCCGAGACTCCCGCCCTGCCCCCGCTGGTGCTGATCCCCCCGCTGGGCCTGCCCGCGCCGCCGTCGTTCAACTCGGTGGGCAGCAGCATCGGCCTGGCGCCGCTGGTGGTCGCCCTGCTGGCCATGGCCACCCTGGCCGGAATCCTGGGGGTGCGCGTCCTCCGGAGGAGTCGCTGACCCGATGCCGGGCAGCGAGGTCCGGCCGGTGCGGCGCCGGGCGTCGTTCTCCATCCGCTTCGCGATCATCCTCGGCGTGCTGGGCGTGCTCATCGCCGGCGCCACCGCGGCCATCCCGCTCGACCTTGCCGCCGGCGAGACGCGCACCGTGGCCCTCGACCGCGCCGCCAACAAGGCGGGCGTCGCCGCCAATCTCGTGGTCGCGCAGCGCGAGTCGCTGCACGCCTTCGTCGGCGGCGTGGCCGGGGCGATCGCCGGCCCGCTGAGCAACGGCGACACCGCGGCCGCGCTGCAGGTGCTAAGCCGCGAATCCCTGGTGACCGGCGGCGACGACCTGCTCGGCGCCACCGTCGACCCCCCCAGCCCGGTGCTGCACCAGGGCACCGCGCTGGCGGCGGGAGACGCCACCCGCATCACCATGCTCAGCGGCGTCGCCCGCGCCCAGCAGTGGGTGCTCGACCCCCAGGGCACGCCGTGGCTGCTCGACTACGTCAACGTGCCGTCGGCGCTGCCCTCGGTCACCGTCTTCGTGGCGCGGCCGATGCAGACGTCGTTCGTCGCCCGGCTCGCCTCCGACCTGGGCAGCGGCAGCGACGCCGCCCAGATCGCCGTGGTCCACGACCAGCTCGTCGGCGCCGACACCCAGCTCGCCGGCGTGGGCCTGCGCCGCGGTGAGCAGGTGCCCTCCCCGCTGCAGCCCGCGCTGGGCAGCAGCGTCGCCAACCCCATGATGCTCACCGTCAACGGTCGCGGTGTCGCGGCCGCGGCGGCGCCGCTCGGCGGCGGTCTGGCCCTGCTGGTCACCGCGTATGTCGGTCCCAGCGCCGGCTTTCTCTCCAGCGTCATCGGGCCGGTGGCGATCATCGCCGCGGTGATGATCCTGCTCTCGCTCGTCGTCGTCTTCAGCATGGTGCAGCGCGATCTGCAGCGGCCGCTGCGCCGTCTCGACCGCGCCGTCGCCGGGCTGGCGCGTGAGGACTTCGACGTGCCCGTCCCCGCCGGTGGTGACGACGAGCTGGGACGCCTGGCGACGACCTTCGAGCAGATGCGCCGCACCCTGCGCGCCACCCTGGCGGGCGCGGAGGCGCGCGCCGCCATCGCCCAGGAGCTGAACTCCGCGCAGCCCCTGCAGAACGCGCTGCAGAGCGTGTGCGAGCTGCTCCGCCGCACCACCGACGCCAACGCGGCGCTCTACGCGGTCGCCCACACCGACATGGCCGACGCCTTCATCGCCGGTGCCGGCCTGGAGCGCGACGTCGACCCCAAGCGGCTGCTGCAGGGCGGCGGCGCGCTGGCGGGCGCCATGGACATGGACGGCACCGTGCCGCTGCAGGCGGTCGCCCTGCCGGGCAGCGCGGAGGCGGAGGCGGGCATGCGCGAGGTCTGCTCGGCGCCGCTGCGCATCGGCTCGCACACCTTCGGCGTCGTCGCCGTCGCCGACAAGTCGCTGGGCTTCAACGCCGCCGACGTCGCCCTGGTCTCCGCGGTCGCCGAGCAGACCGCGCTGGCCCTGGAGCGGTACCGCATCCTCGCCGTGGTGCAGCGCCAGGCCAGCACCGACGAGCTGACATCTCTGTACAACTATCGCTTCCTGGTCGACTATCTCGACCAGCAGATCGCGCTGGCCGAGCGGCTCACCTCGCCGCTGGCGGTGCTGATGCTCGACCTCGACAGGTTCAAGTCACTCAACGACACCCACGGCCACCACGCCGGCGACGAGGCGCTGCGCAGCTTCGCGCGCACCCTGCGCCAGTCGATCCGCCGCTCCGACCTCGCGGCGCGCTACGGCGGCGAGGAGTTTGTGGTGGTGATGGCCAATACCAACCGCGAGGAGGCGCGGCTGGTCGCCGAGAAGATCCGCCGCGCCGTCGCCGACGTGGCGCTGCGCTTCGGTGCGGACGCCGAGGAGACGCGGGTGACGGTGAGCATCGGCGGCGTCGCCTACCCCGACGACACCGGCGACGCGCGCCAGCTCCTGCGCCTCGCCGACGACGCGCTCTACCGTGCCAAGCGAGCCGGCCGCGACCGCGTCTGCTTCGTCAGCGACGGTCCGCGGCGGCGTACTACTCTGGGTCCACGATGAGCCAATCCAGGATCGATCTGCGCAGCGACACCTTCACCGTCCCCGGCGCGGCGATGCGCGAGGCGATGGCGACGGCGGAGGTCGGTGACGACGTCTGGGGCGAGGACCCGACGGTCAACGCACTGGAGGCGTACGTCGCCGAGCTGCTCGGCAAGCCCGCGGCGATGTTCGTCCCCAGCGGGACGATGGGCAACCTGGTCGCGGTGTGCGCGCAGACCCACCCGGGCGACGAGGTGATCGTCGACCGCGAGAACCACATGGTGGTCTACGAGGTCGGCGGCGCGGCGGCGGTGGCGGGTGTGCAGATGCGCTTCCTCGACCCGCCCAGCGGGGTGCCCTCGCCGCGCGAGGTGGAGCTGGCGGTGCGCACCGAGAACATCCACTACCCGATCTCGACGCTGCTGTCGCTGGAGAACACCCACAACCGGCGCGGCGGCGCGGCCATCGCTCCGGCGCTGATCGACGCCGCTGCCGATGCGGCGCACGAACACGGGCTGCGCGTCCACTGCGACGGCGCCAGGCTGTTCAACGCCGCTGTGGCGCTCGATTGCACCCCGGCGCGACTGCTGGAGCGCTGCGACTCGGTGTCGGTGTGCCTGTCCAAGGGGCTCGGCGCGCCGGTGGGATCGGTGTTCGCGTCCGACGCGGCAACGGTCGACCAGGCGCGCCGCTGGCGCAAGCGACTCGGCGGCGGCATGCGCCAGGCGGGCGTGCTCGCCGCTGCCGGGCTCTACGCGCTGCGCAACAACGTGGAGCGGCTCCGCGAGGACCACGACAACGCGCGGCTGATCGCCGACGCACTGGCCGCCGTGCCCGGTGTGCGCCTGCTGCTGCCCGAGGTGCCCACCAACATCGTGCTCGCCGAATGCCCGATCCCCGCCGCCGCCGTGGTCGAGCGTGCCGCCGCCGCGGGCGTGCTGGTCACCGACATGGGCGGCCCGCTGCTGCGCGCCATGACCTACCTGGGCGTGTCGCGCGACGACGCGCGCGAGGCGGCGCAGCGGCTGCTCGGCGTGCTCAGCAGCCTCGCCGCATAGGCAAAAGAAAAGCCCCCGCCGGAAAGGCGGGGGCCTTTGTCAAACCAGAGGACTCGCTCAGGCCGCCGGCGTCGACGATCCCGGAGTCGTGGTCACCGCGGCGGGAGCCGTCGCGGCCTTGCGTGCGCCGCGGCGCGCACCGGTGCGTGCCGTGGTGGTCCGCTTCGCGGTGGTGGCGCGCTTGACGGTGGTCGCGCGCTTCGCTCCGGCGCGCTTCGCCGTGGTGGCACGCTTCGCGGTGGTCGCCCGCTTGGCGGGCGCGCGCTTCGCCGTGGTGGCGCGCTTCGCGGTGGTCGCCTTCTTGACCCGGCGCGCGGTGGTGGTCCGCTTCGCGGTGGTGGCGCGCTTGACGGTCCGGCGCTTCGCCGTGGTGGCGCGCTTCGCGGTGGTCGCCCGCTTGGCGACGGCCCGCTTGGCGGTGGTGGCGCGCTTGGCGACGGCGCGCTTCGCGGTGGTCGCGCGCTTGACGGTGCGACGCTTCGCGGTGGTGGCGCGCTTCGCGGTGGTCGCGCGCTTGGTGGTGCGGCGCTTCGCGGTGGTCGCCTTCTTGCGACGTCCGCCCGCGGCCTTGCGGGTGCCGGTTCCGCTGACTGCGGCGCCGACGCGCCCAGCGGCCTTGCGGATCTGTCCTTCGAGGTTGGCGATGGACTTCTCAACGGACTGAAGACGCTTCTCCAGCTCGCTGATCGGCAGTGCCTTCACCAGACTCTGCACCGCCTTGACGAGGTCGGTTCCACCTGCGGCGCGCCGCGTCGTCACGCGACGTGTCACTCGCTTGACGGTCGCCTCGCCTCGGCGACTCAGGCCGCCGATGGTTCCCGTCGATTTGCGTCTGCCTCTTGCCATTGGGCTCGGGCCTCCCATGGTGCGGCCGCTGACTGCACGACCGCCACGGTTGCGTTGGTGACAGGACGTGGAGAAAACACGCTTGCCCTGCCGGTCGGGCATAGCATGGTCGATGGCATTTCGCTTGTCAACACGTGTTGCAGGAATGCGTCCATCCATGACGGTGCTTGACGTGCCGAGTTCTGGCCACGGCGGACATGTACACGCCGCGCGTTCTGAGCCGTCCTGGCAGAAACGCGCGGCGCTGCGGCGTCGCGCGCACGCCGCCAAAATGACGCGCGCACGCAGCCGCCGCGAGTCCTCGGCGGCGCCGCGTGCGACTGCCGCGCGCGCACCGCGTCGCAGTTCGCCGAAGGGTCCGCGAGTCACCGCGCGAGACGCGACGTCGCGGCGAATGCGCGTTGCAGCGTGCGGCAGATGCGCGCAACTCGCCGGACTTGGCGCGCGACAGGCGCCGGCCGCAGTCCCGCGCAGTCGCGGCCGGAAGGCCCAGTCCCACCCCGACTTGCGCCCCACCTGACCGGCGTGCAAGAATCTGTCTATAACGCAGCGCGTCATGCCAAATCGAGGCTGGCCGCGGCCCCATCCGTGCCTGGAGAGCATGCCAAACATGGCCTTGACCGACACCCTTCCCATGCCCGTCCGCCGCCCCGTCGAGCAGCTTGTCGAGACCGCGACGCCGGTGGTCCACCTGGTCGTCGAAGCGGCCGAGCTGGCCGGTGAGACCGCTCTCACCCTGGCCTACGCCACCGTCGGCGCCCTCGACCTGGCCCAGGAGCAGATCCTCAAGGCGGCGCGTCTCAGCCGCTAGAGCCGGCCGGCAAGGCCGGTCGCAGACCGGCGCACGCGGCCATCACGACGTATAGTCTGGCCCCGGTGAGCAGCACAGATCCGAGGAGTGGCGCGCCCGAAACGCACGTCATCAAGAAGTACTCGAACCGCAAGCTGTACGACACGTACACGCGGCGGTACGTGACCCTCGACGTCATCGCCGACCTGCTCCGCGACGGCCACGAGGTGCGGGTGGTGGACCGCAACACCGGCGAGGACATCACCGCCGTCACCCTGTCGCAGATCCTCCTCGACATGGAGCGGCACCGCCGCGGTCCGCTCCCCGAGCCGGTGCTGGTCGACCTGGTCAAGGAGCGCGGCGAGCAGCTGCTCGGGCTGGTGCGCGCCTCGCTGTCGCTGCCCCAGGGCATCCGCAAGCGCGCTGCGGGCAGCATCGACCGCACCGCCGAACGCCTCGAGGAGCGCGTCGACGACGTGCTCACCCTCGGCCTGCACAACCTCAACATCGCCACCGTCGAGGACATGGAGCGCATCGAGCGCAAGCTCGACGAGCTGTCCGACCGCGTCGACGAGCTGCTGCACAGCCAGCCCAACAACCGGCGCGGCGGAGCACGTCGCGCCTAGATGAGCGCCGCGCCGCCGGTCCCGCGCATGGGCGACGGCAGCGCCTACGCCACGGCGCAGCACCAGTTCGACGCCGCCGCCGACCAGCTCCACCTCGACGACTCGCTGCGCCAGATCCTCCGCGAGGTCAAGCGCGAGCTGGTGGTGCACTTCCCCGTCGAGTTCGACGACGGCGAGTTCGGCGTCTTCACCGGCTTCCGCGTGCAGCACAACATCGCGCGGGGACCGGCCAAGGGCGGCCTGCGCTACCACCCCGCGATGACCCTCGACGACTGCCGCGCGCTGGCCATGTTCATGACCTGGAAGGCAGCGCTGGTGGAGATTCCCTTCGGCGGCGCCAAGGGCGGCGTGGTCTGCGATCCGCGGGCGATGAGCGAGTCCGAGCTGGAGCGGATGACCCGGCGTTTCACCACGGAAATCTCGCTGCTGGTCGGACCTGAGAAGGACATCCCCGCGCCCGACATGGGCACCGATTGGCGGGTGATGGCCTGGATCATGGACACGATCTCCATGCACGCGGGCTACTCGGTCAGCGCGTCGGTGACCGGCAAGCCGACCGAGATCGGCGGCTCGGCGGGGCGCTACCAGGCGACCGGTCGCGGCCTCACCACGGTGACCATGCAGGCGATGCGCGACCACGGCCTGCGCGTCGAGGGCGCGTCGCTCGCTGTGCAGGGATTCGGGCAGGTCGGCTCGCAGTGCGCGGAGCTGCTCGGCGCGCTGGGCATGAGCGTGGTCGCGGTCAGCGACAGCCGCGGCGGCATCTACAACGGCACCGGCTTCGACCTCGACGCCCTGCACGCGCATCGCCGCGGCGGCGGACGCGTCTCCGACTTTCCCGGCGGTGAGCGCATCACCAACCAGGAGCTGCTGGAGCTCAACGTCGACGTGCTCGTGCCCGCCGCCCTCGAGTCGCAGATCACCATGGGCAACGTCGAGCGGGTGCGCGCTCGGGTGATCGCCGAAGGGGCCAACGCCCCGGTGACGCCCGACGCGGAGACGTTCCTCACCCAGCAGGGCGTGCTGATCATCCCCGACATCCTGGCCAACGCCGGCGGCCTGGTGGTGTCCTACTTCGAGTGGGTGCAGGATCTGCAGGCGCTGTTCTGGGAGGCCGGTGAGGTCAACACGCGGCTGGAGCTGATCATGAGCCGCTCCTACGTGATGGTCCGCGACCTCGCCCGCGAGCGCCGCGTGTCACTGCGCGAAGCCGCGTACCAGATCGCGGTCGAGCGCGTCGCCGCCGCCACCAAGGTGCGCGGCGTCTTCCCGTAAGGGCGTGGTTCTACTCGGCTCCGCGGACTCCGCCCGGCGGGCGGAAGTCGAAGCGATAGCCGATGCCGGGCACGGCGTGGATGTAGGTGGGATGCTCACCGGCGGGCTCGACCTTGCGGCGCAGGCGGTACACATGGGCGTCGACGCTGCGCGCGTCGAGCTCGGCGCCCTGTCCCCACACCTGCTGGATCATCTCGCTGCGCGACACCACGCGGCCTGAGCGCGAGGCGAGCAGCGCGAGCAGGTTGAACTCGGTCGGCGTCAGCGAGACGACCTCGCCGTCGCGGAGCACCTCGTGGCGTCCGAAGTCGATGATCAGGCCGGGGAACTTCAGGCGTCCGGGCCGCACCTGCGCCGACGAGCGGCGCTGCCGGCGAAGCTGCGCACTGATGCGCGCCGCCAGCTCACGAACCTCGAACGGCTTGGCGACGTAGTCGTCGGCGCCGATCTCCAGGCCGACGACGATGTCGACGGTGTCGTGGTTCGCCGAGACCATGACGATGGGCACCTCGATGCCCGCGCCACGAAGGCGGCGGCAGACGTCGAGACCGGTCATGCGCGGCAGGTTGAGATCGAGGACGATCAGATCGGCGTCGGACTGCTCGGCGAGCTGCAGTCCCTCGAGGCCGTCGGAGGCGGTCTTCACGGTGAAGCCGTATTCCCTGCCCAGCATTGCCATCATGCTCCACATCACCGGGTCGTCGTCGATCACCAGGACGGTGGTCTCGGCAACGGGTGTGGGGGCTTCTTGCTCGGTCAAGGGATCGAGGAGTGGGGTGTGAGGGACAGCGCTCATCGCACTCGAAATTCTTAACCGCAGCCGTCACGGCGCTTCGCAGATACCGGCGACGGCCGGGTTACAGGCTCTCCCCGGCGCGGCCACGGCGCAACGTGAGCGCCGCGCGGATGTGAAGCGGGGATGACGCCCGTGCTCAGGGGGCGGTGAGCGGCACCCAGGTGCTTCCGGTCCAGGCGAGGACGTAGTAGTCCTTGTTGGCGTCGTAGCCCGCCGGAGTGGCGGCCGCGGGGATCGCCTCCTGGCCGATGGCGAGCAGCCTGCCGTGGGTGCCGTCGGCAAAGACGGCCACCGTGCCCTCCGGGTAGCCGCTCTGGGGGAGCGCCCGGAAGCTGCCCCGGCTGTCGGCGATCACCGTCGCCGGCTTGCTGCCGTCGTACGCCGCCGGAGCCCAGAGCACCACGGCTCCAGTGTGGGCGTCCCAGGCCGCGCCGTCGCGGTCGCGGGACTCGGTCGGGTAGTCGACCGTCGAGGCCGGACCGCGCGTCCACGCGTTGCCCGTCCAGGTCCACGCCCGCGCCTTGCCCGTGCTGTCCGGGCCGAGCATGACCACCGCGTTGGCCTGCGGATCCCACGCCATCGCCGAGGGGCCGTTGCCCGGGGTGGTGGCGTGCTGGTGCCAGGTCCGGCCGTCGAGGGTCCAGGTCTCGGTGGGGAGGATGGTGTTGCCCCCGCTGCACTGGTCGCTGAGCAGCACGACGAGCTGGTCGCGATGGAGGTCGAAGGCGGCCTGCGCCGGGCCCATGCAGTACTGCGATGGTGTGTCGGGGAGACGCGTCCACGAACTCCCGTCCCACAACCAGTTGCTGCCGCTCACGTTCGCGCTGCCCCCGATGAGCACCATCCCGTGCAGGGATGGGTCGTCGAGCCACAGTCCCTGGTCATTGATTCCCGGCCCTCCCGAGGCGTCGTGCTGGTGCCAGCTGCCGTCCCAGGTCCAGATCTGCGTGGGGTTGCTGGTCTTGGGACTCGCGGCGATGTAGGCGACCAGCTGCCTGTGGGTGCTGTCCCAGCCCGCCTGGACGCTGTTGAACAACGAGATGAACGGGGCCGCCTGGTAGGCCGGCGTGGGCGCCGGCGTGGCCGGCACGGCCGAGGGCACCGGCGGCGGGCTGCCCGCGGGGCTGCCCGACCGGCCGCTGAGCCGCGAATGCAGTCCGGCGCCGCCGGCGATGCCCGCGACCACCGCCGCCAGCGCCACGGCCGCCAGCAGCGGCCGCAGGTTGCGACGCGGCGCACGCGCAGCGCCCAACCCCGCGTCCGCGCGCAGCGGCCGCGCGCTCATCTCCGCCCCCACCCTCCCGAGGCGTTCACGCAAGCTGCGATCGACCGCATCCATCACTGCACCTCCCGCAGCCGCTCGGCCAGCCGCACCCGGGCGCGGGCGAGCTGGTTCTCCACTGTGCGCACCGACAGGCCGAGCTCGCGGGCCACGTCCGCGGTGCTGAGGTCCTGCCAGTAGAAGAGCACCGCGCACGCGCGCATGCGTGCGGGCAACCCCGCCAGGGCCGCCAGGCAGTCGTTGGTCTCCGCCGACCAGCCCAGCTCGGCGGTGGCCGAGAGATGGAGCAGCGGCAGCCGCCGCAGCTCGCCCGCCAGCCGTTCGCGGCGCCGCATCGCCCGCCGCACCAGCGCGATCCGCAGCCACGGCCACGCGGGCTCGCGCAGGTACTCGGGGTCGTCATGGCAGTGCCGCAGCGCGTCGACGAAGACGTCGTGGGCCAGGTCCTCGCCCGCGGCCGCATCGCCGGTGAGCATCGCGCCCAGGGCGGCGAGCCGTCCGTGCTCGCGGGCGTACACGTCGGACACGCGCACCGCGCCCCCCGTCTCCTGCACTGCCTCGATCACTGCGGCAAATTCCCTTCCCGGTTGAGCCATCCCTCACCTCTCCATAGCCACAACGCCGCCCGCACCCCTCACTTGCACCGAGCCGCTACCATCGCAGCCTCGGCAACCCCCCATGGAGGCCTGCGCCGTGGCACGGCAGCGCGTCCTCATCACCGGCATCTCCCGCTTCTGGGGATGCGAGCTGGCGATGCGGCTGGAGGCAGACCCGTCGGTCGAGCAGATCGTGGGCGTCGACGTCCGCGAGCCCAGTCGCGACCTGGCGCGCACCGACTTCGTCCGCGCCGACATCCGCCACAGCCTGATCGGCAAGCTGGTGCGCGCCCTGGGCATCGACACCGTGGTGCACACCAACCTGATCGTCGACCCCCGCCGCACCACGCCGCGGGTGGCCCACGAGACCAACGTCATCGGCACCATGAACCTGCTGGCCGCGTGCAGCGGTGCGGACAGCCCGGTCAGGAAGCTGGTGGTCAAGTCGAGCACCGCCATCTACGGCGCCGAGCCCGACGACCCGTCCTTCTGGACTGAGGACATGAAGCGGCGCACCCCGCCGCGCGACGCGTTCTCGCGCGACATCGTCGAGGTCGAGTCGTACGTGCGCGACTTCTCGCTGCGCCAGAGCGACACCACGGTGACCACGCTGCGCTTCAGCAACGTGCTCGGCCCGCTGCTGCAGACGCCCTTCCAGGCGCTGTTCAGCCTTCCCGCGGTCCCCTCGGTGCTCGGCTTCGACCCGCGCCTGCAGTTCCTCCACGAGGAGGACGCCATCGAGGTGCTCTACCGCGCCTCGGTCGAGGACCACCCGGGGGTGTTCAACGTCACCGGTCCGGGCATCGTCATCCTGTCGCAGGCGATCAAGCTGATGGGCAAGTTCAACGCGCCGGTGATCCCGCCCTACGGCGGCGCGCTGGCCACGGCGATCATGCGCCGCTTCGGTGTGCTCGACTGGCCGGCGCACCTGCTCCAGCTCATCCAGTACGGGCGCGTCACCGACATCGGCAAGCTGATCAACGAGTTCGGCTACACGCCGCGGTACAGCACCCGGGAAACCGTCGAGGACTTCGCCGCCAAGAGCCGGGTGCGCGGGCTGCTCGCCGAGCAGAGCCGCTACACGTACGAGAAGGACCTCGAGGAGTTCCTGCAGCGCAAGGGCGCGCGCGGGACCGAGCCCGACGTCGTGCCGGTGCCGTGACCTCGTCCACCGAGCTGCCCGCCGTCGCCGAGGTGGTGGGCAGCAACGGCAAGGGCAACGGCGCGGTCCCCGACGTGCGCAGCCGCCTGCGTTCGCTGCAGGTGGCCGCCGACCACGAGCTGCGACGGCGCGGGGTGCTCGCACTGCCGCGGCCGCCACGGGCGCGCATCCCCCGCCTGCCGCGCATCCCCAACCGCGAGCAGCTCCAGCAGGAATTGCCCATGCAGCTCATGGGCGCGCTCGGCCAGCTCGCCATCTCGCTGCGCAACGTCACCGGCCGCGACGTCATCGACCTGGAGTCGCTGCAGGACCTGATGTCGGTCGCCTTCCGCGCCATGGAGGTGCGTAAGCATCACCAGAACGGCGAGTGGCACATCGACGACTTCGGCTTCGAGCCCGAGTACGCCGAGGCCATCATGCCGCTGGCCAAGCTGGTCTACAAGAAGTACTGGCGGGTTGATGCCATCGGTGTCCGCAACGTGCCGCGCCGCGGTGCCGCCCTGCTGGTCAGCAACCACGCCGGTGTGCTGCCCTTCGACGGCGCCATGATCAAGGTGGCGCTGTTCGAGGAGGGCATCGACCGCCATGCCCGGGCGCTGATCGCCGACTGGTTCTTCAGCTTCCCGGTGCTGTCCTGGATGCTGCGCCGCACCGGGCAGACCCTCGGCCACCCCGACGACACCCACCGCCTGCTGCGCAGCGGCGAGCTGGTGCTGGTCTTCCCCGAGGGCATCAAGGGCACCGGCAAGCTGTGGAGCGAGCGCTACCGGCTGCGCCGCTTCGGCCGCGGCGGCTTCGTCGAGTCGGCGATCCGCGCCGGGGCGCCGATCGTGCCCGTCAGCGTGGTCGGCTCGGAGGAGATCTACCCGATGCTCGCCGACGTGCGGCCGCTGGCCAAGCTCACCGGATTCCCGTATTTCCCGCTGACGCCGACCTGGCCGTGGCTGGGCCCGCTGGGGCTGATCCCGCTGCCCAGCAAGTGGCGCATCGAGTTCCATCCGCCGATCCGCACCGACGAGCTGCCCGCCGATGCCGCCGACGATCCATCGGTGGTGATGCGCGTCGCCGACGAGGTCCGCGACGTCATCCAGGCGGGCGTGGTCCGCAACCTGATGCAGCGGCGCGCAGCCTTCCGAGGCTGATCACGCACGACCCCACACCATGTGGTGGTCGGGAGCCGTGTCGGGCACAAGATGTAGGGCGCGTTCACGCCTTGCCTCTGCTAGACTTCGACGCCAACGAGGCGTCCACCCCACGTCATGCGGAGGTCGAATGGAGTTCGAGCTAGGACGAGGCAAGCGCGCCCGCCGCGCCTACGGCTTCGACGAGGTGGCCCTCGTCCCCGGCACGGTGACGATCAACCCCGAAGAGATCGACACCACGTTCACGCTCAACGGCCACTCCTTCCAGGTACCGATCCTCGCCGCCGCCATGGACGGCGTCGTCAACACCCGATTCGCCGTCGAGATGGGCAAGCTCGGCGGCCTGGCCGTGCTCAACCTCGACGGCGTGCAGTGCCGCTACGAGAATCCCGACGAGGTGCTGGACGAGATCGCCGGCACTCCAAAGGAAGCGATCAACGTCCTGCTCCAGAAGGTCTACGCCCAGCCGGTGCAGGACGGGCTGATCGGCCAGCGCGTCGAGGAGATCAAGGCGGCGGGCGTGCCCTGCGCCGTGTCCTCCGCGCCCAATCACGCCGAGCGGCGCGGGCCGATCGTGCAGGAGGCGGGCGCCGACGTCTTCGTCGTCCAGGGCACCGTGCTCACCGCGCGGCACATCTCCAAGGCCTACAAGCAGCTCTCCTTCAAGGAGCTGACCCAGTCGCTGGACATCCCCGTGGTGGTCGGCAACTGCGTCGACTACGCGACCGCGCTGGAGCTGATGGACACCGGCATCCGCGGCCTGCTGGTCGGCGTCGGCCCCGGCGCCGCCTGCACCACCCGCGCGGTGCTCGGAGTCGGCGTGCCGCAGGTCACCGCCACCTCCGACTGCGCGGCGGCGCGCGACGACCACTTCCGCCGCAGCGGCGAGCGCGTCGCGATCATCACCGACGGCGGCATGCGCATCGGCGGCGACGTCACCAAGGCCTTCGCCTCCGGCGCCGACGCGGTGATGATCGGCTCCATCTTCGCCGCCACCGAGGAGGCCGCGGGCCACGGCAACCACTGGGGCATGGCCACGCCGGACCCCAACCTGCCGCGCGGCACCCGCATCAAGACGGGCATCAAGGGCACGCTGCGCGAGGTGCTGCAGGGCCCGGCCCACGTCGACGACGGCTCGATGAACCTCATGGGCGCGATCAAGTCCGCGATGGGCGTCTGCGGGGCCCGCAACATCCGCGAGTTCCAGGACACCGAGATGGTGATCGCGCCGTCGATCAAGACCGAGGGGAAGGTGCAGCAGCGCGAGCAGCGCGTCGGGATGGGGGTTTGAGCCGAGCCATTCGGAATCAATGCGCACAGGGGGACAACGCGAGGTGACCATGACCGCCGCGCCACAGACGCTGGAGACACCGACCGTCGCCGCCCACGACACGGTGCTGGTCCTCGACTTCGGGTCGCAGTACAGCCAGCTCATCGCGCGGCGCGTCCGCGAGGCCCACGTCTACTGCGAGCTGGTCCCCGGCACCATCAGCGCCGGCGAGGTGCGCGCCCGCAACCCCCGCGGCCTGATCTTCAGCGGCGGCCCGTCGTCCGTGTACGAAGCGGGAGCGCCGCACCCCGACCCCGAGGTCTACCAGCTCGACATCCCCATCCTCGGCATCTGCTACGGCATGCAGCTCCTCGCCCACAACCTGGGCGGCAGCGTCGAGCCCGCCGACCGCCGCGAGTACGGCCTCGCCTCGCTGGTCGTCGACCAGCCCGGCGGCCTCTTCGAGCGCATGCCCAGCGAGCTGCCGGTCTGGATGTCCCACGGCGACATCATCACCAAGCTGCCCCCCGGCTTCGAGCCGATCGCGCACTCGCTGAACTCCCCCTTCGCGGCGATGCTCGGCCCCAGGGGCCGCATCGGCATCCAGTTCCACCCCGAGGTGGTGCACACCCCGCTGGGCCGCGAGGTGCTGCGCAACTTCCTCTTCGAGGTCTGCCACTGCTCGCCGACCTGGGAGCCGGCGTCGTTCATCGACATGGCGGTGGCCGACATCCGCGCCCGCGTCGGCGACGGCCGGGTGCTCTGCGCGCTGAGCGGCGGAGTCGATTCCGCCGTCGCGGCAACGATCGTGCACCGGGCCATCGGCGACCAGCTCACGTGCGTCTTCGTCGACAACGGCCTGCTGCGCCGCGCCGAGGCCGACCGGGTCATCGACATCATGTCGCGGCAGCGCCACATCGACCTGGTCCACGTCGACGCCACCGACCGCTTCCTGCAGGCGTTGGCGGGGGTCACCGATCCCGAGGAGAAGCGCCGCCGCATCGGCCGCACCTTCATCGAGGTGTTCGAGGTCGAGGCGCGCAAGCTCGGCCGTGTCGACTTCCTGGCCCAGGGCACGCTCTACCCCGACGTCATCGAGTCGACCTCGCGCGACACCACGCACGCGCACAAGATCAAGACCCACCACAACGTCGGCGGCCTGCCCGAGGACCTGCGCTTCGGCCTGGTCGAGCCGCTGCGCTACCTGTTCAAGGACGAGGTGCGCCAGGTGGGGTTGGCGCTCGGTCTGCCTGAGGACATGGTGTGGCGGCAGCCGTTCCCCGGCCCCGGACTGGCCATCCGCATCATCGGCGAGGTCACCTACGAGCGCCTGGAGACGCTGCGCGCCGCCGACTGGATCGTCATCGACGAGATCAAGCGCAGCGGCCTCTACCGCGAGGTCTGGCAGAGCTTTGCGATCCTCACCCCGATCAGCAGCGTCGGCGTCATGGGCGACCTGCGCACCTACGCCAACGTGGTGGCCATCCGCATCGTGCAGAGCGACGACGGCATGACCGCCGACTGGGCCAAGGTCCCCTACGACGTGCTGGGCGCCATCTCGCGGCGTATCGTCAACGAGGTGCCCGGGGTCAACCGCGTGGTCTACGACATCTCCTCGAAGCCACCCTCGACCATCGAGTGGGAGTAGAGGAGCCCTCGCCGCGCGCCTTCTCGGTCAACGTGGCTGGTCCCTCGCTCCTCGGTGAGCGGCGCGGGCGGCCGGTGTACAGCGCGATCGCCAAGCGGCCGGTGCACCGCGAGTCGCTGTGGCTCGACTGGACCAACCTGAGCGGCGACCGGCAGGGCGACCCCAAGGTGCACGGCGGGCCGGACAAGGCGGTGTACTGCTACGCGTCGGAGCACTTCGCCCTGTGGGCCTTGGAGATCGGGCGTCCCTTCGGGCCGGCGTCGTTCGGTGAGAACCTGACCCTCGCCGGTGTCACCGAGGCGCAGGTGTGCATCGGCGACGTGTGGCGCTGGGGCGACGCCGTGGTGCAGGTGGCCCAGCCGCGCTACCCGTGCTTCAAGCTGGCAATGCACACGCGGGTCGAGGACATGGAGCAGCGGCTGGTCACCTCGGGGCGGAGTGGGTGGTACCTGCGGGTGCTGCAACCCGGCGAGGTGCCGGTGCGTGGCGCGCTCAGCGTTGAGCACCGCTCCGATGCGGGATTGTCGGTGCTCGACGCGCATCGCGCCTTTTCTTCGGACGACGGTTCGGCCCTGGCCCTGCTGCCCGCGCTGATCGAGCTGCCGGCGCTGGCCGAGTCGTGGCGGCGCATGCTGCGGCGTCGTGTCCGGATCGCCGAGAATCGCGCGTCGTGAAGGTGCTCGTCGTCGGCTCGGGCGCGCGTGAGCACGCGCTGGCGTGGGCGTGCTCCCGGTCGCCGCTGGTGGAGTCGGTGCTGTGCGCGCCGGGCAACGGGGGAACGGCCTCGGTGGCGCGCAACGTCGCGGTTCGCGCGGAGGACGTGGAGGGGATGGTGCAGCTCGCGCTCGCCGAGGACGTCGACCTGGTGGTCATCGGGCCCGACGCCGCGGTGGCCGCGGGGCTGGCCGACGCGCTCGACGTCGAGGGCATCGACTGCTTCGGCCCGACCGCGGCAGCGGGGCGCATCGAGGGCTCCAAGGAGTTCGCCAAGGACCTGATGAACGATGCCGGCATTCCCACGGCGCGCTGGGTCGGCGCGGGGGAGTCGACGGTCGCGCGGGCGGTCGACTTCATCGAGTCCATGGGCGGCAACGTGGTGGTCAAGGCGGACGGGCTGGCGCTGGGCAAGGGCGTCACCGTGTGCTCCTCGGTGGGCGAAGCCGTTGCCGCAGTTGACGAATGCCTGGTGGCGCGACGCTTCGGCAGCGCCGGGTCGCGGGTGGTGGTGGAGGAGCGTTTGGTCGGGCCCGAGGTCAGCATCTTCGCGCTGAGCGACGGGGTGCACGTGCGCGTGCTGGCTCCGGCGTGTGACTACAAGCGCGCCTACGACGGCGACACCGGCCCCAACACCGGCGGCATGGGTTCCTACGCGCCGCCCGCGTTCGTCGACGTCGACGCGCTGCTCGACACCGCCGTGCGCGACGTGATCCAGCCCTGCGTCGACATGCTGCGTGAGCGCGGCACGCCGTACCGCGGCTGCCTCTACGCCGCGCTGATGCTGACCACCGACGGCATGCGCGTGCTGGAGTTCAACGCCCGCTTCGGCGATCCCGAGACCCAGGTGGTGCTGCCATTGCTCGCCGGCGACCCGGTGCCCCTGTTTCTCGCCTGTGCGCGCCGTGAGTTGGAGCCGGGTCGCGCTCTGTGGTCGTCGGGCGCGTGCGTCGGAGTTGTGGCCGCTTCTGGCGGATACCCGGGAACGGTGCACACCGGCAAGGTGATCACCGGCCTCGACGCGCTCGACCCCGACGTGCTCTGCTTCCACGCCGGCACGCAGCGTGGCGACGACGGCTCGTATGTCACCGGCGGCGGCCGCGTCCTCACCGTGGTCGGCCGCGGCGACAGCCTCGACGCGGCCCGGCGCCGCGCCTATGCCAACATCGAGCGCATCTCCTTCGAAGGGATGCGCTACCGGAGCGACATCGCCGCGCAACCATCGTTCATGCCAGGAGTGACCGGATGACCCAGCCGCTGGTCGGCATCGTGGTCGGCAGCGAGTCCGACCTGCCCGTCATGCAGAAGTGCCTCGACATCCTCGCCGACTACGGCATCGCCGGCGAGATCGGCGTCATGTCCGCCCACCGCGCCCCCGACGTGGTCCACGCCTACGCCTCGTCGGCCCGCGACCGCGGCCTGCGCGTCCTCGTCGCCGCTGCCGGCGCCGCCGCCGCCCTCCCCGGCGTGGTCGCCTCCTTCACCACCCTCCCGGTGATCGGCGTCCCCCTCGCCGCCACCCCCCTGTCCGGCTTCGACTCGCTGCTCTCGATCGTCCAGATGCCCCCGGGCATCCCGGTCGCCACCGTCGCCGTCGGTGAGCACGGCGCCCGCAACGCCGCCCACCTCGCCGCCCAGATCATCGCCCTCGCCGACCCCACCGTCGCCGCCGCCATCGATCGCCAGCGGGCGAAGATGCGCGCCGGGGTCAGGCTCCCCGACGGCTTCACCCTCCCGGACTGAGCGGGGCGCGAGGCCGCTCGCCGTGTGCGGCGGCCTGCTCCCTACAATGCCGTGGCGATGCCCCGTCTCGAACTGGTGGAGACGTCGCTGCGTCAGGGACAGCAAGCCCTCCTGCTGAGCCGCCTGCGCCGCCGCCACATCCTTCCCGTTGCCGCGCTGCTCGACCGCTGTGGTTTCGCCGCCCTGGACGTCTTCGGCGGCGCCACCTTCGAGGCCGCGCTGCGCTTCCTCGCCGAGAATCCCTTCGAGCGCCTCCAGGCGATCCGCGAGGCGGCGCCGCAGACGCCCCTGCTCGGGCTGCTCCGCGGCCAGGCGCTGGTCGGCCATCGCCAGGTCGCCGACGACGTCGTCGACGCCTTCGTCAAGGTCGCCGCCGAGGCGGGCGTGGACGTCTTCCGCTGCTACGACTCGCTCAACGACCCGCGCAACCTGGAGCGCTGCGTGGAAGCGGTGCACGCCGCGGGCCGCACCGCCGAGGGTGGCCTGGTCTACACGGAGTCGCCGGTGCACACCGTGGACGGCTTCGTCGCGCTGGGCGTGCGCCTCAAAGAGCTGGGCTACGACGCGCTGGGCGTCTACGACCCCGCCGGCCTGCTCGGCGCGGGCACGGCCGCCGAGCTGGTCGGCAAGCTGGTCGAGCAGACCGAGCTTCCCGTCAACGTCCACTCCGCGGCGCTGACGGGGCAGGCCGGGCTCGCCTACATGGCGGCCGCCACCGCGGGCGCACGCAGTCTCGACGTCGCGCTCAGCCCGCTGGCGGGCGGCTCCAGCCTCCCCGCGACCGAGGGCGTGGTCAACGCCCTGCGTGGGACCGACCACGACACCGGCCTCGACCTCGAACAGGTCGCCGCCGCGCAGCAGCGGCTCGGCGAGGTGCTGGAGCTGTACCGCGACATCGCCGACCCCGCCGCCTGGCGCCTCGACACCAGCGTGCTGCGCACCCAGCTCCCGCCCACCGCCGTCGAGCACCTCTTCGCCGAGCTGCGCGACCGCGACGCCCTCGATCGCCTGCCCCAGGTGCAGCAGGAGATTCCCCGGGTGCGCGCCGAGCTGGGCTACCCGCCGCTGATCACGCCGATCGCCCAGATCGTCGCCACCCAGGCCGTCTACAACGTCTGCGACGGCGACCGGTACGCCACCATCTCCCAGGAGGTCAAGGACTACTGCCTGGGCCTCTACGGCGAGCCGCCGGGCAAGGTCGACCCCGAGGTGCGCCGCATCGTCAACGGGCGAGAGGAGCCGATCACCTGCCGCCCCGCCGACCTGCTCGAACCGGCGATGGCCGGGCTGCGCCGCGAGATGCAGCGCGAGGGGATCCCCGTGCGCGGCGACGCCGACGTGGTCTGCTACGCGCTCTTCCCCGCGGAGACGGGTGCGCTGCTCCGCGGCGTGGCGGTGGCCGAGCTGCTCGGCGACGAGCCTACGCCCGAGCCGGAGCCCGCCGAGACGAGCGCCGAGGATGCCGCGGCCGCCGAGGCCGCCGCCGCGCCCGCCGAGCCCGCGCCGCCGCCCCCGCCCGCCGACGAGGTGCGCGAGCTGACCGTCGAGGTCGACGGCGAGCAGTACCAGGTGCGCGTGGTCGCCCCCGCGGGCACGTTCGGCATGGGTGGCGGCGGTGGCGCCGCGCCCTCGACCAACGGTGTCGCGGCCGGCGGCGGCAAGCCCGCCATCACCGAGGGCACCGTGGTGGCGCCGATGCAGGGGCTGATCCTCAAGGTCAGCGTCGCCGTCGGTGACGCGGTGAAGCTGGGCGACGTGGTCGCGGTGCTGGAGGCGATGAAGATGCAGAACGACGTCGTCGCCACCCGCGACGGCACGGTCCGCGAGGTCTACGTCGCCGAGGGCGCGGTGGTGTCGCCCAAGGACCCCATCCTGCTGGTCGGGTAGTTTTGGCCATGTTCGACACCATCCTGGTGGCCAACCGCGGCGAGATCGCGCTGCGGGTGATCCGCGCCTGCAGGGACATGGGCATCCGCAGCGTCGCCGTGTACAGCGAGGCCGACGCGCGCGCCGCCTTCGTGCTCCTCGCCGACGAGGCGGTCGAGATCGGCCCGCCCGCGCCCGCGCAGTCGTACCTGCTCATCGACCGCATCATCGACGCCGCCAGGCAGACCGGCGCGCAGGCCATCCATCCCGGCTACGGCTTCCTCAGCGAGAACCAGGCGTTCGCCAGGGCCTGCAAGGACAACGGCATCGTCTTCATCGGACCGCCCGCCGAGGCGATGGCCGCGATGGGGGGCAAGGTGCCGGCGCGGCAGCGCATGGCGGCGGCGGGCGTGCCCATCGTGCCCGGCAGCGACGCGCTCAGCGACGTCGAGGAGGCGGTGGCAACCGCGGCGACGATCGGCTATCCCGTGCTGATCAAGGCGAGCGCGGGCGGCGGCGGCATCGGCATGCGGGTGGCCCGCGACGAGGCCGAGCTGCGCAGCAACCTCGAGGCCGCGCAGAGCACCGCGCAGCGCGCCTTCGGCGACTCGACGGTGTTCCTGGAGCGCTACGTCGAGGAGCCGCGCCACATCGAGATCCAGGTTCTGGCCGATTCGCACGGAAACGTCGTCCACCTCGGCGAGCGCGAGTGCTCGATCCAGCGGCGGCACCAGAAGATCATCGAGGAGTCGCCGTCGCCGGTGATCACGCCCGAGCAGCGGCGCGCCATGGGCGAGGCGGCGGTCACCGCGGCGCGTGCGGTCGGCTACGTCAACGCCGGCACCGTCGAGTTCATCTACAGCAAGGGCGAGTTCTTCTTCCTGGAGATGAACACGCGCCTGCAGGTCGAGCATCCCGTCACCGAGCTGGTCACCGGCATCGACCTGGTGGTCGAGCAGATCCGCGTCGCCGCCGGCGAGAAGCTGCGCTTCACCCAGGACGGCGTGCAGCAGCGCGGCTGGGCCATCGAGTGCCGCGTCAACGCCGAGGACTGGCGGCACGACTTCCGCCCCGCACCAGGACGGGTCACCGGCTACCACGAGCCCAGCGGCCCCGGCGTGCGCGTCGACTCCGCGCTCGTCGGCCCGACGACGATTCCGCCGTACTACGACCCGATGATCGCCAAGCTGATCACCTGGGGCGCCGACCGCACCCAGGCGATCGCCCGGATGCGCCGCGCGCTGCTGGAGTACGGCATCAGCGGCGTGGTCACCAACCTGCCGTACCACCTCGCCCTCATCGAGCAGCCCGACTTCGTCGCGGGCAGGCTGACCACCAACTTCATCCCCGACCATCCGCAGCTCGCCGAGCGCGCCGCGCACTGGGAGCAGGAGCGCGCCCGCTTCTCGCGCACCCTGCGCGACCCGGCGCGCGTCGCGGCCATCGGCGCGGCCGTCGCGGTCACGCTGTAGCAGGGAGCGCGGCGGTGGACCGGCTGCTGGTCGCCACCGTATTACGTCCCTTCGCTGAGCACCTGGCCACCATCGTGCGCCCCGAGCGCCGCGAGGTTTGTGTCGAAATCGGCGACAACGGTGAGGTGCCGGCCCTGCCGGACGGCTCCGCGCAGGTGGTGACCTCGCTGTTCACGCTGGCAGAGCAAGGCGATCCCGCCGCGACGCTGGGCGAGATGCTGCGCATCCTCGACCCGCATCACGGGCGCCTCGGCGTCCTGGTGTGGAGCGAGCCCGCCGCCGTGCCGCATCTCGACGCGCTCATCCCCGCCGATCCGCGGACCGTCGAGCAGGCCACGCGCTTCGGCTTCCCGCTCGCCGCCGAGCACCTGGTCGAGCAGTCGGGCGGTGCCGACCGCATCCGCATCGCGCGCATCCACGACGTGGTGCGCTTCGACGGCACCGCGCACTGGTGGGCTGCTGTCGGCGGTGGCGACGAGTCCCGCCGTGCCGAATGCGAGGCCCGCCTGCAGCCCTACGCGGCGCCCGACGGCACGTTGCGCATCCCCACCGAGGCGGTGCTGCTCACCACGGAGTGAGGGCCGGGCCGCCGCAACGCTGCGACGACCCGACCCCCGGAAACCGTTGTCCGGCCTACGCGGCCATGCCGTTCATCGGCGAGTTGAGCGGCTGCCCGCCCTTGCTGCCCAGGAACAGCGCATCGCCGTGGGTGAAGATGCCGCCGTCCGAGGCGACCAGCCAGTAGCCCTTGCCGTCCGACGTCGCGGACATGCCGACCACCGGCTTGTTGAGCTTGGTCCCGCCTTCGCTGCCGAAGCCGCCGGCGTTGCCGAAGGGGAAGATGCCGCCGTCCGCGGCGACCAGCCAGTAGCCGCCGCCGTCAGGCGTTGCCGCCATGCCGACGATCGGCTGGTTGAGGTGCTGTCCGCCCTTGCTGCCGAAGCCACCGGCGTCACCGAACGGGAAGATGCCGCCATCGGCCGCGACCAGCCAGTAGCCCATGCCGTCCGGCGTCGAGGCCATGCCGACCACAGGCGCGTTGAGGTGCGACCCGCCCTTGCTGCCGAAGCCACCGGCGTTGCCGAAGGGGAAGATGCCGCCGTCCGCGGCGACCAGCCAGTAGCCACCGCGGTCCGGCGTCGACGCCATGCCGACCACCGGTGCGTTGAGCGGCTGTCCGCCCTTGCTGCCGTAGAAGCCGAGGCCGCCGAAGGTGAAGACGCCGCCGTCCGACGCCACCGTCCAGTAGCCGGTCGAGGTGAACTCGAAGGCGCCGATGTCACAGCCGTTGAGCTGCGGGCGCGCGATGCCCCGCTCGTCGGTGGCGACGTTGCAGTTGGTACCGGCTCCGTCGATCGCCGGGCTGCCGCCCTTGAGCGCCAGCGTCGGCGCGAAGCCGCCGTTGTTGGCCAGCGTTGCCAGCTTGGCGTCGGCGACGTTGCGCTGGTCGCTCTGGCCGTGCAGGCTGCAGGTGTCGCCCGGGCTCTCCAGGTTGAACCCACTCGACATGTTGCTGCCGGTGCCGGAGCAGCTTCCCGCGATCAGTGCGCCGCGGTAGGAGTTGGTCGAGCCGCTCTCGACGTCGAGGCCACCGGTCACGGTGCTGAAGAAGAGCTGCAGGACGCCGCTGCCCGCGTTCCAGGTGGCGCTGCCGCCCGGGGCGACGTTGCCGGTGATGGTGGTGTTGGTCACCTGCAGCGACGACCCGTTGTTCCACACCCCGCCGCCGTGGTTGGCGCTGGAGTTGTTGCTGACCGTCGTGTTGCGCAGGGTGCCGTTGTCGGTGTTGTAGAGGCCACCGCCGTCGATGCTGGCGCTGTTGGAGTCGATCCACACGCCGCCGGTGGTGAGCTTCATGGTGCTCCAGACGCCGCCGCCGCTGGTGCCGCTGTTGCCGCTGACCGTGACGTTGTTCAGTGAGGCGACCGAGCCGCCGGCATTGAGGTACATGCCGCCGCCGAGGCCGTTCGCGGTGTTGCCCGACACGGTCACGTTGAGGAACGTGGCGTTGTTGTTCTCCTCGGACAGGCCGCCCCCGCCGCCACTGGCGGTGTTGCCGGAGACGGTCACGCCGGTGAGGCTGAGATTGCTGTTCGACCGCAGGCCGCCGCCGTCACCGCCGGTGGCGTGGTTGGCGGTGATGGTGCCTCCGGTTGCCACCATGTTTCCGAAGGCGAGGATGCCGCCGCCGCTCCCGCCCGACGTGTTGCCCGACACGACGACGTTGGCGAGGGTGAGGGGGCCGGTGGAGAACAGGCCGCCGCCACCGCTGGCGCCGGCGGTGTTGCCGCTGACCACGAGGTTGGCGAGACTGATGGTTCCGGGCGACACGCCGTTGAGGCCGCCGCCGCCCAGGCTCGCCTGGTTGCCGGTGACGCTCGTGCTCACCATGTCCAGGTTGCCGGCGACGTAGACGCCGCCACCGCTGCCGGCCGAGACGGTGTTGTTGGCGACCGATCCGCCGCGCATGGTGACGTGGCCGCCGCCGTCGATGTGCAGGCCGCCGCCGTCGGTCACCGCCGTGTTGGAGGACAGCGTGTCGTTGTTCAGCGCGGTCTGGTCGCCGCCGGACTGGTTGTAGATGCCGCCGCCCCTGTTGGTGGCGGTGTTGCCCGTGAAGGAGGTGTTGTCGACCTCGGCGCCGAAGTCGTTGAACATGCCGCCGCCGGTGTATGCGCTGTTGCCCTGGAACGACGAGTTCTGCAGCAGCGCCGAGCTGTTGGTGTAGAGACCGCCGCCCTCGTCGCCGGTGGCCGGCCCGCTGCCGCTGCCGAAGGTGTTGCCGGTGAAGGTCACGTTGTCGCCGTCGAAGGCGCCGCAGCACGTGGCATTGACGCCGCCGCCGCCCTTGCTCCCCGCGGCCGTGTGGTCGGCGACGTTGTTCTGCACGACGGTGTTCTGCATGCTCACCGCGCCGTCGCTCCACAGGCCGCCGCCGCCGCCGTCGCTGAGGTTGCCGTCGGCGGCGTTGGCACCGCCGATGGTGCTGTTGAGCACCCACAGCGACGCGGTGGAGCCCCCGACGTAGATGCCGCCACCGTTGTTGCTGGTGCCGGTGGACTGGTTGGCGCGGACCACGACGTGGTCGAGCACGACCGAGCCCTGCACGAAGATGCCGCCGCCGTCACCGGCGAACTTGCCGTTCTGCACGGTGACGCCGCTCATGTTCACCGACACCCCGCTGGGAATGGTGAACACTTGGGTGACGGCGCCGCCGTCGATCACGGTGGTGCCGGCGCCCGAGCCCTGGATGATCACGCCGCCGGTGTCGGTGATGCTGACCACCGTGGCCAGAACGATCGGGCTGCTGATCCCGAACTTGATCAGGTCGAGCGTGCCGTCACTGTTCGCGTTGGTGATCGCCTGCCGCAGCGTGCAATCGACGCCGGGACACGTCCCCCCGGAGTCGGCCGCGCTGTTGACGACGTAGGTGTTCACAACCCCGGACGGCGCCAGAAGATTCGGTGTCCGTGACAGCAACTGCCGATGCGTCGCCGCACTTGCCTGCAACGGCATCGACCCCGCCCATGCCGCCGCGACCACGCCGGTGACGCCGAGGGCGACGAGGCTTCGTCGCCACGCACCTCCCACAGCTCCCCTGCCCTGCGCTGCTTCCCTCATCGGGAACCTCCGAGCCCCTTGGAAAAAGTGACGCCGATGTCGCGGGGCACACGACAACAGCCCACACATCACTCCTCCCCGAGCTCTCCTCGGCCGTGCGGGCTCGACCCGCCTGGTTTCAGTGCACGCGCGCACACCTCGCTGTGAGGATTCCTGCCCCGGCGCCCGGGAAACGCCGGCGCGCGCAGCATAAGCTTTCCTGGGCGGCCTAGGAAGGGGTGGGAGTCACCGTCCGCAGGCGGCGCGGACTCAGCCTTGCAGCGACGTGCTGTACGCGCTCGACAACGCCTGCCCCGCGATGTCGTGCAGAGCGCCGCTCACCGAGAGGGTCAGCCCACCGGCGGCGAGGTCGCTGACGCGCACCACGGCGGTGCGGCTCTCCACCTCGTAGGTCACCTCGGCGCTGAGCGGGCCGCCGCGTGGACCGGTGAGGACGATCGAAGAACCGGTCACGGTGGCGGGGTCGAGGTCGCTGTCGAAGGCGATGCGCACCACCAGCGTCGAGCCCTGGCGTTCGCTGGAGACGTGGACGATCTGCGGCCCGTTGGGCTCGGCCTTGAAGTCGCTCATCGCCGCGGCGGTGACCAGGTACGGGCCGGCGGGTGTCCGGTCGAGCTTCAGGGTCTCGTCGGCGAAGGACACGGGCGCGTCGCGCGTGGCGTCGAGGACGAGACGGACCTGGGCGGTGACCTGGCCGGTGTCGGGCGCCAGCGCCGCCTTGATGACGTAGCTGCGGGTGACGTGGACGGTGGGCACCAGCGGGCTCAGGCTGACGCTGCCGTTGCTCAGCGACTGCATGGCGGTGGTGTCGCCACCGAGCTGGGCGGCGACGAAGCGGTCGACCTGGGCGGAGGCGTCGGCGGGGACGGCGTCGGCGGCGGCGCTGGTCGCCGGGGCGCCGGGCACGGTGGCCACCGCCGCCTGGACGGTGCCGTTGTCGGGGCGGAGGAAGGCGATCCTGTCGCCGCCGGAGGAGAGCGCCGGGGAGAGCACGGGCAGCCCGTCGCCCACCGCCACGGTGCTGCCGGAGCTGACCGTCACCACCCGCACGTCGGTGCTCCCGCTGCCGCCGCGGGCCAGCGAGTAGAGGACGCGCGAGCCGTCGCCGCTGAGCGCCAGGCCGGCCAGCGTGTCGCCCGTCGCGGCGGCGGTGGACACCGTGGTCGGGGTGGTGCCGGTCGCGTCGCCGGTGCGGCTGACCTGGAGCAGGGGGACGTCGCCGCTCTCGTCGACCCAGGCGACCCGGGTGCCGTCGCCGCTGAAGGCGGGCAGGCGCTGGACGCCGTGGAGGGGCAGCACCGCGCCGCTGCTGAGGTCGACCAGGTGTCCGGTTGAGAGGTCGACCGAGTTGCTGGGCGACGCCGAGCCCGAGGGCGAGGGCAGCGCCGTCGGCGAAGCGCTGGGGCTGGGCGTGGCGGTCGAGCCCGCGGGGGCGGGGCCAACGTAGAGGAACTGCCCGCCGGGTGCCAGCGCCGCGTCCTGCCCGGTGAGGATGCGCACCGCCCCGCTGACCGGTCGGGCCCGCCCCTGGAGGTCGACGGTGCTGACCTGGCCGCCGCTGACGTAGACCAGGCTGTCCTCGCCCGACCAGGCCAGCGGCGAGGTGGCGTCGGCGTTGCGGACCAGGCGGACCGAGCCGCTGCCGTCCGCCTTGGCCACGTCGAGGTCGGCCTGGGTGCCGTGGGTGACCAGGTAGGCGAGAGAGGCGCCGCTCGGCGAGAAGGCCGCCTCGGCGGCGGCGGGCCCGAGCAGCGTGGGGCCCGAGGGTGCGAGCCGCGCCATCCGGGCCGTGGCATTCGCCGCTGCGGGCGACGCGCTCGGGGTCGCGGCGGCCGACGCCGCCGGCGAGAGCAGCGACCCGCTGGGCACGCCCACCGGCAGGGGCAGCAGCGGCGTCGCGGTCGGGCTCGGCGACGCGCTCGGGGCGGCACCGACCAGGGCGCCGAGGGCGACCAGCGTGCCGTCCGGGGCCAGGATCACGTCGCTGTCGCCGGAGACGGGCCCGAGCTCGGTCACCTGCAGCGCCGGCGGCTGGGCCGGCGGCTGGGTCGGTCCCGGCGGGGGCGTGGCCTTGGTGCCGAAGGCGATGTGGACGTCCGTCTGGGCCACGTCGCCCCCGGCGGTGCGCACCGCCGCCTTGGGGATGGTCACCGTGTAGGGCGTGTTGGCGGCCAGCCGGTGCAGCGGGGTGATCACCAGGGTGGTGCCCTCCCAGCGCGTCTGCACGGCGGTCGCCGGGTGGATCTGCAGGTTGTGCTCCACCGAGGGATGGTCGACCGCCTGGGTGAAGGCGACCCGGATCACGTCGTCAGGGCTGACGTCGTGGTTCTCGGCGACGTTGGTGTAGGCGACGTCGACCCGGGTGTCATGCGGGTGGTAGAGCACCGAGGCGACCACCACCGCGGCGATCATCGCCACACCCAGCGCGGCGCCGCCGCCGGCGAAGACGCCGGGCCGCAGCCGGAACCGTCCCAGCCCGCGCGGCCGCAGCTCGCGGGCGGCCTGGTCGAGCAGCTTGGCGCGCAGGTAGGGCTCGAAGTGCTGGCCGACCCCCGGCTCGGGCCGCGACTGCTTGAGGGTGCGGCCCAGCTCGTAGAGGTCGGGCTCGTCCTGGAAGATCGAGGCCAGCTCGGGATCGTCCCAGGCGTCCATGGGTCGGCGCGGGGCGGCCACGGTGCTCAGCGACCTCCCCGGGTGGCGGCGGGGTCGGGGGCGCCGGGCCGGTCGATCCCGAGCCGCTCGCGCACGCCGATCATGCCGCGGTGGATGAGCAGCTTGACGGCTCCCTCGCTCTTGCCCATGATCGCGCCGATCTGGGCGAGCTTCATGTCCTCACCGAGCTTGAGGGTCATCGCGGTGCGCTGCTGCGGGGGGAGGGTGTCGATCGCGGCCCAGACCCGCGCGGCCTCGTCGCGCCGGGCGACGTGCTCGTCGAGAGGCGCCTGCTTGTCGGCGACGCCGACAGCCATGTCCAGGTCGGACTCGGGGCGTTTGCTGCGGTAGTGGTCTGCGATGGCATTGACGCTGATCTGGTAGAGCCAGGCGCTGAACGGATGGCCGCTCGGCTTGTATCGGTGAATCGCCCGGAGAGCCTTGAAGAACACCTCGGAGGTGACGTCCTCAGCCGCGTCCTGCTCACGCAGGCGGCTGTAGACGAACCGGTAGATCTGTCCGAAGTAGTGGTCGTAGAGCTCCCCGAAGGCGTCGGCGTCGACCTTGGCACGCTCGACTAGCTGGTCCTCGTACGCCCGTGGCAGCGTCATGGTGTGGGACTCGGGCGTTCGTGACCGGGGAACGCTGCGCTGAGAGCGGGGGTTACGCGAACGGGCACGCTTGGCTGGCTCAGAGGGACCCTCACGCCACAATGGGTCATCGCCGCGGCGGCCGGCGCGATGGGGGCTCGCCGGCGGCGGATGGGCAGGGCTCGACAGTATAGGTGGGGGCGCTCCGGCGGCCCCAGCCCAGCCGGGCTGTCCGGGGGCTCCCGCGGGCCGCGGCACGCTCGGGTGGCCGTAGAATCAGGCCACGTGATCCGCCGCTACACGCCGCCCAAGATCGCTGACGTGTTCAGCGAGGAATCGAAGCTGCGGCGGTGGCTGGAGGTGGAGCTGCTCGCGGTCGAGGCCTGGGCCTCCCTCGGGCGGGTGCCCGCCGCGGAGGCCGAGGCGGTGCGCCGCGGGGCGCGGCTCGACCCCGAGCGGATCGCCGAGCTGGAGCGCGAGCAGGGCCACGACGTGGCGGCGTTCGTGTCCCAGGTGCAGGAGACGCTCGGCCCCGAGGGGCGGCACGTCCACTTCGGGCTGACGTCGTCGGACATCGTCGACACCGCGCTGGCCACCCAGCTTCGCGACGCGGCGGCGCTGATCGACGCGGACGCAGCCGCCCTGGAGGCTGCCCTGGCCGCGGCCGCGGTGCGCCACCGGCTGACCCTGATGCCCGGGCGCACCCACGGTGTCCACGCGGAGCCGCTGACCCTGGGCGTCAAGCTGGCCAACCACTACGACGAGGTGCGGCGCTCGCGGGCGCGGCTGGCGGCGGCGGCGCGCGAGGTCGCGGTCGGCCAGATCAGCGGCGCGGTGGGGACGCACAACTCCGTGCCGCCCGCGGTCGAGGAGTTCGTCTGCCGCGGGCTGGGCCTGGAGGTCGCGCCGGTGGCCACCCAGGTGCTGGCCCGCGACCGGCACGCCTCGTTCGTGACAGCCATGGCCATATTCGCGGCGGTGCTGGAGCGCCTGGCCACCGCGGTGCGGCTGATGCAGACCACTGAGGCCGGCGAGGTCGAGGAGCCGTTCGCGGAGAAGCAGAAGGGCTCGTCGGCGATGCCGCACAAGCGCAATCCCGTGTTGTGCGAGCGCATCTGCGGCATGGCGCGGGTGGTCCGCGGCTACGCCGTGACGGCGCTGGAGGACGTCGCGCTGTGGCACGAGCGTGACATCTCGCACTCGTCGGCAGAGCGGGTCATCCTGCCCGACGCGTGCGCGCTGATGTCGTACACGCTGCAGCTCTCCGAGCGCGTGGTGCGGGGGCTGCGGGTGCGGCCGGAGAACATGCGGCGCAACCTCGACTTCGGCGGTGGGCTGATGTTCTCGCAGCGCGTGCTCACCGCGCTGGTCGGCGCAGGCTGGCCGCGCGAGAAGGCGTATCGCACCGTGCAGGCGCTGGCGCTGGAGGCGCGCGAGGGGCGCGGCGGGTTCCGCGACCTGGTGCGTGCGTCGGTGGAGGTGCGCGCTGCCCTCGACGACGCCGCGCTCGCCGAGGCGTTCGACGTCACCGCGTATCTGACACATATCGACGAAACCTACCGGCGGCTGGGGCTGCCGCTGTCGGAGGGGACGCCGTCGGCCGACGTCGAGCGCCCCCAGGTCGCCGTGGAAGCCGGAATCGGTGGAGGGTCACTCTGAGTCATGCCTACATTGGTCAGCGCTCGCGCCGAGGGTCTCGACGTCTTCCGCCGCGGCAAGGTCCGCGACACCTTCGACCTCGGTGACGGCACCCTGCTGATGGTCGCCACCGACCGCATCTCCGCGTTCGACGTCGTCCTGCCCACGCCCGTGCCCGACAAGGGCGCGATCCTCACCCAGATGTCGCGCTGGTGGTTCGACCGCACCGCGGACATCGTGCCCAACCACCTGCGCCCCGACGACGTCGCCTCGCTGCCGAGTGACGTGCCGTGGGAGGAGTGGAAGCTGCGCTCGATGCGCGTGGCCCGCGGCGAGCGCATCGACATCGAGTGCGTGGTGCGCGCGTACCTGGCGGGCAGCGGCTGGAAGGAGTACAGGTCGCAGGGCACGCTGGCAGGCGAGGCGCTCCCCGCGGGTTTGCAGAACTCCTCGAAGCTGCCCGAGCTGCGCTTCACCCCCGCCGCCAAGAACGACGTCGGACACGACGAGAACATCTCCCGCGCCCAGCTCGCGGACGCCGTCGGCGGCGACCTGGCCAAGCGGCTGGAGGACGTGTCGCTGCGCCTCTTCGAGTACGCCGCCGCGGAGAGCGCGCGCGCCGGGCTGATCCTGGTCGACACCAAGTTCGAGTTCGGCTGGGTCGACGGCGAGCTGACGCTGATCGACGAGGTGTTCACGCCGGACTCCTCGCGCTACTGGGAGGCGTCGACCTACCGGGAGGGGATCGACCAGCCCAGCTTCGACAAGCAGTTCGTCCGCGACTACCTGGAGACGCTCGACTGGGACAAGACGCCGCCCGGCCCGGAGCTTCCCGAGGCCGTGGTGACGGGCACCCGCGACAAGTACCGCGAGGCGGCGCGCCGGCTCTGCGGCATCGAGATCGCATGATCTTCGCGGTCGAGGTCGCGGTCACGCTGAAGCCGGTGGTCAACGACCCCCAGGGACTGGTGGTGCGCGACGGGTTGCGGCAGCTGGGGTTTGCCCAGGTGCGCTCGGCGCGCGTCGGCAAGTCGATCGCGCTGGAGCTGGAGGCGTCGTCGGAAGACGAGGCGCGGGCTTCGGTCGTCGACATGTGCGAGAAGCTGCTGCGCAACCCGGTGATCGAGGACTACCACATCGAATCGGTGAGCGCCGCAGCGGGGGCGGCGAGCTGACGCACATGCGCTTCGGCATCGCCGTCTTCCCGGGAACCTGGAGCGACCGCGACTGCGCCCACGCGGTGCGGCTCGACGGCCACGAGGCGGTGATGCTGTGGCACAAGGACCGCGACCTGCACGGCGTCGACTGCGTGATCCTGCCGGGCGGCTTCTCCTACGGTGACTACCTGCGCACCGGGGCGGTGGCCCGCTTCGCGCCGCTGATGGAGTCGGTGCAGGAGTTCGCCGCGGGGGGCGGCCTGGTGTGGGGCATCTGCAACGGGTTCCAGATCCTCTGTGAAGCGCACATGCTGCCCGGGGCGCTGGTGCGCAACCAGTCGCTGCAGTTCCGCTGCGAGCCGTCGTGGCTGCGCGTCGAGGCTCTCGACACGGCCTACACGAGCGCTCTGCGTTCTGGCCAGGTGTTGCAGATACCCGTATCACACGGCGAGGGCCGCTACGTCGCCGACGATGCGACGCTCGATGCGCTGGAGGCGCAGGGCCGCGTCGCCTTCCGCTACGTGGCGCCGGACGGCTCCCCCGTTGGCGACGCCTCGCCGAACGGCTCGCTGCGCGACATCGCCGGCATCGTCAGCGAGGGTCGCAACGTGCTCGGCATGATGCCCCACCCGGAGCGCGCCTGCGAGCCGCTGCTGGGGAGCGCGGACGGCATGGAGCTGGTCCGCAGCGTCGCCGCCTCGCTGTCGCGGACGGCGTCGTTCGCATGACCGAGACGGTGCAGCTCCCGTCGGAGAAGGCGCTCCAGGAGGTCGCGCTCACCGGCGACGAGTACCGGCTGGCCGTGCAGATCCTCGGCCGCCATCCCAACCACGTTGAGCTGGGCATCATCGGCGCGCTGTGGTCGGAGCACTGCGGCTACAAGACCAGCAAGCCGCTGCTCAAGCGGCTGCCGACGAGCGGCCCCCGCGTGTTGCAGGGCCCCGGCGAGAACGCCGGAGCCGTCGACATCGGCGAGGGACTGGCGGCGGTCTTCAAGATCGAGTCGCACAACCACCCCAGCGCCATCGAGCCCTACCAGGGCGCGGCCACCGGCGTCGGCGGCATCCTCCGCGACGTCTTCACCATGGGCGCGCGCCCGGTGGCGCTGCTGGACTCGCTGCGCTTCGGCCCGCTGGAGGAGGCGCGGCAGCGCTACCTGTTCGACGGAGTTGTGGCCGGGATCGGCGGATACGGCAACTGCATCGGGGTGCCCACGGTGGGCGGCGAGGTCTACTTCGACGAGTCCTACCGGCACAACTGCCTGGTCAACGCCATGTGCGTCGGCGTCATCGAGCACGGCGCGCTGACCCGCGCGGTGGCCGCGGGCGCGGGCAACCCGGTGCTGCTGGTCGGCGCCGACACCGGACGCGACGGCATCCACGGCGCCACCTTCGCCAGCGTCGAGCTGGACGAGCAGAGCGACGAGCGCCGTCCCGCCGTGCAGGTGGGCAATCCCTTCCTGGAGAAGTCCCTGATGGAGGCGTGCCTGGAGCTGGCCGGGGACCCGCGCGTCGTCGCCATGCAGGACCTCGGCGCCGCGGGGCTGACGTCGAGCACGGCGGAGCTGGCCTGGCGCGGTGGCTGCGGGATCGACCTCGACGTCGGCAAAGCGCCGCGCCGGGAGCGGGGCATGACGCCGTACGAAGTCATGTTGAGCGAGTCGCAAGAGCGAATGCTGCTGGTGGTCAAGAGGGGGGAGGAGCGCGCCATCCAGGACGCCTTCGCCCGCTGGGACCTGCGCTCCGACGTCATCGGTGCCATCACCGACACCGGGCACCTGGTGGTCCGCGACGGCGCCGACGTGGTCTGCGACCTGCCGCTGCAGATGCTCATCGACGACGTGCCGATGCGCCATCCGGAGGCGCGCCGCCCGTCGTCGCTGGATGCCGTGATCGCCCGCGACCCGCTCGCGCAGACGCCGCCGTGGGACGCCAGCACCGCGCTGCTGCGCCTGCTCGGCAGCCCCAACATCGGCAGCCGCCGCCCCATCTTCCGCCGCTACGACCACCAGGTCGGCGACGACACCGTGATCGCCCCCGGCGGCGACGCCGCCCTGCTGCGCGTCAAGGGCACGAGCATCGCGGTTGCGGTCACCACCGACGGAAACGCGCGCTACGGCCGGCTCGACCCGCGCCGCGGCGCGGAGATCGCCGTCGCCGAGGCGGCGCGCAACGTGGTCGCCACCGGCGCCGAGCCGCTCGCTGTGACCAACTGCCTCAACTTCGGCAACCCCGAGAAGCCCGAGGTGTTCTGGCAGCTCAGCGAGGCGGTCGACGGCATCGCCGCCGCCTGTGAAGCCTTGCAAACGCCGGTGGTCAGCGGCAACGTCAGCCTCTACAACGACACCACCGGGGTCAGCATCGACCCCACCCCGGTGATCGGCATGGTCGGCCGCATCGAGGACGTGAGCAAGCGGCTCACCGCCGCATTCGCCGCCGACGGCGACGCCGTCTTCCTCATCGGCCCCGTCGACGCCGAGCTGGGCGGCAGCGAATATCAGCGCCTCGCCCACGGCACCGCGGAGGGCCCACCGCCGCGCCTCGACCTCGATCTGGAACGCCGCGTCCAGCACGCGGTGCGCCAGGCGGCCCTGCACGGCCTGCTCCGCTCCGCCCACGACTGCGCCGAGGGAGGCGTCGCCGTCGCCCTCGCCGAATGCGCGATCGCCGGCGGCCGCGGAGTTCGCGCCACCCTCGATGAGGCGCAAATCGCTGAAGTAGGGCCGCCTTCCCAGGTCGCCGGTATACTCTTCGGGGAGACCCAGTCCCGCTTCGTGGTCAGTGTGGAGAAGGAGTCCAAGGTGCAGCTCCGAGCGCTGCTCGACCAGCGCGCGGTCCCGTACCGGGAGATCGGTACGGTCGGCGGGGGCCGGATCACCGTCGAGGGGGCCGTTGACGTGTCGCTCGCCGATGCGTGCGCCGCCTATGACGGTGCCTTGCTGGATTCACATGCCTGACAATCCCGTGCAGCCCGAGAGCTGGATCGACGTCACCGACGACGACGAGCCCCTCGACAAGCTGCACGAGGAGTGCGGCATCTTCGGCGTCTACGGCCCCGGCGAGGACGTCGCCAACCTCACTTACTTCGGCCTCTACGCCCTCCAGCACCGCGGCCAGGAGTCGGCCGGCATCGCCGTCAGCGACGGCCTGACCATCCGGGTGCACAAGGAGATGGGCCTGGTCTCCCAGGTCTTCGACCAGGAAGCACTTCTGGACATGCCTGGCCACATCTCGCTGGGCCACACCCGCTACAGCACCACCGGCAGCACCAAGCTGCCCAACGCCCAGCCGATGGTCTTCCAGCACGGCCAGATCGGCCCCGTCGCCTACGGGCACAACGGCAACCTGGTCAACACCGCCGAGCTCCGCCACGAGATGCTCGAACAGGGCATGCAGTTCACCACCACGTCGGACACCGAGGTGATCGGCGCCATCCTCAGCCGCACCCCGGGCGACAGCATCGAGATCGTGCTGCGCCGCGCCCTGCCGCGACTCGAAGGCGCGTACTGCCTGATGCTGAGCACCCGCAACCAGCTCGTCGCCGCCCGCGACCCGCTGGGCATCCGCCCGCTCTGCCTGGGCCGTCTCGGCGACGTCGACGCCCCCGGCGGTGGCGGCTACATCCTGGCCAGCGAGACCTGCGCCCTCGACGTGGTCGGCGCCACCTTCGTGCGCGAGATCGGCCCCGGCGAGATCGTGATCATCGATTCCGCGGGCGTGCGCTCCAGCCAGATCAACAAGCCGGTGCCGACGCACGCCATGTGCAGCTTCGAGTTCATCTACTTCGCCCGTCCCGACAGCGTGATGATGGGCCGCTCGCTCTACGAGTCACGCGTCAACATGGGCCGCGAGCTGGCCGCCGAGGCGCCCGCCGACGCCGACATCGTCATCTCCCTGCCCGACAGCGGCACCCCCGCCGCGGTCGGCTACGCCGAGGCCAGTGGCATCCCCTACGTCGAGGGCATGATCAAGTCGCGCTACATCACGCGCACCTTCATCCAGCCCAACCAGCGCCTGCGCGAAGCCGGCATCCGCCTCAAGTTCAACCCCATGCGCCACGTCCTCGACGGCAAGCGCGTGGTGCTGGTCGACGACTCCATCGTCCGCGGCACCACCTCGCGCCGCATCGTCCAGGAGCTGCGCCGCGCCGGCGCCAGCGAGGTCCACGTCCGCGTCGCCTCGCCGCCGATCGTCTGGCCCTGCTTCATGGGCATCGACATCGCCTCGCGCGGCGAGTTGATCGCCGCCAACAACACCGAGCCCGAGATCGCCGAGCTGGTCGGTGCCGACTCGCTGCGCTACCTGAGCATCGACGGCCTCAAGCGCGCCGTCGACCAGCACAGCGGTGAGGGCTTCTGCTTCGCCTGCTTCGACGGCGCATATCCGCTGCAGGTGCCGCAGCAGTTGGAGATGGACAAGCTCGCCCTGGAGAGCTGAGCTCGACGGCTAGGCCAAGCTCTCCAGCATCGCGGCGACGTCTTCCGGCGACGGCATGGCGGCGATCGACGCGCTGACCCGGCGCGCGGCGTCGCCGAACGAAGCGTCGCCAAGGAGGCGCGAGACGGCGTCACGGACGGCGCTCGCGGTTGCCGCGTCCGGCGTCAACGAGAGACCCGCGCCGGCTGAGGACACGGCGGCGGCGTTGAGGAATTGATCGGCTCCCTGCGGTAGGCAGAGCTGCGGGAGACCCAGCGCGATCGTCGCCAGCACCGTTCCCGAGCCGCCGTGTGACACGACGACGGCGCAGTGAGGCAACACGAGCGTCTGGGGCACGTACCGCTCGACGCGCACGTGCGCCGGCTGCGTTCCCAACGTCGCCGGATCTCCCCCCGGGCCGACGGTGACAAGCACGCGGACGTCCATGTCGTTCAGCGCCGCGAGAACCACGCGGAGCGGCTCGGGGTTGTTGAAGACGGTACCCATGGTCACGTACACAAGTGGCGCGTCGGGCCGCGCGTCAGGCAACGGAGGCGTTGACGAGATATCGTTCTGCGTGTCGTCGGTGGTCGGACGCATCAGATGACGGTGGGGGACATGGCTCGCCGCGTCCGAGCCCAGCTCGGGCGGATAGATGTCGAGGTAGAGGTGCTGATACGCACCCCCATAGGGGCGCGGCACCAGTCCTCGCGACCGCCACAGCGGCGCCACCTCCTCGGCGGCGGCCGCCACCCTGCGTTCGGGGAGGAGCATGCCGAAGCCCTTGGTGACGCTCGGCACCCCGAGCTCGGCCGCCAGGATGTGCCCGGCGAACTCGCCCGCGTCGGCCACGACCAGGTTGGGCCGCCACTCGAGCACCAGCGGCACCATGTCGGACAGCATCGACGGCGCGATCATGGCGCCGAACAGCTTGCCGAACATGACGTCAGGCATGGCAGCCGGCGAGAGAGCATTGAGTTCTGGATAGAGGCGCCGGACCTCCGCCGGACCGGCGATCCCGACCGGGCCGGCACGCAGTGCACGGATCCCGACTCGCTCGACATGGCCGGCACCCTCGCCGGGAACGGCCCACAACACCTCGTGGCCGCGGGCTGCCAGCGCCCGCGCCAATGGCACCATCGGGTTGACATGGCCGATCCCGGCCGGTGTTGTGACCAGCACCCGCATTCCCATTCGGGAAGAGTCTCCCAGAACGTCCAGGGCACGCGTCGGTGCACCGCCGGCAACCACGATCGAGCTCGATCTGCTAGCAACCAATCCGTTCTGACGGTTTGGCGTGCGCTTTCTGGACATGCGCGGCGCCGCGAGGTACTGTCTGCAACCACCGCAGGGGCGCAGCTCGGATCGGAGGAGGCTGGCACATGACACGGAGTCGGTTGCAGTCACGCTCGCGCTGGGCGATCACGGCGATGGCCGTGGTGCCCATCGTCGCCGCCTCGGTGGGCAGCAGCCCCGCCCAGGCCGCGAGCGCGAGCAGCGCAAGCACCAGGCAGATCGCCCGGGCGGGCACGGCGTCATTCCAGAGCGGCGCCCCGGACACCACGTCGCCGTCGAGCCCGAGCAGCACGGAGATCGGTGGCGTCAGCGGCACGGACGGCTCGATCACCGCCAACCGCAGCCACAGCACTCCCGGCAGCTCGACGCCGGTCGGCGCAACCACCCAGCCCAAGCAGGTGACGACGAGCACCCCGGGGCTGGTCACCAGCTTCGATGCGCTCAACCACTTCCAGAACCGCTTCGGCACCGATCTGCACACCAATCAGTTCAGCCTGGAGCCGCCCGACCAGGGCCTCTGCGTCGGTCCTGACGGCAACGGCAACACCCGCGTGCTGGAAGTCCTCAACGACGTGCTGCGCGTCTACGACACGTCGGGCAACGGCGTGACCGGCCCGCAGGCGCTCAACAGCTTCCTCGGCTACGCGCCGGCGATCAACCGCAGCACCGGAGCCCTCGGCCCGTTCGTCACCGACCCGAGCTGCATCTACGACGCGGCCACCGGGCACTGGTTCCTCGACGTGCTCACCCTCGACAGCTTCCCGCAGCGCGGCGCCGACGGCCTGCAGCACTTCACCGGCACCAACCATCTCGACCTTGCGGTCAGCAACACGTCGAACCCGGCGGGCACCTGGACGGTCTACCGCATCCCGGTGCAGGACGACGGCTCGGCCAACACCCCCAACCACAACTGCTCGCCGAGCCCCACGCCGCCCACCGACCCGGTGCCGACCAATCTCACCGCGTGCTTCGGTGACTACCCGCACATCGGCAGCGACGCCAACGGCCTTTACCTGACCACCAACGAGTACTCGTTCTTCGGTCCCGAGTTCCACGGTGCGCAGGTCTATGCGCTGTCCAAGGCGCAGCTGGCCGCGCTGTCGCCGAGCATCACGGTCACCCAGTTCGACACCCACGGCGCCGACAGCGGCTTTGCGCTCAACGGCTTCACCCTGTGGCCGTCGCAGACTCCGGGTGGCGGGGGCGACCCGGCCGCGGGCGGCACCGAGTACTTCCTCAGCAGCAACGCCGCGGCCGAGGCGCACGACACCGGCGACGGCCGGTCGACATTCCAGGCGTCGACGCAACTTCTGGTGTGGGCGCTCAGCAACACGTCGTCGCTGAGCGGCACGCGGGCGCTGACCCTGAGCCACACCAAGCTCAACGTCGGCCAGTACACCCTGCCGCCGCCCGCTGAGCAGAAGGCGGGCAACCAGCCGCTGCGTGACTGCCTCAACCAGAACAAGTGCAGCACCAACTTCATCCTCGGCGCCAAGGATCCCTTCGCCGAGACGTCGTCGCCGCTCGACAGCAACGACACCCGCATGCAGCAGGTGACCTGGGTCGGCGGCCAGCTCTGGGGCGCGCTCGACACCGGGCTGAGCAGCAGCTCCGCCAAGTCGGCGGGCATCGAGTGGTTCGACACCGCGCCCGCGGCGTCGGCCGGCGCCGTCAGCGCGACCATCACCAACACCGGGTACGTCGGCCTCGGCAACGACAACCTGACCTACCCGGCCATCGGCATCACCAGCTCCGGCACGGGCGTGATGGCCTTCACCCTGGTCGGCACCGACTTCTTCCCGAGCGCCGGCTACGCAACCATCGACAGCTCGGGCGTCGGCCCGCTGCACGTCGCCGCCGCCGGCCAGGGCCCCGACGACGGCTTCACCGACTACAAGGCATTCGGCAACCCGCCCGGCACCATCCGTCCCCGCTGGGGTGACTACGGCGCCGCGGTGCCGGTGGGCGGCAACGTCTGGATCGCCTCCGAGTACATCGGCCAGACCTGCAACCTCTCCGAATACCTCGACACCAACCTGCGCTGCGGCAGCACCCGCACCGGGCTGGCCAACTGGGGCACCCGGATCAGCGAGGTGGCCGCCCCCTAGCCCGCCCCGCACCCACCGCAACACGGAAGGCCGGTCGCCACGCACAGGGCGGCCGGCCTTTCTTCATGCACCGCGCGCACGGTCAAAGCGTGGTATCCAACCTGTCACATCACGCGCCGGCGCGCCCGGCCGGGTGTAGCGTGCCCACCCGATGCGCCTGATCATCGCCGACGACGACGCCTCGCTCCGCAAGCAGCTCAAGCGCTACTTCGAGAGCCGCGGCCACCAGGTGCGGATCGCCCGCGACGGCATCGAGGCCTGGCACCTGCTCCGCGAGGACGAGCCCGACGCCGTGCTCACCGACGTCTACATGCCCGACATGAACGGCGTCGAGCTGGTGCGCACCATCCGCCGCAACCCCGGCACCCGGCACCTGCCGGTGGTGCTGTTCAGCGCCAAGGCGGGCAGCAACGGCAACGGCAACGGCCACCTGGCCGCCACCGAGGGCGTCGACTTCGCCGACGAGGTGCTGCCCAAACCGCTCGACCTCGACCTGGTCGAGGCGCGCGTCATGGGCGTGCTGCGCCGCATCTCCGAGGGTCGTCCCGACCGCCACCAGCAGGTGGGCGGCCAGGTGGTGGTGATCACCAGCGCCAAGGGCGGCGCGGGGGTGAGCAGCATCACCGCCAACGTCGCCCTGGCGGTCGCCCAGTCCCGCACGCCCAGCGTCATCGCCGTCGACCTCGACCTCGAGTACGGCGACCTGCCCATGCTCGTCGACGTGCCGCCGCGGTCGGGCGTGGACGAGCTGATCGACGCCATCGAGCACGACGGCGCCACCGTCACCCCCGAGGACTACGTGGCCCGCCACGCCACCGGCCTGCGCGTCCTGGGCGCGCCGCGCCGTCCCGTCGACGCGCTGCGGGTCGGCGAGCACGGGGTGACCGCGCTGGTCAACATCCTCCGGGCCATGCACGACACCGTGCTGGTCGACGTCCCGCACGGGTTCTCCGACCCCGCCCTGACCGCGCTCGCCCTCGCCGACCGGGTGGTGGTGGTGGTCACGCCCGAGGTGACCGCGCTGCGCCGCACCCTCACCCTGTTCGAGATCCTCCGCGACCTCGACATCGAGGAGGAGCGCCAGCTCCTGGTGCTCAACGGGACGGTCAACTCCCCCGAGCTCACCCGCGAGCGGGTCGAGGGCTTTCTGCGCCGCCGCATCCCGGTCGCCGTCCCCCACGCGCTCGACCTCTTCCACCGCGCCACCACCAGCGGCCACCCCGCGGTGCTCGCCGACCCCAAGCACGCGGTGTCGCAGGAGCTGGTCCGCCTCTCCCACTTCATCCTCGAAGGCGCCTAGGGCGCGACGCGAGCCGTCCCCAGCGGGCATGCTTGGACGGTATGGGCAAGCGCCTCACCCCTCTGGGAGCCATCGCCCGCGGCGCCGTCGCCGGGGCGGTGGGCACTGTGGCGATGGACGCGGTCTGGTATGCGCGCCACCGCCGCGGCGGGGGCGACAAGCCGCCGCTGGCCTGGGAATTCGACCTCGACGTGCAGCGCTGGGAGGACGCGCCCGCGCCGGCGCAGTTCGGCCGCAAGCTGTTCGTGGCGCTCACCCGGCGGGACATCCCGGTCAGCCGGGCGGCGCTGGTCAACAACCTCATGCACTGGGGCTACGGCGTCGGCTGGGGCGCGCAGCTCGGCGCCTACGCGGGGTGGCTGCATCCGCAGCGGCGCGCTGCGGTGGTCCCCCTCGGGCTGGCGTTGGGCAGCCTGGTCTGGCTGTCGAGCTACGTGACCCTGCCGCTGGCCGGGCTCTACAAGCCGATCTGGGAGTACGACGCCGGGGTCCTGGCCCGCGACCTCACCGCCCACCTGGCCTACGGCCTCGGCACCGGCGCCGCGTTCGCCCTGCTCGCTGCGCCTCCGGATTGAGCGGCCGGTACACTACGCGGCGCTGATCACCCCCCAGAGGGCCGTTCGTGGGCGACCTCCGCTACGCCGATGCCGGCGTCGACATCGATGAGGGCAACCGCGCCGTTGCCCTGATCAAGAAGGCCGTCAGCTCGACGCACACCCGCAGTGTGCTCGGCGGCATCGGCGCCTTCAGCGGTCTGTTCGCCTTCGACACCGCGCGCTACCGGCAGCCGGTGCTGGTCAGCAGCGCCGACGGGGTGGGCACCAAGATCAAGGTCGCCATCGCCACCGACCGCCATCGCGGCATCGGCATGGACCTGGTCAACCACTGCGTCAACGACATCCTCTGCTGCGGCGCCGAGCCGCTGTTCTTCCTCGACTACTTCGCCACCGGCAAGCTGCGCCCCGAGCAGATGGCCGAGGTGGTCGACGGCATGGCCGAGGCCTGCCGCGCGGCGCAGTGCGCGCTGGTGGGCGGCGAGACGGCGGAGATGCCCGGCCTGTACGCGCTCGGCGACTACGACCTCGCCGGATTCATCGTCGGCGCAGTCGAGCGCGAGCAGATCATCGACGGCACGCGCGTGCGCATCGGCGACGTGGTCCTCGGCCTGCCGTCGAACGGTTTGCACACCAACGGGTATTCGCTGGTGCGCCACATCGTCACCGAGCAGGAGCTGAACTACGACGCGGTGCTTGCCGGCACGGACGCTCCGCTCGCCGACCTGCTGCTCGAACCGCATCGCTCCTACCTGCCCGCGGTGCGTGCGCTGCGCGAGTCGGTCGACGTTCGGGCGCTGGCCCACATCACCGGCGGCGGACTCAAGGAGAACACGCCGCGAGTGCTGCCCGAGGGACTCGGCGTCGAGATCACGCGCGGGACGTGGCCGGTTCTGCCGATCTTCGCCGCGCTGCAGGCCGCGGGGGGCATCAGCCCGGACGAGATGTGGCGCACCTTCAACATGGGCATCGGCATGGTGGTGGTGGTGCCCGCCGAGGACGCCTCGCGTGTCGAGTCGGTCGCGGGCATGCCGGTGCACCGCATCGGTCGCGTGGTGGAGCAGACCGGTCCCGAGCGGGTGGTGCTGCGCTGAGCGCACCGCGAGTCCCGGTCGGCGTGCTGGTCAGCGGCACCGGCACCAACCTGCGCGCGCTGCTCTCCGCCTGCGACGCCGCGGACTTTCCCGCGCGCGTCGCATTGGTGATCAGCAATCGCCGTTCCGCGGGTGCCCTGGAGGTTGCGCGCGCGCACGGCGTGGAGGCTCTGGCGCTGCCCGTCACCGACTTCGGCGGCTCGCTGGAGGCCCGCGACGCCGCGATTCGCGACGCGCTGCTGGCCGCGGGCGTGCGGCTCGTCGTCTGCGCGGGCTACGACCGCGTGCTCACCGCACCGGTGCTCGACGCCTTTCCCGACGCCATCCTCAACGTGCACCCCTCGCTGCTGCCCGCCTTCGCCGGCGGCATGCACGCCGTCGAGGACGCGCTCGCCTTCGGCGCCAAGGTGAGCGGCTGCACGGTGCAGCTGCTCGAACCCGGCGAGCCGGACGGCGGCCCGATCGTCCTGCAGGCCGCGGTGCCGGTCGAGGAGGACGACGACGCCGAGTCGCTGCGCCTGCGCATCCATGAGCAGGAATGGCGCATCCTCCCCGAGGCGGTGGCGCTGTTCTGCAGCGGGCGGCTGCGGCGCGAGGGGCGGCGCGTGCGCATCCAGCCTGCACCCGCACCCACCCACATCGGAGGTCCCACCCGGCCATGACCCTGCGAGCGCTCCTCGGCGTCAGCGACAAGACCGGTCTCGCCGCCTTCGCGCGCACCCTGGCGCAGCACGGCGTCGAGCTGGTCGCCACCGACGGCACCCGCCGCGCCCTCGCCGCCGAGGGCATCGAGGCGCGCGCCGTCAGCGAGCTGACCGGCTTTCCCGAGATGCTCGACGGGCGCGTCAAGACGCTGCACCCGGCCATCCACGCGGGCATCCTGGCGCGGCGCGACAACCCCGAGCACATGCGCCAGCTCGCCGAGCACGGGTTCCTGCCCTTCGACATCGTCGCCGTGTCGCTGTATCCGTTCCGCGAGACGGTGGCGCGCGGAGCGGCGCGCGACGAGGTGATCGAGAACATCGACATCGGCGGACCGACGATGATCCGCGCCGCCGCCAAGAACGCCGACTCCGTCGCGGTGGTGACCTCGCCCGCGCAGTACGCCGCGGTCGTCGAAGATATTGCCAGGGATGGCAGCATCAGCGCGGCCACCCGGCAGCGCCTCGCCGCCGAGGCGTTCGCCCACACCGCCGCGTACGACACCGCGGTCGCGGCCTACCTGCGCGAGGAGCAGGCCACCGAGGCGATGCCGGGCGAGTTCACCATCGGCGGGCCGCGCCTGCACGAGCTGCGCTACGGCGAGAATCCGCACCAGCGCGGTGCCGTGTACGCGGTGCCGGGTGCCCCCGGTGGGATGGCCCACGCGCGGCAGCTGCAGGGACCGGTGCTGAGCTTCACCAACTGGCTGGACGTGGATGCGGCGCGGCGGCTGGTGATGGAGTTCGACACGCCGGCGGCGACGATCATCAAGCACACCAATCCCTGCGGGTTTGCGGTCGGTGCGGACTTGGAGACGGCGTACCGCCGCGCGTTCGAATGTGATCCACGGAGTGCGTACGGCGGCATCGTCGGGTTGAACCGCCCCCTGGACGCGGCGACCGCCGCCGAGATTGCCAAGACGTTCCTGGAAGCCGTCGTCGTGCCGCGCATCGAGCCGGACGCCGCCGAGATCCTGCAGCGCAGGGAGCGGTTGCGGGTGCTGGTCGTCGAGCATCCCTCGTGCGCCGCGGCACTCGACGTGCGCAGCATCGACGGTGGCCTGCTGGTGCAGACGCTCGACCGCGTCGACACCGACCGCTCCACCATGCAGGTGATGACCCGCAGGCAGCCCACCGGCGAGGAGTGGGAGCAGATGCTGATCGCATGGCGCGTCGTCCCCCACGTCAAGTCCAACGCCGTCGTCATCGTCCGCGACGGCATGGCGGTGGGGGTCGGCGCGGGACAGATGTCGCGCGTCGAGGCCGCCGAGATCGCGGTGAAGCGCGCGGGCGAGGAGCGGGCGCGCGGCGCCGTGGCCGCCAGCGATGCCTTCTTCCCCATGCCCGACGGCCTGGAAACCCTTGCCGCAGCAGGGATTCGCGCCGTCATCCAGCCCGGCGGCTCGAGGCGGGACGACGACGTCATCCAGGCCGCCGACCGCCTCGACGTGGCCATGGTCGCCGCCGGCGAACGCCACTTCCGCCACTGACGCGCGGGCACCCGGGCAGCACACGCAGATGGAATCGCCGTACGAGCTCGACGCCGACACCGAGGTGCGCCGCATCGGCGAGCACCTGTGGCGCGGCGAGGTCACTGATCGCTGGAGCATCGGCCCGTATCCCAACGGCGGCTACGTGCTGACCATCGCGCTCAACGCAATACGGCAGGAGCTGCCCCACCCCGACCCCTTCACGGTCACCGCGCACTACCTCAGCCCGCCGCAGCACGCGCCGATCGACGTCGAGGTCGAGGTGATTCGCACCGGCCGCGCCCACTCGACGGCGATGGCGCGCATGCTCCAGGACGGCAGGGAGCGCGTCCGCATCCTCGCCAACTACGGCGATCACACGCAGTCGCAGGGTCCGACGATCATCCAGGCGGAGCCGCCGGAGATGCCGCCGCCCGATCGGTGCGCGCGCCAGGAACCGCAGAACGGCCCCATGCCCAACGGCCTGATCGCCGCCATCCGCGACCGGGTCGACATCCGCCCCGCCCCCGGCACCATGGGCTGGGCGCGCGGCGAGCGGACAGGTCGCGCCGAGGTCGGCGGCTGGCTGCGCTTCGCCGACGGACGCCCGGTCGACACCCACGCGCTGCCGCTGGTCGCCGACGCCATGCCACCCGCGATCTTCGACGCCAGCCCCGGCGGCTGGGTGCCCACACTGGAGCTGACCGTGCACGTCCGTGCCCGTCCGGCGCCCGGCTGGATGCGCTGCTGGTTCCGCAGCCGCTTCCTGATCAACGGCTACCTCGAAGAGGACGGCGAGGTGTGGGACGAGCAGGGCAACCTGGTCGCCCTCTCCCGCCAGCTCGCCCGGCTCAACCCGCCGCCCGCGTAGCCGCCGCCGTGCAGGCGCGGTTGACGCGCCGAGCACGGGGCCCATACCGTCGCTGCACACCCATGACGGCAGAGGCGACACCACAAACTGCGAGCAGACCCGCGCAACGGCGCGGCCTGAAACAGCGCGTGCTGCAGTCGTTCGCGGTGCGCGTCGTCAAGCGCTACCTCGACGCCCAGGGCCCCAACTGGGCGACGCTGATCGCCTGGAACGCCCTCTTCGCCCTCTTCCCCATGGTGCTGATCGCCATCACCGTGCTCGGCTTCGTGCTGCAGAGCCCGAGCATCTCGCACAACGTCGAGACCGCGGTGGTCAACGCTTTCCCGAGTCCCAACGCGCAGAAGCAGATCCTCGACGCGCTGAACGGCGTCAAGCACCACAGCGGCATCTTCGCCATCGCCGGCTTCCTCGGCCTGCTGTGGGGCGGCTCGGCGCTGTTCGGCGCCGTCGAGCAGGCGCTGACCGCGCTCTACCACGGCAAGGCGAGGAGCTTCGTGCGCCAGAAGCTCATGGCCTTCGGGATGATCTTCCTGTTCACCGCGCTGGCGGTGCCGCTGGTGCTGAGCAGCGCACTGCTGCCCGCGCTGCAGCAACTCAGCTTCGTGCCCGGGCTGTTCACCTCGGGACCGGCGGGGCTGGTCATCCAGGTCGCCGCGGGAGTGCTCGACGGCAGCCTGATCTTCCTGGCCATCTACTACGTCGTGCCCAACCGCAGGCAGCGGGTGCGCAACGTGCTGCCGGGCGCGATCGCCGCGGGCGTGCTGCTGGAGGCGTTCACCTTCATCTTCCCGCTGTACGTGCGCCTGGCCGGTGGCTTCAACACCTACGGCGCCACCTTCGCGCTGTTCTTCCTGCTGATGACGTACATGTTCTTCCTGGGGCAGATCACCGTCCTCGGCGGCGCCGTCAGCGCCGAGTTCGAGGCGCAAGACCGAACTCGCTGATCCGTCCTCACTCTTGCAGGCTGCGCACCAGCGCGCCCGAGAGAGGACACCACACCGTTGCTCCGCCGACTGCTCCCGCTCGCCACCGTGGCCGCCGCCGCGCTCGCCCCCGCCGCCGCCCGGGCGCAGCCCCAACCCCAGCCGCACGACCTGCTCGCCACCCTGCAGTCCCGCGCCTGCGACTGGACCACCTACGGCCACGACCCCAGCCGCGACTTCGCCAGCACCTGCCCCAGCGTCCCCACCACGCAGAACGTCGCCCAGCTCAGGCCGCGCTGGGTGGCGCACGCCTCCAACGTGGTCACCGCCCAGCCCACCGTCGCCGACGGCAGGGTGTACGTGGGCGCTTGGGACGGCAGCTTCTACGCCCTCGACCTGGCCACCGGCGCCACCCGCTGGCAGGCCGCCCTCGGCAACCGGGCCGCCGCACCATGGACGGACGCCCACCACGACGCCTACGGCCAGATCACCTCGTCGGCCGCCGTGGCAACGGTGCAGGGCCGACGCACCGTCTTCGTCGGCGCCGCCGACTCGCTCTACGCCCTCGACGCTCAGACCGGCGCCATCCTCTGGCGCTTCGACGCCGACCCCCAGCAGCCCACCGGCCAGGGCGAGATCGAGTCCAGCCCGGTGGTCTGGCAGCTCACCCCCAACGGCCACCCCTGGGTGCTGGTCGGCAGCGACGCCAACCAGCGCAGCGACTACCCGGGCGAGGGCCTGTGGGCGATCGACGCGGTCACCCACCAGGCGGTCTGGCACTTCAACCCTGAGACCTACACCCACCAGCCGCTCTACGGTTGCGGCAACGTCTGGAGCTCGCCCGCCCTCGACCTCCAGCCGTGGAACCCCGATCCCGCCCGCCGCGCCCTCGCCTTCGTGGGCATGGCCGACTGCCCGGACAACTCGCCGAGCGGCTCGCTCGCCTCGGCCGGCCCGGTCAGCCTCCCCGCGCCCCCGGGCCAGGCGCCGCCCCCGCCGCGCCCCTGCCCCACGGACGGCACCGACCCCTATTGCCCCGCGGGCGGCACCTACGACTACGCCCATCGCTGGCAGCCGTACGCCGAGGCCATTGTCGGTGTCGACGCCGCCACCGGCACGCCGGTGTGGAGCTACCAGCCGCACCCGCCCAACAACACCAGCGACGACGACTTCGGCTCCTCGCCCCAGGTGTTCACGCTGCCCGGCGGCCGCCGCGTGGTCGGCGAGGGCAACAAGGACGGCACCTACTCGGTCGTCGACCGCGACAGCGGCGCCCTGGTCTGGAAGGCGGTCGAGCAGGGCAACGGCAACATCCAGGACAGCCAGGCGGTGGGCGGCTTCATCGGCAACACCGCGGTCGGCCGCGCCACCCAGGGCAGCGCGCCCCAGGTCTTCGGCGCCGCCGCCATCGACACCCCCGTGCGCAACGACCCCGCCACCGGTGCGCCGACCCCGCAGGACGACCCCACCGCCCCGCTCACCCCGATGCGCAGCTTCGACGCCGCCACCGGCGCCCCGGCGTGGCAGGCGACGCAGGGTCCCTCCTACGGCGCCAGCACCGTCGCCGGGGGCGTGGTCTACAACGGCGCTCTCGACGGCCTGCTCCGCGCCTACGACGCCGCCTCCGGCCGCCTGCTCTGGGGCTTTCCGCTCGGCGCCCCAATCTCCAGCGGCGCCGCCGTGGCGGGCGAGACCGTGGTGGTCGGTGCCGGCACCAGCGACACCGACGCCGAGTTCAAGGCCTGCGACCCGCTCAGCGGCCCGCTCTACGACCTCTGCCACTCGGCGCCGCTCGACGCCCAGCTCAACCCGCTCAGCCGCACCGGCGAGATCTGGGCGTTCAGTCCTGGGACCGCCGCCGCGCCGGGCGTGAACGGCTTGCCTGCTACGCTGACGACCGCTTCCCCCAAGCACCGGGCCGGTCCCATCCGCTGCGCGTAACCCTGCAAAGGCGCTACCGTTAATAGCGAGTACGGCGCTGTCATGATCGACGGGCGTCCCCCACGCCCTCCCGCCGCTCCCGCGCCCGTCCCACCCACCCGCAAGCGACGGTGTACGTGCCCGACAGACTGCGTCCCTACGACCCCCGGCCACGGCCGCGTCGCGGCAAGGCGCCCACCGCCGGCCTGAGCCCCACCCAGCGCCGGCGCAACGTGCGTCGCGTCCTGCTCAACTCCCGCCGCGCCCGGCGGATGAGCACCAGGCAGCGCTTCGGGGCGGTGGTGATCTCGGTCATGGTGGCCGCCTTCCTGCTCGTCTGGGGCGGCGGCCAGGTGGCCCTGGCCATGCTCGACAGCGCCTTCGGCGGGGTGCCCAGCCCCAAGCCGAGCTTCGCCGACTCGACGGTGGTCGACCGCAGCGGCAAGCTGCTCGCCATCCTCCACCCGCAGGGCGACTCGCGAATTCCTGTCAGTCTCGACAGGATCTCGCCGACCCTGCAGGCGGCCACCATCGCGGTGGAGGACAAGGCGTTCTGGAGCGAGGGCGCGGTCGACCTGGGTCGCGTCGCCTCGGCGGCCTTCAGCGACGTGCTCCACCACAACAGCCAGGGCGCCTCCACCATCACCATGCAGCTCGCCAAGGTGCGCTACCTCACCGACACCGGCGGCATCACCTACAAGCTGCGCCAGCTGCTCATCGCCCGCCACCTCGACGCCTCGATGACCAAGCAGCAGATCCTCGACGAATACCTCAACGACATCTACTACGGCCACGGCGCCACCGGCATCGAGGCGGCCGCGCACGTCTACTTCAACACCGAGGCGAGCAACCTCGACCTCGCCCAGTCGGCGATGCTGGCCGGGCTGCCCAACCAGCCCACCCAGCTCGACCCGCTGCGCCATCCCGACGCCGCCAAGGCGCGCCAGCAGCAGGTGCTGCAGGCGATGCTCGGCGCCGGAGTGATCACCGCGGGGCAGGCCCAGGACGCCGCCGCCGCGCCCCTCCAGTACGCCGACGGCAACGCCGACAACGTCAACGTGGTGCCCGCCTTCGTCAGCCGCGTGGTCGACGAGGTCAAGCAGAAGCTCAAGCTCGACCCCTACGTCGCCGGGCTGCAGATCACCTCGACGCTCGACCTGCCCATGCAGCAGTACGCGCAGAATGTGGTGACGTCTCAGGTTGATGCCATTCGTGGCCTCAACGTGACCGACGGCGCCATGGTCAGCATCGAGCCGCAGAGCGGCAACGTGGTGGTCTACGTCGGCGGCGCGGGCGCAGGGCACCCGGGGTCGGAGATCGACATGGCCGGCTCGCCGCGGCAGCCGGGCTCGACCTTCAAGCTCTACACCTACAGCACCGCGCTGCGGCTCAAGAAGGTGACCGAGCTGACCCCGATCACCGACGCGCCGCTGACCATCAACATCCCCGGCCAGGCGCCGTGGGTGGTGCACAACTACGACATGCGCTACCACGGCACGCTGCCGCTGGAGGAGGCGTTCTCCAACTCCTTCAACATCCCCGCGGTCAAGGTCGAGCAGCTCGCCGGCATCCCCAACGTGATCGACACGGCGCGGGCGATGGGCGTCACCACGCTGGGCCAGGCCTACAACACCTACGGGCCGTCGCTCACCCTGGGCGCCTACCCGGTGCCGCTGTGGCAGATGGCCCAGGCGGGCAGTATCTTCGCCGCGGGCGGCATGCTCCATCCCGCCCAGTTCGTCACCGCCGTGAAGGACGGCACCGGCAGGGACCTGCTGCCGCCGCCGCCCGCGCCCAAGCAGGCGCTCGACCCCGGCGTCGCCTTCATCGTCAACGACATCCTCACCAACGACGCCAACCGGCAGATCTCCTTCGGCCGCGGCTCGGCGCTGACCCTGCCCAACCACCTGGTCGCCGCCAAGACGGGCACCACCCAGGACTTCCGCGACAACCTCACCATCGGCTGGACGCCCAAGCTGGTCACCGCCACCTGGGTGGGCAACACCGACAACCACCCGATGCAGGGCACCACCGGCATCACCGGCGCCGCCCCGATCTGGCACGCCTTCATGGACCACCAGCTCACCGGCGTCGCCGACGACTGGCCGGCGCCGCCGTCCGACGTCAAGCAGGCGAGCCAGGGCGGCCGCACCGCCTGGTTCCTCGACGGCACCGCGCCCGGCCAGAGCGTGCCGGGGCTGGCCGGTCAGCAGGGCTGCCGGACCTGGTCCTACAACGGCGGCAACTACTACTGGTGCGGCTCGGGCGACTCGGGCATGCCCGGCGATCCCGGCGCCGGAGCTCCCGCGCCCATCCCGGCTCCCGGCGGAGGTGGAGGCGGAGGCCACGGCCACGGCGGAGGTGGTGGAGGCGGGGGCGGCTAGCTATCATCCCTCGGCGATGACCGACATCCTCGCCATGCACGCCGCGGCGGCGCCGGACAAGCCCGCCGTCGTCACCGACGGCGGCGAGAGCCGCACCTACGCGCAGCTCAACGCGCGAGCCAACCGGGTCGCCTCGGTGCTGCAGCAGCTCGGCCTGCAGCGGGGCGACCGGTCGGTCCAGATGCAGTTCAACAGCGTGCACGGCCCGGAGATCGGGCACGCGCTGCGCAAGCTGCAGTGCGTGGCCACGCCGATGAACTACCGGCTGCGCGGCGCCGAGATCGCCTACCTGCTCAACGACAGCGGCGCCCGCGTCGTCTTCGCGGGGCCGGAGTTCATCGAGCACATCGAGGCGGCGCGCCCGCTGGTCGAGGATGCGGACGCGCGAACCTTCATCGCGGTGACCGGCAGCGAGGCACCCCCGCCCGGCTGGGAGTCGTACGAGGCTCTGCTGGCGGGCGGCGTCGAGACCGAGCCGGACACGCCGTCGGAGATCACCGGCCCGACGATGATCTACACCGCGGGCACCACGGGCAATCCCAAGGGCGCGTACCGTCCCACGGGCGCCGACCCGGCGGTGATCTTCCGGTGGATCGAGGTCTTCGGCCTGCGCAACGACGACGTGCACCTGCTCGCCGGACCCGGGTACCACAGCGCCCCCGGTGCCTTCGCCTCGCTGCAGCACATCCTCGGCGCCACCCTGGTGGTGATGCGCCACTTCGACCCCGTCGAGGCGCTGCGCCTCATCGAGCGGCACCGCGTCACCACCACGTTCATGGCGCCAATCCTGGTCAAGCGCGTCGTCGACCTGCCCGAGGAGGTCAGGCGGGGGTTCGACGTCTCCTCCATCCGCGCCGTCATCGTCGCCGCGGCGCCCTTCCCGGGCGACGTCAAGCGCCGTGCGGTCGAGTTCTTCGGCGACGTGGTCCACGAGTTCTACGGCGCCACCGAGACCGGCATCGTCACCGCCATCGGCCCCGGCGAGCTGCTGCGCAGGCCGGAGTCGTGTGGCCGGCCGATGCCCGGCGTGGAGGTCGCCCTGCTCGACGACGAGGGCAACGACGTGGGCGTCGGCACGCCCGGCGAGCTGTGGTCGCGCTCCAGCGGCACCTTCACCGAGTACCTCAACAAACCCGAGGCCACGCAACGGAATTTCCACGACGGCTACTTCACCGTCGGCGACGTCGCCTACCGTGACGACGAGGGCTACATCTACATCTGCGACCGCAAGGTCGACATGATCATCAGCGGCGGCGTCAACGTCTATCCCGCCGAGGTCGAGGCGGTGCTGCACCAGCACCCCGACGTGGTGGACTGCGCGGTGATCGGCGTCCCCGATCCCGAGTGGGGCGAGCAGATCAAGGCGGTGGTGCTGCGGCGCGAGGGCTCGGGGCTGACCGACCAGCAGGTGCTGCAGTTCCTCGGCGAGCGCGTCGCCGACTACAAGCGGCCGCGCAGCGTCGACTTCGTCGCGGAGTTCCCCCGCGACGCGGCGGGCAAGCTGCTCAAGCGCCTGATCCGGGACCGCTATTGGGAGGCCGCCGGCCGTCGCATCTGAGCGGGGCCCGGCCGGTCGCGCCTAGAATCGAGGCATGGCCCAGGCAGCCCCGGCGCCGGTCCGTCAGCGTCCCCAGTGGAACGGCGACGTGCTGACCTACAGCGCGTCGTACACCGTCGACGTGACCTATCGCTGCGCCAAGCGCTGCGGCTACTGCGAGTACCGCAGCGACACCGGCGGCCTGATCGGCTGGGACGTCATCGACGCGCAGCTCGCCGAGGCGGCCCGGCTGGGCGGGCGTGAGGTGCTGATCATGTCCGGCGAGCAGGTGTGGCTGCTGCCCGACCTGGAGCTGCCCTCCGAGGCGGCCTTCGTCGACCGCGTCATCGAGATCTGCCGCCGCGCCATGGAGCTCGGGCTGCTGCCGCACGTCAACGTCGGGCTGCTCACCCACGAGTCGCTGGAGCGGCTGAAGCCGTGGTCGCCGTCGATGGGCCTGATGCTGGAGACCGGCACCGACGACCTGCGCGCCCACGCCAACGGCGGCGGCAAGCGCGTCGCCGACCGCCTGCGCCACATCGAGGACGCGGGGCGGCTGCGCATCCCGTTCACAACCGGGATCCTGGTCGGCATCGGCGAGACGCGCGCCGACCGCGAGCGCGCCCTGCAGCTCATCGCCGACTCGCACGCCCGGCACGGCCACGTTCAGGAAGTGATTGTCCAGAACTTCGTGGCCAAGCCGGGCACGCCGATGCGCGACCTGCCCGGCGCGACGCTCGCCGACATGGAGGACGCGGTGCGCATGGCCCGCGCCATCCTGCCCGCGTCGATCACCGTGCAGGTGCCGCCCAACCTGCTCCTCGACGGCTGGACGTCGCTGGTCGAGGCCGGCGCGCGCGACCTCGGCGGCGTGAGCGCCAACGGCGACAGCGTGTCGCCGTCGCTGCCGTGGGAATCGGTGACCGCGATGCGCGAGCGCGCGGCGTCGATCGGCTACGTGCTGCGCGAGCGGCTACCGGTGTACCCGGACGTCGCCGCCGACCTGCAGCCCGCCGCCGACGAGCTGCGCCGCACCCTGGTCGGCGACGAGGTCACCTACGTGGTGTGCCGCAATGTCAACATCAGCAACGTCTGCGTCGGCTCCTGCTCGTTCTGCGGCTTCATGCGCAAGACCCACGAGGCGCGCGGCGCCTGGCATCACGACCACGCCACCGTCTTCGCCAAGATCGAGGACGCGGTGGCGCGCGGGGCGACCGAGATCTGCATGCAGAGCGGCCTGCAGCCCTCGCTCGACCTCGACTACTACGACGACCTGTTCACGCGCATCAAGGACCGCTGGCCGTCGCTGCACCTGCACGCGCTGTCGCCCGAGGAGATGCGCTACATCGCCGAGGTCTCCGGCCGGTCGATCTCGTACTGCATCGAGAAGCTGCGCGACGCGGGGCTGGGCACCATGCCGGGCACCGCCGCCGAGATCCTGGTGGACGAGGTGCGCGCGGTGATCTGCCCCGAAAAGCTGAACACCGAGCAGTGGGTCGAGGTGATGCGGGCGGCGCACCGTGCCGGCGTGCGGTCGACCTCGACCGTGATGTTCGGCCACGTCGAGAACTGGGACCACCGCATCGAGCACATGCGCGTCATCCGCGACCTGCAGCGCGAGACCGGCGGCTTCACCGAGTTCGTGCTGCTGCCGTTCCAGGTGGAGCGCAACGCGCTGGGGCGCCACTACGGGATCCGCCAGTCGCCCTCATTCGACGAGGTGCTCCGCTACACGGCGATCGCGCGGCTCTACTTCGGCGCCGACATCCCCAACATCCAGTCGTCGTGGGTCAAGCTCGGCGCCGACGGCGTCGCCGAGACGCTGCGCTGGGGCGCCAACGACTTCGGCGGCACCCTGATGGAGGAGTCGATCTCCCGCGCCAGCGGCGCCGACCACGGCCAGAACCTGGAAGCCCTGGAGATCGAGCACTGGATCCGCGAGGCCGGCCGCACCCCGCGGGAGCGCACCACCACCTACGGCGTGGTGACGGAGCGCCCGCGCGACCGCGAGCGCCCGCTGCGCGCGATACCGTCTGGGCGCTGACGCGCCCGGTGGGGGGAGCACCCCCACGCCATCATTCGCCGCTGGAGTGCGGCCGAACGACAGCGTTCCCCCCGCCGTGGCGGGGGCCTGAGGCCGCCGCTCAGCAACTCAGTAGGTGATGTCGCCGGTCGGCTGGCCGGTGTTGAAGCGGCCCTCGCGCTCGGCGCGGGCCTGGTCCTCGAGGCAGTAGCGGGCGGCGGGCATGGCCTCCAGGCGCTCGTCGCCGATCGGCTTGCCGCACAGCTCGCAGCGCCCGTAGGTGCCGGCGTCGAGCCGGGCCAGGGCGTCGTCCACCTCGCGGAGCTGGGCCTCGACCCGCTGCAGGACGCTGGTGTCGCGCTCCCGCTCGAAGGTCTCGGTCCCCTGGTCGGCGAGGTGCTGGTCGTAGGTGGCCAGCTCCTGCACCGCCTCCTCGGTGTTTCCCGAGACCAGGTCCAGGGCGGCGGTGCGCGTCTCCTCGAGACGGCGCCGCTCGGCTTCCAGGCGCGTTCGTGCTGCGGCGGTATCCATCCTGAGCACGCTACCCGTTGCGCACCCCCCCTGTCATCCCGGCCCGGCGTGCCCGCCTCCCCTAGACGGACACGTCGCGGAGGCGGAACAGTGCGCCCGAGGCGATCGCCGCGGCCGCCGCCATGCTCAGCCCGAGGGCCAGCGCCCAGGTGTAGCCGGAGATGTTGTTGCCGCCGGCCACGATGGCGGCGAGCTGCTGCCCGGGCAGCCAGTGGCCGACGTTGGGCCACGCCCGCGCCAGCAGGTTCTCCACGGGGAGGATCCAGACCACGCCGCCGATCACGGCCGGGGCGGGGGCGCGCACCACAAGCGCGAGGAACGTGCCCAGCAGGCCGAACGCGGCCGCGGCGAGGACCAGGTTGCCCATCACACCCACGGTGTTGCCCAGCCCGGCGCCGAGCCACGCCGAGGTGGAGATGCCCTTGCTGGGCGCGATGGCCAGGGCGACCGCCAGGGCGACCAAGCTGCCGATCAGCACCGAGGCGCAGACGTAGACCAGGTTGGCCAGGGTCTTGCCGGCGAGCAGCCGCAGGCGCCGCGGCTCGCGGACCAGCAGCGACCGCAGCGTCCCGTTGCTGTACTCCTGGGCGGTGGCCACGGCGAGCACGCCGAGGGCGAAGATGCCCAGGAAGTCGGAGCCGCGCTGCAGGATCGAGGCGAAGCCGTCGGGCTGGGAGAGGCGGAGGATGTTCACCGCGTCGGGCGCCTTGTCGGCGCGGGCCACGGTGAGCACGACGGCGAGGATGGAGAAGGCGACCATCGCCCCCAGGCCGCCGAGGAGCACGCCGGGGCGGCGGATCTTGAACCATTCGCTGCGGAAGGCGCGGATCACGACAGGTGTCCTCCGGTGACGGCGAGGAAGGAGTCCTCGAGGGTGGCGCGCTGCACGGTCAGCTCGGTGAGGGTGACGCCGGCCTTCATGGCGGTGCGGTTCAGCGCCGCGGCGATGCCGGCGTCATCGATGCGGACATGGTTGTCCACAACTGTCGCGGTGCTGCCCAGGCGGCGGGCCACCGCGGCGATGACCTCGAGGTCGGCGGCGCTCTCGCCGGCGACCAGCAGGGTGGCGTGCCGGCTGCCGACCAGGTCGCCGATCGGCCCCTGGTAGGCGAGCCTGCCCTGGTCGATGAGCACCAGCCAGTCGGCGACCTGCTCCAGCTCGCCGAGCAGGTGGCTGCTGACGAACACGGTCATGCCCTGGTCGCGGAAGCGGCGCAGCAGGGCGCGGGTCTCGATGATGCCGCCGGGGTCGAGCCCGTTGGTTGGCTCGTCCAGCACCAGCAGCTCGGGATCGGGCAGCAGCGCGGCGGCGACGCCGAGGCGCTGCTTCATGCCCAGCGAGTAGGTGCGGAACAGGTCGCCGGCGCGGTCGCGCAGCTCGACGATCTCCAGCACCTCCTCGACCCGCGACCTCGGGAATCCGCCAAGACTGGCCAGAACGCGCAGGTTGCTGCGCCCGCTCAGGGTGGGATAGAAGGCGGGCCCCTCGATCAGGGCGCCGACCTTGGCCAGGTACTTCTCGGGATGGTCGACGCTGCTGCCGAGCACCTCGCCGCCGCCCTGGGTCGGCCGGACCAGGCCGAGCAGCATGCGCAGCGTGGTGGTCTTGCCGGCCCCGTTGGGGCCGACGAAGCCGCAGATCGAGCCGCGCGGGACGAGCAGGTCGACGCCGTCGACCACGGTGCGGTCGCCGTACACCTTGCTCAGCCCGCTGGTGCGGATGGCGGCGTCGACGGCGGTGGGTACCGGCGCCGGTGGCTCGAAGACCGGGGGGAGTGCGGTGGTGGTTGTCATGGCCCCATGGTCGGCGCTGCACGGGGTGACGTCGTCCGCCGCGGTGGGGAAATCGCTCCGCCTGGAGGATGAAATCCGGCGCGATGAATTTCCGTCAGCCGCCCGGCGTGACGAAGCCGGTCTCGTAGGCGAGCACCACGGCCTGGGTGCGGTCGTGCAGCCCCAGCTTCATCAGCAGCCGGGCGACGTGGCTCTTCACCGTCGCCGGGCTGACCACCAGCTCGTCGGCGATCTGCTGGTTGCTCAGCCCGCGGGCGACGAGGCGCAGCACCTCCGCCTCGCGCGCGCTGAGGTCGGAGAGCACCGCGGGGTCGGCGGTGGGCGGGGCGGGCAGGGCGACGAAGCGCTCGATCAGCCGCCGCGTCACCGACGGCGCCAGCAGCGAATCCCCCGCCGCCACGGCGCGGATCGCCGCCGCCAGCTCCTCGGGCGGCGCATCCTTGAGCAGGAATCCGCCCGCGCCCGCGCGCAGTGCCTCGTACACGTACTGGTCGAGGTCGAAGGTGGTGAGGATGAGGATGTGCGCCGCGGCGTCGAGCGCGGTGATGCGCCGGGTGGCCTCGATGCCGTCCATCGCGGGCATGCGCACGTCCATGAGCACCACGTCGGGGTGCAGCTCGGCGGCCAGGGCCACCGCCTCGGCGCCGTCGCCGGCCTCGCCGACCACGGTGAGGTCATCGCGCGCCTCCACCACCATGCGAAAGCCGGCGCGCACCAGGGTCTGGTCGTCGGCGATCAGGACGCGGATCACGTGGCGATCGGCAGGGTTGCGTGGACGCGAAATCCTCCGGCGGCGCCGCGGCCCACGTCGAGGTGGCCGTGGAAGAGCGCGACGCGCTCGCGCATGCCCACCAGCCCGCGGCCCGCGCCGGACGCCGTCGAGCCCGCCGCGCCGCCGCTGCCGTCGTCGGTGACGGTCACCTCCAATTCGTCCTCGCCGTAGCGCACCACCACCTCGGCGCGCGTCGCCGACGCGTGGCGCAGCGTGTTGGTCAGCGCCTCCTGCACCAGGCGGAAGGCGCTGAGGTCGAGCGCGGCGGGCAGCTCGCGGCTGGTCCCCTCGACCCGCACCGCCACCTGCAGCCCGGCGCCGCGGACCTGGGCGATCAGGCGGTCGAGCTGGGCCAGGCTGGGCTGGGGGGTGAGCTGCTCGTCGCCGGGCTCGTCGCGGAGCACCCCGACCAGGGCGCGCATCTCCGCCAGCGCCTGGCGGCTGGCCGCCTGGATGGTGCCCAGCACCTCGCGGGCGCGGCGCGGGTCGCGCTCGGCGATCTCCTCGGCGGCGCCCGCCTGCACGGCGATGGCGCTGACGTGGTGGGCGACCACGTCGTGCAGCTCGCGGGCGATGCGCGATCGCTCGTCGAGCACCGCGCTGCGGGCCTGCTCCTGCTGCTCCCGCTCCAGGCGCCTGGCCCGCTCCTCCAGCGAGGCCAGGTAGGCGCGTCGGGTGCCGATGTTGTCGCCGAGCGCCCAGGCCCCCGCCACCAGCACGGTGACCACGAAGAAGTTCTGCGGCGCGTCGGTCTGCCCGGAGACGAACAGCCCGAGGTAGACGGCCGCGTTGGCCGCCGCCACCCCGACCGCGGCGAGCATCGAGCGGCTGCGCGGCTCCTCGGCGCCGACGGTGTACATCGCCGCGGCCAGCCCCAGGATGGTGGCCCGCGGGTTGGCGGCGATGACGGCGAGGTGCAGCAGCACCGAGGTCTCGATGAGCCCCAGCACCCCCAGCGGCCAGCGCCGCCGCACCGCCAGGGGCAGGCCGCCGAGCAGGGCCAGGGCGATGCCGAGCGCGTAGACGGACGTGCCGACCGGCGGCGTCCCGGGGGGACCGCGATCGATGTTGACGCTCAGCGCCGCGCCCAGGCCCGCCAGGGTCACCACCGCGCACAGCCCGAAGTCGATCCACGGCTGCAGCGGCCCGGGCGTGAGGCGCTGGCGAGGTCGTGCGGCGCTCATGCGCCGGAGCCTACCGTGCGGCGGCGGCAGGCGCATCGGCCGCGCGGCGTCATCCCTGCGGTGGAGGCTCCAGCCAGAGCACGCCCAGCGGGGGCAGGTGCATGGCGGCGCTGAAGGGCTGGCCGTGCCAGGTGTTGGGCTCGGCCTCGACGCCGTCCCAGTTGCGCACGTCGCTGCCGCCGTAGACGCTCGCGTCGGTGTTGATCACCTCGCGCCAGCGGCCGCCGAGCGGCAGGCCGACGCGGAAGTTCTCGTAAACCGTCGGCGAGAAGTTGGCCACGCAGACCACGCCGGGATGGCCGTGCGCGTCGTATCGGATGAAGCTGATCACGTTCTGGTCGGCGTTGCCGGCGTCGATCCAGCGGAAGCCCTCGGGCGACACGTCGCGCTCGAACAGCGCGGGCGTCTCGCGGTAGACGAGGTTGAGGTCGCGCACCAGGCGCTGGATCCCCTCGTGCTCGGGGTACTGCAGCAGGTGCCAGTCGATGCTGCGGTCGTGCGACCACTCGTCGAACTGTCCCAGCTCGCCGCCCATGAAGACGAGCTGCTTGCCCGGGTGCGCCCACATCCAGGCGAACAGGGCGCGCAGGTTGGCCCGCTTCTGCCAGATGTCGCCGGGCATCTTGCCGATCAGCGAGCCCTTGCCGTGCACCACCTCGTCGTGCGACAGCGGCAGCACGAAGCGCTCCGACCACGCGTAGAGCAGTCCGAAGGTCAGCTCGTGGTGGTGGTAGCGGCGGAACACCGGGTCATTGCGGATGTACTCCAGGGTGTCGTGCATCCAACCCATGTTCCACTTGAAGCTGAAGCCCAGCCCGCCGCTCGACGTGGGCCGCGACACGCCCGGCCACGCCGTCGACTCCTCGGCGATCATCAGGCCGCCGGGGAAGTCGCGCTGCACCACGTCGTTGGTCTCGCGCAGGAACGCGATGGCGTCGAGGTTCTCGCGCCCGCCGTAAGGGTTGGGGATCCACTCGCCCGCCTTGCGCGAATAGTCGAGGTAGAGCATCGAGGCGACGGCGTCGACGCGCAGCCCGTCGACGTGGAACTCCTCGAACCAGTAGCGCGCGTTGGCGACCAGGAAGTTGCGCACCTCGTTGCGCCCGTAGTTGAAGACCAGCGTGCCCCAGTCGGGGTGCTCGCCGCGCTTGGGGTCGGCGTGCTCGTACAGCGCGGTGCCGTCGAAGCGGGCCAGCGCCCACTCGTCGCGCGGGAAGTGCGCGGGGACCCAGTCGAGGATGACGCCGATGCCACGGCGGTGCAGCGCGTCGATCATGGCACGCAGCTCGTCGGGCGTCCCGTAGCGCGCGGTGGGGGAGTAGTAGCCGGTGACCTGGTAGCCCCACGACCCGGTGAAGGGGTGCTCGGCGAGCGGCATGAACTCGACGTGGGTGAAGCCCAAGGTGCCGCAGTAGTCGGCCAGCTCGTCCGCAGCTTCCAGGTAGGTGAGCGGGCGCTCGTTCTCCTCGGGGCGGCGGCGCCACGAACCCAGGTGCACCTCGTACGTGGAGAGCGGGGCGCTGTCGTAGACCGTCTGCGCGCGCTTCTGCATCCACGCCGCGTCCTGCCATTCGTGCTGCGACTCGTCGACGATCGACGAGTTGGCCGGCGGGCGCTCGCTGCGCCTGGCCAGCGGGTCGGCGTGCATGAGGGCGCGGCCGTCGGCGCGGATCACCTGGTACTTGTAGGTGGTGCCGGCGCCGGCGCCGGGGAGGAACAGCTCCCACACCCCGCTGCCGCCGAGCGAGCGCATCGGATGGAGGCGGTCGTCCCAGCCGGAGGCGTCGCTGACCACGCGGATGCCGCGCGCATTGGGCGCCCACACCGCGAAGGCGGTGCCCCGCACGCCCTGGTGCTCGATGACCCGAGCGCCGAGACGGCGCCACAGCTCCATGTGGCGGCCCTCGCCGATCAGGTGCAGGTCGAGCTCGCCCAGCGTGGGCAGGAAGCGGTAGGGGTCCTGCATCTCCCAGGCGTGCTTGCCGGTGCGCATCTGCAGGCGGTAGGCGGGCACCTCAGTTGTAGACAGGTGTGTCTCGAACAGGCCGCGCTCGTCGACGCGCTGCATGTCCCGCGCGCCGCCGTCCCAGACCACGGCTGCGTCGGTGGCGGCGGGGTGGAAGACGCGGATGACGATGCCGTCGCCGTTCGGGTGGGCGCCGAGGACCTCATGGGGGTTGTGGTGCTCGCCGCTGAGCAGCCGGTCGACGTGGGATTGCAGCTCGGAGACGACCTTCATGGGTTCTCCGAGAGCAGCTGGCGCAGGGGGATGCTCACCCAGTCGGGGCGGTGTCCCAATTCGTACCCCACCTCGTACACCGCCTTCTGCAACGTGAAGGCGTCGCACAGTGCGTTGACCGCCGCCGGCGGCGGCAGCAGGTCGCCCTGCGACGCGCGCTCGAGGTATGCGTTCCAGAAGGCTTCGCCGCTGGCATCCGCCCACTGCACGCCCTGGAGGAACAGCGGCTCCCAGTCAGTGCTGTCCGGCGCGCAGCGTTCCATCAGCGCCGCGGCCGCCGCGTAGTGGAAGGAGCGCAGCATGGCGGCGACGTCGCGCAGGGGCGAGGAGCGCACCCGGCGCGCCGCCAGCGGCCGGTCGGGCTCGCCCTCGAAGTCGAGGATCACCCAGCCGGCATCGACGCGGAGCACCTGGCCGAGGTGGTAGTCGCCGTGGATGCGGATGGCGAGGCCGGCGTCGGACAGCGAGCGCAGCGCCTCGAACCTGGCCACGATGGCGGGACGGCGGGCCCGCAGCGGGGCGAGCATCGGCGAGTCGTTGCCGAGCAGGCGGTCCAGCTCGGCGGTCATCTCGCCGGCCCAGGTGTCGAGCATCGGCGCCGTGAGCGGCTCGGCGCGCATCGCCTCGGGCAGGTCCGGCGAGGCCAGCGCCAGGTGCATCTCCGCGGTCACCTCGCCGAGCCGCCCCGCCTCGGGCTGGAAGGACGAGCCCTGCTCCTGCACCGCCAGGCGCCGCGCCGCGTCGTCCTGGGGCGGCGCCTCCTCGGCGTTGGCGTAGAGGTCGCGCAGCGAGGTGAGCGCCAGCGACCAGCCCTCGGTGCCGTTGTGCAGGTACTCCTGGAGCATCGCCGCCAGGGCGGGCTCGGCGTCGCCGGACACGTACTCGCCGGAGCCGAGGGGCCTGGCGATGTGGGTGAAACCCGCGCGCGACAGCGCCAGCGTCATCTCCAGCTCCGGCGTGGGGCCGGACTCGATGCGCCGCATGATCTTGAGCACCTCGGCGTCGCCGCGCACCAGCGAGGTGTTGCTCTGCTCGCGGCCCAGGCTGCGCACCGTGTCGGGACCGGGGCCGTCGAGGGTCACGCCCTCGGAGCGGAAGAGCAGCTCACCGGCGTCCGTTCGCAGCGCGCTTGTTTCGGCCATCGCCTGCCAGAACCACCAGGCCAGCGAGGGCTCGGCGAGACCGTCGTAGACGCTGAGCATGCGGCCGTCCTGCTCGCCCTGGGCGACCAGGCGCTCGCCGAGGTCGGCGGGCGGGTCGCCCTCGCGCACCGCCAGGGGGACCTGGTAGCGCTCCTCGCCGCCGTCGCCGTACGAGGCGCCGAGCAGCACGAAGACAAGGGCGGGATTGCCCTCCTGCAGCACGGCGGCGTCGAGGACGCGCACGTCGCGCAGCACGCGGCTGCGCCCCGCGTACCAGCGCTGCCGCTGCAGGTACTCGCCGAGGACGGCGGTGTCGGGCAGCCCATGAGCCGCCAGCACGTCGAGGCTCATGATGGAGCGCCCTCCAGTGCGAACCAGTAGAAGCCGTGCGGCGCCAGGGTGAGCAGGTAGGGGAGCTCACCGATGCGCGGGAAGTGCACCTTGCCGAGCAGCTCGACCGGGGTCATGCCGTTGAAGCGGCGCAGGTCGAGCTCCACCGGCTGGGCGAAGCGCGAGAGGTTGTTGACGCAGAGCACGATGGTCTCGCCCTGGCAGCGCAGGAAGGCGAACACCGAGGGGTTGGACGCGTCCAGCGCCTCGAAGGCGCCCTCGCCGAAGACCGGATAGCGGCGCCGCACCGCGACGAAGCGGCGCACCCACTGCAGCAGCGACGACTCCCAGCGCTGCTGGGCCTCGACGTTGATCGCCTGGAAGCCGTAGATGGGGTCCATCAGCGGCGGCAGGTAGAGCTGGGCGAAGTCGGCGCGGGAGAAGCCGCCGTTGCGGTCGCCGCTCCACTGCATCGGCGTGCGCACGCCGTCGCGGTCGCCGAGGTAGATGTTGTCGCCCATGCCGACCTCGTCGCCGTAGTAGATGATCGGCGTCCCCGGCAGCGAGAGCAGCATGCCGTAGAACAGCTCCATCTGCCGCCGCCCGTTGTTGAGCAGCGGGGCGAGGCGGCGGCGGATGCCCAGGTTGAGCTTCATGCGCGGGTCCTTGGCGTACTCCGCGTACATGTAGTCGCGCTCGTCGTCGGTGACCATCTCCAGGGTCAGCTCGTCGTGGTTGCGCAGGAAGATGCCCCACTGGCCGCTGCTCACCGGGATGGCGGGAGTGCGCTCCAGGATCTCGGTGATCGGGTAGCGCTGCTCGCGGCGCAGGCCCATGAACATCCGCGGCATCAGGGGAAAGTGGAAGCACATGTGGCACTCGGGGGCGTCCTCGGTGCCGAAGTAGTCGATGACGTCCTCGGGCCACTGGTTGGCCTCGGCGAGCAGCACCTTGTCGCCGCCATACTCCTGGTCGACGGTGGCCCGCAGCTCGGCGAGGAAGTGGTGCGTCTCGTCGAGGTTCTCGCAGTTGGTGCCCTCGCGCTCGTAGAGGTAGGGCACCGCATCGAGGCGGAAGCCGTCCATGCCCAGGTCGAGCCAGAAGCGCACCACGTCGAACATCGCCTGGCGCACCTCGGGGTTGTCGTAGTTGAGGTCGGGCTGGTGGGAGAAGAAGCGGTGCCAGTAGTAGGCGCCGGCGGTGTCGTCCCAGGTCCAGTTCGAGGTCTCGCTGTCGACGAAGATGATGCGCGCATCGTTGTAGCGGTTGACGGTGTCCGACCACACGTACCAGTCGCGCCGCGGGTTGTCGGGCGAGGAGCGCGCCTCCTGGAACCAGGGGTGCTGGTCCGAGGTGTGGTTCATGACCATGTCCATGATCACGCGCATGCCGCGCGCGTGGGCCTCGTTGAGCAGGCGGGCGACGTCGTCGACGGTGCCGTACTCGGGCTGCACCTCGTAGTAGTCGGAGACGTCGTAGCCGCCGTCGCGCTGCGGCGACTTGTTGAAGGGCAGCAGCCAGAGGCAGTCAACGCCCAGCCACTCCAGGTAGTCGAGCTTGCCGATCAGGCCGGGGAAGTCGCCGACGCCGTCGCCGTTGCCGTCGGCGAAGCCGCGGACCAGCAGCTCGTAGAAGACCGCATGTTTGTACCAGGTGGTGTCCGTCATGACATCACCGCGGCCGCACCGCGAAGACGTGCCCCGGCTGCACCGCCGGGTCGAGCCGCACGTAGTTGGCGGCGCCGTGCCACACCCACGACTGCCCGCTCAGCTCGTCGTGCACCTCGTAGTACTGGCTGTCGCGCAGGCCGAGCGCGGCGAGATCGAGCCACAGGGTTGCCTCGCGTGTGTTGAACGGATCGAGGTTGACCACCACCAGCACGACGTCGTCGCGCTCGTCGGTGGCGCGGGAGAAACAGAGCACGGCGTCGCTGTCCGCCGCGTGCAGCTGCAGTGTGCGCAGCAGGCCGACGGCACCGCGATGCGCGCGGCGGATCTCGTTGATGCGCGTGATCATCGGCGCCAGCGAGTCGGCGCGGCCCCAGTCGCGCGGCCGGAGCTGGTACTTCTCGCTGTTGAGATACTCCTCCGAGCCCTCGCGCAGCGGCGTGTTCTCGTACAGCTCGTAGCCGCTGTACATCCCCCACGACGAGGACGCCATCGCCGCCAGCAGCAGCCGCAGCCGGAACGCGGGTGGACCGCCGTACTGCAGCGTCTCGTGCAGGATGTCCGGCGTGTTGGGCCAGAAGTTGGGGCGGAACCAGTCGACCATCTCTGTCTGGGTCAGCTCGCGCAGGTACTCCTCGATCTCCCACTTGGCGTTGCGCCAGGTGAAGTAGGTGTACGACTGGGTGAAGCCCACCTTGGCCAGCCGCTGCATCACCCGCGGCCGGGTGAACGCTTCGGCGAGGAACACCGTGTCGGGATGCTTGGCGCGCACGTCGTCGATCAGCCACTGCCAGAAGGCGATCGGCTTGGTGTGCGGGTTGTCGACGCGGAAGACGGTGACGCCGTGGCCGATCCAGAACAGCACCACGTCGCGCAGCGCGTTCCACAGCGCCTCGCGGTCCTCGGTGTCGAAGTCGAGGGGATAGATGTCCTGGTAGCGCTTGGGCGGGTTCTCGGCGTAGCGGATGCTGCCGTCGGGGCGGTGCTTGAACCACTGCGGGTGCTCGCGCACCCAGGGGTGGTCCGGGCTGGACTGCACCGCGTAGTCGAGCGCGACCTCCAGCCCCAGCGCGCGCGCCCGGGCGACGAAGCGGTCGAAGTCCTCCAGCGTGCCCAGCTCCGGGTTGACCGCGGTGTGCCCACCCGCCTCGCCGCCGATCGCCCACGGCGAGCCGGGGTCGGAGGGCCGGGGGTCGAGCGTGTTGTTCGGTCCCTTGCGAAACGTGGCGCCGATGGGGTGGATCGGCGGCAGGTAGACGATGTCGAAGCCCATCGCCGCGATCGCCGGCAGCCGCGGCGCCGCCGACTCGAACGTGCCCGACACCCCGTCGTGCGCGCCCTCGGAGCGCGGGAACATCTCGTACCACGCGCTGAAGGCGCCCAGCTCGCGGTCGACCCACAGCGGGAACGGCCCCGCCGTCGCGGCGCGGCGCCGGTCGGCGAGCCGCTGCATCAGCGCCACCAGCGGCAGCCGCGACGCCTCGGTCAGCCGCGCGCCGTCGTCCAGCGAGTCGTCGCGTAGCGCGTCGCGCAGTCGCGTCAGCGCGATGCGATCCGCCGCCCGCACCTTCTCCGCGCCCGACAGCCGCTGCTCGACCATGCGCGCGCCGACCTCGAACTCCACCGCGACCTCCTGCCCGGCGCCGATGCGCACGCGCAGGTCGCGCAGCCAGGTCCCGTAGTCGTCGACCATGCCGGCGATCTCGAACTCCCACGCGCCCTGCCTGGGTGGCGTGAACAGCGCCTGCCAGTGGTCGTTGCCCACCGCGGTCATCGGCTCCTCGACCCGCTGCCGCGCCCCGGGACGGCCGTGGCGCACCCACGCCATCAGCATGTCGTGCCCGTCGGCGAACACGTCGGCGCTGACCCGCAGCGGCTGCCCGACCGCGGCCTTGGCGGCCAGGCCGCCGCAGTCGACGGTGGGGCGAACGTGCTCGACCACCACCCGCCCGGTGCAGGGATCGCTGCGCCGGGCCGCCGTCATCGCGCCGTGCCGGTGGTCATCGCTGGCATGCCTTCTCGGCAGCTTATGCGATGGGTGACCTCACCCACGGCTGCGCAGGATGACCAGCGAGCGCTGCACCATGGGAAGCGCTTCACCCGCCCCAACCGTGCGCGTCCCCGCCACCTCGTCGGGACGCGCGGTGTCGACCAGCACCTCCCAGCGCGAGCCCCACCCGGTGGGCATCTGCCACAGCGTGTCCTCGTAGTGCGAGTGGAGCAGGACCAGCAGGCTGTCGTCGACGATGCGCTCGCCGCGCGGGCCGCGGTCGGGGATCATCTCGCCGTTGAGCAGCATGCCCAGCGACTGGCGCTCGCCGGTGGTCCAGTCGCGGTCGGTCATCTCGCGACCGTTGCGGCGGAACCAGGCGATGTCCTTGCGCTTGTGGCCGCGGCCGAGCTGCCCGGTGAAGAAGCGCTGCCGGCGCAGCACCGGGTGCTCGCGACGCAGCGCGATCAGCCGCTCGGTGAAGTGGCGCAGCTCGCGGTCGGCGTGCTCCCAGTCGAGCCAGGAGATCGCGTCGTCCTGGCAGTAGGCGTTGTTGTTGCCCTGCTGGGTGCGGCCGATCTCGTCGCCGCTGAGCACCATCGGGCAGCCCTGCGAGACGAACAGCGTGGCCAGGAAGTTGCGCTGCTGCCGGGCGCGCAAGGTGTTGATCTCGGCATCGTCGGTCGGGCCCTCCGCGCCGTGGTTCCAGGACCGGTTGTCGTCGGTGCCGTCGCGGTTGTCCTCGCCGTTGGCGTCGTTGTGCTTCTGGTTGTAGGAGACCAGGTCGCGCAGGGTGAAGCCGTCGTGCGCGGTGACGAAGTTGACGCTGGCCCAGGGGCGGCGCCCGTCCTCCTGGTACAGGTCGCTGGAACCGGTGAGGCGGTAGGCGAGGTCGCTGACGCCGGCGGTCTGGCCGCGCCAGTAGTCGCGGATGGTGTCGCGGTAGCGGCCGTTCCACTCCGCCCAGCGCACCGGGAAGTTGCCCACCTGGTAGCCGCCCGGGCCGACGTCCCAGGGCTCGGCGATCAGCTTGACGTGGGCCAGCACCGGGTCCTGATGGATGATGTCGAAGAAGGCAGAAAGCCGGTCGACGTCGTAGAACTGCCTGGCCAGCGCGGCGGCGAGGTCGAAGCGGAAGCCGTCGACGTGCATCTCGGTGACCCAGTAGCGCAGCGAGTCCATGATCAGCTGCAGCGTCTGCGGCTGGCGCACGTTCAGGGTGTTGCCGGTGCCGGTGACGTCCCAGTAGTGGCGCTTGTCGTCCTCTTCGAGGTGGTAGTAGGCGGGGTTGTCGATGCCGCGAAAGCTCAGCGTGGGACCGAGGTGGTTGCCCTCGGCGGTGTGGTTGTAGACCACGTCGAGGATGACCTCGAGCCCGGCGCGGTGCAGCGCGCGCACCATGGCCTTGAACTCGCGCACCTGCCCGCCCAGGCTGCCCGCGGCGCTGTAGCGCGCCTCGGGGGCGAAGTAGCCGATCGAGTCGTAGCCCCAGTAGTTGCGCAGGCCCTTCTCGACCAGGTGGGGCGGGTCGATGAAGTGGTGCACCGGCATCAGCTCGACCGCGCTGATGCCCAGCTTGCGCAGGTGCTCGATCGCGGCGGGATGGGAGAGCCCCGCATAGGTGCCGCGCAACGCGTGGGGCACCTCGGGGTGGCGCATGGTGAAGCCGCGAACGTGGGTCTCGTAGATCACCGTGTCGGCCCACGAGGTGTTGGGGCGCACGTCCTCGCCCCAGGGGAAGTAGCGGTCGACGACGACGCTGCGCGGCATCGAGGGCGCGGAGTCGGCGGCGCTGGGCACGGTGTCGTCGGCCTCGCCCCAGCGGTAGCCGTAGACCTCGGCGCCCCAGCGGGGATTGCCCGTGATGGCGTTGGCGTAGGGGTCGAGGAGCAGCTTGTTGCGGTTGAAGCGGAGCCCGTTCTGTGGCTCGTACCTGCCCTGGACGCGGTAGCCGTAGAGCTGATCGGGGCCGACGCCGTAGACGTAGCCGTGCCAGTGCAGATCGGTGCGTTCCAGGAGGTCGTAGGTGGCGGTGAGCTGGCCGCCGGCGTCGAAGAGGTCGAGCTCGACGGCCTCGGCGTGCTCGGAGAACACCGCGAAGTTGGTGCCCTCCCCGTCCCAGGTGGCGCCGAGGGGGGCGTTGCGCCCCGGCCAGGCGGCCCGGCTCAACGCCGCGCGGAGCGCTGCGGGGCGGCGGACGTGGGTCGCTGGGCGAACATAGTGATAGTCAGGTTAGCAGGTTCTCTCCAGGCTTGTGGTGGTCCTCGCGCTCATTTGACGTCCACGCGGGTGCCCCGGCCCGAGTGGGATCATGGGGTCGCGATCGAACTGCGCGATGTCATGCCGCCCGCGCACGGCGGCGAGGAGAGACGAGCACATGGCCCGAGCTGACGCCTTCGGCGCCAGGGCGCCCCTGCCCGGTGCGGCCGGCATCGACTACTACCGCCTGGCGCGCCTGCAGGAACAGGGCATCGGCGACCCCTCGCGCCTCCCCGTGACGGTGCGCATCCTGCTGGAGAACCTGCTCCGCCACTCCGGCGAGTCCTACGTCGAGGAGGGCGACGTCGAGGCCCTGGCGCGCTGGGACGGCAAGCCCGCGGGCGAGCACGACAGAGAGCGCGCCTTCATGCCCGCGCGCGTGCTGCTCCAGGACTTCACCGGCGTCCCCGCCGTGGTCGACCTGGCCGCGATGCGCAGCGCCATGGCCCGCGGCGGCGGCGACGCCGGCCGCATCGACCCGCTCAGCCCTGCCGACCTGGTCGTCGACCACTCCGTGCAGGTCGACGCCTTCGGCAGCGCCGGCGCCTACACCGCCAACATCGAGCGCGAGTACGAGCGCAACCGCGAGCGCTACGAGCTGCTGCGCTGGGCCCAGCAGGGGTTCCACGGCTTCAGCGTGGTGCCCCCGGGCATGGGCATCGTCCACCAGGTCAACCTCGAATACCTGGCCAGGGTTGTGCAGACCCGCGACGGGGTCGCCTTCCCCGACACCCTGGTGGGCACCGACTCGCACACCACCATGGTCAACGGCATCGGCGTGCTCGGCTGGGGCGTCGGCGGCATCGAGGCGGAGGCGTGCCTGCTCGGCCAGCCGCTGTTCCTGCTCACCCCCATCGTCACCGGCGTGCGCTTCCACGGAGCCTTGCGTCCCGGCGCAACCGCCACCGACCTGGTGCTGACCCTCACCGAGATGCTCCGCCGCCACGGAGTTGTGGGCAAGTTCGTCGAATTCTGCGGCGACGGGCTGAGCGCGCTGACCTCCGCCGACCGGGCCACGCTGTCGAACATGGCGCCCGAGTACGGCGCCACCGCCTCGCTGTTCCCCGTCGACGCCAACACCCTGCAGTACCTGCGCGACTCCGGCCGCCCCGCGGAGCTGATCGCCCTGATCGAGCGCTACAACCGGGAGCAGGGCATGTTCCGCGCCGACGGCGACCAGCCGCCGGTGTTCAGCGAGATGCTGGAGCTCGACCTGGCCACCGTCGAGCCCAGCCTGGCCGGACCGCGCCGCCCCCAGGACCGCGTCGCCCTGCCCGACGTGTGGCAGTCGTTCTGCGACGTGTTCACGCCCAAGGCCGTCAACGGCGAGCTGGCCGAGGAGGTCGAGCGCCTGGTCGATGAGGGCGGCACGGCGTCGGAGGCCCCCGCCGAACCGCCGGTCGCGGGCGGCCCGGAGGAGCCCGCGCTGCGGGACGGCTCGGTGGTGATCGCCGCCATCACCAGCTGCACCAACACCAGCAACCCCTCGGTGATGGTCGGCGCCGGCCTGCTCGCCCGCAACGCGGTGGCGCGCGGCCTGACCGTGCCCGACTACGTCAAGACCAGCCTGGCCCCCGGCTCGCGCGTGGTCACCGACTACCTCGACCGCGCCGGCCTGCTCTCCGAGCTGGCCAAGCTGCACTTCAACCTGGTCGGCTACGGCTGCACCACCTGCATCGGCAACAGCGGCCCGCTGCCCGACGCCGTCGCCGAGCGCATCACCGACGACGACCTCGCAGTTGTGGCCGTTCTCAGCGGAAACCGCAACTTCGAGGGGCGCATCCACCCGCAGGTCAAGGCCGCATACCTGGCCTCACCGCCGCTGGTGGTCGCCTATGCACTCGCCGGCACGGTCCACCTCGACCTGACCACCGACCCGCTGGGCACCGGCAGCGACGGCAAGCCCGTCTACCTGCGCGACCTGTGGCCCAGCGCCGACGAGGTCGACCAGGCGCTCGGCACCGCGCTGAGCAGCGACCTCTTCGCCACTGAGTACGGCCGCATCTTCGACGGTGACGAACACTGGCAGAAACTCCCCGCGCCCACCGGCGCCATGTTCGAGTGGGATCCTGATTCGACGTACGTCCGCGAGCCACCGTTCTTCGAAGACCTGGCGCCTGAACCCCCCGCACCACAGGACGTGCGCGAGGCTCGGGTGCTGGCTCTGCTCGGCGACTCGATCACCACCGACCACATCTCGCCCGCGGGCAGCATCGCCCGCACCAGCCCCGCGGCCCAGTACCTGCTGGAGCACGGCGTCGAGCCGCGCGACTTCAACACCTACGGCGCGCGCCGCGGCAACCACGAGGTGATGGTGCGCGGCACCTTCGCCAACATCCGCCTGCGCAACGCGCTCGCGCAAGGCAAAGAGGGCGGCTTCACCGAGCACATCCCCAGCGGCGAGGTCACCACCATCTACGACGCGTCCGTGCGCTACCTGGAGGCGGGCACGCCGCTGCTGGTCATCGCCGGCAAGGAGTACGGCTCGGGCTCGTCACGCGACTGGGCTGCCAAGGGCACCAAGCTGCTCGGCGTCAGCGCGGTGATCGCCGAGTCCTACGAGCGCATCCACCGCAGCAACCTGGTCGGCATGGGCGTGCTGCCGCTGCAGTTCCGCAGCGGAGAGAGCGCGCAGTCGCTGGGGCTGAGCGGGCGCGAATCCTTCACCGTCGAGGGCGTCAGCGGCGGGCTGCATCCGGGCAAGGAGATCACCGTCACCGCGCGCAGCGATGACGGCAGCGCCAAGCGCTTCACCGTGACCGCCCGCCTGGACAGCGAGACCGACGTTCGCTACTACCGCCACGGCGGCGTGCTGCCCTTCGTGCTGCGGCAGCTTCTCCCGCAACGCGCCGCAACCGCCTAGCCGCCGGCCCCCGTCGCCCGGCCCCGTCCCGACTGCTTGCTGTAGTACAGCGCCTTGTCCGCCGCCCGCACCAGGCGGCGCGCGTCGGGCTTCTCGGTGGCGGTCGCCCAGCCCACGGACAGGCCGCAGGCGATGCGCGCGTCGCCCGCCTCGACGATGCCGTCGGCCTCGCGGACCAGGCGCTCGGCCACCTGCGCGGCGGCCTCGGCGTCGGTCTCCGGGCAGATCATCAGGAACTCGTCGCCACCCCAGCGGGCGAGCATATCGCTGGCCCGGACAACCCGGCCCAGGCGCGTGGCCAGCTCGCCGAGCACGGCGTCACCGGCGGGGTGGCCGTGCTCGTCGTTGATCGCCTTGAGCCCGTCGACATCGGCGATCAGCACGGTGAGCGGGCGCTCGTAGCGGACGGCCCGCTTGGTCTCCTGCTCCAGGCGTTCCTCGGCGGCGCGGCGGTTGGCCAGGCCGGTGAGCGCGTCGGTCCGGGCCAGCACCGCCCAGCGCTGGGCGCTGGTGCGCAGCTCGGCGATCTGGCCCTGCAGCGCGCCCTCGCCGGCGAGCCGCTCGGCCATGGCCATGATCAGCTCGTCAGACAGCGCGTCGAGCTGGTCGGCGCCGAGGCCGAACCAGGCGGCCACAGCCTCGCGATGTGCTTGCATCGACCCCACGCGGGCCCCGATGCCGGACTCCTGCCTCATGCCAGGAAGTGTCCCACTTGCACGGCTCCAGCGCTTAAACTAACGAACGTCCGTGCGAGCATCCGTTCCGGTATCGAGCACCCCATGAAACCAGCCCCCCGCCGCTGGGAGATCACCGACCTCCCCGCCCTGCCCGGCCTTCCACCGGTGCTCGGCCGCGTCCTCGCCGCCCGGGGTTACGACGCCTCCACTGCACGCGACCTCCTCGACGCCGGCGAGCACGGCCACCCCGACCCCTTCCTGCTCACCGGCATGCCCGAGGCGGTGATCGCCGTGGGCGTGGCGGTGCGTGAGCGGCAGCGCATCGCCGTCTACGGCGACTACGACGCCGACGGGGTCACCGCCTGCGCCATGCTCACCATCGCCCTGCGCGCCGCGGGCGCCGACGTCCAGCCCTACATCCCCAACCGGATGACCGAGGGCTACGGCCTCCACGCTGCAGCATTGGAAGAATTGGGGCGGCGCGGCGTCCACCTGGTGATCACCGTCGACTGCGGCACCAGCAGCGTCGAGGTGGTGCGCAACCGTCCCGCCGGGATGCGCGTGGTGATCACCGACCACCACCTGCCCCTGGCGCCGGGCGACACCCCGCCCGCGCTCGCCCCCGCCGACGCGCTGATCAACCCCAAGCAGCCCGGCAACGTCTACCCGTTCGACGCCCTGGCCGGGGCGGGCGTCGCCTGGAAGCTGCTCCAGGCGCTGGAGATGGAGGGCATCGTCCCCACCGGCTCCGCCGAGCAGGGCCTGGGCCTCGCCGCCCTGGGCACGGTGGCCGACATGATGCCGCTGCGCGGTGAGAACCGCCTGATCGTCGCCCGCGGCCTGGCCCAGCTCTCCGCCGATCCCTCCCCCGGCGTGCGCGCCCTCTGCGCCGCCGCCGGGCTGCGCCCACCGCTGCGCGCCTCGGACATCGCCTTCGGCCTCGCCCCGCGGATCAACGCCGCCGGGCGCATGGAGGACGCCGAGCTCGCCCTCCGCCTCTGCCTCGCCGCCGACGGGCCCGAGGCGTCGGAGATCGCCGCCCAGCTCGAGGCGCAGAACCAGGTCCGCCGCGAGGCCGTGGCCCGCGCCCTGGAGCAGGCCGAGGAGCGCATCGCCCTGCTGCCCGACGACATCCCCGCCGTGATCCTCGGCGATCCCTCGTGGCCCATGGGCATCGTCGGCCTGGTGGCGGGGCGGATCACCGAGAAGTACGCGCGGCCCAGCTTCGTCGCCTGCCTGGACGCCGAGGAGGCCAAGGGCTCGGCGCGCTCGGTGCGCGGCGTGCACGTGGTCAAGGCGCTCGACGCCGCCGCCACCGCCCTGCTCCGCTACGGCGGGCACGCGCTGGCCGCCGGCTTCTCGCTGCAGGCCGCGCGCTTCGAGGAGTTCGCCGCGCTGCTCCTGCCCGCCGTCGCCGCGCAGATGGGGGAGGCGCCGCCCGAGCGCGTCTTCCGCGTCGACGCGGTGGTCACCGCCGCCGAGCTGGTCCCCGACCTGTGCCGCGAGCTGAGCGCGCTGGAGCCCTGCGGCCAGGGCAACCACGACGCCCTGCTGGCGATGCGCGACTGCACGGTGATGGCGGCGTCGTCCTTCGGCGCCACGCGGCAGCACCTGCGCGTCCTGGTGCGCGACGAGGGCGGCGGCATGGCCGAGGCGATCGCCTTCAACAAGCCGGGCGTCGAGAAGCACCTGCCCCGCGGCCGGCGCATCGACTGCTGCTTCGCCCTGGAGCTGGACGAGTGGGACGGACGTGAGCGCGTCCGCATGCGGCTGCGCGACCTGCGGCCGTCCGCCGCGGCTGCGCCGATCGTGGTTTCCGCTGCTCCGGTTGCGGTTGGCGCCCCCGCCTGACCGAGCGGTTTTCCAGGCGCCACCGGCTTTACACGACCGCAAACCGGTGATAGCGTCGCTTTCCGACCAGACCGCCGGCTGACCCGCGCTCTCCCACCGCGTCGCCCTCTTCCGCCGCGTCGCTCTGGAGGCGTCGCGTTGAGTCGGAAAAGGGCAGGGCACGGGAGCTGCTGATGTTCGACGAGGTTCGCATCCCGCGTCTGGTGGTCGCCGGCGCTCACTCGGGTGCCGGCAAGACGACCGTGACGCTGGGGCTGGTGACCGCGCTGTCCCGCCGCGACCACGTCGTGCAGACCTTCAAGGTCGGACCCGACCTCATCGACAGCGCCTACCTCTCCCACGCCTCGCGCCGCCCCTGCCGCAACCTCGACGCCTGGATGCTCGGCGGCAACGGCCTGCGCCGCGCCCTGGCCCAGGGCAGCACCGGCGCCGACCGCGCCGTCATCGAGGGCGTGATGGGCATCTTCGACGGCCACGGCCTCTCACCCGACGAGGCGCGCGCCTCCGGCGCCTACCCGTTCCCGGGCAGCACCGCCGAGGTCGCCCGGCTCGCCGACTCGCCGGTGGTCCTGGTGCTCGACGTCACCGCCATGGGCGAGACCGCCGCCGCCGTCGCGCTGGGCGTGCGCCAGCTCGACCCCAACCTGCGCCTGATCGGGGTGATTCTCAACGAGGTGCCCAGCGACTACCACCGCCGCCTGGTCGAGGACGCCGTGTGGTCGCTGGCCAAGCTGCCCGTGCTCGGCTCGCTGCCGCGCATGGAGGCGGCGCGCATCCCCGAGCTACGCATGGGGCTGCTGCCGCTGACCGAGAACCCGCAGGTCGACGCCGCCCTGGAGCTGCTCGGGGACGCCGTCGAGCGCCACTGCGACCTCGACCTCATCGAGCGCCTGATGACCGCCGCCCAGCCGCTGGCCCCCGCGCCCCGCCCGGTGGTCGCCGTGCACAGCGACTCGCTCCGCCTCGGCGTCGCCTTCGACGACGCCTTCTGCTTCTACTACCCCGAGAACCTGGAGCTGCTCGAGGACGCGGGCTGCGAGATCGTGCCCTTCTCGCCGCTCGACGAGCGCTCGGTGCCGCGCGACGTCGACGGCCTCTACTTCGGCGGCGGCTTCTCCGACGTCTTCGCCCCGCTGCTCGCCGCCAACCGCCCCATGCTCGACTCTCTGAAGCGGGCCCACCAGCAGGGGCTGCCCATCTACGCCGAGGGCGGCGGCACCCTGCTGCTGTCGCGCTCGCTGCGCACCGGCGACGGCGTGGTGCACGACATGTCGGGGGTGCTGCCCATCGACGTGGCGCTGTCCGAGGCGCCGAACATGGGCTACCGCGACGTCCGCCTGATGAGCGACTGCCTGCTCGGCCCCGCCGGCACCCGCCTGCGCGGCCACGAGTTCCACTTCTCCACGCTGCTCACCGCCACCGACCGCTTCCGCGCCGCCTACTCCATGCACGACTGCGACGGCGAGCCGCTCGGCTGCGAGGGCTGGACCGACCCCCGCCTGGTCGCCTCCTTCGTCCAGCTCCACTTCGGCCAGGACCCGGAGATCGCCGCCCGTCTCGTCGAACGCCTCCGCGCCGCCCGGCGCCTCCGCCGCGTCGAGTCGGCGGCCGCCGCGGACCGCGTCCTGGCCTGACCCGGCGGTGCGCCGCCGAGCGCGCCTCAGCACTGCACCTGCGGGTGTACGCTGGCGTTCCTCATGCCAGGACTGCCCACCACCGTCGGCGAGCTCCGCCGCAGCGAGTACCGGGTCGACTCCGTCAAGGCGGAGTTGCGCCGGAATCTGATCCGCAAGCTGAGCGCGGGCGAGCCGCTCTTCCCCGAGATCCGCGGCTACGAGGAGACGGTGATCCCACAGCTGGAGAACGCCATCCTCGCCGGCCAGGACATCGTGCTGCTCGGCGAGCGCGGGCAGGCCAAGTCGCGGCTGGTGCGCGCCCTGGTCTCACTGCTCGACGAGCACATCCCCGCGCTGGCCGGCTGCGAGATCAACGACGACCCCTACGCCCCCATCTGCCGCCGCTGCCGCGAGCTGGTCGCCGAGCAGGGCGACGACGCGCCGATCGCCTGGCTGCACCGCGACAGCCGCTACAGCGAGAAGCTGGCCACGCCGGACACGTCGATCGCCGACCTGATCGGCGAGGTCGACCCGGTCAAGGTGGCCGAGGGCCGCTACCTCAGCGACGAGCTGACCATCCACTACGGCCTGGTGCCGCGCACCAACCGCGGCATCTTCGCCATCAACGAGCTGCCCGACCTCGCCGAGCGCATCCAGGTCGGCCTGCTCAACATCATCGAAGAGCGCGACGTGCAGATCCGCGGCTACCGCATCCGCCTGCCCCTCGACGTGTACGTCGTGGCCACCGCCAACCCCGAGGACTACACCAACCGCGGCCGCATCATCACCCCGCTCAAGGACCGCTTCGGGGCGCAGATCCGCACCCACTACCCCAGGACGCTCGACCACGAGATCGCCATCGTGGAGCAGGAGCGCATGCACTTCGAGGATTCGCCCGCGAATGTGCGCGTGCCCGGCTACATGAAGGAGATCATCGCCGAGATCACCCATCTCGCCCGGCGCAACCCGCAGGTGAACCAGCGCTCCGGCGTGTCGGTGCGCGTCAGCATCGCCAACTACGAGAACCTGGTCGCCAACGCATTGCGTCGCGCCATTCTCACCGGCGAGAACGAGGCGGTGCCGCGGATCAGCGACCTGCCTGCGCTGGTGCCGTCGAGCGCCGGCAAGCTGGAGCTGGAGACGTGGGAGGAGAACGACGACCAGTCGGTGCTGGAGAAGATCATGCGCACCGCGTCGAGCAACGTCTTCCGCCGTCACTTCACGGTGCAGGAGTTCACCGAGCTGGTGCAGCGGTTCGACCGCGGGGGCTTCACCGTCGAGGTCAGTGATCACGCCGCCGCCGCCACCTACGAGCAGCCGATGCGCGAATTGCCGGGCATTGACAAGGCGCTGGCCAAGCTGGATGAGCCAAGCACTGCGGCGTCGCGCGCGGCGGTGCTGGAGTTCGTCCTCGAAGGGCTGCACCTGTCGAAGCGGCTCAACAAGACGCCGATCGACGGCAGCACCATCTACGGCGGCTGAAACGGAGCCTCGCTGATGGCCGCACCCGACTTCCGGCCACATCGCTTCGAAACCTGGGACGGCACCCAGGACCCGCTAGGCCCCGATGTCGAGGAGCTCTTCGGCCGGCTGAGCGAAGACGTCTTCCACGGCTGGGACTTCGAGTCCGCATTGCGCCGCCTGCTCTCCCAGGGCTGGCGCGACAAGCAGGGCCGCCGCCTGCAGGGCCTCGAAGAGATGATGGAGCAGCTCCGCCGCCGCCGCCAGCAGCAGCTCGAGCGCTTCAACCTCGACGGCGTCTTCAAGGACATCCAGGAGAAGCTCGACAACGTCCTCCGCACCGAGCGGCAGGGCATCGACGAGCGCGTCGACGCGGCCAAGGACGAAGCCGCGCAGCGGATCATGGACCGCATCGCCAAGAAGCGCCGCGAGACGCTGGACAACCTCCCCGCCGAGCCCGGTGGCGCCATCAAACAGCTCCAGGACTACGAGTGGATGGAGCCGCGCGCCGAGCAGAAGTTCCAGGAGCTGCTGGAGGAGTTGAAGAAGGGCGTCGTCGACACCTACTTCAAGGACATGCAGCAGTCCCTGCAGAACATGTCGCAGGGCGACATGCAGGCGATGCGCGACATGGTCCGCGACCTCAACCAGCTGATGCGCCAGAAGCTGGAGGGCGTGCCGCCCGAGCAGCTGCAGTCGTCGTACGAGCGCTTCAAGCAGAACTGGGGCCAGCTCTTCCCCAACGCGCCCGACACCTTCGACGAATTCCTCGAGGACCTGCAGCGGCAGATGGCGCGCATGGATTCGCTGATGCAGTCGCTGTCGCCGGAGATGCGCCGCCAGCTCGGTGAGCTGATGGAATCCGCGTTCGGCGATGCCGATCTGCAGGCGGAATTGGCGCAGCTCGCGGGCGCGCTGGAACTGCTCTCACCGCGCCAGCGGTTGGGCAACCGCTACAACTTCTTCGGCGGCGAGCAGCTTCCCCTCGACGAGGCCATGGACCTGATGGGCCGCCTGCAGTCGATGGAGGAGCTGGAGCGCTCCCTGCGCGACGCCTATCGCGGCGGCGAGCTGGATGAGCGCACCCGCGAGCAGTTGCGCGAGGCGCTCGGCGACGAGGCTGCGCGCAGTGTCGACCAGCTCACCCAGATCACCAAGAAGCTCGAGGACTCCGGGCTCATCCAGCGCGACGGCCGCGGCTTCCAGCTCACCGCGCGCGGCATGCGCCGCATCGGCCAGAAGGCGCTCGGCGACCTGTTCGCCCGGCTGCGTCGCGACCGCTTCGGCAATCACGCGGTGCGCCACGAAGGTGCGGGCGGCGAGCGCAGCGACGAGTCCAAGCCGTATGAGTTCGGCGATCCGTTCGACCTCGACGTCGAGAAGACGATCATGAATGCGCTGCGCCGCGAGGCGGCCGACCAGCACGTCGGCTCGCACCGCGTCGCCGGTGGCGCGTGGCGCACTCCGAAGCTGTCGCCCGACGACTTCGAGGTTCACCGCAACGAGTCGCTGGCGCGGTCGTGCACCGTGCTGATGCTCGACATGTCGCGCTCCATGCCCCTGCGCGGCTACTTCTACGCCGCCAAGAAGGTGGCGCTGGCGCTGGATTCGCTGATCCGCACGCAGTTCCCGCGCGACACCCTGCACGTCATCGGCTTCTCCGACTACGCGCGCGAGATCACCCCGTCGGCGCTGCCACAGTTGAGCGTCAACGAATACGTGTACGGCACCAACATGCAGCACGGCCTGATGCTGGCGCGCCACCTGCTCAGCCGCTACCACGGGCAGAACAAGCAGATCATCATCGTCAGCGACGGCGAGCCCACTGCGCACATGGAGGGGTCGCGCGCGGTCTTCTTCTACCCGCCGCTGCCGGAGACCTTCCAGAAGACGCTGGTCGAGGTGCAGCGCTGCACCCGCGAGAACATCGTCATCAACACCTTCATGCTCGAGTCGAACTACCACCTGGTGCAGTTCGTCAACCAGATGACCCGCCTCAACCGCGGACGCGCCTTCTTCATCAGCCCCGACCGGCTCGGTGACTACATCCTCGTCGACTACGTCTCGCAGCGCCGCAAGCACACGGCCGGAGCCGCGTAAGCAACTGATCGAGCGCCCGCCCTGGTACCCTCCATGTTGGGAGGTCACCAAGACGTGCCACGCAAGCGACTCGAACACACCCGCGACGAGAAGGTCGAGGAGATCCTGACCGCCGCGGAGGAGCGGCTGCGGGAGGGGGGCTGGGAGGCGCTGTCCATCGCCGGGATCGCGCGCGACCTGGGCGTCGCCCAGAACGCCGTCTACTGGTATTTCCCGTCCAAGGAGTTCCTCTTCGTCCAGGCGCTGCGCCGCATGCTCGACCGCATCATCGCGACCACCCCGCCCTCGGCCACCGGGCCGGCCGACCAGGTGCTGTGGTTCGCCGAGGAGTTGCAGTCGCTGCACCGCCTGCGCGCCTCCCTGGCCGAGCGGGCGCGCACCTCGCCGGTGCTGGCCGGCTTCGCCAACGAGGTCAGCGGCGGGCTGCGCGGCATGCTCACCAACGCGCTCGCCGGGCACATCCCCGACGACGAGCTGCCCCTGGCCGTCGAGACCTTCATCGCCACCGTCGACGGCGCCGTGCTGGAGAACCGCGACCCGGAGGACCGCCGCCGTCTGCTGATGTACGCGCTGGAGCGCATCCTGAGGCAGCCTCAACCAGTCTGAGCGTCCGCTACGTCCCGCCGAGCGCTACCTCGCCGAGCCGGCCTCCGAGGCCGGCTGATCCTCCGGCGCGGCGGGCAGCGACAGGGTGAAGGTGCTGCCGTGGCCGAGCCGGGAGCGCACCGTGATGTCGCCGCCGTGCATCCGTGCCAGCTCGCGGCAGAGGTGGAGGCCGAGGCCGGTGCCCTGGATGTGGCTGTTCTCGGCGGTGACGATCCGGCTGAACCGCTCGAACACCCGCGGCAGGTCCTCCGCGGAGATGCCGAAGCCGTGGTCGGTGACGACCACCTCCACCATCTCCCCGTGCCGCCGCAGGCGAACGTCGACGTCCTCGCCACCGGGTGAGTACTTGCAGGCGTTGTCGAGCAGGTTGGTGAGGATGGTGGCGACCCGCTCGGGGTCGGCGTCCACGGTCAGCGGCTCGTCGAGCCGGTTGATCCTGATGGCGTGGCGGTGGGCGAGCGGGGCGATGGTCGCCGCCACCTGGCGGATGGTGGCGCGCACGTCGAAGCGGCGGACGGCCAGCTCCAGCCGCTGGTCGTCGAGGCGCGCCGATTCGAGCATCTGGTCGATCAGGTTGTTGACCTCGCCGAGCTTGGCGACGACCACCTCCGCCGCCCGCCGGGTGGCCTGGAGGTCGGCCTTCTCGAAGCTGCTGTCGGCGAGCATCGAGGCGTAGCCGCGAGCGACGGCGACCGGGCCGCGCAGCTCGTGCGCCGCCAGGTTGAGCAGGTTCGACTTGGCCCGCTCCAGCTCGGCGGCCCGGTGCGCCTCGGCGCGGAGGGCCTCGTTCTCGCTGTCCACCGCGCTGGACGGAAGGCCCGTCGCCGCGCCGACCACGGTGCCGAGGGCGAGCAGGACGGCGGCCGCCTCGGCCGTGATGCCACGCTCCGCCCGGCGCGGCGAGACGCTGGCCAGCATGGCGCCGAGCCGCCGCTCGCCCGCCAGGCAGGGGACGGCGAGCACCCCGCCCACCAGCACCGGGAGGCCCTGCGCAAGCGCGGCGTCCGCGGCGTGGCGCTCCGCCGAGCTCAGCTCGCCGGGTTGGGCGCCGCTGCCGGGCGTGCACACCCAGGTCTCGGTGGTGAAGCCGGTCGCCGCGGTGCGGTGCGCGCGCAGACAGCGGCGGGCTGCCGTCGCGGCCTCCGGCGCCAGCACGGCTTGGGAGGCGCCACTGCGCTGCAGCTCCAGCAGGCGTCCCAGCTCCTGGGTCAGCAGGGCGGCGGCGTCGTGTCCGCCCGGCCCGTCCTCGCTGGAGGCATGTCTCGACACCGCGCGCGACTCCACGCCCCGCATTGTGCGGCCCGCGGCGCAGATCGGCACCTCCAGCCGGTGCGGCACACTGGGAGACATGAGCACCGCCGAGGAGCGCGCCGCCTTCGCCGAGCGCCTCCGCCTGCAGCTCCAGGCGCGCTATCGCGAGCAGACGGTCACCGTCGACGCCCCGCGCTTCGCCCTGCGGCTGACCGGCGGCGGCGTCGACGCCACCCTGCCGCTGGCGGCACTGGAGAACGCCGTGGTCCGCGAGCCGCAGCGCACCTCGTCGTTGATCGCCGACTTCGTGCGCGCGGTCGAAGGACGGATGCAGCCGCCGCCGGGCGCCGGGTTCTCGCCGGCGCGGGTGCTCTGGTGTGTGCGCAGCCGCTCGTACCTCGACGAGCTGAGCCGCTCCGCCGAGCTGCTGCGCCGCGACGTCGGCGGTGACCTGGTCGCCTTCGTGGCCGAGGCGCTGCCCGGCGCGATCATGCGGGGCGTCCCGCGGGGCGAGTGGGAGCAGCGCGGCTTCGACGGCGCCGCGGTCGCCGCCGCGGCGGACGCCAACACCGCCGCCCGCTTCGCCTCCGTCGCCGAGCGCGTGCGCAGCGCCGAGCGGGTGCCGGGGGACGGCTGGCAGTACGCGGGCGATCCGCTCTTCGCCAGCAGCCTGTTGCTGGTTCCCGACGTGCTGCGCGCCTTCGCCGACCGCGCGGGGGGCGATGTGCTCATCGGGGTTCCCGACCGGGCGCTGGTGCTGGCCATCCCGGCCTCGTCACCCGGCGCCGACCGCTTCGCCCGCCGCGTCCAGCAGGCCTACCGGGACGCGATGACCCCGGTGAGCCGCGACGTATTGGTCACGGATGGCAGCAACCTGCGCACCCTTCCGCGCGCGGACAGGAAGCGGCGTGGGCCCACACTGATGGCCTGGTTACAGGACTGAACTGGCAAAAGCCCTCAGGAAAATTTCCCTAGGGACGACCTCAGCCGCACCCAATCAGTGAAGCCGTGCGGATTCCCCGCCAACAACGCGCGGCACCCGCTCCCTCTCCACCCACCGCGTCACCAGAGTGCTCGCCGCCGCCACCGCCGCCGCACTGACCACCCCCGCCCCCACGCGCACGGCGCCTCGCCCAAACCTCCCCCCCGCCGCCGGCAGCGCCGGCCCCTCCCCAAACCACATCGTCACCGCCACCTGCTCCGCCTCGGACCTCCGCCCGCGACTGCGCGTCCGCTCCACCCGCACCGCCGCCGGCGCCATCGGATGCCGCGCCGCCCCGACCGGCGCCACCCCCTGCTCGAACCGCGCCAGCGCCTCCACCACCGCCCGCCGCCGCTGCGGGTCGAGCACGGTCGACACCACCGCCCGGGTCATCGACGGCGCGCTGCGCCGCAGGGCCCGGGCCAGCAGCTGACCGGTCGAGGTGGACACCGACACGGCTCGAAAGGATAGCGTTGCTCCGCATGAGATATGTCGTCGAGGACCTCGACGCCCGGATCCTCGCCGCCCTCGCCGGCGCGGTCGAGGGCGAGCGCCAGGCGGGTGTGCCCACCGGCGCCGCGCTGCTCCTCGCCGCCGCCGAATCGGCCGCGGCGACCGGCGGCTACGACCCTGACGACCTGCGCACTCGCAGCCTCGACGCCCGTCCGCCCAGCGGCCTGGCCGGCGTCCTTCTCCCCGCGCTCGCCTACGGCCTGCTCACCCCCGCCGACCGCCCCACCCTGCGCCGCAGCGCCCACCGCGTCGCCCGGCTCGCCCAGGCCGACGAGGGCACGGCGATGACCGCCGTCGCCGCCGCCGTGCTGGCCGCCGACCTGCTCCGCTTCGATCTGGACTGGTGCCTCACCCGCCTCCACCAGACGCTGCTCGAAGAGGCCCCCAGCGGCCTGCTCCATCGCCTCCAGCCGCTCCCCGACGACGCCCCACTGCGCGGCGACGCCGACCCAGGTGCGGCGCTGCAGATCGCCATCACCGCGCTGGTCCGCACCGACGCCACCGTGCCCGCCGTGCTCGAGGAGCTGCTGAGCTACGGCGAGGACCTGAGCGTCGCCCTCAGCCTCGCCGCCGCCCTGGCCGGCGCACACAGCGGCAGCGGGGCCGGCATCGAACCGCCGCCCGAGCCGGTCCGCGACGTCGCCCGAGCCCTCGCCCGGCGCACCCGCGAGCTGCTTCCCTCGCGGCCAGAACAGGCGACGGCGATAGAATCGCCCAGCCATGACCAGCGCTGACGCGTCCGCCGGGCCCGGCAGGAAGATCCGCATCCTCACCGCCAAGGTGGGGCTCGACGGGCATGACCGGGGCATCAAGGTCATCTCCCGCGCCCTCCGCGACGCGGGCGTCGAGGTGATCTACACCGGTTTGCACCAGACCCCGGAGATGGTGGTCGAGACCGCCATCCAGGAGGACGTCGACGGCATCGGCATCAGCATCCTGAGCGGCGCGCACATGACCCTGTTCCCCGAGATCCTGCGCCTGCTCAAGGAGAAGGGCGCCGAGGACATCGTGGTCTTCGGCGGCGGCATCATCCCCGACGACGACGTCAAGACTCTGACCGACATGGGTGTCGAGAAGGTGTTCACGCCGGGCACCTCCCTCGACGAGGCGGTCGAGTTCGTTCGCCAGCGCTTCGGCCAGACGGCCACCGCGTAGCTCTTTCGCATCCCGGCTAAAGGACGGCCACAACCATGGACAGCATCTCCCTGAGCGCGCGCCCGCGCAGCGAAACCGGACGCCACGTGCATCACCTGCGCCGCGAGGGCGGTGTCCCCGCCGTGCTCTACGGCCACAAGGTGGCCCCGGTCGCGCTGACCGTCGACGCCAAGGAGATGGAGCGCACCTGGCATCACGCCGGGCGCACCCACCTCGTCGACCTGCGTGTCGAGGGCCAGAAGTCGGCGCGCAAGGCGCTGATCAAGGACCTGCAGATCCACCCGCGCAGCGGGCGCATGCTCCACGTCGACTTCTTCGCGGTCAACCTGCGCGAGAAGATCACCTCGGAGGTCCCGGTGATCGTGGTCGGCGAGTCGCCGGCGGTTCGGGACAGGATCGGCCAGATCCAGCAGGTGATCTCGACGGTGCGCGTCGAGTCGCTGCCGGGTGACCTGCCCGCCCAGCTCACCGTCGACGTCAGCGGGCTGACCGAGGTCGACCAGTCGATCACCCTCGGCGAGATCGAGCTGCCCAAGAACGTCGCCCTGGTGCACGCCGACCCGTCCGAGGTGGTGGTCAAGATCGCCCCGGTCCGTGTCCGCGAAGAGGCGGCCGAGATCGAGCTGGCTGCGGAGGAGGCGTCGCCCTCGCCGCCGTCCGAGGGCATCGCCCCCGACTCGTCCGGCGGCCAGTAGACGACCACGGGATAGCGGCGTTCTCACCTTTTTTCCCGCGCCGTGGGGGAGTGGAAAGACGTGGGACGGGCAGTGGATTGTGTGGATAACGCTGGGGACAACCCCCAAGCGGCGCTATCACCTTCGCCTCCCCTGCCGGGTCAGGCGGGTCGCCGGGCGTCCATGTTGAGGCGGCGGTAGTCGAGCGACCAGGGCGGGTCGTCGGTCCGCGCCTCCGCGGACATGGCGTCGAGCAGGCGCGTCCGCAGCCGGTCGTCGGGGAGCGCGTCGAGGTAGGGGCGCATGATCACGGTGGCCAGGAACTCGCGGTAGGCGGGCTCGCTGTCGAGCACGGTGAGGGCGTCCTCGGCGCCGGTGCTGACCTCGGTGAAGCCCGCTGCGGTGAGGCGCTGCGCGGTGGTCTGCGGGTCGGCGTACTCCCAGGGCGGGGTGAACCCGGCCATGTGCGGCGCGAAGGGCTCGGCCTCGAGGAGGCGGCGGGCGCGGCCGCGGATGCGGTCGAGGTTGCCGTCGCCGCCGCACTGGGCGAGCAGGCGGCCGCCCGGCCTGAGCGCGCTGTGGAGGCGGGCGAACAGAGCGGGATGGTCGAGCACCCAGTGGAAGGTCGCGGTGCTGACGATCACGTCGGCGACCCGGTCCATGTCGAGGGCGAGCAGGTCGGAGTGGACCAGCTCGACCCGGTCGCCGAAGCGCTCCAGCTCGCGGGCGGCGACCTTCAGCATGCTCGGCGAGGCGTCGACGGCAATCACCCGGCCGCCGGGCAGGCGGTCGAGCAGCTCGGCGGTGAGCCGGCCCGAGCCGCAGCCGGCGTCGATCACCGTCTCGTCGCCGCGCAGGTCGAGGCGGGCGAGCACCTTGCGGCCCCAGCCGAGCTGCGGCCCGCTGACGCGGTGGTAGGTGCTGCCGTCCCAGTCGCTCGCGGTCATTGCGGCGTGGGAGAGTAGCAGCATGGACGTCGCCATCCCCATCTTCGACCGGATCACGGCGCTCGACGCCGTCGGGCCCTACGAGGTGCTCAGCCGCCTGCCCGGGACGACGGTGCGCTTCGTCGCCGAGCGACCCGGCGAGTACCGCACCGAGAACGGCCAGCTCGCCCTGGTGGCGGACGCGGCCCTGTCGGAGGTGAGGGCGCCGGAGATCGTCGTTGTGCCCGGCGGCTTCGGCACCCGCGCCCTGCTCGCCGGTGGGCCGCTGGTCGATTGGGTGAGGGCCGTGCATCAGACCTCGCGGTGGACCACCTCGGTGTGCACCGGGTCGCTGGTGCTCGCCGCCGCGGGCGTGCTCACCGGGCTGGAGGCGACCACCCACTGGGCGGCGATGGAGCTGCTGGGCAGCCTCGGCGCGGTGCCGGTCGAGCGGCGGGTGGTGGTCGTCGAGGAGGCGAGGGTGATCACCGCGGCGGGCGTGTCGGCGGGGATCGACATGGCACTGCTCCTGGCGGCCCGGCTCGCCGGTGAGCGCGTCGCTCAGGCGATCCAGCTCTCCATCGAGTACGACCCGCAGCCGCCCTTCAACGCCGGCTCGCTGCGCACCGCCCCTGCGGACGTGATCGAGCTGGTTCGTCGCGCAGAGGCCGGTGGTGCAGCCACCAGCCCGCGGCCAGACCGGTCAGCGCCATGAGGATGTCGTCGAAGCCTCGGTAGACCCGCGCCGCCACCCGCACCAATGCGTGCGATCAGCTCAGCAGGTGCGAGACCGACTCCATGTCCTCGGCGCCGATCACCAGGCGGCCGTGGGCGTCGAGGTAGAGCAGGTCGCAGTTGACGTCGGCGTCGGCGAGGACGTGGAGCAGGCGGCCCATCTCGCCCGGGCGGTCGGCGAGCTGGGAGACCCAGACGGGGCGCTCGCCGTGCAGGTCGATCCGCGCCGTCTGCAGTGCGGTGCGCGCCTGCTCGACCTCCTGGGGCGCGACCATCACGTGGAGGATGGCGACCCCGCCGCTGGTGAAGAGGCTGAGCCCGTCGATGTTGACCTGCGCGCGCCCCAGCGTCTCGCCGACCAGCGCGGCGGTGCCCGGACGGTCTTCGAGGATGACCGTGAACTCGGTCTGCATGGCCATCGGCGGTGCGCTGCCTCCCTTGGGCGTCCGGCGTGGCCGCACATCTTATTCCGCCCGCCCCATGGGCTGGCCGGTGAGCAGCGCGTGGTGCAGCGGCGACACCTCGACGTGGACCGGCAGCCGTCTCGCTCCGGCGAGGAGCAGGAAGTCGCCGCGTCCCGCGCTCTCCAGGAAGCGGCGCTGCGCGGTGGTCAGCGCGTACGCCTCCTCCATGCGCGCCGTCTCCGCACCGCGGTGGCCGCCGAGCAGGACGATCGCCGGGTTGGTGGCGACCACCGTTCCCTCGGGCGTGGCCAGCAGGTCACCCGCGTTCTGGGTGGCGACGACCAGCGAGGCGCCGTACTTGCGACACCGCCGCGCGAGCTGGACCAGCAGTGTGCGCAGCGGCGGATGGGCACAGAGCAGGCCGACCTCGTCGAACACCACGTGGCGCTCACGGCGGTCTCGACGCACCAGCGACCACAGCCACTCGGCGACGATCAGCGTCGCGGCGGGGACCAGCTCGGCGGCGAGGTCGCGCAGTGACACGCCGACGACCTGCGCGTCCAGCCGCGCGGAGGTGGGCCGGTTGAACAGCTCGCCGAGCGGCCCGGTGCAGAAGCGACGCAGCACCAGCGCGGCGCGCGGGCTGGTGGTGGTGAGCGAGTCGAGGCAGTCGCCGAGGACGGGGATGCGGCTCTGGCTGCTCGCTGTGCTGATGGCCGCGGTGGCCGCGGCGTCGACGTGGGCGCGCTCGACCTCGTCGAGGCTGCCACCGCAGAGCACGGCGATCAGCTCGACCACGGCGGCAACGGTGTCCGCGCGCTGGTCGCCGCCGACGTCGAAGATGTTGAGCGAGGTGGCGCAGCCGGGCGCGAGGGTTGCGTAGTCGCCGCCCAGGGCGCGGACGACGCGCTCGTACTCGCCCTCGGGGTCGATGATCACGCTGCCCACGCCGCGCGCCGCGGCTTCGAGCACCAGCGCGCCGATGGCGTAGCTCTTGCCCTGCCCTGACGCGGCGATCACCGCGATGTTGGCGTTGCCGTGATGCGTGGTGTCGAAGGGGGCGACGCGGATGGGCGTGCCGGTGGTGGTGGACGCGCCGAGCGCGTAGCCGCCGGGGTCGTCGCAGGTGCTGCTGGTCCAGGGGATGCAGGTGGCCAGCGCGGTGGTGTCGACCAGCTTGGTGGCGTCGAGCAGGTCGCGGCCGGCGGGCCACGCGGAGGCCGCGGCTTCGAGGTGCTGCAGGTGGGCGAGCTCGCAGTGGGCGAGCGTTGCGGCTGCGGCGGTGCGCAGGGCTTCGGTGGCGGCGTCGAGCGCCTCGATGTTCTGGCCACGAGCGACTGCAACCAGCGAGATGCGCGCCGCGCGTCCCTCGTTGCGGGCCAGTCGCGAGCGCAGGTCGAGGGCGCTGCCGACGCCCGCCTCCAGGGTCGCGTCGCCGTAGGACTCGCGGTCGAGCTCGACGAGCTGGTCGGCGCGCAGTGTGCGCAGGCGCCGGCCCAAGGTGGACATGGCGTCACCGACGCCGACCGGTGTGATGTGCAGGCTGATGTCGCATTCGGCGCGCACGTCGAGGAGCGGCGCCAGCCAGCCGGGCTCGACGGCGACGCCCGGGAGGCGGCGCAGGACGACCGCGCGCAGGTGTGCGTTCCCGGCGAGTGCGTGAGTGCGTCCGCGCGACCATGGTGGCAACGCAGGCGCATCGCCGTCGTGGACTACGTGGCGAGTGCACATTGCCTCGCCAAGCCGGGCGCGCAGTGTGCTGTCGTGGAGCACGGTGCCGCCGACGCCCGCGGTGCGCAGCGCGTCGAGGACGAGCCTGATGGCGCGGTCGAGGTCGTCGGTGCTTCCGGCGCTGGGCACGAAGAGGATGGAGCGGCGGAACGCGGGCCGCCGTTCCAGCATGCGGCGGCGGTACGCCGCGCTCGCGCCGCGCAGTGTGTGCGCGAGTGAGGGCGCGTCGGATGCGCACGGGACGGCAGCGTCGTCGCCGTCGACCCAGCGGCGCACCTGCACGACGATCTGCAACGGGCAGTCGAGGGTGCGGCACAGCCGCGCGAACGCCGCCACCGCGACGCCGTGCCGCGCGGCGTCGAGCGCGGTGACGTCGACGTCGCCCGACTCGACGACGCTCGCGACGCAGCCGTCCGTCCGGTGCACATATGCACCGTCGACGCGCGGGACGTCGACCGCGGGCGAGGACAGGCGGGCGAGCATCAGCCCACGCTGAGGGCGAGGAAGATGCTGTCCGACGCGGCCGCGCTCGCGAACCTCGGCACGTCGTCGGCGGGAACGGCGATGACCACGCTGCCCAGCTTGCCGGCGCCGAAGTTGAGCCCGTGCACCGACTGGTCGGCGCTGCCGTCGAGCGGCTGTCCCTGGTCGGTGCGAAGCTGCAGGACGAGCAGGTCGCGGCCGAGCACCGCCGCGGCCGGGCTTGCGGCGTCGAGGCTGCCACTGTTTGCTCCCGCTTGGGCATTGGCAGCGCCATGGCCCGCGAGTGGCGTGGCGTACACGTCGACGTGGTCGCCGGGCGACAGCATGCCGCCCACCGCCCCGGCCGGCTGCACCGGCACGGCCACGGCGCGGTAGCCGTCGGGGACGGTGATCGCCGCCGTCAGGGCGATGCCCGACCGCTCGCGCCGCACCATGCGCGAGAGCACCGGCTCACCCGCGGTGAGCGGCCAGGCGACGTAGCTGCCGACCGCGTCGTCCGTTGTCGCCAGTGCGTCCGTGGGGACGCTGTCGGCGTGGACGCGCCGCACCTCCACGTCACCGGCGGCGACCTGCTGGCTCGCGCGAACGTCGTGGGTGGCCACCAGAACGGCGACGGTTCGCTGTGCGCGGAGCGTCAGCGTCCCCGCCGCTAGGGCGAGAAGCAGGAAGAGGCTGAGGTAGATGGTGCGTCTCATCGGGCTGGGCTCCGTGTCGGGGATGGGGTCACGCGCCGGTCTCGCGCAGGGCGGCGCTGGAGGTCAGGGTCAGCGTTTCCACGGATGGCAGTCCGGCGACGCCGAACAGGCCCGTGTGCAGCGGAACGTGCACGCGCACCTCGATGCTCGGGTGGCGGACCATCGCGGAGGAGTCGAAGGGGTCGGGTGCGGGCACGTCGGTCACCACCGCCACGTCGGCATCGCGAGCGATGCCGAATGCGCTCGCATCCGCAAACGCGGACGACAGCGGCGACAGGTTCTCGGCGAGCACCTCGCGCATCACCGCGACGGCGCGGGCCTCGTCGATGCCGGCTGCGCTGCCCGCGCGCGCCGCCGCCGCCGCGGCGACCACCGTGGACTGGTCGAGCGCGCTGCGCAGCCGCTCCTTCTGCATCTGCAGGCCGCCGACTTCCGTTGCCAGGGCGAGACTGAGCAGCAGTATCGGACTGAGCACGACGACGTACAGCACCGACGAGCCACGCTGGCGCGAGCGGCGCGCACGGCCTGTCATCGGTTCACCTCGCCGCGGCCGACCACCGTGGCGCCGAGCTGCACGTCGCGTTCGAACAGGAAGGGAATGCCGACGTGCTCAGGGCAGCGCACGGTGACGCTGATCGGCTGGTCGAGCCGCACCGTCCCCGAGCTGCTGGCGATGACGCACGCCGTCGGGTCGACGTCGTTGGAACGCAATGCGGCCATCACGGCGTCGAGCTGGTCGGGGCCGAACTCGCCCGCGACTCCGGCGGCGCGCGCACCGGTCGCGGCCGCCGCTTGGGTTGCGATCGACGCGTGCACCAGAGTGGCGAAGGTGAGGATGGCGACGAGCATGGGCAGCAGCACCAGGGCCACGACGAGGATCGCCTGCAGCGTCTCCTGTCCCCGCTGCCTGAAGCGGTGCGCGCGCCTGCAAGTACGCATCGCCTTCAGCGCGTGACCTGCTGGACGAGGTCGCCGATCTTGTGGGCGAGTCCCTGGTTCCAGGCGAGCACCGCGGCGGCCAGCGTGCTGAGGATGATCGCCGCGCCGATCACCCATTCGAGCGTCGACTGTCCGGTCTGCCGGGGATCGCGTTCCATATCGGGTTTGCTCCGTGTTGTCTAGCCGAATGCGCGCAGGAAGATGCCGTAGAACAGCGGTGCCAGGATCAGCACCAGGAACTCGGGCAGGTACACCATCACCAGCACGCCCACCAGTCGCGTGCTGACCCGCGACGCCGCCGCCAGCGCACGGTTGCGCTGCTGCATGCGGGCGATCGTCTCCTGGTCGCGGAGGACGCGCTCCATGCCCGCGCCCTGTCGCTTCGCCTGTGACAATGCGGCCGCGAGCATCTCCAGCTCGGGCACGCCGGTCCGCGTTGCCATGGCGTGCAGCGCCTCGTCGATCGACATGCCGAGGCCGTAGTCGCTGAGCGCGCGGCGCACCTCGGCGGCGAGCAGGTTGCTCTGCGACGCACCGGCGAGCTGCGCGCTGATCAGGTGCAGCGCCTGCTCCAGCGGGATGCCCGCACCGACGAAGGCCTTGAGCAGGCTGACCAGGTCGGGCAGCTCGCGCAGCATGCGCGCCTGTCGCCAAGCGCGCCGCCGCGTCACCACCACGCTGGGCGCGACGAAGCCGCCGAATGCGAGGCCGGGCAACAGGATCGCCGCGCCGGGGGCGAGCGCCGCCAGGGCCAGCCCCGCAGCCAGCCCGGACATGCCGCCGAGCACCTTGACGGTGAGCAGCTCGGCAACGCCGAAGCGATCGACGTCGATGCCGGCGCGGCGCAGGTCGTCGTCGCCGAGCCCTGCCCAGGTGGGGCGCAGCCGGGTGGCGACGATGGCCACCGCGGGTTGCAGCATGCGCTCCCACGGCGGTCGCTGCGCGTCGCGATGCCGTGCGGCCTCGCGTGCGTCCATGGTGCTGACGCGGGCGAGCTCGACGGGCAGCGCGCGCCGCCGTCGCGCGGGCAGCGCGGCGGCGAGGCAGAGGACGGCGGCGACGGCGCAGAGCGAGGCGAGCATCGTCCTACAGCTCCACGCGCGCGAATCGAAAGCTCAGCACGATGCCGAGCACTTCGAGGAACACCGCGACCGGCATCAGCACCCAGCGGCCCAGCGTGGTGGCGTCGAGCACGTCGAAGAGGCTGCTGTCGAGCACGCGCAGGTAGAGGAAGAGACCGGGGACGATCAGCGCCAGCAGCCAGATCTGCGCCCGCTGTCCCGAGGTGCGGGCGCGCACCTCCTGCTGCACCTGGACGTTGAACTGCACCGTCGAGGCCAGCTCGACGAACAGCCCCTTGGCGCGCGCCGCCGGGATGCGGTTGGCGATGCAGATGGCCAGGTTGTCCCAGATCAGGGCGAGGTTGCGGCCGGCGGTGGCCGAGCGAACCTCGACGATGGAGCGCTCCAGCGGGACGCCGAGGTGAAACTCGGCGACGACGTGGTCGAGGTCGTCGCGCAGCCAGCGGTCGGCGGCGCGGCCGCGCGCCTCCTGCAGCGCTTCGAGGTAGGTGCTGCCCGAGGCGAGGCTGGCCAGGATCACCTGGACCAGCCGCGGCGCCTCGGCCTCGGTGCGCCGCCGCTGGGCGCGCACCAGCGCGTCGAGGTACAGGCGAGGCACGGCGAACCCTGCGGATCCACCCACCACCGCCACCACCGGCGAGCCGAGCACCAGACCCGCGAGCACCAGCAACGGAGGCGTGGCCAGGCAGAGCAGCGTGAACCGCCGCGCGTCGACGTTGAGCCGAGCCGCCCGCAGGCGCACGCGCTGCCGTTGCACGGCGCGGTCGAGCAGTGAGCCGCGTGGTGGCCGCGCTGCGTCGTGGCGGCCCGGCGCGGTGGCGACGCCGAGCAGCAGCACCGCGGCCGCGGCGACCACGGCGATCAGGAGATCCACAGCAGTCCCTCCAGCTCCAGCTTGCGCGTCAGGCGCTGCGCCGGCCGGTACTGCGTGGCGGGACGGAAGACCGGGACCGCCGCGCCACGGTCGTGGTCGACGTCGGTGGTGAAGACGTGGCGCAGGTCGTAGCGGTCGCCGTCGACCCCGGCCAGCTCGCTGATCTCCATGACGCAGCGGCGTCCGCTGGCGAGGCGCGAGACGACGGCGATGACGTCGATGACCCGCGCGATGTAGCCGCGGATCTCGCGCGGGGTGAGCTGCCCGAAGCTGCGGCCGACCAGCAGCTCCAGCCGCGACAGCGCGTCGGCGGCGCTGCTGGCGTGGATGGTGGTGGCGCTGCCGTCGTGTCCGGTGTTGAGCGCTTCGAGGGTGTGGTAGGCCTCGCGGCTGTTGCGCACCTCGCCGATGATCAGCCGGTCGGGACGCATGCGCAGCGCGTTCTGGACAAGGTCGGCCACATCGAGACGGCGCGCGCTGGTGTCGTTGCCGCCGAGCTCGTGGTGGTGCACGCATTCGAGGCGGACCCAGTGCGGGTTGTCGAGCTCCAGCTCGGCGGTGTCCTCGATGGTGACCACCCGTTCGTGGAGCGGGAAGGCGTCGACGATGGAGCGCAGCAGGGTGCTCTTGCCCGCGCCGGTGGCCCCGGCGACAAGGATGGTGGCGCGCGCTCTCGCCATCGAGTCGAGGAACTGCGCCATCTCACGGCTCATGCCGCCGCGCGACACCCAGTCGTCGCCGTCGCGCGTGCGGTCGGGGAGGAGCGACAGGCGCAGGCGGTTGAACTTGCGGATGCAGAGCGTCGGTCCGCCGACCGGCGCGTAGACCGCGTTGGCGCGGCTGCCGTCGACCATGCGCGCGTCGACCAGCGGCTTGTCCACGCTGATCTCGCGACCGACCAGCGCGACGATGCGAGCGATGACCTGTTCGAGATGCGCCTGGTCGCGGAAGCGGATCGAGGTGTGCTCCAGGCGGCCGTTGCGCTCCACGTAGACCTCGTCGTGGCGGTTGACCAGGATGTCGGTGATCTGCGGGTCGGCGAGCGGCGACTGCAGCGGGCCGAGGCCGACCAGCTCGTCGTACAGCTCGTCGACGAGCTGGTCGTGGGTCGACGGGGCGTCGAGGTCGAGCAGGGTGCGCCGGATGGCGTCGCGGATCAGCTCGCGGCGGCCCGGCACGGTGGAGAAGGGGTTGGCGACCGACGGGTCGAGCTCCAGTGTCAGCCGGGCGCGGACGTTGCGCAGCAGCTCCTCGGAGGCGGTGACGCTGTCAACCGGCACGGCGTCTCCAGGGCAGCCACGACATGCGCGTGCGGCGGGGTGCGGCGCTGAGTGACGGGTAGAGCAGCGCGGCGAGGTCGTGCAGCGCCGCTGCCGCGCCGCCGGTTCCTTCGAGGGCGGTGATGCGGTGCTCGTTCTCGGCGTCCTCGACGGCGGGGTCGTCGGGGATCACCGCGGCGATGCGTCCGCCGAGGTCGCCCATCACCTCGTCGAGGTCGACGTTGCTGCGCGCGCGGTTGACGACGTAGCGCAGCTTGTGGCCGAGACCGAGGCGGCGCAGGGCTGCGGTGGTGCGGTAGGCGTCCTGCACGCCGCTGGCCGTGGGCGTGAGCACGACGAAGATGTCGTGCACAGCGCTGAGCACCCAGGTGGTCACGGCGCCGAGGTCGGCGGCGACGTCGATGATCACGAAGTGCGCGCCGTCGCGCTCCAGGTGGTGGACGATCTCGGCGACGCGCGCGGGTTCCAGTGCGCCCGGCCCGGAGGCGACCGGCTTGGGCATGCCGAGCAATGCGCGCGCGCCGCTGTGATGGCGGACCATGCAGTCGTCGAGACGGGCGGGGTCGGCGCCGCGGGTGACGTAGTCTGCGAGCGTCGGCTGGGGGATGCCGAGGCGCACCGCGACGGTGGCGCTGCGCAGGTCGAGGTCGAGGAGCGCGACGTCGAGCGGGCGCACGGTGGCGTCGGGGGCGAGGTGGCGGCCGCGCGCGGCGAGGACGCAGGCGACCTCGGTGGCAAGTGTGGTGCGGCCGGAGCCGCCGTTGAGGGAGAAGAAGGTGATGCGCCGCGGGGCGCCGACGAAAACCGGTGCCGGTGGCGGGTCGGCCATCGGTACGGGTGCTGCCGGCGGTGGAGATTCGGGCGGCGGCGCGAGGTGGGGGCGCGCACCTGGGAACTGCAGGACGTCGGCGCCGGGCGCCGCGGTGGGCTCGGGCGCGAGGTCGTGCACCCGGCCCGCGGCATCGTCGGCTTCTGGGGGCGGCTCACCGGGCGCGTGGTCCATCACCACGACGAGCGGCGTCTCGCGCGCAATCTCCACCGTGTCGGGCGCCACACCGGCCGGCTCGGTCTCGAAATCCAGCCACCGCGCCCACACGGGCACGCCGTCCTCAACCGGAGCGACCGCAGGCTCCGGCGAGGCCTCCGCCACAACCGGAACGGCCACCGGCGCAGCGACATGCTGCACCACACCGCCTCCCGACTGCGGCGACAACGCAAAGCGCATCGCCAGCCACGCCCAGGTCGCCACCGGTCGCCCCGCGTAGCGCGCCCAGCCGAGCACCGCGCTCACCAGCGCAAGCAGCACCGCAACACCGACGCGCAATGCCATCGGCAGCGGCGTCTGCATGACCGCGTACACCGACAGCGCGCCGACCACGACGGTGATCAGCCGCGGTGCGTCGAGCCCCAACGCGATGGTGTCCGGCCTGTCGAAGCCGTCGGTGAAATGCACAGGACCCACGGGGCAGGGTTCTCCCTTCCTTGTCGAGAAAAGCGGGCACGCCAAAGAGAATCTGGACCGGTCACCACACGGCCGCCAACGTGACCACTGGGGCGGCAAGACCGCATCGTCAGCCCCAGTACACCCGTTTGTCTATCTGCCGCAACGCTAGCAAAACGGCAAATGCCTGCGCAAGTTGCGGTCGCACAAACGTCGCGACGACCCGCGCGTCACTTCGTGGCGATCGTTGCTTTCCACGATGGACTGACCACCCGGTCAGCACGCCGAACCGCCCCGAACAACCGCCTAGAGCGCGAGACCCGCCAGGAACGAGCTCACCGCCCCTGCAACCTCACGCGGCCGCTGCACCGGCAAGTCATGTCCCCCGTCCACCCAGCGCACACCACTCCCCGCCGGCAGCACCGCCAGCGCCGCGTCGACCGCAGCCGCGCGCGGGTCGGCACCGGCAACTCCGCCGCGCGTCGCCAGGACGAACAGCACCGGCACCCGCACCTGCGCGTACAGCGCCGCACTGTCGAGGTGGTACAGCGCGTACGCGATCTGCATGTGCCGCTCCACCGACAGCCGCGGGCGCAGCCCCCCGCCCGCCGCCTCCTCGAAGTTGCCGCGCAACGCGTGCACCGCCGCGGCGGGATCGCCGTCCCCCGCCAACCCCGAGCGCGCCACCCACGACGACAGCGTCGACTCCTCGATGCCGCGCAGCTCCGGCGGACGCATCGCCACCGCCGCCTTCTCCCAGGTCGCCCCGAAGAACCCGCGCAGGTCGCCGACGCCACCGTCGACACACACCACCGCCCGCACCCCCGCAGCATCGGCGGCCGCCCACGCCAGGGCCACCGATGCCCCCCATGAATGCCCCATCGCCACACATGGCCCGAGCCCCATCGCGCCCGCCAGCCCGCGCAGGTCGCCCACCACCGCGTCGAAGTCGTAGCCCGACTCCGGGCGCGTGCTGCGCCCGTGCCCGCGCTGGTCGACCGCGACGACCCGCCGCGGCTGCAGCAGCGGGGCGACCAGGTCCCACCACCGCGCGTTCGACGCCAACCCGTGCAGTGCCACCACCGGCGGCGCCTCCCCGGGGTGGTCGCGCACCGACAGCGTCAGCCCGTCGACCGGCACGGTGTACTCGACCATCGCCCGCGCATTCTCGCCCGTCGCCACGCCTTGACGCGCTCTGACGCAATGCGCTAAATTGATAGCTGTCGTGTCACGAAAATTGCACGCGCATGGAGGTATCCCAATGGCCGACCTCACCGTCGTCGGCAAAGCCGGCGAAACCGCTCTGGACACCGTCGTCGGGGGTGCCTCGCTGGCCCTCGACACCGTCACCCGCCCGCGCCGCTCGGCCGGCCGCGCCCGCCGCCGCGGCAGCGACGTCAACGACGTCATCACCGAGGTGGCCGAGGACGTGGTCGACGAGGTCAGCGCCCTTCCCGAGCGCGCGCTGGTCGCCTATGTGCGCCTGCTGCGCCGTCGCGCCCGCCGCGACGACGTGGTCGGCACGGTGAGCCGGGGCGTGCTCGGCGTCCTGCACCGGCCGGCCAGTGACTGGGCGCGCTTCTTCCAGCGGCTGGAGCGCGAGACGGCCGTGGACGGCAAGGGACGGCGCGCCGCCGCGACGAGCACGCGCGGCACCGCCCGCACCGCGGCGAGCGGCGCCCGGCGCACCACCAGGACCGCCCGCGGCAGCGCGCCGCGCACCCGCCGCCGCAGCGCCTGACGCCTGACGCCCGCGAGGCGTCCATCCCGGCAAACGCAGCAGCCCGGAGCGCACGGTCCCCGTCGAGCGGCCGCGGCCTCCGGGCTGTTGCGCGTCCAGGCGCAACCTCCGGGCGCCCCGCAGCCCTCAGCCCCCCAGCTCCCCCTCCCGCGCCGCCACCGCCCGTCCGCGCCCCCGCCGCGGCTCACCGCGCTCGGCCGGCGCCCGAGCCACGATCGCCCGCGCCGAGGCGACCTCCGCCAGCGTCGCCAGGGCCCGCTGCATCTCCTCGCCCAGCGTCGCGCCCATGACCCGCACCAGCAGGGCGCTGAGCGGCCGCAGCCGCGAGCTCACCGCCAGGTCGGCCACCAGCGTCGTGCGGCAGCCCGACCGCGCCGGCGCGAACTGCTGCCCCACCGCCATGCGGATGCCCCAGCCGTCCCAGATGTAGGTGATCGAGCGCGGCGCCCGCACGGCCACCACCGTGCAGGTGGCGCTCACCACCAGGCCGATGGGCAGCCGGTAGCGGACTTCGTAGACGGCGTCCCGGGCCCGCTGCGCCGGGGAGGTGACCGTGGCGCTGAGGTGCTCGATCCACCACACGGGCAGGTTGCGCAGGTCCGAGGCGATGGTGAACAGCTCGGCCGGCGAGACGTCGACGTTGCTGCTGGCTGTGAGACGCACTGCGTCAATCATGCCAGCCCGACCCCCTGGGCCCCCGCCCCTCTGCACAAGCGCGGACCTCAGGAGGCCAGCGCCTCGGTCACCCCCAGCCGCGCCATGGTCTGGCGCTGGATGCGCTCCTGCACGTCGAACAGCACGTCGAGCGCCTGGACGGGGTTGCGCTCGGGGTCACGCGTGAGCATGCGGGCGAGACGGCGGCTGTACGGCCGCACGAAGCGGGCGATCTCTGTGACCAGCGGGTCGGGCACCTGGTCGCTGCCCTCTTCGAGCAGCTCCTCGACCTGCCACATGTAGCCCTCGGCGCGCTGGAAGGACGCCCGCATGGCGGCGCGGCGCTCCCTCTCCTCGCGGTCGAGGCGGACGGCCTTGTCGATGTCGCGGATGGCGTCGCACAGCATGTCCGGTGGTCTCCTCGCCTCTGGTAGTGGACTGAAGGGTGATTATCCAACAGTAGCATTGTAGGATTTTCCACCCTAGACACCCACATGTCAACCACCTGCCCGAGGCTCACCCTCGGCCCCACCTGCACCGTGCCGAGTTGGTAGCATGATGGGCGTCGGACCTAGGCGGCGGCAGAACCACTGTGATGCCCGCCCGCCGCCGCGCGACCGGTCGAGGAGAGGCAACCCTGCTCGCAATCGAGGCGTACACGCGCCGGCTGCTGCGGCACGTCCAGCCGATCATCGTCGCCAACCGGGCTCCCCTCAGCCTGCAGCGCGCCGACCCCATCCGGGGCACGCCGGAGAGGCTGGTGCGCGGCGCCGGCGGCCTGGTGACGGCGATGAGCTCGCTGGCCATCGCCACCGATGCCGTCTGGGTCGCCGCGGCGCGCAACGACGAGGACCGCTGCCTCGCCGGGCGCGCCGCCGCCGGCGAGGCAGCCGAGCTGCAGGCCGACGACGGCACCCGCTACCGGGTCGCCTTCGTCGAGCCCGAGCCCGAGGCCTACGACCTCTACTACAACGTCATCAGCAACCCGCTGCTCTGGTTCATCCAGCACTACCTGTGGGACCTGGGCCGCGAGCCTGTGCTCGACGCCGGCACCGAGCGCGCCTGGCGCGACGGCTACCAGCGGGTCAACCAGCTCTTCGCCGACCGCGTCGTCGCCGAGGCGCAGCGAAGCGACAAACCGACCCTGGTCATGGTGCAGGACTACCAGCTCTACGGCGTCCCGCAGATGGTCCGCGCCCAGTTGCCCACGGCGCGCATCCAGCAGTTCGTGCACATCCCCTGGCCCACCGCGCAGTACTGGAAGATCCTGCCCAAGCGGATGCGCGACGGCATCATGCAGGGCATCCTCGGCAACGACATCATCGGTTTCCAGACGCGTCGCGACGTGCGCAACTTCCTGCTCACCTGCGAGGAGAACATGGGCCTCGCCGTCGACTACCGCGAGCAGACGGTGTTCTACGAAGGCCGTCCCATCTGGGTGCGCAACTACCCGATCAGCGTCGACATCGCCGAGTTCGACAGCCTGGCGCGACATCCCGAGACGCTGAAGGAAGAAGAGCAGATCGCCTCGTGGCGTCCCGAGTACCTGATCCTGCGCGTGGACCGCACCGACCTGTCGAAGAACATCGTGCGCGGCTTCCTCGCCTACGAGCGTATGCTCGAAGCCCATCACGAGCTGCACGGACGCGTGCAGTTCTGGGCATATCTGCAAGAAACTCGCCAGGACATCGACGACTATCGCGCCTACCTCGGCTCCATCGTCACCGTCGCCGCGCGCATCAACCGGCGCTTCTCGGTGCGCGGCTGGATGCCGATTCGACTCGAGGTCGACGAGAACATCCACAAGGCGGTGGCCGGCTACAAGTCGTTCGACGTGATGCTGGTCAACCCCATCTACGACGGCATGAACCTGGTCGCCAAGGAGGGCCCGCTGGTCAACCGGCGCAACGGCGTGCTGGTGCTCAGTGAGAACGCGGGGTCGCACGAGGAGCTGGGCGAGCTGGCGCTGACCATCAACCCCTTCGACGTCGACGCCACCGCCGAGGCGCTCTACCTTGGCCTGATCATGGACGAGACCGAGCGCAAGGCCCGCGCCGAGCGCATCCGCGACACGGTGCGCGCCAACGACATCACCCGCTGGATCACGTCGCAGCTCCAGGACCTGCGCGAGCTGATCGACTGAGGCATCGATGAGTGACCAGGCAGTGCTCCCGTCGACCCGGGCGCGTCCGACCACACCGCATCAGCTCGCCGAGCTGATCACGCAAACCGCGCTGCAGTGCGGCGCGCTGCTGCTCTGCACCGACTTCGACGGCTCGGTGGCGCCGATCCGCAGCCGTCCCGGCGAGGTGCACGCCCTGCCGGCGGCGGAGCGGGCGCTGGCCTGGCTGTCGCGGCGCGGCGCCTCGACCGGGCGTGACGCGCAGGTCCCCACGCGGGTGGCACTGATCACCGCGCGCGACAGCGACGACGTCTACCGGCGCATCGTGCTCGGCCCCGAGGCGGTCGTCTCCGGCAACTACGGGCTGGAGCGGCGCCGCGGCGACGGCGGTTCCACGGTGGTGGCGGCCGCGGAGCGCTGGCTGCCCGCGCTGGAGGCGGCCAACGCCGAGCTGGAGCACGCGCTGCGTGAGGGGCGCTGCCCGGGGGCGCGGCTGGAGCGCAAGCGCTGCGGCGTGGTCATCCACACCCGCGGGCTGGAGCGGCCGGGGAGCAACGCCTGCGCCCAGGAGCTGGCCGCGGAGGTGGCGGCCCGCTGGGAGCTGGCGGTGGTGCCCGGCAAGATGGTCGCCGAGCTGCGCGTGCCGCTGAAGCGCACCAAGGCCGACGCGGTGGCCGACGTGCGCCGGGGGCGCTGGAGGGACGCCGCGCTGTGCATCGCCGGCGACGACGTCGGCGACCTGCCCATGCTGCGCCTGGCGGCGGGGCTGGAGCACGCCGTGGGCGTGGCGGTGGGCGACGCCGCGGAGGCGCCGCCGGGGCTGATGGAGGCTGCCGAGTGGCAGCTCCCGGGGCCCGAGGCGTGGGCCGAGACGCTCACCGAGCTGGTCGAGCGCCTCCAGGCCCGGTGAGGGTCCGGGCGGCCCCTAGTGGGTGAGGCCGGCGAATCCGGCGATGAACAGCCAGGCGACCAGGGTGGCCAGGCCGATCCAGATCGCGACCACGCCACGGTCGCCGAAGGCGAGGCGGCGGCGGCTGCGGCGGTGCAGGTAGCGCTCACGGACGTCGAGCGACGCGCGTCCGTCCGGCTGGATCATCGCGCTCCTCCAGGTGTGGGTTCGAGGTGGTGAAGGTCGGGGGAAGGGATGGGCCCAGGCGGCTGCGGCCGGGGGCACAGGGGCAAACGGGGGCCCGACCCCCTGGGTTACGCCGCGATGACCGTCTGAGAAAACCTGGGTGGGCGCGCAAAAGAAGTGTTACGCCAGGGCGCTGTATCAGAAATGCGGCCGTATACTAGCGAGCGTTTTCTACCCCCACCGATGTCCACCGCCACTGATCCGCCACAGCCACGCAGCCGCGCGATGGACAGGGAGCATCCCGTGACCGTCGCCCCTGCAGCAGTCCCCACCTCGGCCCAGGTCGGCCTCGACAAGCCGATCTACACCATCAGCGTCGCCGCGGAGATCCTCGAGACCCACCCGCGCACGCTGATGATGTACGAGCACCTCGGGCTGGTCGTGCCGCACCGGACGGCGACCAACCGGCGCCGCTACTCGCAGCGCGACATCCTCACCCTGCAGGCCATCCAGCGGCTGACCCGCCACCACGGGCTCAACCTCAACGGCGCCCGCTACGTGATCCAGTGCCTGCAGCTGATGGACGCCCACAAGGTGTCCCGCCCCGACTACCTGGCCGACATCGACGTCACCCACGTCAAGCTCTGAGGCCCGCCCGGGGCGCCCGTCGGGCGCGCGCGGCAGCCGTGCCGGGTCCGTTGGCCGTACACTCCGCTAGCAGCTTTGCTGAAAGCGGTGATGGCATGCCACGATCAGTTCGGGCTGTGTCGTTCGGTGCGACCGCGCCGGTATACTGCGCGAGGTTTCTCCCTTTTGATCATTGACGAACGGGCCAACGCGGAGGCTGCTGTGGACGACGAGGTCATCGACGTCCTCCTCATCGAGGACGATCCCGCGGTGCTCGAGATGTACCGCATGAAGCTGGAGCTGGACGGCTACCGGGTGAACGTGGCCGTCGATGGCGAGGAGGGCATCGAGCGCGCCACCGAGCTCAAGCCCGACATCATCTTCCTGGACATCCGCCTGCCCAAGAAGGACGGCTTCGAGGTCCTCCAGGCGCTCCGCCAGAACGACGACACGGCCGCCATCCCGGTGATCATGCTGAGCAACTACGGGGAGAAGGAGCTGGTCGACCGCGGCCTCAAGCTCGGCGCCCACGAGTTCCTCATCAAGGCGCAGACCACGCCCAGCTCGCTCTCCGAGGGCATCGGCGAGTGGCTGAAAGAATAGGCGGGCGCGGCGGTCCGGCGGGGTCCGGCGACAACTCCGACCGAGACGACCGGCAGCCACGGGAGCTCAACCTCTCGCTGGACAAGCCCATCTACACCATCAGCGTGGCGTCGGAGATCCTCGAGACCCATCCGCGCACGCTGATGATGTACGAGAACATGGGGCTGGTCGTGCCGCAGCGCACCTCGACCAACCGGCGCCGCTTCTCGCAGCGGGACATCCACAAGTTGCAGACCATCCAGAACCTGACCCGCAATCACGGTGTCAACCTCAACGGCGTGCGTTACGTGCTGCAGTTGCTCAAACTGCTCCATGAGCACGGCGTCGAGTCGCCGCCCGGTCTGCGCGACATCGACGTCTCCCAGCTCGACGTCTGACGAGCACCACGGGGATAGTCGACCATATGGCAGCAACCCAGCCTCAGCGCGACCAGGAGAGCCTGGGCGACATCGGCAGGCAGATCGCCGACGACACGGCGCGCCTGGTCCGCATGGAGATCGAGCTCGCCAAGGCGGGTGCGGTGGAGAGCCTCAAGCGGGGAGTGGTGGCCATCGCCCTGGTCGCCCTGGCCCTGCCGCTGATCATCGTCGGCATGACGCTGGCCTTCGCGGCGCTGCCCCAGCACTTCGGTGACGTGTGGTGGTCGTGGGCCCTGGCCGGGGCCGGCTTCCTGCTCGTCGCCGTGCTGCTCGGGCTGCTCGCCGTCCTGCGCATCCGGGCCATGGTGCGCACCCAGCAGCAGACCATCGCCGCCATCAAGGAGGACGTCGCGTGGGTCAAGCAGTTGACCAGGCGAGACAAGAGCGCGACCTGACCCGCGTCGCCCTCGAAGCCGACCTCGACAAGCTGGAGCGGCGCATCCGCCACGAGCTCGACTGGAAGGCCCGGCTGCGCCGCGACGGGCCCCAGGTGGTGGCCATCGCCGGCGGGCTGGTGCTGGTCGCCGTGGGCGTGGTGGTGCTGCGGGCCAAGTTCGGCCGCGGCAAGGCGGGCGGCGGGCAGGCTGCTTCGGCTGAGCCCACGCCGTCCTTCGACGAGCTGGCCCGGCAGGTCCGCGAGCTCCGCGAGGAGCTGCACGGCAAGCACGGCGCGGCGGAGGATGCCAAGCCGCTGTGGCAGAAGCTGGCCGTCCGAGGGGCCACCGCCGGAGCTGCGGCAGGCGCCTCGATGGTCGCGCGCCGGTACGCTCAGCGGGCACAGGCGGAGCCCGCAACCCCCAACCCGGGCTGACCGAGGCCCGTCCCCGGAAGTTTCTTGCGCCGCGGCTTCCCCCTGCCGTGGCCCTCGCCGCGAGGGAACGCGGCACGGTTCGAGTGAGCACATGCATTCCCCCACCCCCTCCTTGCCCTCGTGAGACGGCGGTCCGGCGGCCGCGGGCGCAGGTCGGGCGCGTCCCTCGGCCCCGTGGGCACGGGGGCTGTTGCCGGAGGCCGTCGCGCGCGTCAGCCGCGCGGGCCGCGCTGGTGGCGCAACCTCTCGCCGCGCTGGCGCATGGCCATCCGCATCGGCGTGCTGGGGTTTGCCGCGGTGGTGGTCCTGCTCGCCGGCATGGTCGCCTACGCCGCGGCGACCCTGCCCGACCTCAGCAAGCTGGGCCAGGCCACCGGGACCATCAAGATCCTCGACCGCCACGGCCAGATGATCGCCTCGGTGGGCAACGACTCGACCAGCCGCACCTTCGTGCCCATCACCCAGATCGCCACCATCCAGCAGGACGCCACCCTCGCCGCCGAGGACCGCAACTTCTACAGCGAGGGGGCCTTCGACTTCCCGCGTGTGGTCAAGGCGCTGTTCACCGACGTCATCGCGCGGCGCCCGTCGCAGGGCGCGAGCACGATCACCCAGCAGCTCGCCAAGCTGGCCTTCTTCGGTGCCAACGCCGACAAGTCGCCGCTGCGCAAGCTGCGCGAGGCGATGATCGCCAGCGAGATCGACTCCAAGTACACCAAGGCGCAGATCCTGGAGAAGTACCTCAACATCATCTACTACGGTGAGGGCGCGTACGGCATCCAGAACGCGGCGCAGACCTTCTTCGGCAAGGACGCCAAGGACCTAGACCTGCGCGAGGCCTCGCTGCTCGCCGGGCTGCCCCAGGCGCCATCGCAGTACGACCCCAAGCAGAACCCGTCGTCGGCGTTCACGCGACAGCACTACGTGCTGGGTGGACTGGTGGCGATGGGCAGGATCACCCAGCAGCAGGCGAACGACGTCGACCCGCTGGTGGGCGGTTCTGCGGCGGCGCCGGATCTGCTCGCCAAGCAGCAGGCCAACCAGAAGGCGCTGACCGACGACCTGCAGCACGGCAAGCAGCTCGCCACCCTGGGCAGCGCGCCGCACTTCGTGCAGTACGTGCGCAACCAGCTCCAGCAGCGTTTCGCCGACGATCCCAACGTCACCGCGGGCGACCTCACCGTGACGACAACGCTCGACCTTTCGTTGCAGGGCAAGGCGAACGACGCGGTGGCCAAGGGTGTGGCGGCGATCAAGCGCAACGCCAACAACGGCGCGCTGCTGATGCTCGACTCGCACACCGGTGACGTGCTCGCCATGGTGGGCTCGGCCGACTTCAGCAACGACAGCATCGCCGGGCAGTACAACGTGGTCACCGCGGAGCGGCGGCCGGGGTCGTCGTTCAAGCCGTACGTGTACGAGGAGGGCTTCATCAACGGCAAGCTGAAGCCCTCGACGGTGCTCGACGACACCGCCGCCGAGTCGGCAAAGCTCAACGGTGTCAAGGACTTCGACCGCTCGTACGAAGGGCGCATCACCGCGGCCAAGGCGCTGCTCGACTCGCGCAACATCCCGGCCGAGCAGGCGATCACCATGGCGGGCATCCCGCAGGTCATCGGCTTCGCGCAGTCGCTGGGGATCTCGACGCAGCTCTCCGACAACGCCTCGACGGCGATCGGCACCTCGTCGGTGAAGATGATCGAGCACGCCGCCGCCTATGCGGCCTTCTCGAACTACGGGCACAAGGTGACGCCGCGGTCGATCCTCAAAGTGGTCGACGGCAATGGCAACACCCTGGTCGACGAGCCGGCGCCGCCGGCCGGCGCGCAGGTGATGACCCAGCCGCAGGCGTACGCGATGACCAAGATCCTCAAGGGCTATCCGGCGCGGTGGGGCATCCACTTCAACCGCCCCATCGCCGCCAAGTCGGGCACCACCGACAACTTCGTCGACGCGTACTACATGGCCTACAGCCCGGACTTCGTCGTGGCCACCTGGGCGGGGCACACCGACGCCACCGGGGCGGAGATCGGCATGGACCAGGTCTACGGCAACGACGTGGGGACCAACATCTCGGCGCGGTTCGTCAACTCGCTGACCCTGCCGGTGCACGACTTCCCTGTGGTGAACGGCGCTCTGAGCGACTGCACCGCGGCGTCCTCGTCCGCCTCGCTCGACCCGTCGCTGACGGAGGGCTGCCCGACCCCGACGCCGTCGCCCTCGCCTACTCCCTCGCCCTCGGCCGCCCCCTCGCCGACCCCGGCGCCGACCGTGCTGCCGACCTTCACGCTGGCGCCGTCGCCGACGTTCGGGCTTCCGAAGTCCTCACCGACGCCCACGCCCACACCGCAACTGACTGCTGCCGCTCCGCCTCCCGCGCCGACCTAGTTGGTCGAGGCGTCTACTCGGCGGTGGTGGAGCCGACGAGCTCGCGGAAGTCGCCGGAGTGGTCGCGGAGCAGGGAGTGGAGGTCGAGCAGCTCGTCCGAGCTGATCGGCTCGCCCATCTCGGGCAGCCCCTCGTCGATGGTGGGCCGCCGCCGCCGGGTCGCCACAACAGGCGCACCGTCGTCGGCCTCCGCCAGCACCTCGCCCTCCGCCTGGAAGACGATCTGGAGCAGGTTCTCGTCCTTGCAGGACGTGCAGGTCACCCGCACCAGGGCGCGGTTCCCCTGCTGGGCGAGGATGTTGATGTCGCAGTCGGCCATGCTCTTGCCGCACGCCGCACAGCGGTACCGCCGGGCCTGGGATCTGAGCAGCTCAAGAAGGTCCATCGGAGGCCAGTATAGGCCCGGGTCGCCGAATCCAAACTCCTCCGCCACCCCCTCGTCAAGCTTGGCCGCCCCACCCCCTCGGGTAAACTCTCCCGCGCCGCTGGGGAGTGGCCAAGTGGTAAGGCAGCTGACTCTGGATCAGCCAATCAGAGGTTCGAATCCTCTCTCCCCAGCCATATCCAGTCTCAACTTTGACCCCTCGATCGGTGGTCGGAAGGGCCGCTGTAGCCAAAGTTGTAGCCAAAGTCCCGCGGCGGACCAGCGCGTGCCCGCGGTCACCAGCGCGGTCACGCGCCGTGGAGGCGTCGTGCGTCGTGAGAACAGCGGCGTTCACGAGTGGCCACCGCCGCCGAGCTGCAGGCGCCGCCACCACTCCGGCTCGTCTGGAAGATCGGTCGTCGCCGCCGAGGCATCGACGGCGCAGCCGGCGTTCAGCGGACCACCCGCCGGGACCCATCGGTCGCCGCCCGCGAGCCAGTGAGTACCGGCAGGGGACCACATCGCGCCCCAGGGCGCCTCGATCCATCCGTCGGACCACTCGGCTCCATTCCACCAGTGACGTCCGTCGGGGGCAAGCAGGACGCCGGCGCTGATTGGCGCGGCGTGTCCAGCAACCACGACGCCGACCGAGACGAGGGGGCGGCGATCACGAAAGGCGAGGACCCACGCCAGGAGCCAGCCAACGCCCGTCCAGCCGAGAAGCAGGTTGACGGCGAGCGTCGATCCGAGCGCACCGCGGTGCCGGGCGGCGGCGACAAGCGTCGGCGCGAAGAACGCGGCCAACGCGAGAGCCACGGCGTCGGTTCTCAGATCGCCACCGGCCATGTGCCAATGATACGCTAGCTTGCCCTTTTGTTGCAACAGACATTGTCGATTGAGGTGACGCCGGCCAGCGATCCGGCTTGGACCATCGTCAGCTCCGACGCGAGAATCAAGTGAGTGCTGCGTGAGAGCGGGAGAGGCCGTGTCCAGCTCTTGTGCCACCCAGGACACGGGCGTGCACATCACCGATCGACTGGCGGTATGGGCCGGCCGTCCCAGCTGCCGTCTGGCCGCCCATCCCCCGCGGCATCCTCTTATTCGGGGACGAACTCGGCCACGGCGAGCGCAGCGTCGGCGAAGGTCCACGCGCAGTGCTGCACCATCCAGGCAATCTCGCGCCACGGTTCGTCCCACACGAACAGTGGCTCGCCGTTGCCGGGCGCACCGACGACGCGGCGTGCATCCGCCTCGTCCCACCCATCGGCCATGAGCCAAGCGACCCGCACCTCGATATCCCACCAGGCATACAAGGCGTCGAGGATCAGCGCGACTCGCCGGGCCAGGGACGCTTGCCCCTGGCGCTGGGCCCTGCTTTCCCACAGCGGCAACGGCGCTCCGTCATTTTCGCGGGCGTGGAGCTCCAGTCGGAGGCGGATGAGCCGGGACCGCGTCGTGACGGCCCACGCGCGGCCGAAGGTACGCGCGGCGGCGTCGACCATGGGTGACCAGTCGCTCGCATGGTGGTCACGCGCCTCAAACAGCCATTCCGCGTCGACATCCTGCATCGCGCGGCGGGTGACCAGCTCGCCCGACGATTCTCGGACCTCAAGCTCGGCCACCGCCGCGGCCAGCTCGGTTGCAACATCGAGTCGGCGCGTGGTTCCAGCGGGTGCCGCAAAACGCCCCACGGCTCGGGAGAGACGTTACAGGCATCGTGACCGACATGACCGAAATCTCATTTTGCCAAGGGGCCGCGCCGCTGACACGGCGCCTTGCGGCTGCGGAGCGAGAGCGACTCGGCTCGTCAACCGTCACGTCGGGACTTGTGTTGCCTGCCGCATGACCCAAGGACGCTCGCTCCACACAGCAAGTCGCGTCGTCGGCTTCGTCGATGGCGAAGCTGGCGGTCCCTAGCCCCGACACCCTTTGGCCGGAGGGTCGAGGCGACGCCGGCGACAACAGCAACGGGACCGATCGGCGCCGGGGGGCGAGGGCTCAAGGCACCAGCGGCGTGGGAGTGGCGTAGGGCGTCGATGTCGCCGGCGCCGCCGTAGTTGTCGCGGCTGGACCGATCAGCGTGACTCGTGTGCTAGCGGCCGCGAGCCCTTGGAGGCTCCCCGAGATCGTGTAGCTTCCCGAGGAGCGGCCTGCCGACGACCAGTCACCGACCGGCTCCATGTCGCTAGCGCCGGGCTGGAGAACAGGACCCGGGATGTTCTCGCACGCGCCCGCTGCCGGGCCGGCACCGACAACCTGGCCATTGCTATCGGTGACCCGCCACGTCCAGTAGCAGGACAACGGCACCCGGCACTGATGGGTCGACCGGTTGGTCACCGTTGCCGATACGCGAATGTCGGCGCCAGCCGCATAGGTATTGGTGCCGCCCGTAGTGAACGACCCGGTGACGTCCCCCGCCTGACAGTTGGTGATCGCAGGCGATGCTGATGCTTTCGGCGAAGCCGCACCAGGCGCGGTAGCGGTCGGCGCCGAGCTGGCCGAAGGCGCGTCCGTCGGCTGGCTCACGGAGGCAGAGGCGGTGCCCTGGACGATCGCAGGCTGACTCGCCACCGCTGGCGGCGGCGACGCCTGACGGGACGCGGTACGGTGCTGCATGGCGACGACGCCACCCGCTGCAAGCGCCGCGAACAGGGCTAAAGAACCGGCCACTGTCAGTAAGGAGAAGCGGGGCCCGGATGGCTCGACTTCTCCTCGCCCGACGCGCCGTGCATGATCGGTCATCCGATCCGCCAGTCCAGGATTGGGTTCTAGTCGCATTGCGCGCCGAAGCGCGTTGCGGATCGCGTCGTCCGTCATGACATCATCTCCGTTGACGAAAGGACGTCGCGGAGTCGGTCTGTGGCCCGACTGAGCCTCGACTTCACGGTCCCCACAGGGAGTCGAAGCTGCTCCGCGACGCGTTGCAGGGGAAGGTCGTAGTAGTAACGGAGGACGAGGACGACACGGTGCTCAGCGTCGAGACGCATCAGCGCGTCTTGCACCACAGAGCGTATGTCGTGTGCGTCGTGGTGATCGCGCGGTTCCATGCTGTGGCGGGGTAGCCCCCAGGGCAAGACCCGGTGCCACCTGCCCCGGAGCCGACGGCGACTCTCGTTCACCACGATCGAAAGAAACCACCCCTCGATACTCTCGATCTCGCGTAGACCGCCGAGGCGACGCCATGCTCGCACCGTGGCCTCCTGTAGGGCATCCTCGGCCTCGCCGCTGTTGAGGAGAATCGACGTGGCTACACGATGGCCACTCTCATACAGCGGGCGCAGTAGCTCGGAGAAGGCATCGGCATCCCCGCCCTGCGCCCGGCTCAGAAGCAGGGCGTCTCCGGCGGGCTCAGGCGTCCTCGCGGCGGCCTCGGCGGTGGTCATGCGAGTTAGACCCTCGTTGGTGGGCAAAAGGTTCCATCTTGGCGAGGTTTGGGTTGGCGGGAGCCGAGAGGGCACGCCCCGCGGCCCCCGCCCTCAGTGAGCCTCAGTGGCCGCCCGCTAGGCGACCACGTTGTACGTCGAGGTGTGGTACGAGGAGCCCATCGTCTGGAATCCGGCCTCCACGAGCACCCACTGCTGGCCGTAGTTGCCCGGTACGGTTGCGGCGGGGACGCTGAGAACGACGTCGAACTCACCGACTTCGCCGGGATCGACCGATGTCTTCCCTGTGTTCGAGACGTTGGTGACCCTGCTCGTCGCGACGTTGCACGCCGACCAGGTCACCATGTCGTAGAACATGCTGCAGCCGTTGGTTGTGAGCTGCGTCTTGCTGTCATTGTTCCACGGCAAGTTGCCGGTGTTGACGAACCTGATCTTCGTCATGTTCGTGACGGGGTTGTCGCCGACCACCAGTGCTGTCGGGGGCGTCTCGGAGTTGAAGGAGGCGTCGTAGCAGCCGATGTTCACGGGCCAGTAGATGCCCGCGCTCGCCATCCACAGCCTCGCCTCGAACACCAAGTTGAAGTGCTCGTTGACGGTGGTACACGTCTGAGCCGGGTTGGTGAAGAAGTTGAAGGTGAAGACCGCGTCCTGGCCAGGCTGGATGGTGCTGTATGCAGAGTTGATCTGGTTGACCATGCCGCCGACGCGAATACAGCCGCTCCAGGTCCCCGGATCGTAGTACGCGCTACAGTGGTCCTGTGGGGCGTCGGTTCCCAGTCGTAGGACCGAGTTGACGGGCCACTGCACGTTGCCCGTGTTCTGCACAACCAGCGAGACCGGATAGGTGTTGCCGGGTGCGGAGGCCTGGTTGTTATTCACGTACGTCTGGGAGATCCAGCGGTACGAGTACGACACGGTGGTGCTGCTCAGGCAGCGACCTTCGTTGTTGCCGTAAATCTGCTGAGCAGCGTAGCCGGTGCCGCCGAAGTTGACTGTGATCAGGTTGTCCTGGCAGAGATCGCCGATCTCAGAGCCGCTCTGGCCATTGCCCCACGCGTCCATGAAGGGATCGGTGACTCCCTCCGCGAACTCGTGAAGGCTGACGACCTCAAAGCGCTGGGCACGGCCGTCGCCAACCGCACCCGCCAGTTGGACATCCGAGCAATGGCCGTAGTCCATCACCGCGTACGCGGCCAGTCCGCCCTGTGGTGCGCCGGTAAAGGAGTGGTATCCGCAGACAGTCGATCCCTGATCGTTCTGCGCGCCTCGGTTGGCGAACACCATATACAAGGTGTTGGGATCGTACTGAAACGGCCCCACGGTGAGTGCGCGCTGCACTTCCGCTGCGACGTCGGCCTGGGTGTAGATGGACGCCGGAGATGAACCCAAGTCCGTCCAGGCTCCCACGTACAGTCGGCCTGTGTCATCGACCGAGGACCAGTTGTCCCAGTACTGCAGCAACGAGTCTGTCCACGGGTTGGTCCCGACGTGCTGCCACATACCGTTGACGGTGCTGGCTTCGGTTACGTCCGGCTGGAACTGCCAGGTGGAGCCCCAGAAGATGAGTGCAACCCGCGTGAAGCCCCGAAGGACTTGGCCAGGCCCGTGGACCATCTGGCCAGGGGCCGGACAGCATGCGGGTGGGCTGCTTGCCGCGGGGGCACTCCCGTTACCCCCGCGCTCCCGATAGAGGTGGGGTGCGCTGGTCCCGGGTGGCGGGACGGGGGCGTTGCGGTTGCCCTGTCCTGGGGGTGATCCTTGCTGCGCTGCCGTCCTCGCTGGCGCGGTCGGGGCTGCTGCGTGAGCTGGGGCGGCCCCGAGAGTGGTAAGTACGGCCGAGGTCGCCGCGATGAGCGCGAGACGTCGACCAAAGAGTCGCATGTGCAAAGCTGATCTCCGTGGTGCCCCGGCGAACCGTGAAATTCACCCGGGGCGCTGCAAACAAATCCGGGGGCGTCGCGGTCTCCGCGGCGCCCCTTCCCCTGCCGCCCGGTTTGTCTGAGGGATGAGCGGCGTCCTCCCAACCGAACGCTCGCTACGCAGGCCCTCCCTGCTTGTCCGATACCAGCGGCCCGTGCGCATGTCGGACGGCTGCGGTGCCGCTGTGAGGAGCTGAGGGGCGAAGGGCTTCTCCCCTTACGGGCTTGACGCCGTGTGCTCGCTGGCGTGACGCATGGACTGTCGCTGTCGCACTGGGCATGACCCCGCTCCTCATGGGAATCCGGCCACCCCCCTTTCCATCGGAGCAGCCCGTGAAGATGCTCGCCGCGAGCCCCACGTGAAATGCGTGCGCTCAGCGACGTTGCGCAATCCTACAGCGCGCGCCTGGCATGCCGCGTCGTGGCTGGACACAAAGAATACGACCGTTTGCTTCAAAGGGTTCCGGCTCCGACGCCGCCACGTTGACGTCGTCGGTGGCACAATCCGCTCACGCTCGGCAACGTCACGGGCGCTACACACCATTACTGACCAGCGGTCAGATAGAGGGCGCCCCTGGTGACTTGTAGAGAACGGTCCGGGGGTTGCTTTAAGGAGAGAGTACGGTTGGCGGGACTGGCGAATGACGGGCTTCCCCTGGTCGGCTACATCCGCGTCGGCACGGCCGAGCAGGCCGACAGCGGCGCGTCGATTGAGGCCCAGCGGCAGATCATCGAGACCGCCGCTGCGCGGGCTGGGCGCCCGCTTTTGACCGTGCCCGAGGAGACGGCGCGCGGCAAGACGGTCAGGGACCGCCCCAAGCTACGGCGAGCGTCGCGGCTCATTGAGCGGGGTCAGGCGGACGGCATCGTCGCGGCCAAGCTCGACCGCCTCAGTCGGTCGGTCCTCGACTTCGCGCTTTTTCCCCACCAGGCCACGGCCGGCGGCTGGACCGTGACCGTCTGCGACCGGGCGCTCGACGCATCGACGCCCGAGGGCGAAGCGATGGCGTACGTGCTCATGGCGTGGGCGCAGTTCGAGCGGCGGCGCATCGTGCAGCGGACGCGCGAGGCGCTGGCAGTGCCGCCTCGCCCAGGGCGTTCCCCTCGGCCGCCCGTCCGTCCTGCCTGCAGCGGTGCACGACCGCATCGTCCGGGAGCGTCGCGCCGGGCTCGGGTGGTCAGCCATCGCCCGGCGCCTGACGTGCGAGGGGGTGGCCACGGCACACGGCGCCGCGCGCTGGCAGCTGGCCACGGTCCGCTACATCATCCGCGAGGCGGCCCCCGACCTTCTCCACCGGCGCGCCGATGCCCCGTCGCCATCGCACGCAGGGCGCACAGGCTCTCCGGGTCGACATGCGTCGACGATCCCGGCCGTGGCGGGCCGGCGCCCCGATACCGGAGCTGCATGTGGCCGAGCCCGGCTGCCACGGGTGGGCGCCGCCATGCTGCGACCGGGCGGGCAGGCGACCACACCCACGCTCGGAGAGCCGCAAGATTCGGCAAGGGTTTCGTCACATCGACGGGGTGGCCCGGCGCCCGCCAGCCGGTCACCCCGCTTACCTCACTAGCCGTCCCGCCCCGGCCGACCGGCCGCACGTCGATGATGGCGCGAGTAGCGGTGGGGCGCGGAGCCATCGGCGGGCAGCCTCCGCCATGACCAGCGATGGAAGGTCGATGACGCACACGCGGCACCGTGTCGCCAAGGCGTTGCCGCACGCCAGGCCGCGCAACGCCAAGCAGCTCTGGCAGGTCATCGTCGGACACCAGGAGTTGATCGGCCGCGCGTGCGTCCAGCGGCTCGGCGATGTGCCCGAGGCCGAAGACGCCCAGCACGACGTGGTGCTGCGGGCTGTGAGCGAAGGCCCGCAGCACCACGAGGTCCAGCGCCTCGCCGCTCTGGCCCGCCAGGAGGTCGACCGCCGCCGGTGGTGGGAGGAACACCACGGCGACGAGCCGGCGGGGCTCCTTCCCAATCCCGACGGACTCGATCCGGGCGAGGCGGCGCTGTTGCGCATCGCCATCGCCGACGGGCTGCGCAAGCTCTCGAAGGCGGAGCGCGACGCAGTCGCCGTCGCGTTCGCGGGGTACAGCCTCTCCGAGGCTGCCTGGCGGCTTGGCATCGGCATCAACGCATTCAAGGGCCGCCTCCGATCGGCACGCGAGCACCTTCGCGCCTTGGGGCTGGGTCTCGGCGCGGGCCTCGCCGCGCTGCTGCGCCGGCTGCGCGCCAGGCGCCGCGGCGGGCGGACCAACGGCGCCTTCGCTCTCCGTGTCGCGCTGGATCGGTATGTCGGCTCCGCCGTCGCCTCGGACGTCACCACGCAGACGTTGGTCCCGGCTGCTCTCGCCCTTCTCCTCCTTGTCGGGGCGGCTTCACCGACACCCGCCGGGTCGCTCGCGGCGCCTGCACATCACGGCGTCGCCGATCTACCAGCCAGAGTTCCTCTCGTCAGCGCGGTCAACGCGCCCGCCGTCCCTCGCCGCGGTGGCCCGCTCCAGCTCGAGGTGCGTCGTCAGCCCGTGGGAACGGTGTACCTGACCGACCTGAGCGGAGCCGACACCATCGCCGACACGCAGCTCACCGCCGCGACGGCCGATCCCGACTTCGACTCGACCCACACGGCCCTCGGCCTGGGCACCGGAGCGAGCTGCGGATGCCCACTGCTGTACCGGACGACGGATGGCGGCCGGACGTGGGAACACACCCCGCCCGGCGTCGTCCCGCCAGTCCTCATCGGGGCGACCATCGCATTGCCGCCGACCTACCCGACCGATCCACGCATCTTCATCGGCAACCCCGCCCAACCTGGGCTGCTCGACTACGTGGCGCCTGTCTTCGGCGGGCCGTTCGCCGCGCTCCCGCTGCCGCCGGGTCAGCTCGCGGTCTCCGCCGGCCTCGACAACGGTGATCCCCGAGTCTTCGACGCTACGTCGGCTGGCGTTCTGAGCTATCGGTTCGACACTGGACAGACTGATGTAGTCGTCGGCGAGCGACCGGCCGGCAGCTCAGCTCCAGCGCTCTTGGCCACACCATTCGGCGACACCGCGAGCGCGGTTGTTGTCCTGACGGCGATCACGTCCTTGATTCCGCCTGCGACACCGGTGCCCGGGCCGACGCTTCTGATCTGCCCACGCAACGGGCCCTGCCAGGCGCGCGTAGGCCAGAACCTCCCGTCGGGTGCGTTCGTCGCCCTCGCACTGTCGCCCAGCTTTCTCTCCGACGGCGGAGTGATGGTCGCCACAACCGTCGAGGCAGCGATCTCACTCGACGCAGGCAGGTCGTTCCACCCACTCCCTGCGCCTCCCACCGGAACGTACATCCACAGCGCGGCCATCACCTCGAGCCGCGCCTGGGCCATAGCTGAGCGAGGCGATGGCCAGGATGCGCTCATGCTGTCGGCAAACTTCGCCGACCGCGCCTGGGTGGACGTGACAAGCCGCGATCCGAAGCTCGGTCTGCCAGGTCTTCTGCTGGCACCTTCCGCTGGTCGCGTTCTCGACATCGTCGTCGGGGTCGCAGTCCGCTGCACAGTCGACGGCGGCGTCTCGTGGCACGCACGGTGCCAAACCTGATTCCCCGCTGACTGTGTCGTGTATGCGGCACAGTCGTAATCGCGGCGTCTGATTCACTAGCCTCAGCTCACACCAGGCAGCGACACTCTCTCCTGTCCGAACGCTGCGGCTCGCCGCGCCTATGGGGCAGCGGCGCCGTGGGGAGGGTTGGCGGTGGTTTCGTTGCGCTCGTGCACGCGCGCGTGCTGGATCGTCAGTGTTGCATTCGCGCTGAGCTTCGCGTTGCAGCCACGCGCCGCATCCGCAGCGCCGGTGAACGCAATGACCACGACGGCCGTGTTCAACTTCTCCTTTCCCACTCAGGCGTTTCCCTGTCCGCTGAGTTGCGGAGGGCTCGCCACGGGGACATTCGAGGGCACCGTGAGCGGACTGGACGTCAGCAACCGCCCGTTCACCGCCACGTTCGCCGCGACAGGCATCAACATGACGGGACCCGCCTCCAACACAGAGGGTTGTACTGGCGATCCGAGTGGTGAGCTCATCGGCACTGGCAACGTCAATCCCACCGTGACCGGTGGCACGCTGATCGACAACGGGGTGGTCTCAACCGGCGCCTCGCTAATTTTCACGATGGATTGGTGGCAGTACGGAACGACTCTTGTGCTGTTCCAACCCGAGCTCAAGCTGCGTGACGGTTCCGGCGCTGCCGTGCAGACGAGTCTCCTTGGCGGCAACGGCGTAGGCAAGCTCATCCCCGTGTGGAACCCGCTCGGCGTCCCGCTGAGCTGCTTCGACCAGTGGCCGGCGACGCTCATTGTGACGGGGTCCTTCGCCGCACCCTTGTAGCTCAACGCGGCCGGCCCGACGCTCGTCCCTCGGCGGCCCAGCGCGGCCCACTCGTACACCCGCAGCGTCTCCCGCCGGACCGCGGGACGCGCGAAGAGGGACTTCCGAGGAGATGGCCGCGCTCTCCAAGGGATGCGGACTGGTCCAGCGACTATGTGGACTCAGAGTCCGACTTTGATTAATTTCCGTCCCAGCTACTGACTTTCGCCTTACGCCGTCTCATCATCTCTTTCCGCAGATGGCTGGCCACTCGGCCAGCCGCTTGGAAGGAGACAGACATGTTCCGTTCCACCATTGGTCGACGCGCGCCCATTGCGCTCGTCCTCGCCGCCGCCGCAGCGATTTCAATGCAGGCCGCCGGCTTCGCGAGCCCGGCAGGAACCTTCGGGGCGCTGACCCCCACGGGCGTCGTGGCCGCCCCGATCGTGCAGATCCCCGCGCAGCAGAACATGGGGTTCGGTGCGGGCCTCGTCACGACGGCGGCGCTGGCGCCGGAGACCTACGCCGTCCAGGTCACGCAGACCGCGCTCGGCACGGTCAACGTGGCGTGGGCGGTCCAGACGGCCCGCGCGGTCGGGACGTTGCAGAGCGCAGCCGCGAGCGTGACCGTGGTCGGCTTCAACTCTGCCGGAATCCCCGTCTACAGCGAGACCGTCCCCTCGACGGTGCAGTTCAGCACCGGCGTCATCAACGGCGTCGCCGTAGACACGGCCGCTGGCGCGCGGGCCTACACCTACAGCGCGGGCTTGGAGCCCGTGTCGGTGTGGGAGGGCTTCGTCAACGGCCAGCTCACCCGCACCACCACGATCAGCTCGGTGACCGCGACGACCTTCGACTCGTTCGCGGGTACTGACGCCACCCCGGCGATCAACTAGCCCCGTCGGCTGACAAGCGGGTAGGCCGGGTGACGTCGAGGACGCGCCCGGCCTGCCAAACCGGCGCGCCGATGGCGGCGAAGTCCACCCGCCATCACCAGCACGGCGAGAGGGGCAAGAGCAGGGGCGGCCGGCGCGGCGGAGAGCCCGTCAGTGAACGGCAGCGGCCGGGGTTCGGTCGCCGCCTCGGCCAGAGGACGGGGGGCGGAACCCTGGGCTGGGGGTCGGGTCGGCAAAGGGGTGGCTTCGGCAGGGCCAAGGGGAGCGACGGGCGTGTACTCGGTGCTCTCCCCGTTCCCGCTGGTCGTGAAGCTCGCGTTGCCGTCTCCCTTCTTCGCCTTGGGAATCCACATGATGGCCTGGCCGCAGGGCCCCCATGTGTACGGATCGCCGTTCAGGGCGGACGGCGGACCGGAGCACGCCTGGTTGTGAGTTTCCGACTCGCCGACGGTGGCCCATTCGTACGTGTTGAGCAGAGGGACGGTGAAGACAACAGTGTAGAAGCTGTCCATCTCGTAGCCCTCGTTGCGAAGGTGCTGACCCTGGTAGTCGAACGGGGTGCCCCAGATGTGGCATGGGTTGCAGTTGGTCGCCGGAATGAACGCGCTCAGCGGGCCCGAGCAAGCGGCGCACGCGTTGTCGGAGACGCCCATGAGGTGGTGCCAGGGGTCATAGAGCTCGTCGTGCACCGCAAGCCGGCTCGAAAGCCCGGCCTGGCAGGTGACGGTGTTGCCCCAGCGAGTAAGGAGGTCGGTGTCGTAGCCATCGGGCGCGTAGCCCGTCCTCTGCCATGTGGTGGTCCAGATGAAGGTGCAGAGCGGCTGGTGTGGGTCGGGCAGCGTCGCCTGCCCCGCGGCGGACAGCCAGAGTTGTGTCGGTCCGCTCGCCGTGATGTGAGTCCCGGGCGGAGGTGCAGGGGCGGGCGGCGCGGCGGCAGCGCGGACGGGCGGGCAGGCGAGAACTGCCAAGGTGACGAAGACGGGCGCCAGCCGGCGTAACGCTGCTGCAGGCGGCAAGACCTTCACATAGTCTCCTTTGATCCCCAGGTGCGCACCAATTGTTAGGCGCCGTGCAAACAGTGCCACGGTCGCAAACACGACGGTGTCGCCTTTACGACGCCGGGCGTCAAGCCGGGAAAGCATGTCCGCCCACTCGCCGCACGACTGACAGGCCGCCGACGTCTCGACGACCACGCGACCAAAGCCCTTCGCTTAGATGCGCAGCGGCGTTCCCCGACACACGCGCGTAGTGAACCGCCCTGGGTTCCGTGGAGGCCCTTCCGCCTCCCGCCTGTCGTGTACAAGCTGGCCGGCACGGGCCCCTATCCCAATCCGACAGTTCCACCTTTGGTGTCGAGGCAGGTTGCACATCACCCGTGAACGAGTTCGGCACGGCGCAGAGGAGCTATAGTCGTAAAGACGACGCTGGCGGGTTTACGACAGTCTTAAGCGGCCGAACGGCGGCGGGGAGGTCCATAGGATGGGGCGGGTGCTCGAAGGCGTTGGCGTCTCGGCGGTCGAAGAGGCGCTCTACCTGGCGTTGGTGGACCATCCAGTCAGTAGCGACGGTGAGCTAGCTGAGCTGGTCGGGATCAGCGTCGAGGATATCGAGGCCACCGCCGTCTCCCTCGGCGCTCGTGGGTTGGTGACGCGTTCCGCAACGCGGCCGCCGCGGTACGTGGCGGCACCGGCACCCGTGGCCATTGAGGTGCTCATCCTGCAGCGCCAGGAGGAGCTGGAGCGGACTCGCCTGGCGGCGGCACAGATCGGCGATCGCCAGCGGCAGGCGCGCCCTCGAAACGCGGATGGCCCGCCCCTTGAGGAGGTCGTCGAGGTGGTGATCGGCCGCGAGGCGATCAGCCAGCGGCACCAGCAGCTTCAGCGCACGGCGCGACTGGAGATCCGGGCGTTCGACAAGGGACCGTACGCCGCCGACCCGGTCTCGGCGGCGCCTGCAGAGGAGAGGATGCTGGGGCGGGGCGTTCGCGTTCGGGCCGTCTACGACATGGAGGGGCTGAGCCAGGGCCAGCTGAGCCATGCCCTCCGCGCGGTCGCGGCTGGTGAGGAGGCGCGGACGGCGCGCGTGCCCGCAAAGCTGGTCATCGTCGATGGCGAGGCGGCTTTGCTGCCCCTGCAAGACGAGCTGGAGGGTGCCCTGTTCGTCCACCCGTCCCCGCTGCTCGAGTTGCTCATCGACCTGTTCGAGCGAGTGTGGGCGGACGCAAGCGCGTTTGTCACGACCCGGGAGACCGAGGGAGAGCTCGAGGCCATCGATCGGCGCATCCTTGCCCTGCTCGCAAGCGGAGCCACGGACACCGCCATTTGCCATGACGTGCGCATTGACCACCGCTCTGTGCAGCGGCGGGTGGCGCGGATCATGCGCATCCTCGGCGCTAGGTCGCGGTTTCAGGGCGGTGCGCTTGCGGCTGCGCGGGGGTGGCTGGGGAGCGCCAACGCCGAAGAGTCGCCTGGCTCATTGCCCGAGCTGCCAATGGTTGGCGCCGCGGACGCCGCTTGGCGAATCGGGCGGCGCGGAGAGCCAGGCCGCTGCCTTCGAGCTGCGTAGGAACCGGACAATTGCGTTCTACCATCGTGGAGCCCACAGGTGAGCCTCAACCGAGCCATCCTCATCGGCGCGGTCGTTCGACCGCCCCGCTCAGGGCCCTCCGTCGACGACAGCACCTCCTGCGCGCTGCTCGTCAGGACTGTCCGCGACGGCGGACACGCGATGGATCGCCACCATGTGCTCGCGACCGACCACCTCGAGCAGGTCGCGGCTGCCTTGAAGACGGGCGACACGGTGTTCGTCGAGGGCCGACTGCAACGCCTCGGCGATCGTCGTTCCTTCGTGGTCCTGGCGCGACAGCTCTGGATCGTCGACAACGCACCACCGCCACCTCTGCCGCAGGCACCCCCGACCCGCGCGCACGCCTCCCCGAAACCGCACCCGCGCGCTCCGCACGACAGACGCATCCATGTTGGGACTCCGCAGGAGCGTCTGATCCGTGTGAAGGCCACGCGCGTCAATGACCCGACCAGGAACCTGAAGCGCCCCCACCGGTGAGCTGAGTTCCAGCCTGAATCGAGGGCCAGACAGGCATCCCCAGGCGATCCGCGCGACCGTGCGTCGGTGTGTGTTCTCCGCGTGCGTCCGCGCCCGCGCCGGCACCGTCGCTGCAGCCCATCGGCATGCGTCGGGCGAGAGGGAGACCACGAACCGGCTCGTGAGGTCGCCGCGAAGGTGCCTTATTACCACGAGAAGCGCCAACTGCGCATCGTCCGCCTCCGTGCTCATACCCACATCTCGGCCTCTTGGGGGCCGACCCAGTCCCCGCCGGGCACGAATGGCCGCATCGCAATCGACGGCGGGATGCCTCCTAGGAGCGCCCCGACGATGGGGTCGTGCCGAACGTGCAGGACAGCACACGCGCTGCGTCCGGCGGGAAGGAAGATCCGCCCCGGCGGATACGCCATGGCCTGCTCCAGGTGCGTCTCCAGCGCCTCGGCCAGGATCACCGCGCGCTCCGCTGACAGTCGCCGTCCTGCCTGCACGCCCACAGGAGGACGCACGCGTGCCACGACGTCTGCTCCGCGAGGGATGAGGTCGGTCGAGAGGATGTCGACGAGGGAGTTGTAGTACGTAACAATGTCGAGATCCAGGACGATCACCCAGCGGTGCGGAGTCGGTGGGGGCTCGTCCGGCGCGTCGGAATCAGCCGATCGTGTGAACGGCCCAAAGCCGGCGTCGCCACCCCCCGCGTGCATCACCACCGCCGCTCCGCGAGAACGAACGAGCTCAGCCGTCTCCGGCTGCCCGATGTTGACGATCACACGACCCGTGACCTCGACATCAAAGTGATCAAGAGCAGCACCGACTTGCTCCCAAACGGGCATCTCGCCACGTTCACGATCCGTCATCGCCAAGCACCGGCACTTCGCCCCGCTGTGGTAGGGCCGCCACGAAGGCGCAGCGACAGACGGAAGTCCGGCGACTGGTCCGCCGGATATCCGCGCAGGTGCACCAATAGGGTTGCCAGGTCCACGCGCATGCGGTGGCGCGGGTCGGCGAGGCACATCCCAGTCATCTCCTCGATGCGCTCGACGCGGTAGCGCACCGTGTTGGGATGCACGTGCAGCACGTCCGCAGCCCTCACCAGGCTGCCGCCGTGACGGTGGAGGAGCTCGAGAGTGCGCATGTAGGACGCCCGGTGCTCTGCGGGAAGGGCGAGGATGCGTCGGAGGGGTTTCAGCACAAGATCCTGCTCAGCGGCCGAGATCAGGGAGAGCATCCGACCGATAACCAACTCGCCAGCGTCGATGACCGGCCCGTCGAGGCCAAGCGCAAGGGCAATCGACGCATCGGCGACGCCAGCGAGGTACTGCGCCCTGAGGGCGCGCAATCCGACTACCGGTTCCCGCATGAGCACGCACGCGTGACGCGATGCCGCCGCCTCGGCGCCGGACCTGCGCGCAAAGGCCCACAACGAATGGCTCGCCGCCGGTACGACGACAGCAACATGTCGGGGGGACTCCGTGACGCAGGAGACGTGGACCGCCTGGCGCACCGCGCCCGCAATCAGGCGGCCGACCGCGTCAAGGTCACAATCGTCGCCGAACGCGAGGATGAGGGCGTGCGGTGTCCGGAGCTCGATCCGGCACCGAAGCGCTCGCTGACCAAAGAGGCCGTCGTGCGCGTCACGGAGGAGCTGCTCAAACACCACTCGCCGCGCGCTCGTCGCGGAGAGTCGCCCGTCCTCGACGAGACTCTTGGACTCCGGTCCAGGGTTGGTCATTCCGCTCCTCCTTCGGCCGATATCCCACCCGGATCGCGCGTCCTCGACCGGTACGCCATTTGCAGCTCAAGGCGCAGCGCGACGGCGGTGGTCTCGGTGACGACAAGGCTGTCGAGCAAGTCGATTTGCGCGAGATCACAGATCTCCGTCAGCACCTCGCAGAACGCGACATCCGCGTCCGAGGCCATGGGGAACGTCGGGGAGGGGTGGTTGTGCGCAAGAACGAGGCCCGCAGCCCCCGCGAACAACGCAGGACGCAGCACGTCGCGCGCGCGCAACTGAGCGCAGTTGTCGGACCCGCGCGCAACATCCGCGTACCCGCAAATCTCCCCACCCGCGTCGATGAAGATCGCGATCACGCACTCGACCATCTCGCTCCCGATCACGGCCACGGCGATGTCGGCGGCGGCTTGGACGGCGAGCAGCCGCGGCGGCCCCGCGGGTCGGTACCGTGCGCTGACGTCGGTCTCGCGAACAACGCGAAAGGCAAGTCGATCCACCGTGACGCACACCGAGTGCCACGACGTGCCGCCCGGACTGTCCGCTAGCGGGCGGATGTGGTAGTGAGCCCGAGGTCGGGCATCACGAGACGGCAGCGGACACTGCATCGCTCACCTCCGCGTCCGGCTCGGACCTGCGTACATCCGCCCTGGGAGACGGGCCCTCAAGTGCACTCGTCTGCCGACGCTCGAGAAGGCGCATCACCTCGACCACAATCTCTGTGCGCATCCGCTGCGACCCGTCCTGCCCGACGTACTCCCTCGTGCGCAGACGACCTTCGACGTAGATGCATCGTCCCTCTGTACAGCGCTGCGCACAGATCTCCGCCAATCTGTTGAAGGCCACCAGGGTGTGGTACTCGACCGCTTCCTGTCGGGTGCCCTCCGCATCGCGCCAGTGCCTCGAGGTCGCCAGCCGCATGCGGGTGACCGCGCCGCGGGACCCGGTGAGGGCGTCGGCGTCCCGGGTGAGACCGCCGACCAGGATGACCTTGTTGACCATGCGCAATTCCTCCCATGTGCGGCGTGTGCCACGGACACGTGCTCGGCGCCGACGGCTGGGTTCGCCGCGTTTGTGTTGTAACACAAGTGATAATAACATGAACTATAACGACCGCACGCCATGCGACCCGGCATAGTGCGCGGGGTGGAACGCCAGCCCCGCCGTCAGCGCACGCCCCCACGCGCCACCCTCGGTGCCGCCATTGGTCGGGTGGTGCGCCGACGGCGCGGAGACGTTCCGCAGCAGGAGCTCGGCGATCGCGCCGGCACCACGGTGGTCAACGTCAGCCGCATCGAGCACGGGCAAACCCCGCGTCTCGGCGTCCTCGAGGGCATGGCTCGCGCCTTGGGCACGCGCCCATCGACGCTCCTTCGCGAGGCTGAGGACCTGCAGGTTCAGGAGGCCAAGGAGAAGGGCGCGGAGCCTCCCTGGCCCGACGAGACCTCACCTCCAGACACACCCGCTGGTGAATCGAACGAACGTTCGGTATAGTTGGGCCTTGCCAACGAGTCGAGCCCAGGCGGGAGGGTCAATCCGACGATGTGACCTATTGCACGCCAGGGACCTCAGGACATGGAGACTCCGTATTCGCTGGAGGAAGCCCTCTCCCGCATTCGTCAGCGCTATGGCGAGGGTGTGGTCCGCCGGGGCAGGGATCCCGTGCCCGCAGGCGTCTGGCCTACGAGCCTGCCCGTCCTCGACCATCTCCTTCCGGGCGGTGGCCTACCCAAGGGTCGGCTGACCGTTCTTGCCGGGGAGGGTCAACGCGAGAACCCCCAGCGCACGACTGGCCGCCGCGCCATCCTGCAGACGCTCACCTGCTCCGCCAGCCAGGTCACGCAGGTTGCCTACGTCGACTTCCCCGCCACCCTTGATCTCGGCTACCTGTTCGACCTCGGGCTCAACGCTGAGAACTGCCTGATCGCGCGTCCCCCCGGCGGGGCGATCGGCCCGGGCCTGGCGATGGCGCGCACGCTGCTACGAGCGGGTGTGCCCTGGGTCGGCATCTGCTTTCCGGCGGTGCTCCCGCCGGGTTCGGGCTGGGCTCACGCGCTCAATGCCCTGGTCGAGGCGGCTTGGTCGTGTCGCGGCGTCGTCTGCCTCGCCGCGCCAGCGCCGCTTCCGGCCGCGCTCGCCCACGCCTCGAGCCTCACCTTGACCTGCACTCCGACCGGCTGGGCCAAGCAGCACGGCTACGTGACGGGGCTTCGACTGGTGGTGGGCGTGACCAAGAACAAGCTCGGCGCGCCGGGGGCCGCGGCCGACACTCTGGTCAAGTTCTCGCGTCCACACAGCGTGCCCGACGTGGTGGGCGTGCCCACGCTCCTTCCGACGTTTCATGGCCAGGGATACGCAGTCTTCGCCGACCAGGTGATGCGCCGCGTCCAGGACAACACCGCGTAGGCAAGGGCGGCACCATGGAACTCTTTGCTGACACGCCGATCATCACAGTCGAAGACGAGGTCGCCGCACGTGTTCGTGCTGACATCCCAGCGATGCGCAGGCCGACACGACTGCGAGCGCCGGGAAACCAGTCCTGGCAGGAGGTCCACGTCGTCAACTCGTGGGTCGTCGAAACCGAGTGGTGGCGGCCGCCAGGGATCAACCGCGCGTACTACGAGGTGCTGACTGCAGACGACACGGCGCTCTATGAGATCTTCTACGATCGACTGACGAGCGCATGGCATCTCTCGCGCCACTACGACTGACCCGCGGTTTGGGGAGTGTAGGTCGAGGTAGGCGGTCGAAACAGCCCAATGGGCCTGACCGTTACCGAGCGCGTTTGGTTATGGTCGAGCCATGCTTCCGACCTCGTCCACACATCGCCGCCGGCGCCCGCAGGTCCCTCTGACGATTCGTCGCGCGAATCTCATGCCGGGTTTGCCACAGAAGTGATCCGCGCTGCAAGACCGGAGGGCCATCATCCGTCTGCGGAGGCAGGAGCGTCCATCACCAGACAACGGGACGGCGGCCCGGCCACGAGAACCAGCGGGACGTTCGCGAGGGCGTGAAGCACCCGAGCGTTGAATCGCCAAGCGGCGGTGACGACGGGGCCGCGGTGGCGGCCGCGATGTCCGAGGTCGTACGCGCCTGCGCCGCAAAGCTTGACGGCGTCGTCGATCCTGCCGAGGCGGAGGACGCCGCGCAGGAGGCGGCGTTGCGAGCTCTCGCAGAGGCCAGCGTGGCGCCGGGCCGCGGTCCGATCAGTGAGCGGCTGTGGCGGTGGGCGCGGGAGGAGTGTTATCGCACCGTGAGGTTGGCGCCACGCCACCAGCCGCGCGGCCACCCTTCGGTCCGCCCGCCGACGGCGTGGGAGGCAGTGCGCCCCGGATCGTTGCGCCGAGGAGAACAAGACCCCGCCGGGGGACGCCTGAGAGCTCCGGTCGACGCGAGCGGAAGCGCAGAGGAAACCGTCGTGGACGCGATGGCGGCGGCGTTCCTGCTGTCGAGGATGACCCGGGACGAGCGACCCGTGGTCGTGCGGCGCGCCGAAGGGCTGAGCAACGCGGAGATCGGCGCCGAGCTGGGCCGGAGCGAGTCCTGGGTCGAGCAGGTCATGGTGGGCGCTCGCAAGCGCTTGGGGCACTTCCGCCAGGGCGTCCAGGCGGGGCTCATCGGGTGGTGCGCGCGACGGCGCTGGACGGAAAGAGCGTCGCGAGCGGCAGCGACTGGGGGCTGCACTGTCGCCGTCGTGCCCATGGCGCAGCTAGTCGTGGCGATCATGGTGGCGGGCATGGGCGCCGCTCCAGCAACCGCGGACACCTGGCCGTCCAATGGCGTTCCCGGAGTCGCGAGGATGGCCGCGCACGAGGAGGTGGCCGGGAAGGCTGGAACGCCAGGGGTGGCCACGCCGCGACGGTCCGCACCGCGATGGGTTCCAGCGCCTGCGGCAGAGGCCAGCGCTGGGCCCGGGGGGCTTGACTCCGTGCGGCGAATCACCGACGCAAGCGGCGAGACTCCCGAGGACGCGCAGCTCGTCGACGCCGAGCCGGCACCGGGATTCGCACACAACCGCACGATCGTGGCCCTGGGCTACGGCGCGGGCTGCCAGTGTTCGGTGCTCTTTCGCAGCGTCGATGGTGGCGGGAGCTGGGCGGCCACGCGCGCGCCCAGTCTCGTTGACCAAGTCGTGCTACCACCGGGCTACCCGCAGCAGGACGGCCGCATCTTCTTGGGCTCACCTGTGAGCGGCGCGGGCCTCGACTACGTCGCCGAGTCGTTCGGCGGCCGGATCGTCGCCCTCGCCTCCCTGGCCGGGCACCTGGCGCTGTCGGGCGGCTTCGGCCATGGCGACGATCGCGTCTTCATCGCCACTCGCGGCGCGCTCATGACCGTTGACATGCGCACACGGCGGCCGGCAGTCGCGCTCGCATACCCGGGGAGCAGTGATGTTGCGCGGGTTGCGACGGCAGCGAGCGAGCCCGAGAGCGCGGTGGTGGTGACCATCCCGCCGGGTGTCTCGGCCGGAGCGCTGTCGACGGCGACGGGGCTGCCGGCGCCAGGGCTGTACGTGTGCAGCGCGGCCGCCGCGACGGGATGTGAGCTGCGCGTTGCCGACGTGTACGACCCCGCGACCGTGCTCGCGACGCCTCCGCCCGACAATGGGGATCTGGCCGCGGTGGTGATACGCGGGGACGGCCGCGGGGAGGTCTCGCTGGATGGGGGGCGGACGTTCTCTGCCTTCGCGCTCCCCAGCGGGATGACTCGGGCCGCCTCCGTGGCGGTCGGCGGCGGTCGCGTGTGGACCGTGCTGGCTAGCAATGCCGGTGCGTATCGGACGGAATGGATGTCGGAGAAAGGAGGTGGTTGGCACGATGTGAGCGCGGCCGATCCACTGCTGGCACGGAGCGGAGTCGTCATTCCGGTGGACGAGTTGGTGGTGCTCGACCTGGCACACGGCGGCTCGCTGCGCTGCAGCGTCGATGGCGGCGGGTCTTGGGCGCCGCGATGCGGCGTTGGACAGCTGTCGGGCTGAGACGCCCTTTCCTGAGCGCCACGGTCGAAGGGTTGCGTGGCGCCGATGATCGGAGGGTTCACGATGTCTCGTCTTCTACGCGTGCTCTTGTGCGCGCTGGTCGTGGTGATCGGTCCTGGTGTGCCGTGTGCGGTGAGCGCCGCGCCCGTGGTGACGTTCACCGTCGACGGCGGGTTCACGGGGATCGTCAACCTGCCGTCATATCCGTGCTCGAGCCTGTGTACCGGCATGACGATGAGCAATGGGTACTTCGCTGGGCAGGCAACGGTCTTCGACGCCAACCAGCGCCCACTGTACGAGGCGCAGTGGCCTGGTGACACGGCGCCAAACCTGACGCTGAACAACACCCCCGGCTACACCGAGGACTGCGGAATCCTCGTTCCGATAGGCGGCACTGCAAGTGGTGGTTTCGTGATCTCGGGCGGCGTGATGACGCAGGGCGCGATGGTGGTCGGAACGGCAACCCTGCAGGGGACCTTCGCGTGGTTGCGGACGGAGACCGTGGCAACGATCAGCACAGAGAACGTCTCCTTACTGCTGAACGGGTCCGTGGTCGCTTCCGCCGTGGTTGGCGGAGCTGGAGTGGCGACCATGTCCCCACCAATCCAGTCCGTCAGTACCTTGCCGTTGCCGCCGTCGTGCTCGCACGAGGTTCCTGTGCAGGTGGTCGTTGTCGGCGCATACGCGCAGGCAGCGTAGTGCGGGGGTGTGGACGGAGCCGCGGTCGCGGGTGGCTCTCTTCTCGGAGCGCGGACGCCCAGCAGCCGCGGAGAGAGTCGGCGGCGTCCGTTCCGTAGACCCCGCCGTGCACGGGGACGCGCTGCGCAACGCCGACACGACCGGCGCGGGGTGTGGGCTAGCTGTCGTTCCCACCCACGTCGTTGACAGGCTGAGGGGGCCCCGGCTCGAGCATCTGGGATCGCTCCACGGCTCAACCTCGCGAGGGCCTCACCTGCAGCGTAGGTCGCTGACGGAAATTCGGTCGAGCGCTCCTGGTGGGGTAGGGGTTGTCGCCGTGGCGGTCCGTGCCGTCGACAGCGGCGTCTGTCGCCACGCGATCGAGCTGCCGTTCGCGACCGTCGGGTGCGACGCTTCCGTGACGAGAGACGGTGGCGTGTCAGCTCGGTGATCGGCCTGCCCCGCATGTGAGCTGATGACGGCGGAGGTCACCGTCGTGGCCAGGACAGCACGGCGGGCAAGGCGACGACCCCGGGCGAGTAGGCACCAGTGGTAGGTGACGCCGCCCCAAACAATTGCAGCTGCGCCGCTCAGCCGGATTGAGAAGGGCAAGGCGAGAACGTCGTGGGCCCCAGTCCGCACGCAGTGGGCAACGATACGTACCTGAGCCCAACTCCGCACGATGCGACTGTGCCGGTGGGTTGAGGCCCAGCGGCGTGGTGGCGGCAACTCCCCGAAGAGTCGAAGCGCGTCGAGGGCGACCACCTGGCGTTCGTCGACGGGGAGGGGAGCCAGAACCGGGTGCAGCGACGAGTCCTCGAGGAAGTGTGCGACCGCGCTGGTGGGGATCTTCAGGTCGGAGCGATAGGCGGCGGCAATGGCGGCGTCCCCTCGGAGGAGGGCGACGCGGTAGCCGTGGAGAGCGTTGGCCGCGTGAGTGAGGACGAGTCCGGCGCCGACGAGGGAGACGTCGTCGCCTGCAGCGAGCAGCCCGGCGATGTAGTGATGCAGCGGTTCATCGGCCGAGCGGGCGGTTCGGGAGAGGTCGCAGAGCACGCTCACCGCCCCGTCTCGCACCGTGCTCCACTCGCGCCAGTGCTGTCGCCCCACCCAGCCTCTCGGCTGAGCCTCGTTGATGTTCAGCGGCTTACCGATGATGCTCCCGCCGTGATGTGGCCCACGGGACGGGGAGGTGGGGAGCGCGGCCGTGGGCGACCATGGTCCACCGGAGCGCCGGTGTGCGCCCCTTCGTGGGGAGAGACAAGGGAGGCAGGGCCGACGCTGCAAGAGTTCTACGGCAAATCAGCGCGAGCTTCGCGGATGTAAGCCTCGGAGTAGGGCCTCGACTCGGGGGCGATCACTGCGGAGTGGGAAGTGCGCAGAAGCAACACTTGCGGCCACCAAGGTGCACCAATTGCCACTTGTGGCGAGTTCGCTCCGGCGGTTAGCGTCCCTCTTGGCCTGCCGCACGGAGGCTGTGCCAGCCAGGAAGAAACCGCGAAACCGAGGCAGCCGATCGGCGGATTGCAAAAATTGGACGGGAGAGCGTGTGGGAGGTCGCCGCGAAGAGGACCGACGGTGGCCGACGGTTCAGCAGGCGACGCGGCGGCCGTGCCGACGATCATCTCCGCGCTCACGGCGGTGGACGGCGTTCATTCGGCGGTGCTGAGCCCGATCGCTCGGGCGGAGTGTCCTCGATCGCGGTCGCCTCGGCGCATGCGCCGACGGTCTAGCCAGAGAGACGCTGGGCGACAGCACGGTGGCAACTTCGTACCTCAACGACAGCCAGCGGCTCGCCGATGCCGGAGGTCTTGGAGCAGTCGCGTCCGACAACGGTCGACGCCAGAGCAGACTGGGCGTCTATCCCGGGACCTCACTCGGTTTCGTCATCCACGATCTCAAGTCGACCTCGGCCCCCGATCGCCGCTCGCTGCGCGGCGGTGACGCTGGGACCGCCAGACAGCAGCGCCTCGGTCTCGTCGTCGGGCTCGACGTCGAGCTCGGCGAGGCGCGTGGCGAGAACTCGATAGGTGCGCTGCGCGTCGCCGCCGCGGCCGTGCCGGACCTGCAGGTCCATGAGCTGTCGTGCCAACGGCTCGCAGTAGGGGTCGGTGTAGCACGCGCTCTGCAGCGCCGCGATCGCGCCGTCGATCTCCCCCGCCGCTTCGCGCAGGTCAGCGAGCTGCACGAGGGCGTCGACCGCGCTTCGGCGCAGGTCCTCGCGGATGGGCTCGGCCCAGCCCCAGCTCATCCCCGCCAGCGGCTCTCCCGTCACCTCGGCACACGCGCGCTCCAGAGCGGCGCGGCGGGTGGTGGCGTCCGGCGCGAGAGCCGCGCGGTCGAGCTCGCGACGGAAGCGCCAGGCATCGGCGGTGACGGTGTCGGTCTCGAGGCGGTAGCGGTCCGTGGCGTAGGTGATGATGGGCACGTCTTCGCGGCCGAGAACATCGCGCAGACGGCCTCTGGCGGTCTGTACGGCGGAATGGAAGTCCCCACCGCCGGCGTCAGGCGCACCCTCCTCGTGCCAGAGGATGTCCAGTCCCTCGGCCATGGTGACTCCCTGCGGGCGAACCACCAGCAAGGCGAGCAGCGCGCGACTGCTGCGGCGGAGCCCAGTCTTCACTTCCTGGCCGTCCGCGAGGACGCGCGGCACGCCGAAGAGGCATAGCTCAACGCGGCGACGCTCCTCGTCGTCGGCCGCTTGGTCGAGGATCGCGAGCTGCACGGCGGGACGCGTAGGGATGGGGTACCCGTCGGACGTGGAGGTCGCGATGTCCTGCCCCGCCAGCACCGCGCCGAGAAGGTCTGCTGCCTCGGGCGCCGATAGGTGCGACAGACGCGCCGCGGACCCGAGGGCCCCGTCGACAGTGCCGTCCTCGGCAACCGACACCGCGCGGAAACCCTTGAGCGGGCCGACGGCCAGGATGCCGATGCCGAGCCGCGGCGCAATGGCAGAAAGCGCGACCAAATGGGCAGCACGGTCGCCGCCCCACTCACGTGCGTCGACAACGACGACGAGGGCCTCTACCGGATCGTCGCTGTTGATCAACGCGCGGTACGTGAACGCCTGGCGTTGGACGAGGATGCGCGACCGCCGCAGGATCTCCTCTTCGAGCCTCGCGGTCGCTGCGTCGGGTGTAGGGGTGCTGACGCTCCGAGCCTGGGTCAGCTCCGGAACCAGCGCCGCTGCTGCGCCAACAGCGATGAGTTCGGGACGCACGCTGTCGGTCCGGGCGACGGCGGCGATGATGAGCCCCCGCACCGCGCCCTCGGCTCCGGGACCGGTGAAGGCCACGCCGCCAAGGTCGTCGACGAGGTCCAACGAGACCTGCTCGCCATCAACGGCCGCGGCCCCCGCGACGGCGGCGTGGGTGGCCGACGTGGTGATGGGCGGCGGCTCCACGTTCACTCCGCCTGCAGCGGCCTCGTCGGGGTCGAGCGGCGCACTGGCCTTCGCGCGGCGAAGCGCGGTCAGCACCGGCCCGCGTGCGAGGACGTCCACCGTACCGTCCGGTGGCAGTCCCGGTTCGCGGCGCCGTCGTTGATGGAGACGGGCGACGGCGAGTGCCCCGAGGATTACAGCGGCCAGCGCCGCGCCGACAGACCCACCCGTCGGAAGACTGACCAGGCCAGGAGCCGAATGTGCAGCCTGCGGAGACGCGATCGGTGATGTCGGCGGTGGCGGTGCAGGCGGTTCCTGCGGCGAGGACGTGCCTGCGGCGGCACCGCGCGCGTCCGGTGCCGGCGCCAGCTCAGGGGCGGCGGGCGCGGCGGATGGGGCGACCGTTCGCGGTGGAGCAGCTGGGAGGGCAGGATCCTCGACGGCTGCACGGTGCGGGGAAGCGGCGGCCAATGGGGGTTCGGAGGGCGATAGCGGTAGGGAAGTGCCGTCGCTCTCGGGAATGTCCAGTTGCCATCCGACGAGGATCAGGTCAGGGTCGGTGAATCGGATCCCGCCCGGTTCCGGTCGATTGCGATTGCGCAGCCAGAGGGTCGTCCAGCGGAACCCGCTGCCCATCCTCTGGACCGCGAGGCGCCAGAGCGAGTCGCCCTTCTGGACCGTGTACGGAGAGGTGTCGGCGGTCGCGGTCGCATTCTGTGCCGCGATGTGCTGTAGGGCGTCGCCCTCCTTGACCGCATACGGAGAGGCGTCGGCGGCGGTTGGCGCCGCAGGCAAAGCGTTCGGAGGTCCCGCCGCGACGCGGTCGCTATCTGTCACGGAGACGGCCGCCGGCCGGAAAGCGCTCAACGCTGCGCCGAGCGCGGATGCGGGGGCTACGGTGCGCGACGGGGAGCGCGAGGGACCACTCGTCACTGCGAGGACGATGGTGGCAACGAGAGCGCCGATCACCGGCTGCAGCGGCCCGAACCGTCGGCGTGCTGCGACGGGCAGCCCGCGCAGTTCGGCGAGCACCTCGACGAGGACCAGCGCGGTCGTGTACGCCCAGATGACCCACACGATGATCGCCAGCAGGTCGGGAATCACCGCGTCGGGGACGCCGTTGGTCTGCAGTCGCTGCCAGATCTCCGTCCATGCCGGCCGTCGGTGGGGCAGTGGCCATCCGACGAGCCGGATCAGCAGAATCGGGATTCCCACCTCCCACGTCGCCAGACCGAGGAAGGCGGGCAGCCCGTTGATGGCCGGATGTCGCCTGCTCATTCGTCCTATCCCGACGACCGCAAGGCGTCCGCCGACCCGGTCTCCGTCAGCGTCAGGCTGTCGATCCCGACCGCTCGCCACAACGTGGTCGGCTGGACCAGGGTGACGGTGACGTGGACGGTTGTACCGTTCACGGTCACTGTTCCCGAATAGCCGTCGGCGACCAGGTACGCCCGCGCTGCGACCGCGGCGCGGGTGGGGTCGACGTCGCTGCCCCCGGTGTAGAGCGAGCGCTGCGACAGCGTGTTCGCGCCGGCGCGTGCGGCCTCCTGCGCCTCTCCAATGGCGCGGACCTTGGCGGCAAAGGCCCTTCCCCCGTCGACCGCCGCGCCGGCGAGGACGAAGAGGCCCACGTAGAGGCCGACCATCATGATCGTGACCTGCCCGCGCACCGACCGTCGTCGCTGGCCAGAGGACGTCTGCATGGCGAGCCCTACCCCGCCGCGGCCGCCGCGAGACCAGCCCGCGGTATGGACGTGCCGCACCGCCGTCGCGGCGGCCGGGGCGGACGCAGCGCGCGAATGACGTAGACCGTCGCGGCGATCACGTAGCCCATTGCGCTCAGCTCGAGGACGACGCTCGCCGCGAGCACCGCGATCCGCACGGCACGCGCGCCGTGAGCGGCGGCCAGCACCGAATCCGCGCAGTCGAAGGGAGTCGTGGCGGCGAGCAGCAGCGCGGCGATGCTCAGGAACCGGGTGGCGCGGCGGGCGCGCGGGATGCACGCGACGCCGCGACGCATCGTCATGACCAAGGCGACGGCGATGCAGGTCTGGACGACGTTATTGGCAGGCGGCGGCATCAGGTGTTCACCGACCGGACGGCGTCGACTTCGACGGAGGTGGTGGCAGGATCGCCCGCGACCTCGCCGAGATCGCCTCCTGCAGCGACGCCGGACGAGGTCCACGTGACGTGCCAGTAGACCCGTGTGGTCATGCTGAACCGGCCGTTGGGCTGCCCCTTGGAGGCTTTGCTGTACGAGTAGCCGCAGTTGGTAGGCTGCTCGGCCGTGTCCTTGTTCGGGTCATAGGGCACGCCCGGGCCAGTGCATGTGACGCTGTCGCCGTTGCCCATGGTCCAGACGACGCGGCTCGGGGCTGCGATGACGGTGGCCGAAATGGGACCGACCGACGCTGTCGCCGCGAAGGATCGCCAGATCGTGGGATCGACCCACAGGTACGTCGCCAGGTTGACGACCAGCTTGTCAGAGGGAGGAGCCATCCCCATGCGAGGTGCGCCCAGATGCAGTGTTGCAAGGGCAGATCGGGCGAGCTGGACCGCGCTCGGCTGGGACGGCGGCGTCTTGCCGGTCGGCACCCAGGTCAGGTAGGGCGGCAGCGGCGGACAGTTGACCATTCCCCAGACGCCAGGAGGAGGTGGAACCACCCCGCGTGGAGGCAGGTCGCTCTGATCAGTGAATTGCAGAAGCTCGCCGCTATTGGCGTTGTCGTTGTAGATCTGCTGCTGCTCAGGGGAGAAGGGAGTCCACGTGCAGACCGCCGCTCCGCTTGACGCTTGACCGCCCGTTGGCTGGCTATCGTTGGATCCCGGTGCGGCGGCACCGACGATGACCGTGCTACCAGACGCGCTCGCTCCGGTGGACCCGTACCCTCCTGCAGTCTCCGCTGCAACGGAGGTAGTGGAGACTGCAAGAGCCACGAGAGAAGCCGAGAGAATCGCTAGTAGCCGGGAAGACATGCATCGACCTCCGACTGTGTGGTCGTGTGCGACACTTTCCAGACGCCCCCGACAAGGTCCAGAGTCGCGTCTACATCGACGTAGAACTGTCCCGTGACGTTCGTGGGAACCGTGGCGCCCGTCGCCTTGTAAATGAGGACTCCGGGGTCATAGACACAGGCGCGCACAGTCGCAGTGGCGGCGGACGAGCTGAGGAGCTTTGAATCGATGACGCGTGGGAGGTCGCCTTTGGCGGTGATCCCCTGCGCCTTCCACGAATTGAGCGTGGTCAGTTCGTGGACGACCTGATCGCCTGTCGTCGATGCGGGGATTGCTGGATCATCCGGGTTCATCTCGCGAACCGCAACATCGAAGGCGACAACCGACGTCTCGAACGCGTGCAGGATGAGAGCGTTCTGAGTGTCCGGCGACGAGGTGGGCGTTGGCGTCGACTGCAGGGCGGTCGGCGTCGGGCCGGCGGTAGATCGCGAGGTGCTGCCTCCGTCGCCACAGCCTGCGAGCACGACGGCTGCACCGAGGAGCGGACTGAACGCCAAGAGATGTTTCAAGGACATCATCACACGGTCAAACGTATGTCTCTATCGACGATTTTACCATTGCGCTGACAGTTCGAGATCCGCGCAGTGGCAACAGAGTCAGGTTCTTCAGCGAGACCTGACAGGTGACGTACACGATGACGTTGCCCTTGGGGTGAAACGCGCGGGTGTCCACCGTGACGGTGGGTTGCGAACACGTCGAGCCGTGTTGCGCAAGCGTGGCCATCGCGACGTCGGTGGCGTCGCGCGTGGCCGCGGGTGCGGACGCGGACTGGGATGCCGCTCGTGCGCCCGCGTGTGCGGCCTCATCGACCATCGATTGGGCCAGGTAGACGCGGCCTCCGTAGACGGCGAGCAGGATGAGCAGCACCGCGACCAGAGTCAGGAGCGCCAGCTCCAGCGCGGCGAACCCGCGCGACCGCATGCGTCGGGTCACGGCACCGGCTCTTGCGCCGCCGTTGCGCTGCCGCTGATGGGAAGGCTGACTCCCGGCACGACGGTCGCGGTATTCGCGGTGACATCGACCTCAACGATCCCCGGGCGCGGGTGGGCCACGGTGACGGTCACGCCGTGAAGGGAACGGAACTGTCCCGCGCTCTCGGCAGCTCGTTGTGCCCCAGCGGCATCGCTGCCGCCGTGAACTCGCGCTGCCTCGACGCCGAAGGCGGCCGACTGCTGGGCAGCCTGCCGGGCGAATTGCCACGCGATGACCTGGGCGACGCTCGCGATGATGAACAGGATGGCGGGCATGACGATGACGACGACCAGTGCAGTCGTCCCAGCCTGTGCATCGCGCTGTGCCCGAGTCACCGTCATGGCCACTAGGGGGTCTGGACCTTGCTGGTCGTCGTCGAGACTGCGTTCTTGATCACGAGGCCAGCCGCAATTGCGATGACCGAGCCGATGGCGGCGATGATGGCGAGCTGCAGGGCCTCCATGCCGCCCTCGCCGCGCCTGTGGGCGCGTCGGGCACGGTTCGGGGGCGGCGCGGCCCACTGCAGCAGCAGATCGCCGAGTACCCGGACGTCGTCGATGAATCCACTCATTGCGTCGTTCCTCTGTGCTAGCCGGTGGTGATTCCGCCGAGGGCGGCGCCGCCCAGGAGAAGCGCGTATCCGAATGCGATGACGCAGGACGCCGCCGCCATCTTCAGAGTGTTCCGATGGAAGCCCTTCTCGATGCGCGCGAGGCGCCGGGACTGCAGGGTGTTGGCGAAGCTCTGAAGCGAGTCGTGGATGCGAGCGCCGTCGTTCTCGGCCAGCCGAGCCCGCGCCGCCAGCACCTCCAGCTCCGTCACGTCCAGTTCGTGGCCGAGTCGGGCGAGGGCCTGCCACTCGGTCTCGCGCGTGCGCCGGGCGGCGTGCAACGCGGCGCGGAGCTGCCGCCAAGCCCAGCCGTCCCCCCTCTCCACGCCGTGGCGGAGGGCTGTCTGCGCGCCGTTGCCCGCGGAGAGGCTCAGAGCCACGACGTACGCGAACGCCGCGATGACGTCCTGCATCTCGTCGCGGCGCACGCGCACGCGATGGCGCAGGGTGTGGTCGGGGGCGATGAACCCCACGACACCGAGCACGACGACCAGCCAGAGCGGGGCGACGAGCGGGACGTCGGCGACGACGACGATGCCGGCGGAGAGGACACCGGCGGTCAGCCCGGCGACGAGCGCGGTCAGGACCTTCTCGGCGAGATGGCGCTCCGGTGTGGTCCCGGCGACGGTGAGGTCGGCGTGCGAGCTGACGGGCACGAGCTGGCGCACGGTCGACGGCATGGAGCGGCGGAGCACACTGGCGATGCGCGCGATGGTGCGCTCCTGCAGCCCAGCGCCGGTGGCCGCCGTGTCCTCGGTCCAAGCCGGCGCCGTGATGCGCGGCAGGTCGCGTGCCGCGCGGTACCCGGCCATCGCCTCGGCGAACGTTATCCGCGGCGGCCATAGCCCGCGCGCGATGCAGGTGAGCCCCAGGCCGAAGACGCCCCACCACAGCACGGCGGTGCTCACCGGTGGAGTACCTGACGCGGGGCGAGCAGGCGCTGGGGGGGCTCGCCACGGCCCGCCTGGGCCGACCACCACACGCCGAGGCCGATGATGGCGAGGATCCCCGCCAACCCGACCTGCCCGCCGAGCGTGCCGTACGGCGCTAGGAAGGAGCGGGTGGTCAGGGAGGCGGCGACGAGGGTCGCGACGGTGATGTAGAGGATCGCCTTGACCGTGAGGCGCTCGGGATGCCGCTGGGCGTCGATGCGGCGGTAGAGGTCAGCCTCCCGGTGCAGGGCGGCGGCGACCGAGGTCAGCATCTCCCCGAGGCGCTCGGCTCCGTGGAGGTGAAGGCCGACGACGGCCTGGTCGCAGGCCGGGTGCGCGATGCGGGCTGCGAAGGCATCGAGGGCCGTGTCGAACGAGCCGTGCTCGCAGTCGAAGGCAAGCCGCTGCACATCGGCGCGGATGACACGGGGCGCGTCCGGGGCGCTCGCCCGGATCACCGTTTGCAACCCTAAGCCGCCTGCCTGCAGCACGTCACGGACGGTTTCGATCCAGCTCTCCAGCGCTTCGACGAGCGGGAGCTGGTCGGTGCTCTCACCACGGCGCAGCCAGCCGGGCCCGAGCGCGGCGGCACTCGCGGCCGCGATCCCGGCGATGGGCCATCCGGTGATGGCCAGGGCGACGGTGCCGGCGAGGACGTCGATGAGGAGCCTCCTCAGCGTCTCCTGGGTGAGCCGGGGACGCCACCGGCCCGCCGAGCGGTCGACATCGCGACCCCGCAGCCCGGCGGCGATGAGGAGGATGCCGCAGCCGAAGCACAGCCCGAGCAGCCCGCCCAGCGCGCTCATCCGACGAACCTCCCCGCCTCTTCCAACTCGCTGACGTGGTAGTCCGCTTGGAGTAGCCGCTCGCGGGTCTCGTCACTGACGCCGGCGTGGACGTCGACGTGGCCATCGCGATCGTGGCGGAAGACCTCGTTGCTGCGCACGTGGATGCCCTGGCTGCCGCACACCTCCCGCACCGAGGTGATCACGCGTCGCGCACCGCGCCGCGAATCGGCGCGGCGCTCGATGTGGACCACCCAGTCCAATGCCGAGCCGATCAGCCGAGCGCTGCTCTCGCCGGGCATGCGGTCGGGGCCGACCATGGCGTAGGTCTGAAGCTGCTCCAGGGCCTGCGCCGACGAAAAGGCGTGGACGGTGCTGAGCGACCCGGCGATGTTGCCGGCGGCGAGGGCGAGGAGCATGGGGACGGTCTCGTCGATGCGGACCTCGCCGACGATGAGGACGTCGGGATCCATGCGGAGCGCCTCGCGCAGCGTGGCCGTGACGGTGATCTCGCCGCGTCCCTCGATGTTCGCCGGGCGCGTCTCGATGGCGACGCAGTCGGGATGGCGCTCCTCGTCGAGATCCAGGTGCAGTTCGAGGGTGTCCTCGATGGTCACGATCCGACGGGCGGGCGGGATCGCGGACGCCAGGCCGCGGACTGTGCTCGACTTTCCCGCGCCGGGTCCCCCGGCGACGACGATGCTCTGTCCGACCTGGATGGCGGCGGCCAGCAGCCGGGCGACGCCGCGGGGGATCGTGCCCAGCTCCACCAGGCCGTCGAGGTCGACGTCGAGCAACCGATGCCGCCGGATCGTGAGACAGGGGCGGCGGGTGACGGCCATCAGCCCATGCAGGCGGCTGCCGTCGCGCAGGGTGAGGTTCAGTGCCGGAGCACCCGTGTCCCACCGCCGCTCACCGAGGCCCTCGTGCGCGGCCAGTCGACGGACCAGGGCCAGGAGCTGCTCGTCGTCACCGTCGACGAGGGCGTCGATGCGACGAGTCCGGCCCTCGGCGTCGCGGACGAAGACGCGGCCAGCGCCGTTGACGTGGATGGTCTCGATCTCGTCGTCGTCGAGCAGCGGCTGCAGCTCGCCGAGGTCGAAGAGCCGCGCGAGCACAGCCCGCCGCAGCGCTCCCACATCCTTCTCGGACATGTCGGAGTGGCTGCGCAGTCGCTGGGCGATGGTGTCCTCCAGCCATCCGTCGAGCGCCGCGACGGCCACGGCGCGCTCATCAGCAGCGGTCAGATCGGCGGGGGCGGACACGTCGTCCGCGGTCGGTCCGTCGCCGTCCTCGGCCTTGCGATCACGACCGTTGGCGTGACGGCGAGCGTTGTTGCGCAGCGCATCCTCGACGGCGCTGAGGGCCGCATCGACGTCCGAGCTCATCGCGCAGCCTCAACCGCGGGCCGCGACTCACAGGCCGGCTCGGCCGACGTGCGCTCGCTGATGGCGGCAGCCGCAGCCGCGGCCGCGCGGAAGAGTGGCAGGCGGTGCGTGCGGCGCCACCACCCCTCCTCGCCGCGCAGGATCGCGGCTGCAGCGGGGTCATGAGGTAGATGGCCGATGACCGGGATGTCGAGCTCGGCCTCGACCTGGGTGAGCGGGTACTGCGGGGCGCCGCAGAGGAGAACGGTGGCCGGATCGGCCATCGTTCGGATCTCGGGCAGCCTGGCCACGAGGCGCAAAAGTGGCGACAGTGCCGGTCGGACGACGACGACGGTGAGCGTGCTCATCGCCAGCAGCCGGGTGACCGAGGGCGACGGACGCGGCTCGAGACGTCCGCAATCGGCGATGACATCGACGACGTCGGTGATCAGGGGCAGGCAGTCAGCGAGCACATCGAAGGCCGTTCCGGCCTCCGCGCCGGAGATGGGCGCGGTCAGCACCCGCGTCCCGCCGGCGAGGTCCTGCAGGTGGGGAGCACACGCGGCCAGCGGGTCGGCGGCCACGTCGGCGCCCGCCCGCCGCAGCGCGGCCGCCAGGGTGACCAAGCCGGTGTCCGACCGCAGGCCGAACCGCGCGGCGATGTCGCCACCGGCGGGGTCGAGCTCAGCGACGACGGGAATGCGGCTGCCCGCAGGCCAGGTGGCGGCCAGCGCAAGGGCGGCGGGAGTGACCCCGCACGACTGCACGGAGACGAGCGTGACCAGCACCCTCAGTCGCCCGCCGCAGTGACCACGAGGCTGGCGTGGCCATCGGCGCCTGCCGCAGCCACGCCCGATGCGGACGCAGCGTCGACCTGCAGGGTGACGACCGTGCCGCCGACTGCAGAGTCCGTAGGGGTGTCGATAGCGACGACCACGCCCTGCGCGCTGGTGGCGCCGCTGGCAGGAGCGAGCGAGGCCCCCCCGGGCGGCGAGGCCTCCGTGAGGATCGTGACGTGGTCACCGGCTGCCAGGCTGGGCGGGAACTGCCCTGGCTTGCAGAGGACCGCCACAGTCACCGCGCCAGGTCCGACGGCCGGGGAGCCGACGTCACCGTGAACCAGCGGAGCCCCGGCGGGGACGCCCACCGCCGCCGTGTGTCCGACGATCTGACCTTCGTCCGCCTCGAGCACCAGGTCCAGGCCGGTGGCTGAAGTGGAGGCGGGGCGCAGGTCGCCGGTAATGAAGACGTGTCCCGCCGGCACTGCTCGGGTGGTGACGAGGATCTGGTACTGCGCGGCGAGGCGGCTGGTGACAACCCACCCGCCGATTCCGGACAGGCAACACACGCCAATGCCGAGGAGGATCCAGGGCACCTCGCGTCGCCGCCGCGCCGGCTCGAGGCGCACGTCCGGCGACGTGGGTCGCCGGCTCGTCGAGCGATGCTCGCCGACAGCAGGCAGGTCGGACAGAACGACACCGCGCGGGACGCGCCCGCCATTCCCAGTGCTCACTCCCTACTCCTCCCCGCTGAACGGGGTCCCAGTTGCGAACCGCGCCTGGATCGAGCGCTCGCCCGTGCAGGCCCCCCTGTATCGGCTTCCAGCGCTGACGGTGGAGGTCGACAGGGGGTGAAGCGGATCGTACTGGGGCTTTGCCATCGATATCAACATGACCTCGGGATCGCGGTCGACCGAGCGTGCGGGTCGACGGACCCGTGCGCATGAGAGCCGTGGCCGTGTACAGAAGCTGTACAGGCCATCCCCGGCGTTCCCGTTTGGGGCTCTAGCCACCGCGTGTACACGACATCCGCGTCGACGTCCGCTGCGGTCGTGATGGACTGCGGTGTGCGGTCGGCGGCTCCTGAGCGACCGTTCTTCGGCGTGCCGGACCCCGGTGACGGCGGGCAGGGGAAGTGCCCTCACGCTCGCGGTCATCTCCCAGCACACGGCGTGTGCAGAGCCGTGTACAGCCCACCGCCGCCCTGTCATCAACGGGCGGCACGGCGTGTACAGGGACCGCCGTCGAAGTTCTGAACAAGGCCCCTGGTCGCATGGCGCTCCACCACCCATCAGCGGAGGAATGCCATGGCCACCCCGACCCGACCCTTGACGATGCTCGACCACGTCGAGATCGCCGTCCGGCACCTCGCCGAGAGACCCGACGCACCCGGGGTCGACGGCCGGCTGCTGGGAGCGGACCTCCCGCAACGACCTGTCCCCCTCCGCGAGCTCAGGGCCTTGTTGCTCCAGCCGACGACGTCGTACCGCACCCGGGACGACGTGTTGCGCTGGGTGGCCGACCAGGCTCGCGACGACCTCGAGGAATGGGGGCTCGCGTTCACCTGGCTCCTGGTGCCCGGGCTGCGACGCGCGGTGGCACGTCTCGTCTGTGCGGGTGCCGATCCCGTCGAGTCCTCGTCGGAGGTCGTTGCCGCCCTTCTCGGCGCGCTCGCCGACCGAGCCCTGCCGCCGCGCGGGATCGCGGCCAGTCTCTGCTGGCACGCCTACCGGCAGGCACGTCGTGCGCTTCGCATCGGCGAGGTGCGGCCGCTGTCGCTGGATCGGCTGATCGTCCCGGTGGCAGCTCCGCCCGCGAGCCTCCGGGCGAATCCGGAGGAGGTGCTCATCGCCCTTGTGCATGCCGGAGCTCTGGCCGCGGCGGACGCCGAGCTGGTGGCTGCGAGCCGCCTGGAGAAGCGGGAACTCGCCGCGCTGGCGCCCGCCTTCGGGGTGGGTGGCGACAGCCTCCAGAAGCGGCGTGTGCGCGCGGAGGGCCGGCTGACCGCCGTCCTCGACGCGTCGGTCCGGAGCGGAGCTCCAGCGCGGGGGCGGCTCGGAGTCCGCTGGGCACGGGCGCTGGAGCGGAGGGACGCAAACAGCGCTGCGGCGCTGTCGTACAGACCCCGGCCTGGAGCTCGCCTCGGCGTGGCCCGACCGGAAAGCGTGCGCGCTGCCCACCTGGCCACGGAGCCGCGGGCGGCGTGACAATGCATGCGCTGAGCCTGCTGGCCGACTTCATCGTGAGCCCGGATGCCTCCGGTGGTCCCGGGGGCGGGGCTCTCCAGACCCTCATCAACTACACGGCGTATCTGCTCATCGGCGGCTGTGTCCTGTCCGTCGTGATCGGCGGTGGCTCTCTGGGGTTCTCCGCCTGGAGCGGCAACTACCGGGCTGGCGACTTCGGCAAGAAGAGCATCGCCGGGGGCGTCGTCGGCGCGGTGGTGATCATCCTCTCCGCGGCCCTGGTCCACTTCGGGCAGACGCTGGCGGGGAAGGGATGATGGCCCGGCAGCGATCCCTGACCGACGACGACGGCCGCGGACGGCGTCGCCGCCTCACGGGCATGGCCGTGGTTGCCCTACTGGTGACACTCGGCGGCGGGATCGCCGTGGGACGCTGGACGGTCGCCGCCAACGGTTCCGATCGCACCCCTGCCACGGGCGCGGGTATCTCGGCCCCGCTGTCGGCTTCGGCCCCGCCGCGACAGCGCGTAGTCGCCGGGGTGCCCGAGGGCTTTCCCGACACCGCGGACGGGGCCCGCGCCGCTGCGCTGGCCTTCCTCCACGTCGAGGTCAGCGACCTCGAAGCCGACCCGGAGGCGTACCGGGCGGCGTGGCGCGAGATGTGCACGCCGACCTACTACGCGGCCGCCGGTCGGGCAGCGGCGGAGACGGTCCTGACCAACCAGGAATCGATCAACCACCTCATCAGCAACGCGGCACACCGCCAGCGCATTGCCGAGCGGGTCGAGCCGTTGACCGTCTCCGTGACTGCCGACGACGGGCAGGTGGCGACGGTGCGGACCTGGTCACTCCTCATCGCCCATCCGGGCGATGGGCCCACGGTCGTCTCCTTCGACGCCGGCACGGTGCTGCTGCGCTGGTACGGCGGCGACTGGAAGCTCGACGGCGGCACTGGCTCGTCGGCGCGCGCGGACGGGGCGTCGGGGCCGATGCGGCTGGATGACGGACCCGACCTCCCCCCGTACCTGGCACAGCCGGAGGTCGGTCGGTGATGCGCCGGCCAACTTGGCTGCTACTCGCCGCTGTGCTGGCCGTGAGCCTGAGTGTCATCGCGCACTCTCCGCCAGCGGAGGCCAGCGCGCCTGCCGCCCCCAACACCGGGCTCCCCCTGCCCCTGCCTCTGCCTGTGCCCGGGCTCGCGGGTCCCTGTGACGTTCCCGGCGTCAGCGCCGTCTGCGACGCGGTCGGGAGTGTCTGGAGCGTCGTCCCCAACCCACTCGGGGCGATCACCGGCTACGTCGCGGACGCCGCGGAGACCGCGTTCACCCACTGGCTCGCCGACGGTGCTGCATCGGTTCTCGGGGACGTCGTCCAGGCCGCCGACCGCACCCTGACCGCGGACCTGGGGCCGCGGTCGTTCCTCGCTGGGCGGCTGCAGCCGATGCTCGGGCTGGTCGGTGGGATCGCGCTGCTCTTCCTGCTCGTCACCGTGGGTCACGCCCTGGTCCGGGGTGACCCAGCCCTGATCGTCTCGGCGCTCCTGGTGCGTCTACCGGTCGCTTTCGGGGCCACGACCGTCCTGCTCTTCCTCACCGGGACGGCGGTCGCCGCGGTTGACCAGGCAACGACCTGGGTGCTCGGCGGCAGCCTCCAGCAGTCGTCTGCGCAGTTCATCAAGGACCTCGGAGACGCGTATACGTCCGATCACAGCGGGAGCAGTCTCGGGGTGGTCGCGCTCTGCGCACTGGGGACCATCCTCGTCGGCATCCTGCTCTACATCGAGCTGGCGGTGCGCACCGCGGTGATCTACCTGGCGGTGCTGTTCATGCCGCTCGCCCTGGCCGCATCCGTGTGGCAGGGAGCTGGTCGGATGGCGCGCCGGCTCGCCGACGTGCTCGTTACCGCGATCCTCGCCAAGTTCGTCATCCTCGTCTCCTTGTCGCTCGCCGCCGGGCTCCTTGCTGACGCCGTCGCGTCGGACCGCCCCGGCGGGTTCGGTCGGCTCGTCGTCGGCCTCATCGTTGTCTTCCTGGCCGCCGGGGCACCGATGGTGCTGCTCGGGCTGGTCTCACACGCGGAGCACGCCGTCGCCGCGATCGCCGACACCCGGCGGGCCGCGTACATGCCGATTCACCGCGGTGTCGCGCTCGCACGGACGGCTGCCGGTGCGGTCATGAGGGGGGGTGGTGGCGCCGCGGGTGGCCTCGCCATCGTGAGCGGCGGCGGCCGCGTGCCCACGCAGAAGATCGCCACGGGCGCTGCAGTTGGAGCGCACCGGCAGGGCGACCGACCGGGTGCGACGCCGGTGAGTGACGGCAGCAAGGCGGCATCGACCAGCTCAGGCGCTGGCTCGAAGCCGGGGCGGAGCGGGGGGGCCGGCGGATGAGGGCCCAGTTCGAGTTCGGCCCGTTGGAGCGGCGCGGGCTTTTCCTCGGTGTCCGGCTGGGGCAGCTGGTCGTTGGGCTTGCGACGACGGTCATCGTCGTCGCCGTCTTCTCCCTCTGGCCGTCCCCATCGGGCGCGGGGGCGGCCCTGGTGCTCATCGCGGGCGGCGCCGCCGTCGGGTGCCTTCCCGTCCTGGGTCGCACACCGGAGCAATGGGCGCCCGTCGTTGCAGGCTATCTGCACGCTGGGCTGGTCGGGGACCGCCGCTGGCTGGGTCCGACGCAGTACCGCGGCCATGAGCTCGCCACCGGCCGGAGCGGAGCGCCCGACGCGGTGCGCGATCCCGCGGCGCCGCAGAAGCGCCCGGCTCCCACGTCCGCCCGCGGCCCGGTGGCTGACGACGGCGAACAGGGGGACGGGGCTGGGGAGCACAGGTGGGTCAGCGCGGTGCGTCGAGTCGACGCGGGCGACATCCACCCGCCGTTCCTGCGGGGCATCGAGCTCCTGGCTGCGACGTGGCGCCAGGGAGATATCGGGGTGGTCAAGGACGCGCGCCGACGCACCTACGTTGGCGTCATCGCTGCCAGCGGGGCAGGGTTCGCGCTCCTCGACCAGGGACAGAAGGAGCGCCTTCTGGCTCAGTGGGGCGCCGTGCTCTCGGGGCTCGCCCGGGAGGCTGGGATGGTCACGCGCGTCCAGTGGCTGGAGCGGACGGCGCCCGACGACAGCGAGAGCGTGGTGCGCCATTTGGGCGAGCACCAGGCGCTGCCGGGCAGCAGTCCCTTCGTGCGCTCCTACCTGGCGCTCCTCGATGAGGCTGGCCCCCAGACGCAGCAGCACGAGGTCCTCATCGCCCTGCAGGTGAGCGCGCTGCGCGCTTCGCCGCTGATTCGCCAGCTCAGGAGCGGCGTCGACGTCGGTGCCTGCGAGGTGCTGAGCCGGGAGCTCGATGCCCTCGCCACCGGGCTGCGCCGCGCTGACGTCGCGGTGCGCGGGATCTTCAGTCCCCGCATGCTCGCGGCGGCGTTCCGGTATGCCGTCGACCCGCCTGCACGGGAGCACCTGGCGCACCGCACCGCGGCGAATCCGGACCTCGCGGGAGCGTCACCGCGGAACGCCTTCCCGCGCCGATCGCTGGCCATGTGGTCGGCGTTGCAGACTGAGGGCGCGTACCACGCGACCTACTGGGTGTCGGAATGGCCGCGTGCGGCCGTTGACACCGACTGGATGGCGCCCCTACTCCTCGGCACGCGGTGTCGACGGACGGTGTCGGTTGTGATGGAGCCGTCGCCGCCGGCGATGGCCTTGCGGCGCGTGGAGGCGGCGCGCGTCGACGACGCCACGACACAGTCGCTGCGGGAGCGCTTTGGCTTTCGCACCACGGTGCGCAAGCGACGGGAGGAGGAGAACGTGGCGCGCGCCGAGATCGAGCTGAACGAGGGTCACAGCGTCTGCCGGCTCAGCGCCTACATCACCGTGTCGGCGCGGACGCGGCGGGAGCTGGACGCGGCCTGCAGCGACATGGAACAGCGTGCGAGCCAAGCCCGGCTTGACGTCCGCCGCGAGTACGGCTCGCAGGACGTCGCGTTCACGTACACGCTGCCGCTGTGCCGGGGCCTGCGATGACGGCGGTGCGCTCGCGCAATCCTGCGCACCGGATCACCACCGCGCACCTGCAGTCGGCCTACCCGTTCATGGCCGCATGCGGCGAATGGGCGTCCGGCGTCTACATCGGGGAGGACGTCTGCGGAGGCGGCGGCGCCTTCTGCTACGACCCGTGGAGCCTGTACGCGTCAGGCCTACTCACCAACCCCAACATGGTCGTGATCGGCCAGGTCGGTCGTGGCAAGTCGGCAACGGTCAAGAGCTACGTGGGCCGCTCGCTGGTGTTCGGGCGCCGCGTGGTGGCGTTGGACCGCAAGGGGGAGTTCGACAGGCTGTGCACGGTGGCCGGGACGCGTCCCATCCGACTGGAGCGCGGCGGCGCGGTGCGTCTCAATCCCCTAGACGTCCGGCTCAGCGTTGCCGCCGGCATCGCCGACGCGGACATCCGCCGCGACCAGCTCGACGTCTTGACTGCTCTTGGTGGTGCGGCGTGTCGGCGAGCGCTCACGTCGACCGAGAAGGCGGCGCTGCGGGTCGCACTCGATCGCGCCGTGCGCGACACGGCACCGGACGGGCAACCCACGCTGCGGGAGGTGAGCAGGGCGCTGTTCGCGCCGGCAGACGACGATGCGGCGCGACTGGCGATGTCCGCCCGCGAGCTGGCAGACGGATCGCGAGATGTGGCGCTGGAGCTGGATCGTCTCGTCGCCGGCGACCTGGCCGGGATGTTCGACGGTCCGACCTCCGACGGCATCGACCTCAGTCACCAGCTCGTCGTCTTTGACCTCTCTGAGGTGTACCAGAACGAGGACATGCTCGCCGTGCTCATGGTGTGCGTCGCATCCTGGGTCCAGCGACTCCTCCAGCGCGATGCAGACATGCAGAGGCGGTCGATCCTGATCCTCGAGGAGGCGTGGTCGTGCCTCGCCAACGTCGAGGTCGCGCGCTGGATGCGCAGCCTGCAGAAGCTGAGCAGGCAGTACGGCGTGCAGGTCGTCATGGTGCTGCACCGCTTCAGCGACCTCGCGGCCACCGGAGCGACGGGCAGCGAGGTCGTCGCCATCACACGGGGGTTGCTCTCCGACACGGAGACGCACGTCGTCCACGGGATGGCCCGCACCGAGGTGGAGGCGACCCGCGTCCTGCTGGGCCTCACCGACACCGAGGCCGAGGTCATCGCAGAGCTGCCCCGCGGGCGTGCCCTGTGGCGGGTGCGCGACCGAAGCACCGTTGTGGACCTGCGCCTCAGCGGGCTCGAGCAGTGGATCTGCGACACCGACTCGCGCATGACAGCCGCGCCGGTGGAGGCCGCCTCGTGAAGGGGGCGGCGTTCGGGGGCTGCGGCTGCGTGGTGGTGGCCGGGTTCCTCGTCCTGTCCGCACCCTTGCTCTTCTTCGGTGCTGGCGGCGGTGCTCCTGCCGACGCGGCCGCGCCTGTCGCCGACAAGCAGATCATCCCGGCCGGTGGATCCTCGTGCGACGCTGCGGTGCGCTGCCAACCACGACCCGCCGAACTCCATTACGTCCCGTTCGGCTATTACCCGGACACGTACACCACCCCAACGGGGGAGTGCACGTCCTGGGCCGCGGCGCTGTGGCCGGGCCACCGCGGCCAGGGTGTGACCTGGTCCGGAGACGCCTGGGCGTGGTACGGGAACGCCGCAGCGCAGGGATACGACGTCAGTTCCTCGCCGTCGTTAGGGGCAATCGTCGTCTTCCGGCGGACGCCCACGGGGAGTGGCGCCTGGGGGCACGTCGCGGTGGTCATCTCGGTCGCGCCCTCCACCGTGCGGGTGACCGAGATGAACGTGATCGACCGATTCGTTGTCGACGAGCGGACCGTGGCGATCGCTGATGCCGGAATCGCCGGGTTCATCCCAGTACCGGCCGATGCATTCGCCTGACGTCGCTCCCGCGGATGTCGGGCGCACCTCCTTGACGACTGCATCATGAGCGCACGTGTCCGTCGCGCGCCCAACGCCGGACCCATCCGCATCGAGCACTGGTTCGCGGTTGTCGTCGCTGCGGCGTTCCTGCTGATCGCCGCATGGGCGTCGCTCGCGGTCGCCGTGGAGGTGAGTGCCCTGCTGTCGCACCAGTCGGCGGTCGATCTCCGTGATCCAGTCTTCGTGGTCCAGGCTCTACGGCACCCCAGTACGCCCGCAGCGGGAGGGGCTGGCCAACAGGCGCCAGATGCTCCCAGCCCGCCGTTGTTCTGGACCGTCGGCGGGCTCGCATTTACTGCTCTCCTCGTTCCGACAGGCTGGGCCACCGGTCGTGCCTGGCGATGGCTCGTCACAGCCGATCGCTTTTACGGCCACGCGACGCCGGGCCAGCTGGGTCTGCTGGTGAGCGCTGCTGCCGTGCACCGACAGGCCGCACGTGTTCGTCCCGCCTTGAGTGCCCGCGCCGCCACGACCGAGTTTGCCCTCCGCGTCGGCGAGTCGGCGCGCGATGGAACACCGGTGTGGATGAGCCTGCAGAACAACCTTGGCTTGGTGGCCGGGCCGCAGACCGGAAAGACGACGTCGACCATGGGCGTGATCCCACTGCTCTTCCCCGGTCCCGCCGTGATGACCGAGACCCACCGACCCGACCTGATCGCCATGAGCGCCTGCCAACCGGACTTCGACCGGCCGATTCTGGTTCTCGACCCCGAGGAGCGGGTGGGGTGGCCCGGTGCCGTCGGCGTCGACATCCTCGACGGATGCGAGGATCACGCAACTGCGCGGCGTCGCGCTGACCTCCTCGTCCGAGCCGCCACCGCCCGGTCAGACGCTGTCTCCAGCAACATGGAGTTCTTCCTCGGGGAGGCGGCGACCGCAGCGACGGCGTTCCTGCGCGCCGCACGCATCGGCGGGACGGGCCTCGGTGCCGTGCTGCGGTGGACGCAGTGCTGGGGATCGGAGCAGCCGCTGGAGATCCTCGAGGCGGAGCGCGGCGACGACGAGGCACAGAGCGACGCGCAGATGCTTCGACAGCTCTACGCCGTCGGCGGTCCACAGGCCGCGGGGACAGCCGGCGAGCTGCGCAACGCCTTCGGTTGCCTCGCCGATCCCAGCGTCGTCCGCGCCTTTGGTGGCGGGCATGCCGAGTCGCTCAACATCCGCAGCTTCCTCGACGCCAGGGCGCGCCTGTACATCCATGGTTCGGGACGCGAGCAGCGGTCGATCGCCCCCTTCGTCGCGTTGCTCATCACGGAGATCGTCGAGGAGGCGCTGACGCGGGCGACGACATCACCGGGGCGACGACTGGACCCGCCTCTGCTGCTCGACCTCGATGAGATCGCCAACATCGCGCCGCTTCCGGAGCTGCCGTATTACCTCAGTGCCGGCACGGGATCGGGGGTGTGCACGGTCTGGGCGGCGCAGGGCCGCGCCCAACTGCGTAAGCGCTGGGGAGCCGACACCGCGCGCGAGATCTGGCAGTCCACCAACTTTCGCGTCTGGTTCGGCGGGAGCGTCGAGGCCGAGGATCTCCGCGAGCTGCAGGACCTCAGCGGTGAGGTCTGCGAGGAGACGGTCACCCGACATCGCCCCGAGTGGATGGTCTCGCTCCTGGCGGCACAGAGCTGGCAGCAGTACGGGAGCCAGGTGGGCGTGCAGCGAGTTCCCGTCCTCACCGCCGACCAGCTGCGCACTCTTCCAGACGGGCACGCCGTGCTGCTGGCCCGCAGTCTCCCGGTGTCCGAACTGCGGATGCGCCCCTGGTGGGAGCGTCGCGATATCGCTCCGCTCGTACGAGAGTCGATGCGCCGGTTCGACGCCAGGGTGCTCCGCACGGAACGAGCCTGACCGTGGGACTTGACGGACAACATCTCGCTCGTGAGCGCCACCAGCCGCCGCAGTCAGCGCACGCCGCGGTGACGCCGGCGGCGCGGGCGTGACCGACATCCCGCGCGGGGAATTGGGCGCGGACGCCGGTGTGCGGCTGCCGCGGTGCGTTGGCGCATCGGTTGCCTTCGACGCACCCCCGCGGGGCTTTCCACATCCGGCATCGTGGCGGGTTCTGACTGCGCGGCAGCGCCGTGACGCATGGCGGGACCTCGCCGACTGGGTCGACTGGCTCATCGAGACATACCGATTCCCACCTCGTCCATGGAGCGCCTGGTGGACCTGTCCCGGGGCCTGCGAGGAGCTCGCTGCAATGCGCGCCTGGCATCGTGAGCTGGTCGACGTGTGGGTGGCCGCGGTGCCGCAGCCCATGAATCCGGGCGACGACCCTGAGAACGAGATCGAGTGGTATCGGCGCGAGCAGGCCGTGCGCCAGGAGCGCGCGCGCAGCCATGTCGACTGGCACGACGCCCTCTGGCGCGTGGTATCGCGCCTGGTCGGCGTCAGCGCTGAGCACAAGCCGCTGCTGGTCCGCGAGGCTGAGGCGACCGATCGCACGGCGTCGCTGCGCGACGACGAAGTGGCGCGCCGACGCCATGAGTTCGACACCTGGTTGACGGGGTTGGGCGGCCCCGCCGGGTAGCAGAGTATCCGCACCGCGCACAGCCCAGCGGACGCGGTTGAGGCCCAGGGATCCACGAAGCGTCGCCAGTGACACCTTGGGCCGCCCCTACAGAAACGCACCAGTGTTCGCAACCCAGGTCGCGAGTTCGGCCATCTCGGCCGCGCCGCGTCCGAAACGAACGGGAATTGTCTCCGCGCCGGCCAAGTGCTGACGAACGGTATCCATCACAGGAGTCGCCGACTCGTGCGGAGTGCCGCTCCTATCGTCCGAAGCGAGGACTGTGACGCCCACGCGCGTGAGCGGCTGCACGTTTTGCGTTAGGGCGCGCAGCACCGCCCGATCGTTGAGCGAATGGCCGAGGACCAGCACCCGCCTGGCCCGGGCCAGGGCTTCGGCGAACTGTTGCCAGAGTGTGTTGATGACGTCGTCGTCGTCGTAGACCTTATTCGGATCGGGAAGCATGACGATCGGGGTACCGAAGCCTCTTTGGTGTTGAGTGGTGGTCGTGGCGTAGACGCGCGTGTCAGGCTCGGTTCGTCGGTACCAGCCGACGCGTCCGTGGAGATGAAGGATGGGAACGTACCGAGGCATGGCGTCGAGGAGCCCGTGGACGTCGATCGGAGCCTCGCCGTGCGGAGTGTGTGGCTCACCCCAATCGGCCAGCCAGCCCTGCCCGGTGATGGCGTGCTCGGCGATGGGGTCGTAGTTCGTGGTGGCGCAAACGAACGGCGTCGCCGAATTGATTTGGAGAGTCTGAAACAGTGCCCCATAGGCCTGGATTGCTCCCTGTAGGTCGAAGGCGTCAGTGCCGAACTGCTCATAGAGCGACTGATGGATGAGATCTACAATCGCCTGGAGGTGGAACTCCGCCTGCTGGTGCCACTGTTTCAGGAGCGGCTCAGAGAGACCCGGGGTCTGCTGAAATTGCACGCTGGGGGCCAACACCTCCGAGATAAGCGGAAAGGCACGGACTTGCTGCAGGAACCTCCCCAGTTGAGCCTCGAAGTCTTCGCCGAGCATCCCGTTCTTGAGGCCGGACGCCTCGAGATAGGCTGGATGAGCAGCAAGTTTCTTCACCAAGAAGTCGGACCAGTCGCCCATGAGTGGTAGCTGGGAGCCACGCGCGCCGAGGTCGCGGCTGGCGCCAGCGCCCGTTACCAGGACGAACGAGATGTCGCGCTCGTGGCCACGTGTGGCGGTCAAAGGGTCCATGGCGGGGCATCGTACGTCGGCGGGCTCAGGTCAATCACCAGCCGAGTGGGACGGGTCGATCCTGGGCTACCTGGCGCGCTCGCCGCTCCTGCTGGAGGCGCTGTTGCTCGGTGCGCCGCCGTTCCTCCGTGAGTTGCCGCTGTCGCTCCTCCTCGCGCCGGCGGCGTGCCTCCGCTCCGAGGTCCGGCGTCCGATGTTCGTCGTGCATTCGACAGTCCTCCTTGTCGATGTCTCGTTACCCGGGATTGCGTCGGCGCAATTGCTCGCGCTGCTGTCGCTCCCTGCGGTCGTGGTCGCGACTGTGCGTTTCGCGGGACCGCTGCACCTCGGTGCGGCCGTGCGCAGTCCTGGGCGACGGTGCTGCAGCGGAAGGCCTGCCCCGTCGAAGCGGCCCCCGCGCGAGGTCATCCCGCGCGACGTCAATGACCTGGGAGGCCTCGTCGGCCGGTACTCCGGCCTCGACCAGCCACTCGCAGGCCTGCGCGCCCACGGGAGTGCCAAGGACGCGATCGATGAGCAGCGAGGCGTGGACCCAGGTGGCGTCGGCAGGGAGGGTATCGACCAGGCCGTGATCGCGCAGGAGGTCGAGCTGTGTCTCCGTCGGCGGGGCGGACACGCCGCCCTCCGGTCCGCTCGCGGCGTGCTCATGGATCAACTGCCGGTCGTACTCGTCGGGGTAGTCGAGTGTCGTGGCCTTGCTGCCGTCGCGAGACATCGTCCGGACGAGACGCTTCTCGGTCGCGCGAGCGGACTCCTCCTCGGCACGAGCGGACTGCTCCTCACCATGGTGGACGCCGTCCACGTCCGGGCCTGGTGGCTCCACGTCGTAATACGCGACGCGTATGCGGTGCCGGCTCAGGGTGACGTAGTGCCATTGGCGGTCAGCCGCGCTCGAGCCGTGGACCAGGGCGATGTCGGCCGTCGCCCCCAGGGCGCGATGCCCGGTCAGGGCGTAGCCATGGCAGATCCCGTCGTACTCGGGAGGCACGACGATGTCGGGGTGGCGGTCGGACACTCTGAGGACGAGCGTGGTGTCTGGACGGGTGCCGACGACGGTTCCGCGCAGCCCCTTCACGAGGCCGAGGCGTCGCTTGTTGCGACCGACCACCAGGACGCGGTCCCCGATCGCGAAGTCCAACTCGCCGAGGCTCACCGGTGTGTGGCCCACGTTGTCCAGGCAGCCCCGGCGCACGCCCGTCGGGGCCACCAGCCCGGCCGTCACTGCGGCCTCGCGCGTCACGGCGTTGAGTCCCGCGACGACCGAGCGTTCGCGGGCCACCGCGATGACGTCGTGGCCATCGCACGTGGCTGCGATCCAGTCAGCGGCCATGGTGCCGATGCGCGCCACCTCATCGGGCTGGCGGTGCACTCGGCCCTCCTCGAGGTAGCGGCGCACGAGTGGCGCTGTCATCCCGACGCGGAAGGCGGTGAGGACCTCGCGGTCCCACTGCTCGCGTTGGCGGATGACCTCGGTCATCTCGACGCGGCCAATCCTGTCGCTGAGGGACCGAAAGAGCGCCCCGCCGTCGAGCGGCTGGTGCTGGTGGTGGTCGCCGACCAGGACGAGCTTGGCCCCATCGCGCTCGGCGAGAAGAACGAGACTGGCAAGGTCCGGCCCCATCATCGAGCACTCGTCCGCCACCACGACGCCGCCAGGGGCGAGATGGCTGCCCATCGTCTGCAGTTGGAACAGAAGGGACGCGGTCGTGAAGGACGGAATGCCCGCCTCCTGTTGGAGGCCGACGGTGGCACGCCCCGAGAGGGCGCAGCCGACGATGGGGACGTCCTGGGACGCGAAGGCCTGACGGATAACTCCCGCAGCCGTGGTCTTGCCTGTGCCGGCCGCGCCCTCGACGGCCACCACGCCGTCCGGCGACTGACAGACGGTATGGATGACGGCCCGCTGGTCGGCAGTGAGTCGTTTGCCGGAGTGCTTGATCGCCCTTGCGACGACCGCTGGAGAAAGGACGGCGGTGCCTTCGCCGCGTCGCGCCTGCGCCGACGCCGCTGCGGCCGCCTCCAGCGCGACGATCTCGGGGGTGGAGTAGTGCATTTCCATGCCGCGCTCGCGCCAGCGGCGGGTCGCGGCATCGGGGGCTTCGCCGGCCTCGCCAGGCGGCACCATCGGAGTCACCGCGGAGGGCTCCGCAAGGATGGCGTCGGCGAGGTGCTCGATGGGCTCGGGCTGGATGCCCAGGGGCGTGTGCGCGGCGAGGGAGCGGATGAGATCGCGGCGCGTGAACACCGACGCTCGCGCGGTCAGCCCTCCCTCGCCTCGCCCCAGGATCTGGTCGAAGGTCTCGGCGTCGAACCACCGCAGCTCACGGACCTGTTCCTGATCGAGCAGCGCGGTGATGGCCTCGTGCGTCAGGCCGACGGCTGCGGCGCGCTCTCGCCACTCAACGACGACGTCGCCACCGGAATCCGAATGCTGCTTGCCCTCGCGGCTGCTCAGAACCGCGACCTTGGTACCGTGGAGGCCGGTCGCCCCGACCGCCGCCGCCATCGCCAGCGCCTGATGGTGGCGACGTGAGAACTCGGCGAGCTGGGGGAGCTCGAATCCCTCCAGCTCGAATGTGCCGTTCGGGTTGACGCGGACGCGGACGCCCAGAAGACGGACCAGTAGGTCCCTGGTGACAGCCTGCCCGATAGCGCCGGCAGCCGCGGCGTGGTCGTAGAGAGGCGAGGAGAAGAGCTGTCCCCAGGTGCCGTTGGCTCGGCTGACGAAGGAGGCGACAATGAGGTGGACGTGGAGTTGCGGATCGACCAAGGTGACGCCGTCGCGGGTCACCGGGCGCGCCGTTCGATGCGTGAACGCGGCGCTGACGAACTCCGCGCGGACCCGCTCCACGGTCTTGGTCTCCTGGTTGTACGCGCGCCCCCAGCCCGCGTGTCGCTCGAGGTAGTCATGCGCCGCCTCGGCGCCGGCGTGCAGAGAGCGGAGGACCGCCGCCCGCACCGGTGTATCGCCGAGCGCGTATAGAAGCGAGACGCTCTTGGGCAGCGAGTACGTGACGTCGAACGCCACGTTCTTGAGGGTCGCGTGATGCCGTCCCAGCGGTTCGCCGGAAGTCGGGTCGCACCCGTCAAGGACGCGCTTGAAGTGCTCCAACTCCACTCGGCCGGTCAGGCCAAGAGCCCCGGCGCCGCCGCCGCGCCACACGGCGACGGCCTGGTCACGCTCGCTGAGGTACTGGTGCAGGGAGTCGGCGGCTAGCGCCTCCTCGAAGTACCGCACGGCGGCGCCGGCTGAGACCACGTTGCCGATGCTGATCACGGGCGGTCGCCGTAGGCGGAGTCCTTCACACAATCCAACCGCCCTCGGGTGCCCCACAACGGACACGTGGCCCTGCGACACACCAGTAGGTGAAACTGTGTGAAAGAGAGAGGCGCGCGCGGCAGTGGGGTTGTACACGGCGTTCGGGGCGTGGTGGCATCGGGTGGCCGCGGCGGTGCTCGTGGCGCGGAACCGAGGTATGAGGGGCAGATAGGCGCGGACGTGTCGTTCGAGAAGTGGCGCGCGTCGCGACATCGACTCGCACGTCTGCGCCGAGCTGGCGGGAGATGCGAGCGTCGACGCGTCGCTCGCAGGCGTCTCGCCGGTCCACCTCCTGGGGGAGGGCGAGGGAGGGAGGGCCGTCCTCCGTCGCCGCGCCCGTGGCGCCGTTCCCTTGCTGGCCCACGGCGGTGGGAAGGAGCCTCCGCGAGCGGGAGCGCGCTGTGCGCGCCCCCGCCCAGGGTCACCTCCGGTTATGCGTGGCGGGCGGCGCCGATGGGCAGCCGCTGCACCCGCTCGGCCTCGATGCCGAACGGGAGTGGCGTCAGGCATCCCGTCGAGTGCCAGCAGCCGCCGCGGGCCCTCCCCTCGACCATGACGCGGACGTTCTGTCGGATCCGCGGGGCAAACCTGCACCCCTCGTCGTCCTCCGCCTCCGCCTCCCACCGCGCGGGCTCGCCTGCGTCGGCGGCCTCCTTGATGAGGCGCTGACGGAAGCCGCGTGGCGGCCCATCGGCGACGAACGCCGCATCGGCTCCCCAGACCGTGACGTCGACGAGAGAGGTTCCGCGATGTGCAAGCACGCGCAGTCGAGGGTCGCTCGGCTCGTCGCAGTCGAGGAGGAAGTGCGCCACGGCCACGCCGGTGGGCGTGAACGACAGGGTCGGCGTCGAGCACACCCGACCGGGCACCGTGATCGTGCGGGCAGGGACCAGGTCCATCCGGATCACTGGCGGGCAAGTGGCGGTGAGGGTCGCTGGAGCAGTGGCAGTGGCGAGCATGGCGTGGTCTCCTGACCACCCGGCGGCAGCCGTCTTCGACTGTCGAACCGTCAGGTGGAACACCAGCGACAGCGCGCGAACGGGGACGGTGGGTCAAGGAGGAGCGCAGGCGCTCCTGGGACGGGTGTGTCCGAGGGAGCGCAGCGACCGAGCCTGACGGCGCGCAGCGGCGTGACACAGCCGTTCTCGGAGGCGCCGAGAACTCCTTGAGGCGGCGTCCCTGGGAGAGCGACGATGTCCTGGGAGAGTGCAGAGGGACCGCCCTCTGCTCCGATCAATGGCGCGCAACATTCCGCTCCTGGTGAACCGGCCGCCGGCAGGTCGCACAGATGAGAGCCATCGGGCGAAGGCTGGCGGCCCGTGCGCCGCAAGCGCACAGGCCGCAAGTGGAGCCCCGGCCCACGGCTGCGAGACCCAAGACCTCCGTCGGCCGAGCCAGGCGAGGACGCCGTGCGCGCGGCGGGCCAGCGGGCGCGGCCGCGGCCCCGAGCCGGCCTCGTGCTCGTCGAGGCGCGCCGCCAGGTCGTCGGCCGACCCGAGGTAATGGCGGGCGTGCGCCACCGGTCGGGCGAAGTGGAGCAGGTAGATGGTGCGCCGCGAGGGCCGGGTCATCGCGCGTTCCGCGCTGCTGCCGGGTAGTCCTCGTGCTCGTACGGAGCGAGCAGCGCATGCGCCTCACGGAGGTTCTTCGCGGCGCACTCGATGAGCAGCCGGGCCGCAGCCCACTGCATCTCGACCGCGCTGTTCATGCCGCGGAAGAGGTCGGGAACGACGGGGAGCTGCGCGGTCGCCGCCTCGGCCAGCGAGATGACGACGGCCAGCTTGCGCGTCGGGAGCCCTGTGTCGGCTCGGACGGCCGCGGTCCTGATCTGCAGGTCCCCGCTGATCTCGATGAGGGCCGCGGGCCGCAGGACGTAGTAGACGCCGCGCGGGTTGGCATCGACGATGGCCTGCCCGACGCACTCTAGCAAGTCGCGGATCTGCGAGCGGTGAGCAGACTCGTCGGCGGGCCGGGCCGGTGTGTTGAACTCCCATAGGCCGGTCTGGACGAAACCGTCCTCGTCGTCCTCGAGTCGCACGGTGGCACTGAATCGGGACACGGCATGGTCTCCTCGCCACCCGGCGGCAGCCGTCCTCCGGCTGAAGAACCCGTCAGGTGGAACATCGCGACCAGCGCCCGGGCGTCTGGTGAGTCCAGGAGGAGCGCAAGGTGGTTCGGGGACGGGTCCGTCCGAGCGAGCGGAGCGAGTGAGCCCGACGGCGCCCGCGGCGCCGTGACGGAGCCGTTCCAGGTTCCCGAGCACGTCCTTGACGCGCCAGGCCCGAGCGCGGGCGACAATGCCCAGGGGGCGTGCAGCGGGACCGCCCGCTGCTCCGCTGGCGGGTGCCGGAGGTTCCCGCCTACTCGACGAGGCCAGCCCCCCCGGGGGCTTGCCCGGTCGGAGAAGCGCGAGCGTGAGCGTCGCCTACGCAGCGATCGCAGCTTGTTGGTCGACGCCCAGGGCAATGAGGATGGTCGCGGCGCCGCGTCGGATGGCGGTCGCACTGGCCGTGATCGCGGCTGTGGCGTCCTCGCCGCCACCCCAGTGCGCCACGTAGCCGAAGCTCGCCGCGCTGCTGTCGACGCCGAGGTGATGGCAGACGATGTAGGCGACGCTCTCCGCCTCGAGCTCCGCCTGCGCGCGAGGCGTTCCCGCGTAGCCGTCAGGATGCAAGACTGCGTGGGCCAGTTCATGCGCCTCCGTCACCACACGATGGGCGGGGGCGAGGTTGGTGTCGATCCGGATGACGCCATCGCGGTGCGAGCAACTGCCATCGACGCCTGGCGTCAACTCGACGACGTCGACGCGGAAGCCAAGGGCGGTCGCGGCCGCGTCGAGCTGCGCCACGGCATTTCCAGGGTCGGGACCGTCGAGCCGCGTTGCGATCTCCGGCAAGGCGGGGCCGTCCGTCTGGGAGATGTCGAAGACGTACGCAATACGGAAGGCTTGGACCACGCGCACGGATTGCGGTGCGTCCTCGTCGTCAGGATCGACTTGGACCCGACGCGCGATCGGGGCGAAGATGGCGATGCCATGCTCGCCGGCTCGTACTTGGCGTCCGAGCGCTTGCCAGGCGCGGTACCCGGCGACGCGAGTGGCATCGGGGCACTGCATCGCGATCAGCAGGGCGTTCTGGAAGCTGTAGCGGTGGAGGCGCGACTGGACGCGAAGCCACGCCGCCCATCGCTCGCTGCTCGTCAGCGCCGCGACACCGTCGTGGAGTTGGGCGAGCAGTCGATCGCGCGCGCTCTCGCCCTCTACGGGACGGGTTGTGCTCCTGCGGCGGCGGGTCATGACCCGAGCCCTCCGCGGATGATCGCCAGGTATGGCGTACCGACGCCGATACTGGCGGCGTGCGCGTCGCGCGCGAGCGATTGGGCATCGACGGCCGCTTCCAGCGCGAGGTACGCATGGTTCGTGTCGTGCAGATCTCGGCGCTGGACGGAGTCGACGAAGTCGGACGCTCTGTTGAGGACGGTCTCGATTGCATCGGCGAGCGGGATCAAGGGAACGATGCGGGGGCGCATCGGAAGCCTCCTTTCACGGGAGTCCGGAAGAGGTGGCAGGAAAGCTGCCGCCAGTGCTGGCGGCAGCCTCCCTGCCTGACGGGGCCGGCCGGGGCCCGTGCGATCGGTCAGGCGGGCGCGACGGCGTCACCGTCGAGCGGTCCCGGCTGGGCCTGACGGTCCCCTGGGAGCAGCTGGAGCGCTGCGATCTCCAGGTAGGTGCGGTCGCCGTCCTCCGTGGAGTACGTGCGGACGACAACGCGTCCGAGGACGAGAAGCGGGTCGCCGGCCTCCAGCTCCTCCGCGGCCCACTCGGCGATCTCGCGCCAGGCGACGATGGGGACCTCCTGCGCGGACTGCTCGTTGGTCACGAGGACCAGGTCGGCGACTGGGACGCCGCCCTTGGTCGTGTAGCGAAGGCTCGGCGTCGCCTTCAGGCGGCCGGTCAGCTCGACGCGGTTGGGACGCGGCATGCGGCGTGCGGGCACGGTCGGGGCGGTGCCGTTGGTCGCCGGCGCCTCGGGAGTTGCGGGAGCCTCGGTCGGGGTGGCGGTCCGGGTCATGGTCTGTACCTCTGGGTGGGTGGATCGAATGCCACCCGGGAAGCGGGCCGGCCCGGCGGTGCAAGCCCGAGCCAAAGGCGAGTGCACTTCAGGCTTGCGGCGCACAAGGGCCGGTCTGCTCTCCTTCAGGCAGAGATCCGCCCGCCCCGAGGGTGCAGGCGCGGACCGCCCCGCCGAGCGCCCGGCAGTCCGGAGGCTGGCATCGCCTTCGCCGACCGCCGTCACCGTGCCGCACGCGGGACACCCGCACCGTACCGGGCCGCCGCGAGGAAGACGACTGCGACTCAAGAGCTGGCGCGCCGCGCATCGGCGTGACTTCTCACGCAGCGCTGGAACGTTCCGGGTAGGCCTGTCGTGGCAGGGCGATGCGCGCGCCGGAGTGGCCGCGAGCGCGCGGGGTGACGAGCACGTACCGGTGCATGCCCGCGTGGCGGAAGTGGTGCGCCTGCACGGCCTGCAGGGCCACCCTGAGCCAGGTGGACGGGTCGTCGCCGCTGTCGCGTGGGGGTGCGCCGAGGGCGACGAGACGGCGCTCGACGCCGGCGGCGCCACGCTCCTGCGCGCGGACCTTCTGGAGGCTCCGACTGTTGAGGACGGTGCCGTCGGGGAGCAGGAGCTTCGTCGTCGGTGCCGTCCGCCCGGTGTAGGTGGCGTTGGCGGCTTGGTAGACGGTGCCGATGTGGCCCGGCAGGACGATGCCCCCGGTGAGGAGGTTGCGGCGGCGCACCGGGTCGGAGAAGGCGACGCATGCGACCACGCCAAGATCGGCGGCGATGCGAAGCGCGCGGGCGACGAAGAAGGTCTCGCCATTCGCAGCCACCTCATCGAGCAGGACCAACCGACCGAGCTCTGCGGATTCGCGGTACGGCTCGAGATCGGGGAGGACGCCGGTGAGGACGCTGGCACGGACGGGCACGGAGAGGACGAGTGCGCCGACGTGGCGACCCGGATGACCTGGCGCGCCCGGCGCGGTGCGGTCGAAAAGGCCGACGTTGAGCTTGGCCGCGGGAAAGCTGTGCGCGTAGTGGTGCTCCAGGACGAACGCGCGGTTCGCTACCTCGTCCACGACGGCGACCGTGTAGCGGTCGGGGTCGAACCCGCCCTCTGATGTCCGTCGCCAGGAGTGGCGCCGGTGCCGCCAGCGCTGACAGAGGTGCGGGTTGGCGGACAGCTCGGGGAGCGTCAGCTGCTCTGAGTGCCGCACGGTCATCGCCACGACGGGTCGTTCGAGCGCATCGACACACCAGCGTTCGCCGTGACGACCAGGTGGTCGATGAAGTCGACGCCGAGGATGGACGCGCCCTGCCGAAGGGTGTGCGTACATCGGCGGTCAGCGCTGGAGGGAGTCGGATCGCCGCTGGGGTGATTGTGAGCCAGGATGACGCCACGGGCGTTCAGGATCAGGGCCCGTGCGAAGACATCGCGCGGTGCAAAGCGTGCGGAATTGAGGCTGCCGCGGGCGATCTCGCTGTACCCGATGACGCGGTGCCTCGTGTTGACGTAGAGGGCGATCACGCACTCGCTGGTGTCGTCGCCGATGACAGCACGCGCGATCGCGGCAGCCTCGCTCGGCGTGTTCGCGAAGCCGTAGTCGCTCGCCGCTTCAGCGACATGAAACGTGAGGCGAGTTGCGCGCACGCGGATGGTGGGCGTCGGCGCCACCGAGCAGCGGTTGCAGACGTCAGCAGCGGCGGGTGTCGTGACGGCTGGCGGCGCGATCACGACGGCGGCTCCATGGCGAGGATGCGCTGTCCGTTCTCGGCGAGGAGGGTCTGGACGCTGCGTCCGCGCCGTCCCAGCTGTTCGATCCACCAGTGGGCGCGATCCACGCGGCGCACGCAGTCGATCGCACGCACGATGGCCATGAGGCCGGGTGCCTCATCCTCGGGGATGATCCCGTAACGGAGCCGGTTGGCGACCCGGTCGCGCATCTCGTCGACCTCGGCGAGGAAGGGCTCGCGGAGGCGCAGCGCGTAGGTGACCTGCGCGGGGGTGCCGCGGAGATAGGCGGGTGGTGTCGGTGGTGCGACAGCGATCACGAGCTAGCCTCCGTGGTGGAGCCGGATGCGGCCCCGATGGCTCCGCACCGCCGGGCGCGTGCCGCGCCGTCCAGGGCTGCCCGAAGGGCATGGACCGAAGGTCCACTTGGCCCTTGACGGAATCTCGGCGGCGCGCGGCTGGCCAGATGTGAGGAGCCGGGGCCGCGGTCCGGCCAGCGGAGGCCGCGCGGACCGCCCCACGCCGACGTGGCCGCTGCGTCAGGCGAGATGCTCGTCGACAATGGCGGGCAGCTCCTTGTCGGCCCGGCGCCCTGCGCTGGCGAGACGGTCACTGGGTCGGGCAGCGCCGTTCGCGCAGCGGTCAGTGGTGGGTGTCGTGCGGCCCTGGCGTCATGCCCGCGCGTGCAACCAAGGGGTTTGCTCGAGTGACGCAGACTGTCGTGTCCGTCGCGCTTTCCGACGGGGGGAGAATCCGTGGATGTACCGACGATGTGGTGGGAGTTCAATCGCCGTCCCCGCGTACGACCCGGAACGCACCGAGGCGAAAGGCCCCCGCCTCTCGGCGGCGCGCCTCTGCGCGAGCGACGCTCGCTACGACCTTCTCGACCTCGGACACCGGCAGCGGAGGACGGCACCGCGCGCCGTTCCACACACTGAGCAACTCGACGGCGACGCCTGCGTCGACGCCCGCGCGGAGCAGATGGCCCGCGATTGAGGCGAGCGTGTCGTTGCGCGCTCCCTCCTGCACGCCGCTGTGCAGCAACGATCTCCACTCGTCCGGGAGGCGGCGACGTCGATGCGTCGTGAGCGCTGCGTCCAGCCACTCGGGCACCGATGCGAGCCCCACGTCAGCGAAGCCGAGACCGGGGGCTTCGGTGTAGCGGTGCCCGCTGCGGTGCAGTGACGGCGGGGCGACGACGTAGCCACCGACGCCACGGACGTCGACGCTGGGAAGCAGGCCAACGCGACACGGCAGCGCGCGGGTCGTGCGAAAGTAGTAGTGAAATCCGCTGCCGGTTGCGACGGTGAGTGTCGGCGGAAGCGTGCGCCCGCGGACGGACCGCAGGCCCCGGGCACCGTCGACGTCCAGGACAGCGAGTGCGCCGCCGGTCGCCACTCCCACGTTGGCGTCGGGCCACCGGCGCCACCAGGCGCTGATGACCTGGGTGCGCGTGGTGGCAGTGACCGCGCCGTGTTGCGTTCGCGGATGCTTCCCGGACGACGTACAGTCCAGACTGCAGCACGAGCATCCGTGGGCGTGCGGCGTGTGCAGCGGCAGGACCGGCCATCCCCGCGCGGCATAGCGCAGAGCGTTCTGCAGCAGATCATCGGCGGTCGGAGAAAATGCATTGCGTGTCATCCATTCAACTCCTCACACGAGGTGGCTCTCGGCGAGCGCTGCCCTCGCGATGCGCAACGCCGGAGGAAGCACCGGGAAGGGGCGATCGCTCCTCCCGGCGCCGCGACCGTGATCAGTGGGTTTCGACCCCACCCGGGGGCTGCACGCCGCTGTCCGCCGGGGCGGAGCTGACGCTGTCGCCGGGCGGGAGCGGATCGGTGCCCTGCTGGTCCTCGCGACGGTCGAGGAGCCGCATGGTCTCGACGACCACCTCGGTGGTGGCGCGGCGCAGTCCGTCCGGGCCGTCGTATTCGCGGGTGCGCAGACGACCCTCGACGTAGATTCGACGCCCCTTGAGGCAATACTCCCCGCAGATCTCCGCGAGGCGGTTGAAGGCCACCAGGTTGTGGAACTCGGTGACCTCCTGGCGGTTACCGTTCGCATCGCGCCAGGACAGGTTTGTCGCGAGGCGCATGCGTGTGACGAGACCTCGCGCACCGGACAGGCTTTCGGCATCGCGGGTGAGGTTGCCGGCGAGGATGACGCGGTTGACCATGGGAGGTGTCCTCCAGATGGGGCCGGCGGCGGCCCGGAGGCGGCTCTCCCCAGCGGGCGCGCGCGGCGCCGTCACGGGGTGCCCGCAGGGCACGGCCGAAGGCCGCGAAGCCTCGATGGCGCCGCGCGCGTCTGCTCCGGTGTCAGCGGCGGGGCCGCGCCGCTCGGAAGGAGGGCATCGTCGGCGACCGACGCGCTACGCCGCGATGGGCAGCGTGAGCTGCGCGGACAGCGGTCGCAGCCAGCGCAGGACCTCGCCCAGCGCGCCAGCGCCCGCGTGAGCAAGGAACGTCCCGTCCGCGGAGTCGCAGCCCATCTCGTACGCCAGGCGGATGCGGCGGGCGCTGTTGCAGCGCCCCATGTGGCACCAGAGGCCGAAGTGGCGGGCACTCCGCACCACATCCGCCGCTGCCTCCGAGACCTTCCAACGCGTGTCACCACCGAGAAAGATGGCGTCGACGTCGCCGCGCCAGAACCAGTATTCGAGCTGGCCCAGGTAGCACTCCAGGCCGCTCTGCGCGACCAGGGCGACCCGGTACCCCGCGGCTCGAATGGCGGGGGCCGTCTCCTCGAAGCGGTCGAGGGTGGCGCACCAGTCGCCTCCGGGGACCCCGTGCTGCGGCATCGGTGGCCAGTCCGGTGCGGTCGCGAAGAGACAGGTGCGAGGATCGCGCCTACCGAGCCAACGCACGTAGCGATCGAGATCGAAGCGTTCGGGATCCGAGAAGCAGCCGGTGTCGGCGGCCCAGACGACATCCGGGACGGGGCGGTTGCCCATCCGGGGCGTGCACATGAAGCCGATGCCGTCGCCGGCATCGGACCAGTGCTCGTACTCGGGATGGCGGCGACGGTGAGCGAGCTGACCGAACTCACGCGCGGTATGCGGCAGCCACCCTGCGAAGTCGGCACGCACAGAGCCGCTCAGGTAGATCATCGTTGGGCCGCAGCGATGTCGTGTGCGGCGTTCACAGCGGCGGCTCGCCGGCCGGGGCTCTCCCAGCGGGCATGATGGCGCGCTGCTCGCACCGGTCGAAGGCACAGGACCAGGGAACGCCCAGCCGGCGCTGCAGCTCCGACGCCAGGTGATGCACCGTCGCGCCGGGGATCAGGTCGACGCAGTGCGTCACCGCGGCGTCGACCACATGGAGTGCGATGTGGGGCGCGCCGCTCGCGTCGCACCGGCAATCGAAGCGTCCCAGGTCGGGGTGGTGCATGACGAGCTCACCGTCGTGCTCGTACTTCGGATCCTGCCAGACGGTGAACGAGCACCCCGGCGCCGCCTCGATGAGAGCCGAAGCGACGGTGTCCTCGCTTCCCACGCTGGCTTCGACATCCGTGTAGGCGCGTCCCGCGTAGAGGACGTCGGCGGGGAGCTCATCGAGCCACTCGAGGTGGAGACCGTTCTCGTCGATGACGGCGAGGACTGCGGCAGCCTGGTCGGCGGGGCAGTCGTGGACGTGGAGCGTGAGCGCGGACCGGTCCGACATCACGCGACCTCCGTGGGGACGGCCGTGTCGCCCCTGTCGTCGACGACAATCGTGGAATCCGCGTGCAGTGCGAGCGACGCAGGGACGCGGGGCTCGGGGCCGTACCAACACCGAGAGCGCAGGGCCCAGCGGAAGCCGCTGCCCTTCAGCGCGGCGAGGACCGTCGCGTCGGGTTTCTCCGAGAAGCGAATCTCGACGTAGCCGTCGCGCATGCTCGACGGCGCGATCTGCACACCTGCGGTGTTGGCGTCGCGCCCGCGTCCCGAGACGTGGGCGTCGGTCGGCGGCATCATGTCCTCGAGGAGCTGGCGCGTGGAATAGCTGCTGAGAGGGAGGGACCAGGTCTTGAACGTCCATCCCGAACCGGCGCCGTCCCACCCGTGGTCGCTGACGTAGTTGCCACGACCCATGGAGTGGTTGTCGCGGTGTTCGGTCAGCTTCGCGATGGTCGCGCTCTCGCCGATCGCCCGCAGGAACCGGTCGGCCGCGGTCCTGATCTGCCGGAAGTCCTCGCGTCTGCCGTATCGCACCCCGATTGCAACGCGGCGGACGGTTGTGTTGCCGCAGTAGTCGCTCATCGGGTCGCTCGTGTCGCGCATCAGCTCGGCGACGACGAGGGCGTCGGCACGACCGGCCGTGGCCAGGATCGGCGCCCACGCGGCGTCCCGCTTGGCCTGGTCGATGGCCGCCGCTCGCGCCTTCGCTTCGGTGTCGGCCGCGCGCTGGCGGCTGGCCTCCGCAGCCTGCGCTGGTGTCGTGCGGCCGTCTTCGATCGCAACGTGCAGTTTTGCCTCGACGAGAGCAGCGGCGACGGCGGACTCGATCGCCTTCACGGTGTCGCGCGTGATCGACCAGTCGAAGTGCTCGCCCACGCGCTCGTAAATGGCGAGGATGGCGTCGGTGCCGGCCGTGCGCTCGTCGCCGGTGCCGTACCTGAATACGCGCCGCTCGATGGCGTACTCGTTGACGCCGATGACGCCGCACTTCTCGATGGTCGTGAACGCGCGGTCGTGTAGCTTACGGAGCGCGTTGAGGACCCGCTTGGTCTGGATCGGTCCGGCGCTGCTGGACCACTTTTCGGTCATGCTGGAAACTCCCATGTGTAGTAGGCGGAACGGACGTTGTCGCGAGAGTCGGCGCAGCCCATCAACGTCGCACCGCACTCCGAGCAGTAGTGCGCCGAATATCGGCGCGGAGCGGTGACGCAGCCACCCGTGAAGCCCGCCCATGCCCTTGCGTGGTCGCAGTCCTCGAGGGGCGTGACGGATAGCCATGTCACCCCGGCTGGTTGCTGATCCCCGTCGACGAATCGACAGCCGGTCCGGTGCGGAGCGTGTAGCGATTCGTGCGCTCACACGCGAATCCATCGCACTCGAGGATCGCCTGGAGGTGGTCGAGGCGCGCGACGCCGTCGGTGACGGACTTCTCCTGCGACCATGCCGTGCAGGCGTCGGCGACGTGTCCGCTCGTGCGGATGATCGGTCGCGCATGAGTCGTGCTCGATGCATCGGCCACGGAATTCCTCCAGCCGGAGGGGCGCCCGGGATGGGCGCCGCGGAGCCGCCGGCTGGCGCGTCCACGCCGGACGCCGGACCCGTCCCGGGGGCACCTCCGGTGTCGCCGCAGGCCTTGCCCGGGACGGGTCCGGCGTCTGGGAGGATCGAAGGCGCGCCGGTGGCGCAGCGCGGTGCACTGCCGGTGGCGCGGCGGAGGTGCTCGCCTACGTCAGAGCCGCAGCGATACTGTCCTCACCGGGCCTGTTCTGCCTCCGTCGGGCGCGGGGTCGTCGTCCGCTGCCGCCCGCGCGCTGGGCCAGGACCAGGCTCCGGCCGAAGCCGGTGTGGAAGGTGGCACGACGGTGGCCGGCGCATCGTTCGCGGGGGTCGTCGTAGCTCTGCGCGCTCATGCAGCCTCGCCGATGGTGCGGCCGGTTTCGCGGACGATGTCGGCGATCTCGCCTGCGTGCCAGTCGTGGCCGTCGAGGAGCTTGGTGATACTGTCCAGCGCCTGGGCGTCGGTCGTGGTGTTCTCAGCCTGCCTCGTGAGCGCTTGGTAGACGTCGGTCGCCCAGCCGAGCAGGTGGAATTGGGTGTAGGAGTCGGTGGGGTCGTCGCCCCACGTCATGCCGCCGGTGACGAGCAGGGTGCCGCCGGGCACTGTGAGAGACGCGATGTCGCGACATTCCTGCCAACGCTCGATCTCTGCGACGGCGTCGAGGAGTTCGCTGCGTGCCGACGCGGCGCCGGCGACGCTGAACCTGTCGTCGTCGGTCAGGTATTCCTCGGGAATCTCACCGTGGGCGTTCGCCATGATCTCGTGGAGCTCTTCGGGCTCCAGGGCGGCGACGGCGGTGCGCGCCGCGGTGAAGTCGAGGCCGCCGTTGGGGACGAGGATGGTGGCGAGGCAGAGCTCGCGGCCCATGTCAGACGGCCTCCGCTGCGACGATGGCAGCGCGGAGGCTGGTGTCGAAGTCGCGGTCGGCGCGGTCGAGTATCACGGCGGCGTCGGTCGCGCTGTGCCTCAAATGCTTGCGTTCGTTCCGGTGGGCGAAGCGGCGGACGGGGATGCCGTTGTGATCGTGCCTGTGCGAGGCGACGAAGGTGGTGATGCCGAGGATGGCAGCGGTGCGATGGACGTACATGCTCCGCACCTCGTCGGTGAGGGCGTGCTTGGTCGTCTGCATGGCGATCAACTCCAGGTGAAGGTGGTTCGCGGCTCGTGGCCGCGGTGGAGGCGGGCCCTATGCCAGGGCGGCGGCGATGGGCTCCATGAGCATCGTCATCACCGGCGGGGTCACTGCGTTGCCGATCTGGTGGACGACGTCCCGCTTGGTGCCCAGGATGCGGTAGGTATCGGGAAAGCCATGACCGGCCTTGATCTCGTGCGGCTCGAGCATGCGAAACGTGCAGTCGTCGATGTCGACGTCCGCGGTGTCGGGGCGGCTGACGAGGGAGTGGCGGTCCTTGGTCGTCAGCGTCCCCATGGGCTCGCTGATGTGCCGCAGCGTGTCGACGCCGTAGTACGACGCAAGGAAGGCGTCGGGCGGTCGGAGAAGGGCGTGCTGATCGACCGTGGTAAGGCTGCCGAGGACGTCGGTGGTCGGGCGACTCCAACCGCCTTGTCCGCTGCAGTTGCGGACGAGCAGACCAGGCGGCGGCTCGACGAGCATGTGGTGGTTGCCGGAGGCGGTGACCGTTGAGAGCGGGTCGGTGATCGGTCGTGCGGTGCTGCCTCCGCCGCGCAGCTCCGCGATGAACGGCGTCACGAGGCCGAACGCCTGCCGGCTGGTCTGAGTGGGCAGCGGGTCGGTGACCGGCCGAGACTTGTGTCGGCCGTCGCTGTAGGTCGTGTCGATCACCAGCGAGGCGAAGTCGTCGACGGGCTCGTCGGGCAGCGACCGCCAGTAGCGGTCGATACCGGCCTGAATCCGCTCGAGCGTGGCGCTCGCAAGCGGCTGGGTGCGATCACCGATGCGGGTGGCGGGCAGCGTCCAGTCGATGACGGTGGCGACCGCAGGTCGTGGCGGCAGGACGGACGACTCGCAGTGGACACAGCGGTACACGTACCGAGCTCCGTATCGGCCAACGGTGCGATCGGCCTTCCACGTCTGAATCGCGTCCGTGTCGTCGTCGCACTGAGGGCACCAGGCGCGCCGGGGGAAGTCCAAGTCAGGGGCTGGCACGCCGCGCCGCCAGAAGACCATGTAGAGGCGGTCGCGGCTCTGTGGGACACCCGCGAACATGGAGTTGAAGCAGACCGGGCGCCACTCGTAGTCGAGGGCGCGCATCGCGTGGAGCCATGAGTCGAACAGAACCCAATCGCGTGCTTCGACGACATTCTCGACCACGATGATCTCGTAGCGGTGCACCTCCGCGAAGCGCGGGACGTCCCACATCGTGGCGCGAGACCGGACCGCAGCCTGTTCATCGTTGGCACCGAGACCGGGCAATGCGGCCTGGATCGAGACGCGGCCGCGCCCTCGAGCGTAGGTGTGTGCCTTGCACTCGGGACTGGTGATGAGGATGTTGGTGGAGGGATAGCGCGCTGGATCGGTGGAGCTGATGTCGACGCGCGCGTGATCGGCCTGTGGGAAGTTGGCTTCGTGCGTCTCGATCGCCTTGCGCCAGTGGTTCATGCCGAGCACGAGGCGGACTCCGGCGATCTCGGCGCCGATGCTGGAGCCGCCGGCGCCACAGAACTGATCGGTGACGGTGAGGTCGGACGGTTTGCGCGACATCGCCGTGCCTACGCCAGCTCGTCGCAGAGCACGCGGTCGGTGAGCTCGATGGTGACCTTCTCGAGCTTCCAACCGCATTCCGGACACTCGAAGAAGGTGGTATCGAACGTCTCGACGCGTGGGGGACCGACGGTGACGGAACCGTCGTCGCTGACCTGGTCGTAGACAACGTAGGCGTCGATGACGCATTGCACGCGGGCCTTCCCGCATTGGGGGCAGTTCATTGGTGATGGGCTCCTGTTGCCACAGCGCGGCCGTGGATCTACGGACGTCCCAGCGGACGGACGAACCGCTGCATGCAGTCCGCCGCTCGGATGGGGAGGCGTCCCACGCCACCGCAGAGATCGCAGTGGCCGTGGGCGACGCGGTCACCGTCGCGTCGCGTGACGGTGCCGCCGGAGCAGTTCGGGCAGGGCGTCTCCAGGGGAATGGCGCCCAGCCACGTCGAGGGAGATTCCATTAGGGACACCGCTCTCATGACCCGGAGCGGGATGGGGACGACCGTCGCGGTCGCCCCCGCCCCGGGCTTGTCCTACGCTGCGTCGGCCGCGGCGTGGTCCTCGATCGACTCATCGTCGGCGCCATCGCGATCGGACGCAGTGTCGAGCTCGTCGTCCGAGTCGATGTCGTCGTCGTCGACGGGAAACGCCGTTGGAGTTGAACCCGCATCGAGTGGGGATGGAAGCTGGTACTCGATCCGCAGGTGGTCGATCTCCGCGTCCTTCACGGGGTACTCGTGGCGTGCGAGCAGACCGAAGTGGTCTTGGACGTTCAGACGCTCGTCGTGGACGCCCCGCGGCTCTTGGAAGGCGTGCTCGGCCCGGGCGGTGAGCACCGCCAGGGCAACCCGCACGGCGGCCTCGCCGCTCTGTCGTGCGCGTTCGAGCACCAGGCCCTTCGCATCTCGGATGCTGCCGGGGACGGCGTCCGAGCCCACGAGCAACCGGGCGGCGGCGACATAGGCATCGGAGGAGAAGCCGTGCTCCTGCAGGACGTGCGAGGCAACGCGGCCCATCGCCTCATCGAGGTTGAGGTCGGCCACGATCCCGGTGATCGCGGCACTGCGCGGGCCGTGCGTCTCGCGCCAGGCCTTGCGGTGGCGCTTCGTGGCCACCGCCTTCTGCCCCGGGCTGAGGTCGACGGAGCTGGGTGTCGCGGCGCCGATGACCGGGGTCGGTGCAGGGCGGTGCGACTTCGCATTCGTGCAGACCAGCACGATCGCGGCCTTGACATTGGTGGCGTCGCTGTCGATGTACGCGGCGTGGCAGGGCAGCTTGCTGTGCTCCTTGGCGGGGACGTCGACGCACCCGTACGCCTTGCCCAGCCTCTTGGTCGAGCCCCCGTGCTCGAAGGCACCGAACTGGGGCGCCTCGACCAACCGCAGCTTGCGGCTCGTGGCCAGTGCGGTGGCGTCGGCGACGACCTGGTCGCGACGATGCTTGTCCTTCGCGTGTCGGACGGCGATGGCGGGCGCGAAGCCCTGATGGATGCGCGCGACCGCGTGCTCGACGCACGGCGTGCCGAGCCCGGCGAGCTCTGTGAGCGGGGCCGCGTCGCCGACCGAGAGGTGACCGCTCACGATCAGCTCATGGACCGCAGGACCGAGTCCCACGACGGAGCGCAGCGTCGCCGCCTCGTCCGCGGAACTCCCGAGCGTTGCGCCGAGTTCGGCATCTCCTGCGCCGAGGTCGAGGAGCTCTTGCACTGCGCCGAAGAGCTCGGGGACTGAGAGGTCGAGTCGGTCGTTGTTCTCGATCAGCTGCAGCTCGATGCGCACGCGGTCAGACGGCCGCGGCCGAATGATGACCGGTACGGTGTCGCAGTTGGCGAGTTGCGCGGCGCGGTAGCGGCGTCCGCCCGCGATCAGATCGTAGCCTCCGTCATCGGTTCGGCAGACGACGAGGCCTTGCAGCAGACCTGTGGTGCGGATCTTCTCAGCGAGCCCCTCGATGTCGCCGAAGTCCTCGCGGACGTTGGCTCCGGCGCGGATGCTGGCGAGCGGGACGACGGCGGTTTCTGGAACTGCGGGAGCCTCGGCCGCGTCTGGGATGGTCGTCGTGGACATGAGCTGCCTCCGTGGGCGGTTGGTCCGACACGCCCCGAGAGGCCGGGCCGCGCCCGCCGGCGCCGCCCCGAAGGGGTCGATGCGCGCCGGTGGACGCGGGCTGGCAGGGTGCGTGTGCCGGACCACGCCCCCGGGGGCAGGAGCCGATCCGGGAGGGCCTGGTGAACGACGGGTGCGATGCTGGTCATGACGAGATCAGCCCGTCGACCGAGCAGCCGACGTAGATGTTTCTGTCAGGAACGCCCCCAACCCAACCGCGACGTAGCCCACGGGCAGCCCGTACGCGGGCCGGTAGTGCTGTTCGTCGAACGAGGCGTTGTACCGACTGCAGAGATCCGCCAGCGCGTTCCGCTGGGGGACGGTCATGCGGTGGCGGCTGTCGATCTGCTCACCAGGCGAGCGGGACGATCCTCCGGGCACACCGCCCGCGCTCATCGCTGCGCACCGGCCACGGCGTGGACGTCGTCGATCGTGTCGTCGATGGTTGCTGTCCGCGCGTGTCGTTCTGCGTCGATGCTGCGGACCGGTGTGGAGAACGCGTGCCAGATGCCGCCGAAATAGCGGCGCCGTCCGGCAGGAATGCCAACTCCGGTGTCGCTGGGATGGCGCTTGACGAAGCTGTCCACCAGCCTGCGGCGATGCCGTACCTCTGCACCGTAGTGCGGACCGGCGGCGAGCAGTGCCTTGGCGCGTGCGCACGCCTGCGGCCGGGTGGGTTCCTGTGCGACTTCCGGCAGCCAACCGGCATCGTCACGCGTGCCGAGGTGGATGGTGTAGGTCATGGGGCGGCTCCTGGCAGCGGTTGATCCGACGCGCCCCTGTCGCCGGGCAGCGGCCCGCCGGCGCCGCCCCGCAGGGGTCGGTCCGCGCCGGGGGGCGGCGGCCTGGCAGGGTGAAGGCGGCGGACGACCGCGGGGAGCAGCCCCGGTGGGTCGGGGCGGCGGACGGTCGCTGGAGGAGCGATCCACGTGGGTGCCGATGCGGCCGGCACCCACGTGCCTGGTCATGCCGCGAGCGGATCGCTGACAGCCCCCTGGATGGCGGCGTCGATCTCCGCGAGGCGAGCCTCCGCGTGCCGCAGCGCGACGGCGTTGGCGAAGGGCGACTCGGCCAGTGCGGCCGCCGCGGTGCACTCTCGAAGGCAGTCGCGCTCGCGATTGCGTTCCCCGTCGGCACGGTCGGATGCCGCGTGCGCCGCTTCGCGGAGGACGCGAGCCAGATGGCCCTGACGATCCGGCTCCGTCCATCCCGCCTTGATGTCGATGCGTGCGCTGGCGCGCGCCTCGGTGTCCGTGAGGACGAGCCAGGCGTCGCGAGCTGGCCACCGGGGCTCCGCCTCGACGCGCAATTCGAGGCCGCACCACGTCCCGGCTGGCGCGGCCGCTCGGCCCCGCGCGCTGGCGGCGAGCGCCGCCGTCAGCCATGCGGCCAGGCTGGCCGCCTCCGTCCCTGGCGCGACGAGGTCGCCCGAGAGCCTGCGCAGCGTCGTGGCGTTGGCCGCCACGGCGTCGGCGATCTGCTTCCAGAGCGTCGCGCGCGCGGCATGCTGCGTCGCCTCCTGCTGGAACCGCTCGATCTGCCTGCGCGCCCGCAACCGGCCGCGCTCATGGGCGATGGCCAGCTGCCGCAGACGCGCCACGTCGGCCTGCGTCTCGGCGTGCTCCAGGAGCAGCGGGTTGCCTGTCGCGAGAGCTTTGACCTCCGCGTAGGTGAGGGCGACCTCGCCGATATCCTCCACCTCCCGAGAGGCGAGCTCCCCGGTGAGGATCTGCGCGATGAAGCGTGCCTTGCGTTCCAACGCCTGCCACATGTAGCCGTCGAAGCTACGCTCGGTGACGTAGCGCAGGATCCGCACCACCGGGTTGCGGTTGCCGGGACGGACTCCGCGACCCTCGCGCTGCTCGATGTCGGCGGGTCGCCACGGTGCGTCGACGTGGTGGATCGCGACGCAGGTGGCCTGGATGTTGGTGCCGACGCCGAGCTTGTCGGTGCTGCCGAGCAGCACGGCAACCTTGCCGGCGCGGCAGTCGGCGAACAGCATCGCCTTGGCGGTGTCCGTCGCGGCGTCGTGGACGAAGCGGATGAGATGGCCGGGCATCCCCCCGGCGACGAGGCCAGCGCGGATCTTCCCGTAGACCTGGGTGTTGCCATCGGAGCGTGGTGTGCCCTGGTCACAGAACACGATCTGGAGTGCCTGCGGTGCCTGCGCACGCGCGACGGGGCGACCGAGGGCCCCGCCCCCTCCGCCAAGTCGGAGGCCGGTGTTCCCGCCACCACGCACCGGACTGCGAGCGAAGAGGCTGATCTGTCCGTAGCGCGGCGTCTGTTCCCCGGGCGCCTCTCCGGTGCGTGTGGACCGTGCGAGCGCGGGCACGCACTTCACCGTCCGCCAGATGTCCAGCACCTGTTCGACGACGCTCTCGACCTTGCCCGGGTGTGCGGTTGTGACGCCGACGAGCTCCAGATCGAGGGCGGCCTTGCGGCCGTCGGAGCAGATCACGAGCATGTTGTCGCCATCGCGGCGAGCGCCGGATCGGATGGCGCCGGCGCGTGCGACGAGAGTGGCGATGAAGGCTTCCTGCTCGGGCGCCGGCGGCACCACGACAGTCCGGTACTCCGCCGTGGGGCGCGGAAGGTTCAGCGTCTCCGCGGTGCGGATATCCGCGACCTCGGCGAAGAGCCGTCGCAGCTCCGGGACGTTGTGGAAGCGGGACGGGCGCGTGTGCAGGCGGAACGATCCGCCGTCCGGCGCCACCTCGACGCGGGTCACGAACTCGACGAAGTTGCGCGCCCAGGCGTCGAAGGCGTCGAGCTCCAGTTCGGCGAGCCGGTCTGGCTGCTGGTACGTCTGGATGACAAAGAGCTCGGCCAGTGTGTTCGAGACCGGCGTCCCGGTGAACATGGAGCCCCAGCGAGCACCCGCGTTGCGGCCGCGCAGCCACCGCAGCTTGACGGCCAGGTCCGTCGCCCGCTTCGACCCCTCGAGGTTGAAGCCGTCGGTCATGCACGGCGTGCTCAGCCGCTTGAAGTAGTGGCTCTCGTCGACGAAGACGTAATCGACGCCGAGCTGCTCGAACGTCACGCCGACGTCGGTCCGGTGATCGAGCAACTGGCGCTGCCGCTGCGCCATCGACTCGACCATCTTCGCCACGCGCTTGACCGAGCGGCTGCGCCTGCTCGCCCTCTGCAGATACAGGGAGCACCGGTAGCGCGCCAGCACGTCACCGAGGTAGCTGGCCTCGGTCGACGGATGCACGCCCATGGCGGTGAAGGCCGAGTGCGTGATGACGATGGCATCCCAGTCGCCCATCGCGCAGCGCGCCGCGAAGAGACGGCGCCGCTCCGCGGTGACGTCCTCATGGCCGGCCATCAGGATGTTGGCCAGCGGAAACAGGCTCTTGCCGTCACGCGCCACCTGCTCGAGCAGGTGGTTCGGCACCACGATCATGGGCTTGGCGGCGAGTCCGAGGCGGCGCATGGTCAGCGCCGACATGAACATCGCGGCCGTCTTGCCGGCGCCGACGGCGAAGCCGCACAGCGCCGCCGGTGACGAGATGATCCGGTAGACGATGTCCTTCTGCGATGGGTACGGGGTGAAGTCCGGCGCCATGCCGGGGAACGTCAGGTGCGACCCGTCGTAGCTGCGGAGGACTGTCGAGTTGAAGAGGCGGTTGTAGCGCTCGGCGAGGCGATCCGTGCGGTCGGGGTCTTCCCACACCCACTCGGAGAAGCGGTCGTTGAGCATCCGCGCCTTCTCCGTGGCGAGCATCGTCTCCTCGACGTTGCGCACCTTCGTCGTCGTCCCGTCGTCGCGTTCGACCTCGTCGTAGACCACAGGGACGCGCCCGTTGAGGATCATCTCGACGAGGCGATAGGCGTCGATGCGGGCTGTGCCCCATTCCGTCGTCGCCACTGGCCGGTCGCGCTCCCACCCGTCCGCATCGACCTCCCACAGCGCTGCTGCGGGCACGTGGGTGACGCCGCCGCTGAGCTGGCCGAGGGTCTCGGTGATGAAGGCCTCGACGTCGTCGGCGCCGACCCAGGGCGCGCCGAGACGGACGCGGATCTGCGCCGGCGTCAGGTTCGCGGGCTGGACGGCCTCCAGGGCGGTGACGTTGCGTGCGTACTGCTCGGGGTCTGTCTGCTCAGCGGTCCGCGCGTCGGCGAGCTTGCCGCGCACGTTGCCCGAGAGGTATTCCGCGGCGATCTCTTGCCGCTGCGCAACCGGGTTGTGGAAGACGAGATCGCCGAGGACGCCGACCGCCGCGTCCTCCTCGACACCGAGGAGCTGCGCCGCGTACGTCAGGTCGAGATGGCCACGCGCGTCGAGGGTGAGGGCGATCGCCTCACCGGGGCTGTCGGCGTGCTGTGCGGGCAACGCCGGGCGGTTGACGCGGTGGCGAAGGAGCGGAGCCCGCGACGTGTCGCCGGTGTCGTCGTCATAGGACTCGAGCGCCAGGACGGTGACGTAGTCAGGGTCCTGCCGGAAGCCGCCCATCGGTGGCCGGCGCCGCTGCAGCACCGACATTCCGGTCTCCGGGTCCGGCGGACCCTCGACGATGGTGCAGCGGTTGACGGGGCCGAACTGCTGGACGTAGGTGTCGTAGTGCAGGTTGGCTCGCTCACGGAGCGGCTCCAGTGCACCGTCGGGCGCGTGGATGTCTGCCTCGGCGGTGAGCAGCTCCAGCGTGGCGTCGCGCAGCCTGATGAGCGCGCGCAGCTCCGCGCTGTCGCGGACGGCGTGGAGCTTTCGACCGACGACCTGGCGGATCTCGCCGTTGACGAGGTGGAATGAGCCCTGCTTGCGTGCCGCACTCTCGACCTGGTCATCTGCGGCGTCGACTGGGGCGACCTCGGCCAGCGGAGGAGGCAGCGTGAGCCCGTTGCGCACAGCCCGGCGGACGATGTCGGCCAGCGCCGCGCTGACGGCTTGGGACCTTTGCTCCGCATCGCCGGCGAAGCGCACGTGGAGGGGGTCGGCCCGGTACTGGCCACTGCCCGGCTCGATCTCCCCGATGACGTGCCCAGGGTTGGCAGCGAAGTAGTCGTTGTAGATGAGGCCGGCGTCATGGGTCGATGACCCCAGCCAGGGCTCGCCATCCTCGTCGCCATCTCTGCGCCGGCGCAACAGGAGGACATCGGCGACGACGTCGGTCCCGCTGTCGCTCAGGGCGCCACCGGGGAGCCGCACCGCGCCGAGGAATTGGGCCAGCTCATTGAGTTCGTGGCGCGCGTGCTGGTAGTCGGCGTCGAGCGAGAAGCGCGAGGTGACGAGTGCGGCGATGCCACCGGGTCGCAGCGCGCGCACGGCACGCCAGAGGAAGTAGTTGTGCAGCGTGAAGCGCCGCGGACATGTCGGGTCGTAGATGCCGATGTCGGCGAAGGGGACGTTGCCGATGGCGGCCTCGTACTCGCCCTCGCGCAGCGGCATGGTCTCCAGGGCACCGGTCGTGATGGAGGCCGCCGGATGGAGGACGCGTGCGATCCGAGCGCTCACCGGGTCGCGCTCGAGGCCCTTCCACTCGATGTCGGCGTGGTCGGGCGCTGCCGCCATGAACGTTCCGTGACCGCATCCGGGCTCGAGGACGTGACCGCTGGTGAAACCGAGACCGAGCAGCGCCTGCCAGATGGCCTTCGACAGCCATGGAGGCGTGTAGAAGCTGGTCGGCGTCGCCTGCAGCGCCGCGTCCCAGGCGTTGTCGTCGACGAACTCGCGCATCGCGGCGCCGACGAGCGCCCATCCGCCATCAGCCTGCGGGTCGAAGGCACGCGCGAGCGGTCCCCATCCGCACCAGAGAGCGAGCAGGGTGCGGTCGTCATCGGTGACAGTTGCGGCTGGCCGTTCCAGTGCGGAGAGCCGCTCGAGGATCCGCAGGCTCAGCCGAGCGCGCGCGAGTGTGCCCGGCCGAGGGGCGGTCTCGCCGGGCATCTCGTCGTCGAGCTCGCCCACCGGTTGGGACTCGTCTGGTCGTCGTGCGTCGTCCATGGGGAGGCCACCTCCAAGGGCGGGCCGTCTCAGGCCCGCGTGAAGGCGGCCGCAGCCACGGCTCCGGGGCTGTCCGGGCTTCCCCGGCGGGAACCGCCGGCGGCGCACCGCGCCAGCGGTGCGGCCTTGACAGCCCCCAGGGCGCCGGGGCCACGATCCGCCGGCGCGGGCAGAGCGGTCTGCGCGCCGGATGCGGAACGGTCGTCCGGGGTCTCACCTCTCCCGAGCCGGGCCACGAGGGCTGGCGCCAGTTCCTCCTGTCGGCGCAGCGGTGGACGCGGCCGCGGCTGATTGCGGTCGGGAGGGCCGGTGTGCGCGGAGCCCACGGGTGGCCACCCCGACCGCGCAGACGTCAGGCGGCGGTGCTGGTGCTCCCCACGGGTTACGGGGGGCCGTCGGTGGAGCCGCTGTCGACGAGCGCCGACGGTGTGCGCGACGCGCGAGAGCCGCTGCCTCCGCGGGCTGGTCCTCCAGCGCCAGCAACGCCTGGGCGAGCCCCGCGCTCCAGCCTGCTTCGATAGCCCGGTGGATCTCTGCGAGCACCATCTCGCACGCAGAGCGCTGCAGGCGGAGACGGCCGTCGCCGAGCAGGCGTGTCGCGCCGGACTCGGTCGTGCGTTGGGCAACGGCGCAGTCCGTGCCCGCGGACACAATGGCGTACGTCGGGAGGCGCGCCGTCGCCTCGAGCTCCTCGCGGGTCACGGCGCAGCCCTCCGCCGCACCCGCAACGCCGCGGCGCGCGCGCGAAGGACCTGAAGGGCGCGCGCCCAGCGACCGGTTGATGTCGGCGGCCAGAGCAACTCCGGATACGTCTCGATCATGTGCCGACCGGTGAAGCTCCAGCGCCAGATGTCGCCGTCCTCGCCGATGAACTCCACGAAGCTTCCCGGTTCGATGCGGGAGACCAGCGCGCGAAGCATCTCCTCGGAGTACGCCAGCTCGTCGCCGGTCATCCAGGCGTTCACCACGTCGCCGGTCGCATCCACGTAGGAGTCCCAGCCGAACGCGCGAAGAGCGGTCTCAAGCGTCCCGGCGTGCAGCACCGCGCGCCGCAGCGCTGTGCTCTCGTCGCCTGCGAGCCTGCCGTCGGCCGCGATCGACATTAGCTCGCCCAGAGCGGCCGCCTTTGCGGACGCACGTATCGCGATGCGTCCGTCGCGGAAGCTGACCAGATAGCTCATGACTCCGTCCTCCTGGGGTGGGATCGACGGAGCCGCAGAAGGCCCGCGCGCCCGGGCCGCTGGAGAGCTTGCCTCGCAGGCGCCCCGGCGGGCGGGCTAGGCTACGACGTCGACCCAAGCCCAGAGGACCCTGATGCTGTCGTAGAACCGAGGGTCGCGAGGGCGATGCTCTCGGCGCAAGGTGTCGCCAGCTGACGAAAGCTACCGTGGAGGACATCCCGGTCGGCGTCGGCGGAGCCATCCTGCGCACAGGAGCGCCACGACTCCTCCGATACCGAGCGCTGGACCGGTCGGGGTGGCTGTCCCGCTGTTCGGGAGCGTCTCCGGAACGACCGGCACCGGTATGGTCGCAGACGCAGAGGGAGCGCTGTTCGTCGTGCTCGCCGCCGGCGATGGGCTCGGCGAGGAGGACAGCTTCGCGCAGGTCTGACCGACTGTGTACTGGAAGTCGGGACCGGCGTCGTCGACGGGCTGAAGGCTTCCGCCGACACCCGCGACGCCGACGAGTTCCTTTGTCGATCCCTTGGGGCTCGTGAGCTGGATTCCGAGACCCGGGTCGCCAACCTGGTCGCGAGGGACGTGCATGACGACCGACCCGTTCGACCCGGAGTTGAACGCACCGGTGTCTGTGGGCCCGGTCGTCCGCGTGACGAACTGCGTGCCGTTGACCTGCCCGTCGGAGTAGGTCACGGTTCCCGCGGTGTCAACCTGTGCGTTGGCGAACCACTGGGTGTTGTTGAAGGTCCAGAGGAGGTAATACTCGTTTGCCTGCCCTCCGGGCGGAAGCGCCGTGGTGAGATTGTTGAGGACGAGCGTCGCAACGAGCTGGGTGCCATCGGAGGTGAGACCGAGCGTGCCGGACAGGAGGTCGAGCTGAGGATTCTGTCCCTTGAACGCGTGACCCGTCGCGACGCCGAGGTAGTCGTCGGAACCCGCAGGACTGGTGAACAGCGGACCGCAGGGGTTTGTAGTCAGCTTCGCCACGGGCGTGAGCGCAGGTTCGGTGCAGCCTGCCGGCGCGATGCGGTGAATCCATGTGCCCCAGTCGCCTGCCACCCCGTCGCTCGACCCGCCCGGGATGTATTCGCCTGCGCCCCAGACGCAGCCCTTCTCGTCGACCTCGCTGAAGGAATAGTCACCCCAGCGCGAGACGCCACTGCCCTGCGGCGGGCACTCGCTCGCCAGCCCGAACGAGGCGCACGTGCCGTAGCCGGTGAACCCGTCCTCGGGCGCTGTCCCGGCGGCATCGACATGCACGACGGGCCCCGTCCCGGGAGCCAGTCCGTCGAGCCTTGTCCACGCCACACTCGGGAAGTAGTCGACGCCACTGAGGCTGAAAGTCATGATCACGGCGCCGCCGGGCGTCGCCCCGATCGACGGAAACAGCACGCTCTCACGGGGGACGGTGACGTAGCCGTCCCGTGTCATCGTCGCAGTGAGGTGAGAGGAGGAGTCGAGGGCAGGCGAGACCTCGAAGTACATGATGCCGGTGCGGTCATCCCCCTCCGGGGAAGCGGCGCCGGCGGTGATGGGGGGAAGGTCGGTGTTGACCGCTCCCCAGAGCTGGCCGTTGGTCAACATGACCTCGTTCATGCGATCGTCGTTCGGATTGATACGTTCCTCGCTGCAGGACGCGCACAGAGGATGGTCGCCCTCCTTCTGGTCGACACCGGACGATGGCAGCTTGTAGGTGTCGGCTGGATTGAGCGTTGTCACGAGCGTCGGCGAGGTGAGCGTGACGCTGGGCGTTGCTGTCGCCAGCGAGGCAGTGTTCGTGATCGCCCAGACGGCAACGCGGTTGTCACCCTGGCCGTCGAAGTCGAGCTGACTCATGAAGAACTCGGCTCCGCCCTGCGGTTGCACGGTCGCGTCTCCAGGAGGCGAGTGGGCGGGCTGCAGCTCCGACCACGTGGACCCCTGAGGAGCGTTCGCCGGCAGGGGGGTGTTGGCGGAGTCGAAGTCGGTGAACTGCAGTTGCGAGGCTCCGGCCTCCAGCGCCGCCTTGGGGAAGGCGTAGACCTGGGACTGGCCGTTGCGGAAGTCGGGTAGCGTCCCGAAGGGCGGGTTGACAGGCGACGCCACCGGGAGAACCTCCGCGTCCGAATACTCGTTGGCGGTGATGTAGAAGCCGAACGGGTCGGTCCCCATCAGCGGCTGGTCGTCCAGGCATGGACACGTTGGATGCACGGGCGTGCCGCCGATCCCGTCGTCGGTGACGTCGTACCCGTAGATGGACCAGGCCCCGGTGGGATCAGAGGTCTTGCTGACGGCGAAGTACGTATGGGAGCGGGTGAAGGGGTAATTGAGGACGCCGTTGCTGGAGTCGATCTCCAGCACCATGAGGAAGAATCGCTTGGTCGCGGCGTCGTAGATGCAGCGCGGGTCGCTGGTGAACGTGCCCGGGACCGCGTTCTTTGCCTGGGTGAGGTTCATGAACTGCGTGAGCGGCACCGCGCCGACAAGTGGGACGCCACGATCGCTGAAGACCTCGATGGCGGTGTTGACGCCCTCGACGACGAATCCGCTGCCCACGCAGAGCATCTGATCCGGCGGTTCCAGCCCGCCGTTGCTTCCCTGATAGGAGCCGGTTCCGGCCGCCTCCATGGACACGATGTCGAGACCTCGGAAGCCGTCGGCATTGCCGCCCCCGCTGACGACCTGGCTGGGTGGCGCTCCGGCACCACCAGGAACCGCGGTCGCGAGGTGCGCGGCCGGTCCGTACCGCTTGTCGACCTCCGGCAGAACGCTGCGATGCGGATGGGTCGCAACCGGCGAGCGTGGACCTGCCGCGAGAGCTGCGAGGTTGACCGTTGCATGGAGCTGCACGCTTCGCCTCTGGCCCGTCTGGGCCGACGACGACATCGGGGCAGCCCAGGACGCCACGAGCGTCGCTAGGGCGACCGCGGACAGGGCCATCCGCACGGCGGTCCGGCTCATCGGCTGTCATCCCCCCCGTCGCGGGGCTCTCGCTGGCGGCCGGTGTCACCGTCGCCGCTCTCGAGCGCGACGAGCATCCATTCCAAAGTGGGGTGATGACGACCTCCTCGCTGGGTACCGATCCCGGCGCACGCGCAGGCAGCGACGTGCCGGAGAACAACGCTCATTGATCGCCGCTGACAGGAGCAGGATCTCGTTGGAGGTGGAGCCGCTAGATGAACTGCGTGACCATGCACGTGGCGCCTGCGTGCAGATCCCCGAGGACGAGCACGCGATGGTTTCACAGGTGGCATCAAGTCGATCTCCTTCCGCGGCCGCCCGGCAACGCGTGACGGCGCACATCCCAATTTTCCCAGCGCGACATGCACTGTAGGCCCGTTGCGCGGCGTCATCCAGCGGCGTTGGCGTCGCCTTTGTCCTGCTGTCGTATTTACGACCGACCGATCTCGCAGACTCCCGCGCCGATGTCCCCACCTCTCGCTTCTGTTCGCTTGCCGCTCGACTGGGCGCGGGCCTCGCTCGGCAGCGTCGCGGCCGCAGACCTGCTCCGCGTCCCGCGGGTGCGGCGCGGTGGCAGCACACCGCACTCCGTCGTCGACGTCGTGGCGGAGTCGATCACCGAGGTTGTCCGTGCCTTGCCCGTGGCCGGAAGCGCTTGGTCAGCGTGAGCGCCGGCTGAGGGGGCTGACCGACCAGGCACCTGCGACGGCCGAGGATGGTCCGCATCGCGCGCACCCAGGCGAGGCAATCAAACGGCGAGCGGCCGCCGCGCCACCACGGACCCCTAGCCCAGCCGAAGGGACTCGCGCCGACCGGCGCGAATGCGCGTCGGCGCTTGTCGTGTGGGTCGCACGCGGGCGAACCCCGAGTCTCGGCGTGAGCTGCCCTGGGGTTCCCCAGCAAAGAGTCGGAGCCGCTGGGGCTCGGTGTGTCCGCCTGGAAGCGTGCCGAAGGGTTGGAGATACGGGCGGACAGGAAGCATGGCAACGTCCCGCGCGGTCCGCCGGAGGCCACGGTCACGGAAGCTGGGACAACGCCCGGTGATTGCGCGTGCCCGCGCTGACCGGCGTCGAACGCTCGTCCCTGTCCGCGGTCGCAACGCGCCTGCGCTCCGCGTCACGGTGCGTGGCGATCGCGTGCGAGCAACACGCGGTGCTCGTGCCCGAGGTGCTGTCCGCGTGGCCATCGCAGCCTCGGCGCGGTGGGTGGGCACGATCTCGTGAGAGCGACCAGGCCGAGGATGAGCGACTCCACGACGTCATCGCCGCGGGCCGGCGCATGGTCGACTCGCTCCGCGCCCACGCGCCGCACGACCCCCTCGTGCGCCTCGCCGAGACGACGTTCACCACCGCCGCGAGCGCGTTCGTGGGGCTGAGCCGGGCGCTCCATCTGTCTCGAAGCGCCGGCGACGTCATCCCGGGTTCGGAGGCATGTCAGCCTCTGCACCGTGCGGCCGTTGTCCTGGTACACGAGCTGGACCGGGTCATGGCTCATGAGAGCCGGACGCTGATCGTTGGAATGCTCCCTCCGGGAGTCCGAGCGGCGGCACACGTGCTGCAGGACGACCTGCGTGCGCTCTCGACAGCAGGCGCGCCCGACGCGTCGGCGGCGTGGCGGCAACTTGCCCGTGACCTCGATGGCACGCTTGGCCTCGTCGCCCAGCATGCGGATGCCGTGCCGAAGAGCGTCCTTGGCGCGTCCGAGCTGGCCGCTGGCGGCCTGGCATTGTGGGACACCGCCACCGGTTCGTTCCGGGGGACTCGGGAAGTCGACCTGGTTCAGGCCGTCTCGCGGACCGCCATACGCGCCGACGCTCGCGCACAACCGGACGTCGACGCCGTCAACCTCGCGGCGTCCCAGCTCACGTGGCGGCTCGACGAAGTCGGCGATCGGTTGTCGGCTCGCACAGTCCCGGACGTCGCCCCCGTGGCGCATCAGGTCAACCGGTCGTACGACCTTCGCGACGGCGGTTACGCTCCGCTGACCCTCCCGGCCCGCGACGATGCCTACCGGGATCTCGCCCTCGATATCATCGCATCGTTCGGGCGCATTGCCGGCGAGTGTTTCGACAATGTCGACCCTTCGCACCATGCCCTCGGACGCAGCCTGGTGCGGGCGCGACGCGCCGCGGCGGAGTATCAGGCGGCGAGCGACGCGCTTGCTGAACGAGTGCAGGCTGACTCCGGTCGACCGCCGGTGCCAGCGCAGGACGTCCTTCCGGGGCTTCACGAGGGCCTGCTGAGGGCCGACCGCTTCCTCTCGGACCGCGCAATCGGCGAGGTCGCAGTCGCGGAGATGTCCGCCGCCAGGCGAGACGTCGCACACGCGCGGGGAGCCCATGCGGCCGTGGGCGATCTTCCGGATGGGCGGCTCGCGGTCGGGTTGGTCGATCGCAGGGCCTGCCAGAGCATCCGCTCCCTGCTCGCCGGCGACTATGGGGGACAGCTCGCAGCGGACGCGCAGGGACGGGGCCTCCACGATGACCTCCGCGCTGCCTGCGCGCAGCTCGAACACGCGATCGGGGTCCCGCCTGCCACTCCGCAGGAGGCCGTCGTCGAACCGACCTCGTGGCTGGCGGCACCCGCCGTTTCATCTGATCGAGCGGCGAGCTCGGCTCGTGGTTGGACGACACGTGTCGCTCGATCACGGGGAGTGGGGCGAGGCACGCGCTTCGACCGCGGCCACGAGGTGTCGCGGGGTCCATAGGCCGGCGTCCGTTCCCGCACCGCTACTTCATCGGGTTGAGATCCCCAGCCTCTGTCGATGCTGCACTGGCGCAAACATGCAGGCAGTCAGGGGGGTCGCGGTCCCCCTTGGTTGTATCGCGGGTTGGATGGGCAGTGCCGCTAGCCGAAGCTGACGAGCCTGCCCCGACTGAGAACCGGTGAGGGCGCCGGGAGGCGCCGCCCACTAAGATAGGTGCGAGGAACCCGAACGCCAGCCGATCCGACGCAAACTACCGCGCCTATACGACCGATGCGTGCCGGAGTGCGGCAAAGAAGGCGTCGGCCGTTTCTGTCACGAGGCGCTCATCGAGAGACGTTCTGGGAGTCTTGCGCCAGTACGCCCGTCTCCTCTGCTCGAACTCGTCATAGCTTTCGACCGCATAGGGCGTGACCCAGAGTTCATCCAGGTGAGGGGCGAATTGTTCGCTGAGGAGCACCGGTCGCAAGTCGAGGTCCCGTAAGCTGGCCCCGACGTAGATCCACAGCCTGTCGCTGCCCACCGCTGCGCGTAGCCCCCTCACCTTGGATAGGCCGAGCCCCAACTCCGTCTGGTCCGTGTTGACAATGCAGCTGGTAAGATCGGAAATACAGCCGTGCAGTTTGAGATACGGAATAGCCACCTCATCGCCCCGGAGATAGCGGCGGATGTACTGAGCCGCATGGCGAAACTGCGTGCTCGAAAGGAAGACCTCAAGAGGGGCGGTCGTGTTCTCCTCGACGAGGCGATCGAAGTTGACGCCAGCGAGGATAATGCGGTTCGCGCCCGCCTGCAGAATCTGCGCCAAGTCCAAGACGGCTGCTCCCGGCGCGTGCACGAGACGATCATGGAGTTCGCGAAATTCCTGCAGGGTGGGCAGCCCCGGATGGGTCTCGGCCTCTACTTGGATAACTCGCTCCAGCGTGAGGCGATTGGCGAACTGCACTCTGGTGAGCGCGGTCTCCGATGTCGTAAGCCAGCGCCGCTGCTCCAGTAATTGGTGAAAGCGGAGAGCCAGGTCATCCGAGGTTACGACCTCAAGGGCAGGGGTCGCCAACACTCGCCGAATCGAAGCATCGCGAAGGGCGTTACCAATGGGCATTTGTGATGAGGCGCTGAAGCCGGCCCCCAGGAAGAAGACGATGGGGGCTGTCCTTGCGGCGATCTCACCCACGATCGCCTGCAGATCATCCGAACGCTTGCGGCGCAGGAGACGGTCGCCGTACACAGCGAAGTCGAACCCGCGGCCCGACTGACAGTGGAGACTGATGCGGATTTCTGACGCCTGCGTCAACATGACCAACGTGCGGAGCACGCCGTGCGGCATGCCTTGGAATTGGGTTGTTCCGAGCCGCCAGATGGCTTCAGAGAAGGGCAGGTCAACCAAGTCGCCTCGATAGGCGACGACGCCGAGTTCGTGGTCGTCGAGGTCTCGATGGCCAAGGGCTCGAGCAACGGCAAGGACGGTCCGTTCGCCGTGGCTCAAGCCCGCCGAGGGAGACCCTCTGAATTCGACATCAAGGTCTCCACTCGGCAGCGTGCGAAGGTCTACGGGCTTCGCGCCTGGTCCAGCTAGGTTGAACTCGGCTCGGATGGCTGCAATCCGCGTAGGGTCGCGCGTGCCGGGCACTGGACCCTCGAGTTCAGTCGCCATCGACTGAAGGAGTCGCCCTTGGGTGGTCGCTACCAGCGCCTCGACGACAGGTAGCGCCTCGGTGAGGTCGTCGATCAGAACAGAGACGACGTTAACTCGGCCGCGCACTCCGATATGGTGTAGATGCGCTAACTCACGCGCGAGCTCCAACAGGGCGACGGCGCGATTCACGATCCGTTCAGATCGCCGTCAGAGAGGCTGTCGATGAGACGTTGGCGTAGCCGTCGGGTCTCTGGCGGCCGCTCATGGACTAGGCCGTACCCGGCGAGTTTCGGCAACTCAAGCCGCAGCGCATCGACGAGAGCGTCGAATGCCCTGCCGAGCGTCTCGGGAGTCGCGCGTACTCGGTGGCCTCGCATGAGATCGCGTGCCAATCGCCCGATGATAACGTCGATCTGGTCTGGACGAATCCAAACCCTTCCATCGCGTGGACGACGTGCGTCGGTCAAGACCAGGCCGTCACCTAGCCTTCGTCGAGCCTCGTAAAGCATCCACCCGCTGATCAGCCGAGGGTGTGCGCGCGCGCTGACCTGCTTCGGTACGAGCGTTTCATGGAAGGCCTTGACGGGTGCGAAGAACGCGCCATCGACAACGTCCCGCGCCGGCCCTGCGGCGAAGCGGACGAGCGCACGCTCCTCACTTGTACACCGGTTTACGAGCAGAGCGATGACCACCGCGGCGGCGGGGATTTGGAGTGGCTTGTCTGAGCCTCGCAGCAGCCCGACTACCGACTCAAGACGATGTCGGCCCCAGCGTTGATATGTGCGCCCCAGCAAACGGTCGTACGGCACGAGTAGGTCGTCCGAGATCAGATGAATGGGGGCGATAGGCAATGCCTCGAGTAGGTCGAGAACGCACCGACCCTCGGGTGTTACGAGCCACTTATTCTCTCCAACGTGATAGGTCCACGGCGACGCCAGTTCACTCGCGCCCTTGGGGACCGTGGGGAGTGCAGAGAGCTCGCGTCGCAGGCGCTCACCTTGTGCCACGGGATCGAACCACTTGCGAGAGAGCTCTAGATCTGCCTCCAAGCCGCCAGGAGAACGTCCCATGGTGAGCTGCCAGAGATCTGTGAGCTGTTGCCGCAGCTCGTGAACCCGAGCGGAATCGATCTTCTCCGGAAGGCCTACCAGCGAGCCATGCATCGACTCGGTCACGGAATCAATGACTGGACAGCGTACCGACTCTTTCTGATCTGGGCCGCCAATGATTCATAGGCCGCGCGCTGGTCACCAATCACGTTCTGGGCCAGCTCGTCATAGTCGCGGCTAAGTGGAAGGATGACCAGAACCTGATCGCCGACGTGCTCAGCACTGCGCTCCTGGAGATAGGCCATAAGTCCCGTAAGGCGATCGTGCGCGATGAAGGCCCCGAACTCGTCGAGGACGATCAACCTATTGAGTGGGCGGTCCCTTTCCTCGTCGAGCACTGCCAGCCGCGCTCGCGTGTAAGCGAAGGCTGACTCTCCGCTAGAAAAGGCTTCAAGCGGCCGCGCCATTTCGCGAGCTCCCTCGATCCATATCACTTCCCGTCGGGCCAAGTCGACCCGGATCTCCCCGTCAGCCTGGGGCAGGAGTTCGTGGCGGACCCTCGGATTGTTGAACCAGTCGCTGAAGCGTTTCCCGAAGTAGAGCTCGAGGGAGGCTACATACCGTTCGCTCTCCGGCGGTCGACCGTGCAGACCGCCGGCGATGGTCCGCACGGCTGCTATCACGGCTCCAATTTGGCTCCGAAACTCGGTGATGCGGTGCAGGATGTCATCAACGGCAGCACGGGCCGAGTCAATCACGACGAGCTGGTCCCTCGGGGCGTCTGATTGCGAGACGCGGTCCCGGCTCGGCAACGCACTCCGCAACCATTGAAGGCCGGGGTTCTCTCGGAGGTGAACGAGAGCGTCTCGTATCTCCGTATCGGCGCGCGCGATGTCCCGTCGAAGGGTCGCTGCAACATCGCGAGTGCTGGCTAGCAGGGTGTTGGCTTCCCTCGAACGCAGCTCGGCCTGTCGAAGTCTCTCGTTCAACCCTTCCTCGCTGCTTCCCAGCGCCGATAGGCGCTGGGCAAGCTGACCGGCGAGAGCTCGTTGTGATGTTGGGTCACCAGCAGCACCCAACTGCTGGTGGAGGGCTGCACGTTCTGCCGCGAGCTTCAGTAGCTGCGCATCTGCCTCGCCCCTCTCGCCTTCCAGAGTTCTGATCTGAGCGATCGCCCTCGGATTAATGGCAGCAAGCGCGCGGTTCGTCCTCTCGTCGTTCTCGTCGACCAGGCGTCGTCGGCGCTCCGCCTCGGTTAAGAGGTCGACGAGCGACTTGGCTTGCCCTACTTGGCGTGCGACGTTCTCCAGTTCTTCCACGACCGCCCTGGCTTGGGGCTCAGGTGGCTTCCCTTCGAGATAGGCCCGGCGCGTGGTCATTCCAGCTGTGGTTTGATGCACAGTGAGCTGGATCTCTGTGACCGGATCATCTATGGCGACTTGGTCGCCTAACCCTCGCTCCGAGGCTTCTTCGAGGCGCTTGATCAGGTGGTCCAGAATTCCGCGCATCGCCGGTGCACTGTCCAGTTGTATGCGTTCGGCCTCGAGCTCTGTTCGCTTGCGCTCGTACTGGGCGAGGATCTCCTTCGCCGTAGTGGCATCGGCGGGAGCCTCCAAGCGTGCAGCCAACCGTGAGGCTTCGTTCATCACGTCGGAGAGTCGTTCGCGATTCCGTGCGGCGGTACGCCTCGCGTTCTCCAGCTCTTTCAGGGCCGGCTGGGAGGAGGCGACGGCTCCCGCCAGCGTGCTGACGCGCTGGTACAGCGCGTCACGCTTGGCGTGCCAGCGAGCAATGTCTTCATCGAGGGCGGCCGCTCGTTGGAGCAGGTCCGGAGTCACATCTCGGATGCGGGCAAGCTGGTCTCGGATCTGAATCACGTCAGTAACTTCGCGACGGGCATGGTCGGCGGCGGTCAGTTCGCGCGCCGCAGCTTCAGCTGCCGACCTTGCGTCGTCCGCGGACCCAAGTAGCTTGACGTATTCTTGGCGGCTCCACCTGCCAAGGAGGCGGGAGGTCTCGTCCGCCGTTACCTCCAGTAGCGCCAAGGGGCCCTCGGTCTGATGTGCGAAGCGGCGATTCCAACGGGCGACGATGTCAGTGATCCGCTCTAGTTGCTGTGCCAGAGTTTCAAGGGTGCCCTCGTCACCACCGACCCTATGGACCGAGAGCACACGTCGTACATCATCCATCGTTGCGCGCTTGCCATCGATGGAGAGGGTGCGAAACGCGGGCTGATTCCCGGGATCGCTAGCGCCGTCCAGCCACTCACGAGTGTCGGCGACCCAATGAATCTCCTTGACTCCACGAAGGTTGCTAACCTTGACATCGATGGGTCCCAGGTTTTCGCATAGACTGCGCCACGCTAAGGCCGACGCCACATAAGGCCGTCCTCCCGTGCATATCTCCAGCAGCCGGACTGAGAGGCTCTTGCCGATGCCGTTGTGACCTTCGAGAATGGCCAGGCGCGCATCGGGGAGCTCATGCAGCACACTGAGGGCACCGACCGGCTGGGCCTTAATTTCGACGCGCATGGCTGACCAATTCGCTCAGCGCTCTAGCGACTGAAGCAGGATCATCAAGGTCGACGGTCGGCAGGAGTTGCGCCAGCGTGAGATCTGGATCGCGGCCCTTGACGTACGCGGCCTCAAGGAGATGAACGACATCGGCTGTGTCGGGTTCGGTGAAGGGCTCGGAATCGGCGGGCGACATATCGCTAACCAGAGTTCGCCGGTGAGAGTACATCGAGTCGCCTGGAGGCGTCGCGCTGGAGCTTGCGCAGTTCAGCGCGGGCCGCCCCCGCGAAAGTCGTTGACAACTCGAATCCGAGACCTCGTCTCCCCAGACGAAGGGACTCGATTATCGTGCGGCCAGTGCCGCAAAATGGGTCCAGTACAAGGCCTTCAGGGGGGCAAGAACTCCCGATGCGCGGTGCGATCAGTTCGGGCGGGAAGGTAGCGGTGTGGCCCTCAGCGCCGCGCACCGTGGAACACACGACCACGTCTCGGTGGCCGTCCTCGGCGAACGTCAGGTCGTAGTAGTAGGCAGCGCGACCACGAGGTCGCGGCTTGACGAAATGGAACCAGTGCTCGTGAGAGAGCTTCAGCCGATCCGGCTCAGGCCGGGGCATTACTCGTGGCTTTGCCCAGATCACATCATTCCTAAGGATCCAGCCGGCATCCTGCATCGCGATGGCGAAGCGAGCGGGGATCAATAGTAGCTGCTTGTCTTGTAGGTAGCCTCCTGACGGTGTGCGGCGACGCTGTCGTTGAGCCTTGAAGCCCTGGCGACCACCATCCCGAATGCTGCTCCAGCGGGCGAAGTAGGTATCTCCGAGATTGATCCAGACGCTGCTGGCGTCGACGAGCGCATCTCTGGCCCGGTTGAAAAACTCGACCAAGTGGTCGACATACCAGTGGGGGTATGGTTCAAGCCCAAGGACGCCGCCTGCATCCCGGTACCAATCGTATGGCGGGGTGCGAGCAGCCGAGCAGCCGGACGAAAGCCACCCTCGCAGCACATCTTGGCCTGCCGTGAGGCCGTATGAGCGTAGTCCCCAGTAGGGCGGGGAGGTGAGTATCAGGTCGACCGAGCCGGTCGGGACGTCTTGGATCAGGTCGAAGGCGTCGCCGCGGCGGATCTCGGCGATCGGGGCGTCGGATCGCAGCTGGTTGACGGCCATCCCCGACAGGTTACACGAAGTGCGGCCGCAGTTCGGGCGAGGGAAGTGCGGCCGCGGCCGGCGCCCCCTCCGTGTTCAGGGCTCGCCGTACACGCGTCTCGCGGAGCCCGATGGACACCGGGTCTGGCAGCAGCAGGAGATCCAAGACGGACACCGGCGCCCTGCCAGGCCCGACGCGCGGATCGTCACCCGATCAGGGTCCCATCGATCTCGCGGTGACGTGGCTGGGCGCGCCAGCGCGGACCTGCTCGATTCTTCGGGACGGCCGCGAGATCACCGAGGTGAGCGTCGTCGACGTCGTCGATGACCTGCGGCTGGGAAGCGTGTGGCGTGAGACGTACAGCCGGGAGTGCGGCGCCCATCCCGATGCGGCGCTCTGTCCGTGATCCGCGCTCTAGTGAGTCAGTAGTGGACAGCCGGCGTCGACAGTCCGGCGTTCACGCAGCCGCGGCTGCGCTGAGTGCGAGCGGGAGTTCCACCTCTGCGCTGGGGAGTGGCTTCGACCTTAGCGCTCCACACTCGCCCCTGACCGTCGCTCTCGGGTTGCAATCCAGTCAGCTCGGCTGCCGGAGCCGTGCCTCGATCCGGTCCAGCATCCGCAGCAGGAGATCTCCTAGTAGAACGACCTCCGAGGCCATGGTGACGTCCCCCAGGTCGACAGTCCGGTGGCTGGCCGGGTTGCGGAACGTCCGGTACGCGCCAGAGATCAACTCGCGCAGACCCTCCTGCTCCCCAGGTGGGACGGCGGGGTCGGTGAGCGGTCCAGTCGGGCCGAAAGCCTTGCGCATGAGCTCCACACCGTAGACGTCATCCCCGAAGCCTCCCAGTGCCCGAACGCGGATCTCCACCTGGAGGAACGCCGCCAGTGCGGCGAGCTCGTACTGGGTCAGGAGGAACTGGCTTCGGACGGTGTCGGCGATGAGGGGATGTAGGTCGATGTCGAGGCGCTCCTCGGCGCGCGTGACTGCCAGCCCCTGGGTGAGAGCGGCGCGGCCTCGTCGGGTGACGAAGACGGCTGTCTCGCTGCTCTGGCCGGGGTCGTGGGCCACCAACGCCCGGGCGCGCAGCCACGCCCACGCCTCCTCGAACGCGCGGAGCGCGTCGATGCGACTGGCGTAGCCCGACTGCTTGGCGAACTGCAGCCAGTTGTAGGAGTTCCACTCATTGGTCTCGTCAACGTCCCGGAGGACGCGGAGGGCGAGTGCGTCGAGCGGCATGGCCACAACCTCGTCGGCCGTCAGCGAGAGCATGTCGATCATTCTCGCAGCGGCTTGGTCTCACCTCCCAGGATCGGCCCTGGCTGGCCGCGTCGTCCAGGGGGGCGCCCTGTACGGAGGTGCCGGTGCATGCCAGCATGGCGCCGTGATCTTCCCCACCGCGAGCGCCGCCCCAGTCCCTAGGCCCGAGGCGTAGCCCGTGCCCGGAACCTTCGAAGCGCTCGGAGTTCTCGTGCTCGCCATCGTCCCTGGCTACCTGGCGCGGTCCGCCTGGAGTCGGGGCAAGACCTTCAGTCGAAGCACATCCGACCTTACCCTCGTCGTCCAGTCGATCGCCCTCTCCCTGGTCATCCAGGCAGCTCTGTCTCCGATCACCTTCTGGCTCTTCTACGACGTCCGCGATCACCTTGACGAGCACCCTCGCCGGCTGGCGTTCTGGGTGGTCGTCGGCTTCGTGCTGGTGCCGCTCATCGGCGGATACCTCACCGGCAAGGCCAGCGACAGGGTCGCCAGAGCCGTTGGAGGTCAGCCCGACGGGTGGTGGCGCCGCGAAGCTCGCCGGCTCTTCCTGCCGGAGTTCCCCTCGATCTTCGACCAAGTCGTCGTCGACGATCTTCCGGATCCGAGCATCCTGGTCGTCGAGTTCGCCGATGGCCATCGCGTGGCGGGGTCGTACGCCAAGGGCGCCTCGATCATCACGTCGCCGCAGCGCCAGGGCTTGCGCCTCCTCCAGGAATGGGACGTTGACCGCGAGGGCGTCCCGACCGTCTCCCAACCGACGTCCGCAGGGATAATGATCGTGGGCCTCGAGGACGTTAGGACCATCCACATCTACGCCCCGAACGCTCCCGCGCCAGCGCCTACGGCAGAATGAGGAACCATGAGTGAGATCCAGAAGGGCCTCGTACGGGGCACAGGTGACCCGACAGCCCTCAGAGTCCTGGAACGCCCAAAGCCGCCGCCAAGGCCGGCGCCGGAGCCGAGGAAGCAACCCAGCCGCCCGCCGTCTCCGGGTGCCTAGGTCGTGAGCGAAGACGCCGCGCTCGAGTCTGGCGCCGGCGCCGACCACGCAGCCTCTCCATGGCAGGGGCGTCGGCCCGACGCAGAAGGCCGGCCGATCTCGGCGAACGGCGAGGAGCGCGGCGTGATCTATGGGAAGGGAGACCCGTCGGCGCTCGCCTCACTGGCGCGTCCCGCTGGCCAAGGGCCGACGCCAGCCGCAGAGCAGGACGGGCCGCCGACGCCATCCACCCCTGACGCTGCGGCGCCGGCCAACCCCCCTCCCGGCACCGACCAGTCGGGAGCGCCGGTCCAAGACCATGGTGGAGCGCGGTAGGGATGGCGGTAGACGAGGGCGAGTTCTTCCCGATCGAGATTCGCGAGGGCGCCGTCCACGGGACGGGTGACCCCGACCTCCTCAAGGCTTTGGAGAGGCCGGACGCGACGGTGCAGGTGCGAGGAGCCGCGGCTGCCGCGACCACCGCCCCTGATGTGCCGTCGCTCGGCAGCGGCGGTCAGGACGGGCCGCATGGGACTGACCCGCAGTCGGGTCGCGACGCTCCATCGGACTGAGCAACCAGGCTCACGCCTGACCCGCTGCGGAGCGGAAGTCTCGTCGGGATGTCGGCCGCGCTGAGCTGCCGGGATTGAGACGGGCCGGAAGAATCTCGTGGCAGCTATCGAGCCGCTCTGGGCGACGGCGGGATGGGCTCGTCGCCCGGCACGTCGGCACGCGAGCTGTGGTCAGGATCGTGCGCCACGTCGACGGTGCTGCGGCCGGAGTTGGCGATGAAGGCCGCTCGCGCGTCTATGTGTGTCTCACTCGTCTGTGCCACGCGCCCGCGAGCCGCGCGCTTGGAGTTGCCGCCGTTGGTCATCGTTCTCCTCCAATGATCCGGGACACCACCGGAGGTCGTTAGACGCGGCCGGCTGTCGTGGCCAGAGCGGGGTCGGGAGCCGTTGGCTGATGCGGCGCTGCGGACCGCGAGCCGTGATCCAGACGGGATGACCCGGGTGGATGGTGGCTCCGGCGCACGGGCGGCCGACATCGTGTAATCAAGGCCGGCTACCTGGAGCCGGTCACCCAGCTTCATGAGTGCGTCACGCTTCGTCTGCTCCAGGATTTCGACGTAGGTGCTGAGCGTGATGTCGAGGCCGGAGTGACCGAGGATGGAGGAGATGACCTCGATCGGGACGCGGAGTGCGTGGAGCAAGGTCGCACTCGAATGGCGCATGTCGTAGAGCCGGATCGGTGGGCATCTCGCCTTCTCAAGAGCGGGTCGGAAGAAGCTGCGGGTGACGTTCCAGCTCGCGAAGGGTGTCCCGAGCTCGGTGCTAAACACGAGGTCAGGGTTCTGCCACGACGGGGCACGGAGCCTTTCGGCCGCTTGCCGCCGCCGATGTGCCTGCAGGACGTCGACCGTGAGATCGATCAGCGGGATCGTCCGCTCGCTGTCGTCGGTCTTGACGTCGTCGATGACGAACAGCGCGGCGTTGTCGGTCGCACCGGCGTCCGGCTTCGGGGAGTCCACGGCCGGCGCCTCGGCTGCGACGCCGGGACGCTTCGACCGGTCGTAACTCCGAACGAGCTCGTGCCGCACCTCGATCACAGCTCGATCGAAATCGATGTCCTCCCAGAGGAGGCCAAGGAGTTCGCCCCCGCGCATGGCCGTCGTGAGGCCCGTGAAGACCAGGGCCGCCAGCCGATCGTCCTTCACTACGTTGAGGAGTCGAATCGCCTCCTCGGCGCTCAACCTGGTAGCTCGAAACTTCTTCTTGCGGATCGGCTCCGATTCGGAGGCCGGGTTCGTGGTGACCAGGTGCCTCTTCTTGCACCAGTTGAAGAAAATCGACTCCACGGTGCGGAGCTTCTGCACTCCGTTGCTCGTCAAATCACCACCCTGGAGCTTCTGGCGGTGTAGGTCATTGAGGTGGTCAGCTGTGACCTTCCGCAGGCGCATGCCGCCAATCGCCGGCAGGATGTGGGCCATCCTCTGGTCGTAATACCGCTGGGTGTTGGGTCGGCAGCGCAGTTCGTTCGCGGCTCCCCACAGCTCGACGGCGTTAGCCACGGTCATGCGATCGGTTTTGGCGTCCGGCTGGACGCCGTGCTCCGCCGCCTTTCGGATGTCGCGGAGCTGCTGCGCGACGTCAGCGCGAGTCTTTCCGTAGACGGTGCGCTGGCTGCGCTCGATCGTGATGCGGCCGCGGTATCCGTCTCGGAAGTGATCGATGCTTCCCTCGTGGTTGGCGCGCTGTCGGCCCATCTGCCGTCTCTCGCTACTGGCCTGAGCCGCGGTTGGGATGTGGCGTCATGAGGCCGCCTCGAGGCGAAGGACGAAGTCCCGCAGCGCCTCCGGGCGGATGCGCGTCAGGCGGCCGATCTTCACGACCCGGACCTCCCCGCGTCCGATGCGCCGCCACATCTCGGTGCGGCTGATGCGCACCTGATGCGCTGCCTCAATCACGGTGAGGAGGAGTCCGTCGCCGAGGTATCGGGGGTCCGCGGGACCAGCCGCCGGGGTGGGCCCGGCGGCGGGGATCGGCCGCTGAGAACCGCTGGGCGTCATCGTCGTTCCTCTGGTGCGGTGCGCCGTTGTTGATGTCTCTCGGCACACCCCTCGAACCCCCAACCTCCCTGGGGGGCCCAGGAAGAGACACAAGGCGCCGCACGGCCACGACTCCGGACGAGTGCACATGGCTCGGTCGATTGCAGCGGGCGCCGCCGCCGGCCGCACGGGCTCTGGTGAGAACAGGCCGACATGCTCGTCGAGGAAACGGCGCTGCAGTGTGTCCGCGTCGGGGCTCCGGCTGTAGCCAAAGTTGTAGCCAAACACGCCGGGCCGCGCCGGTCCAGAGAGGGGCTGGCCGGGTCGATCTGAGCTCGCAAGGGACTGGCTGGGCGGCGCTGGAACGGTACCCAGCGGCCTCTGGATCAGCCAATCAGAGGTTCGAATCCTCTCTCCCCAGCCACCGAACGGGCGTTCCGGCAGCTCTAGCCCGCGCCCGTGCTCCTGCTGTATCGTATGCACTCGCAAAACGGCAGAAGCGGGGAGGCGGGATGCTGCTGGCTCAGGGCGAGGCGGAGCGACTTATCGCTGTGCCAAAGAAGTTCGTGAGTGCGGGCGCAGTAACTTTGCCGCCCGGCGTGAATCGTGAACTCGCCGCGGAGTGCGATGATCCGGTGGAGCGTTTCATCGTTGACGTGAGGCGTTCGGGTGCCACACTTCACCTTAAGCATCGCGAGCAGTTGCGGGCTCGGAGGATTATCGTGCTCTTGCGGTTGTGCGTGGATGGCCCGCCCCATACGAACCCGGACGGCACGGCCGTCGGTCGTCGCCATCTTCATGTCTACCGGAAAGGCTACGAGGACCGGTTTGCCGAGCCCGTCGACCCTAAGGACTTCCCAAACTTAAGCGACGTCTGTTCCACAGCGATCGACTTCTGCCGGTACTGCAACGTCACAAACATTCCGACGTTCTCACCCACGCTCATATGAACAAGCTCGACTGCCAGACACTCGTGGACGCCTACGTCTCCTGGCTCAGGAGAGGCGTGACGGCGGAACTGGTCGGCGATGGCGTATGTGAGTTGACGACTCCGTTCCTTGATCGGCACAACGATCACCTACAAATCTACGCCGTGCGAGAGGGCACGCACATCGTTCTCAGCGATGACGGTGAGGTGATTGGAGATCTAGCAAGTGGCGGCGTCGACGTCCTCACGGGAAAGAGGAGAGAGCTGCTCGAGGCAACCGTAAACGGATTTGGCGTCCACCTAGATCATGGACGCCTTGAGGTCCAAGCCAATGAGGGCAACCTTGGACAGCGCGTGCATTCGTTGATACAAGCGATGCTTGCCGTCAATGACATGTACGTCCTGGCGAGAACCCGAGTCGCATCTATCTTCTGGGACGACGTGCGCGTCTTCCTCGATGACCACGATGTCCGATACTCACCGCGAGTGAAGTTGTCCGGCAAGAGCGGGTTCGACCACGCGATCGATTTTCTGATCCCTAAATCAAAGGAAAGACCTGAGAGGCTAGTCCAAGCCATCGGCAACCCACAAAAGAGCGCCATTACGAGCTATCTGTTCGTACTGTCCGACACGCTAAGCAATCGACCCTCTGGCTCCAGGGCCTTTGCTGTCCTGAACGACTCGGTCCATCCAGCGAGCAGCGATGTGGTGGACGCGTTGCGTGCGTACGACGTCACTCCCGCCGTGTGGTCGGATCGCGAGCGATTGCTTACTGAACTTGTCGCGTAGCACCCGTGCGCGTGGCTCGGACCGCTGTCCACCGCTTGAGAGGCGGCGTGGGAAGGCCCATCCTAGATCACGACCCGGCGGTTCGGCGCCAACAGCGTCTTGCTTCTTCGAGACCGTCCCGAGGTGGCGCCCGTCAACACAGCGCCGGCTAGCTAGTCCACAGGCCGTGCTCATCTCCTGTCCGACGCCGCGTTCTTGAGGCGCGCGACGAGTGTGGCGGGCCTAAGCCGGAGCTCCGAGAAGTTCGAATAGCATCGCCTTAGCTCAGCCACCGAACGGGCGTTTGGTTTGCAAAAGCGATCGCCCGACGCGAGGCGGTACTGCGCCCCGAGTTGGTGGCGCCAAGTCCGTTCAGCAGCGGGCCGGTACGATTAGCGCCAACTATGATCCGGCGGGAATCGAGAAATGAAGGCGAGCGGGGCGAAGATGTTGGTCGCACCGGCCAGCAAAACAGACACTCGCCGGGTCTCCGCCCCCAACCTCGTGGCAAGAGCTGCTCGCGTCTCCCGACGGCGTCGCCGCGCGGTTCGCTGCAGTTTTCGACCACTTGGGCGCGTCCGCATGAGTGTCCACGTCCACGTCTGCACGGTGATCGAGGCGACGCTGTCGGTCACATGGTCGGCGATCGAGCGCGTCGAGACGCACGTCGACTGGATGGCCGACGCCGAGGCGATCAGGTTCACGTCGGACACTCACCAGGGTGTCGGGACGGAGTTCGAGTGCGTGACGCGCATCGGCCCCGCGCGCCTCGTCGACACGATGTCGATCACGGAGTGGCGGCCGGAGGAGGCGATGGGCGTCTCGCACCGCGGAGTCGTGAAGGGTGCCGGCCGGTTCGTGCTGGCCGGCGTCGACAGCACGCACACGCGCTTCTGCTGGGACGAGCACCTCGACCTTCCGTGGTGGATGGGGGGAGCGATCGCGGAGAGGGCCGCGTTGCCGGTCCTGACACGGCTGTGGCGGGGAAACCTCGCGCGACTCAAGCTGCTCGTGGAGAAGCACGCATGAAGGTCGCCATCACCGGCGCAACGGGTCTCATCGGCAGCGCGCTGACGCGGTCGCTGCGAGCGGCAGGGCACGAGGTGGTCGTTTTGAGCCGGCGGCCCGCGGTTGTCGACGGACTGGCGACGGTACCGTGGAATCCGGCGACTTCCGAGGTGCCCGCGATCGCACGTGACGGCGTCGACGCCCTCGTCAACCTCGCCGGGGCGAGCATCGCCAGCGGTCGCTGGGACGACTCCCATCGCGGCGAGATCCTCGACAGCCGGCTCACCACCACGCGCCGGCTCGTCGCGGCGATGGGAGAGGGCGGCGCCGCCACCCTGGTCAGCGGCAGCGCGGTCGGCTACTACGGACCGGGGGAGGACCCCGTGGACGAGACTGACCGGCCCGGGGACGACTTCCTCGCCGAGGTGTGCGTGCGCTGGGAGGCCGAGGCGGGCAAGGGCGCGGGCCGCGGTCGCGTCGTCCTCCTGCGCACCGGCGTGGTGCTGTCCAGCGACGGCGGCGCCCTGCCGCGACTCGTGCGCGTGACACGTCTCGGCGCCGGCGGCCCGCTCGGCGGCGGCCGGCAGTGGCAGTCCTGGATCCACATCGCTGATGAGGTGGGTCTCATCGAGCACGCGCTCGCCAACACCTCGGTGTCAGGACCGGTCGACGCCGCGGCTCCCAACGCGGTGCGCCAGCTGGAGATGGCCCAGGCGCTGGGGCGCGTGCTCCACCGGCCGGCGAGCCTGCCCACGCCGGCGTTCGCCGTCCGCCTGCTCATGGGACGCGCGGCGGAGATCGCGCTCACCGGGCAGCACGTTGTTCCCGCAGTGGCGCTGCGATCCGGGTATGTGTTCCGCTTCTCGCATGTGCTCCCGGCGCTCGCCGACCTCCTCACCCCGGCGCCGGTTGAGCCGCCCGCCGAGGCCCCGGACGCGACGACGCCGCAGCCGCGGGCGGCGTAGCGGCGTTGACGAACGTGCGGAGGAGCGCCCGCCTGGTCGCCGTCGCGGGCGCGAGCGGGTTCGTCGGGCAGGCTCTCGTTCCCGCGCTGCTCGACCACGGATACCCCGTCCGCCGGCTCGCCCGCCGGCCTGCGGCGCTGACCCCTCTGGAGGGGGTCGAGGATCGGCGCATCGATCTCGACGACCCGACCGGCCTCGACGCGGCGCTCGAAGGAGTCGACACCGCCTTCTACCTCGTCCATGCGATGGAGGGAGGCGGAGGCTTCGCCGGACGTGATCGGGCGTACGCGCACCGTTTCGCCGCAGCCGCGCGGGCCGCCGGAGTACGCCATGTGGTCTACCTCGGCGGGCTGCATCCGCGCGAGGCGGTGCTGAGCGAGCATCTCGCCAGCCGGCGCGAGGTCGGTGAGATCCTGCGGCGCGAGTGTGGGGCGCTCCATGTGCGCGCCGGGATCATCCTGGGTCCCGGCAGCGCGTCGTTCGAGATCATGCACGACCTGGTGCGGCATCTCCCCGCCATGGTCACGCCGCGATGGGTGCAGAGCCGCTGCCAGCCGGTCGAGATCTCGGACGTCGCCACCACTCTGGTCCGTTCCGTCGAGGTCGCCGGCGACCGCGAGGTCGACATGGCCGGGCCCGATGTGATGACCTATCAGGAGATGCTGGAGCGACTGGCGGCTCAGCTCGGTCTGCGCCGACGGCTCGTCGTCGATGTTCCCGTTCTCACACCCGGCCTGTCGGCCCGCTGGCTGCGATTCGTCACCTCGGAGTCTCTTCCCGTGGCCAGGGCGCTAGTGGAGAGCCTGCGTCACGATGCGGTCAGCGACGGAGTCGACCTCTGTGCCGAGGTCGGCGTGACACCGTGCGGCTTCGACGAGGCCATCCGCCGCGCTCTGTCCGGCCGTCCGCAGGTGGTTCACGTCACCGTCGAGCAACGCTGGAGCGGACGGCGGTACACCCTCGCCCAGCGCTTCGAGCTGAGCCCGGCGGTGCGCTGCGACCTCGGCCTTGCCCGGAGCGTCGACGACCACTCGCGCGACCTCCCGCTGGCGTTCCTCAGCCGTTTCGCGCGCTGGGACGGGGGCGACTTCCGGCTCGGCCCCTGGTCCGTGATCCGTCTCGCTGAGGCGCATGACGTCGACGGCGCCGGACCGACCGTTGTCCGCGACATCGACGGCGGATGGCTCGCGGCAGCGCCTGGCGGACAGTTCGTCATCGCCTGCCGTCCCGGCCCCGGCTCGTCCGTCCTCGAGACCAGACTCGTGGGGTACGCACCGCGCCTCCCGAAACCGCTGTACCTGCTGGTCCAGGCTCCGATGCACCGGGCTCTCATGACGCGGGCCGTGCGGCGGGCGGTCGGCCGGAAGCGTGCCGCTCCTGCGCCTGTGCCGCGGTCATGATCTCGCTGCGCGACCCGTCCCCGAGGGCCCGCCCTGCCGGTGGATCGCGAGCTCATATCTCGGACGTGCTTTCAGACACGCGAGCCGATGAGCGCTGACGTCGCGTCCATCGACTGCAGTCGTGAAGTTGGTCCTGCGCGTGACCTCGATCCAGCCGCCATGTGCTCCCTCGACATCGTCCATCTAGCCTCCGCCCTCAGCCTCGGGACTGACCTTGGTGTGTCGTGACCGACGACGATCGGTTGATCCAGGGCGCTGCCGCGTTGGGTCTGCCGACGGCGGCTCCGCGGTGAGTGCAGCCAGGAGCCCCTCGACTTCGTGCGCCTCTCCCGTGATGCGCTCCTGCTCCGACCTGAGCAGGTCAATGTCGATGGCGCCCTTGTAGTAGGCGTCCATGACCTTCCGGCGCTCGGCCTCCAGCTTCACCAGGCGGCGCGTCTGGAAGGCTCGCTCGTCGCCATTCGCGGCGTGGCGGGCGACGACATCGGCCTCCAGAACGTCTCCGGCTTGCGCCTGTCCTTCTGGCCGAGGCAGAAGAAGTACTCGTACTGGCCCTTGGACCGCTGGATCGAGAGGTTGCGTCCGCACACGGCGCAGACGAGCGTGCCTTTCAGGTAGTGGTGGTGCTTCCGCTCACGACTGGCGGGGCGCCGGCGCGACCCACGCGTCGGTGAACACGATGAGAGCGGGGACTGCCCGGACTCGATGCTCACCTCGAGGCACTGAGCGCGGCCGCCGCCGCGTTGCAGCTCATCTCGCCCGCCTAGAGTCGCAGCGTGGCAGCCGATGTGGTGGTGAGGCAAACGCAGCCGGACGACGCCAGGCTGCTGAAGAAGTTCCGGTGCTCCAGCGGGGTCTGGTACGAGAACGAGGCGGAACGGTTCATCCGGGGGCCGCTGGCGAAGCGCGTGGCCCGGGGCTTCGGCGCGTGGGTGGTCGAACGCGACGGTGAGCTGCAGGCCGTGGCCGCCCATGACGGGCAGCCGCACCCCGATGGCGGTGGCAGCGTCATCACCTGGCTGATGGTGCTGGCCGCACGAGTCGACGACAGCACGACGCCCCTGGGCGTGGTTGGGTGGCTCACGCTGCTGCTCAAGGCCGTGATCGCCGACGCGCAGAGCTCCGGGCGCAGTCCGTACTGGTATGCCCTGGTCGCCGCGGAGAACGAGACGATGCGCCGCTTCTGCGAGCGCTCGGGCTTCGTCGCCGGGCCGGTTCCGTCGAACCCGCGGTATCTCTTCTACACAGGGATCATGGCGGCGGGTCGGGACTGACCGGCGGCGGCTCCGGCGGCGGAGCCGGAGGGGTCGCGTGCGTGGCCTGCTGCATCTGCTGGAACTGTTGACCGAGGGCGGTGACATCGATTTGCGACATCCCACCGCCCTTGCCGCCGCCGCCCTTGCCCGTGGTCGGCCCAGCACTCGTGCCCGTCGGTCCAGCACTCGTGCCCGTCGAGCCACCACTCTTGCCCGTCGGCCGCATCCCGGAGATGAGGCCGCCGACACGGCCGAGGGTTGCCGCCGACGCGCCCAGCGGGTTGCGCCTCGCCGCCACCACCGTGGCGCCGGCACCGAGCACGACCGCCGTGCCCAGGATGAGCCCGACAGGCGCTCCACCTCCGCCCCCACCGGTGCCCTGTCCCCCTGCCGGGCCGCCCCCGCCGATCACGCCCGGTGCCTGGCCGCCGCCGGCCGAGCCCGGGGCGGTGCCCGTCGGGGCGATGCCCACATAGGACCACGCGTTGGTGGTGGCGCCCGCACAGAGGTGCTGCCCGCCGCAGAGGTCGCCGGGCGAGTCGATGAAGAAGGTCCGCGGCATCGACACGTGGAATTCGAGCCACTGCCATTCGGTGGTGGCCACCTTGGGCGTGATCACGGTGCAGCTCAGGTCGGCAGCGCCGCACCCGGAGACAAGCGTGCCGGGGTACGTCCAATGGATCGACTGGGTCTGCGGAGCATACGTGCCGGAGTTCGACCCGTCGGTCGGGATCGCCGTGACCGTCGCCGTCGCTCCCGGCGCGACGATCTGCGACCCCGAGGCTTCCAGATTGCCCCACTTGCCGTAGCAGAACAGGGTTGCGACCCAACCCTTCGCCGTCTCGGAGAAGTAGTACCCCTGCATGCCCGTCTCTCCGGTCGTGCATGGCCGCGGGAGCTGTCCGGGGCTGACCTCCCGACCGCCCTGCGGGAGTGGCGGGCGGCCGCTGCTCGGCGTGTGCGTGTCATCCAGCGGGACGGCGCCGGCGACCCGGCTCCCGCTGAAGGTGCCACTCTGCCCCCCGCCGGGAGTGACGGTCCCGGACATCTTGAGGGCGATGCCATTGCCCGACAGGTCTCCCGACCAGTCGGTGGCGGCGCCGCCGGCGGGCGTGCTCTGGAACCTCACCTTCGAACCGGAGACCGTCCCGGCGACCGAGGCGCGCACTGCGGACTGGATGATGTCGCCACGGAACGTCCCGGTGCCCATGTCCATGCTGGAGACCTCCAGCGTCTGAGACGACCGGTTGCTGCCGACGCTGACGTCGAGCGCCCACGAACCCCGCATGTCCTGGGTGGCCGCGTCGGCGGTCAGGGCTCCGGCGATGAGAAGGCACGCGGTGAAGACCAGCGTGATTGCGGGCTTGACGTGGCCAGGGCCTCCCCAGCGGCGACCGGCGATCAAATGCGTGAACACCTCACAGGTCAGGCCGACTACCCAGCGATCCTAGCCGGTCGCCTTGCGGATGAGTCGATCAGAAGCAGTCTCGGGAATGGTGGCGGCGGCCTGCCAAGATCACGTCATGACGCGCGTCCTGGTCGCGACCACGGGATCGGCCGGTGACCTGTTCCCGCTCCTCCCCATCGTCGACGACCTCAGCGCACGCGGCCACGACGCGACGCTGCTGGTGCCACGCTTCCTGAGCCTGCACCTGCGCATGCTGCGACGGCCGCACGAGGTGTACGGGGCGAGTCGCGACATGCCCGCGCGCGGCGCGCGCACGATCACCACCCGCTTCGCGGGCTGGGCATCGTGGCGACGGCTGGCGGTGGGCCATCTCGCCCCGCGGCTCGCAGACGACGTCGCCGGCGCGGGCGCGGCGATCGACCGGTGGCACCCCGACGTCGTCGCCACCACCACGTTCGCGGTGGCGCCGAGAATTGCCGCCGCGGTGCGCGGGATCCCGCATGTCGCCGTCTCGCTCACACCGCAGCTGCTGGGACTACCGTCGCGCTCCCACGTTTTCGCACGGCCCCTCGTCGAGGCGGTCGCCGCCGCCGCGCCGTCGCTGCGGGCCGCCGACGCGCAACGCCTGGCCTGGGGTGGCGGCGCGCCCGCGGTGCTGCTCCACGACCCCGCGCTGCTCGACATCAGTCGTCTTCCCGGCGTGGTGGAGACGGTGGGCCATCCATCGTGGGACGCGGTGCCGCCCGCCACTCGCGACGTCGAGGCGGCAGAGGCATGGCTCGACGACAGGTCGACGCCGGTGGTTCTGGTCACCCTTGGCTCGTACGCCGGCCACCCGGCGCTTGTCGATGCCATCACCGCCGCGATCCCCGGCAACGTTCGCCTGCTCTGCCTCAACCGCGCGCGTCGCGGTCTGCACGGCAACGTGCTCTCGACCGGCTTCCTGCCCGTATCCCAGGTCGCACCGCGCTGCGCGGCGGTGGTCCACCACGGCGGCCTGGGCACGACCATCGCTGCTCTGCGTGCCGCTCGCGCGTGCGTTGTCGTGCCGCAGGCGTTCGACCAAGCGTGCAACGCCGCGCTGGTGCGGGGTGCGGGCGCCGGACTGGCGGCGACGGTGGGCGACGTGGCGGCTGCCGTCGACGCCGTGCTCGCCCGCGTGGCATTCGCGCAGGCCGCGGCACAGATCGCGACGGCATTGATCAGCGCGGACGCGGCGGCGAGCCGTGCCGCGACGCTGGTCCTCGCCGCCGCCGAGAGGGCGCACGTCCATGGACGCTGACAGGGTGATACCCGGGCCGCCGGCGGCGCAGCTGCGCGCGGCGCTGATCACCGCGCTCGCCCACGTCGCCGGCCGTGACCCCGGCGCGATCGACGACAGCACCGTCCTCGCCGACCTGGCCGTCGACTCGCTGGAGCTGACCAGCGTGCTGCTGGAGATGGAGGACCTGCTGGGAAGCGAGCTCTCCGTCGACACCCTGGCGCGCTTCAGCGAGGCGCACGACCTGGTCGTCGTCGGCGACCTGATCCGGGTTCTCATCGACGACCCGGCCTAGAATCGGGCGATGGACGTCGACCCGGCGCGTGTGTGGTCGGTGCCGAGCGCGGCGGACACCATCGTCACCTGGGAGTACGACGAGGGCCGGGAGCGCCTGCTCCGCCTCTACGAGAAGGGCAAGCGCAGGCAGTGGGACGGCGCCGACCGCCTCGACTGGACCACCCAGGTCGATCCCGACAACCCACTGGGGACGCGCGACGACGAAGTGCCGATCTTCGGCTCGCCCACCTGGTCCCGTCTCGGCGCCGCCGACCGATCGACGCTGGTGCGCCATCTCGCCGCCTGGCAGTTCTCGCAGTTCCTCCACGGCGAGCAGGGCGGGTTGATCTGCGCCGCCAGGATCATCCAGACAGTTCCGGACATCGACAGCAAATACTTCGCGGCCACCCAGGTGATCGACGAGGCGCGCCATGCCGAGGTGTTCGCCCGCTTCGTCCGCGAGAAGATCGGCCTCACCTACCCGATCGACGCGGGGCTGCGCGCGCTGCTCGACGACGTCCTCAGCGACCGGCGCTGGGACATCACCTACCTGGGCGTGCAGGTGCTCATCGAGGGGCTGGGCCTCGCCGCGTACCAGATCGTCCGCGACTCCACCACCAATCCGCTGGCGCGTGCCATCACCGCGTACGTGATGGAGGACGAGGCGCGCCACGTCGCCTTCGGCCGCATCGCCCTGGCCGACCACTACCGCGAACTGAGCACCGCCGAGCTGGACGAGCGAGAGGAGTTCTGCATCGAGGCGCTGGCGGTGATGCGGCAGCGCTTCCTCTGCCACCAGGTGTGGGCGATGCTGGGGTACGACGTCGACGAGTGCGTGCAGGCGGTCGAGACATCTGCGGCACAGCAGGCGTTTCGTCGCCTCCTGTTCTCCCGCATCGTGCCGACGCTGCGGGACATCGGGCTGCTCAGCGAGCGGGTGCGCGGCCACCTCGCCGGCATGGACATCAACGGCTTCGAGTCGGTCGACCTCGACCGGGCGGAGCGAGCCGACGCGCTCTCGGCGCGTATCGCCGACGCGTCCCGCGCACCGGGATGACCGTCGCGCTGGGGGGAGACCTCACCATCTTCGCCTCCAGTGCGCTGGAGGCGCGGTATCAGCACCGGGAGATCTTCGGCGAGCTCTGCTACGGACAGATCGGGCTGCCACCGCGCGCGCTGGTGATCGACGCCGGCGCCAACATCGGCCTGTTCGTCCTCTTCGTCAAGCGACAGCAGCCCGACGCCACCGTGCTCGCATTCGAACCCGTCCCCGAATCGGCGCAGGTGCTGCGCAAGAACATCGAGCTGCACCACCTCTCCGAGGTGTCCGTGCACCAGGTTGCGCTCGGCAACAGCCGCGAGACCGAGGCGCCCCTCACCCACTACCCCGCACTGCCCGGCAACTCGACGCAGCATCCCGAGCAGAAGCAACTGCAGCAGACAGTCCTGGCCAGGACTCACCCAGCCCGATGGGTGGAGCGGCTCCACCGGGCCCAAACCATCTCAGTCGCCGTCGAGCGCCTGTCGACCTACCTCGACGACCACCGCGCGGTGGACCTGCTCAAGGTCGACGTCGAGGGCGCCGAGCTCGACGTGCTGCACGGCATCGACGCGCGGCACTGGCCGCTGATCCGCCAGGTGGTCATGGAGGTGCAGGACCTGGACGACCGGCTCGCCCAGGTCTGCGACCTGCTCGAGCGCCATGGCCTGCAGCCGGCCGCCCGCCCGGCCCCGCTGCTGGACCCCGACGTGCGCACGCACGTCGTCCGCGCCACGGCGCGATGTTCTGGTTGAGCCGGAACACGTTCGACGGGTCCCAGCGCCGCCTGAGGTCGCGCAGGCGCTCGTCCTTGGGACCGAACGCGGAGCGGTACGCCTCGTCGCCGTCGGCGCTGAGGAAGCCGGTCGGCTTCTCGGTAAGTCCACCCGACGAGGCGTGACCGTCGATGCGCTCATCGCTGCAGAAGCGATCACCAGGGGGCCCGCCGTCGTCCTTACGAGCGACCCGAAGGATATGTCTGAGCTGCTGCAAGAGCACCCTCAGGTACGTGTCCACCGCGTCTGAGGACCGCGTTGAGCCTAGCGAGCCTCAGCCGGAGCTCAGTGAAGTTCTCATAGCATCGCCTTAGCTCAGCCACCCCCCGATGTCCCGGTGACGGCTGTGGATGTCCCGGGGTGGTGGGCGCGTTGTCCCGGGGTGGGGAAAAGCTGCCCATGGACGACGTGGTTTGCAACCTCGACCCTTCAAACGCAGGGCTTCGCTTGCGCAGGTTTGGAGGACAAGTGGTGCGCAGATTCCTCGTTCTGGCAACACTTCCACTGGCGGCAGCCGCGTCACTTGGGCTGACGGTTCTGCCGGCGAGCGCGGACACGCAGACGACGTGCGGAACCGATCCGACCGGATGCAAGACGGTCACCGTCGACAGCAGCGGTGCGCTGACCAGCGGCTCGACGTCGGGGACCATCACCCTCGGCACCCTCACGGCCAGCACGACCTACAACCTGGTCGACGTGATCGAGGGTCTCGGCATGACCCACCTGTTCGTGGGTGGGAGCTACACCCTGAGCTTTGCGGGCTCGTGCGCATCCGGGGCAGGGACCTCGGGTACCTACACCGTGGTCGGTGGAGCCAGCACGTATCCCACGGCGCCTCCGGCGACGTCCGGCACGCTGCCGACGATCACCACCAACGGCAGCGGGGCCTTCAGCTGCGCGTACACGCTGACGTATCCCACGGTCGACAGCACCAACGACGGGACGTGCAGCAACCACCTCTGCTCGGTGCGGAACGACATCTTCGTGATGAGTGGCAGCACCAAGGTGACCCAGCTCGCCTCGGCGTCGGTACCGCCGGGCGGCTCGCCTCCGACCTCGATCCCTGAGGCGTCGCTGCCGATCCTCCTTCCGGCCGGCATCGTGCTTGTTGCGGTCATGGGTGTCCTGATCTGGCGGCGCAAACTGGCAACGGCTTCCTGAGGCGGCCCGGTACGGACGCGGCAGCTCATGAACGCTGCCTTCCGGGCCGATCGACGTGACGTGACCGGGGCGGCCGGCGATGGCCCGGCTGCCCCGCCACTCTGGCGCTCTCTGCGAGCCGCCACCGTCAGTGAGCGCAACCAGCTCGCGCTTCGCGCCGTGCTGGTCGTCGCGCTCATCGCGCTTGCGTACCAGTATTCGCTGGTCACGCTGCTTCGCGGGATGGCGCTGGAGTCGCCGCTCGCCTACCTCGGCCTGATTCCGTTGATCTCGCTGGCCCTGGTCGTGGTGCGCGCGCTGTCGGCGACCGCGCAGCCGGACGTCCACGATCGCTATCTCGACTACCTCATCGGCCTGCCGCCGCTGCTCACCGCGGTCGCCATCGTCGAGCTGACGCCGGCGCGGCTGTCGAGCTTCTTCTGGCTCTGGCGGCTCGACCTGCTCTCCCTGCCGTTCTTCGTGGCGGGCGCGGTCACGCTGGTCTTCGGGACGCGCGCGCTGTGGCGGATGCGCTTCCCCATCGCGCTGCTGTTCCTGGCCTGGCCGCTGCCCTATTCCGTGCTCCTCGTCCAGCACCTCCAGACGCTGACCGCGCTCACCGCGCGCACCGTCGGCGCCGCACTCCGGTTCTTCCCCGTGGCCACGCCGTATCCGTCCGACGACGGGTCGCTCTTCATGGTCACGCACCAGCAGAGCTCCTTCGTCATCAGCGTCGCATCGCCGTGCTCCGGCGCCAACAGCATGATCGGCTTCCTGCTCGTCGGCGCCGCGGTGCTCGGTCAGATCCGCGGCTCGCGCTGGCGAAAGCTGGGCTGGCTGGCAACCGGCATCGCACTGATGTGGGTGGCGGACGTCGTCCGCGTGTTACTCATCTTCGGCGCCGGCGCCAGGTTCGGTGAGCGCGTCGCGCTCGACACGCTGCACCCCGTCGTGGGCCTGATCTTCGTCTGCGCCGTTGCGCTGCTCATGGTGCGACTGATCCCGGTGTTCGGCCTGCGGCTGGTCGCGCCCCAGCTGCGCCGGCGCTGGCGGGCATGGCGGGAAGGTCGTGGGCCGCGGCGGCCGGCGGTGCACCGGGCGCGCACGGCCCTCGTGATCGTCACGGCTGCGGCGGGACTGACCATGGCCACCAACCTGGGCTTGCAGCGGTACCAGCTCCTCGCCGAAGACCTCGGACCGCCGCGTCTCGCGCTTGCCGACGTGGCTCGCGCGTCGGTGTCGGGGTGGACGATCTCGTGGAAGGACCACTACCCGTGGGCGACGCAATACTTCGGCTCCGAAGCAACCTGGGACCGCTACCTGTACGCGCCCAAGCCGGTGCTCGCGCAGGCGCCGGCAGGCGCGCAGCCCGTCTTCCTCGACCTCATCTCCACCAGCGACCTGCTGACCTTCTCGACGTACGGTCTCGACGACTGTTACCGGTTCCACAACTACGACGTCGTCGCCAGCGACACGGTCGACCTCGGTGGCGGGCTGACCGGTCACCAGGTCACGTACCACATCAGGTCCGATGACACGGCGTGGACGGCGGTCTACTGGGAATGGCCGGTGCGTACGGTTGGAGGCGACCGCTACGAGCGGATCATCCTCAGCGCCACCACGGCGTACCGCGACTCCGGCGCCGCGTCGGCGACCAGGCAGCAGATGCGCGTCTTCGCGGAAAACGTCGTCACGGCGAGCGCGCAGCTCACCCGCGCGGCACCGGGAGCCGGAAATGCGTGAGACGTCGCCGCGATCGCGCGGCCGGTTGGCGGACAGCATCGACGGGCTGCGCCTGCGCTTTCCTGACATGTCAGCCAGCACGGTGCTGAGCTCTGGCCAGCGGCGTGTGCTCGCCACCGCGGCGGTGCTGCTCGTCTTCGGGTTCCTGTTCGCTCCCATTGCGACCCTGGTGGCGCTCAACGGCGTGGTCGCGGTGCTGTACACGGTGGTCCTGGTCCACAACGTCCGCGTCTGGCGCCGGATCGTCCACGAACCCACCCTGCTGCACATCTCCGACGCCGAGGCGCGCGCGATCCCGGACTGCGAGCTGCCGGTGTACAGCGTCATGGTCGCCGCGTATCGTGAGCAGCAGATCATCGGCGAGACGCTGCGAGCACTGGAGCAGCTCGACTATCCGCGCGACCGGCTGGAGGTCATGCTGCTGCTGGAGGCGGATGACAAGGCCACCATCGCCGCGGCGCGGGCCGCGAACCCGGCGGCCAATGTCGCCATCGTCCTGGTTCCATCGGCGTTGCCGCGCACCAAGCCGAAGGCGCTGAACTACGGATTGCCCGAGCTGCACGGCGAGTTCGTCACCGTCTACGACGCAGAGGACCGCCCTGACCCGCTGCAGCTTCGCAAGGCGGCGCTGGCCTTCTCTCGCGCGGCGCCGGAGGTGGCCTGCCTGCAGGCCAGGCTCGAATATCACAACGCCGAGCAGAACCGCATCACGCGCTGGTTCGCCGTCGAGTACCTCACCTGGTTTGCGCGGATGCTTCCCGCAATCGCCAGCGTCAACACGCCGGTCCCGCTCGGCGGCACCTCGATGCACATCAGGCGGTCGACGCTCGAGCACGTCGGTGGGTGGGACCCGCACAACGTCACCGAGGACTGCGACCTCGGCATCCGGCTCTACCGCATGGGCTATCGCACCCAGATCCTCGATTCGGCGACGTTCGAGGAGGCCAACAGCGACTTCGTCAACTGGGTGAAGCAGCGCTCCCGCTGGTACAAGGGCTTCATCCAGACCTGGCTGGTGCACATGCGGCACCCCGTCCTGCTCCATCGCCAGCTCGGTGCGTCGGGATTCGCCGGGTTCAACGTGCTGGTCGGCGCGACCTCGCTGGTGGCGGTGCTCAACCCGGTGTTCTGGCTGCTCACCGGCCTCTGGTTCCTGGCCAAGCCCGCGATCGTCCAGATGCTGTTCCCGGACTGGATCTACTTTCCCGGCCTGGTCTCGATGCTCTTCGGCAACTTCCTGGCCTTCTACGCGGGACTGCTCACCGTGCGCGCGGCGAACCGGCCCGATCTGCTTCGAGCCGTGCTGTCCTACCCCTTCTACTGGGCGATGATGTCGCTCGGCGCGGTGCGGGCGTGCATCCAGCTGGTGGCGGCGCCGTTCGTCTGGGAGAAGACGCTCCACGGGCTCGACCGCCCGGTGGCCGCGGTGGAGAAGACCTGAGATGGCGCTCTCCATTGCGCTGCCGCGTCTTCGTGCGATCCCGCAAGGGCGTGTGCATCTGCGCCTGCGTCCGCCCTCCGAGGCGTGGGCCGCATTCGGCCTGGCGCTGGTGCTGTACCTCGCAGTTGCGGCCATCCTTGTCTTCAAGGGAAATGCCGTGGCGGGAGACGCGATCTCCCGGGTGGGGACGGCCAACGGAGTCCTGTTCAGCCGGGATCCGCACCTCGCCGCCATCGGCTTCGTCTGGAGCCCGCTGCCCAACCTGGTCCTGGTTCCCCTGGTCCCGCTCAAGTTTCTCTGGCCGGCGCTGGTCCAGCAGGCGTTCCTCGGCAACATCGTCTCGGCGCTGTTCATGGCGGCGGCGGTCTACCAGATGGACCGCTTCCTCCAGGACCTGGGTGTGCGGCGCGCGCTGCGACTGCTGCTCATCGCCGGCTTCGCCCTGCATCCCATGATCATCCTGCACGGCGCCAACGCGATGAGCGAGGCGCCGCTGATCTTCTTCCTCCTCCTCGTGGTGCGGCACCTCACGCGCTGGCTGCGGACCCGGGAGATGGCCTCACTGACGGCCACGGGGATGTACCTCGCGCTGGCCTACCTGACTCGCTACGAGGCCAGTGCAGCCGCCATCGCGGTGGTGGCGATCGTCGCCGTGGCCAGCTACACGCGTGCGCGCGGCGTGCGGCGGACGCGGGTTGGCCTGGCCCTCTGCGACTCGCTGATCGCGGGCGCGCCCTACCTGGTCACCTTCGTCGTCTTCGCGGTGGCGAGCTGGTTGATCACCGGCATCGCCTTCCAGCAGTTCTCCTCGGTCTACGGGACCGCGGCCCAGCTGAACGCCAAGGGGCTGAGCAACCCGAGCGTCCACCAGGAGCTGGTGTGGGCGGTGCAGGGCGTGAAGTGGATGCTCGCGCTCGAACCGCTGCTGCCCGTGGTGGCGGTGGCGGTGGCGATTCGCAGCCTGGTGCGCCGTGACCTGCAGTCGCTGGCGGCACCGGCGGTGCTCGCGGCGGTGGTGGCCTTCATGTTCTGGGCGCACACCACAGGCACCATCCTGCAGGCGCTGCGGTACTTCATCGTGGTCATCCCGCTGGTCACCGTGATGGTGGGAATCCTGCTCGCGCCGCAACCCGGACGCGTGGCACCGAGGACCACCGCACGTGCACCGGCCACCTGGCACAAGCAGGCACTGCGCTTCGGCGGGATCGGCGTGCTCAGCACGCTGGCGTACATCCTGCTCTACAACCTCGTTCGCGAGTGGCTCAGCGCGGGCGCGGCCAACGGCGTGACCCTGCTGATCACCGCGGTCGCCAACACCGCGGCCAACCGCCGTCTCAGCTTCGGTGCGTGCGGGCGCAGGTGGATGCTGCGCGATCAGGTGGCGGGGCTGCTCGCCTTCGGCGTGGCCCTGGCCCTCACCACCGGGGCGCTGGCAACCCTGCGCGTCGTCGACCCGGCCCCCAGCCGGTCGCTGGAGGTGGCGGTGCTCGTCGGCGGAAGCCTTCTGGCCACGGCTGTCCGATTCGTCCTGTTGCGTGTCGCCGTCCTGCATCACTCCGAGACGACACGCGTCCACGTCAGGGGACTGGGCACGTCTGCCGTGGTGCGCGGCGGATTCGCGCTCGCCTGTGTCCTTCTCGTGGCGATCGCCCTGCCGGTCGGCGTGAGGACGGTTCTCGATCCCGACATCAACCACGCCGAGGCGTATCCGCTGCAGGCCCTGCTCCAGGGCGGCCCGCGGACCACGCCGCAGCGGCAGGTCTCGAGCCGGTACCTGACGGATCGCCAGGTGGCGGCGTACATCGACGCCATGCACCTCCCACGGGGAGCCGTGCTGATCGACAGCTTCCGCGGCTTCGTGGTGGTCATGGCGTCGGCGCATCCCGAGGAGTTCGTCACCACCGCGGATCGCGACTTCCGGCCCGTCCTCGCCGACCCGGGCCAGGCCGGTGTCGAGTACCTGCTGGTGCCGCCGGACAACGACCTGGGGCTGCTCGACGCCGTCAACCGCCAGTACCCCGGCATCTACAGCAACGGTGCGGGCATCGCCACCTTGGTGCGGCAGTTCGACGACCCCAGTGACCTGGCCATCAACTGGAGGCTCTACCGTGTCAACCCTCAGCAGTGACGTCGCCCCCGGCGTCCGGGACGCGGCGGCCCCGCTGCCCGGGGTATCGGTCGTGCTCCCGGCGCACAACGAAGAGGCGGTCATCGGCGTGGTGGTCGACAGCTGCGTGAACGTTCTGGCCGGACTCGTCCCGAACTTCGAGGTCATCGTCGTCGACGACGGCTCGGTCGACCACACCGGCGAGATCGCCGAGGCCGTCTCGACTCGGGACTCGCATGTCCGCGTGGTCCACAACCGTCCGCAACGAGGCTACGGCGGAGCGCTCACCGAGGGCTTCCGCGTCGCGCGCATGCCGCTCGTCTTCTTCATGGACGCCGACGGCCAGTTCGACATCCACGACATCGCGCCCTTCATCGACCGGGCCGCGGCCGGCTGCCAGGCGGTGCTCGGCTACCGCGTCCACCGCGAGGACTCGCTGGCGCGCCGGGTGAACGCCTGGGCATGGAACCTGCTGGTGCGCTCGCTGTTCGAGCTGCACGTCCGCGACGTCGACTGTGCGTTCAAGCTCTACGACACCTCCCTGGTCCGCGTCCTCGACGTCAGCGCCGGCGGCGCCATGGTCAACGCCGAGATGCTGGCCAAGGTCCGCAGGCTCGACGTCGAGATGGTCGAGCTTCCCGTGAGCCACTACCCGCGGCGGCACGGCCGATCCACGGGGGCAAACCCGCGCGTCATCGCCCGCGCGTTCCGCGAGCTGTTCGGCCTGGCCGTGTCGCTGCGCGACTGGCAGCCCGCCATCGAGAGTGACAAGGAGAAGGTGCTGGCATGAATTTCCTCGCTGATGTGGTCATCCGCCGGGGGCGCGGAGCCCGCCGCTGGACGTCGATCGCGCTCGCAGCGGTCGTCGTCTCCGCGTTCGGTGCGGCCACCCAGGTGCAGCGCGCCGAGGCCGGCTCGGGCGCGCCCACGTGGCCCACCTACCTGTTCAACAACGCCCACTCCGGCTTCGACACCGCCTCGCAACCGCGGCTGAACGGCTCGAACAAGCTCAGCCCGCGGTGGACCGCGCACGCCAACGGTCCGGTCTCGGCGCAGCCCGTGCTGGCCAACAACCTGGTGTACTGGGGTTCGTGGGACGGATACGAGCGGGCGACGACGCTGTCCGGCCAACCCGTGTGGTCGACCTTCCTCGGCCAGACGACGCCCCCGACCGACTGCTTTCCTGTTCCGCTCGGCGTCGGCAGCACGCCCACCGTCGCCACCGTGGGTGGACGCTCGATCGTCTACGTGGGCGGCGGCGACACCAACCTGTACGCCCTCGACGCGATGACCGGCGCGGTGATCTGGAAGACGTCACTGAACACCGGCGACGGCACCTACCTGTGGAGCTCTCCGACCGTGTCGAACGGATCCGTGTACGAAGGCGTCGGCTCGGCCGGCGACTGCCCGCTGTCGCCCGGAGCGATGGTGCAGCTCAGCGCCCAGGGACTGGTGGTCCAGCACACGTTCCCGCTGGTTCCCCCGGGCTGCCAGGGGGCGGGCATCTGGGGATCTCCGACGGTCGACGAGGCAGCGGGGACGCTGTACTTCGGCACCGCCAACGCCAACTGCTTCCCGACTCCGTACGCCAACGTCCTGATGGAGCTTCGCACCTCGGATCTGTCTCTGGTCAGCTACTGGCCGGTCCCCGCCGGGCCGACGGAGGACTTCGGCTCCACGCCGACGCTCTTCACCGCGAGCATCGGCGGAGTCACGCGCAGGATGCTGGGAATTTCGGACAAGAGTGGCTTCTACTACGCGTTCGACCGGGACAGGCCACTCAGCAACGGTCCTGTCTGGAGTGCGCAGATCGACGTCGGCGGTGACAACCCCGAGGCGGGCCAGGGGCCGATCTCGCCGAGCGCGTGGGACGGCTTCTCGCTCTACGTGGCCGGTGGTAACACCACCATCGCAGGCACCTCCTGTGCGGGCTCGGTGCGAGCGCTCGATCCCGCCACGGGCAACTTCCGCTGGCAGCACTGCCTCTCCGACCCGGTGCTGGGCGCGGTGTCCATCGCCGGGGGCGTGGCCGTGGTGGGTTCCGGTCGCAACATCGTCGTCATGTCCACGTCCAGCGGCGCGACGCGGTACACGTTCCAGGACACCACGTCGAGCTTCTTCTTCCAGTTCTGGGGGCCGGCGTCGATCGTGGGCAGCGCCATCTACGAGGGCAACATGGACGGCACGCTCTTCACCCTGGCCGCATAGACGGGTCAGTGCTGCTGCAGCGTCTGCAGCACCGGGTCACCGGCCGCGACGTCGTATGCGCAGCCCGATCCCATGGCGCCCGGGATCCAGTCCCACACGAGCGCGCCGCTCACGCCCGCGTTGAACTGGGCACCGAGCTTGGCGCCGATGTCGCCTGCTCGGGTGCTCAGGCTGACGCACCCGCTGCCGGCGGAATTGGCATTGATGCCCATCTCGTCGCTGACGATGGGTTTGCCGTCCGCGGTCGCCTGGGCGATGCTCTCCTGCAGGTACGACGGAACGGGCGATGTGTCCGCGCCGTAGTCGTGGTAGCCGGCCACGTCGACTCCCGGGCTGGCGTCGACGTACCTGTAGTCCTGGGTGGTGCAGCTGGTCCACGACGTCGAGCTGCAGCCCGCGTCGGACTGGCCGCACTGCCCGACGCCCTGCTGGCCGGCCGCGAACAGGTGGTTGGGATCGACCTTCTTGGCCTCGCCGCCCACCACGTCGAAGAAGGAGCGCAACGCGGTCGCCGCCGCGCTCTCACCGTTGCACACGTAGCCCGCGCTGACCGGGGCGGGCTCGTTGACCAGCTGGATCATGGCGATGGTGGAGTTGGAGCCGTAGCGGCTGAGGAACTCGTGCATGTACTGCCAGAACGACTCCGGCGTGATCGACTGCGAGCTCTGGTAGACGTTCATGTAGCCGCCCTGATACCAGGCGGGGTCCTTCCAGTGCCCATCGTCGCAGGTGCCGCTCTCGTTGGTCAGGGTGGGGATGACCTTGACGCCGTACCTGGTCGCGGCGTTGATGACGCGGTCGATCCCCGTCCAGTCGCGCGCCTTGCTGGTGTTGTTGGTGGCCAGCGCCTGGAAGGCCCAGAAGCGCACCACCTGGCCGCTGCGCAGGCTCTGGGTGAAGAGCGTGGTGAGGTCCTGGTCGGAGAGCATCTGGCCGCAGCCCGCGTTGACGCCCCAGTACGTCGCCGCTTCGTACGCGTTGACCCCGGTGAAGTGGTACGGCTGGCCGTTGAGGGTCAGCGCGGTACCGGAGCGTGAGACGAAACCGGTCGGCGCGGTGGGCGGCGCAGGCGTGGGAGTCGGCGACGGCGTGGGCGTCGCGGTCGGGGTGGGTGCCGGCGTCGCGGTCGGCGTGGGCGCCGGCGTTGCAGTCGGCGTGGGTGGTGCCGGCGTTGCCGTCGGCGTCGGCGACGCGGTCGGTGTCGGGCTCGGCGAGGGAGCCGGCTTTTTGTGACCGGGGTTCGCCTTCGCCGAGACGCCGGCCGAAACGAAAGCGACCAAACAAACAGCGCAGGTGAGCGCAACGGCGAGCAGCGTCGACAGGCGTCGAGCCATGGAGCCTCCTGCCGGCTCCACAATGTGGACTCCTTCGGTAGCCTGGCGATCTCGGAGGGGAGCCGAGACCCATGGCTTTGCGTCACCGCCTCGTGGCGGTTTTGCGTTGTCGGGAGCCGACCGCCGGTCAGGCTAGCACCGGTTCTATCCATCTTGCAAATCTGTCCTGGGTGACAGGATTGGCAGCTCCCGGTCCGGCTATCACTTAGGCAAAGGCGCGAACATGACTGCGCCGCCAACCGGTACCAACTGCTACGTTCAATTCATTCACAGGAATTGGGGCGCATGCGGAGCGGGCCCGGGTTCTCCCTCTTCGAGGAGCGCACGGCGACGACTGAGCAGGGTCAGCCACTCGCCCATGTGGCCGCGATCCCAGCGGCGATTGGGGGCGACATCCCGCACGGCGACGTCAGCCGCTGGCTCGCTCGTGAGCTGCACGACAGCGTCGTCCAGAGTCTGACCGCGCTGCTCGTCGAGATGGAGATCTACAAGCGAGAGCAGGCGAGCCATCACGCCCTCGGCGAGCGTCTCGACCACTTCGAGCAGGTGGTCCGAACCGCGCTCTCCAGCCTGCGGCGAACCCTCTACGAGCTCCGCGCCGAATCGGCCTGCGACGACCGCTTTCGCCATTGGCTCCGACTCGCGGCGGCCGACCTCGGAGCGCGGTGCGGCGCGGCCGTTCGCGTCCGCGTGCGCGACTGGCCGCAGGCGCTCTCTGTCAACGCGTCGTACGAGCTGTCACGCATCGTCGACGAAGCCCTCTGCAACGTGGTCCGGCACAGCCGCGCTGCGCGAGTCAACATCACACTGGCCGCGCTGGGCCCGCAGCTGCTGCTGATCATTCGTGACGACGGTGTCGGCTGCTCCTCGCTTTCTGGTGTGGCCGCGTGGGGCCTGGGAATGCGGGGCATGGCCGAGCGCGCGAACATCCTCGGCGGCGAGGTGGAGGTGACCAGCGCGCCGGGTCAGGGCACGACGGTGCGCGTTCGCGTTCCCCTGGAGCGGGTCACGTGAACGGCCCTGCACGAGTGCTCATCGCCGACGACCAGACGCTGTTCCGCTCCGGGCTGGCGCGCCTGCTCGACGCCCATCCCGACGTGGACGTGGTCGGCGAGGCTGCAGGGGGTGCGGAGGTCCTGGCGCTCTGTGCCACCACGGAACCGGACGTCGTCCTCATGGACCTGAAGATGCCGGGGATGGACGGGCTCACCGCGACGGCGCAGATCGTCGCGCGCCACCCCAACGTCAAGGTGCTGATCCTCACCGGCTTCGCGGCCGATACCTACGTGATCGACGCCTTGCGCGCGGGCGCAAGCGGGTACGTGCTCAAGGACGCGCAGCCCCAGGCAATCGTGTACAGCATCCTCGCCGTGCGCGACGGCGAGCGGGTGATGGCCGGCGCGGTGGCGCGGCGGATCCTCGGCATGATCAGCGGCGAGAAGCCGCCCGCCGACCTCTACAACGGGCTCACCGTGCGCGAGCTGGAGATCCTCAAGCTGGTCGGATCGGGTGCCCCCAACAAGCAGATCGCCTTCAAGATGCACATCAGCGAGAAGACCGTCCGCAACCACGTCAGCAACGTGTACGAGAAGCTCTGCATCAGCGATCGGGCGCAGGCGATCCTCTACGCGGTGCGCAACGGGCTCGTCGACAACTGAGCCGAGCCTCGGTTGAGACGCGCCAGGCAGGTGGCGGCTGCGCCGGCCCGGCCACTTGCACCCCAGCGCCAGAAGCGGCTATAGTGAACCTAATGGTTCAGCATCCCACCCCGGTCGACCGCGCCTTCGCGGCCCTCGCCGACCCGACCCGCCGCGCCGTCCTCGAGCGGCTCGGTTCGGGCAGCGCGACGATCAGCGAGCTCGCCGAGCCCTTCGGCATGTCGCTGACCGGGATGCAGAAGCACATCCGGCTGCTCGACGAGGCGCGGCTGGTGAGGACGGAGAAGGTCGGGCGTGTGCGCAGGTGCATGCTTGCGCCGCACGCCTTCGAGGGAATCAGCACCTGGCTGCAGCGGCTCGACCGCTTTGCGCAGGTCGTCGAACGCACCAAAGGAGAGCGATGAACACCACCACCGTCACCACCCCCAACGAGCTGGAGATCCGCGTCGAGCGGGTCTTCGACGCACCGCGCGCGCACGTCTTCTCCGTCTGGACCGACCCCAGGCTGATCCCGGAGTGGTGGGGTGACGGAACGGTCGTCGAGGAGATGGACGTCCGCCCCGGCGGCGCGTACCGCTTCCGCACCAACTATGGCGTGGTCGAGGGCGAGTTCCGCGAGGTCGAGGCGCCCGAGCGGCTGGTGCAGACCTTCCAGAACCACCTGCAGACGCTGGAGTTCGAGGATCTCGGCGAGCGGACGAAGTTGACCCAAACAATGCGCTTCGCGACCACCGAGGAGCGCGACACCACGATGCAGTACGGCGTCGAGGAGGGCGCGAAGAGCGGCTTCGCCCGCGTGGACGCGCTGCTGCAGCGGCTGCCGCTCGACGCGTGAGCGGAGACCGCCCGCGCAGCCACGATTGCATCCGCGTGCACGGCGCGCGCGAGAACAACCTCAAGGACGTCAGCGTCGAGATTCCCAAGCGCCGGCTGACCGTGTTCACCGGCGTCTCCGGCTCGGGCAAGAGCTCGCTGGTGTTCGACACCATCGCCGCCGAGTCGCAGCGGATGATCAACGAGACGTACAGCGCCTTCGTGCAGGGCTTCATGCCGGCGCTGGCGCGGCCCGAGGTCGACGTCCTCGAAGGGCTCACCACGGCGATCATCGTCGACCAGCAGCGGATGGGCGCCGACCCCCGCTCCACCGTCGGCACGGCCACCGACGCCAACGCGATGCTGCGCATCCTCTTCAGCCGGCTCGGGCAGCCGCACATCGGCCCGCCCAACGCCTACTCCTTCAACGTCCCGTCGGTCAGCGCGAAGGGTGCGATCACCATCGAGCGCGGTGCCCGCAAGACCGTGAAGGCGACCTTCAATCGAATCGGCGGCATGTGCCCGCGCTGCGAGGGCCGCGGCGCGGTCACCGACATCGACCTCACCCGGCTCTTCGACGACGCCAAGTCGCTCGCCGAGGGCGCCATCACCGTCCCCGGCTACAACGCGGGCGGCTGGAACTTCCGCCTCTACGCGTCGTCCGGCTTCGTCGATCCGAACAAGCCGATCCGCGACTACACCAAGCAGGAGCGCCAGGACTTCCTCTACCGCGAGCCGATCAGGATGAAGATCGAGGGCATCAACATGACCTACGAGGGGTTGGTGCCGCGCATCCAGGGCTCGTTCCTGGCCAAGGACGTGGAGGGGATGCAGCCGCACATCCGCGCGTTTGTCGACCGAGCGGTCACTTTCACCACCTGCCCCGAGTGCGACGGCACCCGGCTCAGCGAGGGTGCCCGATCCTCGCGCATCCGCGGGATCAGCATCGCCGGCGCCTGCGCGATGCAGATCAGCGACCTCGCCGAATGGGTCCGCGGCCTCGACGAGAAGTCGGTGGCGCCGTTGCTCGCCGCGCTGCTGCAGGCCCTCGACTCGTTCGTGGAGATCGGGCTGGGCTACCTCTCGCTGGACCGCCCGTCGGGAACGCTGTCGGGCGGCGAGGCGCAGCGCGTCAAGATGATCCGCCACCTCAGCTCCTCGCTCACCGACGTCACCTACGTCTTCGACGAGCCCACCGCGGGCCTGCACCCCCATGACATCCGGCGGATGAACGACCTGCTGCTGCGGTTGCGCGACAAGGGCAACACCGTGCTCGTCGTGGAGCACGAGCCGGAGACGATCGCCATCGCCGACCACGTCGTCGACCTGGGGCCCGGCGCTGGCGCGGCGGGCGGCACCGTCTGCTTCGAGGGCACCGTCGCGGGGCTGCGGGCCGGCGGCACCCTCACCGGCCGCCACCTCGGTGACCGGGCCGTCCTCAAGAAGACTCTGCGGACGCCCGTCGGGGCACTGGAGATCCGCGGCGCGACGGTGCACAACCTGCGTGACGTCGACGTCGACATCCCGCTCGGGGTGCTCGTCGTCGTCACCGGCGTGGCGGGCTCGGGCAAGAGCTCGCTCGTACACGGGTCCATCGCAGGCTCCCCCGCCGGAGCGGATGTGGTGTCGATCGACCAGGTCGCCATCCGCGGCTCGCGGCGGAGCAACCCGGCGACCTACACCGGGCTGCTCGACCCCATCCGCACCGCGTTCGCCAAGGCCAACGGTGTGAAGCCCGCGCTGTTCAGCGCCAACTCCGAGGGCGCCTGCCCGACCTGCAACGGTGCGGGCGTCATCTATGTCGACCTGGCGATGATGGCCGGCGTCCCCACCACCTGCGAGGAGTGCGAGGGCAGGCGCTACCAGGCGTCGGTGCTGGAGTACCGGCTCGGCGGGCGCGACATCAGCGAGGTGCTGGCCATGTCGGTGACCGAGGCCGAGGAGTTCTTCGGCGCCGGCGAGGCGCGCACCCCGGCGGCGCACGCCATCCTCACCCGGCTCGCCGATGTGGGGCTCGGCTACCTCAGCCTCGGCCAGCCGCTGACCACGCTCTCCGGCGGCGAGCGGCAGCGGCTCAAGCTGGCCACCCACATGGCCGAGAAGGGCGGCGTCTACGTCCTCGACGAGCCGACCACCGGGCTCCACCTCGCCGACGTCGAGCACCTTCTCGGCCTGCTCGACCGGCTGGTCGACTCCGGCAAGTCGGTGATCGTCGTCGAGCACCACCAGGCGGTCATGGCCCACGCCGACTGGATCATCGACCTCGGCCCCGGCGCCGGCCACGACGGCGGCCGGATCGTCTTCGAGGGCACCCCCGCCGACCTCGTCGCCGCCCGCTCCACCCTCACCGGCGAGCACCTCGCGGCGTACGTCGGCGCCTGACCGGGGATGTGCGAGGCAGGAGTCGTGGTGGTCGGGGCGGGACCGAGTGGGGTGGCCACGGCGCTGGCGCTCAGCCGGGCGGGGAATGCGGTGACGGTGCTCGACCGGGCTCGCTTCCCTCGCGACAAGGCGTGCGGGGAAGGGCTGATGCCGCCGGGCGTCGGCGTGCTGCACCGTCTCGGGGTTCTGGAGGACGTTCTGGCCACACAGGCGCCAAAACTTCGCGGCGTGATGTACGCGCACCGTGGCGGAACACCAGCCGCATACGCGCCGTTTCCGGCGCCGCCGAACGGCGGCGAGCAATGCGGCCTGGGTGTGCGGAGGACCAGCTTCGACACCGTGCTGGCCGATGCGCTGCGACGCGCGCCCGGTGTCACCTTCGCCGAAGGTGTGCGCGCCACGGGAGTCCTTCGCAACGCGAGAGGCACCATCACCGGCGTGCGCACCGACGCGGGACCGGTGGCAGCCAGCGTGGTCGTCGCCGCCGACGGCCTGCATTCACCGCTGCGCGCGGCTGCGGGCTGGACCGGCACCACAAAGAGCGATGGCCGCTATGGGCTCGCCGGCCACTGGCGCGTCGACGTCCGCGAGCTCGACCGGATCACGGTGACCTTCGCCGGGCGCCAGGAGTGGTACGAGGCGCCGGTCGGTCCCGAGCTGCTCCTCGTCTCCACCCTCGGCAGCCGCACCGCCATCGGCGCCACGGCAGCCGGATACGAGGCCGCCGCGCGCGCCGCACTGCCGGTGTTGCGAAATGCGGAGCTGGTCAGCCCCCCACTCGCCGCCGGACAGTTCCGGCAACGCCCCCGCACCATCGCCGAAAGCGGCATGTTCCTGGTCGGAGACGCGGCGGGATACGACGACCCCACGACCGGCGAGGGCATCGGCGTCGGCCTGCTGCTCGGCGAACGCCTCGGCATCCACCTGTCCGCCCTGCTCTCCGGCGACGTCGACCACGCCACAGCCGAGGCGCGCTACCGCCGCGACCACAGGGAGCTCTGGCGCAATCGCACCCGCGTCACCTCGCTGGCGCTGATCATGGCGCGGTACCCGATGCTCAGCCGCCGCGCCGTGACAAGTGCCGCCGTTCGACCGCACGCGCTGGAAACGCTGCTGGGCATCAACTGCGGCTACTGGGGCTTCGGCAGGCTCTCCCCGCGCGACTGGCTCACGCTCGCCGGGTTCTGACTGCGCCGTCCAGGGAAAGGCACGAAACGCGGAACTCCCGCGAAGGCAGCGCGGTAACCCGGCAGGCGGTCGAGCAGCGCTTCTTCGGCACGGATGCGCGGCCACAGCACCATCGCGTCGGCCAGCGAGAGCCACACGGCCTCGCGAATAGCCCCCACCGCAACGGGCAGACACGCGAACTCCAACGCGACCGCCGTGTAGTTCGGATGGCGCACCCAGCGGTACGGCCCCGACGTGATCACCGGCGTCGACGGCGACACGTGTGCGGTCACGTTCCAGCTCTCACCGAGCGTCCGGATCACACTGATGCGCAAACACGTTGCGCCTGCCAACCCGGCGAGGGCCAGAGCCTCGACCGCCGCAGGAACCCGGCGCGAACGCCTCGGCCACGCGGCAGCCACGAACAGTGCGACGTGCGCCGCCACCATCGCCGGATACGTCCGCGGTGACGACGGCACTCCGTCGCCGGCGCGCGCGCGGTTGCGCGCGGAGTGTCGCACCTCCACAAGCCGCTGCCCTGCAAGGAGACCGACCAACGCGGTGCGGGTGCGCGGCGTCAGGAGTCCCACGTCAGCTCCAGCAGCTCGACAGTGACGCCCGGCCCCAACCCGACGATCAGGCCGCGTCCCGCCGGCGACGGCAGCGACCGGGAGAGCGCTTCGAGCACGAAGAAGATCGCGGCCGACGACGTGTTGCCCGTGGTGCGCATCACCGAAGTGGTCGCGGCGAGCTGCGCGTCGCTCAGCCCGAGGCAGGCCGCCACGGCGTCGATGACGGCGCGGCCGCCGGGATGCAGCGCAACGGCGTCGAGATGCGCGACGGCCCCGCTGCCGCAGAACTCCTCGACGAGCGCGGGAAGCGCAGCCGCAACGATGGCGGGGAGCCGGCGCGACAGGATCACGCGCAACCCGTCGTCGGCGAGGTCGTAGCCGAGCGCGTCGACGCTGTCGGGCACCAGGGTGGTGCGCGCGCGACCGACGTGAAGACCGCGCGGCGCATCGTCCCCGCCGGCCTCCAGCACCGCGGCGCCCGCGCCGTCGCCGAAGACCAGGGCGCTCAACAGGTTGTCGAGGGAGTGGTCACCGGGACGGAAGGTCAGCGACGGCAGCTCGACCGCAACCACCAGCGCCCGCTGCCCCGGGTGGGTGCGAGCCCAGTCCGCGGCGTGCGCCAGCCCGCCGGCACCCCCGGCGCAGCCGAGCTGCACCATGGGCAGCCGCCGGACATCCGGACGCAGGCCCAGCATGGGGAGCAGATGTGCGTCGAGGCCGGGGAGGATGAAACCGGTGCACGACGCCACGACCAGGAGCCCGATCGACTCTCGCTGATCTCCGGCTGCGGCGATGGCTCGTTCGGCGGCGGCTGCTGCAAGTGCCGGCGCTGCCTCGCGGTAGCGCGCGGTCTGCCGCCCCGGCGACAGCGCGTCGACCATCTCCGCAGGTTCGCGCAGCAGATGGCGGTACCCCTCGTCCGCAGGATCGATGAGCATGGATGCCCGCCGGCTCAGCTTCGGCCAGAGGCGTGGCAGCACCTCCACGACCTCCTGGCGGCTGACCCGGCGCGGTGGCGTCGCCGTGCCGATCCCGGCGAGCCGGACGCCGCTGGCCGGAACCCGCGACGCGGCGGCCGGGTCAGGGCTCGGGCGCGGCGACACGGCGGTGGTCATGGCGGCTGTCATAGCACGTTGGGACGCGGGGCCCCGGCCAGAGGCTCGACAGGCGGGGCGATCAGTCCGCCGCGGTACCGACACGTTATGCCCGGCCCGTCATAGTGGTGCCCCGCATCCTCCATTCAGGGGCCCGATGAACAAACTGAACCAATCGCCGCAATCCGTCGATGCCTACGTCCAACTCAAGCGATTGGTGGCAGACCAGGGCCTGCTGGAGCGGAGTCCCAGCCGTCAGATCGCGCCTGCGGCGGGGCACCTGCTGCTGTTCGCGGCGACCGTCGTGGGGATCGTGCTCACCCGCGGGAGCTGGTGGGCGCTGGTCTTCGCCGCGCCGGCCGCTCTGCTCTTCGGCCAGCTCGGCTTCCTCGGCCACGACGCGGCCCACAACCAGATCTTCAGGACCAGTCGCGCCAACTACGTGCTCAGCCTGCTGCTCTTCAACCTCTGCGCGGGAGGCAGCAGGGGCTGGTGGGCCGAGCGGCACAACATGCACCACGCGCAACCCAATCGCATCGGCACCGATCGCGACATCGAGGGTGGCGTGGTCGCGGTCTACGACGAGGAGGCACGGCGCAGCCGGGGCTTCTCCCGCTTCATGATTCGCCACCAGGCGGCCACCATCGGGCCGCTGCTCTCGCTGAGCGTCCTGCAGATGCGCGTCTACAGCGCGCGGTTCCTCGGCGAGCGCACGCTGCGCCATCCGCGCGTCGAGCTCGGCCTCGGGGTCATCCACTACACGCTGTACTTCGGCGGACTGACCATCGCTCTCGGTGCGGGTCGCGGACTGCTATTCGCCGCGGTGCATCAGCTGCTGCTCGGCCTCTACCTGGGCGGAGCCTTCCTCCCCAACCACACCGGCATGACCGTGCTCCAGCCCGGCGAGGAGCTCGACTTCCTGCATCGCCAGGTGGTGACCGCGCGCGACATCCGCGCCAGCCGCGCCACCGACTACTTCTTCGGTCCGCTGAGCTGCCAGGTCGAGCATCACCTCTTTCCGGCCATGCCGCGTCACCAGCTCAGGAAGGCGGCACCGCTGGTCCGCAGGGTCTGCGCCGAACAGGGGATCGAGTACCGCGAGACCTCGCCGTGGGAGGCGTTCCGGCAGGTCTACGACCACCTGCGGACGGTCGCCCGCTCGGCGGCGGTGCGGCCGGCCGGGTCCGCCGAGGTCGCCAACCCCGTTTGGTGAACCCCTGGTAGCCTGCCGCCAGCGCTGGACGTTGCGGAGGACCGGGCCGTGCGGGTGGTGGGGTCGCCCTCGATGTGACCGCGATCGCGCTGCCGCGCGTGGGCGCGGGGCTGCGGGTGCGCGCCACGCCGTACGCCCTCGGTGTGGCGGGGATCACGGTGGTGGCGCTGCTCATCCGGGTGATCGCGCTCGGCCATCAGCCGCTGGGCGGCGACGAGTCGTTCACCGCGGTGGTGTCGCGGCGCGCCTGGCTCGACATGTATGCGGCGGTGCGCAATGACAGCGCGGCGCCGCTGCCGTATGCGCTGACCCACCTGGCATCGTCGCTGTCGAACGATCCGGCCATGCTGCGACTGCCCGCGGCGCTGGCGGGAACCGCGGCCGTGCCGCTGCTCGCCGCGCTGGGACGGCGACTCGGCGGCGTTCGCGCGGGGCTGTGGGCGGCGGCCGCCGCTGCGGTGCTGCCCGCCCTGGTGCTCCCGGCGCGTGACGCGCGCATGTACGCGCTGGCGGGGACGCTGGTGCTGGCCGCGACGCTGACGCTGTGGCGCGCGGTCGAGCGGCCCTCGCGCCCGCGCCTCGCCGTGCATGCAGCGGTGGTGGCGGCGGCCATGCTCAGTGACTATTTCGTCGCCTTCGCGGTGGTCGCCGAGCTGCTCGCGGCGGTGCTGGTGCTGCGCGCGTCGCGTCCCACCATGCTGCGCGTGACGGCCGCAACCGTCGCGGGATGCGCGCTGCTGCTGCTCTGGCTGCCCTTCGCCACCGCGCAGTTCCACCATGCGCAGCAGGCGTTCTGGCTCGACGGCATCGGCTTCGCCGGGGCGGTGGGCGGCGTGTTGCGAGGCTTCTTCGGCGGTCCGCCGGTCGACGCCAACCTGCCGCAGCACTCGCTGCTCGTTGCGCTGCAGGGCGTTGGCATCGCGGGCGCGGGGGTGGCGGTGCTGGCGGGGATGCCGCGGATACAGCGCGCGGCAGGCGCGTACGTGGTCGCCTGCGGGCTCGGCGCCGCGGTGCTGATCGGGCTGGCCAGCGCGGTGCATCCGGTTCTCGACGAGCGCTACGTCAGCGTGGTCTGGACGCCGCTCTTCGCCGTGGTCGGCCTGGGCCTGTCACGGCTGCGCTGGGCGGCGCCGCCCGCAATCGCGGCGATTGCATGCGCGAGCATCGCGATGTGCGCACTGCCGACGCGCGCCGCCATCGCCGATGTGGTCCGCGAGCAGCTCGACGGCCACGTCACCGCGGGCGACCTGGTTGTGGCCAGTCCTGACACGTACATGCAGGTCCTGGCCGCGGGCGACGGCGACGTGACCGCGCACACCCACGTCCTGCCGCCCGCGCCACCGTGGTACTTCGGCCTCGCCGCCTACCCGCCGGGCGCGTTCATCGACGCCGTGCCCGCCACCGCGAACACCGTCGACGTGGTCACCCAGCCGGGCGACCACCAGCCACGACTGCCCGCCGGACACACGATGGTGCGCCGCACCTGCGCCACCATGGTCTGCGTCACGGTGTACGCGCCGGCGCCGTAGCTCGGGCGCGGGTGCGCCGGATCGCCTCCTGGGTCAGCGCCGCGCAGGCCACCAGCAGCAGCCCGGAGACGATCAGCACCAGGGGCGCGCCGCCGCTGTTGCCGAGGGTGCGGCCCGCCACGTCGACGGAGATGCCGAAGACGCTCAGCCCGCCGGCGACGGCCAGCGCGCTGCCGCCCAGCCGCACCGCCGCCGACATGCTGATCACTGCGATCACCGCCGCCACCACGATCAGCGGCCAGACGGGCGCGTCGGGCAGCGCGCCGAGGACGAGCAGCGCCGAGGGCGTCACCAGCGCGGCCACGAAGCGCAGCGTCGCGGCGACCCGGGAGAGCCGCGGACGCGCCGCCAGCAGCACCAGCGCGGCGCCCACCGCCAGCGGCGCCACGCCGTTGCGCACCCCCGCCTGCCCGGCGATGGCGACGGCCGACGCCATCCCCGCCGCATACGCCGCCGACGCCATCACGAACGCCACCACCGGCACGGTGAGCAGCTCCACCGCAACCAGCGTCAGCAACAGGCAGGCGCCCGCGGACGCCGCCGCCAGCGCCGCCAGGTTCTGCGCGGGCTCCTCGGTGACGCGCCCGATGGCGGGGTCGTAGACCAGGTGGTGCGCGGTCTCCAGGACGCCCGACGCCATCAGGAGGCGCCCCACGCCCAGCGCCGCAAGCCCGGCAGCAGCCGCCGCGGCCGTCCCCGCCGACCGGCGGCTGCTCGCCGCGCCGCCACCGCTGAGCAGCAGCGCCAGGACGCCCGCAAACACCGCGAAGACGAGGACCGCCGTCCCCGATGCCCCCGCGTCCAGCCCGGTGAAGGCGCCGTAGACCAGTCCCGCCAGCACCACCGCGACGCCCACGTAGGTGAGCGCCTCCGCAGGACCGACGCGCTCAGCCGCCGGCGCGTGACCAGGCGCCGCAGAGCCCCCGGCAGACTCGTAGCGCGCGATCGCCTCCGCGGTCGCGGCGTCGATCAGCGCCGCCTGGCGCCACGCCGCGAGCTGGGCCTGGAGCCGGTCGTCCATTGCGCGCCAACCGTAATCGAATCCGGGCGCGGTTGGCGCGCGAATCTCACATGCGCGAGCTGAGCGTCTCCAAGCCCTCGCCGCTGAGGTCGGCGAGCGCCGGCTTGCGACCGGTCATGGCCAGGATCAGCGACGCCGCCGGGCCGCTGACCTCGGGCCCGTCGCCCGCCGTCCAGTCGACATCGGTGGCGCGCAGCCGCAGCCCGGCGCTGCGCTGCTTGCCGTGCAGCAGCGGTGTCGAACCGCGGACGAAGTCGGCGACCACAACCAGCGCCGCCGGCGAGGAGCCAACCGACCGACCGGTCGGTCGGGCCACGTCCTCACCATGGATCAGCGCCTCGGCCAGCCAGGTCGGCTTGGGTCCGGGCGGCGCCGTGGTGCGCGGCATCGAGGCGCGGTACTCGGCGAGCAGCTCCCCGGTCGGCTGTGCGGAATGCGCCGCCACGCCCCTGGCCGCGAACTTGTCGAAGTTGAAGCCGGCCGAGGCGAACCTGCCGATGAACCTCGGCGGCGTCATGAGATGGGTCTCGACCATGTGCGCGGTCACGTCGCGCACGCGCCATCCCGCGCACAGCGAGTCGGCGTTCCACTCGGCGTCGCCGAAGGTGCCGAGCACGTCGGCCACCTTACCGCGCTGCTCGTGGATCAGCCCCCACAGGTCGGCGCTGCCCGCCGGCTGCGCGCTCATTTCGGCTGCGGGGTGGTGCGCAGGTACGGCTTGGGCGCCTTGAAGCCGGGGAAGATCTTCTCCGCCTCCTCGTTCGACACCGAGCCGGCGATGATGACGTCCTCGCCCTGCTTCCAGTTCACCGGCGTGGCGACGCGGTGCTTGGCGGTGAGCTGCAGCGAGTCGATGACGCGCAGCACCTCGTCGAAGTTGCGCCCGGTGGTCATCGGGTAGACCAGGATCAGCTTGATCTTCTTGTCGGGACCGATGACGAAGACGTTGCGCACCGTCTGGTTGTCGGCGGGGGTGCGCTGCGCGGGATCGCCCGAGGTGCTGGCGGGCAGCATGCCGTACAGCTTCGACACGTTGAAGTCGCTGTCGCCGATGATCGGGTAGGTGGGACGCGCGCCCTGGGTCTCCTCGATGTCGTCGGCCCACTGCTCGTGCTTGTCGACGGGGTCGACCGAGAGCCCGATCACCTTGACGCCGCGGCGGGCGAACTCGGGCTCGATGCGGGCCATGTAGCCCAGCTCGGTGGTGCACACCGGGGTGAAGTCCTTGGGATGCGAGAAGAGGACCGCCCAGGAATCGCCGATCCAGTCGTGGAACTTGATCCTGCCCTGCGTGGTCTCGGCCTCGAAGTCGGGTGCGGTGTCGCCCAGCGACAGGCTCATGGTTGTCCTCCGAACCAGCGGGCCAGACGGCTGGCCCCGAAATCGTGTTTCTCCGCCACCAGCGCGGTGGACGGCTCGTGGTAGGTCCCCACCGGCCGGGGGCCGGAGAAGAAGTCGACGTCGACGCGACCCACCCGTCCCGCGCCGAACTCTATGTAGCACGAACCGCGACCGTCGTAGGCATGGGGCTCGTCGACCCCACGGATCGCGTCGATCAGCGACGCCGCCGCGACGCGCGCTTCGCCCTCGGCGAACACCCCCGCCTTGGGCACGCCGACCGAGGTGCAGTCGCCGATGGCGTAGACGCGCGGCACCTGCGTCTCCATGGTCGCGGCGCTCACCGCGACGTAGCCGTCCTCAGCGAGCGCCATCGCATTGGCGACCACGTCGGGCACGCGATGCCGGGGTACGCCGAGGAAGAGGTCGTAGGCCAGCTCGGTGCCGTCGTCGAGCACGGTGACGCTTCGCGCGGCGTCGAGAGCGGTGATGCGGCGGCCCGGGATGAACTCGATGCCGCGCTCGGCGAAGGCCGCGACCAGTGCCCGCGAGGTCTCCGGCGACGGCGGGATGGGCACGTCGAAGGGGATGACGAAGGCGATCTCGCAGGCGTCGCGGCAGCCGCGGGCGACCAGGTGGTCGTGGAGCAGCAGCGCCGCCTCGGTGGGCGCGGGCGGGCACTTGAAGGGCGTGCCGCACACGCCGATCAGCGCGCGGCCGCTGCTGAAACCGTCGATCAACCCGGCAAGGCGCTCGGCGCCGCCCAGCGTGTAGAACTCGTTGCCGCCCTCGGCCAGGCCCGGGGTGGCGGCCACGTCGTAGTCGGCGCCCAGGGCGATGACCAGGTAGTCGGCGTCGAGCACGCCGTCCTCGGTGGTGACGCGGCGCGACTGCGGGTCGATCGCCGTGACCGCCGCCTGCAGGAAGCGGACACCGGGCTTGGCGATGTCGCGGTATGGATGCAGCACGGCGTCGCGCGCGCTGCGTCCGAACATCACGTCGAGCTTGGCGAAGCCGAAGGAGAACGCAGGACTCCTGTCGACCAGGGTGACGTCGATGCCGTCGCCGAACTCGTTCGACAGCATGGTGGCGAGCTCCAGCCCGCCGAAGCCCGCGCCCAGGATGACCACGCGCGCCTGCACCGCCGGATCGTAGCAGCTTGCCGAGCGCCCCACCGGAAGGGGGTTACGGGGCCTCGGGAGCGAGCGAGTTGCTTGAAAGAACCCACCGGTGGTACGGTGCATCGTGTGAAGCAACTGACTCGCGGAAACCGGAGCAGCCATGCGTGACGCGGTCATCGTCGATGCCGTCAGGACCCCGATCGGCAGGGGCAAGCCGGGCGGGGCGCTGTCCTCCGTCCATCCCGTCGAGCTGCTGGCGCACACCCTGCGCGCGCTGGTCGAGCGCACCGGGGTCGACCCGGCCACCGTCGACGACGTGATCGGCGGCTGCGTCGACCAGGTCGGCGAGCAGGCGATGAACACCACCCGCTACGCGGTGCTCGCCGCGGGTTTCCCCGAGTCGGTCCCCGCAACCACCGTCGACCGGCAGTGCGGCTCGTCGCAGCAGGCGGTTCACTTCGCGGCGCAGGGCGTCATCGCCGGCGCCTACGACGCGGTGATCGCCTGCGGCATCGAGAGCATGAGCCGGGTGCCCATGTGGTCCAACGTTCCGCCGGGCACCGACCCGTTCGGCCCCAGCGTGGCGGCGCGCTACCCCGACGGCCTGGTGCCCCAGGGCATCAGCGCGGAGCTGATCGCCGCCAAGTGGGACCTCAGCCGCGGTGAGCTGGACGAGTTCGCCGCGAGCAGCCACGCGCGCGCCGCCGCCGCCACCGACGCGGGTCTGTTCGCAGCGGAGATGGCGCCGGTGAGCATCGGCAACGGCGGCCCGCACGTCGTCGATCGCGACGAGTCGATCCGCCCCGGCACCACCGTCGAGGTGCTCGCCGGTCTGCGCCCCGCGTTCCAGGACGACGCGTACGCGCAGCGCTTCCCCGAGATCAGCTGGCAGGTGACCGCGGGCAACAGCAGCCCGATCAACGACGGCGCCGCCGCGGTGCTGATCATGAGCGCCGAGCGGGCCCAGCAGTTGGGGCTGAAGCCCAAGGCGCGGCTTCATTCCTTCGCCGTCGCCGGCGACAACCCGGTGCTGATGCTCACCGCGATCATGCCCGCCACGCAGAAGGTGCTGCAGCGCGCCGGGCTCACCCTGGACGACATCGACGTCTTCGAGGTCAACGAGGCCTTTGCCAGCGTGGTGCTCGCCTGGCAGCGCGAGACCGGCGTCGACCTCAACAGGGTGAACGTCAACGGCGGCGCCATCGCGCTCGGCCACCCGCTCGGCGCCAGCGGCGCGCGGATCATGACCACCCTGGTGCACGCCATGGAACAGCGCGGTGCGCGCTACGGCCTGCAGACCATGTGCGAGGCGGGCGGCCTCGCCAACGCCACCATCCTCGAACGCGTCTGAGCCGCGGGCCATGGCGCTGCAGCCGCGCCGCCGTGCGGTCTTCGTGGTCACCGCGCTGGGGTCGTTCATGGCGGCGCTCGACCTGTCCATCGTCAACGTCGCCTTTCCCAGCCTGCAGTCGTCGTACGCGCAGGACAGCCGGGCGACGCTGGCCTGGGTGATCACCGCGTACTCGATCGTCTTCGGCGCCCTGCTGGTGATCGGCGGGCGCACCGCGGACCGGCTGGGGCGGCGGCGGACATTCCTTGCCGGCACAGGGGTTTTCCTGCTCGGCTCACTGCTCTGCGGCATCGCCCCGAACGTGCCGGTGCTGGTGGCCAGCCGGGTCGTGCAGGCGGCGGGCGCGGCGTTCCTGGTGCCGGCCTCACTGGCGCTGCTGATCGGCGCCTACCCGCCGGAGCGGCGCACCCAGATGGTGGCGCTGTGGGGCGGCATCGGCGCGCTCGCCGTGGCCACGGGGCCGTCGCTCGGCGCGCTGATCGTCTCGGCGGGCGGCTGGCGCGCGGCGTTCCTGGTCAACCTGCCGGTGGGGCTGGCCATCACCGTAGTTGGGCGGCGGGTGCTCACCGAGTCGCCGCGCAGCGACGCGTCGGCGCCTGATTATGTCGGAGTTGGCATGATCTCGATCGCCCTGGCGGCGGTGGTGGCGGCGCTGACCGAGGGCACCGATTGGGGCTGGACCGATCCGCGCATCCTCGGTGCGGGCGCGCTGGCGCTCGTCCTGGGCATCGCTTTCGTGAGGCGCTGCAGGACGCATCCGCAGCCGGCCATCGACCTCACCCTGTTCCGCGAGCGCTCCTTCAGCGCCGCCAACGCGGCCACGCTGGTGTACGCGGCCGGGTTCTTCGCCATGCTGCTCGGCAACGTCCTCTTTCTCACCGGCGTGTGGCACTACTCGATCCTCCGCGCGGGCCTGGCGATCACGCCCGGACCGCTGGTGGTCGCCGTTGTCGCCGGACCGGCGGGACGGCTGGCCGCGCGTATCGGCTTCCGGCCGGTGCTCGTCGCAGGTGGTCTGTTCTTCGCCATCGGACTGGCGTGGTACGTGCTCGTCGTGGGCAGCACGCCGCAGTACCTGGCGCAGTGGCTGCCGGGAACGCTGGTGGTCGGCCTCGGCATCGGGCTGACCTTTCCGGTGCTCAGCGCGGCGGCGGTGTCGTCGCTGCCACCACATCGCTTCGCGGTGGGGAGCGCCGTCAACCAGACCGCAAGACAGGTGGGCGGCGCACTGGGGATCGCGGTGCTGGTGATGCTGGTGGGCACCACCGCGGGCGCGACCGATTCGGTGGCCCGCTTCCATCGCCTGTGGTTGTTCGCAACCGTGACCGCGCTGCTCTCCGGAGCGGTCGGCGCACTGATCCCGCGGCCTCGCGCGGCGCTCAGCCCTGCGGCGGAGCTCCGCGAGCCGGTCGCCGTCGCCGCCACGGCGGGCGACTGAGCGCGCCACCGCCTGGCGTGGTGGCGCGTCATCCGGCGCAACCGCGCAATGCGCGGGGTACCACGGTCGTCTCACAGGGCATGGTTGGACGCAGGTTCGCGCTCGTGCTCGCGACTCTCTCGGTGGCCGTGGCGGCCGCCTTCTCCGGTGGCGGCGCCGCCGCGTCGTCGCCCCACGTGCTCCGGGTGGGCACGGTCAACGGCGTCAAGGGGCCCTACGCGTCGATCCAGGCGGCGGTCAACGACGCCCGGCCCGGTGACTGGGTGCTGGTCGGCCCCGGCGACTACCACGAGCAGGGCGTGCCCGGCTCCGAGCACCAGGCGGGCGTGCTGATCACCACGCCGGGGGTCCACCTGCGCGGCATGAACCGCAACACGGTGGTCGTCGACGGCACCAAGCCGGGCTCGCCGCAGTGCGACGCGGCGCCGTCCTCGCAGAACCTCGGGCTGCCGGATGGCAGCGGCGGCACGCTCGGCCGCAACGGCGTCGAGGTGTGGGAGGCGGACGGGGTATCCGTCGAGAACCTGCTGGTCTGCAACTTCCTCAGCGGCTCGGGCGGCGGCAACGGCAACCAGATCTGGTGGAACGGCGGCGACGGCACCGGCACCATCAACCTGCACGCGCTGCGCGGCGACTACATCACCGCCAGCTCCTCGTACGACTACGGCACCGACCCGGCCAACCACGCGTCGAGCACGGTGCCGATGGGCCAGTACGGCATCTTCACCAGCAACGAGGGCGGTCCCGGGGTCATCGACCACAGCTACGCCAGCAACATGGGCGACAGCGACTACTACATCGGCGCCTGCCAGGACTGCAACGTCGACCTCAACCACGCCCACGCGGAGAACAGCGCGCTCGGCTTCAGCGGCACCAACGCGGGCGGCCACCTGACCATCGAGAACGGCGAGTGGGACAGGAACAAGACCGGCATCGCCCCCAACACGCTGAACAACGACGACTGGCCGTCGCCCGCCAACGGCGCCTGCCCCGGCGGCGGCGGGTCGTGCAGCGTGATCCGCAACAACAACGTTCATGACAACAACAACCCGAACACCCCCGGCTACGGCATCGCCGCCGCGGCGCCGGTGGGCGTGGGCATCATCCTCAGCGGCATCCGCAACTACACGGTCACCGGCAACACGGTCACCGGCAACAACGGCTGGGGCGTGGTGGTCAACGACTACCCCGACGGCGAGACCCCGTCGCCCAAGTCGAAGCAGCCCTGCGCGGGCGGCACCGACCTGAGCACCCCGGCGCAGTCGATGTGCTACTACCAGGCGGTCGGCAACGAGGTTGCGGCCAATACCTTCAGCAACAACGCGAGCTGGAACAACCCCGGCAACGCGGACATCGCCCTGGCCGCTCAACCCAGCGCGCCCGCCAACGGCGACTGCTTCCACGGCAACACCGACACCTCGGGGACGCTGAGCAGCGACCCTCCGCAGATCCAGACGCTGCTGGGGATGTGCGGCATCCCCAACCAGGGCTACCTCGGCCCCAGCTTCGCTCAGCTCGTCTGCGCCAGCCCGGGCGCGCTGCCGCTGATCCCGCAGTGCCCGCAGGTGCCGCCGGTGGTCAACTACCCGCAGGGCAGCGTCGCCGACACCACCATCCTGCCCATCCCCTACGACCAGGCGACCATGCCCGACCCGTGCAAGGACGTGCCGGCCAACCCGTGGTGCCCGAGCACCACGGCGGTCGTCGGCGCCTCGGCGGGCGACGCGACGCCGGCCGCCAGCCTGCCCGACACCGCGGGCGTGGTGGCCGCGCCGGCGAGCGCGGGCCTGCTCGCCGCCTTCGCGACGCTCGGCGGGGTCGTGGTGCTGCGCCGCCGCCGCGGTGGTGCGGGACGCTAGACTCCCGCCGCGTGGCCAGTCGTCCCGTCCACATGACCGCAGCCGGTCGCGCCGCCCTCGAAGCGGAGCTGGCCCAGCTGGAGAACGTGCGCCGTCCCGAGATCGTGGCGCGCATCGCCTCGACTCGCTCCGAGGGCGACCTCAGCGAGAACGCCGGGTACCACCAGGCGCGCGAGGACCAGTCGCACGTCGAGGGGCGCATCGCCGAGCTGAAAGCCTCGCTGCGCGACGCGGTGATCATCGAAGAGGGCGCCCCGGACGGCGTGGCCAGGATCGGCGCTCGCGTCACCGTCGAGGACGCCTACGGGAAGTCGACGTACTTCATCGTCGGGCCGACCGAGGTGGATCCCACCGCGGGGCGCATCTCGGCGCAGTCGCCGATCGGCAGCGCGCTGATCGGCAAGCGCGCGGGGGACGTTGCCAAGGTGGCCGCGCCGGCGGGGGAGATGGAGCTGAAGGTCGTCGAGGTCAGCTAGGAGCTCGGCGTCGAGCCGCCTACTCTTCGCGCCTCCACACCGGCCTTCCAAAGTCTCCCGACAGGAAGAACGCGCTGAGCAGCGCCGCGAAGATCGTCTGCGTGCCGATCACGAAGAGCACCGCCGCCCCCATCGCATGGCGCACCTCGGAGAGCTGCCCGAACCCCTCGCGCACCCAGTGCGCCACGATCACCACCCCCAGCCCCGTCGCCGCCAGCACGAACACCGCGCCCACGGTGAGCAGCGGCCCCGCCCCGGCGCGCGCGATCAGACTGACCAGCCGGTCATTTGCCCGCTCCTCCGGCGGGCTGAGCGCGCGCAGCAGCACCCCGAGCTGCACCATCTGATACCCCGCGATGAGCAGCACGGTGCCGGCGAACATCGGGTGAATGATCATCTGGAAGCGCCCGATGTGCACCTCGCCGACGCTGAGCGGCGCGACGATCAGCACCCCGACGGCCATGCTGATCAACCCCGGCACCAGGAACAGCCAGTTGGGACTGGCCAGCAGGATGTAGCGCAGGTGCCGCCAGCCGTCGGGGATGGTGCGCAGCTTGGACTCGCCGACGCGCGCGCCGTACACGATCGGCACCTCGCCGATCGACATGTGCAGCCGCGCCGCGCGCAGGATCATCTCCGAGGCGAACTCCATCCCCGGCGTGCGCATGCCCAGTCGCGCGTACGCGTCGCGGGCAATCGCGCGCATGCCGCTCTGCGAGTCGCTGACCTTGGCGCCGCTCAGCCGGTTGACCATGCGGGTCAGCACCGGCGTGCCGATGTGCCGGTGCGTCCAGGGCATCGCCTGCACGGCCAGGTCGGAGTGGATGCGCGCACCGATCACCATGTCGCGCTCGCCGTCGAGAACCGGCTGGGCCAGAACCGGAATCGACTCCATCGGATAGGTCCCGTCCGCGTCGGCCATCACCAGCACACGCCCATGCGCCGCCTGCATACCCGCGTCGATGGCGGCGCCGTACCCGCGTCGCGTCGCGATGACCACGCGCGCGCCCGCTTCGCGAGCCACCTCGCGCGAGCGGTCGGTCGACCCGTTGTCGGCGACCACCACCTCGCCGTTCCACCCCGCCGCGGCCATCGCCGCCAGCGCCGCGCGCACCACGTCGCCGACCGACTCCGCCTCGTTGAGGCACGGCAGCACGACGCTGACCTCGACCGCGCCGGCCTCGCTCACCCCGTGTACCGCCCGCTGCCCAGCGCCGAGGCGGTGAACGCCATCCAGCCGCACGACACCACCAGGATGGGCAGGCGCAGCCCCGGCCGGCGCCGGGTGAGGTCGGCGGCGAGCAGGTAGCCCGGGATCAGCGTCATCTCGTAGCGCGGCAGCCCCAGCCAGTAGGTGAGCGACGCGGGCACCAGCCACACCACCCATCCGTAGGCGGTCAGCGACGGCGGGTACTGCCGCCAGCGCAGGGTCAGCCACACCAGCATCACCAAGGCGCCGACGCCGAAGAGCACCTCCATGGTGAAGATGTAGCTGCGGCCGCCATCGGCGCTCTGCCACGTCGTCCACAGCGCGGTCCACGGCCAGGTGGTGACGCGGTTGCCGTACGACGCCGACTGCTGGACGTGCTGGTAGGCGAGCGCGTCGCCGGTGAGGTGCTGCGCGTACCAGGCGAACAGGGCGATGGGCAGCAGGCTGGCCGCGATCGGCAGCAGACCCACGCCGGGACGCCATCCGCGCCGCCGCAGGTACTCGATGAGCAGCGCGGGCAGCAGGGCCACGCCGCTGATGCGCATGGCCATGGCGATCGCCGCGGCGTACGACGCCTGCAGGTTGTCGCCGCGCCGCGCGTAGTACAGCGACGCGGTGGCCGCGGCGAGGAACGGCGCCTCGGTGTACACCGCGGTGAGGAACACCGCGTACGGGTAGAGGGCCAGCATCCAGGCGCTGAAGCGCGCCGAGTCCTCGTCGCCGCCGCGCTCCAGCAGCACCAGCTTGGCGAGGAAGTACAGGGCCACCAGCTCGGTGACAACGTTGACCAGAACTCCGGCGGTCACCCAGTCGGGCACGACGACGTGGACGATGCGCACCAGCAGCGGCACCCCGGGGAAGAATCCCCACAGGTGCCCGGGATGGCCGGGGATCAGGTCGAGCGGCCCGCTCGGGTAGCCCCCGCGGGCGATGTCGATGTAGCTGGCGCCGTCCCAGGAGCCGAAGGGGCGCAGCAGGTCGGCGTAGGTCGGCCCCGCCTGCGATGTGCTCCACACCGTGAGGATGGGAACGAGCAGGGCGACCAGCTTGCCGGCCACGAAGGGCGGCAGGACGAGCCGCAGCGTGGAGCGCATCGCGCGCGAGTGTAGACGACCCACGGCCGCCGCGACCGCTCGCCGCCGCGCGCGCCGAGCCTAGTAGACGCGCACCGGGATGCCCACGTCGGCCCAGTTGTAGAGCTGGGTCATGGTCGGCATGGGCACGTTGACGCAGCCGTGCGAGCCGTTGGCCTGGGTGCCGGGCCCGTAGGCGGCGCGCCAGGGCGCATCGTGGATGGCGTAGCCGTCGTTGCGGAACCACAGCGTGTAGGTCACCCAGCTCGGCGGATACCAGTAGGGCGACGATTGCGGCCAGTCGGAGGTCATCAGCCAGGGCGTGACCTTGCGCAGCACCGAGTACTGGCCCGGCGGGGTGGGCAGCGCGGGGCGACCGGTGGTGATGTAGGTGGTCAGCAGGGGCATGCCGTTGTCGTAGGCGGTGAGCAGCTGGCAGGTCAGGCTGATGACGATCACCTTGCCCGGCGTCACCGCGTTGGAGGGCACCCCGCAGTCGGGGCGGGAGGCGACGTCGTCGCCGTAGCGGATGCGCCCCGCGCCCGAGCCCAGGCCGGGCGCGTCGCCGAAGGGGAAGATGCCCCCGTCGCGGGCGACCATCCAGTAGCCCTGCCCGCTGGGCGTCGCGGCCATGCCGACGATGGGCTGGACCAGGGCGGCGCCGCCCTCGGAGCCGTGGAAGCCGGCGTCGCCGTGGCTGAACACGCCGCCGTCGGAGGCGACCAGCCAGTAGCCGTTGCCGCTGGGCGTCACCGCCATGCCGGTGATCGGTTGGTTCAGCGGCCGGCCGCCCTCGGAGCCGAGGCCCCGGGCCGCGTCACCGAAGGGGAAGATGCCGCCGTCGCTTGCCACCAGCCAGTAGCCGCCGCCGTCCGGGGTCGCCGCCATGCCGACGATCGGCTGGTTCAGCGGCGTGCCGCCCTCGGAGCCGAAGAAGCCGGCGTCGCCGTGGGCGAAGACGCCGCCGTCCGCGGCGACCGTCCAGTAGCCGTGCCCGCTGGGCGTGCCGGCGATGCCGACCACCGGCGCGTTGAGCGGCTTGCCGCCCTCGGAACCGTAGAAACCGGCGTCGCCGTAGGTGAAGACGCCGCCGTCCGAGCCGAGCAGCCAGTAGCCGTTGCCGCCGGCGGTGCGGGCCATCGCCACCAGCGGGGCGTTGAGGGACACCGCGGTGGGGCCGCCGAGCGGCGCGGCGGTGCCGAAGGGGAGCACGTCGCCGTACGACGCGGCGATCCAGTACCCGCTGCCGTTGCCGGCGGAGGCCATGCCCACCGCGCCCACGGCGGGCGGAGCGGTGGGCGCGGCCGCCTCGGCGCGCAGCCCGGTGGCCACGCTGGCGACAACCGACACGGTGACGGCGGCGACCACGCGTCCACGCCAGTGCGTCGACGCCTCGCTCAGCCTGCTGGATCGCACCCTGGTTCCTCCGTTGTCCTGCACAAACTGCCGGAGCCAAGCATGATGCAACCAAGCCGTCATACGCCGGCTCGATCGTCACAGCTTCGCGGCCGAGGTGGAGCGCGGCGATAATGGCGAGCCCATGGCTCCCCTGACGGTGCGCCCCTACCGCCTGCCCGACGACGCCGAGGCGCTGTCGCGCATCTTCGCCGATTCCGAGGAGTACCACCGCGCCATCGACGACCTGCCGCCGCTGATCCCGCCGGTCGGCATCGACTACGCGCGGCAGCGCTTCGCCACCATGAAGCCCGACGATCCCGAGCGCTGCCTGCTGGTCGCCGAGGTCGGCGGCGAGGTGGTCGGCCACGTCGAAGCGATCATGCGTCGCGATGAGGCGGCGGGATTCACCGGAACGTACGTGGACGAGCTCGCTGTGTCGCCCTCGTGGCGCGGCCGCGGGGTGGGCACCGCGCTGATGGCGGCGGTGGAGGAGTGGGCGCGCGGCAAGGGTGCGCTCAGCGTTGCGCTCGACCACCTGCACACCAACGAGGGCGCGCATCGCCTCTACGAAAGGCTCGGCTTTCGCACCCGCGGCGTGATCATGGAGCGGCGGCTGCGCTGACGTCGCTCAGTGCAGCGGCGGCCTGCGCTGTGCCCACGGCAGTGCGGTCTCGAGCTGCGAGGCGAGGCGGATCAGCGTCGCCTCCTCACCGAGCCGTCCGATCGCCTGCACGCAGAGCGGCAGACCCTCGTGCTCGAAGAGCGGCAGGTTGGCGGCGGGCTGGCCGCTGAGGTTGGCGGGCACGGTGAAGGGCGTGAACATCGCCGAGTTGATGATCGGCATGGTGGCGTCGAGGTCGCTGCCCTCCCACAGCGCGCCGATGGGGATGGGCGGCTTGGCCAGCGCGGGGGTGAGCACCACGTCGTACTCCGCCTGTCCCGCGCCGATGTCGCGGATCAGCGCCTGCATCTGCGTGCTGGCTCGCCAGTACTGCGCCGAGCTGATCTCCTTGCTCAGCTCGTAGAGGGCGCGGTTCAGCGGCTCGATGCGCTCCAGGTCGCCGCCGCTGTCGATGACCTCCTGCACCACGTTGCCGAAGAAGGCGGCCCACACCTGGTTGAACAGGCCGAGGATGTCGTCGTTCTGCCACTGCGGCTCGATCTCCACGACGTCGTGGCCGAGCTGCTCGCACAGCGTCGCGGCGCGGCGCAGCCCGTCGAGGTACGCGGCGTCGATGGGGACGTCGAGCGGCGGCTTGGCGGTGAAGCCGATGCGCAGGCGGCCCGGGTTGACGCCGACCTCGGTGGCGAAGGGGCGCGCGGGCGGCGCCGCGACGTGGAGGTCGCCGGGCTCGCTGCCGTGGGTGGCGTCGAGCAGCATGGCGGTGTCGCCGACGCTGCGGGTGATGAAGCCCTCGACGTTGAGGCCGAAGGGCGGGTCGCCCGCGGGGGCCATGGAGATGCGACCGCGCGTCGGCTTGATGGAGAACAGGCCGGTGCAGGCGGCGGGGATGCGCAGCGAGCCGCCGGCGTCGTTGCCGTGGGCGGCGGGGGCCATGCCCGCGGCCACCGCGGCCGCCGAGCCGCCGCTCGACCCGCCGGCGATGAGCCCGGTGTTCCAGGGGTTGCGGGTGGCGCCGAAGCGGCGGTTCTCGGTGCTCGGCACCGTGCCCAGCTCGGGCAGGTTGGTCTTGCCGACCAGCACCGCGCCGGCCTCGCGCAGGCGGCGCACCACGTACGAGTCGACCGGGCTGGGCGCGGCCTTGACCGCCTCGGAGGCGAGGGTCATCGGCGTGCCGGCGAGGTGGACATTGTCCTTGATGGCGACGGGCAGCCCTTCGAGCGGGCGCGCCTCACCGCGGCGGATGCGCTCCTCGCTCTCGCGCGCCTGCTGCCGCGCCTGCTCGGCGAGGACCAGCACGTAGGCGTTGATGGTCGGGTTGTGGCGCTCGATGCGCTCCAGCACGGCGTCGACCAGTTCCACCGGCGAGACGCTGCCGCCACGCAGCCGCTCGACCAGCTCGGTTGCCGGCGCGAGCGCGGCGTCGTCGATGATGGGCACGGTGGGCTCCTTCCTGTGGGCGTCCCCCAGCGGGCGGACGGCGCTGGGGATTATCGTCCCTGGGTACGCCCGCAAGCACGGAGGCAGCCCCATCCCATGACGCCCGACGAGGCGATCCAACTCATCCGTTCGCAGCACCGCGCCGTGCTGGCCACCACCCGCGGCGACGGCGGAGTGCAGATGTCACCGGTGGCGGTCGGCGTCGACGACGACGGCACCCTGCTGATCAGCAGCCGCGAGACCGCGATCAAGGTGAAGAACCTGCGCAAGCGCCCCTACGCCGCAGTTTGTGTCATGTCCGACAATTTCTACGGGCAGTGGCTGCAGGCCGAGGGCGAGGCGAGGATCGAGTCACTGCCGGAGGCGATGGAGCCGCTGGTGCGCTACTACAGGTCGACGGTCGGCGAGCATCCCGACTGGGACGAGTACCGCGCGGCCATGGTCAAGGAGCAGCGCGTAGTCATCCGCATCCCCGTCGAGCGCGCCGGGCCCAACAAGCAGGGCTGACGCCGCCGGGTCAGCGCGGCGCGGCGATGGCCAGGATCAGCAGCAGCACGCCGAAGCCGATCCACCACCAGGCGAGCATGCGCGTGGAGCGCGTCGCCACCACGGGGTTGCTCGCGTCCTGGGCCTGCAGGCGGCCGCGCCACCGGTCGGCGGAGCGCTGGCCCATGCGCGTGGCCACGCCGAGCCAGTCGACGGCGATGATCGCGCCGGCGGCGACGATGCAGACGCCGGAGACCACCTGCCCGATGTGGAAGGCGGCCGACCCCTGCCCGGCGGTGATCACGAAGCTGAGCACCGCCCCGACCCACAGCGCGGCGATCGCCGCGTAGGCGATGCGGTGGTTCTGCGCGCCGCCGCCCGCGCTCATGTCCTGCGGTGCACCATGGCGATGGTGGCCTGGTCGAGCGGGCGCATCACCACCTGGTCGATGTCGACGTGCTTCGGCCGGGTGACCACCCAGACCACCGCGTCGGCGACGTCGTCGGCGGTGAGCGGCGTCATCCCCTGGTAGACCCTGCGGGCCGACTCCTCGTCGCCGAGCCGCACCACGGAGAACTCGGTCTCCACCAACCCGGGGTCGATCTCCGAGACGCGGATGGGGCGGCCCAGCAATTCCATGCGCAGCGTGTCGTTGACCGCGTGGGCGGCGTGCTTGGCCGCGGTGTAGCCGCCGCCGTTGGGATACGTGCCCAGCCCGGCGACGCTGACCATGTTGACGACGTGCCCCGGGTCGGCGTGTTCCAGCATGGGGATGAGGGCGCGGGTCATGCGCACCAGGCCGAGCACGTTGCTCTCGAACATCGTCCGCCACTGTTCATCGACGGCGTCCTCGACCCGGTTGAGGCCGAGCGCGCCGCCCGCGTTGTTGACCAGCACGTCGCAGGACGGCAGCTGCGCCACGAATTGGTCAACACTGGCCTGATCTGTGACGTCGAGCTGCAGCGCGTGGGCGCCGACCGGCTCGCACACCTCGCGCAGCCTGTCGACGCGGCGCGCGCCCGCGTACACCTCGTACTCCGCGGCGCGGAGCAGGCGCACGGTCGCCGCGCCGATGCCGCTGCTGCCCCCGGTGACCACCGCGACGCGGGTCATGCGGACGCCTCCAGCCCGTCGCGGATGCGCCGCTCCAGCGCGTCGATGCCCAGGCCCTGCATGCCCACCTCGGTGGCGAGCAGGTGCGCGGGCAGTGCCTGGCCCAGCGACCACAGCGCGCGCAATTCGTCGCCCGCCTTGCCGGGGCCCCACCAGCGTTCGCCGTGCCGTTCCCGCCAGCGCTCGCGGAGCTGCGCTTCGAGCATCCAGGCGCGCAGGTACTGCGAGGCGTAGAACCCCGGATCGACGTCGTCCAGCCACCCCTCGGGCGCGTAGCGGAAGCCGAGATGTGTCGTCAGCGTTTGCGCGTAGCGTTGCGGCATCTCCGCCATGCCGCTGGGGCCCGCGCCGTGCAGCGCCAATTCGTAGACCAGCTTGGCGCCGTAGCGACGCAGCATGTACAGGTAGTGGACGTGCGCGTGATGCACCAGGGTGCGCAGCGCGCTGTCGTCGAGCTGCAGCGAGTCGCCGATCCAGTTGCCATCGAGGAGCAGGTGCTCCATGGTGAAGGCGAAGGCCTCGGTGACGCTGTTGTCGCCGAGGTCGCGCTCCTCGAAGGGTCGCGTCCGCTCGACGTGGGCGAAGTGCTCGGTGTGGCCGGCCTCGTGGAAGAGCGCGCGAAAGTCCTGGTAGCCGCCGCTGGGACGGATCACCAGGTACACCTCGTCCGGCGTGCGCACCGGGGCGCAGAAGGCGCGCGGGTTCTTCTTCGGCCGCGCCTCGGTGTCGAGGTGGACGTTGGGCTGGTCGTCGATGGCCACGCCCAGGCCCAGCAGCGTCTCGCGCAGCGCGGGCAGCATGCGCTCGGAGCGGAACCAGGCGTCCTGGTCGGTCATGCGGAAGAGCAGCGCGGCGTCGTGGCGCTCGGCCTGCGCCCAGGGCACGCCGATCACCTCCTCGAACCACGGCGCCATGTGCTGCTGGTAGAGGTCGGCGGTGCGGTCGAGGAAGGCCTGCATCTGCGCGCCCAGCTCGCGCACGTCGATGCCCTTGAGGGTGCTGTAGAACTCGACGTAGCCGGGAAAGCCGAGCTCGCCGATCAGCTCGTGGTGGCGGCGGAACAGCCGCTCGCGCAGCGGGTTGTGCCGCGCCACGACGCTGCGGCGCGCGGCGTCGATGCGCGCGCGCCTGGCACGGTCGCGCTCGTTCTGCACCATCACCGCCGCGGAGAAGTAGGCGACCTGCTCGCCGTCGACGTCGACGGTCGCGGTCGCCTCCGCGGTGGCCAGCTCGTCGCCCAGCGCGGCCAGCTCGCGCTCCATGCAGGACTCGGCGACGGCCTGCGCCAGCGCGGTGGCACGGCGCTTCCCGGCGTCGTCTCTCGCGTCGTCGATGGCGTCGAGGCAGGCGCGCACGGCCTCGGGCGTGAAGGCCGCGCCGTAGCGCTCCACGATGGCGGCGATCTCCAGCGTGTCCTTCTGCCCGCTGCCGTGCAGGTAGAACTCGCGGTTGGCGTCGCGCTGGAACGCCTCGACGGTGTCGCGCAGGCTGTCGATGGGGGAGGTGACGCTCAACGGGATGCCTCCGTCTGGGTGAGCTCTGCGAGTTTCTGCCGGGCGTGGCGCAAACGCCGTAGCGTCACGTCGCGCCCGACGAAGGCCATGGCGTCGAAGACGGGCACCCCCTGGGGCCTGCCCAGCATGGCGATGTAGAGCACGCGGAAGCCGTCGCGCGCCTTGACGCCGCGTGCTTCGAGCATCGCCGTGAGCCGTTCGCGCAGCGCGGCCGGGTCGCTCAGCGCGCCGCTCTCCAACTCGGCGATGGCGGCGTCGAGCAGCGCGGCGGCGGTGGCGCCGTCGACCTTCTTGGGCGGGAACTGCACGCCGTCCGCCCATGGCGCCTCGCCGAGCAGGGGGGCGGCGAGGTCGGCGGCGTCGCGCAGGGTGGTGATGCGCTCCTGCAGCAGCGGGGTGAGGGCGCGGCGCTGCTCCGGCGTGGTGCCGGGCAGCCAGGGCTCCAGCATCGCGGCCAGCTCCTTGGGCGCCAGGCGGCGCACGTGCAGGCCCTGCAGGGCGTCGAGCCGCTTGGGGTCGAAGACCGCGGGCGCGGCGTTGACCCGCTCGATGGAGAAGCGCTCGACCAGCTCGGCCAGGGTGAACACCTCGTCCTCGCTGCCCGACGACCAGCCCAGCAGGGCCATGGCGTTGGCCAGCGCGGCGGGGAGGTAGCCGAGGTCGCGGTACTCCAGCACGTTGCGCGCGCCGCGCCGCTTGGACAGCTTCTTCTGGTCCTCGCCGAGCACGATCGGCACGTGGGCGAAGCGCGGCCGCTCCCAGCCGAAGGCGTCGTACAGCGCCAGGTGCTTGGGCGTGCTGGGGATCCACTCCTCGGCGCGGATCACGTCGGTGATGCCCATGAGGTGGTCGTCGACGACGTTGGCCAGGTGGTAGGTGGGGAAGCCGTCGCTCTTGAGCAGCACCGAGTCGTCGACCTCGGCGTTGTCGAAGCGGACCTCGCCGCGGATGAGGTCGTCCCAGCGCGACACGCCCGGGGGCATGAGCTGCCGCAGCACGGCGGGCATCCCGGCGGCGCGCTCCCCGGCCACCTCCGCCTGGCGCGCCAGGCAGCGGCGGTCGTAGCGCGTCGGCTGCCCGGCCTTGCGCTGGGCGTCGCGCATCTCGGCCAGCCGCTCGGGGGTGCAGGTGCACCAGTAGGCGGCGCCGAGCGCGACCAGCCTTTCGCCGTGCTCCCTATACATGTCGGTGCGCAGCGACTGGATGTAGGGGGCGTGGGGGCCGCCGACCTCGGGGCCCTCGCCCCAGTCGAGGCCGAGCCAGCGCAGCGAGTCGAGGATCTGCTGCTCGCTGCCGGGCACGTAGCGGCCCTGGTCGGTGTCCTCGATGCGGAGCAGGAAGCTGCCGCCGGAGGCGCGGGCGGCCAGCCAGTTGAAGAGGGCCGTGCGCAGCGAGCCGATGTGCAGGGCGCCGGTCGGGGAGGGGGCGAACCGGACCCGCCGGGCCGGCCCGTCAGAGCCCGCGGTGGCCAAGACAGCCGTCGTCACTGATTTGTTGCAAACGCACGCAAGGATTTGTCACGGGCAAGCGTTCCAAGAAGCGTCAAGCGAGCCACAGGCCGACAAGTGTGCGCCAGCGGGGACCCGAGAGGCAGCCACAGCCGGCCTCGACGTTTCGTACAGCAGCCCAACGGATCGTAGGAAGGAGGCACGGGGAACTCGTGAAGACTCGCAAGGCAGTGCTGGCCGCCGGCTTGATGGCCGGTCTGGCCACCCTCCCTCTCTCGGCCCGGGCGGACAGCACCGCACCGGCACTCCCCCACGGCTCCGCCAGCGCCTCCGCCGTGACCGTCCAGCTCTCCCTGGCACCCGTGGTCAACACCGTCGGCACCCAGGGCTGGCAGCAGGTGACCGCCGCGCTGACCACCCTGCGCGACACGCTCTGCCCCGGCAGCACCCCCACCACCACGACCTGCCCGCTGGGCATCACGCTGCCCACCGGCCTGCCCACGGACAAGCCGCTCAGCGTGTACGTCGCCCAGGCGCGTGACGACGCCACCCTGACCGCCGCCGGCACCGACGTGCTCTCTGGCAGCTCCCAGTCCGCCCCGGTGGCGACCGACTGGGACGTGCTCAACGCCAACATCGGCGCCGTCGAGACGCAGATCGCCAACTTCATCAACAACGGCGCCAACGCGCTGCAGCAGAACGGCGTCACCGGCCTGACCGACTACCTGCAGGCGCAGGCGAGCGCCGGCGGCGCGACCATCACCGTGCCCGCTCTGGGCGTCGCCCACCTCAACATCCTCGGCACCGTTGCAGCCAGCCTTGGCCAGAAGAACGTGGCCGACAACCCCGACGACCACGCCAACGCGGTCGCCATCAAGCTCAACGGCAACACCGTGCAGCAGCTCGACGGCGCCACGGTGAGCGTCGACCCGTTCAACGCCTACGCCCTCAACGGCGCCACCACGGCCAGGGACGGCAAGACCGGGCCGCAGGTGTCGGCCGACAACACCACCGCCGCGCTGCAGATTCCCGCGCTGATGATGAGCAACACGAGCAGCGCCAACCTCTCCGCGCTCTCCTCGTTGCTGAAGTCGCTGGTCGACGCGCTGAGCAAGGCGATCGCCGACCCCACCCAGGCGGGCAACATCCTCAGCAGCGTTCCCGGCGTGCCCGCCCCGCTGCAGAGCACGCTCACCCAGATCGGCGGCCTGGTCAACCAGACCCTCGGCACGGTTGCCGCCACCACCGGCGCCGCGCCGGTGCCGGTCGACCTCAGCGCGCTCAAGCTGTGGGACGCCAAGCTCTCGGCCTCGCTCGACGGGCTCAACGCGCTCATCGCCGCGCTGAAGGGCCTGGGCATTCCCGACCTGGGCAGCCTGGTCTCGGTCACCAAGAGCATCGCCACCTCGAAGACCGTGCCCGTGGCCGGCGGCGGCGTCGAATCGACCGCGACGGCGCGGGTCGGCCAGCTCGCCCTGCTGCCCATCGGCAGCCAGCTGTCCCAGGCGATCAACGCCGTGATCACCAACCTGCCGGCCACCGGCGGCATCACCGTCAACACGACCCACGCGTCCACGCCGCTGCTGCAGATCGAGGGCATCACCTCGGCCGCGGACGCGGCGGTGGGACCGGGCACCGGCGCGCCGGTCGGCACCGCGGGCCTCAACACGGTCACTGTGCTCGGCCAGACCATCGACCTCAACAGCGCGCTGCCCAACCTCAACGGCGCTCTGCCCGGCGCGGTGCCGACCACCCAGGCCCTCGGCCCGGGCCAGGAGTGGCACCACGTCTTCACCGTCCCGGGCGTCGGCTCGGTGACCCTCGACATCACCCGTGGCGTGCAGAACACCGTCGCCAACCTGCCCACCTACCGCGAGGTCAGCATGGCCGCGCTGGACGTGCGGCTGATGAACGGCGACGTGGCCTGCACCGCCGACCCCAGCAACTGCCACGACCTGGTGCCGGGCACCTCGACCTCCGCCAACGGGGCGGCGCCGAAGACGGCCGGCGGCATTAAGTCGGGCATCCAGGGCTTCGGTGACGACGGCAGCAACATCGCCCGCATCGCGCTCGCCGACACCACGGCTGCGGCGTCGATGACCGGGCAGGACAACCCCCCCTGCGCGACCAACTGCAGCCAGCCTGCCGGCTGCAACGGTCCCGGCAGCGGCCCGACCTGCCCGCTGCCCGACACCGCCAACATCACCTCGCTGCCCAAGACCGGCATGCTCGGTGGCCTCGCCATCCCGGCCGGCCTGCTTCTCATCGCTGTCGCAATCTCGCTCCGAGTGGCGCCCGGCCTGTGGGCGCGACTGCGGCGCGTGCGATAACCGCACACGCGTGACACCTGCCCGGGTGGGCGCATCCACCCGGGCAGGCCCCGCAACAACTCGAACCGCCGAACAACAGGGATCCTCCCACCGATGCGCTCCCGGACTCATCGCTGGCTGAGGCGGACGAGCTGGGCGCTGATGAGCGTCGGCGTCCTGCTCATCGCCTATGTCGGTGTCCTGGTCGGCTACCAGAGCTACCAGCAGCACCGCCTCGAATCCGCCTGGAACACCGCGCATCCCGCGGGCAGCGTCGCCGACGCCGCCCCGGTGACGGCGGCGTCCGGCGCCGGAGCCGCGGCCTTCACCCAGCTCCAGCCCCACCTCGCCGACGGCCAGCCGCTGGCCCGGCTGCGCATCCCGCGCATCGGCTTCGAGGCGATCGTCAGCGAGGGGTCGGACAGCGGCATGCTCAGCGCCGGCCCCGGACACGAGGACCACACCGGCTACCCCGGTGAGGGACGCATCATCCTCATCGGCAACCACAACGGCTTCTCGCTGAGCTGGGGCGACCTGCACGCGGGCGACACCATCCAGCTCGAGATGGGCTACGGGCGCTACGCGTACACGATCAGCAAGCGCGAGATCGTCAGCGGCAACGACCAGGCGGTGGTGCGCAATCCGCTCCCCGGCGAGCACCTGTACCTGACGACGTGCTGGCCGCTGTGGCAGGGGGCGCTCGCCGGCGACCGCCTGGTGTTCATCGCGGATCCCGCGGGGAGCAAGGCGTGAAGCGGGTTGCGCTCAGCCTGACGGCGTTTTCCGTCGCGGCCGCGGCGCTGCCGCTGTCGACGCACAGCGTTCTGGCGACGAGCCTGTGCAACGCGCCGTCGGTGCAGTCGTTGAGTCAGCAGCACGGCACCGCGGGTGCGTCGGTGACCATCAACGGCAGCGGGTTCTCACCTGGCGTGTGCACGCTGCTGGTCAGCGTCGGTACGCAGTCGGTGTCGAACCCCAGCACCGACGGGAGTCACATCACCTTCACCGCGGGGGCGGGCTGGAATGGCCCGGTGACCGTCACACTGCGCGATGCCAACGGTGGCACGAACAGCAGCGACGGCCACCTCCTGTACGCCACCGATCCTTCGTTCAGCGGCCTCGACAATGCGTCGCCTGCAGCGGGCGCGACCGTGCACCTGCAGGGCGGCGGATTCACCTTCGGCAACGCGCTGCCGAGTGGCTCGGTGCTCACCTCCGCCGCCTACCGCTGGACCGCGGGCGGCAGCGGCGGCTGCAGCGGCACGTCGGGCTCGGCGCCGGTCGCGGATGACGCGCACATCACGTTGCAGATGCCCTCGCAGTACTGCGACGGCGCGGTCGACGTGAGCATCAGCGTGCCGACCGACGCGACCAGGACCACCGCGGGTGATCCGACACGCATCACCTTCGTGTCGTCCGTGCCATTCGACATCGCACCCAGTGTCTCCGGCATGTCGCGCAGCTCGGCCGTCCCCGGCCAGACCGTCACCGTCAGCGGCAGCGGCTTCGGCCGGCAGGGCAGCGCCACCATCGGCGGCCTGGGCGCGTCGTCGTCCTGGAACGAGACCTCCGTCACCGTGACGGTGCCCGGCAACGCCACCAGCGGCGCCCTCACCCTGACCCGCGCCGCCGACTCCAAGCAGTTCTCCCCCGGCAGCCTCGGCGTCAACGCCAGTGTCGGCGGCCTGTCCCCGGGCAGCTCGGCCGCGGTCGGCGACACCGTCACCGTCAACGGCGCCGGCTTCGGCCCGCAGACCGGCGGCGTCAGCATCGGGAGCACCGGCGCCACGGTGCAGCAGTGGTCGCCGTCGAGCATCGTCTTCACCGTGCCGGACGGTTTGGCCCCGGGCGGCACCACCATGACCATCAGCACCAACGGCACCAACGCCCCGCCCGCGCAGCCGTTCACGGTGCTGCCGAAGATCACCGGCACCACCCCGGGCCACGCCGCCGCGGGGGCGATCATCGAGATCGACGGCACCACCTTCGGCACCCAGCAGGGCGGCGTCCAGGTCGGCGGCCAGGCCGCCACCGTCACGGTGTGGGGCGACAAGTCGGTCGTGGTCTCGCTGCCCGCGAACGTCTCCCCTGGCGGGACGACGATCGCCCTGACGCCCGCGGGCACCAATGCCGCGGCGACCTCCGCCTACACCATCGACGACCCGCCCCCGCCCACCGCGCGTCCGGGCGGCGGGTCGAGCGGCGGCGGCTCCGGTTCCGGCAGCAGCGGCTCGTCTGGCGGCAGGAGCGGCGGTGGCGCCACCCCCGTGCCCGGCGTGCCCGGCGCCCAGGTCGCCGCCAACGGCCTGATCCTCCCCAGCGACACCGGCCCGCTCATCGCCCACGGCCCCGTGCAGTTCGTCAAGCCCGCGCCGCCGCCGGGCCCGGTCAGCCTCAAGCTCGACGCGAGCGCCAACCAGGCGGATCCCGGCGGCGACGTGCCCTTCACGGTGACGCTGGTCGCCTTCGGCAAGCCAGTGGTCGGCGCCCCGGTCGACCTGCTGCTGGTCATCGAGCCCGGCAACGACGCCAAGCTCAACCCCGCCCACGGCGTGACCGACGCCGCCGGTCGGGTGACCGGCACCATCCACCTCAGCGCCACCGCGGGTGACCACATCGTTCTGGCCCGTTCCGGCATCTACTCGGACGAGGTGCGCGTGGTCGGCCGCTCGGCCACCGCGGCGGTCGCCTCGGGCCGCGCCGGCGGGGCCGCCGGCGGCGGGTCGCCGCTGCCCTCGCTGGTCTCGGTGCGCTCGCCCGTGCTGTGGGCGCTGATCGCCTGCGTGCTCCTCTTCGGAGCGGGCTTCGGGCTCAACCTGGTCACCGCCCCGGCGGCCGCGTCCGGCGCGGGTGCCACAGCCAAGGACCGCGATCCGCGCGACGCCCTCAGGGACATCGCCGCCGCAGCCGCCTCCCTGGCGCGCTTCGGCGCCGGGATGCTCGCGGTGGCCGCCTCCCTCGCCCTGGGAGCCCTGCGCCGCCGCTAGCCTCTATCTCAGCGCGGCGCCAGCCAGATCAGCATCACCAGCGTCCAGACCAGCAGGGCGCCGATCAGCAGCGGAGCGTCGAGATTGCTCGCCCGCGAGCTGACCACCCGCACCACGCCGCCGCCCATGGGCCGGGGATGCTCGCCCATCTTGACCACGCCGCTGCCGGGACGGCCAACGTCGCCCATGCCCCACGGCGGGGGCGGCCCCAGCGGGCCCGGGCGCGGCGTGATGTGCAGCGCCTCCTCCTTCTGGCGGCGGCGACCGTCGGCGATGATGCCGAGCACCAGCAGGGTCCCGATCCCGCCGACGCCCGCGCCGACGATCCAGAGGAAGAAGGGCAGGTAGACGCTGACGTAGTCGTTGTACGAATGCGACCCGTAGAAGGCGAAGAAGCCGCCCCCGATGCACGCCAGGGACACCAGTCCGAAGGCGGTGGCCTTCCCGATGATCTCGCGCAGCGGCACTCCTGGGCTCCCTTTGCACCTTCGACAGACGTCGGCGCCGAGTATAGCCAGCCCCGCCCCTCCGCCTCCCAGCCGGTAGCATCTGAGCTCCGGGCGCGCCCGCATCGTCTAGCGGTCAGGACTCCACCCTTTCAAGGTGGCAACCGGGGTTCGACTCCCCGTGCGGGTAGCGGCGCCGCCGGATACCCGCTCCTATGATGGTCGCGGCACCACTTGCGGGGGTACGGGCATGTTGGCGCAGACCATCTTCAGCTTCCCGGCGTCGGGGTTTCCGCCGCTGGCCCTGGGGTTCTTCGGACTCGGCACCGGGTACCTGATCTACGGGCCGCAGGAGCTGTTCCAAGTGCCGCCGCGCGACCCGCGCGTCGACCTGGGGACCGGGGTGTGGGGCATCTGGATGCCCGGGTTTCTGCAGTTCCTGACCGGAACGTACCTGTTCGCCGGGCTGGCCTGGTTCCACACCTTCACCCAGCCGCCGCTGTACATGGCGGCGCTGGCCTTCACCGCGTACGGCGTGCACTGGTTCGCCATGGGCTTCAACCGCGAGCACGGCGCCGACCCGCGGCCCAACGGGTTCATGTCGATCGCCTTCATCCTCATCTCGGTGCTCGGCGCCATCGTGTTCTTCAAGGCGGGCGACGCCGCGGTGGGCGGGCTGTTCATCGGCCTGGCGCTCGTCTACTGCGCCGACCTGCCGGCCAGCCTGCGGCTCGGCCCTGCGGGTCTCGCCGAGCACGCGCTGGGCTTGCTGCACATCGGGGTGGGGCTGTGGCTCATGTACCTGGTCTTCGGGGTGACCTTGAACTTTGCGGCCGGCTTCAGCGTCCCCGTCTGAGCACCGTCGTCTCGGCTGGGTGCGCCTCGCACTGCTGCTGCTCATCGGGCTGATCCTGCTCGGCGCGCTGGGCCTGGTCCTGGTCATCGCCCTGTGGTTCCTGGCCCGTCGCCGCTGGCCGGGGCGGCACTGGACCCGGTGGCAGAAGGCGGGCGTGGCCCTCGCCGCCGCCGTCGCGTGTGCGCTGCTCGGCCTGGTGATCAGCGACGGCGTCCACGCCAGCCGTCTGCCCGGCGCGGCCCAGGCCTCGACGTGCACCCTCCGTCCCGGCGCGACCGCGGAGAACATGGCCAACCTCTTCTACAGGGTGAGCCGCAGCTACGGCCGCGCCGAGCCCATCCACCTCGCGCCGGTCGGCCCCCTGAAGGACAACACGGTGCTGGTGATGATCCCGGGAGAGGTGACCAACCACATGGGCGTGGCCATCGAGGCCGGGCTCGGCGTGAAGGGGGACAAGCGCGTGGCGGCGGCGCGGACTTTGGTCGAGCAGTACCGCCACGACCACAACCTGCCCAGCGGCACCTGGGTGATCGTCGCCGGGCACAGCTACGGCGGCATCATCGCCCAGCTCTTCGCCGACGACCCTGGCGCCACCGACTTCCGCATCGCCGCGGTGGTCACCTGGGGCGCTCCCAGCATCAGCCCGCACCAGAGCAGCGTCGCCTACCAGCAGTACTTCAGCGCCTTCGACGTGGTGCCGACGCTGTCGACGTACGAGCTGGCCTGGCCGGTCTCGTTGGGCGGCCTGCTCGGCGGCATCGGCGACCTGGTCGGCATGCAGGCACTGCCCACCCTCAAGGGCATGCACACCGGCCAGACCTTCGTGCCCGACATGAGCCAGTACTGGTGGCCCGGCAACTGGATCCACACCGATGGCACCTGGAACGACGCCCACGACGGCTATGGTGACAGCAACTGGCTGCGGGCCCAGCACCTCGCCTTCCGCAAGGGCGCCGCCACCTGCGAGCTGCTCACCCGCACCTGACCGATCAGTCAGCGACCTTGCGGGCGCGGCTGGGGGCGACGCGCGGCGGCTCGCCGGGCATCTTCGGGTAGACGGGCGGCCAGGGCGCGTCCGGCAGCCCGCCGGCGGTGTCGCGGGCGTGCAGGACGAGCAGCGGCTCCAGCGACTGGGGCGCGGTCTCCATGGGCAGCCAGGGGTCGTCACCGGCGGCGACGCGCGGCGGCACCGTGGCCATGGTCAGCGCATCGGGCTGCACGGCATCGAGCTCCGACCAGGCGAACGGCGTCGACACCTGCGCGCCCGGACGCGCCCGCACCGACCAGGCCCCGAACACCGTCTTGTGCGGCGCGTTCTGGTTGAAGTCGACAAAAACTCGCACCCCTCGCTCCTCCTTCCACCACGCGCCGGTGATCAGGTCGGGGCGGCGCCGCTCCAGCTCGCGCGCCACCGCGACCGCCGCCGAGCGCACCTCGTACGACGTCCACAGCGGCTGCAGGCGCACGTACACGTGGATGCCGCGGTTGCCGGTCGTCTTCGGATACCCGTCGACGCCCAGCGACGACAGCAGCGTGTGCACCTCGTGCGCCGCCTCGCGCACCATGGGGAAGGTCACGCCGGGGCCGGGGTCGAGGTCGATGCGCAGCTGGTCGGCGTGCTCCTGGTCGTCGGCGCGCGACGGCCAGACGTGGAAGCCGAGGCAGCCGAGGTTGACCGCCCAGAGCACATGCGCCAGGTCGGCGGCGACCAGGGCATTCGAGGTGGTCCCGTTGGGCGTGCTGACGATCGCCGTCTGCAGCCAGTCGGGGTGCACCTCGGGCACGCGCTTCTGGAAGAACGACGGCCCGCCCGCGCCGTTGGGAAAGCGCTGCAGCAGCACCGGTCGTCCGCCCATCGCCCGCATCAGGGGCGCCTCGACCGCCTGGTAGTAGCGCACCAGGTCGAGCTTGGTCTCGCCGCGCTCGCCGAACATCACCTTGCTCGGGCTGGTGATCGGCACCTCGCGCCCGGAGGCCTCGACCAGCACCACCTCGTCGTCCTTCGCCATCAGCGACACGATAGGGCAGCGAGGCTCCCGGTGCCGCCGCCGCCCACGGTTGTCGCAGCGGTGACCCGTGGGCTGAAGACGTGGTGGTCGTTGGTTAGCAGCTCGACGCTGAGAGTGTGCCGCCCCGGCGGGACCAGGACGGCGAAGTGGCCGGTGCTCTCCACCCCGGTCTCACGGCCGTCGACCAGGACGGCCAGGACGTTGTTGCCGTCCGGCGCAGACGCGGGCGCCCCGCCGGCCACCGCACGTCCGCACACGCTGACGTCCACGGGCGCGCCGGGCGCGAGAGGCGCCCCCGCCGCAAGGCTGACGCTGATGCGCGCCGAGGTTGGCAGCAGCGCGGTGACCGCCACCACCGCGCCCGCGCCGCAGAAGCCGACCGCGAACACCACCCAGCCCATCACCTCCGCCGCCGAGCCGCGCCCGAGGAAGATGCCCGCGCCCCCGGCGACGATGAGTGCCGCGGCCACCCAGCCGAGCGCCGTGGGCAGCGGCGCACCCTGCACGATGTGCGCGAGCGGCGGCACGGCGGCGGCCACTCGCCTCAGCCGGCGAGCTGGGCGCCGGTGGAGGGGACGATGCTGACGCCGCCGCTGAGCATCGCCGCGATCGCCTCGGCCGCCACGGGACGGGAGAAGTGGTACCCCTGCCCCAGGTCGACGCCGAGGGCGCGCACGTAGTCGAGCTCCTGCGGCGTCTCGATGCCCTCGACCACGGTGGGCACGCCCAGGGTGTCGACCAGCCGGACCAGGGCGAGCACCAGGTCGCGCCCCTCGCCGCCCACCAGCCCGGGCACGAACATGCGGTCGATCTTGATCTCGTCCAGGGGCAGGCTGCGCAGGTAGCCGATCGACGAATAGCCGGTGCCGAAATCGTCGATGGCGATGCGCACGCCCGCGGCGCGCAGCTCGGTGAGGCAGCTTCGCGCCTGGCCCATGTCCTCGACCATGGCGCCCTCGGTGACCTCCAGGGTCAGCCGCGAGGGGTCGAGCTGCGCGCCGCCGAGAACGTCGAGCACCGAGCGCACGAACTGCCGCTCGCGGAGCTGCCGCGGCGAGACGTTGACCGACAGCCGCATTCCCGCGCGCGCCTCGGGGATCTGGTCCCAGGCGCGGAGCTGGCGGACCGCCTCGTCGAGCACCCACAGGCCGATGTCGACGATGGCGCCGGTCTCCTCGGCGACGGGGATGAAGTCCGCGGGCACGACAAGGCCGCGCGTCGGGTGCTGCCAGCGCAGCAGCGCCTCGACACCGCGCAGCGAGTCGGCGCTGAGGTCGACGATGGGCTGGTATTCGAGGAAGAACTCACCGCGCGGCGCGGCGACGCGCAGGTCGGCGGCCATCTCGCTGCGCAGCACCACGCGCGACTGCATGCCCGACTGGAAGGCCTCGACGCGTCCCTTGCCCGCCGACTTGGCCTCGTACATGGCCACGTCGGCGCGCTGCAGCAGGGTGGTGGCGCCGACGTTGCCGTGGGCCACCGCGATGCCAATGCTGGCCGAAACTGCGATGTCGGTGTCGTCGATGACCAGCGGCGTGCGCAGCGCCAGCAGCATCCGCTGAGCGACGCCCTGCGCCTCGTCGACGTCCACGCCCTCGAGCAGCACCGCGAACTCGTCGCCGCCCATGCGCGCCGCGGTGTCGTCGGGCCGCACCACGCTGCGCAGCCGGACACCGATCTCGACCAGCAGGCGGTCGCCGAGGACGTGTCCGTGGGCGTCGTTGACCGCCTTGAAGTCGTCGAGGTCGATGGACAGCACGGTCAGTGAGGTGCGCGAGCGATGCTGCCGCGCCAGCGCGTGTTCGAGACGGTCGCGGAAGAGGGCGCGGTTGCCCAGGCCGGTGAGCGCGTCGTGGAACGCCTGGTGGCGCAGCTCCTCCTCCAGGGCGATGCGCTCGGTCATGTCGATGGCGACCACCACCTCGGCGCTGTCACCGTGGAAGGACAGGCGCTCCTGGTGCTCGATGACCTTGATGACGCGCCCGCTGCTGGTGCGGTGCAGCTGCGCCGGCCCCTGCTCGTCGCCGCTCGCGCCGCCGGGCGCCGCCGCGTCGTCCTGCACCTCGCCGGCGCGCACGTCGCTCATGCGCATGGCCAGGAAGGTCTCCTCCGCGTAGCCGTAGGCGTTGACGGCGGCGCGGTTGACGGCGAGGATCGCCGAGGTGTCGGTGTTGACCACCCACATCGGCTGCGGGTTGCGTTCGAACAATGCGCGGAAGGCGAGCTCGCTGCGCCGCATCTCGGTGGCGACGCGGCGGTGGTCGTGCTCGCTGGCCAGCCAGCCGTAGGTGTTGGCCGCGGCCGCGGCGAGGACGAAGCCGCCGTGGATCAGCGCCCACACCCACGGGTTCTGCACTGCGTCCGAGTGGTCGTACACCGCGGTGGGCTGGAGGGCGCCGACCACGCCGTGGTGCAGCACCACGAAGCCGAGCGCGATCAGGAACGGCACCCAGTCCTGGTAGACCGAGAGCAGGGCGACCATGACGAAGAAGTGGAAGTGCGCCTCGATGACGCCGCCCCACATGTGCACCAGCAGCGCGGAGCTGGCCATCAGCCCCACCGAGGCCACCACCGAGCGCAGCCGGCGCCCGCCGCGCGGCTGGGCGGCGACGATGGCGAAGGCGCTCAGCCCGGAGGTCTCCAGGATGCTGTGGGCGACGCCGTAGCCGCGCCAGATGCCGAACAGCGCCAGCGCGGGCACGTGCACGGCGAGGATGCCGACGACCACGCGGTGGCGGCGTCGCCACATCTCCTCGTCGAGCCCGCGGCCCTCAGGCAGGGACTGGACAAAACGCGCCAGGGCCGCCCGCAAGCTGAAGCGACGGCGCCCTGCGTTCAGGGCTCCTCCCGAAGCGATCTCCACTGGCCAAGTGTGCGAACTGCGGATTGCGTCCGCGGTGTCGGCGCGTCGACCGTCGTGTGCCAACCCGGTGACCGCGCCATGACCGGCGCGGGCTCAGAGCTAGGCCTGGCTTGCCATCTTGCGCAGCAGCGCGATCAGGGAGTCACGCTCCTCCGGCGCCAGCCGGGCGATGCCGGGGAAGCCCTCGAAGAGCTGCTGCACCTGGTCGCGCAGGGTCTCGCCCTCGGGGGTGAGCACCAGGTTCTTGACGCGGCGGTCCCGCGGGTCGGTCTCGCGGCGGGCCAGCTCGCGCTCCTCCAGCGCGTCGGCGATGGCGGTGACGAAGGACCCGTCGCAGCGCAGCCGGGCGGCCAGCTCCTTCATCGAGGTGGGGCCCTCGATGGCGCGCAGCGCCTTGGCGCAGGGCGGGGGCACGCCGAGCTCGCCGAAGGCCTTCTCGAAGTATTCCTTCACCTCGCCGAACAGGGCGACGAAGGCGTCAGCGAACGGCGTGTCCGTCGGGGACGCTGCCGTGCTGGTGGCGGCGTCCCGATCCCTCCAACCGGTGTCCATGCGTGAATGGTACATGAGCAGGTAGAAAGTTGACAAGGTCAAGCATTCCGAGTTAGTCTGGGCGTTGCTTCACAAAGTCAATGGTTGGGTCGCTCAGGCGTTCGCGCCGATCCGGCCCGCTGGGAGACACAGCATGGCGATGGCGCCCCCCACAACCCGACCCCTTGGCCCGTCCACCGCTCGCGGCGGCCGCAGCGTCAGCCCCTGGCTGGTCCTGGTCCTGGTCGCCCTGGCCCAGTTCATGGTCGTTCTCGACGCCACCATCGTCAACGTCGCCCTGCCCTCGATCCAGCGCGGGCTGCACATGACCAGCACCAACCTGCAGTGGGTGGTCAACGCCTACACGCTCGCCTTCGGCGGCTTCCTCCTGCTCGGCGGGCGCGCCGCCGACCTCTTCGGCAGACGCCGTCTCTTCCTCATCGGCATCGCCGTGTTCTCCGCCGCATCTCTGCTCGACGGCCTGGCCACGTCGTCGTTCATGCTGATCGTCGGGCGCACGCTGCAGGGACTCGGCGGCGCACTGGTGGCGCCCGCGGCGCTGTCGATCATCACCACGACCTTCGCGGAAGGACGTGACCGCACCCGGGCACTCGGGGTGTGGAGCGCGGTCGCGGTCGGTGGCGGCGCGGTCGGCCTGCTGCTCGGCGGGTTGCTCACCGACCTGGTGTCGTGGCAGTGGATCTTCTTCGTCAACGTGCCGGTCGGCATCGTCACCCTGCTGCTGTCCTGGCGGTTCGTTCCCGAGAGCCGTGCCGTGGTCAGCCATCGCAGCATCGACGTGGGCGGCGCCATCGCGGTGACCGGTGGGTTGCTGGTGCTGGTGTACGCCATCGTCAACGCGCAGTCGGCCGGATGGCTGTCCGGCGAGACGCTCGGCCTGGGGGCGCTCGGCATCGTGATGCTGGGTGTGTTCGTGCTCATCGAGATGCGCCATCGCAGCCCGCTGGTGCGGCTCAACATCCTGCGCACGCGATCGCTGGCGGCCGCCGACCTGGTCATGCTGCTGGTCGCCGCGGGCATGTTCGGGATGTTCTACTTCGCCTCGCTGTACGTGCAGAACGTGCTCGGCTTCAGCCCGCTGCGCGCGGGGCTGGCCTTCCTCCCCGTGACCGCGGGCATCATCACCGGAGCGGGCCTGTCGCAGCGGCTGATCGCTCGATTCGGCGTCCGCGCAACCGCAATGGGCGGCATGGCGCTGGCCGCGCTCGGGCTGCTGGTGCTGAGCCGCATCCCGGTACACGGCACCTATCTCGCCGACCTGCTGCCCGGCCTGATGCTGATGGCCACCGGCATGGGCCTGACCTTCGTGCCCATCACCCTGATCGCCACCACCAACGTCGCGGAGAGCGACGCGGGACTGGCGTCGGGACTGCTCAACAGCGCGCAGCAGGTGGGCGGCGCACTCGGCCTGGCCATCCTCGCCACCCTCGCCGCCGACCGCACCTCCAACCTGGTCAGCGGCCTCGGCCATGCGCCGAGCGCGGGTGACAGCGTCAGCGCGCTGGTCAGCGGATTCCAGCTCGCCTTCCTGGTCGCCGCGCTGCTGATCGGCTCGGGCGTGGTGCTGCTCGGCGCCATGCTGCGACGCCATCACGTCGCCCGCATCGATGCGACCGAGGAGTCGGTGGTGCTGGCTGCGTAGCGGCGTCCCGGCGTTGTACATTCCCGGCGCGGGCCGACAAGGAAGAGGTATGAGACATGCGCACGCGCCTGGGAATGTTCACGCTGGTGTCAGCAACACTGCTCGCCGTCCCGCTGAGCACGTCCGTCCACGCGGCCGGTCCCGCGTTCCACACCGCGTGGGCGACGTCGATGTCCAACGGCGGCACGGTGTCGGGCTCCAACTATACCTGCCGCTTCGTGGCGCGGAGCACCGTCAGCGGCAGCGCCGTCGAGGTGCGGCTGAGCAATGCGCTGGGCGGCGCGCCGCTCACCTTCAGCGCGGCGACGGTGGGCATCCGCTCGTCGGGTGAGACGCTCACCGCGGCGCCGGTGCCGCTGACCTTCGGCGGCGCCACCTCGGTGACCATCGCCGCCGGCGCCGACGCGCTCAGCGACGCCGCGACGCTCGCCGTCAGCGACGGGCAGGACGTGGCCGTCAGCGTGTACGTGTCGGGCGCCAACGTGCCGCTCACCTACCACGCGCTCGCCCTGGAGACCAACGCCTGCACCGACCGCGGCGGCGCCGCGGGCGATCACACCGCCGACGTGGCGGGCACGGCGTTCACCGGCACCGGCAACTTCGACTGGTGGCTCGACGCCGTCGCCGTCAACACCGCGACGGCGACGGGAACGGTGATCGCGCTCGGTGACAGCATCACCGACGGCGCCTGCACGGGCGTCAACGCGCACCAGCGCTGGACCGACGTGCTCGCCCAGCGCCTCGGCGGGTCGCTCGGCGTCGCCAACGAGGGCATCTCGGGCAACCGCCTGGAGGGTGGTGGCGCCGGGCCCGACGCGCTCACCCGCTTCCAGCGCGACGTCGCCGGACTGCCCGGTGGCAGCACGCTGTTCGTGTACGAGGGCACCAACGACGTCGCCGGTGGCGCCAGCGGCACCACGGTGCTCAACGCCATGACCCAGATCACCTCGCAGGCGCACTCGCTCGGCATGCACGTCGTCGGCGCGACCATGATCCCACGCGCCGGATCGATCCTCTGGACGCCGGTGATGGAGGCGTATCGCCAGCAGATCAACCTGACCATCCGCCAGGGCACGGTCTTCGACCAGGTGGTCGACTTCGACCAGATCGTCTCCGCCGGCGGCATCGCCCCGCTGATGACTCCCGCGTACGACTGCGGTGACCACGTTCATCCCAGCGTCGCCGGACTCGCGGCCATGGGCAACGGAGTCCCGCTCGGCGACCTGCGCTAAAGCCTATGCTTGCGCCGTGCCGCTCACGACACCGCTCCGGCGGCGTGGCGTCGCGGCGTTGGCCCTGCCGTCGCTCCTGCTCGCCGCGTGCAGCGGGAGCGGCGGCAGCCCCTCCGGGCCGAGCGCCACGCCCACGCCGTCGACCCCTGATGTGGTCGCCCATCTCGACAACCTGCCCCAGGGCACGGCGCGTGTCGACGTCGACGCGCGCACGCACCGCCTCGTCGCCCACCTGAACGTGACGGGGCTGGCCGCCAATGTCGCGCACGCCGTGCAGCTGCACCGCGGCTCGTGCCTGCAGCGCGGCGGGGAATTGGTCACCGCCTTCGCCGACGGCGTCAGCGGAGCGGGTGGGGCGCTGGTCGCCGACCTGCAGGCCACGTCTTCCGTGGCCACGATTCCCGCGGGTGTCTACGTGGAGATTCACCTTGTCGGCGCGGCACAGCTCGGCTCTGCGGTCGATCCGCAGTCGATCCCGATTGCCTGCTCCGACATCTCCGCCACCGCGCCGGCGGCCGCGGTGCGCATCAGCGGAACGCCGGGCTACAAGCCCTTCGGCGCCGCGTCGCTCAGCTATTCGAGCGCGAGCCGGTCGGCGAAGCTGGCCCTGAACCTGCAGGCGTTCGTGGGCGGCAGCGTGCACGGCATGCAGATCCTCTCCGGCACCTGCGCGGCGCCGGGCGCTACGGTTCACGCCCTCACCGACGTCACCACCGACGCCCGCGGAACCGTGACCTCGACGCAGAGCATCAGCGGTTTCGACGTGCCGCCGCCCGCGAGTGGCTGGATCCTGATGATCCGCAGCGGGCCGGGCGCGGCCACCGGTCCGCAGGCGCAGCCGCTGCTCTGCGGCCCGTTCGCCAAGCCCGCATAAAGAAAAAGGCGCGAGGCTCGAAAGCCCCGCGCCTCATGGTGAGCGGTTGTTTGTCCTACCGCGCGTTGCGGCGGCGGCGGCGGCGCATGCCCGCACCGGTGACGATCAGCACCAGGCCGCCGACGATCAGGCCCAGTGCGTCACGCAGGTTGACGCCCGCACCGGTGACCGGTGTGCTGATGATGCCCTGCACCTGGCTGATCGGGCAGGTCACCGCGGTGGTCGCACTCGACGACACCGGGCTCTGGTTGCTCGCCGTGCCGGTGGCGGTGTTGGGGAAGGTGGTGCAGCTCGCCGTGGTGGTGGCGCTGGTCACGTGGACCGAGGCGCTGGTGTTGGCGGCCATGTCACCGAGCGAGCAGACCAGGGTCTGCGCACCCGACGACGCCGTGGTGATGCTGCACGTCCCCGGACCGCTGTAGGCCGGGCTGATCGACCAGCTCACGCCCGGCGCGGACGGCAGCGGGTCGTTGACGTGTGCCGCGGCGGCGATGCCGGGGCCGGCGTTGGTGACGGTGATGGTGAAGCCGATGCTGTTGCCGGCGATCACCGAGGCCGCGTCAGCGGTCTTGTCGATGTTCAGCCCCGGGGCCAGCACGATCACGCCCGCGGTGGACGACACCGGCGGGTTGTTGCTCGCCTGCGCCGTCGCGGTGTTGGTGTAATGGCCGGCGCTGGTTGCGGTGGTCGGGCTGACGATGCCGACGGTGACGCTGGCGCCCGGCAGCATGTCGCCGAGCGAGCAGTGGAGAACCTGGCTGCCCACGGCGCCGCCGATGGTGCACGTCCCCGGGCCGCCGTAGGCCGGGCTGATCGCCCAGTTGATGCCACTTCCGGCAGGAAGCGGGTCGGCCACGGTGACGCCGAAGGCGGTACCGGTCCCCTCGGCGTTGGAGTTGCTGACGGTGACGGTGAAGCCGATCGGGCTGCCGGTGCTCACCGGACCGACCGGGACCGCCGTCTTGACGATGGCCAGGTTGGGGCACTGCACGGTGATGGCGACGGGTCCGACGCCCTTGCTGTTGCCGTTGCTGGACGCCGCGTTGGCGCTGTTGTCGTAGACGGTGCAGTTGGCGGGAGTGGTGACGGCGAGGAGGTGCACCGACAGGCTGCTGTTGGCGGCCATGCTGACCGGCTGGCCGTTCAGGGTTAGGTGCTGGCTGCCGTCGGCGCCGCTGACGCTGAAGGAGCCGGGGTTGCCGGTGGTGGTGTCGATGGTCCAGTGCACCGGGGTCGACGTGTTGCCGCCGGGAAGCGCGTCGGTGAGGGTGACGCCGGTGGCGTTGCCGGGTCCGCCGTTGCTGACGGTCACGGTGTAGCCGATGGTCTGGCCCGCGGACACCGTGCCCGCGTCCGCCGTCTTGGTGATGTCGATCGACGGGCAGAGCACCGTCTCCGACGCGGAGTGCTGGTCGCTGCCGTCGTTGCCGGCGCTGGCGCTGGCGGTGTTGTCGTACGTCGTGCAGCTCGTCGCCGAGGTTGCCGCGGTGACGTGCACGACCAGGTTCGAGCTCGCGTTGAGGACGATCGGCTGGCCGTTGAGGGTCAGCTGCTGGCTGCCGTCGACGCCGCTGATGCTGAACGCGCTGGGGTTGCCGGTGCCGCTGTCGATGCTCCAGTGCACCGGGTGCGCGGCGTTGCCGCCGGGCAGCGCGTCGGTGAGGGTGACGCCGGTGGCGTTGCCCAGCCCGGTGTTGCTGACGGTGACGGTGAAGCCGATCGCCGTGCCGGACGAGACGCTGGCCGCGTCGGCGGTCTTGTTGACGTGGATCGACGGGCACAGCACGGTTTCCGACGCCGAGTGCTGGTCGCTGCCGTCATTGCCGGTGGCGACGCTTGCGGTGTTGTCGTACTCGGTGCAGCTCGTGCTCGACGTGCCGGCGACGACGTGTACCGCCAGGCTGCCGCCGGAGGCCAGCGAGATCGGCTGGCCGTTCAGGGTGAGCTGCTGGCTGCCGTCCGCGCCGCCGATGGCGAAGAACGTCGGGTTGCCGGTGCCGCTGTCGATGGTCCAGTGCACCGGGGCGCCGAGGTTGCCGCCGGGCAGCGCGTCGGTGAGGGTGACGCCGGTGGCGTTGCCCGCGCCGGTGTTGCTGACGGTGACGGTGAAGCCGATCGCCGTCCCCGCGGAGACGCTGGCGGCGTCGGCCGTCTTGTTGACGTGCACCGAGGCGCAGAGAACGGTCTCCGACGCCGAGTGCTGGTCGCTGCCGTCGTTGCTGGTTGTGACACTTGCGGTGTTGTCGTACTTGGTGCAGCTGGTGCTCGACGTCGCCGCGGTGACGTGGACGACGAGCGATGCGCCCGCCGCCATGCCGACCGGCTGGCCGCTCAGGGTGAGCTGCTGGCTGCCGTCGACGCCGCTGATGCTGAAGGCGCTCGGGTTGCCGGTGCCGCTGTCGATCGCCCAGTGCACCGGGGTGGACGCGTTGCCGCCGGGCAGCGCGTCGGTGAGGGTCACGCCGGTGGCGTTGCCCGCGCCGGTGTTGCTGACGGTGACGGTGAAGCCGATCGCGGTGCCCGCGGAGACGCTGGTGGCGTCCGCGGTCTTGTTGACGTGGATCGACGGGCAGAGCACCTGCTCCGATGCGGAGTGCTGGTCACTGCCGTCGTTGCCGGCGGTGGCGCTGGCGGTGTTGTTGTAGGTGGTGCAGGACGTGCCGGTGGTCGCCGCGGTGACGTGCACGATCAGGCTGCTGCCGGAGGCCAGCGAGATCGGCTGGCCGTTGAGGGTGAGCTGCTGGCTGCCGTCAGTGCCGCTGATGGCGAAGAACGTCGGGTTGCCGGTGCCGGAGTCGATGCTCCAGTGCACCGGGTGGAGCGCGTTGCCGCCCGGCAGCGCATCACTCATGGTGACCCCGGTGGCGTTGCCGCTGCCGGTGTTGCTGATGGTGACGGTGAAGCCGATCGCGGTGCCCGCGGAGACGCTGGCGGCGTCGGCGGTCTTGTTGACGTGGATCGACGGGCAGAGCACGGTGGTCGACGCTGAGTGCTGGTCGCTGCCGTCGTTGCCCGACGTCGCGCTGGCGGTGTTGTCGTACTGCGCGCAGCTCGTCGCGGTGGTGGCCGCGGTGACGTGAACGCTCAGGCTGAGGCCGCCGCCCAGGCTGACCGGTTGCCCGGCGAGGATGAGCTGCTGGCTGCCGTCAATGCCGGTGATGCTGAAGGCGCTCGGGTTGCCGGTGCCGCTGTCGATGACCCAATGCACCGGGGCGCCGCTGTTGCCGCCGGGCAGCGCGTCGCTGAGGTTGACGCCCGTCGCGGTGCCCACGCCCGTGTTCTGCACGGTGACGGTGAAGCCGATGCTGGCGCCGGCGGAGACGCTGGCAGCGTCGGCGGTCTTGTTGACCTTGATCACCGGCGGGCTGATGGTGCCGGTCTCGTTGGTGCCGTTGCAGGGCTCGCTGACCTTGTTGTTCAGCGTGTCGCCGGGGTAGCTCGCCTCCCACACGTACACGCCTGCGGCGGTCGGGGTGTAGGACTGCGAGGTTGTGGCGACGCCGCCGGCGCTCAGCGTGCCGGTGGTGGTGAAGACGGGCTCGTTGGTGCCGGTGGCGCAGCTCGGAGCGGGGCCGCCGACCGCGTACGGGCCGAACAGGTTGAAGGTGATCGTCTCCGTGGCCACCGAGCCGGAGAAGTTGGTGAGCGTCGCCTGGTCGTTGTACGACGTGTTGACCAGGCCGCCGTTGCCGGTCACCTGGATCTGGGTCGCGATGTTCGGCGACGCCTTGATGACGCTGAAGCACTCGCTTCCCGCGTTGGTCTCGGTCGAGGCCAGGTAGTTGTTGGCACCCGCGGCGTCCGGCGTGTAGTCGGCGCGCCAGCAGTACTTGCCGGGTGTGAGGTCGTTGGGCGAGGTCAGCCCGGTGACGTTGTCGGAATGCGCAGCGCCGGCGACGATGCCCATCGAGGACACCGGGGTGCCGCCGCTCGGGCAGCCCGCCGGGGTCACGTCCGCGGGGCCACAGAGGGTGAAGGCGATGGTGCCGCTGGGCGCGGGCTTGCCGGGCGTGCCGGTGATGGTGGCGACGTCGTGCTGACTGGTGCCGGGGAGGTTGCTCCCGCCGCCGGGGGTCGCGGTGGTCACGATGGGCGGCTGCAGGCAGGTGTCGAGCTGGCCGCCGGTGAAGTCCTTGAGGGTGGCGGTGAGCTCGTTCGACGAGCGGGTTTCTGCCATGAATGTCGTGAAGCAGCTGCCTCCGCCCTCGATGGCGAAGAGCTGGTCGAGGTCGATGCCGGCCTCGACGAAGGTGTTGATGTCATGGCTGGTCGGCGCCCACGGCGAGGTGACGATCGCCGTGTTGGCGATGGCGCACGCGCTCTCGCCGGTGGCGGTGCTGGGCGTCGGGCAGACGCCGCCGCTGACCACGAGGCTCAGCGGGTTGGGGCCACCGACCCACTTGTAGACGGAGACGTCCTGGGTGGTGCCGCCGTTGGTGTAGTCGCTGACCACCAGCAGGTCGCCGACCTGGTGGGCGCCGGTGAAGCTGCCGGTGCCGCCGCTGTCGCAGCCGACCGTCTTGTCCTTGAACAGCCAGAAGCCGGCGAACGACGTGCCGTTGTTGCTCAGGCGCTCGGAGCCGAGATAGAGGACCGTGTGGTTCGCGTTCTCCGGCGCGTTCGCCGGGATCTTGATGAGCGCGGCGTACGCGTTCTGCAGGTCGTCCTTCGGCGTCGGGGTCGCCTCCGTCTTGCAGCCCCAGTTGCTGAGGGTGTCGATGTCCTTGACGCCGGCGCCGTTGGAGGAGAAGTAGCTGTGGTCGGGGGTCGCGCTGTCGGCGAGGAACTTGCTGGCCAGCAGTGGCCCGTTGACCGGGTCGGGCGTGACCAGGCGGTTGCCGTTGGCGTCGAACAGGCTGGCCCAGTTGTAGGGCGGCGCGCTGGCCGCGTCCTGGACGATGTTGCCGTCCATCTCGAACTGGCCGGTGGCGTCCACCGCTCCCGCCGGAAGCGCCTGCCCCAGCGCCGCGAGGGCGCCGACGATCACTGCGACGATGCCGGTGAGGCTGGTCAGCAGCGGCCCGCGCCCGCCGTGGCGCGCCGTGCCCGATGTGAGATCTGCGGTCACCTGGGAGCCCCCTGAGGGAGTGCCGCGCTGCCCAGCTGACACGCCGAATGCTGACGGGCGAATTGGCCCGTGGAGCGACAGTATAGTGACGCGACGTCACAAAGTCTCGATTCCGGCGCCATTCAACCCGCATTTTTGCGGAGCTTTACATCGCTTCTCCGGACGGCCAGAGGATGTGCGGAAATCCCTTGTGCCGTAGGGGTTTCCCGACGCATGAACCCCCCCAAAATTGGGGGGTCGTTAGTGCCGAAGGTCACATGACGAGGGACCAAGGTCCCAAGAAACGATGTGCAGAGAAGCCGGGGCGCGCCGTCAAGGCGCTGCCGTCTACTTGAGCAGTCGCGACAGGCGGCGGTCGGCGAGGACGCGGCCGCCCGTCTGGCAGGTCGGGCAGTACTGCAGCGACTTGCTGGCGAAGGCCACCTGCCGCACCGTGTCGCCACACACCGGGCAGGCCTCGCCGGTGCGGCCGTGGACGCGCAGGCCGGTCTTCTTCTCCGCCTTGAGGTCGGTGAGCGGCAGCCCCTGCGACCGCGTGGCCGCGTCGCGCAGCACCTCGACGACGGCGTCGTGCAGCCGTTGCGTCTCCTCGGCGTCGAGGCTCGACGCGCGGCGGAACGGCGAGAGACGGGCGACGTGGAGCGCCTCGTCGGAGTACGCGTTGCCCACCCCGGCGATCAGCCGCTGGTCGGTGAGCGCGTGCTTGAGCTGGCCGCTCGCCTTCTTGAGCATGTGTCCCAACGCCTCGGCGTCGAACTCCGCACTGAACGGATCGACACCCAGCTCCGCGATCCCCGGGACCTGCTCCAGGTCGCGCACCACGTATATCGCCAGGCGGTGCTCGGTGCCCTGCTCGGTCAGCTCCATCCCGCTGCCGTCGTCGAGGCGAAGCCGCAGCGCCAGCGGGCTGCGCCCCAGCTTGCCCGGCTTGATCTCCATCGCCGGACGCCAGCGCAGCCACCCCGCGCGCGCCAGGTGGAAGGCCAGCCACAGAGTTTCTGCCTGCAGCGCCAGGAACTTCCCCCGCCGCGTCGCGCTCAGCAGCTCGACGCCGCGCACCGCGTCGAGCGGCGGGTCGAAGGTCTTCAGGGCCGCGAAGCTGAGCAGTTGCACGGCCTCGACCGTCCGTCCCCGGACGCGCTCGTCGAGGAAGTGGGTGAGGGCTTCGACCTCGGGCAGCTCAGGCATCGCAGCCCGTATGGTGCCTCGCGCGCGGCCGCGTGGCGCCTGGCCGTGCCATCCTCTCCAGCCGACATGGACCTTCCCATCTGGCCGCTGCCCGCGCCGCGCCCGCCCCGTCCCCTGCCCCCGCGCGCCGGCGTGGTGGTCGTGGGGGGTGGCATCACCGGGGTGAGCGCGCTGTACTGGCTCGGCCTGCGCGGCACCGACGCCCTGCTGCTGGAGCGCTCGCGGCTCGCCGCCGGTGCCAGTGGCCGAAACGCCGGTTTCCTGCTCATGGGCGTGGCCGCCAACTACGCCCTCGCCGTGCGCCGCCACGGACGCGACGTCGCCCGCGAGGTGTGGCACTTCACCGCGGACAACCACGCGTTGCTCGCCTCGCTGCTGCAGGGCCGCGCCGGATACGCGCGCCGCGGCAGCCTGACTCTCGCCGCCACCGATGAAGAATCCCTCTTGCTGCGCGAATCCGCCGAGCTGCTGCACGAGGACTCGCTGCCCGGCACCTGGGTGAGCCCGGGGCAGCTCGTCAACGACGCCGACGGCGAGGTCGACCCCGCCGCGGCGGTGGCCGCCGTCGCGGACGCGACACCCGATGCGCGCATCCACGAGGGCGTGACCGTGCTCGCGCTCGAACCGTCGCATGACGGCGTCCGCGTCCACACCGACGCCGGCGAGATCGTTGCCGGTGCAGTGATCCTCGCCACCAACGCGTACACGTCGGCGTTCGCCGCCTCCGTTGCCATCGCGCCGGTGCGCGCGCAGATGCTCGCCACCGCCCCGGTCGTTGCGCCGGTGGCCGCGCGCCCGACCTACGCCCACTGGGGCTACCGCTACTGGCGCCAGCGCGACGACGGCCGCGTCCTCGTCGGCGGCTGGCGCGACACCGCTGCCGGCGCGGAGGTGGGCACAGACGCCACCGTCAACCCCGACGTGCAGCGCCACCTCGACGCTGCTCTGCAGGCCCTCGACGTCGCCGCCCCGGTCACCCACCGCTGGGCCGGCATCATGGGCTTCAGTCCGGACGAGCTCCCTCTCGTGGGCGCCGTCGCCGGCATGCCCAACGTCTACATCTGCGGCGGCTACACCGGCCACGGCATGGGCTTCGCCGTCAACGCCGCGCGCACCCTGGTCGCCCACCTGCACGACGCCGCGCCGATCCCCGCATGGCTTCGCGCCGGCCGCTCAACTCCTGGCCGGTGACAGCTCCCGCATCGCCCGCATCACCGACCCGCGCGCATCCTGCGACCCGCTGAACGGGGCAATGCACGGCACCCTGACGCCGCCTTCCCGGTACTCCTCCAGTCGCGCCCTGCACTGGTCGAGGTCGCCCACCACCAGCAGCGACTGGATCAGCTCGTCCGGCATCGCCTCCAGCGCCCCCTTGCGATCCCCCGCCCGCCACTTGGCCAGGAACGGCTCGATCAGCTCGTCCATCCCGATCCAGCGCAGGAACGCCTCGTACGGCGGCGACGACACGTACACCGCCAGGATGAACCGCGCAATCCCCCGCGTGGCGTCGTCGAGCCCGTCTGCACACAGCATGTTCCGGCACACCACGTCGAGCTGGTCCGGATCACGTCCCGCCGCCTCCGCCCCCGCTCTCACCTCCGCCATGACCAGCGGCACGGCGGACGGCGGCAGGAAGTTGATGACAACCCCGTCCGCAACCTCACCCACCATGCGCAGCATCCCGGGCCGCAACGCCGCCCCGTAGATCGGCACCGGCGCCGACGGCGCCGCATCCAGCTTGAACGCCCCCCGCTCGCCCTCCACCAAGCTCATCCGCTCCCCGTTCAACGCCTGCCGCACCCGCCGGATCGACTCCCGCACGGTGGACACGGGCCGCTTGAACGGCACCCCATTCCACCCCTGCACCATCACTTCCGTCGACGCGCCGATCCCCAGCACGAACCGGCCCGGAGCAGCCTGCTCGACCGCCGCCGCCGACATCGCCAGCGTGGCGGGACCGCGCGTATACGCCGAAACGATCGCAGTCCCCAATCGCGCCTGCGTGCTGAACGCCGCCGCGTACACCAACGGCGAGAATCCGTCGATCCCGGACGTCTCCGCCGACCACAGATCCGTATACCCGAGCTCCTCCGCCTCTCGCACGATGTCTCCGTGCTCGCGAAGCGCGAACCCAAACATGGGAATGGTCAGCCCACTACGCCGCATATCCATCCGGCGAGTTTAGAAAAACGAGAGCCGGGCGTGGGACGCTGCCGCAGCGGACGTCTCGGAGGCGTTGGGGTCGGGGGCCCCCAGCGCCGAGAGCCAGCCGCGATTCGTCCAGTGGACGGATCGACGAGCGTGTCCGCGGAGGCAGTGTCCCGCGACCGGCGGCTTAAGCGGCGCTCCCCGCCTCAACAGCCTCATCCACCTCAGCAACCCGCGCCCGGTCCATCTCCGCCGCCTTGCTCTCATCCTCCGCCATCAACGCCTCAACGTCCACGGCGCTGTAATCCATCACCCCCATATCCACAAACGCCGCCTGAATCTTCGTCCCCCAAAGCCCAATATCCTTCAACGTCGGCACAATCCGAGTGAACAACAACGACCGAAACATCTTCTGCGATTCCGAATCGCGCACATAGCTCAGGCTCTCGTCCACCGGCAGCCCCAGGTTCTCCCACACCTCCTCCGCGAGGAACCGATCCCGCATCAGATAGCACGCCTGAACCGTGAACTCCTCCCGCTCGTCCCGCTCCTTCTGCGTGATCTGCGGGTAGTAGTCGCGCAGTGCCAGGCGCCCGAAGGCAACGTGCCGCGCCTCGTCCTCCATCACGTACGCGACCACCGCACGCGCCAGCGGATCGGCCGTCAGATCCCGGATCAGCCCGAACGCCGCCAGGGCCAGCCCCTCGATGAGGATCTGCATGCCCAGGTAGGTGAAGTCCCACCGCGAATCGGCGATGGTGTCGTTGAGCAGCGCTTCGAGATTGCGGTTGATCGGGTACGCCAGGCGGATCTTCTCCTGCAGGTACCGCGAATACGTCTCGACGTGCCGCGCCTCGTCCATCACCTGCGTCCCGGCGTAGAACTTCGAGTCCAGGTCGGGAACCGTCTGCACGATCTTCGCCGTGCAGATCAGCGCCCCCTGCTCCCCGTGCAGGAACTGCGAGAACTGCCAGGCGACCATGTGCCGCCGCAGCTCCGCGCGGGCTCGATCGTCCATCTTCTCCCACGTCGGCGAACCGAAGATGGGCACGTACTCGTCCGGGCCGTCGAGCGGGTTGTCGGGGTTCGGCTCGTGGCTCCAGTCGATGCGCTCGTTGGCGTTCCACTGCCGCTTCTTCCCCTTCTCGTAGAGGTTGAGCAGCTTCTCGCGCCCCTCGTCGTACTCCCAGGTGAAGACCGTCTCCCCACCGCTGGGCAAGCGCCAATTGGTCTGCTCCACCGGCAGTGCATACACACGAGTGCTCATTCCGCTCTCTCCAACCTCTTAGGCGATGTTGCTCTGACTGATCTCACGCAACCCCAGCCAGCGCTGGAGCTCCGCCTGCAGAACCTTGTGGTGCAAGAGGGCGAGCAGCTGGTTGGCCAGGGGGAACCCCCGGTTGACCAGGTCGCCCAGCGTCGCGCTGTCGTGCCGTGACAGCACCGGCTCGATGATCCGCGCCAGCTCCTGCTGCACCAGCTGCTCGACCGCGTCGCGGTACAGCGCCATGTTCTCGATGCTGAAGCCCGCCGCCTCGGTGAAGCCGGCCTCGCGCAGGGCCGCGGTCAGCTCCACGACGCGCAGGTCCGAGCTCGACAACCGCCCCTCCGCCCCGATCAGCCCGAGCCGGCGCAGCCCCTCGATGTCGCCGGGCTCGACGTGGTCGTGCAGCGCCGCCAGCTCGTCGTCACTTGCTGCGGGATCGGGCTCTTCGAGCAGGCTGCCCAGCGCCTGCAGGGCGCGGATCTCGGTGATGGGCAGCTCGCCGTGGCACTCCAGCACCCAGCGGATGCTGCGCAGCGGCAGGTGCAGCTCGGCCTGCAGGGAGCGGACCCAGCGCACACGGTCCACCGTCTCCTGCGGGTAGAGCGCCTGGTTGCCCGCCGTCTTGCGCGGCGCGGGGAGCAGGCCCTGCTGCAGGTAGAAGTGGATGGTCGGCGCGGGGGTGCCGGTGAGGCGGACCAGGTCCCGCATCCGGTGGGGGTAGGCGGCCACGATCGGCGATGCTGGCACCCCCGGTGTGAAGTGTCAAGCGCCACTTGACGTTCCGCGGCCACCAACGCACCGGAGGTACACTCCTGGTGTGCCTCTCTATGCCCTTATTGCAGGCATAAAACTTGACAATGATGGTGTAGCTTCTTTACGCTCAGTCCATCGAGATCCCGGGCAGGGCACACCAGGACACAGGAGGTACGTGGACACATGCTCCGGACGGAGTCCATGGACAGCGCGGCGGCGATGATCGTCAACCTGGATGCCCGCCGCGCCCGCCTGCGGCGCCGCCGCCGGCGTCACGCGCTCCGTGAGTGGGCTGGACTTGCCGTCGCGACCACGGTGGGCGTGTGGCTCGCCGCGGTTGCTCTCGTCACCCTTGTCGCGCACTGACATGCAGCCGGTGCGCTTCGCCGCCGGATCCAACGCAACTGGGGAGGTTCCCGCATGGTAGCCATCATTCTCGCCCTGATCCTGATCGCCATCCTGTTTGGCGCAGGCGCTGCGCTGCACGCCCTGTGGTGGGTGGCCGTCATCGCCCTGGCCCTGTTCCTGGTCGGTTTCGCCGCCAGGGGGTCGGGACGCCGCTGGTACAACTGGTAGCCGCCAGCAAGTCTCCGGACCGAGGAGCGCGTCGGGTCAGCCCGGCGCGCTCCCTCCTTTCAACCACTCGACATCGCCGAAGTAGCCGGGGCGCACCGGGTGCTTGAGGTATTCCCGGTACTGCGCCTTGCTGGTGCCGATGTCGGTGTTGGCGCCATGGCCCGGCATCACCACGGTGTCGTCGGGCAGTGGGTGCAGCCGGTCGACGATGGCGCGGACGATGGTTTCCACGTCGCCCGCCTGCGAGGTCTTGCCGGGGCCGCCGTCGAACAGCGTGTCGCCACTGATCACTGCGCGCCCGACGCGCAGGCAGATGCTCCCCGGTGTGTGGCCGGGTGTGTGCAGCACCGTGCATCGCGTGGCGCCGACCAGCACCTCCTCGCCGTCGGCGACGCGGCGGTCGATGCGCTCCTCGTCGATCTTGATCTCGCGGTCGCCGACCAGCACCGGCGCGCCGGTCGCCTCGCGCACGGCGTCGTAACTGAACCAGTGGTCAGGATGCCAGTGGGTGGCGAGGATCTGGGTGACGTTGCCGTCCTCGGCGATGGCCTCGAGCAGCGTGCTCGTCTCCAGCGGCATGTCGACCAGCAGCGACTCGCCGCGCGCCATGTCGCGCACGATGTACGCGTTGTTGCTGTACGGCCCCATCGGCCCGACCTTGACGATGCGCACGTCGCCGTCGTCGAAGACGCTGATCACCCGCTGCGTGCCGGACTGCGTCATCGCGTGCCTCCTTTCTTGGGCGGCAGCGTGTGCTTGTTCGGGTCGAGCCCCTGGGCGCGCATCTGCGCCTTCCAGGCGCGCTTGCCCGCCTGGTACTCGGCCAGCTCGTCGGCGGTGGTGACGTCGGCCAGCGTCGGGAAGTCCGGCAGCACCGCCTCCCATCCGGGCGGCCGCACCCCGTACTGCTTGGCCAGCAGCGCCAGGATGGTGCGCGACTTCATCGGGCCGATGCCGGGCAGCCGGGCCAGCCGCTGCTTGATCTCGTCCACCGAGGCGCCGCGCCAGATCCGCGCCGCGTCGCCGCCGTACTCGGTGGCCAGCAGCGACGCCAGCGCGTGCACCCGGTCGGCCATGGCGGCGGGGAACCGGTGGATGGCGGGCGGTGTGCTGAACGCCTTGCGCATCCGCTCCGGGTCGATCGCCGCCAGCTCGGCGGGGTCGAGGGTGCCCAGGCGGCGGCGGATCTCCAGCGGCCCGGAGAACGCCTTCTGGACGGTGACCTGCTGGTCGAGCAGAAAGCCGATCAGCAGCGCGTTGGGATCGGTGGCGACGAGGCGGTCGGCCTCGTCGTCACCGCTGTAGGGCAGGCGCTGCGGCGCACCCGTTGTGCTCATCGCCCTAGCGTAGCCGCCTAGAGCGAGTCCTGCTCCGAGGCCACGCCGGCACTGGCCGGGTCGGCGGTGACGGTCACCGTGTCGCCGGGCACCGAGGTGATCTGGTAGCTGCACACGCCGCTCGCGCCGGCGTTGGCGAAGCAGAAGAGCGGGGCCAGCCCGTCGACCTGCGGCGCGGCCGAGCCGCCGGCCCACACCACCCAGATGCCCGTGCCCGGCGTGGCCTGGGTCACGAAGGAGCAGCCGCCCGAGCCCGGCTCCCAGATGCAGTTGGTGCCCGCGGTGGCGGCGGCGTGGCCCACTCCGGAGGTCATCGCCAGGGCCACCCCGGCGGTGGCCGCACAGACGGCGGCGCGGCGAACCAGGTTGCTTGCAAGCATGGTCATCCCTTCCTTTCCAGCGGCGGGCGGGCTGCCCGACCGAAGCAAAAAGCCTAGCGCGGCCCCCGGGCGCCGAGTCAAATCGCGACCGGCGTAAGCGCTTCGGGCCGCTGGCGCGATTAACACCGTGGACCGGCAGGATTCGGTGGCGGCAGAGGTCCGGCACGCTGGCGGTCCGGAGGAAGGCTAGTGAGAAAAGGCATCTTGAGGACCACGGCCGTGGGGCTGGTGGCGGCCGGGGCCCTGGTGGGCACCGGTGTCACACCTGTCCACGCGGCTCCGATCAGCAGCTTCAGCGACGCGGTCGGCGACGTGCTCGACCCGATCCTGAGCCAGAACCGCCTGGTGGCGGTGCCCTCGTCGAGCCCGCGTCCGTACGCGGACCTGACCCACGTGACGGCGACGGCGAGCGGCGGACAGGTGGCCTTCACCATCACCGTCAACGGCGCCATCCCGACCTTCCCGGTCACCAACGGTGACACCGGCATCGAGATCAACGCCTGCTTCGACATCCCCAACGGCGAGCCCATCGCCAGCGGCCCGGTGATCGTCGGCTACGGCCACCACGGCGCGCCGATCTACGACGGCCCGTACAACTCGCGCTACGGCTGGAAGGTCTGCGCATGGGCCAGCGCCCAGGCGGGTGGGACGGCCAACATCGAGGACTACGGGGTCGCCACCTTCGACCCGGTCGGCCAGTACACGTTCTTCGACAAGGCCCAGCTCACAAGCGGCAGCGCCGCGACCACGCTGACCGGCAACAGTTCGTTCACGTTCTACTTCCCGTACACCTGGGTCACCAAGGTTGCGCCGCCCGCGCCGCCGGAGCAGGGCATCGCCCGCACCGAGTCGCGGACCTTCCTTTCCATTGCTGACGCCTCGGCGATCAACCTGACCGTGTCCACCCAGGTCTCGGCCAGCGTCACCCTGCCGACGACCGTCTGCGAGCCGGTCGAGTGCTCGGTGCTCGGCCCGATCCAGGGCGTGGGCGGCCTGCTCACCACCGTCGACTGGGCCCCCGGCCGCCAGGTGTGCAGCACCGCGGTGACCTCGTGCATCAACGACGACGGCGGCAGCGGCGCCGGCAACGGCTACGACCTCGGCCTCCTGCCCGTCGGCTTCCCCGCGGGCGCCGTCCAGGACTGCGACGCCGCCAACCTGACCGCGAGCTGCCCGGTCGTGGGCCCGTCCACGGTCCCCTACGACCCGTGCTTCTCCGGGCAGGGCGATCCCACCAAGCAGGACAACGGCGACCTCTACGCGATCCTCTCGGCCGCCGGTCTCGGCGCCTCCTGCACCCAGCACGGGCCCATCCCGTGGCCGTACGAGTACCACACGGTCAACGGCCGGACCCTGGTTCCGAACACCCCGATGTACACGCCCGACGCCGCGGGCTTCGCGATCACCTAGGCACCAGTTCCAACCACAACTGGCAACAACTCGTCAAGGCGTGGGGGCGGCCCGCAGTGGGCCGCCCCCACTTCATCAACCCCGAGCCCAAGGAAGGCATGGAGAGGTAGTGGGAAACCAGCCCAGCGCACCGCGCCGCCGCGCCGCGACGACCGCGGTGCTCTTCGTTGTGCTGGCGGCCACCATGGCGGGGGTCGGCGGTGGACCGGCGAACGGGGACGGCGGGCCCCTCGCCCTGGCCTCGGTGCGGCTGGCCACCGAGACGGTGGCCTCCCCGGTGATGGAGGCGACCAACGCGCCCGCCCGCATCGTGCGCATCGCGGTCCGTCCCGGCAGCGACGGCGGCGAGGCCTGGGCGTTCGGCTACACCACCTCGATCGGCAACGAGCGGCAGCCCGCGGACGCCCTCGGCCAGCTCGTCTTCCTCCACTACCTGAGCGGCACCGGCTGGCAGCTCGACGACGTGCCCCGGACGGGATCGGGGCAGGTCGCCAACCCGCGGCTCACCTCGCTGGCCGTGACCCCGGGCAACGAGGTCTGGGCGGCGGGCGCCGACGGATTCCTCGTCCACCACGTTGGGGGCGGCGGCTGGCAGGTGCTGTCAACCGGAACGGGCGTCACCCTCGAGTCGGTCAGCCTCAGCACCTCGGGCGGCGGCGGGGTCACCGGCTACGCGGTCGGCGACCAGAAGGGCGGCGCCATCACCGTGCTCCGCCTCTCCGGCGGCGCCTGGCAGCCCGACTCGGCGACCAACATCTCCGGCAAGTCGCCCGACCTGGTCTCGGTGGCGGCGTCGCCAAGCGACAGCGAGGAGGCGTGGGCGGTCAGCGGCGACTCCTCGACGTCGCTGGTCATCCTGCACCGCACCTCCGGCCTGGGCTGGCAGCAGGTGACCACCGGCGAGGCGATGTTCGACAGCCCGCCCGCCCCGACCCAGAACGACGGCACCCCCCAGGGCCGGGCCACCGGCACCAGCACGCAGAACCAGTCGGCCAGCGGCGGCGCGGTCACGGTCAACGGCGGCGGGGCGTGGGTGGTCGGCCGCATCGAGCCCACCGACGCCACCCATCCCTTCGGCGACGCGCAGACGGGTGACAGCAGCCGCCCCTTCGCCATCGCCCTGACCGCGGGCGGAGGCGGGGTCACCGGCTTCACCGCGCGCAGCTACTGCCCCGCACTCGACACCGTGGCGGTCAGCAGCGGCGCGGGCACCAGCGGCACGGCCACCCAGCAGCTCCTCTGCGACGACGTCTTCCCCCTGGCCGCCTTCGGGCTCACCGCGGTGCAGTCCTTCGACGGCGGGGAGACCTTCGCCGCGGGCATGGGCCTGTTCCACTTCGTCCCGGCGGGCGGCGGCGGCGGCCACTGGATGCGCGAGACCGACCCGGTCGGCTACCTCTCCGACCTCAGCCTGGCCTCGCCGACCGAGGGCTGGGTCTCGGGCACGGGCAGCAACGCCATCAGTGGCGGGGCGTTCAGCGAGACCATCGCGGTCGGCCACTGGACCAAGCAGCCCAGCGTCCCCGGCATGGCGCGCTGGCCGCAGGCGCTGCAGAGCACCCTGGAGGCGGTGGCCATCGATCCCGGCGGCAGCGGGCAGGCCCTGGCGGTGGGCGACGACGGCGCGACCAGCCGCTTCCTCCCCGGACACGGGTGGCAGCAGCAGCTCACCGGCAACCTGACCACGCTGCACGCCATCGCCTGGCCGGCCACCAACGCGGCCTGGGCCGTGGGCAACGCCGGCACCGTGGCCCACTGGGACGGGTCGTCCTGGTCGGCGACGCAGGTGCCGCTGACCGGCCCGCTCGACCAGCGGCCCAACCTCTTCGGGGTCGCCTTCACCGACGCCGCCCACGGCTGGGCGGTGGGGGAGGGCGGCGGCATCTACTCGTACAGCGGCGGCCGCTGGCACGTCGACCGCGCCCACGCCCCTACCCAGCCCAATCTCTACACCGCGGTCGCCGCGGGCGGCTCGGTGCTGGCGGCGGGCGACGGCGGCACCGTCCTCGTCCACGGGGGCGGCGGCTGGCAGGACGACGGCGGCGCCGAGGGGCTGGCCAGGCAGCCCGGCAACCCGCCCCCGGGGGCGACCCAACCGGTGGCGACGTTCTACGCCTCGGCGTCCCTGCCCGACGGCACCGTCGCCCTGGGCGGCAGCTACGGCATGCTGCTGACCGGCGCACCCGGCTCCCTGCAGCGCACCGAGCACACCGTCGACGGCACCATCACGGCGCTGGCGCTGAGCGGCTCGGCGGGGTCGCACAGCGTGCTCGCCGCGGTCAGCCCGCGCAGCCTGAGCAAGTTCGTCGGCGGCCAGCTCGGCACCACCCAGGGCTGGACGATGCTGCAGGACGGCTCCGGCTGGCACGACATCGAGTTCGGCCACGGCCTGACCATGTGGACCTCGACCGACACCGCGGCCCAGCGCGACGCCGTCTACGGCCTGGCGGTGGTGCCCGGGACGCTGCGGGGCTGGGCCGTTGGGGGCTACCCGGCGCTCACCGCCGACGACGACAACCGCAGCTACGAGCGCGGCACGCCGTCGAGCTCGACCTACCGCCTCGACGTCGGTGGCGATCCCAGCCCGCCGTCGAGCGGGACCCAGCTCCCCGCCCAGCCGGCCAGCGGCTTCACCTTCGCCTACCTCGGCGAGAGCGCCTGCGCGGGCGGGGTCTGCGGCGCGGCACTGGGCAGCGGGCCGATGGCGGACGTCGTCCTGCTCGCGGCGCAGCAGGAGATCAACCAGGTGGCGCCGTCGCTCACCGTGGTGGGGGGCGACATGCGCCGCACCGGGCTGCCCGAGGAGCTGGGCGAGTTCCAGCGCTTCATCGGCGGTTGGAGCACGCCCGTCTACGCGGCGATGGGGCCGCAGGACCTGGTCACCGGGCTGGACACCGGGCAGGTCTTCCCCGGCGCGCCCAGCCAGTCGCTGCCCGGCTCGAACGGCTTCTACGGCCAGGTCTTCTCCGGCCAGCCGGCGCCGTGGGGGAACGGGCAGGCCGCCGCCGGGGTCACCGCGAAGACGGTCGCCGCCGACGGCACCGTCGACCCCACGCGGGCGCGCACCCACTACGCCTTCGACTACGCGCCCGACGGGCTGCCGCCGCAGGCGCGCTTCGTGGTCCTCAACACCAGCGAGGGGACGCTGGAGAAGAGCAGCGAGAACCCGCCGCTGACCGGCGCCTCGACCCAGCTCGACTGGCTCGGCCAGCAGATCGACGGCGCGCGCGCCGAGGGCCTGCCCGCCATCGTGGTGATGAACCAGCCGCCGGCCGACCCGCGCGGCGTGCGCCGCGACAGCACCACGCTGGTCGACGGCCCCGCGTTCGACGCCACCATCCTGCAGCACCAGCCCGCGGCGGTGATCGCCTCCGGCATCGCCGCCAACCTGGCCGGCACGGTGCCCACCACCAATGTGCCGCTGTACGTCTCCGGTGGCGCGGGCTCGCCGCTGGTCGGTGACCGCCTCGCCTTCCACGGCGACTACCACGGCTGGCTGCAGATCACCGTCGACCCCGCCCATCCCGCGCCGTCGGGACAGGCCGGCGTCACGGTGCGGGCCATGCCGGTGCTGGAGGGCGTGGCCCTGAGCATCATCCCGCGCGCCGGCTCGCTGCAGTCGGGCATCCCCGCCGGGGCGCCGGCCACGGTGCGCGCCTTCGGCCGCCTCCCCGACGCGGGCTTCGGCAACCTCAACGGCGGCAACCCCGACCCCACCCAGTCGAACGCCCAGAACCTGGTGGTGCCCGACCCGGAGTACGGCTCGATCCCCTGCCTGGCGGGGACGGACGGCTCCGCCTGCACGGTCCCCGGCGCGATGCAGCCGTACCACAGCTTCTGGAGCGAGGACCCCAAGGTCGCCGACTTCGTGCAGCCGTGCCCGAGCATCAACAACCCGGCCTTCGGCTGCACCGACGCCAAGGGCAACCTGGTCGCCGACGACCAGGACGGCTTCCTCTGCACCTTCCAGCCGGGCACGGTGTGGATCGACTCGGTGGTCGGCATCCACAAGGCCCGCGAGCAGATCTCCGTGACGGCGGGCAGCGGCAGTGCGTGCAACGGCTTCGTGCCCGCGCCGAAGAACGGGGGCCAGGGGAGCAACGCCCTCGGGACCCACCTGGTTCAGCCGGCCCCGGTGGTGCAGCCGCAGTCGCTGCCCGCGCCGCCCACGCCGGTGCGCATCCACCACCCGGTTCCCTTCCATCCCTTCAACAACAACCTGGTGCCGGCGGTGCTGCCGCCGCCGGTGCCGGTGCTGGCGGCCGCGCCACCCCTGCCCGCCGCGGGCACCGCCGCCAAGAAGGAGGAGGAGCGCGAGAAGGCGCTGGAGCACTCGCGCGAGAAGGGCGGCGAGGGCGGCCAGCACCAGGCGGTGGCCTACGACGCGTCCATTCCGGAGAGCGGGTTCGACGCGCGGCCGGTGGCCGCCGTGGGTGCAGCGATGCTGCTGATGTTCGTCGCCATGTCGGCGTGGGCCTCGTCGCGGCGGCGACCGCAGGCTGCGATCGACCTCAGGCGTTGGGAGTGATGCCGGTCATGACACGTCGCATTGGCCTGACCCGCAGGCGGGTCGTCGCAGTCGTCCTCCTGGCCCTGCTGGGCGGGCTGGTCGGCACCACGCTGCACGCCGGAGCCGCCGCGCCGACGGGTGCGTCGCTGCCCGACTTCACCAGCGCGCCGTACCAGGGCTCGGCGCCGGCGTCGTGGGCCTTCGAGGTCACCTCGGGCGGCATCCAGCCCGGGCAGTCGGTGCGCTTCTCCTTCCTCTCCAACGGCAAGCCCGGCGACCGCACCCATTCGGTCAGCTTCGGCAGCATCTACTCGGGTGAGGTCGCCGGTGAGATCAAGGTGGCCCAGCTGCCTGTTTCTGTCATTCCTGGCAACATGTGCCTGGGCACCGGCAGCCAGGGCATGTTCAGCGCGGTGCCCAATCCCTACACCCAGACCGTCGACGCCCAGCTCACCCTGTCGGCGCCGGTGGTGGCGGGCACGGTGCTGGTGTACTGCTTCACCTCCAACGTGGTCGGCTTCCCGCTGGCCTCGGGCGGTGGCTACTCGATCGCCTACACCGAGCCGGGCGGCACGGTGGCGGCAGGCTACTCGGTGCTCGCCGCGACCGCCACAACCGAGCAGGTGAGCATCACCGACAGCGGCGCCGACGTCACCGACGCCGGTCTCGGCGGTTCGCACATCGGTCTCTACGACACCGCGTACGGGATCAGCGTCACGGGCCGTCCTGGCAGCACGTATTTCTTCAACGGGCAGGTCTACGACACCGCCGCCTTCACCAGGGACGACAACGGAGGCACGGTCACGGTCAAGGGCGCCGCGGCAGCGCTGCCCACGCCAGGATGCAGCCCGGGCCCGGGCACGCTGTGCACCGACAGCAGTGGGACGGCGACGGGCACGGTGACCATCACCAGCAAGAACCCCAATCCCGACTACGCGATCATCACCGGCGCCCTGGGAGCGCAGGGCGAGACGGAGCCGAGCGCGGTCAGCCTCACCGCGGGGCCCAAGGGCGCCTCGGTCCCGGCGCCGACGTCGACCGCGGTGCCGACCGTCGCTCCCAGTGGTCCGGCCGCGCCGCCCACCTTCGACGTCGGCTGCAACACCCACAGCGCCAAGGCGCTGGCCACCACGCGCGGGCTGGGCAGCCGCGAGTTCTTCGACCTGTTCAGCCAGCGGCTGATGCCCGCCGCCAGCGTCGAGTGCAACCTGCTCAGCAACCTGATGAGCTTCTACGGCGTCACCGACGAGCTGGGCCTGCGCACCATGTTCGGCAGCGGCGACAGCCCCTTCGCCTTCGTCGGTACCGACCGTTCGCTCAGCTCCACCGAGCAGGCCAAGTACAAGCCCGCCACCGGCACCATCTCGCAGATCCCGGTGTCGCTGGAGCCCGTAGTGGTGACCTACAACCTCAACGCCCAGGGCTGCAACGTCGGCAGCCTCAACCTGCGCAGCCAGGTGCTCAGCGCCATCATGCTCGGCCAGGTCACGCGCTGGAACGACAAGCTGATCACCGCGGACAACCTCGGCCTGGCCAGCTGCAACCTGCCGATTCTGGTGGCCCACGACATCGGCACCACGTCGTCGATCGTCAAGGACTACATGAGCAAGCGGGTGCCCGCCTGGGCGCCGTACCGGCAGCCGGAGCTGGCCGACTCCTGGCCGGGCGGGGCGCCGGTGGCGTGCACCTCGAACGGCTCGCGTCCCATGGCCCTGTGTGTTTCGGGCAAACCTGGCATGATCGGCTACGGCTTCTACCGTGACATCGTTCCCGTCGGCCTGCCCGTGGCCGCCGTCGACGGCCCGACCGGGTTCTGGTCAGGCGCCTCGCCGGCCGCGGTGCTCGACGGCTGCACCGCCGCCGCGGGGACGGACACCGCGGCCAACCCGGTGGTGCCGGCGCAGACCAGCAGTGACTGGAGCAACGCGTCGCTCACCGACACCGCGCTGCCGAGCAGCTACCCCATCTGCAGTTTCGACTTCGTCGTCGCCGCGACGACCTGCACCGACCCGCACGTGCTCACCAGCTACCAGGCCCTGGTCGCGTTTCTCGACGCGGCGCTGAGCCAGTACGCGCAGGTCCAGCTACCGGACGCCGGTTTCGCCAAGCTGCCCGGCTCCATCGTCAGCCTGTCCCAGACCGGCACCACCGCGCTGTCCTGCTAGAGGAAGGGAGGAGACCAGCCATGTCCACGTCCGAACAACAAGAGAGCGGAGGCTTCCCGCGGCGCCTGATCCGCGTGGTGGTCGCCGTGCCGGTGGCCATCGGCCGCTGGGTGCGCGAGCCGAGCCTGCCCAAGCTGCCGCCGATGAGCGCGCTGACCGCGCCGCTGCTGCTCGGCCTCGGCTTCGGCCTGCTGGCCGCGTTCATCATCATCCTCAAGTACGTGCAGACCCCGTCGGTGACGGGCAAGCAGGTGCCCTACAGCCAGGTGGTCACCTACGCCAACGAACACCGCGTCGACACCGCGACGCTGCTCGGCGAGGACGCCATGGTGCAGGTGAAGCTGCGCAGCGGCCAGATGGTGTACGCCTCCTACCCGCGCAGCGACGCGATCACCAGCGACCTGGTCACCGCGCTGACCACCACCGACCCCACGGCCAAGACGCCCGCCGCCGGGGCGCCCGCCAAGGTGATCTTCGACCAGCAGGCCAACAAGTCCTTCCTGCGCTTCCTCGACCAGTTCCTCATCCCCCTGCTGGTGCTCGCCTGCTTCTTCTCGTACTTCTTCCTGCTCATCACCGGCAAGGCGAGCGGCTCGGGCGCCTTCATGAGCTTCAGCAAGATGAAGGCCAAGGTCAAGCGCAAGCGCAGCGGCGCCAAGAAGCCCGGCGAGGGCGGCTTCCAGAACGTCGCCGGCGTGCCCGAGGCGCTCATCGAGCTGCAGGAGGTGGTCGACTACCTGGTCGCGCCGGCGCGGTTCGCCGCCATGGGCGCCCGGGCGCCGAAGGGCGTGCTGCTCTGCGGCCCTCCCGGCACCGGCAAGACGCTGCTGGCCCGGTCGGTCGCCGCCGAGGCGGGCGTGCCCTTCATCTCCGTGTCCGGGTCGGAGTTCGTCGAGTCGCTGGTCGGCGTCGGCGCCGCCCGGGTGCGCGACCTCTTCCGCCAGGCGCGCGAGATGGCGCCCTGCATCATCTTCATCGACGAGATCGACGCCGCCGGACGCCAGCGCGGCGTGGGCATGGGCCAGGGCAACGACGAGCGCGAGCAGACCCTCAACCAGCTCATGGTCGAGATGGACGGCTTCAGCGCCTCGCTGGGCATCGCCGTGCTGGCCGCCACCAACCGTCCCGACATCCTCGACGCCGCGCTGCTCCGTCCCGGGCGCTTCGACCGACAGGTGGTCATCGACGTCCCCGACGTCAACGGGCGCACCGCCATCCTCGGCGTGCACACGCGCAGCCGGCACCTTGCGCCGGACGTCGACCTGCGCAGCGTCGCCAAGCAGACCCCCGGGTTCACCGGCGCCGAGCTGGCCAACATCGTCAACGAGGCGGCCCTGCTGGCGGTTCGCGCCGAGCGCGACGAGCTGACCCAGACCGACTTCGAGGAGGCCGTCGACCGGGTCATCGCCGGACCGGCGCGCAAGAGCCACCTGCTGCTCAACGAGGAGAAGGAGATCATCGCCTTCCACGAGGCGGGACACGCCATCGTGGCTCGTGCGGTGGGCATGCGCACCGGCGTCATCAAGCTGAGCATCGTGGCCCGGGGCCGCCAGCTAGGCCACACCACCACCTACATGACCACTGACCGACTGGTCGTTCTGCGCTCCGATCTGGAGCGGCAGCTGGTGACCATGTTCGGCGGCCTGGCCGCGGAGCAGATGGTCTACGGCGAGGTCTCCACCGGCAACGCCCAGGACCTCCACGAGGCCACCGAGCTGGCCAAGAAGATGGCGGGCACCTACGGCATGACCGCCGAGCTGGCCCGCATGCAGATCGTCAAGGAGGGCGCCTCCTACCTGGGCCGCGACTTCACCACCATGAGCACCACCTCGGCGGAGACGCTGAGGGTGATGGACACCGAGATCCGCAACGTCCTCGACCAGGCCGAGCAGCGCGCCACCCAGATCTGCACGCGCAACCGCGCGGTCATGGAGGAGATCGTCCGCGTGCTGCTCGAACAGGAGACGCTGACCGGCCCGGAGGTCGAGCCCTACCTGGCCCAGGTCAAGCCGCTGGCGGAGCTGATCCAGGGCACCGGCAGCTACGGACCCGACGAGGCGTGAGCGCCGTGGCCGACGAGCAGACGCCAGGACGGCGACGCAGCATTCCCCGCGGCCGGGCCGGGGCCGTCGCGGGCGTGCTGCTGCTGGCCGGCGCGGCGTATGGGCTGAGCTCGCACCACGTCGGCGGCCTGGGGGCGTCGAGCGACGCGGGGTCGCACGGCGCGCCCGGGTCCGCGGCGTCGGGAGGCGGCTCGGGCGGCGGCGGCGGCGGCGGCGTGTCGGGGTCCTCGAACGGCGGCCCGGCGGCCGGCAACAACGGCGCGGCCACGGCCGTTCCGTCCGCAGGTACGCATGGTTCGCCCACACCCGCACGCACGCTGGCGCCGATGCCGACCCACAGCGGCATCACCGGCACCGGCAACTGGAACCAGAGCAACTGCGCCGGCACCTTCGAGCCCGGCGACAGCTGCACGGTGGCCTACTCGGGCGAGTACTTCCTGCTCGGCACCCAGCCGCAGACGGTGGTCGTCCAGGCCCGGGCCAAGGACGGCCGCGTGCTGGCCACGCAGAGCTACGCCGCGCCCGCCGGCGGCCACCGCTACGGCGCCGTGCTCACCTTCGCCGTCCCCAAGGACGTGCGCGAGATCGACATGCTCGCCGACCTCAAGGACGCCACGGGCGCGATCCTGGCCGAGACACTGGTGCAGGAGAAGTACGCCGCCTGATCTGTCACGGCGGTCAGGTGACGATGACCACCGCGCCGGTGTACTGGATCGACGTGGTGCCGCCCGGCTGCAGGCATGCCTGCAGCGACGCCGGGGTGATGCTCAGCAGCGCCGCCGCGGCGCCGCCGCCCTGCAACGGCGAGCTCGGCAGCATGCCGATCAGCTCTGCGGCGGCGGGCCCGGCGAGCGCGAAGGCGATCGGGTAGGAGCTGCCCAGGGTCACCGTCCCCGCGCCGATGGCGGTGATCGAGGCGCAGATGGGCGAGCCGATGGTCTGCCCGTGACCGATCAGGGAGAACGCGACCGGGCCGTTCAGGCCGGTGCACGTCCCGGCGCCGGAGATGTCGAGCGTGGTGCCGCTGACCGCCACGCCGGTGTTGGGGGCGGCCTGCACGGGGGAGCCCAGGGTGACGCTGGCCGAGCTGAACTGACAGACGGACGAACCGGTCAGTCCATTGATGATGGTGAGGTCGGCGTGCGCCGTCACGGGCACGGCCGCGCAGGCCGTGGCCAGCAGCGCCGCACAGGCCGCCCTCATCGCCACTCCCCGATCATGCTGTCGCCCTCACCCATGAATACGTATGAGGGGGTGGAAAGCGCTTACGAAGAAGCGCAGCCCGACCAGGTCGCGCCGTCGGCTGAGCAGACGAAGACGTGCATGCCCGGGTGGCGCGGGTCGGCCGCCGAGGCGATCAGGCGTCCCGGCGCGAGCATCCGCGGCGTGTGGACGTACAGGCCGCCCTGCAGTCCCCGCGCGAGCCCCGCCCTCGTCCAGGTGGTGCCCCAGTTGTCGCTGTACGCAAGCACGTAGTCGCTCCTGGGGTCGTAGGTGGCCTGGACGGCCACCAGGCGCACGCCGCCACCCGGCAGGGGGACGAGGACCGCGTCGGAGAGCGACGTCGTCGACACCACCGTGAAGGTGGCGCCGCCGTCGTGCGAGATCGCCGCCCCCGGGCCGAGGGCGACCAGGGTGTGGTCGGTGGCGAACGACGGCGAGGCGAGCAGCTGCACGGGCCCGGTGAAGGGCACCTGCCCCCGGGCCACGCAGCCGGTCGCCGAGCAGCTCAGCAACGTGTCCGGGTCCGTGGTGACCGGGTTCTGCAGCACCTGCAGCGCCGACCATCCGGATGGCGAGGGGAGCAGCACCGGCGACCCGGCTGCGGTCAGCCCAGGGCCGAAGGCGGCGACCACGCGGGGCACCGGCGATCCGTCGACAAAGCTCAGCGTGGCATCGGCGGTGACCACCTGGGCACCCAGCCAGCCGGGCGCGACGGCCGCAAAGGCGGGGGCGGGGCCATCGGCCTTGAAGTTGGACCCCCAGTCGGTGGTCACCTGGAGCAGGCTGCCCCCGGTGCCGTAGAAGCGCCCCGAGCCGTAGCTGGACGGCGGAATCAGCAGCCGGTCCGACGCCAGCCCGTTGGTGGTGACGTAGGTCCAGGTGGCGCCGCCGTCGCTGCTGCGGAAGAGCTGGCCGCAGGTGACGTAGCAGTTGCCGTCGCCGACCATGTAGACGGTGTGGTCGTTCTGGTAGTTGGGCGACGGCGCGAAGTCGGTGGTCCAGACCTCGTCCGGGTTGGGCGGGGGCAGCAGCGGGTCGATCGGCGAGCCGGCGTGGGCCGGGGCGGGCACGCTCTGCTGCGACGCGCGCGCCGTGGAGTCACCCAACGCCGCCGCGGTGATGGCGCCGCTTGCCAGCGACGAGCTCCGCCCCGCGACGAGGTCCGACGGGTCGAGGTTGCGCGCGGTCAGCAGGTCGCGGCTCAGCCCCGCGGTGCCGGTGGTCGGCAGCGCCGCGGCCGCGCCCGCGCCGGGGGCGACCATCGCCGTCACCACCAGCGCGGGCAGCAGCAGCTCGGCCCGCGGCTGCAGCGCCGCCGACCAGCCCATCAGCCGCCGCCGGGCGCCGTGCATTGCCTGCCAGCCGCCCACGCACACGCCGCCCGCCACGCCATGCGCATCCTCGATGTAGCGGCGCATCTTCTCGCGGGCGCGGGCCAGCAGGACGCGGGTGGTGCTCGCGGTCACGCCCATCGACGCCGCCAGCTCGCCCCCCGACTGCCCGGCGATCACCTTGCCGGCGACGACGCGGCGCTCCGCCGGGGTCAGCCGCCCCAGCAGCTCGTCGACGAACATGCGCCCGACGACGACGGGCTCGGGGTTGCCGCAGCTCTCACCGTCAGCCTCTGGCGCGCTGCCCTGGGCGGCGGCGGTGCGCTCCAGCGCGGTGCGCCCGCTGCGGCGGCGGCGCAGCTCGTCGACGCAGACGTTGCGGGCCACGGTGAGCAGCCAGGGAAGTGGGTCGTCGACCTCGCCGATGCCCTGCTGGATGGCCCGCCGGAAGGTCTCCTGGGTGGCGTCCTCGGCGTCGTTGTGATCGGCGAGCTGGCGGACGCAGTAGCGCAGGATGGCCAGGTAGTGAGCGCTGTAGTACCGATCGCGCTGGCGGAGCGAGGCTCCGCCGCCGAGAATCGGGTCAGCGAACTCCAGCGTCATGGGCGATCAGGTCCCCGGGACGGCGAGCGAAGAGCTGCAGTTCGACGGCACGGACACGGTGTGTGGCATCTCCCTTCCCTGTACATGTCATGACGAGGAAGCGCCCCGGAATACTTCACGCCCGGGGCCGCCGCCGCCAAAGTTCTGGCGCGGCGCACAAACGCGGCGGCCGCGCGTGGCAATGCGTCGAACGCGTGTGCAGCCGGCGCAGGCCGCCGCTACACTCAGCGCATGTCCTGGCTCGCCCGTCTCCTGGGCAGGTCGCAGCCGCCGGCGCCCCCCGAGCCTCCTGCCACGTCGGTGGTGCTGCCGCAGGACATCGCCGACCGGCTGGCCGTCTCCGGACTTCCCCTCGGTGAAGCGGTGGAGGCGGCGCTCCGCGATCACTTCACCATGCTGGAGCAGGCGCACAGCCGCGGCGAGGCGGACAAGCCGTTCTGGCTGCAGCGCGAGGACGGCGGCGGCGGCGACCTGGAGGAGCGCCTGCGCGACCGCATCGCCCAGCGCCGCTCCGGCGAGGCCGAGGCCGAGCGCTGACCGCGGCCGTGGCGACGCGGCGACACCCGCTCCGGCGGCTGTGGCGGCCGCTCGCGGTGCTCGCCCTGGTGCTGGTCTACGGGACCGTCGGCTACCCCCTGCTGGAAGGCTGGACGGTGCTCGAAGCGCTGTTCATGACGGTCATCACCATCACCACCGTGGGCTACGAGGAGGTGCACCCGCTCGACGCGAGGGGCCAGGGGTTCACCATCAGCCTGATCGTCTTCGGCGTCATCGGGTTCCTCTACACCTTCGGCGTCATCGTCGAGGTGCTGGGCAGCGGACGCTGGCAGGAGTTCCGGAGGTTTCGGCGCATGCAGGGACAGCTCGCGCGGCTGCGCGACCACGTCATCGTCTGCGGCTACGGGCGCACCGGCAAGCAGGTGGTCGCCGAGCTGGTCGAGGGCGGCCATCAGTACGTCGTCGTGGAGATGACGCCGCAGCCCTTCGAGGAGGTGCAGCGCGACCGGCACCCCCACGTCTACGGCGACGCCGCCAGTGACGAGGTGCTCCACCAGGCGGGCATCGACCACGCCCGCGCCCTGGTCAGCGCCGTCGACTCCGACGAGCGCAACGTCTACATCGTGCTCACCGCGCGCTCCATCAACCCCGGGCTGTTCATCGTGGCCCGCTCCTCGTATCCGGACTCGATGCCCAAGCTGCGCCGCGCCGGAGCTGACCGGGTGGTCAGTCCGTACACGCTGAGCGGGCGGCGCATGGCGGCGCTGGCGCTGCAACCCGCCGTGGTCGACACCATCGACATCGTCATGGGCGGGGAGAGCGGCTCGATGGCCATCGAGGAGCTGGTCGTCCCGGCGGGCGCCTCGGGCCTCACCGCGGGCGGGCTGCGGCGCTCGGGGGCGATCCTGCTGGCGGTGCGGTCCGCCGGCGGCGGGCTGAGCGTGGGGCCGGCGGACGAGCAGGCGCTGCAGAGCGATGATCTCGTCGTCGCCATGGGCACGCGATCACAGCTGGACACCCTGGCCGACGAGCTGCGGCCGGTGACCGGCAACGGGTAGGGGGAGAACGGCGGACGCACTGCGCCCCATCGCCGCCAGCGGGTAAAGTTCGACGCCGGTGTCAACTTCCGGCGGCCGGTGGCTCCTGGCAGGCCGGGTTGGAGAGGTCTTCCATGCGCGCAGTCACGTTCCAGGACGTCGGCCGGATCGAGCTCGACGACGTGCCCAAGCCCGAGCTCCAGGAACCCACCGACGTGCTGCTCAAGGTGAGCACCACGGCGATCTGCGGCAGCGACCTGCACGTCCTGCACGGACGCATCCCCGGGATGATGCCCGGCTCCATCCTCGGCCACGAGTTCATCGGCACCGTCGAGGCGGTGGGCTCGGAGGTGAAGAACTTCCACGAGGGCGACCGCGCCCTGGCCTCGTTCATGATCCCCTGCGGCCACTGCTGGTTCTGCGGGCGCGGGCTGTTCAACCGCTGTCCCGACCAGCGCGTCTTCGGCTACGGCGCCTTCCTCGGCGACGTCAACGGCGGCCAGGCCGAGTACGTGCGCATCCCCGCCGCCGACATCTGCCTGCACCACGTCGACGGCGACATGAGCGACGAGCAGGCGCTGTTCGCCGGCGACATCTTCACCACCGGCTACGACGCCGCGGTGGAGGGCAAGATCCAAGAGGGCGACGTGGTCGTCGTGCAGGGCTGCGGGCCGGTCGGGCTGTTCGCCATCCAGGCGGCGCGCACCTTCAAGCCCTCGGTGGTCTACGCCCTCGACTCCGTCGACCAGCGCCTGGAGATGGCCGAGTCCTTCGGCGCGGTGCCGGTCAACGTCAGGAACGTGCACCCGCCGTCGTTCGTCCAGGACCACACCGGCGGGCGCGGCGCGGACGTGGTGCTGGAGTGCGTCGGCGCGCTGCCCGCGATGTCGCAGGCGATCGACGTGGTGCGCGCGGGCGGGCGCATCTCGGTGATCGGCGTGTACAGCGAGCCGGAGTTCGAGCTGCCCATGTCGCTGGTGTTCACCAAGGGCATCGACATCAAGATGTGCGGTACCGCCAACATCGTCGGGCGCTGGGAGGACGTGCTCACCCTCACCCGGCAGGGCGCCGTCGACCCCACGGCGATCATCTCGCACCGCATGAAGCTCGACGAGGCCATCGAGGGCTACCGGGTATTCGAGGCGCGCGACGCGCTCAAGGTGGTACTGACCCCCTAGCATGTGACCTGATGCGCCCAGTGCGGCGGAAGGGCTTGCCAAGGAAGGAGGACCACCTGTGATTTCGCGACCTGTCTCCAGAGGACTGCGCCTGCTCGCGCTGGCGCTGCCCCTCACCGCGGCGCTGGTGCCCTCGGCGAGCACCGCCGCGGGCTCGACCAGCGGCACCACGTCGGTGACACCCCACCTCATGCTCTCCCTCAACGCGACCCGCCAGGCGCGCGCCGCCGCGCCTCCCGCGGGCGTGTCGCAGCTCCAGTACCAGACCGGCGGCGCTCCCATCCAGAGCGGGACCACCGTGTTCCTGATCTTCTGGGGCGAGCAGTGGGCGGTCGGCTGGGACGACGTGTCCAACTCCGGCAACGTCTACACCAGCGGCCAGGCGCAGACGTACATCACCGACTTCTTCAAGTACGTGGGCAGCACCGCGACGGCGTGGAACGCCACCACCACCCAGTACTGCTCGGGCGTCGCGGTGGGCGCGACCAGCTGCCCGTCCGGCAACCCGCACCCGACCAACCCGCCGGCGTTCGGTGGCACCTGGGTCGACACCAGCAGCCCGCCCCCGCCGCCGCTGGTCCCCGACAACTGCGTCGACGCGACGGTGTGCCTGGTGCCCGGGCAGTCGGCCGACGTGGCCAACCTGATGGCCGCCGAGGCGGTCCGCGCCGAGCAGCACTTCGGCTACAACGCCAACGCCAACTACATGATCATGCTGCCCAAGGAGGCGCTCACCAACGGCGCCGACGCCACCTACTGCGCCTACCACTCGCAGGCCAAGGACAGCAGCGGTCGCTGGATCGCGTACACCAACATGCCGTTCGTGCCGACCGGCAACATCCTCTGCGGTGAGAACTTCGTCAACAGCGACAACAGCTACGGCAACGGCTTCTTCGACGGCTACTCGATCGTCGCCGGCCACGAGTTCGGCGAGGCCGAGACCGACCCGCTCGACTACACCAACTCGGCGTGGCGTGACTCCAGCGGCCAGGAGAACGGCGACAAGTGCGCCTGGATCACGCCCGGCACCCCCGGTGGCTCGCACAACATCGGTCCCGACGCCGCCGGGCACTCCTTCGCCGTGCAAACCCTGTGGAGCAATTCCGCGAGCGGTTGCGCCGGCTGATCACCACCTGACCCGCAGCGCGGGGAGGAGCGCCGTGCTCCTCCTCGCGCCGCTAGGCGAAGACCGAGCCGCGCCGCTCCAGCCCGCGGTACAGCCCGTTCTGGATGACCTCGCGGACCTCGTCGGTGAGGCGCATCACCATCCCGGGATCCTCCGCCGCCGCGGCGCCGTAGGCCTGGACCGGGATGGGCTGGTGGAACTCGATGCTCCAGCTGCTGGGCAGCGGCGCCAGCCCGAGCGGACCGAGCAGCGGGAACGTCGGCGTGATCGGGAAGTAGGGCATGCCGATCATGCGCGCCACCGGCGCGACGTCGGCGAGCATCGGGTACAGCTCCTCGGAGCCGACAACGCTCACCGGGATGATCGGCGCGCCGGTGCGCAGCGCGATCTGGGCGAAGCCGCCGCGACCGAAGCGGCGCAGCCGGTAGCGCTCGCTGAACGGCTTGCCCGTCCCCTTGACGCCCTCGGGGAAGACCAGCACCAGCTCGTCCTCCTCCAGCAGGCGCTCGGCGTCGCCGGGGTGGGCGAGGGTGTTGCCGGTGCGGCGCAGGAACCAGGACAGGAAGGGCACGCCGAAGAACGCGTCCATGATCAGCGCGCGCGCATGGCGCGGCTGGGGATGCTCGGTGAGGATCGCGGTGCGGATCATCGCGCCGTCGAAGGGCAGCACGCCCGCGTGGTTGGAGACCAGCAGCGCGCGCCCGTCGCCGGGGACGTTCTCCATGCCGGTGGTGCGCACCCGCCAGTAGTGGTGGTAGAGGAACTCGAAGAGCGGCATCAGCGACTCGGTCCACTCGCGATCGAAGCCGAACTCGTCGGCGGCGGTGTCCCCCCGGCTATGCCGCGAGGCCAATTCGGCCTGGCGCGACAGAAACGCGCGGGCGACGCTGAGCAGGTGACGGAACTCCTCGCTGCGCGCGGCGCTGAGCGCCTCGGCCGCGGCGTGCGGGGCCATGCGCGCCAGTCGCGGCAGCTCGCGGGTGATCGAGCTGAGCCTGTCGATCGGCACCGGCGCCGACTGCGCCGGCTCCAGCTCCGCGGCGGCGCGGCGGCGCTGCAGCTCGTCGGTTGCGAGGTCGTGCAATCGATAGAGGCGCTCGCGGAGCAGCCGCGTGTCGACCGGGTCGTCCATGCCGATGTCGGGGTCGTCGTCGACCGGATCGCCGCCGTCCGCGCCCGGGTTGCCGTGACCGTTGGCGGCGCCGTCGACGGGCACACGCGTCACCGCCCGACCGTTGCGGGCGCCGCGCCCGGTGCGGATCAGGACAGCGCCGTCGATGGCCTCGTCCTCAGCCACGTCTCTGTCCTCGAAGTTGCCGCTGGAAGCACAGGGGCCGCTCGATGCGTCGAGGGAGGATTGCGGACCCCTTCCGCGCCGATTGCCGCCGGCGCGGGCCCTATCCTAGCAGCGCTCTCCCGAGCGGACTCTCAGCGCTTCGCCGCGGGCAGCGTCTCGCGCCGCGCGGGGTCGCGCAGGTAGGCCTCGACGGTGGCCAGCAACACCTCGGGCGGCGCGGCGATGCTGTCGGCGAAGTAGCCGCCGTCGTAGGGGCGCTGGGCGGCGCGGAGCAGCGCGGCGGCGGGTTGGCGCTTCGGCTTGCGCGCGCCCTCGACCAGCGTGTAGCCGAGGATCACCCGGTTGCCGGCGCGCGTGATGCCAAACCCGTCAATCGCTTCCCATGGGTTGAGCACGCTGAACGGGTACTGGCGCTGCACCAGGCCGTCGCGGGTCAGCTCCAGGGTGGGCCGGAGCAGGACGCCGGTGAAGAGCAGCGCCGCGATGGGTGCGGCGATGACGAACCAGCCGATGGTGGCGCCGTTGACGACGAAGAGGACGCCCGCCACCTCGGTGATCAGAGCCAGCGGCACCACCAGCGCCGCCGGACGCCGCGCCCGGAAGATCAGCCGCCCGCGACGCATGCTGAGCAGGTGCGCCTCAGGCGGGAGGGCGGCAGGGCGGTCGGCGCTCATGGTCGTGTCATCGTATGGCGGTGCCCGTGCCTCATGTCCTCGCGGCCGGAAGCGGCGTCAACGGCCTGCTCCTGCTGCTCATCGCCATCGTCGGCTTCGCGGTGGTGGCCGTCGTCGCCGCGGTGATCCTGGCCCTGATCCAGGCCGTCCTCCCCGGCGGCGACACCGAGGCCGACGCCCTCCACGCGGCCGAGCTGGCCCGGGAGCGGGAGCCGCAGCCGGCCGAGGTGGACGAGCCCCGCTGAGTTGCAACCCGCGGCGACCGTCGGCTAGGATCCATAAAGAACCCTTTATCAAAGGATTCGTTATACGTTCGCCACGGGGAGTCCCACGGTGCCCACCGCCACCGACCTGAGCCTGCACTTCGAAGGGCTCGCCAATCCCACCCGCCTCAAGATCGTCGAGCGGCTCGCCGCCGCGGCCGAGGTCAGGGTGAGCGAGCTGGCCGAGTTCTGCAAGGTGTCCCAGCCGCGCATGAGCTGGCACCTGCGCATCCTTCGCCGGGCCCAGGTCATCCGCACGCGACGCAACGGTCGCGAGGTGTTCTGCCGGCTGGACCGCGACGCCATCGCGGCCCACATGCGCAGCTTCGTGCGGCTGGTGGCCGGAGGCGTCCCGGGGAGCGAGGCCGCGGAGACACAGAGCATGATCAGCGAGGTGGCACAGTGAGCGACAAGGTAAGGGTGGCGATCGTCGGCGTGGGCAACTGCGCGTCGTCCTTCGTCCAGGGCGTCGAGTACTACAAGGAAGCGGATCCCGACGACTTCGTCCCCGGCCTGATGCACGTCGACCTCGGCGGCTACCACATCCGCGACATCGAGTTCTCGGCGGCGTTCGACATCGACAAGGACAAGGTCGGGCTCGACCTCTCCGAGGCGGTCTTCCGCGGCCAGAACAACACCGTCAAGTTCAGCGACGTGCCGCACCACAACGTGCCGGTGCAGCGCGGCATGACCCACGACGGCCTGGGCAAGTACCTCAGCGAGGTGATCACCAAGGCCCCGGGGTCGACGGTCGACATCGTCAACATCCTCAAGGACACCGGCACCGACGTGGTGGTCAACTACCTGCCCGTGGGCAGCGAGGAGGCCACCAAGTGGTACACCGAGCAGATCCTCACCGCGGGCTGCGCGATGGTCAACTGCATGCCGGTGTTCATCGCCCGTGAGCAGTACTGGCAGCAGCGCTTCATCCAGGCGGGCGTGCCCATCGTCGGCGACGACATCAAGTCGCAGGTGGGCGCCACCATCATCCACCGCGTGCTGACGCGCCTCTTCCGCGAGCGCGGCGTCAAGCTGGACAACACCTACCAGCTCAACTTCGGCGGCAACACCGACTTCCTCAACATGCTCGAGCGCGAGCGGCTGATGAGCAAGAAGATCAGCAAGACCAACAGCGTCATCTCCCAGCTCGACTACGAGATCGCCAAGGACAGCGTGCACATCGGCCCGTCCGACTACGTGCCCTGGCTGAAGGACCGCAAGTGGGCCTACATCCGCCTGGAGGGCACCAGCTTCGGCGACGTGCCGCTCAACGTCGAGCTGAAGCTCGAGGTGCACGACTCGCCGAACAGCGCGGGCATCGTCATCGACGCGGTGCGCTGCTGCAAGCTGGCTCTCGACCGCGGCATCAGCGGCTCACTGGAAGGTCCGTCGAGCTACTTCATGAAGTCGCCGCCGCGACAGGTGTCCGACGCGGTGGCGCGCCAGCTCACCGAGGAGTTCATCGCCGGCGTCGGCAACAACGGAGCCGCCCCCAACAGCAACGGCCGCTCCGCGCAGCACCTCCCCACCGAGCCCGCGCCGGCTCCCGCTCCGCCCACCGCGGGCTGAGCGGACCAGGGGAACGCCAGGTGATCGAGGCGGGCCGGGACACCACCCTCCCGGCCCGCACGACCACGCCGCAGCGGCGGGGCCGCGGCGCGATGTTCCCCTACTACGCGTTCCGCGCCGCCGAGGCGATGGTGCGGGTGGTGCCGCACCGGCTCGCCTACCGCATCGGTGACGCCGCCGCCGACCTGGTGGCGCGCAGCCAGCCGCGGCGCTTCGAGGGCCTGCGCGACAACCTGCGCCACGTCCTCCCCGACGCCGACTCCAGGTCGCTGGAGAAGGTGACGCGGAGCAACGTGCGCAACCTGGTGCGCGCCTGGATCGACGTGCTGGAGATGCGCCACAAGTCGGGCATGATGTTCGGCCGCCTCGACATCACCGACTACCACAACCTGGAGCAGGTGCTGGCGCGCGGGCGTGGGGCCATCGTGGTGTCGCTGCACCTCGGCTCGTGGGAGCACGGCATCGCCGCTTACAACCACCGCATGGGCCGCATGGCCCTGCTCGCCGAGGCGCTCAACCCGCCGGAGCTCTTCGACCGGATCACCAAGGCGCGCGCCGCGCTGGGCGTGCAGGTCATCCCCATCGACCTCGCCGGCATGCGCGAGGGCGACGCCAAGACGGCGCGCGTGCTCGGCGCCTCCGCGTTGCGCGAGGTCTACAAGGTGCTGCGCGCCAACGGCTGCGTGGCCATGGCCATGGACCGCGACATCGCCGGCAACGGCGAGCCCATGGAGTTCTTCGGCGCCCCCGCCTGCATCCCCACAGGTGTCGTCGAGGTGGGCATCCGCACCGGCGCGGCGCTGGTGCCGATCGTGCTCTTCCGCGCCGGCCACCGCGTCGACGCGCGTGTGTATCCCGAGTTCGCCTACGATGCCGCCGCGCCGCGGCAGGAGGAGGTCCGCCGCGTCGCCGAGGAGGTGCTCCGCCACTTCGAGAAGGTGATCCGCGAACACCCCGAGCAGTGGCACGTCCTCGACCCGATCTGGCCCACCGCGCAACCCCCCGCATGAACATCTGCCTGGTCTCCCCCTACGACTTCTCGCATCCCGGCGGAGTCAGCGAGCACGTCCGCCATCTCGCCGACGAGTTGCGCGCGCGGGACCATCGCGTCTTCGTGATGGCGCCGTCGACCGAGCTGGACGACGACCACGGCATCCCCGGGTACATCCGCATCGGCCGCAGCGTGCCGGTGCCGGGCAACGGGTCGGTGGCGCGCATCGCCCTGTCGTTCCACCTGGCCCGGCGGGTGCGCGGCATCCTCGACGAGCACGCCTTCGACGTGGTGCACTACCACGAGCCGCTCTCGCCGGCGCTGCCGATCACCACGCTGCGCTTCCACCGCGGCGCCAACGTGGGCACCTTCCACGCCTATTCGAAGCGCAACCTGGGCTACTACTACGCGCGGCCGTTTCTGAAGCGGTACTTCAAGCGGCTGCACTCCTGCATCGCGGTGAGCGCGCCGGCGCGCGACTTCGTGTCGCGCTACTTCGCCGCCGACTACCACATCGTGCCCAACGGCATCGACACCGCGCGCTTCTCGCCGGAGCACGAGCCGATCGCCGAGCTGCGCACGCCGGGATGGAGCACGCTGCTGTTCGTCGGGCGCCTGGAGCAGCGCAAGGGTTTGCCGACGCTGCTGGAAGCCTATGCCGAGCTGCGCCGCCGCCGTCCCAACGTGCGGCTGGTGGTCGTGGGCGACGGGCCGGGCCGCTGGGGATACGAGAAGTATGTGGAGTCCGAGGCGATTCCCGACGTGCTCTTCATGGGCCACGTCGCCTCCTCGATGCTGCCGCGCTGCTACGCGTCCGCGGACGTGTTCTGCGCGCCCGCCATCGGCCGCGAGTCCTTCGGCATCGTGCTGCTGGAGGCGATGGCCTCCGGGGTGCCGGTGCTGGCCTCGGCGATCCAGGGCTTCTCGCAGGTGGTGACCAACGGCGACACCGGCGTGCTGGTGCCCACCGGCGACCCCACCGCCTGGACGGTTGCGCTGGAGCGCATCCTCGCCGACGCGGCGGAGCGGCGGCGCCTGGCCGAGACGGGGCGGCGCCATGCCCAGCGCTACGACTGGACGCACATCGTCGACAGGGTGCTCGACGTCTACGCCGAGGCGCGTGACCGCGCCCAACATCACATGGTGGCAGCGGGTGTTCACGAGCAAGTTCCAGGATTGGGTTAGGGCGCAGGCGCGCAAGCTGGTCCCCCTGCTGCGCGTCTTCGGCCTCACCCCCAACATGCTGACCATGATCGGGCTGGTCATCACCGCGGCGTCGGCGGTGCTGATCGCCTCCGGTCGCTTCGTCGAGGGCGGCATCGTGCTGCTCCTGGCCGCCCTGTTCGACATCCTCGACGGCGCGGTGGCGCGCGTCACCGGCAAGGTGTACCGCTACGGCGCCTTCCTCGACTCCACCACCGACCGCTACGCCGAGGGCTTCACCTACATCGCCCTGCTCTACTACTACGTGGCCACCGGACACAGGACCGTCGAGCCGGTGCTGGTGATCGCGGCGCTCAACGGGTCGCTGCTGGTGTCGTACGTGCGGGCGCGGGCGCAGTCGCTCGGGTTTGTGTGCGACGGCGGGTTGCTGGCGCGTCCTGAGCGCGTGGTGCTCACGGTGATCGGCTTGCTCTTCGCCTCGCAGCTGCTGCTGCCGGTGCTGTGGATTCTCGCTGTGCTCACCAACCTCACCGCGGTGCAGCGCATCTGGTTCGTCTGGCGGCAGTCGCGGCAGACTGCGCCCGCCGACTAGGGCGCGCCGTGTTCGGCGGGGTGCGGCGCTGGTGGCGCTGGGAGATGCACCGCGAGCTGCAGGTGACGCCGATGATCCGGTTCATCACCATCGAGCGCTTCGTCAAGGGCACGGTGCTGGTGATCGCCGGCGTCGCGCTGATCGCGCTCAGCGGCACCGACGCCTTCCAGGACTGGATCGAGCGCGTGCAGACCGAGCTCAACCTCAATCCCGGGCAGCACATCTGGACGCGGCTGTACGAGCAGACGGTGGCGCGCCTGGGCCACGCCTCGGCGGGCGTGCGCGACGTGCTCGGCGCGGGCGCCATCCTCTACGGCGTGCTGGAGCTGGTCGAGGGCGTCGGGCTGCTGCGGCGCCGTCGCTGGGCCGAGTACCTTGTCCTGGTGGCCACGTTCGCCTTCGTCCCGGTGGAGATCGACGAGCTGGCGCGCCATCCCACGCCGGTGAAGGCGATCGCCTTCCTGGTCAACATCGCCATCATCGCCTACCTGGTGTGGCGCAAGCGGCTGTTCCTGGAGCGGCCGTCGGAGTCGGGCGAGGTGGGGCTGCCCGCATGAGCCGGCGCACCCGCACGCAGCGGCAGCGCGCCGCGTCGCCCCGCGCCCAGCGCGCGGTGACCACGCCGCCTCGCCAGGAGCGCAGCGCCGCCGACCGCATGCAGGTGTATCGGGAATTGGCCAGTCCTGGCCTGATCTCGCGGCTGGTGCTGATGGTGGGGCTGGTGCTGCTCTCGCTGGCCCAGGGCCTCTCGCCGCGGAGCGGGGCGCCGGCGGCGCTGGCGGTGAGCGGCGTGGTCGGCGGGCTGTGCGTGCTGGGCTTCGTCGGCGCCGGCATGCTGCGCCACTACCGCGCGCTGTACCGCATCCGCCGCGAGGACCCGGGGGCGTGGCAGCCGACCATGTCGTTCGCGCTCGCCTCGCTGGCGGTGCCGCTCGGCTTCAGCGGGCCGGCCGCGTCGCCGCGTGATCGCCTGCTGCGCCGCCTGACGCTGCTCCTGGTGCTCGCCTACGCGGTGACCACCATCATCGCCCTGAACAAGCAGCACTGACCGCCGGAGGACGCTGACATGGACCTGGGCCTGCGCGGACGCGCCGCATTCGTGGCGGCGTCGAGCAAGGGGATCGGGCTGGCCATCGCCCACGCCTTCGCGGCCGAGGGCGCCGACGTCGCCATGTGTGCGCGCAACGCCACCGAGCTCTCCACCGCCGCCGAGTCGGTGCGCGCGCACGGCACGCGGGTGGTGGCCCATGCCGCCGACCTGGCCGACGCGTCCGCCGTGCGCTCCGTCGTCGCGTCCGCCGCAGCGGAGTTGGGGCGTCTCGACATCCTCCTGGTCAACGCGGGTGGGCCGCCGCCGGGTGTATTCGAGCAGCTCTCCGATGACGCCTGGAGCGCGGCGCACGACCTCACCCTGATGAGCGCCGTCCGCCTGGTGCGCGAGTCGTTGCCCCATCTGCGCGCGTCCGATTCGGCCAGCATCGTCTTCATCTCGTCCTACTCGGTCCGCCAGCCCATCGCCGGGCTCACGCTCAGCAACTCGGTGCGCCTCGGCGTCTCCGGCCTCGCCAAGTCGCTGAGCTTCGAGCTCGCCCCGCACATCCGCGTCAACACCATCCTCCCCGGCATGATCGCCACCGGCCGCTCCATCCAGCTCGCCGCCGCCCGCCTCACCCCGGGCAGGACCGTCGAGCAGGTCATGGCCGAATCCGCCGCCGCCGTCCCCCTCGGCCGCTACGCCCACCCCGACGAGCTGGCCCGCGCCGCCGTCTTCGTCGCCTCCCCCGCCGCCTCCTACGTCAACGGCGCCACCATCCCCGTCGACGGCGGCCTCATCCGCGCCACGCTGTAGAAGCTCAGCACCTCGCCGCCGTGACGATGTCGATGAGGCCGACGAGGTTGAAGAGGGCGTGGACGAGGACGCCGGGCCAGATCGAGCGGGAGCGCTCGTAGATCCAGGCGAGCAGGACGCCGAGGCCGGCGAGGGGCAGGAAGAGCAGGGGGTTGAGGTGGAAGAGGGCGAAGATGCCGCCGCTCACCACCATGGCGGGTCCGATGGGCAGGACGCCGCGCAACCAGCGGTAGAGGACGCCGCGGAAGACCGTCTCCTCGACGATGGGCGCGGCCACGCAGACGACCGGCAGGGCGAGCAGAAAGGCGTGGCCGTACTCGCGCTGCACGGTGATGCACTGGGTGTTCTGGGTGTGCGGCAACAGGGTCTGGGCGACGCCGCCCAGCGCGCCGGCGATGAACAGCCCGGCGACGGTGAGCGGAACGGCGGCGAGCACCCAGCGCCATGAGACGCGCCGCCAGCCCAGCTCGCCGACGTCGATGTTGTGGCGGACGACCAGGACGATCAGGGTGACCGACAGCGTCACCGCGTAGAAGACGAGCTGTCCGACCAGCGCCTCGGTGGTGGTGCGCAGCGACGAATCCAGCCCACCGTCGGCGGCATGCACGGCGCGGGCCACCCCGGCGTAGAAGAAGCCGCCGAGCAGGAACGAGCCGGCGAGGACGAGCAGCACGTCGGCGATGCCCCACGGCGCGCCGCGTTCGCTGCGTGGCGGCGAGGTGCTCACCACGCCGGCACCGCCGAGAGACTCAGGGGCTGCGCAGCGCCCGGCGCACCACCACCAGCCAGAGCAGCAGCAGCGCGCCCAGCCCCAGGGCGATGCGCGTCAGCGCCGGATGTCCCCCGCCGGAGACGGGCGCCGCAGCGGCCACGATGCGCGGCCCCGCTGTGAGCGGCAGCGCCACCGGAGACGCCGACGACGCCGCGGTCGCGCTCGGGGTACCCGCCATCTGCGCAGGCGCACCAGCAGCAGCGCGCGAAGGCGGCGCCACACGAGCCGGACGCACGGCGGCGCGCGGCGGCGCGGGAGACGCGACCCCGCAGGGCGCGGTCGACCCCAGCGCCACGTCGATGTGCATGCGCCGCTGCGCGTCGGCCGTCGAGAGCAGCCGCGCATAGGCATCCTGGTTGCTGAGGCCCGTGCTCATCAGCATCGCCAGCGCCGCGGCGACGTGCGGCGCCGCCATCGACGTCCCTGCCATCCAGGCGTAGTCGCCGGAGGACGAGTGCAGCCATGTCGAGAGAATCCCAGTCCCTGTATAGCGATCCGGGGCGCTGGCCGTGCCGCCGGCCGCGAAGATGCTCACCCCCGCCGTGGGGCTGTAGGGGGCGACCGACCCATTCTGATCCAGCGCACCCACCGACAGCGCCGCGCCCGCCGCCACCGCATCGCCGCCGATCGCCGCGGTGCCCGCATTGCCCGCCGCGACGGCGACACCAAGCCCCGCGGCCGCGGCCCGCTCGATGGCGCCGTCGACGTCCGCGGACGAGGTGCCCGAGAGCGAATCCGACGAGCCCGCGTCCGCGGCGCCGATGCTGAGGTTCAGCACCACCGGCCCCGGCCACGACGGCGCCACCATGGTGGTCGCGTAGTCGATCGCCTGCACCAGGTCGGTGCGGGTTCCCTGCTCGCGCGCCGTGCCGCCACTGCTGTCGGCGAACAGCACCTTGATGGCGTACAGCCGCGCATCCGGCGCCGCACCGGCGATGCCGATGCCGTTGCCGGTCACCGCGGCGGCGATCCCGGCGACGTGGGTGCCGTGGCCCGAGTCGTCCGACGCCGTGCCGGGCCCGCTGGTGACCGCGCCCTGGTGCACCGCCGCCTCACCGGCCAGCTTGCCGGCCAGGTCGGGATGCGCGGCCGCGATCCCCGTGTCGATGACCACGATCAGCGCCCCCGCGCCGGTCGAGCGGCACCACGCAGCCGGAAAGCCCGCCTGCACCAGCCCCCACTGCGAGTGGGCGCGAAACGCCGGGTCGTCGGGCGCGCTGGTGACACCGCCGGGGCCCGCCGCCGCAGCGACAGACGCACCCGACGCCGCCCACGCCGCGACCGCGGCACAGGCCACCAGCAGTCCACGCCCCCCGCCGTTGCCGCCTCCCATCGTCCCCTTCCAGAGCCGGGTCGGTCGCCCCTGTTTCACATCTATGACGCAGGCCGCCGGTCCCAACCTGTGCCGAACGTAGACTCCGTCCCCATGCCGCCATTTCCCGGGGTGGTGGGGCACGCGCCGGTCGCCGCGCAGCTGGAGCGGGCGCTGCGCGACGGCGTCCTCCCGCACGCCACGCTGCTCACCGGCCCCGAGGGCGTGGGTAAGACCACCCTCGCCGAGGCCCTCGCCGCCGCCGCGCTCGACGCCGAGCACTGGCCCGGCGGCCTGCAGGCGCACCCCGACCACTGGCTGGAGGACTCCGAGGCCGAGCGCATCGGCATCGACCGGGTCCGCGCCGGCGGCGGCAACGCCGAGGAGGGCCCCAGCCTGCAGGACTTCCTCACCCTGCGCGCATACGCGGGCGGTGCCCGTGTCGCCGTGCTCGGCCGCGCCGACCGCCTCACCGAGCAGGCCGCCAACGCCGTGCTCAAGACGCTGGAGGAGCCCCCGCCGGGCACCCACCTGTTCCTCTGCGCCGCCCATCCCGAGCGCATGCCGGCGACCATCCTCAGCCGCTGCCAGCAGCTCGCCTGCGCGCCGCTCACCGCCGCCGAGATCAGCGACTGGCTGCAGCACACGCGCGATGTCGACCCCCAGCTCGCCCGCACCGCCGCGGCGCTCAGCGGCGGCCGCCCCGGACGCGCGCTCACCCTGGCCACCGAGCCCGGCGCCCTGCGCGCTGAGGTCGAGGCGGTCGACGCCTTCATCGCCGCGGGCGGCGGGGGACGCGCCCACGCCATGAAGGCCGCCGACGCGCTCGCCCCCAGCCAGGGCGCCGAGGGTCGCGAGGTGGCCATGCGCCACGTCACCGCCTGGGCCGGCTTCGTGCGCGACGTCGCCTGCCTGGCGGGGGGAGCGCCCGAGCTGCTCGTCTGGCAGGACCACCGCGCCGCGGCCGAGCGCTGGGCCGAGGCGCTCCCGCCCGGGCGCATCGCCGAGATCCTCGGCCGCTGCGTCGAAGCCGCCGACCAGCTGGCGGCGTACTCTATTCCCCGGCTGACCTACGAGGTGCTCTTCCTCGACGTCTTCGCCACCGACCCGGCGCCGCCCCACGTCGCGGCGGCGCAGCGCGACCCGGCCCAGCTCGGCCCGGCCGCCCAGCCACGATCAGCAACCCCCCGCCGGCGCACCACCGCGCGCCGCGGATAACCGCGGGAACCACCCATGCCCCAGGTCATCGGCGTCAAGTTCCGTCGCAACGGTCCGCTCAACTACTACGTCGCGCCCGCCGAGCCGTTCGCCATGGGCACCCAGGTGGTCGCCGAGACCGGGCGCGGGCCGGAGATCGGCACCGTGGTGCTGGAGGCCTCCGAGGTCGCCCAGCCGCTGCTGCCAGCCGACCTCAAGCCGGTCGAGCGCGTCGCCACCGACGAGGACTTCGCCCACAAGCGCGAGCTGGAGGCGAAGGTGCCCGAGCAGGTGCGCCTGGCCAAGGAGCACACCCAGCAGTTCGGGCTCGACCTCAAGATCGTCACCGCCACGCCCAGCTTCGACGGGCAGCGCATCCTCTTCGACTTCTCCGCCGACGGGCGCGTCGACTTCCGCGACCTGGCCAAGGACCTGGCGGGCGTCTTCCACTGCCGGGTGGAGATGCGCCAGATCTACCCGCGCGACGAGGCCAAGATGCAGGACGGGTACGGGCCCTGCGGGCGCCGGCTCTGCTGCTCGTCGTGGTTGAAGGAGTTCGTGCCGGTCTCCATCAAGCACGCCAAGGAGCAGGGGCTGCCGCTCAACCCGTCGCGGCTCAACGGCATGTGCGGAAAGCTCAAGTGCTGCCTGGTGTACGAGAACGAGCAGTACGTCGAGGTCAAGCGAGTGCTGCCCAAGGTGGGGGCGACGGTGGAGCTGCCCGAGGGCGAGGGCATCGTACGCGACATCAACGTGCCCAAGGAGCTGGTGATGGTGTGGCTGCCGGACATCGGCGCCATGCAGGCCGTGCCCGCGGCGCAGCTCGCGCGCGAGGATCTGACGGCTGCGGCGGCGCCCGGTGCGGGCGGTGGCAAGCGCCGTCGCCGCCGGCGTGGTGGGGGCGGCGGTGCCGATGCGGGTGAAGCGGCCGGCGATCCCGGCGCCGCCGAGTAGCGGCGGCTCGTTGAGCCGGTTCCGTCGGGCCTCGCTCGGCCCTGAGTTCGGCTACGTGCCGGGCGAGCAACCGCCGGATGACGACTCCTGGCTGAAGCTCAACACCAACGAATCGCCGCTGTCGCCGTCGCCGGACGTGGCCGCCGCGGTGATGGAGGCGGCCGCCGGGCTGCGCCGCTACCCGGATCCGTTCGCCGAGCCCTTGCGCAGCGCCCTCGCGCATTACCACGGGGTTCGCACCGACCAGGTGCTGGTGCTCAACGGCGCCGACCAGGCCATCGACTGCTGCTTTCGCGCCTTCTGCGAGCCGGGCGACGCGGTCGTCTACCCGTACCCGACGTACTCGCTGTTCCCGGTGCTGGCGCGGGTGTTCGGCGTCGGTGCGGTCGAGGTGCCGCTGGACGGCGACTTCGCGCTGCCCGCCGCCCTGGCCGAGGTGCCCGGCCCACTCCGCTTCGCGGTGAACCCCAACTCGCCGACCGGCGTGTGGATGCCGCCCGACGCGCTGGAGGAGCTGCTCGGTGCTGCGCCGGGCGTGGTGGTGGTCGACGAGGCCTACGCCGACTTCGCCCCCGCCTCCTTCGTCCCCCGGCTCGACGGGCACGACAACATGCTGGTGCTGCGCACCTTTTCCAAAGCGCACGCGCTGGCGGGCCTGCGCGTCGGCTACGCGATCGGCTCGCCGGACCTGATCGCGGACCTGGCCGCCGTCAAGGACTCCTACCCGCTCGACCGCTGCGCCATCGCGGGTGCGCTGGCCGCGCTGGAGGACGAGCCGCACCATCGGGCCATCGTCGAAACCGTCGTCGCCGAGCGCGACCGGCTGACCGCCCGGCTGCGCCGCGCCGGATGGGACGTGCCCGACTCCGGCGCCAACTTCGTCTTCGCCCGTCCCCCCGACGGCGACGCACGCGGCGCGCAGGAGAAGCTGCGCGCGCAGCGCATCCTGGTGCGGCACTTCACCTCGATTCCCGACCGCCTGCGCATCACCGTCGGCGGCCCCCAGGAGACGGACCGGCTGTTCCAGGCGTTGGGGGTCTAGCCGGGCTCAGTCTCCGCTGCGGCGGCTGCGCAGCACCACCGCGGCAACGGCCAGGCCGAGCAGCGCAGCGGGCACCACCCAGGGGCGGCGGCGCACCTCGCCGGCGACCGCGTCGGGCAGGTTGGCGGGCGCGTCCGCGGGCGACGGCACCGGCGGCGCCATCAGCCGCACCGTGCCGCGCACGTGGGGCACCTCGACGTCGATGCGCCGGGTGACCTCCTCGCCCAGCCTTGCCAGCAGCTCGACCGCGGCGCCCGAGGCGCCCTCGATGCGCAGCGGCGCGCCGTCCAGGTCGACGTCGGCCTGCATGGCCACCGCGGTGCTGCCCTCCGCCTCCCGCAAGCGCACCGCCAGGATGCCGCGCGCGCTGGCCTCGCCGGCGCCGCGTCCCGACGCCTCGAAGGTGATCGCGCCGGCCTCGCGGTCGGCCTCGCCGACGCGCAGGGTGCCACGGAACACCATGCTCTCCTCGCCGACCGCGATGGTGACCTCGCCGCGGGCGGTGTGGCCGTCGACCACCTCGGTGATGCGCGCATCGAAGCAGGGGAGCATGGTGCGCACGTCGCGCAGGGTGTCGAACACGTCGTCCAACGGGGCTGCGACCGTGAACGCGTTCTCGACGATCATCCCCGCAGCATGATACGGACGGGGGGCGGGCTACATCTCCCGCGAGAGCAACGGCTTCTCGAAGCTGCGCTTGAGGGTGCGCTTCCAGTAGCCGTTGACCGCGCGCTGCACCTGCAGGTCGGTCCACCAGAAGGGGACGAAGGCGACCTGGTCGCGCTCGACGACGAGGCGGCGGGCGAGCAGGCGGCGGCGCACCGGCAGCCCGAAGTCGCGCCGCCAGGCGAACTTGTAGACCAGGTAGAGGATGATCCACCCGACCAGGGCGACGATCGCGTACTCGGTGTGTCCGTGGAGGGCAGACATCATGACGAGTGCGAGCGTAGCGGCCCGAACGGCGCTTGCCGAGCGGCGTTGCAGGGTCGTGCCCGGGGTCCCATGAGGCCGTTGCCGAGACTCGCGCTGCTGGTCGCCGCAGCGGCCGGCGTGACCGCGCGGCGCGACATCATCTGACCAATCGAGGGCGGGAGCACGGGCGAGAAGGGCGAGCAGACGGCGACCTTCCGTTGGAATGCACGGCAGGGGCAGCCGCGTGCATCCCTCAGGTCAGTCGTCGCTGCGCGCCCCTCTCGCCCGCGGCCGTGCGGCGGTCACGGCGTTGTTGCTCCCGTGGCCGCTGCGTTGCCACCCGTGCTGGGGCTCCCGAGGTGAGGCGTGGGGTGCGGGGGAGGCGTGGGGTGGCTGCTGCTCTGGCCCTGGGGTGTCGGATGGGTGTCGCTCTGCCCCTGGGGTGTCGGCTGCGCCGTGGGCTTGCCCTTGGCCTTGCCGTTGTTGTCGCCCCCGTTCCCGTTTCCGTTGCCGGTGGTGGTGCTGCTGCTCGAGTCACGGCTCGAGTCGCTGTGCGAGCTGGCGCTGCTGCTGGTCGACGAGCCGTGCTGCGTGGCGAAGGTGCTGACGCACTCGCCGATGCCGTGCTGGCCGGCGGGCAGCGCGTCCTTGCACTTGTCGACCTGGGTCTTGACCTGCTGGCCCCAGACCAGCGGGTTGGCCGTACCGGTGGTGACGGTCTTGACGGCCACCCCGGTGCCGGTGGCGGCGAGCACCACCATGCTTGCCGCGGCGACCTTGGTGGTCAGCAGCGCGGGCAGGGGCAGTCCGGCGAGGAAGCCGACGCGTCCGCGATGCGATCCGCGGCGGCCACTGGCGAGGTAGCGGGGCGCGACATAGCCGGGGTCGATCGAATCCAGGCGCTTGCCCAGCTCGTCCTCCAGCCAGCGGTCGAAGTTGTCGCCCATGTCCTCACACGCGGTGATGATCCGTCTGCATGGAGAACGCACGGCGGGCTCGAACTAACGACTCGCCCCCGAAATCGGTGTGGCGTCGAGCTCGGCGAGGGGCATGGCGACGCCCAGGTCGTCGCGCAGCTTGCGCTTGGCGGCGGCCAGGCGGGCGGCCACCGTGCTCTCCGGCGCGCCCAGGGCGGCGGCGATCTCGCGGTTGCTGTAGCCGTGGTGGTGGCGCAGCACCACCGCCGCGGCCTGGTCGGGGGGCAGGCGGCGCAGCGCGGCGAGCAGGTCGTGGGCGGCCAGCTCCTCGGCGGGGTCGGCGCCGCCGCGGCCGAGGTGGAGGATCAGCGAGCCGGTCTCGCGCAGCTTCTCGCGGCGGCGGTGGGAGATCGCCACCCGGATGGCGATGCGGTGCAGCCAGGCCTCGGCGGGGGCGTCGGGCTGCCAGCGCGGCCAGGCCTTGTAGGCCTTGATGAACGCATCCTGAACACAGTCCTCGGCGGCGCCGACGTCGCCGAGCACCGCCACCAGGGTGCGCAGAATCCGTGCGTGCGAGTCTCGATAGAGGCGGTTGAAGTCCTCGTCGGAGCCGGGTCGGTAAAGAGGTGTGTCCGTCATCGAATAACCGGCGGCTGCGCACCGGGAATCGAAGTGTAAGTGTGCGGCTCGCAGTGCGCCTACAAGCTCGCGTCGCGACCTTTGGTACTGACCTACTGGTCGATGACTGTCGAGTCCCTCGCCGTTTCTCGCGCACCCCGGCGTGCCTGCGACCTGGGCGACGGGGTTGTCTCCGTGGGGGCGGGCGCGCTAGATTGTTGACTAAATCAATCGGGAAACTCAAGCTTGGGCGGCCGGACGTCGTGGGAGGTGGCGAACGTCCGCTCGGCCCGATCCGCGGAGTCGGTTCGGGAAGCGCGTAGACTGCCTCTCAGAATCACGCCATCCGGGCCGCTTCCGGGCTCGGACGGCACCCGTTCGCAGCCGGCCCGTGCCACGGCCGCTCCGCACCTGCGAATCTCGGGCGCCCGTCCGCGCGCCGCCGGCCTGGGGGAGAACCGCCAGCCCATGTCCATCCCAACCCGGGTGGTGAACGACCTCACCATCCAGGCCGCCACCGTCAACGGCTCGGGGAGCCAGTCCTCCAACCTGGTGCTGACCAAGGCGATCTTCCGCATGGGGATCCCGGTCGCGCCGAAGAACGTCTTCCCCTCCAACATCGAGGGGCTGCCCACCTGGTTCGACGTGCGGGTGTCGCCCCAGGGGTACCAGTGCCGCGGCCGCGAGGTCGACATCCTGGTGGCGCTCAACATCGGCACCTGGAACACCGATGTGGCGGGGGTGAAGAGCGGCGGCGTGGTCATCCACGAAGCCAAGTACCCGGTGGCGGGACCGACCGCGCGCGACGACCTCACCTACTACGCGGTGCCGTTCGCCCAGCTCGCAAAAGAGAAGATCAGCGCCGAGGGGCTGCGCAAGTACCTCACCAACATGATCTACGTCGGCGTGCTGGCGCAGCTCTTGGGCATCGAGACCGAGGCCATCCGCAGTGCGCTTCTCGATCAGTTCCGCAAGAAGCCCGCGGCGGTCGAGACCAACATGCAGGCGGTGATGGTCGGCTACGACTACGCCGCCGAGAACCTGGAGAAGCGCGACGCCTACGGGCTGGAGCGGATGACCGGCCTCACCGACGGGCGCATCCTCATGGAGGGCAACCAGGCCTCGGCTCTGGGCGCGCTGATGGGCGGCGCCACGGTGGCGGCGTGGTACCCGATCACCCCGTCCTCGTCGCTCTGCGAGAACTTCATCGCCTACTGCGACCGCTTCCGCACCGACCACGAGAGCGGCGAGAAGCGCTACGTGGTCATCCAGGCGGAGGACGAGCTGGCGGCGATCGGCATGGTGTTCGGCGCCACCTGGGCGGGGGCGCGGGCGTTCACCTCGACCAGCGGCCCGGGCCTGTCGCTGATGGCAGAATTTGCCGGACTTGGCTATTACGCCGAGCTGCCCGCGGTGATCTTCGACGTGCAGCGCGTCGGGCCGTCGACCGGCCTGCCCACGCGCACCATGCAGGGCGACGTCGCCTTCGCCTACACCCTGTCCCACGGCGACACGCGGCACATCGTGCTGCTGCCCGGGAGCACCGAGGAGAACTACGAGTTCGCCATGGAGGCGTTCGACCTCGCCGACCGCTTCCAGACCCCGGTGTTCGTGCTCACCGACCTCGACCTGGGCATGAACCTCTGGATGGCCGACCCGCTGCCCTACCCGGAGAAGGCCTACGACCGCGGCAAGGTGCTCGACGCCGAGGCGCTGGAGAAGGTGAAGGCCTGGGGCCGCTACCGCGACACAGACGGCGACGGCATCCCCTGGCGCACCCTGCCCGGGACGCCCAGCACCGAGGCCGGCTTCTTCACGCGCGGCTCGGGCCACGACGAGGACGCCCGCTACAGTGAGCGCCCCGAGGTCTACCAGCGCGTGCTCGACCGGATTGCGCGCAAGCACGAGACGGCGCGCGAGTGGGTGCCCGAGCCGGTGATCGACGAGCAGGGCAACCCGGCCGCGATCCTCGCCTTCGGCTCCTCGCACTTCGCGGTGCTGGAGGCGCGCGACCAGCTCCGCGACGCGGGCGTCGACGTCGACTACATGCGCCTGCGCGCGCTGCCGTTCTCACCCGAGGTGGCGGCGTTCATCGAGCGCCACGACCGCGTCTACGTGGTCGAGCAGAACCGCGACGGCCAGATGTACTCGCTGCTCCGCCAGGAGCTGTCCGGCCGGCTGATCGACAAGATGGTCTCCATCCGCCACTACAACGGCGTCCCCATCGACGCCCACGCCATCACCGACCCGGTGCTCGACGCTGAGCGTCCCGCCGCGGTGAAAGTCCAGAGGTCCGCATAACGCCATGGCTGTCGCCACTCCCGCACCCAACACCAACCGCCTCGGCCTGACCCGCGAGATCTACAAGGGCGCGCCGACCACACTTTGCGCCGGTTGTGGCCACAACTCGATCACCAACAACCTGATCAAGGCGCTCTACGACTTCGGCGTCGAGCCGCACATGCTGGCCAAGATGAGCGGCATCGGCTGCTCCTCGAAGACGCCCGCCTACTTCGTCGACCGCGCCCACGGGTTCAACGGCGTGCACGGCCGCATGCCCTCGCTGGCCACCGGCGCCAAGCTGGCCAACCGCGACCTGCTGGTGCTGGGCATCAGCGGCGACGGCGACACCGCCTCGATCGGCCTCGGCCAGTTCTGCCACATGGTGCGGCGCAACCTCGACTGCACCTACGTGGTCGAGGACAACGGCTGCTACGGGCTGACCAAGGGCCAGTTCTCCGCCACCGCCGACCTCGGCTCCAAAATGAAGAAGGGCCAGGTCAACGAGTTCGAGACCATCGACGTCTGCGGCCTGGCCATCGAGCTGGGCGCGACCTTCGTGGCCCGCTCCTTCAGCGGTGACGGCAAGCAGCTCGTCCCCTTGCTGGAGGCGGCCTTCGCACATCGCGGCACGGCGGTGCTCGACGTCATCTCGCCGTGCGTCACCTTCAACGACCACGAGGGCTCGACCAAGTCGTACGCCTACGTCAAGGAGCACGACTTCCTGCTGCACACTCCGGACTTCATCGCCTCCTACGAGGAGGTGCTGATCGACTACGAGCCGGGTACCGTGCAGGACGTCGAGCTGCAGGACGGCTCGCACATCCTGCTGCGCAAGCTCGAAGAGGACTACGACGCCACCGACGCCGGCGACGCCGTGCGCGTCATCCGCGAGGCCCGCGAGCGCGGAGAGCTGGTGACCGGGCTGCTCTACGTCAAGCCCGAGGCCTCCGACCTGCTCGCGCGTGAGCACGTTGCCACCAGGCCGCTGGTGCAGATGGGCGAGGACGACCTGCGCATCGACCGCGCCGGGTGGGACTCGCTGATGCAGACCTTCGCGTAGCCGTTCGCGCATTTGGCGGCGCCCGCTGGTGAGCTGAGGTTCCCCGAGGGGTTCCTGTTCGGCTGCGCCACGGCGGCGCACCAGGTCGAGGGCGGCACGGTCAACGACTGGTCGCGCTGGGAGCGGCAGCCGGGGCGCATCAAGGATGGCTCCACGTCGCGCGTCGCCGTCGACCACTTCGCGCGCTATCGCGATGACCTGCGTGAATTGGCCGCTGCTGGCCAGAACGGGCACCGCTTCTCGGTGGAGTGGTCGCGGGTCGAGCCGCGCGAGGGCGAGTTCGACGTTGCGGCACTGGCCCACTATGCCGACGTGGTGCGTTTGTGTCGCGAGCTGGGCATGGAGCCGCTGGTCACCCTGCACCACTTCACCTTTCCGCTATGGCTTGCGGACGCGGGTGGCGCTGCCGCGCCGCGTGCACCCCTGCGCTTCGCCCGGTTTGCGGCGGCGTGCGCCGAGGCTTTCGGCGCCGGTGTGCGCTGGTGGATCACCGTCAACGAGCCCGTCGTGCTTGCCACCGTCGGCCACCTGCGCGGTGAGTGGCCGCCCGGCGAGCGGTCGCTGCGGCGCACCTTTGCGACGCTGCGCGGCCTGGCGCGCATGCACGCCGCGGCCACGCTGGCGCTGCGCCGCGTCGCCGCTGCGCACGGACGTGAGGCGCGCATCTCGGTGGCGCACCACGTTCGCGGGCTGTTCCCCGCCAACCCGGCGTCGCCGCTGGACCGCGCCGTCGCCGCGCTGCCCGATCACCTGTTCAACCGCTGGTGGCTGCGCATCTGCCGCAGCGGCCGGCTGGAGCCGCCGATCGGGATCGGGCAGCGCATCGCCGGACTGGCCGGCTCGCTCGACTACGTCGGCCTCAACCACTACTGCGACGACGTGCTCTCCTTCGACATCGCCCGTCCGGGTGAGCTGTTCGCCCGCCAGCGCCCGCGTCCCGACCGGCCGCTGAGCAGCTTCGGTTGGGCGATCGACGCGGAGGGCCTGCGCCACGCGCTGCACCTGGTCGCGCGCGAATCGGGCGGCCTGCCCATCGTGATCACCGAGAACGGCGTCGCCGACGACCACGACGAATTGCGTCCCGCCTACATCGTCGACCACCTCACCGCGGTGCATCGCGCCATGGCGGATGGCGTCGACGTGCGCGGCTACGTGCACTGGACCGCGTGGGACAACTTCGAATGGGCCGAGGGCTTCAGCCAGCGCTTCGGGCTGTCCTCCGTCGAGCCCGTCACCCTGCGGCGCTGCGCCAAGCCGAGCGCCGCCGTCTACGCGGAGATCTGCCGCAATCACGCCATTCCCGCGCACCTGCGCACGCAAGGTTGAGCGCGGCGCGGTCGTCACACGGTATGTGAAGCGAACGGCGATCTCCCTCGCCTGCGTGGCGGCCGCTCTCGCCCTGGTGGTGCCGGTGCCCGCGCTGGCGGCGACCTCCTCACCGTCGGACTGGTTCTTCGTCTATCAGGAGCAGTGGGGACTCACAGGGGCGGTGGCGAGCATCAACGCCCCCGCCGCCTGGTGCGCGTCGACTGGAGCGGGCGTGACCATCGCCGACGTCGACAGCGGCGCCAACATGGAGAACGTCGACCTCCAGGGCAAGCTGATCGCCGGCGCCGCATTCCTCAACGGCGACGGCTCGCAGAGCAGCGCCACCGGCGACGCCGCCGCAGTCGAGGACGACAACGGCCACGGCAGCGAGACCGCCGGGATCATGGGCGCACTGACCGACAACAAGAACGGCATCGCCTCGGTCGCGCCGGACGCCAAGGTGCTGGTGGTCAAGGTGCTCAAGCAGGACCCCAACACCGGCAACGCCACCGGGTCCGACAGCGACGTCGCCGCCGGCATCCGCTATGCCGCCGACTATCCCGGCGTCAAGGTGATCAACTTGAGCATCGGTCCTGAGGTGCCGCTCGTCCTCCAGGCGACGGGTGGCAGCAGCATCCCCGGGGCCATCCAGTACGCATACGGCAAGGGTGTCGCCGTGGCCGTGGCCGCAGGCAACAACTCCAGCCCGGCGGGCAACGAGTACCAGGTGGGCAACACCGCGCTGGTGGTCGGCGCGCTGGGGCCGGCCGGCGAGGTCGCCTACTACTCCAACACCTCACGGCTCGGCGCCAGTGCCAGCAAGGTGCAGCTCTACGCACCAGGAGGCGACGACCTCAACAGCACCCAGCCCGCCGGACCCGACGGCGTGGGGCCGTACATCGTGTCGACGTACCTGCGGGTCGGGACCGGCCCGGACTCGGAGAACGCCTACTCGCTGAGCAACGAGGGGACCAGCTTCGCCGCACCCCACGTCGCCGGCACCCTGGCCCTGTTGATGGCCAAGGGCATGGACAACCAGACGGCGATGCAGCGCCTGGTCAGCAGCGCCACGTCGCGCAACGGCGGCGGCACCAGCGGCACGGTCAAGGAGCTCGACGCCGCGGCGGCGCTCGGGGTCGCGCCCTCGACGACGTGCGGCGGCCCCGCCGGGACACCCATCCGGCCCGGCGGCGAATCCGGAGGCACGCACGGCAGCGGCCCCACGCCGGCGCACACCGCGACGCCACGCGGCAGCGCTCCCACCGCAGCGCCGCACTCGACCGCGCTGGCCGTCGCCCAGGCCACTCCCACCGCGGCGCCGACCTCGACGCCGTCGCACACGTCGGTGGCCGACACCACGCCACCGGTGGCCATCGCCATCTCCGGCCGCGGTGGCGGCGGCGGCAGCCCGCCCTCCAGCCCCAGCCCGCTGCTGCTTGCCGGCCTGGCGGTGTTGATCGTCCTCGGCGCACCCGCGGCAACGTGGGCGGTGCGCATGCGCCGCGCCCGCGGCGGCGGCCCGTGATCGCCCGCGGCCGCCTGCGATGATGCGCGGGTGAGCGGGCCCGACCTCTTCGCCTCGATCCTCGCCGACCTCGCCGCCGAGCACGACGACCTCGACCGCATCGTCGCCCCGCTCGACGCGGCGGCATGGGAGACGCCGACGCCCGCGGAGGGCTGGGCGGTGCGCGACCAGGTGGGCCACCTCGCCTTCTTCGACCGCGAGGCGGTGCGGGCGCTCAGCGACCCCGAGGGCTTCAACGCCGGGCTGGCCGGGCTGCTCGCCGACCCCGAGGGCTGGATGGCGCGCACGGTGGAGGAGGGGCGCGCTCTGGCCCCCGCCGAGCTGCTCGCCCTCTGGCGCGAGCGCCGCGCCGAGCTGCTCGACAGCGCCCGGTTCGTCGACCCCAAGGCGCGCATCCCCTGGTACGGCCCGCCCATGAGCGCCGTCTCCTTCCTCAGCGCCCGCCTCATGGAGACGTGGATCCACGGCCAGGACGTCGCCGACGCGCTGCACGTCAAGCGCCAGCCGACGCCGCGCCTCAGGCACATTGCCCACATCGCGGTGCGGGCGCGCGCCTTCAACTACGCACAGCACGGCCGCCCGCTGCCCGAGCAGGAGGTGCGTGTCGAGCTGCGCGCGCCCGGCGGCGAGACGTGGACGTGGGGCCCGGAGGACGCGCCCGCGCGGGTGAGCGGTGACGCCGAGGAGTTCTGCCTGGTCACCACCCAGCGCCGCCACCTCGCCGACACCGACCTCCGCGTCGAGGGCGAGGCGGCACAGGAGTGGATGGCGATCGCCCAGGCCTTCGCCGGACCGCCCGGCCCCGGACGCCGCCCCGGGCAGTTCCCCAAGCCCGGCGCCGCCCACACCGGATGAGCCACCCAAGGCTTTAGGCGCAGCGCACCAAGCCGACCGCCCCCAAGTTGGTCACTGCGCTCCAGATCGCGGGCCGGGCGGGCGCCGTACCATGAATCCCTCGTCATACTTTGTGCGCCACGCACGCAGCCGCGTCGCCACGTCACAGCCCAGGGAGCGGATCAGCCATGGTCAGCCGCATCGAGCAGAGCCTCGCCGCCGACGTGCTGCGGCGCGCCCAAGAGGCGGGCGTGCGCTACATCGACCTCCAGTTCACCGACGTCATGGGCGCGGTGAAGACGGTCACCATCCCGGCCGAGGACCTGCCCGACACCATCGAGCACGGCACCTGGTTCGACGGGTCGAGCGTCGAGTCGGTGGCCCGCACCGCCGAGTCGGACATGTACCTCATGCCCGACCTGGAGACCTACCGCCTGCTCCCCTGGGCGGGCACCCCGCCCACCGCCCGGATCATCTGCTGGGCGCACACCCCCGACGGCGAGGAGTACCCCGGCGACCCCCGCGGCGCGCTGCGGCGCATCACCGACCAGGCCCGGGCGCTGGGCTTCGACTACCGCTGCGGCCCCGAGATCGAGTTCTTCCTGCTCCGCCGCGGCGCCGACGGCGGCGTCGAGCCGCTGCCCAACGACCGCGCCGGCTACTTCGACTTCTCGACCGACCAGTCGGTCACCGTCCGGCAGGCGATGGTCTCCTCGCTGCAGGCGCTGGGCATCGAGGTCAACACCGTGCACCACGAGGTCGCCGGCGGACAGCACGAGATCGACTTCAGCGCCGCGCCCGCGCTCAAGTCGGCCGACGACGTGGTCACCTTCCGCTACACGCTGAAAGCCGTGGCCCAGCAGGCCGGACTGCTGGCCAGCTTCATGCCCAAGCCGTTCCGCGACGTCAACGGCAGCGGCATGCACGTCCACCAGAGCCTCGCCGAGGTGGCCGGTGGCGGCAACGCCTTCGCCGATCCACGCGACGAGTACGGCCTCAGCGACGTCGCCAAGCACTTCATCGCCGGACAGCTCCACCACGCCGCCGGCATGTGCCTGGTGACCGCGCCCCTGGTCAACTCCTACAAGCGCCTGGTGCGCGGCTTCGAGGCGCCGGTGTTCGTCAGCTGGGCGCGGACCAACCGCGGCGCGCTGGTGCGCGTTCCCCACGTCGCCCGTTCGGAGGCGACGCGCATCGAGCTGCGCAGCCCCGACCCGTCGTGCAACCCCTACCTCGCCTACGCGGTGATGCTGCGCTGCGGTCTCGACGGCATCGAGCGCCGCCTGCCGCTGCCGCCGCCGGTCGAGGAGGCGCTCTACGGATTCGACGACGTGGAGCTGGAGCGCCGCAACGTCGGCGTGCTGCCCGACAACCTCAAGGACGCCATCGAGGCCTTCCGCGCCGACGACGTCGTCCTCGACGCGCTGGGCGACCATCTCGCCGAGCGCTTCCTCGAGGCCAAGCTGGTGGAGTGGCGCGAGTACCGCCAGCAGGTGACCCCGTGGGAGGTCGCGCAGTACCTCGAAAGGGCGTGAGCGGGGGCTGAGAGCACACCAGTGATCACCGTCAAGGACATCTGGCGCGGCGCGCTGCCGCCCAACACCGAGCTGCTCGGTGGCGGCGCGGGCCTGGAACGCCGCGTCGAGTGGGCCACCGCGCTGCGCACCCGGCCACCCGCCTTCGAGTCCGTCAAGGGCGGCGAGATGGCCTTCGTGCCGGTGAAGAGCATCAAGCTGCTCGACGAGCGCCTCGACCTCACCCAGGTGATGCAGAGCTTCGCCGACCACGGCGGCGTCGGCATGGCGGTGATCGGCGACGTGCCCGCCAACAGCATCGCCCTCGCCGACACGCTGCTGATGCCGCTGCTCCGCCTCCCCGAGTCGTCGCACGCCAACGACGTGCAGCAGCGCGTGGTCCGCTTCATCCTCGAACAGCGCACCCTGCTGCACGAACGCCAGCAGGAGCTGCACACCCAGCTCATGGAGCTGGCGCTGGCCGGTGCGGGCATGCCCGCCATCGTCGAGCGACTCGCCGAGATCACCGGCCACGCCGTCTCCTGGCAGGACCTCGACGGCAAGGTGCGCCACGTCTCCGAGGGCGCCCAGGTTCCCGCGGTGCTGGAGGGCCTGGAGCGCGACCACGCGCCGGTGCGGCGCTGGGCGGAGAGCGTCACCCTGCTCGCCTCCGACCCGCCGGTGCACGAGTTCAAGCTGGGCTCCGGCGGGCTGGCCCGGCTGACCTCGCCCGTCCCGGTGCGCGACGGCATCGGCGGCCTGATCTCGGTGATCGCCCCCGAGGCGGGGCTCGACCAGGTGGCCCGCCTCGCCGTCGCCCGTGCCGCCAGTGCCTGCGCCATCGAGCTCGACCGCGAGCGCGCCGTGCGCAGCGCCCGCGACGAGCTGGAGGGCGAGTTCGTCGAATCCTTGCTGGCGGGGACGTACTCCTCGGAGGACGTGGTCCGTGAGCGCGCCGAGCGGCTCGGCTTCGAACTCGACCGCGGCACCGTTGTCTTGCTCGCTCGCGTCGACGGCGCCGGCGACCCGTCCTCGCGCATCCGCCACCAACTTCTGCTCGGCGGGCACGGGTGGATCAAGCGGCGCGCGCCTGGTGCGCTGTGCACAGTGCGCGGCGGGGCCCTGGCCGCGGTGGTGCCGCAGCACGACCCGGTCGAGGTGGCCGCGCTGCGCCGCCTCGCCTCCGACCTGCGCATGGAGTGCAGCGGCGCGGTGGGCAGCGACCAGGTGTCGGTCGGCGTCGGCCGTCCCAAGCCGGGGATCGGCGGGGTGCGCGCCTCCTACCGCGAGGCCGACCAGGCGCTGACCATGGGCACGCGACTGTTCGGCCCCGGCCGGGTGATCGGCTTCGCCGAGCTGGGCCTCTACCGCCTGCTCTACGCGCTCCAGGGCCACGCCGAGCTGCGCGACTTCTACGACGACCAGGTCCGCTCGCTGCTGGAGTACGACAAACGCACCGGCGCCGGGCTGATGCTGACCCTGGAGGCCTTCTTCCGCTGCCACGGCTCGCCGACCGAGATGGCCGCGCTGCTCCACCTGCACCGCAACACCGTGCTCTACCGCCTGCGGCGCATCGAGGAGATCGGCCACCTCCGCCTCGACGACCCCGAGGTGCGGCTCAACCTCCACCTCTGCCTGCGGGTGCGCGAGGTGCTGCAGGCATCGGGGGAGGGGGATGGGCCGGCGGGCAACGGCAAGGCGCCCGCCACCCGGGCGTCAGCGGCGGCCGCGCGGCGCTAGGTCAGGGGGTCGGGCTCGCGCTCGGCGACGGCAGGCTGCGCGTGGTGGTCACAGCCGACCCGGCGTCGACCCTCACCTGGGCGCTGCTCACGCCGGCGACGTCGCTGATGTCGTCGTTGAACGATGCGCTGCCGGTGCTGTCCACGGTCGCCTGGGTGGTGAGCAAGGTAACGGTGCCGCCGTTGCGCGTGCCGGTGACGGTCATGGTGGCGATGCCGCCGGGCTTGGCGTCGCTGACCTGGGCGGTGACGTTCAGCTTGGCAGCGGCGCCGGAGCCCGACCAGGTGGTGTGCACCAGCGGCGACACCGGCGACGGCTTGGCGCCCCACCAGGCGCTGACCAGGCCCGCCCAGACCAGGGCGGCGAGGAAGCACACCGTCCCGACCTGGACGAAGATGGCGCGCAGCCTGATCTCGCGGTCGAAGAAGGATTCGATGTCCTCGACGACGTCGAAGTTGACGCTGGTCCGGTGGATCCCTGTGGCCAGGAAGGCGAGCACGACGCTGGCCACGGTCAGCACGATGGGCACGGCGTAGGCCCACCACGGGCCGCGCAGACCGTCGGCCTTGATCAGCCCGAGGCCACCGAGCACCGTGCTGACCGTGGCGACGCCGGCGATCAGCTGCTTGGCGCTGGTGCCGATGTTCTGCAGCGACTTGTCGGGCGTCAGCGTCTTGGCCGCATCGAGGTACATCTGATGCGTGGGCGGGAAGCTCGAACCGGCCGCGGGCGGCGGCGGGAAGGGCGGCGCGGCGCTCACGGGTGCGGCTCCACGTAGAAGAGGTTGGCGTGTCCGTTGGGACACACCGCCCGAACGTGTTTGGCCTTCGCAGCCTGAGCCGGTTCCAGCTGGGGCGGCGGATGCAGGGCCGCCACCTGGAAACCGCCGGCGGCCACCATCACGCCGTGGTGCAGGTTCATCTCGACCTGGCGCGCCAGGTTCTCCTCGCACCCGTAGCACTTGAAAGCCGTGTCCAGCGGCCTGCAGCTCATGGCGCCCGCCTCCATGGTTGTGAACGAGGGCACCCATCCTCCCACAGGTCCCCCCGCCGCGACGCGCAGCAGTCGGGATTTTGTGCGTCACGCACAAGATCGCAGACATGCAATTCGTGCGACCACGGCGAAGGTTTCCACCCCCGCCTGCCCCGAGACTCGGACGACGCTGCGCGGGACCGTGCCAAACAGGAAACGACCTGTGCACCGCGCACCGCTGATCCGTGCATGGAGGTGACCGTGGTAGGACGAACTCGCATCAAGCTGGGACTGGCGCTGGGAGGGCTGGCCGCCGCCCTCCCTCTGACCGTGCTTGCCCAGACTGCCGATGACAAGACGGCCACGCAAGCCGCCGGCGTCGCCGCCGACACCGTGTGGGTGATCGTCGCCGCGCTGCTGGTCATGTTCATGCAGGCCGGCTTCGCCATGCTCGAAGTCGGCTTCAGCCGGATGAAGAACGTCGGCACCGTGGTCGGCAAGGTCATCGTCAACCTGAGCATCTCGTCGGTGATGTACTGGTTCGTCGGCTTCGCCATCGCCTTCGGCGCGTCGACCGGCTGGATCGGACAAGTGCTCGGGCACTCCGGCTTCCTGCCCACGTTCCACCCCGGAACCCACCTCGGCACCGTGCTCGACTCGGGCACCATCCCGGCGGCGGCGCAGTGGTTCTTCGAGTTCGTCTTCTGCGCGGTCTCGCTGGCGATCGTGTGGGGGACGATGCTGGAGCGGACCAAGTTCATCGTCTACATCCTCTTCGCGATTCCCTTCTCCGGCTTCATCTACCCGATGATCAGCCACTGGCTGTTCGGCGGCGGCTGGCTGATGTCGCTGGGAGGCCAGGACTTCGCGGGCAGCACCGTCGTCCACCTCACCGGCGCCACCGCGGGCTTCGCCGGCCTGCTCCTGCTCGGGCCGAGGATCGGCAAGTACGGCAGGGACAAGAAGCCAAATGCCATTCCTGGCCACAACATGCCGCTGGCCCAGCTCGGCGTCATCATCCTGTGGTTCGGCTGGTTCGGCTTCAACCCCGGCTCGACTCTGAACGCCACCAACCTGCACTTCGCCGACGTCGTCATCACCACCAACCTGGCGGCTGCGGCGGGCGCCATCGCGGCCATGGGCGCCATCTGGTTCGCCCAGCGCACCCTGGACGTCGGCATGATCGGCAACGGCGCCATCGCGGCGCTGGTCGCCATCACCGCACCCTCGGGCTACGTCGAACCCTGGGCCGCGCTGGTCATCGGCGCCGTCGCCGGTGTGATCGTGGTCTACGGCGTGCTGCTCATCGACAAGGTGCTCGACGACCCGGTCGGCGCCCTCAGCGCCCACGGTCTGGCGGGCATCTGGGGCACGCTCTCGCTCGGCTTCTTCGCCGATCCCGCGCTGGCCAAGTTCAACGGCGTCGGCCAGGGCGGACTGGCGTACGGCGCCGGCCCGCACCAGCTCGGCGTCCAGGCCCTCTCGGTCCTGGTCTGCTTCGTGACCGTGTTCACGCTCAGCTTCGCGCTGTTCTGGATCATCAAGAAGACCGTCGGCCTGCGGGTCAGCGAACGCCACGAGATCGACGGGCTTGACATCAGCGAGCACGGCATGTGGGGATACCCCGAACAGTTCATGCCGGTGCCAGGTGGTGCCTACATCCATCCTGACGCAGTCGCCGAGCCCGCGAGGACGCTGACGACCGCAACCCGGCCCGTGGAGGGACCCGCATGAAGAAGGTCGAGGCGATCATCCGTCCCGACCGCCTGCAGGCCGTGCAGGACGCACTCGACGCCCTGGGCATCTCCGGCCTGACCGTCACCGAGGTGGTCGGCTGCGGCGCGCAGCGCGGCTACACCGAGGTGTACCGCGGGGCCAGGGCGAACATCTCCCTGCAGCGCAAGGTGAAGGTCGAGGCCGTGATCCCGGCGACGCGGGTCGACGGGGTCGTCGAGGCCATCATCAAGTCGGCTCGCACCGGCGAGGTGGGCGACGGCAAGATCTTCGTCATGCCGGTGGACGAGGCCATCCGCATCCGCACCGGTGAGAAGGGCGACGAGATCGTCCAGCACCGCGTGCCGGAGCACTGGGGGCACTAGGCCCCGCTTCGCGACGACAAGGCGCCCCGTCTGGGACCCTCCCCGGTCCCCGGCGGGGCGTCTCTATTTCAAGCGCAACCCGTTCCCGTTGCCGCCGCTTCCCCAAAGAACTTTGGTTCCCGTTGCCGTCCTCACGGCCGCCGCCCATGCAAGTCCAGCAACCTGTCCTGCAGCGACGCCTCTTCCCCGAGCTCCCCGCTCGCCCCCTCCCCAAACCTCCCACTCCTCTTCAACCCCGCGCTGAGCGGCTCCGAAAACCCCCACACCAGCTCGACCACCTCCGGATCGAGCGCCTCATCCACCCCCAACCCCCTGGCCAGATCCCACGAGTGGATCAGCATGTCCGACAGCCGGAATCCCAGCAGCATCCGCCCCGGAACGTCGCCGACGACATGGTGCACGACCCCGTCCAGCGCCCCCGGCCGCGCGAATGCGGCGCGCTGGGCCGCCACACTCTCGTCGAACGCGGCCCGCAGCTCTCCGGCAGCCGCCGCGGCCGCCTGAGCCGCCACCATCGACTCCTCACTGGTCGCCCCGTCGAGCAGGGCCACGGTCATGTGGTCGCCGCCGACCACGTGCAGCACCAGCGCCCGGACGTCCCACTCGGTGCACGGCGTGGGCCTGGTCCAGTCGCTGTCGGTGGCGGCGTGGAGCCGCCGGGAGAACCCTTCCGCGGCGCGGTCGAGCGCCTCGAGCATGTTCATGTAGCGAAAGTCTAGGCCGGTCTGATCAGGTCCGCTGGTGCGCTTGCTAGACTCCCAGCCGCCATGACCTACGTGATTGCCGAGACCTGCGTCGACGTCAAGGACAAGTCCTGCGTCGAGGTGTGCCCGGTCGACTGCATCATCGGTGCCGACGAGGACCGCATGCTGTTCATCGACCCCGACGAGTGCATCGACTGCGGGGCCTGTGTGGATCCCTGTCCGGTGGACGCCATCTTCGCCGAGGAGGACGTCCCCGACCAGTGGGCGGTCTACACCGAGATCAACCGGGACTACTTCAAGGACAAGGAGGGGACGCGCTCCCGGCTCCTTGAGTTGAAGCCGCTCCCCACCGCCTAGCCAGGCGGTCCTCGGTCGCCGGACCGGTCAAGAGAGGCGGGCTCTCTGTTCTTCTGTGTGCGCGCCGCACCACAGGTCAGCATGCGGGCTCCCGCCGCGCCCTGTGCGCCACGCACAAGATCGACCATCGACCCTTCGGGCGCGCCGTCCATGGCAGGCCGACCCACCGGCCTCCTACCCTTGCCCCGACGACCGCGACCACGCGTGCCCATCGCCCGACCTGACCGGGGGCGCGCACCACAAGGCGACAGGAGAAGCGCATGGCCATCGACGAGTCCATCGTGGCCCCGAAGACCTCCCCCAAGGAGGTCATCTCGCGGGCCAAGGAGCAGGGCGTCAAGATCGTGGACTTCCGGTTCACCGATCTGCCCGGCACCTGGCAGCACTTCAGCATCCCCGTGGGGGAGCTGACCGAGGATCTCTTCGCCGAGGGCATCGGCTTCGACGGCTCGAGCATCCGCGGCTTCCAGAAGATCCACGAGAGCGACATGCTGCTCTTCCCGGATCCCGACACCGCCATGGTGGACGTCTGCCTCGAAGTCCCCACCATGCAGATCATCTGCGACATCAAGGACCCCATCCGCCGCGAGTCGTACAGCCGCGACCCGCGCTACGTGGCCCGCAAGGCCGAGGCGTTCCTGCGCGACTCGGGCGTCGCCGACATCTCCTACTGGGGCCCCGAGGCCGAGTTCTACATCTTCAATTCGGTCAGGTATGACCAGAACGCCCACGAGGGCTACTACCACGTCGACTCCATCGAGGGCATCTGGAACAGCGGCCAGAACGGCATGCCCAACCTCGGCTTCCGCCCGCGCTACAAGGAGGGGTACTTCCCCGTCCCGCCGGTCGACAAGCTGCAGGACCTGCGCAGCCGCATCACCCTGGCGCTGATCGACGCGGGCATCGACATCGAGGTGCACCACCACGAGGTCGGCACCGCGGGCCAGACCGAGATCGACATGCGCTACGGCCCGCTGGTGAGCATGGCCGACAACGTCCTCAACTACAAGTACATCGTCAAGAACGTCTGCTACCAGAACGGCTACACGGCGACCTTCATGCCCAAGCCGCTCTTCGGTGACAACGGCTCGGGCATGCACACCCACCAGTCGCTGTGGAAGGACGGCACCAACCTGTTCTACGACAAGGACGGGTACGCGCTGCTCTCCGACCTGGCCCGCTGGTACATCGGCGGCCTGCTGAAGCACGCGCCGGCGGTGCTCGCCTTCGCGGCGCCGACCACCAACAGCTACCGCCGCCTGGTGCCCGGCTATGAGGCGCCGATCAAGCTGGCGTACTCGGCGCGCAACCGCTCCGCCTGCGTGCGCATCCCGACCTACAGCGACAACCCCAAGGCGCGCCGCCTGGAGTTCCGCTCGCCGGACCCGACCTGCAACCCGTACCTCGCCTTCAGCGCCATGCTGATGGCGGGTCTCGACGGCATCGCCAACAAGATCGAGCCCCCCAAGCCGGTCGAGGCCGACCTCTACGAGCTCGACCCCGAGCTGGCCTCGCAGGTCAAGAACCTGCCCGGGTCGCTCAGCGAGGTGCTCGACGCCCTGGAGCACGACAACGAGTTCCTGCAGAAGGGCGGCGTCTTCACCGAGGACCTCATCTACACCTGGATCGCCTACAAGCGCGAGCGCGAAGTCGACCCGGTCGCCCTGCGGCCGCACCCGTACGAGTTCTTCCTTTACTACGACGCGTAGTCGTCGGTCGTCAGGAAGGGGGCCGGAGCGATCCTCCGGCCCCCTTTTGCGTTTAAGGCAGAATGCCCTGCGGCAGCGCACTGCGCAGGACGACCGGCTGGAGGCGTGACGTTGGACTTCGAGGAAACCGCGAAGGTCAGGGAGCTCAAGTCGAAGCTCCTCGACTTCATGGACAGCCACGTCCACCCCGCCGAGCGCGTCTTCGTCGAGCAGGTGCACGCGGGCGACGACCCGCACGCGTCGCCGCCGGTGATGGAGGACCTCAAGCGCGAGGCCCGCAGGCGCGGCCTGTGGAACCTGTTCCTCCCCGATGAGCGCTGGGGCGCGGGCCTGACCAACCTCGAGTACGCCCCGCTCGCCGAGATCACCGGGCGCAGCTTCATCGCCCCCGAGGCGCTCAACTGCGCCGCGCCCGACACCGGCAACATGGAGATCCTCGCCCAGTTCGGCACCCCCGCGCAGCAGGAGCGGTGGCTGGAGCCGCTGCTCGAAGGCCAGATCCGCTCGGCGTTCTCGATGACCGAGCCCGACGTGGCCAGCAGCGACGCCACCAACATCCGCACCGCCATCACCCGCGACGGCGACGAATATGTCGTCAATGGCAGAAAGTGGTGGACCAGCGGGGCCGCCGACCCGCGCTGCCGCATCCTCATCGTGATGGGCAAGACCAACCCCGACGCCCACCGCTACATGCAGCAGTCGATGGTGCTGGTGCCCATCGACACGCCCGGCGTCAAGGTGCTGCGCACCCTCTCGGTGTTCGGCTACGACGAAGGCCACGGCCACGTCGAGGTGGTCTACGACAACGTGCGCGTGCCGGCGAGCAACCTGCTCGGCGAGGAGGGCAGCGGCTTCCTCATCGCCCAGGCGCGGCTCGGCCCCGGACGCATCCACCACTGCATGCGCGCCATCGGCATGGCCGAGCGCGCCTACGAGTCGATGGTGCAGCGGGTCAAGTCGCGGGTCGCCTTCGGCAAGCCGCTCGCCGAGCAGGGCGTGATCCAGGACTGGATCGCCGAGTCGCGGCTGGAGATCGAGCAGGCACGCCTGCTGACCCTCAAGGCGGCGTGGCTGATGGACACCGTGGGCAAGGACGGGGCGCGCTTCGAGATCAGCGCCATCAAAGTGATCGCCCCGCGCGTCGCCCTGGCGGTGATCGACCGGGCGATGCAGGCGCACGGCGCCGCCGGGGTGTCGCAGGACACGCCGCTGGCGCAGATGTACGCGCACGCTCGCACCCTGCGCTTCGCGGACGGGCCCGACGAGGTGCACAAGATGTCGATCGCGCGCAGCGAGCTCAAGCGGGAATTCAACATTCCCGGACAGACACCCGCCGTCTAGCCCCGCCGCACCTCTTCGTCGCGATACGTCGGCTTGGCGAGCAGGAGCTGCACGTCGTTGATGCGCCGCTCCGCGAACGCGCCGGCGCAGAATGACAGGTACAGCCTCCACATGCGCAGGAAGCGCTCGTCGAAGCCGAGCCCCCGGATGCGCTCGGCGTGCGCGTCGACGTTGTGCCGCCAGGCGAGCAGCGTCGGCGGGTAGCCGGGGGTGATGTCCTCGAAGTCGACCAGCCGCATGTCGGTCACCCGGCCGACGCAGTCGAGCATGGCGGTGTTGGAGGGCAGGCAGCCGCCGGGGAAGATGACGTCGTTGGCGAAGCCGCGGCCGAAGCGGGTGGACCGGTACAGCCGGTGCGAGGTGACGATGGCCTGCAGGAACATCAGCCCGTCCGGTTCGAGCAGGCGTGAGCAGGCGGCGAAGTAGCTGTCGAAGTAATGCGCGCCGACGGCCTCGATCATCTCGATGCTGACCAGCTTGTCGTAGCGCCCGCGCAGGTCGCGATAGTCTTCGAGCAGCACGGTGACGCGGCCGCGCAGCCCGGCGTCGGCGACCCGCCGCACCGCGTGCGCATGCTGCTCGCGCGAGATCGTCGTGGTGGTGACGCGGCAGCCGTAGCGCTGCGCGGCGTGCACCGCCAGGCCGCCCCATCCCGTGCCGATCTCCAGCACGTGGTCGTCGGGCGTCAGGCGCAGCCACTGGCAGACCCGCTCCAGCTTGGCCACCTGGGCTTCGTGCAGCGACATCGCCGGGTCGGCGTAGAGCCCGCACGAGTACATCATCGTGGGGTCGAGCATCAGCGCGTAGAAGTCGTTGCCCAGGTCGTAGTGCTGGCGGACGCGCTGCACGCTGCGCGCGGGTGTGTTGCGGTCGAACCAGCGCAGGCCGCGCTGCAGCGGGGCGAGCAGCGGCACCACCGTGGTGGTCAGCGCGTCGATGGTGCGCAGGTTGAGGCAGGCGATGCGGGTCAGGCTGAAGGTGTCGTCGCAGTCCCACTCGCCATCGATGTAGCTGAGCGCCAGGGCGCGGCTGCCGCCGCGGAGCAGGGCGCGGTAGAAGCCCGGGTGGCGCACCGTGACCGTGGCGCGGAGCGGAGTGGCGCCGCCCGAGGAGCCGAAGCGCAGGGTCTGCCCGCCGTCGACCAGCACCAGCTCGCCGCGACGCATGCGCCGCAGCACCGCCAGCGCGGCGGTCCGCGCCGCCCGGTCGGCGACGCCGGGGCGCTCCTGGGCGCGGGGACGGGCGGCGGGGACGAGCCGCTCGCTGCGACGCTTCTCCTGAGTGGCCATCGACAGCGCAGAGTCTAAAGCCAGCCCTGGATGCGCATGGCGTTGGTCAGCGGCGCCACCAGGCTGGCCAGGGTGAACACGGTGAGCACCGCCAGCCGCAGCCGCCAGCGCAGGCGCAGCAGCAGCAGCCCGCAGAGCACGGTGGCGGCGAGCAGGAGCTTGGCGCCGTAGACGAAGAAGGGGTGGTTGTTGGTCACGTCGGCCAGCCACGGGTTCCCCTCCTCGAAGCGGTGGGTGAGCAGCGCGCTCTGCGTGGTGATCACGTCGAGCATCTGGCTGATCAGAAAGATCAGGCAGAGCATGCGGGTATCCCGCCACGCCAGCACCAGGCGCAGCCGGGAACGGAGGATCTTCACACCCTGCCCCATGCCGTCCGCCATTGTCGGATGGGGCGCGCCGCCGGGTTGTCACGATTCGGTTGCCGCGCACGGATGTGCGCTTCTGGCAAGGTTGGCGGCGTGTTCCCTGGCAGCACCACGCCGTGGAAGCCGACCCGCGCCCAGCTCGAGGCCGCGCGCGGCACCACCGTGCCCGACCTGGTCGCGCCCGGTCTGAACGTGGTGTTCTGCGGCATCAATCCCGGGCTCTACACCGCCGCCATCGGGCACCACTTCGGCCGTCCCGGCAACCGTTTCTGGAAGGTGATCCACCTGGCCGGCTTCACCGAGCGGCAGGTGTCGCCGTTCGACGAGCGCAGCCTGCTCGACGTGGGCGTGGGCATCACCAACCTGGTGCCGCGCGCCACCGCCGCGGCGAGCGAGCTGACCCCGCTGGAGCTGCGCGAGGGTGTGCAGCGCGTCGAGGCGCTCGCCTGCAAATTCGCGCCGCGCTACGTCGCCTTCCTCGGCATGCTCGCCTATCGCGGCGCCACGGGCAGGCGCACCGCGGCGCTGGGCCTGCAGCCTGAGCGCATGTGCGAGTCGCGGTTGTGGCTGCTGCCCAACCCATCGGGATTGCAGGCTCGCTACCAGATGCCCGAGCTGGTCGAGCTGTTCGACGAGTTGCGCCGCGCCGCCTTCAACGACGACGGCTGACGGACTGCATCGACGAGCATGTCACCCGTGCCAGCTCCTTGTCGCAACCGCATCGGAGGCCATCCATGATCAGCAAGCCCACCCGGGTCGCCACCATCCTCGCCGCCGGCGTCTGCGGCTGAACGCTGAGGACAGGCCGGCGAGGCAGCACGACCTCGCCGGCCTGCTCGCCCGCGCCGGCTTCCTCGCCGCCGAGGAGGAGGCCGCAGAGCTGATCGCGGCGGCCGCTGGCGACGCCGCGCTGCTGGATGCGCTCGTCGCTCGCCGCCTCACCGGCGAGCCGCTCGCCTGGATCACCGGCAGCGTCACCTTCTGCGGCGTCCCCGTCCGCGTCCAGCCCGGCGTCTACGTGCCGCGGTGGCTGAGCGAGCAGCTCGCCCACCGTGCCGTCGAGCGCCTGCCCGAGGGCGGCGTCGCCGTCGACCTCTGCACCGGCAGCGGCGCCATCGCCAAAACCCTGCACACGTTTCGCCCTGGCGCACGAGTCCTCGCCTCCGACGTGGACGAGCGCTCGGTCGCCTGCGCAATCCTGAACGGCGTGGACGCCCAGCTCGGCGACCTGTTCGCGCCCCTGCCGCGCGACATCGAGGGACGTGTCGACGTGGTCGTCGCCGTCGTGCCCTACGTGCCCACTTCCGAGCTGCCCCTGCTGCAGCGCGACACCTTCGCCTTCGAGACGCCGCTCGCCTACGACGGTGGCCCAGACGGCACCGCCATCCTCCGCCGCGTCATCGAGCAGAGCCCGCGCTTCCTCCGCCCCGGCGGCGCGCTGCTCCTGGAAATCGGCGGCGACCAGGCCGAGGCGCTCGGCGACGACCTCACCGGCCACGGTTTCACCCAGGTGCGCGTGCTGAAGGACGAGGACGGCGACGTCCGCGGCATCGAGGCCACCCGCCGGCCCGCCGCGGACACCTGACCGCCGGTCCAGCCTCGCCCGGCCCCTCCAAAGCCTGCGCGGTGCTAGGGTGGGTCAAGCCATCCGCATCGCCTTCACCTCCTCCAGCACCCCCCGCCGCTGTGGCATCGCCACCTTCACGGCGGACCTGATGGCGGCGATCCGGGTCGCCGACCCCAGCACCCGGTGCAGCGTGGCGGCGATCGACGAGCCCAACGTGGTGCGGCCGTACGGTCCCGAGGTGCGCTGGCGCATCCGCCAGGGCGAGCCCGCCACCTATCGCGCCGCCGCCGCGGCCATCAACGCCTCCAGCGCCGACGTGGTCAACGTGCAGCACGAGTTCGGCCTCTACGGTGTCTGGCGCGAGCCCGGCTACCGTGACGGCCGCTGGGTGGAGACCGGCTACGAGGACCACCTCCGCGAATTCCTGGACACGATTCGCAAGCCGGTGATCACCACGCTGCACACCGTGCTGCCCGACCCGCCGCCGTCGTTGCGCGAGGCGGTGCGCACCATCGCCGCGCGCAGTGACGAGATCGTGGTGATGGTGGGCACCGCCGTCGACGTTCTCGCCGCCGACTACGGCATCACGCGCACACCGGTGGTCATTCCCCACGGCATGCCCGCGGTCGAGCCGCACGGACGGGTGCGGCTCAAGGCCAAGCTCGGCGTCGAAGGACGCACCATCATCTCGACGTTCGGCCTGGTCGATCCCCGCAAGGGGCTGGAGTACATGGTCGAGGCGATGCCCGCGGTGGTGGCGCGCCATCCGCGCGCGCTGTACCTGATCGCCGGGCAGACCCACCCGGAGCTGCTCAAGACGCAGGGCGAGGCGTATCGCAACGGGCTGATCGAGGACGTGCGCAGGCTCGGCATGCAGGGACACGTGGCCTTTGTCGACCAGTACATGTCACAGCGGGAGATCATCGAGCTCCTGCTCGCCAGCGACGTCTACGTGACGCCGTATCTCGACCCCAACCAGATCACCAGCGGGACGCTGTCGTACGCGCTCGGCGCCGGCAAGGCGGTGGTCTCGACGCCCTACCTGCACGCGGCAGAAGCGCTCGCCGGTGAGCGCGGCATCCTGGTGCCGTTTCGCGACGCCGAGGCGCTCGCCGCCGCCGTCGATTCGATCCTCGGCAACCCGGCGCGCAAGCAGGCGCTGGAGAGCGCGGCGTACGCGTATGCCAAGGACTCGGCGTGGCCGCAGGCGGCGATGCGCTTCGTCGAGCTGGCCGGTCGCGTCGCCGACGCCCATCGCGAGCGGCGCGCCGAGCGGCGCTCGCTGTCACGCGCGGTCGATTCCGGCCTGGGCAAGCGCGTTGCTGACAACCCGGTCATCGCGCCGGCCGACGTGACGCCGTCGCGTCCGGGGCTGGAGGTGGTCTCGGTGTTCAACGCCGCGGCCGCGCAGGTGGACGGCGAGGTGGTGCTGCTGCTGCGCGTCGGCGAACGCCCGCGCACCGACGTCGACCCGCCCGAGGGGTCGATGACCTTCGACCTGAGCGGGCCCGAGCCACGCCTGGAGCCGCTCGCGCCCGGGATGACGCGCGAGCAGCTCGTCGGCGTCGCCTTTCTCGACACCACGCCCGAGCCGCCCCAGGTCATCGACGTCTACCTGCCCAGGGACTTGCCCGGCCTCGACCTCAGCGACCCGCGCACCATCCGCTACCGCGGCTCGACGGGCGGCTTCACCGCGGCGGCCGACGACGTCACCGACTTCCTCACCCAGATGTCCCACCTTCGCGTTGCCCGCAGCCGCGACGGCGTGCACTTCGAGGTCGACACCGAACCCGCGCTGGCGCCCGCCGACCGGTTCGAGGAATACGGCTGCGAGGATCCCAGGGCGACGCTGATCGACGGTCGCTGGGAGGTCACCTACGTCTCGGTGAGCCGCCTCGGCATCACCACCAGCCGTGCCACCACAACGGATTTCCGCGAGTTCGAGCGCAGGGGCGTGATGTTCCTGCCCGACCACAAGGACGTGGTGCTCTTCCCCGAGCGCGTCGCGGGCCGGTACGTCGCCTTCACGCGCCCGATGCCCGCGTCGTTCGGCCGCGTGCTCGGCATCTGGATCGCCTTCTCCGACGACCTCGACACCTGGGGCAATCACCAGCCGCTGGCCCTGCCGCGCTGGGGCATGTGGGACGAGCTGCGCACCGGCGCGGGCACGGTGCCCTTCCGCGTCGCCGAGGGCTGGCTGGAGCTGTACCACGGCGTCGACCGCGACCAGCGTTACGCGATGGGCGCGCTGCTGCTCGATGCGTGCGACCCGACGCGAGTCCTCGCCCGTTCGCGCCGCCCCATCCTGGTGCCCAGCGAGCCGTTCGAGCGCGCGGGTGTCTTCAACAACGTCGTCTTCTCCTGCGGACACGTGCCGCTCGACGCCAAGGGTGAGCGCATTCGCGTCTACTACGGCGCCGCCGACACCGTGCTGGGCGCGGCCGACTTCGTGGTGCGCGACATCGTGGACGACCTGGAGCCATGCTGAGGCAGCTCGCCCGGCTGACCCACGCGGTGCCCGCCGCCGGTCCCTGCGCCGTGGCGCTCGCCGTCTACAGCGGGGAGGACGGCGTTCCCATCGCGGCGCGCGAGTCCGGCGTGGAGGGCGTCGCCTGCGTGGACGACGCCGCGCGCGCGGTGGTGCTGCTCTGCGCGGTGTGGGAACGGACGCGGCTTCCCTGGGTGCGCACGTGGTGCGAGGGACTGCTCGACTTCGTGCTCTCGATGCAGGACGAGGACGGCCTGTGGGTGAACTTCGTCACCGACTGGGACGGTACCGTCAACCGCACCGGCATCAGCTCGTATGCCGGCGGCGCCTTCTGGCAGGCGCGCGCGCTGCTGGCCATGGCGCGCGCCACCGTGGTGCTCGGCGACGCGCGCGCCGAGGCGGCGCTGGAGCGTGGCCTGCCCTCGATGGATGCGCCCGCGGCGCCGGACGTGCGCGCTCTCCACGCCATGACCGCCCTGGAGCTGCTCCGCGACGGACGCCATCTCCACCTGCGCGACGACCTGGCCGGATGGACCGACCAGATGGTCCGTTGCACCCGCGACGGCATGCTCATGAACGCCTCGCGCGAGCAGGGCCGTCCCCACCTCTGGGGCCACGTCCAGGAGGCTGCGCTCGCCGACGCTGGTGCGCTCTTCGGCCGCGACGGGGTCCTCGCCGTGGCCCGGACCAGCGCCCGGCTGGTGTTCGCCGATGCCATCGAGTCGGGTTTCGCCATGGAGCGCGTGCAGCCGTACGACGTCGCCTCGGCGGTGCGCGTCATGGACCGGCTGCACGCCGTCACCGGGGCGGCCGAGTGCGCCGACCTCGCCGAGAAGGCGCGCCGCTGGTTCGACGGTCGCAACCCCGCCGGACTGCCGGTCTACGACCCCAAGAGTGGGCGGGTGGCGGATGGCATCGACGCCGGGCTGGTGAGCAGCAACTCTGGGGCCGAGGCCAACGTGGTCGCCGCGGAGGCGCTGCTCGACCGTGTGGTCGCCCAGGCGCGGGCGCTCTCGGGAGCTTCGGCGCTGCCGTGGCGCGACGGGGTGCTGAGCCCGAGCTGAGCGCAGGTGATCGCCTCGACGGCGACCGCGCGCAGGGCGGGAGTCACGCCGACGGGGAACAGGACCCGCCGCTGCACCGCCTCCCAGCCGAACGACGCCAGCGCCGCGGGCGGGAGGTCGACAGCGACCCGGGCGACGGCGTCGCGCCGGTCCTGGATGCTGAGCCGGCTCCACGACCCTGCCTGCACCAGGCGGTCGCGCACGTAGACGAAGAACCCCTGGCGTCCCGGCGTGGGGTCGCGCTGGTCACCGAGAGCGAGCACGTGCGGCGTGGCCACGATGGTCTCGACGCGGCCGTCCACGACGAACGGCAGCTCGCGCGCCGGCAGTTGCATGCCGTGCCCCTGTTGCGGGAACGGTGTTCGCGGACGGACCGGCACCGCATTGACCGTGATGGCCACGCCGCGCCCGCCGTCGCCGAGCAGGCGGTGGTAGGCGAGCCCCAGGGCGGCGTCGATGCGGCTGCGCATCCGCGCCACCGCGGCCTCGATGACGCGGCCCTCCTTGCGCTTGTAGGCGAGCACCTCGTGGAGGTGCTCGACGGTGACCACGGTGCCGCCGTCGCCGGCGATGTTGACCCCCGTGCCCTGGGTGAGGCACGCGCTCAGCACGTCGAGCCCCGCGGGGGTGGGCGGCCCCGCCCCAGGTGGGGGCGGGGCCGCCGCCGAGTCCGACGCGATGCGAATCCACGATTGCGCACCGGCGAACTCGACGGCCACGTCCACCTGGGCGGCGCCGCCTTCGATGCAGCGCTGCACCACGTCGGCGACGGCCGCCTCGACCGGAATGTGTGGCGAATACGTGCGCGGCATCTGCCCGCTCCGCAGCAGCAGCGGCTGCTCTACACCTGGGCCCGTGCCCGCACCATGGCCGGCTTGCCCTGCTTGGCGGTGTTGACGGCGAACCAGATGGCACCGGCCACCGCCCACACCGCGACCACGATGATCGACATCGTCGCGTCGCTGGCGGTGTTGCCGCCGGGGGTGCCGCTATTGCCCGCCTGGATGGCCAGGAAGACCACGCCGAAGAGCATGCCCACGTTGGCCACCGCGCCGAGCAGCGGCACGATGCGGTGCTTGATCACCCCGCGTTCGTGGTGGCTCCAGAAGGCGACCAGGGCGACCACGTTGGTCATGCCGTAGACCAGGAAGGTGCCCACGTTGGAGGCCACCGTGACGATGTTGAGGTGGTCGAGGTCGGTGGCGGCGTAGATGCCGATGATGGCGCTGATCCCGCCCAGGATCCACACGCCGAAGTGCGGGGTGGCGTGGCGGCCGTGCAGGATGCCGAGCAGCGTCGGCATCTCCTTCTCACGCCCCATCGCGTAGGTGATGCGCACCCCGGTGTTGAGGCAGGCGAGCATGGTGCCGAAGAGAGCGATGACCACGGTGATGGCGACGATGATGGCCAGAACCTGGCCGACGTTGCCGCCGAACACGGTGTTGCCCATGCCCTTGATCATGTCGCCGATCGGTGCCGAGGACGCCGCCGCCGAGCCGTAGCCGGACAGCTTGCCCGAGGCGTTGATCTGCCCCACCACCATGTTGGCGGCGAAGTACTCGAAGAGGTACATCACCAGGCCCTGGATGGCCAGGGAGAGCAGGATGCCGCGGCGGATGTCCTTCTTGGGGTTCTTGGCCTCCGCGCCCAGCGAGGTGATCGACTCGAAGCCGACCAGCAGCAGGATGGCGATGGTCCCCTGGTAGAGGACGTTCATGAAGTTGTGGCTGCCGCTGAGCACGCCGCTCGCACCCTGCTCGTAGTGCAGGTCGGGGTGCGTGGCCCGGAAGATGAGCGCGAAGATGCTGAAGGCGATCAGCGCCACGATCTGGATCACGTTGATGACGATCGCCGCCATCGTCGAGCCGGTCACGCCGCGATAGGCGACGTAGGTGTTGGCCAGCACGAACACCACCACCACCGCCGCGATCGCCCAGAAGCTGAGGTTGACGCCCGCGATCGAGAAGAGGTAGGTGAACAGGTAGCCGGCGAACGCGGCCATGATGCCCGGGTAGATCCAGTAGTAGAGGTGGGAGATCCAGCCCACCACGAACTTGGCGATGCGCGCGTAGCGGTAGTGCTGCTCGCGCTCCTTGTTGAGCAGGGCGGCCTCGGCGAAGTAGTACGACGAGCCCGTCCCCGCCTGGGGGTACAGGTTGGCCAGCTCGGAGTAGGAGTAGGCGGTGAGGAAGGCGAGGACGAGTGCGAAGAGCAGCCCGATCCACATGTCGGGCGCGGTGCTGACACCGCCGTTGGTCTGCGCCGACTGCAGCGCGAACGTCGTCCACAGGAACGCACCCGGCGCGATCAGCGCCATCGCGTTGACTGTGACGCCCGTCAGGCTGAGCGTCGGCTTCATGGTCCCGGTCGAGCTGGTCGCCACTGGGCAGTCCTCCACGCTGACGTCGAGGCCTCCCGCCACGTCCACACCTCGACGAATGACGTGCAGCGTAGGTGGGCCCGGGAACCGGCCAAAAGGACCGCCCTCACCAAGATTTGGTCATGGATGTTCAGGCGCGGCGCACAAGAAACCATGAACGCAAGTTCGGCGGACGGACGGTCACAATGCGGGCGTGAGCGTTCGCGACCGCACCCGCCTGCTCGGCCTCGCCTCCCTGTCGATCGGCGTCGCCTTCCTCGCCATCTACGCCGCCTCGTCGAGCCATCCGCTCTACCGGCTGGTGGTCGGCATCCTCGCCCTGGCGCTGGGGGCGAGCAACCTGGCGATGGCCCGCCGCCCGCTCTAGCCGCGCTGCGCTCAGTGCAGCGAGAGGTAGCGCGAGACCTCCCAATCGCTGACGTGGGCGCGATATTCCTCCCACTCGATCAGCTTGGCCTCGACGAAGCGCTGCACCATGTCGGCGCCGAGCGCGTCGGCGATGACGTCGTCGGACTGCAGGGCGTCGAGCGCGTCGGGGAGTGAGGCGGGCAGGGCCCGCACGTAGCGGCGCTCCGCTGCTCCGGCGTCGAGGTGGTGCGCCTGCTCCTCGTCGGGCGGCATCAGCGGCAGCTCCTGCTCGATGCCGTCGAGACCCGCGGACAGCATGGCGGCGAAAGCCAGGTATGGGTTGCACGACGGGTCGGGACAGCGCAGCTCGATGCGCGTCGCCTCGGCGTCGGAGCGGCTGGTCCGGGGCACGCGCACCAGTGCGCTGCGGCTGCTGTGCGCCCAGGACACGTGCGTCGGCGCCTCGTACCCGCCGACCAGCCGCTTGTACGAGTTGACCAAGGGCGCGGTCACCGCCGCCAGCGCCGCGGCGTGTTCGAGCTGCCCGGCGACGAAGTGGCGCGCCACCGGCGAGAGGCGATAGCGGTCGGCGGCGTCGTGGAAGAGGTTGCCGCCGCCGTCGGGGTCGAGCAGTCCCTGGTGGGTGTGCATGCCGCAGCCGGTCAGGCCGGCCAGCGGCTTGGGCATGAAGCTCACCCGCAGGCCGTGCTGCTGGGCGACCGCGCGCGCGGTGTGGCGGAGCAGCACCACCGCGTCGGCGGCGGCCAGCGCGGGCTGGAAGGCGACGTCGATCTCGTGCTGCCCCGGCGACACCTCGTGATGGCTGCCGTCGACGGCCACGCCGAGCCGCTGCAGCACGTCGACCATCGCCTCGCGCACCCCCGCGCTGCCGTCGCGGGCCTCGTCGAAGTATCCGCCATGATCGGCAGGAACCGGCGGCGTCGAGGCGGCGTCGAAGAGGAAGAACTCCACCTCGGGGCCGGTGTGGAAGTCGAAGCCGCGGTCGCGGGCGCCGTCGAGAACGCGGCGCAGCACCTCGCGGCTGTCGCCCACCGAGACCTCGCCGTCGGGGGTGAGCAGGCGGCAGAAGACGGTGACCGCGTCGCTGCCGCCGCCGCCGTCCGCCGGCGCGGTGCGCAGCGTGGCCAGGTCGGGTACCAGGTACATGTCGTCTTCGAGGACGCGGGCGAAGCCGTCGACCGAGGAGCCGTCGAACCACTCGCCGTGGCGCAGCACCTCGGCGAAGCGCGTCGCCGGCACGTTGACGCTCTTGAGCACGCCGAAGAGGTCGACGAAGCGGAGCTGCACGTAGCGGGCCGCACTGGCCAGGACGGCGTCGACCGCGCGCGTCTCGTCGCCGCCGGCGGTGCGGGCGCCGCTCACCGGTGCTCCAGCAGGATGGTGATCAGCACCGCGATGACGATCAGCAGGATGAAGCCAACTCCGACCGCAACTCCGAAGAGCACGATGGTGCGGTCCGAGGGCAGGCGCCGCCCGGTGCGCTCGGGGCCGAGCACGAACTGGCCGAGGTCGAGGTCGTCGAGGTGGTCGAGGTCGTGCAGCATCTGCTCCATGCTGCTGTAGCGCTCCCCCGGCTCCTTGCGGATCGCCTTGTGCACCACCGCCTCCAGCGGCGGCGGCACCGCGGGGTTGACGCGGTGCAGCGGCTCGGGAGTCACGTTGACCGCCTGGGCCATCACCGCCAGCGGGCTGTCGCCGCTGAACGGCACCCGCCCGGCGAGCATCTCGTAGAGCATGATGCCGAGCGCGTAGACGTCGGTGCGCTCGTCGCCGCGCTTGCCCTGGATCTGCTCGGGCGCCATGTAGTCGGGCGTGCCCACCGCGTTGTTGAGCCAGCGCCAGGTGACCCGGCGCGCCCCGGCGAGCAGGGCGATGCCGAAGTCGGTCAGCTTGAGCTGCCCGTCCGCGGTGACCAGCACGTTCTCCGGCTTGAGGTCGCGGTGGGCGACGCCCAGCCGGTGGGCGTGGGCCAGCGCCGAGGCCAGCTGCCGGGCGTAACCGACCGCCTGGTCAGCAGGCAGCGGCAGCCGGCCGGCCAGGTGGCGGCGCAGTGACTCGCCCTCGACGTACTCCAGCACCATGTAGGGGAACGAGCGGTTCTCGCCCCGGTCGAGCGAGCGCTGGATGTGGGGGTGGTCGAGCTTTCGAGAAATGGCCATCTCCCGCCGGAACCGCTCGAAGGTCTGCGCGTCGCCGAGGATCGCCGGGTTGGGCGCCTTGAGGGCGACGCGGCTGCCGTCGCGCTCGTCGGTGGCCAGGTAGGTCTCGCTGAAGCCGCCGGCGCCGAGCAGGTCGACCACCCGGTAGCGGTCGTCGACGAGGTCGCCGGGATGGAGCTGGGTGGGGGCGGCGGTCACCGCCACGGCAGCCAGCGCCGGCCGCGCTCTCCGCCCGCCTCGGGCAGGCGCTCGACCCGGGCGACGACCACGGTGACGTTGTCGGACGCCTCCCGGTCCACGGCGACACCGGCCAGCCGCCGCGCCGCCTGCTCGGGCTCGACCCCGCCGACCGCCTCGGCGATCTCCACTCGCGACACCTCGCTCCACACGCCGTCGCTGCACACCACCCAAGTGTCGCCCACCTGGAGCGGCTGGCGCGCCACGTCGACGTGGACCATGACCTCGGCCCCCAGGCTGCGGGTGAGCTGGCTGCGCGCCGGGTGCCACCTGGCCTGCTCGGGGGTGATGATGCGCAGCCGCATCATTTCCATGGCCCTGGTGTGATCGGTGGTGAACAGCTCGGCCGCGCCGTCGCGCACCCGGTAGGCCCGGCAGTCGCCGACGTGGCCGATGGTGAGCTGGTCGGCGCCGAAGAGCAGCGCCGTGGCGGTGGACTGCAGGTTGAAGGCGTCCGGGTGCTCGCGGGCGTGGTCGTAGACGGCCAGGTTGGCGGCGTGGAACGCCGAGCGCAGCCACTTCTCCGGGCGCTGCAGGGCGATGCTGCGGGTGGTCTCGGCGAGGGTGTCGACCACCAGGCGGCTGGCCACCTCACCGGCGAGGTGCCCGCCCAGGCCGTCGGCGACCACGGCGAGGTGGGCGTCGAAGGGCGGCGCTCCGGGCAGCACCAGGCAGGCGTCCTCGTTGCCGTCGCGGGTCGGGCCCGCGTCGGTGAAGGCGCCGAAGGCGACCGTCGCTACCGCCTCCGCGCTCACCCCCGCGGCGGGATGCAGGGCGCGGACGGCCATGGCATCCACACGGGGCGAGGCTAGGGGTCGCCGGCACCAGGCGCATTGTGCGCCACGCCCGAAAGAACCTGACGGCTTCTTGTGCGCTGCTCGCCGGCCTCGTGGCGGTAGCGGCGCACGGCGATCCCCGACCAGACCAGCTCGACGGCGCCGAAGGGCCAGGCGCCGGAGAGGAACCCGTAGGCGCTGGACAGCACGCAGCCGAGCGCGAAGGCGGCGATGAAGGCGGGATGGCGCCGCTCCAGCGCGTACATGCACATCATGAAGCTGACGGCGACGACGCCGAAGAGAGTCACCACCATGGTGCGGCGATCGTACACGCGCCCCTGGTGGCGGCCCTCGGGATCAGGCGATGCGGGCGGGAAGGCGCACGGTGAAGGCGCTGCCACCGGGACCGCTCTCCACGCCGATGGTGCCCTGGTGGGCGCGCACGATGGCGGCGCAGAGGGCCAGCCCGAACCCGGAGCCACCGGTCCTGCGGCTGCGCGACGCCGGGCGCAGGCTGGGGCCGCCGATGAGCTGGGCCACCGCCTCCCGCTCGACGCCGGGGCCGGTGTCGCTGACCACCAGCAGCCAGTCGTCACCGTCGCGGCGGGCGGCGACCTCGGCGCTGCCCCCGGCGGGCAGGACGCGCAGCGCGTTGTCGAGCAGGTTGTCGATCACTCGCACCAGCAGGTCGGGGTCGCAGACCAGCTCCCCCGCGTCGGGCAGCGCGCCGCCCAGGCCGGCGTCCCTGGCGGCGAAGAGCGGCCGCCAGCGCGCCAGCGACAGCTCCAGGAAGTCGACCAGGTCGATGGGGCGGAAGGCGGCCTCCAGGCTGCCGGCGTCGGCGCGGGCCAGGGTGAGCAGCCCGGCGATGGAGCGGCGCATGCCGGCCACCTCGTCGCGGATCGCCTCCAGGTGGCGGCGGTAGTCGGCGATCTCGCCGCCGCGGGCCAGCGCCAGGTCGACCTCGGAGAGCACCACGGCGAGCGGGGCGCGGAACTCGTGGGCGGCGTCGGCGGTGAAGCGCTCCAGGCTGGCGTTGACGTCGAGCAGCTCGCGGTTGCGCCGCGCCAGCAACTCGGCGTAGCGCTCGACGGCGCGCAGGGCGAGCTGCACCGTGGTGCTGAGGACGAGGATGGCCAGAACCTGCACCTCGGCGACGACGATGTCGTCGCCACCGGCGCGCCAGGCGATGAGCGGCACGCTGACCGCGCCGAGCGTCACCAGCGCCGCGGCGGGGATGGAGAAAAGCCAGGTGGAGGCCAGCACGACCAGCAGCAGCAGGCCGCCGAAGGTGATGTTGGGCGGGGTGCGCACCTCGACCAGGCCGAGCACGGCCAGCGAGGCCAGGGCGACGGCGACTCCGCCGGCCTGCGCAGCGCCGCTGCGCAGCGGGCGCGGGCGGCTGAGGGTGGTCACGGGGTGCCGCCCGGGGCGACGTCGAGCAGGTAGCCCTGGCGCTTGCGGGCCACCACGGTGACCCGCGACCCGGCCGCGGCCAGCTTGCGGCGCAGGCGTCCTGCGTAGACGTCGACCAGGTTGGCCCCCGGCGCCTCGGCGTCTGCCCACACCCGGCGCAGGATCGCCTCCTGCGACTGGGCGCTGCCGCGCTCCAGCAGGAACAGCTCGAGGAGGCGGAACTCCTTGTCGGTGAGGGCGAGCGGCGCGCCCCCGGCGCGGGCGCCGCGCTTCGCGGTGTCCAGCTCGACGTCGGCGAGGCGCAGCACGGCGGCGCGGTCGGCGAGGCGGCGGCGGGCCAGGGCACGCAGCCGCGCCTCCAGCTCCTCCAGGGCGAACGGCTTGACCAGGTAGTCGTCGGCGCCGGCGTCGAGGCCGCGAACCCGGTCGGCGACGGCGTCGCGCGCGGTCAGCATGAGGATGGGGGTGCCGATGCCGGCGTGGCGGAGCAGGCGGCAGACCTCGACGCCGTCGGCCGGCTCGCCGAGCATGACGTCGAGGACCACGGCGTCGAACCCGCCCAGCGCAGCGGCGGCGAGCCCGTCGTGGGCTCCGCCGGCGACCTCGACGACGACGCCCGCGCCGGTCAGCCACTCGCGCACGTTGGCGAGCAGGGCCGGGTCGTCGTCGACTACGAGCACGCGCATGGCGGCGGCCTAGCATGCCACGTCGCCGGTCCCGACACGGTACTGTTGGTGCGATCTTGGCGTCTTGGGGCGCCGGGAGCCACTCCACAGGAGGAAGGGAGTTGCACCACGCGGTGCGCGCTCGGGGCCTGGTGGGCCCTCGCCATTCTCGAACCGGGCAGCCGGCGCGGCGCTTCGCCGTGGCCATGTCGCTGGTTCTCTGCGCTCTGCTGCCGCAGCCGGCCGAGGCGGCGTCGTACGCCGGCTACCCGCCCGACCCGGCCGCCTCCGACTCGTACCAGAACCCCGCCTCGTCGGCGGGCCGGCTGCCCGTGCACCCGCCCGCGCCGGGCCTGCTCCAGGTCGGCGTCGGCCGCGCCGACATCACCCCGCCGACCGGCTACTTCCTGATGGGCTGGGAGCGCGGCGACGCCAAGGGCCTCGGTGTGCAGACCCGGCTCTACGCTCGCGCCATCGTTCTGGCCCAGAATGGCCACAAGGTCGCGTTCGTGGTCGAGGACCTCAACGGCGTGGCCGGCGGCGTCCTCCAGGACGCGCTGCAACTGGTGGGCGACCCGGCGCTGACCGAGAGCTCGGTGCTGGTGTCGGCGACGCACACGCATGCGGCGCCCTCCGGCTACTGGAACTACAGCGCCTACAACACGGTGTTTCCCACCCTGGCCGCGCTGACCACGCAGAACGTCGCCGGCACCCGCGACGACAACCTCTACTCGTTCGAGGTGCGCCAGCTCGCCGCCGCCATCCGCGCCGCCGACAACGACCTCAGCCCCGGCGCGGTGGCCTGGGCGCACCGCGACCTGGTCGGCCTGACCATGAACCGCAGCCTCGAGGCACATCTGGCCAACTTCGGCATCAACGAGTCGTACGGCACGGGCAGCGTCGCGCAGGACCCGGGCGGGTATCTGGACACCATCGACCCCGCCATGGACGTGCTGCGCGTCGACAAGCTCATCGGCGGGCGCGACGTGCCTGTCGGCCTGTGGTCGAGCTTCGCCAACCACGGCACGGTCAACAAGGCCACCTACACGGTGTACAACGGCGACCACCAGGCCAGCGCGGACCGTGCCGTCGAGGCGGCGATCCGTTCGGTGGGTGACGTGCCCGCGTCGCAGGAGGTGGTGTCCGCTTTCGCCAATGCGGACGAGGGCGACCAGACCAGCGGCATCCGCCACTCCGGCCCCGCCGACGCCGAGCGGGTCGGCGACGTCGAGGCGCACATGCTGCTCGACGCATGGACCGAGGCGGGTGGTGCGCTGAGCACCGACATGGCGATGGCGATGCGCTGGACGCGCGTACCCCTGAGCGGCGTGAGCACCAGCGCGGGCCACGCGGTGGGCACCGACCCGGTCACCGGGCTGTCGCTGTTCACCGGCAGCGAGGAGGGACGCGGGCCGCTCTACGACATCACCGGCAACGTCAACGGCACCAACTTCGAGGGCATGCACAACCCCACCGACAACCCGCTCGACGGCCAGGGCGACAAGATCGAGGTGCGCACCGCGTTTCCCTCGATGAACACGTCGTTCCCCAGTGTGCTGCCGATCACGGTGATGCAGCTCGGCGACCGGCTGATCGCCACCATCCCCGGCGAGATGACGGTGGCCATGGCGCAGCGCGTGCGCACCGCGGTGCTCAAGGCCGCGACCGGCTTGCCGGTGAAGCGCGTGGTCATCGACGGCCTGACCAACGAGTACATGCAGTACTTCACCACGCCCGAGGAGTACGAGGCGCAGCACTACGAGGGCGGCTCGACGATCTGGGGCGAGTACCAGTCGTACGCCATCCTCGACGGTCTGGTCGGGCTGGCGGGCGACCTCGCGGCGGGACGGGCCGCGCCGGCGCCGGTCAGTGACGACGCGCGCAACGGTGTCGCGGTTGGCGGCGGGGCGGCACCGTTCTCGACGGGCACGGACACGGGGTCGATCACCGACCAGCCGCAGACGGCGCAGCGGCTCGACCATGCCATTCTGTCGTGGCAGGGTGCGGCGGGTGGCGCGGACATGCGCGTCGGCGCCGCCTTCGTCACCGTGCGGCGTCTCGGCGACGGCGGTTCGTGGAGCACGGTGACCGACGACCTCGGGCTGCAGATCGTCTGGCGCGTCGACGCCAACGGCAAGTACACCGCGCAGTGGGAGGTGCCGCGCGATGCGCTGACGGGCACGTACGACATGGTGGTCACCGCGAATCACTACACACTGACGTCGGCGCCGTTCACCGTCGTGCCGTCGACGCGGCTGGTGCTCGCTGCGGCCGGGCAGGCGGGGCAGGTGCACGTCGGGTATCCGGCGGCGGCGGAGAACGTCGACGTGACGGCGCGTCCCACGTCGGTCGACGGCGGCACGTTCTCGGGGGAGCGCTTTGGCGGCGCGGTTATCGCCGCGTCGAGTGTTCCGGCCGGGGCGGTCGAGGACGCGTGGGGCAACTGCAACGGCTCGGCGTTCGGTGGATCGGGGACCGTCAGCTCGTGTCCCGATGTTGCGGACGCCCACGGGCTGACCACCGCGGGCAGTGCGGGCGGCGGCACGGTGCAGGGGCTGCCCAACACTTCGTCGTCGCCGGTTGCCGGCTTGGGTGCGGGTGGTGCGGCGGTGCTCGTCGTGGGTGGCGTGCTGCGGCGCTCGCGGCGGCGGCGCTAGCCGGCCCAGGCGCCGGTGACGAAGCGCTGCAGCAGGAACGCCGACAGCGCCAGTGACACCGCAACGGTGATGAGGCGTCCGCGCCGTCCCAGCAGCATCGCCATGGCGACGTAGACGGGCGCGATGGCCAGCAGGTAGCGGTGCGCGGAGTCGACGATGCCGCTGCTGGAGATGGCCAGCAGGCTCAGGCCCATGAAGACGGCGTCGGAGCGGCGCATGCGCCTCCACGCGAACACGGTGAGGCCGAGCAGGCCGAGGATGGCGACGACTTCGAGCAGCCGCACCAGGGCGATCGAGTTGCTGCCCCAATAGCGTGTCACCTGGTCGACGCCGTGCGCGATGGTCGTCCACGGCGCGGTGAGGTGACGGTCCCATGCCGCCTCGGCGTGGAGGAAGCGCAACGGGTCGCCGAAGGTCGCCCACAGGTACCCGGACCACGCCGCCAGCCCGGCGATCGACGGGGCCACGATCCAGGCGGCATCGGCGCGGACCTTGCTGCGCTTCCAGTCGTGGGCCTGCATGTATTCGACAAAGATGGCTGCAACCACCAGCCCGGCGTAGAGCTTGTCGAGCATGCACAGCGCACCGAGGATGCCGGCCACGGCCCAGTTTTGCCGCCTCGCGGCGAGCAGCGCACCGGCGACCAGGGCGAGCAGCATCCCCGCGCCGTATGGCGCGACGAGGAAGAACGCTGCGGGCGTGGTGACCAGGAGCAGCAGGGCGAAGCGGGCGCGCCGTTGGCCTGCGTCGGTGGTGGCGAGGCGGTGGAAGACCGCCAGCGCGAGGGGCAGCGCGAGCGCGGAGAGCAGCATCGCGGCGGCGAGGATTGGGATGTGCAGCGCCATGGCCAGCCCGCGAATCGCCAGCGGATGCAGGGGCGGGAACGCGGTGGCGTCGCCGAAGCTGCCCGCCTCGCTGGGGTCGTGGGCGTGCGCCGGGTAGCCGTCCGCGGCGATGTTGAGATACCAGACGGCATCGTAGTGGCGCCAGACGGTGAGCACCGTCTCGGGATGCGCCAGCACGTTGGTGAGGGCTGACAGGCCGCCGGCGAAGAGCAGTGCGGCCACCTCGGCGACCACGGCGAGGACTGCTGCGGCCAGCGCTCCCGCCCGTATCGAGGGGCGCCACGTCAGCCACCAGGCCCGTAGCCCGGGCGCGGCGGCGGTGCGCGCAGGTCGGGATGCGCCCTCGATCACGCTCACCCCGCCGACGCTAGGCGACAAATCCTCGCGCCCGGCGCGAAGTGACCGCCGTGTCACCGAGACGTGGCGGTGCGTCGTGGGCCGTTCAGCTCTCCTGGAGGTGGCTGAGGTCGAACATCTCGACGTGCCCGCAGTGGGTGCACCGATAGACGTCCACCGTCCACTTGCCCTCGTTCAGCTCGGCCCACTGCCCGAAGAAGAGCTTGGCCACGCCCGAGCTTCCGCCCGTCATCAGCGGCAGCTCGCCGAGGCATTCCGTCGCGGATTGGCAGCGCAGACACGCTACCGCGCTTGAATCACTCGCCATCACAAACCCTCCCGGCACGCACGGTGCCCGCTGGCGGAGCCCCTTCCTGAGGCGTCGCGAAGGCCGGATGCTACCCGACGGCGCACTGGCGGTGCCCAACCTGTCTATCATGTTCAGCGATCGCCCGAACCTCCGCGACCGCTCCAGGGCACCCATCACATGCGTGAATCCCGCTGGCTTGCCCTTCTCGTCCTCTGCGTGGGGATGCTCATGATCGTCCTCGACGTGACGATCGTGAACGTCGCGCTGCCCTCGATCCAGCGCGACCTCGGCATGACGCAGTCGAATCTCGCCTGGGTGGTCAACGCCTACCTGATCGCCTTCGGCGGCCTGCTGCTGCTGGCGGGACGGCTCGGCGACCTCCTCGGTCGCAAGCGAATCCTGGTGTGCGGCCTGATCGTGTTCACCGCGGCGTCGGTGCTCTGCGGCCTGTCGTGGACGCCCGAGCTGCTGATGGGCGCGCGGTTTCTCCAGGGCGTCGGTGGCGCGATGACCTCGTCGGTGATCCTCGGGGTGATCGTGACCCTGTTTCCCGAGCCGCACGACGAGGCGAAGGCGATCGGGATCTACACGTTCGTCGCCGTCGGCGGCGGCTCGATCGGCCTGGTGGCGGGCGGTCTGCTCACCCAGGCGCTCAACTGGCACTGGATCTTCTTCGTCAACCTGCCGATCGGCATCGTCGCCGTCGCGCTGACGGTGCGGCTGATCGCTGCCGACCGCGGGATCGGGCTCGGCCAGGGAGCCGACATGACCGGTGCCCTGCTGGTCACACTCGCGCTGATGCTCGGCGTCTACACGATCGTCGAGACCTCCGATTACGGGTGGGGCTCCGCGCACACGGCCGGTTTCGGAACCGGCGCGATCGTCCTGCTGACCCTGTTCGCCATCCGCCAGCGGTACGCCGCGAATCCGCTGCTGCCGCCTGGAATTTTCCGGTCCCGGAACATGTCCGGCGCCAACCTCGTCGCGGCGCTGACCGTTGCCGCCATATTGGGGATGTTCTTTCTCGTCAGCCTCTACCTGCAGCGGGTGCTGGGCTTTGGCCCGCTGGCGATCGGGCTCGCGTTTCTGCCCAACGCGCTGGTCATGGGCGTGCTGTCACTCGGCATCTCGGCGCGTCTGTACACGCGGTACGGCGCGCGTGCGGTGCTGATTCCGAGCCTCGCGCTGATCGCCGTTGGACTCGGCCTGCTCGCCCGTGTTCCCACCGGCGGGGCCTACGTCGCCAACGTTCTGCCCTCGATGGTTCTCATCGGACTGGGCTCGGGGGTCGCCTTTCCCGCACTGGTGACGCTGGCGATGTCGGACGCCACCGACAGCGATTCCGGACTGGCCTCCGGATTGGTCAACGCGACGCAGCAGATCGGCGGTGCGTTGGGACTGGCGGTGCTGGCGACGCTCGCGACATCGCGCACACACCAACTCCTGGCCGGCGGCGTGGGCAGCGCCGCAGCCCTGGCCGGCGGCTACCGGCTCGCCTTCGCCATCGCGGCCGGGCTTGCCATCGCCGCGATCCTCGTTGCCGTTGTGGTGCTTCGTCCGGTGGCGGCCGAGGAGCCTTCTCTTGCAGCCGGTGTTGAGTTCGAAGACGACGCCCCGGTGACCGCCTATTCGATCGTTCGCGGAGCAGAGTGATGACTGTATGACTCAGCTCCAGGACTTCTTCGGGGCCGATGTGGACGTTGCCCGGATGGACCAGGATCGCCGAGGCAAGGTGGCGGAGTCGATGCGCCGGCTGGGCGTGGACGTGCTGATGCTGGTCGATCCGTTGAACGTGGAGTACGTGACCGGCGTCTCGCAGCGGCATGGCGGACCCTGGAGCGTTGCGGTGATGACGGCCGACCAGACGGTCCACACCTTTGCCGCACCGTCCGAGACGCCCGCGGCGGCGGCTATCGTGCCGAGGACACCTACGTGCTCACCGACGCGGAGCCTGCGCTGCTGAGCAACTGGACGCACGCGCCGTTTGAGTGAGTCGCGCCTCGGTGGCGCTGGGCGCTGCGCGGGCTCGGCGATGAGGCCCGATGGGATGGTCTCGCCATCTATTCGTCGATGGGGCGGCCGTAATCAACGGCATCGAGGACGGCCTCAGGTGCTTGTGACCGGAACGCGGAGTCGGGCCGCGCACCGAGCGCGTCGTTGACCGTCGAGAACGCGATTCGCAGAGCGATGTACGCCGTCATTCCGAAGATCTGCGCATCGCTGTACCCGGCATCACGCAGCGCCTGAACATCCGCAGGCGTGGTGTGATTCGGGTCGCGCGCCACCTTGCGGGCCCAGTTCGCCATCACCTGCTCCTCGGGAGTGAGGCGATCGTCATTGCCCCTTAGAATCCCCGCGGCCGTTTCCGCGTCGGACCTGCTTGCCAGCTTGGTCCCCCACGCCAGTGAACAGTAGGCGTCACCCAGCGTCGACGCAGAGGCGGTGACCAGAATGCCGCGCTGGCGGAAGCTGAGGTGTTCCGTCGCATGGGTCTCACCCATGAGGTCGAACAGATGGTTCACCGTTGCCGGCTGATACGCCCAGAGCCTCGATACGTTCATGACGTAGCCGAGTTCGGCGACGTCGTCGTCGAAGATGCGCTGTGCCTCGGCGTCAGGCTCAGGTGCTGCGAGAAAACCAACCGCGCTCATGCTGTCTCCCTGGTGACCACTCCGGGCTTGCGCGCAAGGTAACCCACGACGTTGATCTCCGCTCTCAATGGCAGGCCGTCACGGACGTGCGCGCCGGCCGCTTGCGTCGCAGCTGCGAGGAACGCCGCCTCACCCACGTTCTGGAGCGCCTCGTACGCCGGACCGGTCGAGGCGATGGCGCGGGCGTACATCTCCGGGTCTGAGAACTCCCACGCGAAGCGGATGTCCACGCGCTCGACATCGATGAACCCAAACCGTGCCAGCAACTCCTCGCCGGCGCCCGGTCGACCCAATGCCACCATCGCCGCTTGATTCTCGACCTTCGCGGACGCCGCCAGCCGAAAGGGAGCGAGCGCCCAGGCACCTGGCGACACCTTGATGTGCCCCCATACGGTGAGCCCGAACCGGCCCCCGGGGGCAAGCACACGATGAATCTCACCGAGAGCATCGGGTGTCGTTCCCCAGATACCCCGGAAGCTGGTCGCAACATCGAAACTCTCGTCTGCCCACGGCATCGCGTGCATGTCGCCGACCTGAATGTCGGCATCGGGGTTCCTGTCATGAGCCACGGCGACGAGCCGGGAGGATGCGTCGATGCCTGCGCACCTGGCGCCCCGCGCCCGCGCCAGTTCAATGGCCAGGCCCGAGCCACAGGCCACGTCAACAAGCCGGTCGCCGTCGCCGACGGAGAGGCGGTGGTGCATCGCAACGTATTCGCGGCAGTTCCCTGGTTCGCTCAGAGTCGCGAAGTCGACCGCCTTGCGGCCCCAGCCTTCGTCAACAACCGTCCAGTCACCGTGCTTGCTGACCGTCGTCATCGTCCTGATCCTCCTGGGCTGGTCCGGCATCCGTCGATCATGACGGACGTGGCGGGGGAAGGCTTTTCACTGCTCGCCTCAGTGGGGGACCTTCGTGGAGCGCAGGCAGAAGCCGTCCGGGCCTTCTCCTGGGGCTTCGCGAGCCCTGGCTTGCGACGCCTGAGCACTCACCGAACACGGAGTGCGCTCGCCGCGGACAGCGGCCCGGCACTCCGAGTACTCTCGCTGAGGGCTGGCGAATCGCCGAAAACCGACCGCAGGAGGAGCCAGATGGAGAGCCCGATCGACGTGGTGCGGAGGTTCTGCGCGGCGTGGTCCGACGACGTCGGCGCTGTGGAGCTGGCTGCATTTTTCAGCGACGACGCCGTCTACCACAACATCCCGCTGCAGCCGGTCACGGGCAGAGAGGCCATCGCGAACACGATCTCGTCGTTCATTCGCCCTGGCCCACCGGGCATCGAGGGCATCGAGTTCCGCGTCATCAACATTGCGGCCGAAGGTCCAGTCGTGTTGACCGAGCGGGTGGACGTCTTCCGGCTCTCTGACAGGTCGTTCGAGCTGCCGGTCATGGGGGCCTTCGAGGTGAGCGAGGGCAAGATCAAGGCCTGGCGGGACTATTTCGACTTGAATCAATTCACCAACCGGATGGGATGAGGCCAGCCCCGCTGCTCGACCCCTCAGCGCTCACTCGCCCATCCCGCGGCCCTTGTGCTCCATGAGCTGCAGGGTCACCCCGAACGTCGTCTGCGGCGCCGTAAAGATGAAGCGCACCTCGTCGGTCTCGACCTCCCCCTCCAAGACGACGCCTCGGAGGCACAGTGCGGCCTTGGCGTCCTCGAGGTCGTCGACTTCAATTCCGAAATGGCCGATGACCGCGGTCTGGCCATCCTCGAGCTTTGGCATGCCGAAACCCGCCGCCCGGACCTCGATCAACTCCAAGACCGACTCACCCAACAGCAGAACTTGCAAGTCGATGTCGCCGGAGACAAAGCGCTCGCCGACAGGTCTGCCATCAACGGTGTCGCGCGCCTGCGCGATGGTTTCGTCGATATCGCGCACGACGATTCCGATGTGATCCAACCCAAGTAGCTTCATGTCCTCAGTCCTCTCATTTTTGGAGCCAAGTCGCGGCGCTAGATGACGGTGCGGCCGCCGTCGGCCGCGAGGACCGCACCGGTCACGTAGCTGGCTTTGTCCGAGGCGAGGAAGGCGATGACCTCGGCGATCTCGTCGACCTGGGCGCCCCGTCCCAACAGTGAGGTCTTGCCGAACTCTTCGGTGATGTCGTACTTCTCCGGGATGCTGTGCACCGCCCCGGCGGCGACGGCATTGACCCGAACCCCCTGGGGGCTGTATTCGGCCGCCCACGAGCGGGCCATTGAGGCCATGGCCGCTTTGGTGGCTCCGTAGGCGGCCGCGCCCACCAGGCCGATCGTGCCGGCCATGCTCCCCAGATTGATGATGCTGCCCCGGCCCCGCCCGGCCATGGCCGGCGCCAGAGCGGCGACGAGAAAGTAGGCAGAGCGAACGTTGACGACGAAGAGTGCGTCGAACCCGGGACCGTCGAGATCGTCGGTCGGGCCGAACCACGATCCCCCAACGTTGTTCACCAACACGTCGACCTCGCCGGCCTCCTCAGCCAGCCGGCGCACCTCGCCGATGTCCATCAGCTCGGCAGCGACGAAGCGGGCTTGGCCCCCCTCGGCTTCGATGGCAGCAACGACCTTGGCCCCGCGCCCGGCGTCGCGGCCATGAACGACAACCTCCCAACCGTCCCGGGCCAGCCGCAGCGCAGCCGCCCGGCCGATGCCGTGCGTTGCCCCGGTCACGAGGGCTGTTCCAACAGTTCCGGCGGTCGTACTCATGGCATCCTCATTTCTCTGTTCAAGGGCGTTGAAACTGAGGTTCCGCCCTCACGCAGAGGGAGGGTCAAGAGCGGATTTGCCGGCTGAATCTCACATAGGGGGAGAGTTGACCGTGCCTTCCTGACCCAAGTGGACGGCGGCGGCCTCACCGCCCCCTGATCCCTCGCCGGAAATCGTTGCCGGTGATGGCCTCGGCCGGGTTTGGAAGATCGGCCATCCAATTTCGGTTCGCCACAACGACTCGTCGCGAGTATCAAGGGGGCCGACGAGGTAGTACTCGCGAATTGGTCCGTCGACCGCGAGCGCATGCTTCGTCACATAAGCGGCGAGGGCACCGTAGGTCCGGTCCACCTCGGTATTCGAACCGAGGTGGACGGTCATTGCCAGCTCTGCCGGTGGGATGACGGTGGTGCTGACGCGTCCAATTGGCTGTGGCAACGGATCGCACGGAAGGAAGATAGTGACCCGCCCCCGAAGCTCGGTGAATAGTTCGGTCTCGTAGACGCCCCCGAGGGGCCCGGCGGGGCTGATGTCCTGGGCTGACAGCGTGGCGGCCACTTCGCTCATGGCTCCCCGATACCAGGCCACAACATGGGCCGCGTCAACAACGTCCGTGATGAAAGCGGCGGGCGTGGCGGCGACATGACGGTGTTCAATCGATACGCTGGTGTCTTGGGGCCGGTCAAGCAGATCCCGCAGGGATGCGACCGTGTCTCGGGTCCGAGCGAGGTCAGACTCAAGCCGGGCCAGATGGTTGGCGATCACCCGGTTGCGGGTCTCGACGTCGGGAGCCTGGAGAACAATCTGGATATCCCCGAGTGGCATGTCCAGGTCGCGGAAGCGGCGGATGACCTGCGCCGTGACGATCTGCTCTGGTGCATAGCGCCGGTACCCGCTGTCGACGTCAACGTCGAGCGGCTCTAACAGGCCGAGCTCGTGGTAGTGGCGAAGCATCCTCACACTCAGGTGCGTAGCCCGGGAGAAGTCGCCGATGGGGAGGGTGGAGGTCACGACCGAATTTTCGGTCTCCCTCAGAGCGAGAGTCAAACGCCAAATGCGCTCTTGACCTTCCCTCCGCGAGAGGGGAGATCGTCTTGTCAAGCGGCCAGGAGAAATGCGCTCGGGGCCAACGGCTACGTCTAAGGGAGGACTGGGCTTGACCCGGCTTCGACCGACAGCGACGATATGGGCTCTCTGGAGGTCCGCGTGAAGCGTGGCCTGTGTCGACCAACACCTCTCTGCAACGGACATGCGTATGGCGTCGACGGCAGGACCGACCGCGAAGTGTACCCAGGAGTCGGGTCCCCTAGCTCTTTGCCCGAACTGCGCACCGGCGCGACCACCTCAGCCTTGTATTCCGGCGTGAACTTCCGGCGCCGTCGACAGAAGGTCGTGCGCGCGGCTATAGGAGTACTCGTCGAACTACGAGGAGTGCTTCCCGCCCGAGTCCGGCCGAGGGAGGACGCCCTGGCGAGGATTGTCGAATGAGCGATAACAGCGGACCACCGACGGAGAGGCCGCCGGAGCCGACGCACCGCTGGGTGCACCGCGCAATCTTCTTTGGTGGGTGGGTGGTCTTCGTTGCTCTGCTCGTCGCGCTCTTCCAAGGCTGCAGCGCAGCCGTACATGTGCCGTGACGGGCTAGTGTCAGACGAGAGGGCTGCTCACGTGTGAACAGACCTCTTCGGGGCTCAGCGCGCGCCGCCTCGGCAATCCGGGGTGGTAACGACCGCCGTCTCCATGAGCCAGCCCTCACGCAGACTGCAGCGAAGCGATGTCGGCCAGCGTTACCTCGGTCGCGGCAACGGCGTATCGAGCAGCAACGCCTCCGGCATTTACGAAGGGTCGAAGATGCGCTGTGGGAACTACGTCTAGACGGTCTTCCGCGGGTGTGGGGCTTACAGACTCACAACATCTTCGCGGTGCTCTGGTGGGCTCCTGACTACACGGTATGCCCCTCCGAGAAGAAGCGAACCTAAGGCCGCCTAGCACACAGCAATCCCGTCCCTTTAGGGTCATCACCTTCGGATAGCGTTCCGAGACGGCAGCTGCCGTCGATGCACTCCTCGCGGATCGCGCCTAACCCTTGAGCTGTTGCTCGGTGATAAGGCCCTTTGCCAGTGCGGTGAGAATGGCGTATGGCTGTAGCATCGGATCCTCGAATCGATAGAAGTGACGGCGCTGTTCGCCAGTGCAGCGAAGGACCGCGCCACGTTCGTCCGTCGTGAAAGCGTTCAAATGTGCCGCAAAGGCGGGAATGTCGTAGTCGCGGTTGGTGATACGCTTCATTGGTGCCCGAACCGAACCGGCGGTAAAGTAGCCGAGGTCGTCCTTGGGGGCCAGAGCACAAGCTGTCAAGACATGGGTAAAGAGGTTGCCTGGACGCGGGCTTCTCGTTGCTTTCTGGTACGCGCTCTTGATGCTCTGCTGAGCTTTTTGGACGGCCGCGCCGATCGCGTGTTCAACGTCACTGTCTTCAACGTGACTGCGGTCGTCAGCAACGGCCCAGCTTGTGGCATGCAGAGCTAAGAGATGAGTATAGGAGGGCAATCCCTCTGAAAGCATCGCGACGCGATCCTTAGCGGCGCGGTCGATGGTCATGCCCAATTGGTTCAAGCCCTTGTCGACGATCTCCTTGAGCTCGTCGATGGACATCCTCGGCATCAGGACTTGAGTGAGAGCACGCTCGATTGACTGGTGCGCGCCCAGGAGCTGATCCACCGAATCCGCGACCCCTATCAGCATAAGCGTGCTGAGAACAGAGTGATCCGATAGCGTTTTGATCGTGTCTGCCAATTGTGTGAGAGCGGCTTCGTCCTCCAGCCGATCGAGCTCATCAATCACGATGAGGTTCCGTGCGGTCACGTTTTCAATCGCGCGGCGCACCCCCTCTGGTGTCATCTCCATCGTGCCCGTAAGGTCAAGGCGCTCGAAGATGGATCCCCAAAGCCCAGCGAAGTCGTCCGCGACAGCGCAGTTGACCATAACGCACCGCAGATGAACGTTCTGCTGCATAAGAACTTCAGCCATGACATTCGCAACCGAAGTCTTGCCGACGCCTCGCTCGCCGTACATGACGACGTGCATGCCTCGCTGATTGATGGCTGCAACGACATCGACCACCTGATCGAATCTGCCAGCAAACAGCTGATAGGCGTTTACCGGAGCACCGGGGGTGAACACCTCGCTGACCCGGGCTAACCGACTTAGCTTTCCTGGATCCGGTGGCATGCTCTCACTCCTGAGTCCTGCTCCACATAGTTCCCGACCAATGACTCATAGTACCGCCTCCGCCGCTGTCCCAGAGGCGTTTGACAGCGTGTGCCGGAGCACGCGTCTGGGATCCAAGCGGGAGGACGGCGCGAGCTGGTCAGGACCCGGTTCGTCCCACGGTTGGCGTCAAAACCCGCCATTCTCACTCTCGCCTAAGCACAGACCGGCGTGCGTGGTCGGGAAGGGGAGACCCATGAGGACGAGTCCGGGGGCGTCCGCTGGTGGCTCCTTTGAGCTCAGGCGGCGGTGCGATTGGGGCTGTTCAGTCCAGGCGCTACCGGGTCTGTCCACCGGATAGGGGGTCAACTGGCGACAAGTCGCTCCGCGCAGTGTGGCGGGTCCTCCCACCACGAGCTAGTGGTTATCTTTCGGCATGAGTCTTGACAACACGACTCTCTGGTGGTACACCTGTTCGCGACTCAAGTCGCTAGGTCGTGACCCCAGCCGGGGCCGGACCGTTGCACGAGTGAGTCATACTCTGCGATCCGGGCAGGGGAAGACGCTGGACACCGTCCCATAAGCACGGGTCCCGGCCGCAAGGCCGGTGCTACGAAACGGTAATGCGAGGACCGGCGTCTCCCCCCGCCTTCTCCTTCCCGACGCGCTTGGCGAGGGTGCGTGCGTGGGGTTACATACAGTGATACTGTATGGGGTGCGGCCGGCCCCGGAGGGGCTAGGAGGAATCGTAGCCTCCAATAGCGGGTTCGACTCCCGCCGGTCGTACAACCCAGGTAAGAGCAGGAGGCGACAGCGGTGAACTGGATCCGCAACTCCGAAAAGAAGCTAGCCTTCGGTGGATACGGCGAGGTGTCTGACGAGGACGGAAACGTGACTTATGGTGGTGTCGCACTTCGGCAGCCACCCGATCCATTCCCTGTGGGCGCCAAGGAGATCGCTGCCCTGTTGTGCGTGCGGGAGAACACTGTCCATCATTGGAGTTCGCGTGGACTGCTTCCGCATCCTAGGTGGAGAGTGAGCGACATGCCAGCCTGGGACCGGTACGAGATTCTGCTATGGGCAGAGGCGACCGGCCGACGACCGTGTGATGAGCGGGAGCGTCATGTCGAATCCGCCCGCCCCTCCCGGGCACAAACTATCTTGAGTCCAGCCTGAGTTAGGGCTGGGAACGGAAGCCGAGGCTTGCTGTCGATGCGTGGCTTGATGAGGTGTCGCTAGCCAGCTTCGGACTGCTCCCTGAGATTCAAGACGCGGCCGTAAGTTACAAAGTCCCTGTCTCCGAGTTGCTGCGCCGGCTGCATAGCCGGCGGCGGCCGGCGCCGAGTGGTTCGACGGCGACTTCGTCTTCACCAACGACCTCGGTCGCCCCATCGCGCCCATGACGCTGCTGCGCGACTGGTACCTGCTCCTGGAGTCCATCGGCTTGCCGCGCGTGCCGTCCACACCGCCCGGCATACCGCCGCGACGCTGATGCTCGGCACTGGCGTCAGCCCGCGCGTCGCCGCCGAAGGGCTCCGGCACTCGACGGTGTCGATCCCACCCTCGACCGGTATAGCCACGTCACGGAGTCCCTGCGCCGCGACGCAGCGACGGCCATCGACCGCGCCCTTCGCAGGGCGGGCTACAAGCCCGAGCCGGATAGGGGGTCAAAGCCGCCCGAACGGCACGCAGAAGACGCGGATTCGAGCGTGGGAGAGGGGTCGGATGACGCGATTGGTCGGGAAGGGGAGATTCGAACTCCCGACCTCACGGTCCCGAACCGTGCACTCTAACCTGGCTGAGCTACTTCCCGAGCGGCGGGATGATACCACCCGGCCCCTCCGGCGCCTGCCAGGACGCCTGCCGGGCGCAAGACCAGGGTGACGCGAGACGTTCGGAGAAATAGACTGGTACGTACCGGTTCTGCTGCGGCGGCGCCGAGCCGACCGTAGATGAGACGAGCAACGAGGCACCCATGGCCACTACCACCCCCAAGCCCGCCCCCAGCTTCGCGCTGACCGACGATCAGGCCCAGCTCCGCGACTGGGTCCACGACTTCGCCGCCAGGGTCGTGCGTCCCGCCGCCGAGGAGTGGGACGAGCGCGAGGAGACCCCTTGGCCGGTGATCCAGGAAGCGGCCAAAACTGGACTGTACTCGTTCGAATTCCTGCATACGAGCTTCGGCGACGAGACCGGGCTGACCATGCCCATCGTCAACGAGGAGCTGTTCTGGGGCGACGCCGGCATCGGCCTCAGCATCTTCGGCACCCACCTGGCCAGCGCCGCCATCTTCGCCAACGGGACGCCCGAGCAGATGCTGGAGTGGATCCCCAAGTGCTTCGGGACCCCTGACGACGTCAAGCTCGGCGCCTTCGCCATCACCGAGCCCGACGCCGGCAGCGACGTCGCCTCGCTGCGCACACGCGCCAGGCGGGACGGCGACGATTGGGTCATCAACGGCAGCAAGTGCTTCATCACCAACGGCGGCATCGCCGACGTGCACGTGGTTGTGGCCACGGTCGACCCCAACCTGGGCCACGGCGGGCATGCCACCTTCGTGATCGAGAAGGGCACCAGGGGAATCAGCCAGGGCGCCAAGCACAAGAAGCTGGGCATCCGGGCAAGCCACACCGCCGAGGTGGTGCTCGACAACGTGCGCGTTCCCGCCGCCAACCTGCTCGGCGGCCAGGAGAAGCTCGACCACAAGATGGCCCGCGCCCGCGAGCGCATGCAGCAGGCACAGCAAGAAGCCAACGGCAGCAACGGCACTCCTGCGACACCGCAGCCGAAGGAGCGAAGCAGCAGCGGCGCCCTGCGCACCCTGGAGCTCAGCCGGCCCACGGTCGGCGCGCAGGCCGTCGGCATCGCGCGCGCCGCCTACGAGTACGCGCTCGACTACGCCACGACTCGCGTGCAGTTCGGCCGCCCGATCATCACCAACCAGGCGATCTCCTTCCTGCTCGCCGACATGGCCACCGAGATCGAATGCGCGCGCATGCTCTGCTGGCACGCCGCCTGGATGGGCCGCAACGCCGCCGACTTCGACAAGGCGCAGGGCTCGATGGCCAAGCTCAAGGCCGGCGAGGTCGCCAACTGGGTGACCGACCAGGCGATCAGCATCTGCGGCGGCTGGGGCTACGTGCGCGAGCTTCCCGTGCAGCGCTGGCACCGCGACGCCAAGATCTACACGCTGTTCGAGGGCACCCGCGAGATCCAGCGCCGGGTCATCGCCCGCGCCATCAGCAAGGGAGCGAGCGAGCTGCAGTGACCGCGGCCGCCGCACCGCCCAAGCTGGCCCGCCGCCTCACCGACCAGGAGCGCGAACGCCGCGCCCGCGAGCGTCGCGACGCGCTGCTGCAGCGCCACCGGCAGCGCATCCTCGACGCCGTCGCCCACTGCTTCGCCGAGCGCGGCTACCACGAGACCTCGGTCGACCGCGTGGTGCAGCGGGCGCGCACCAGCAAGAGCGCCTTCTACGCCGTCTTCGCCAACAAGGAACAGGCATTCGCCGCGCTGCTCGACCGCGAGGGCGAACGTCTGCTCCGCGCGGTCGAGCAGGCCATCGTCGACGAGCCCGACGAGCGCAACAAGGCGCGCCGGGCCATCGCCACCTTCGTCACGGGCTGCGCCGCCAACCGCGCGACGGCGCGCATCCTGCTCGTCGAGTCGGTCGGCATGAGCCCCGCCATCGAGGAGACGCGTCGCGCCCTGCACGCGCGCTTCGCGGAAATGATCCTCGCCCAGGCGCGCGCCAGAACCCGGCCGCAGCCGCCACAGATCGACCTCGAAGTCATCGCCTACGCGCTGGTCGGCGCCGTCAACGAGGCGGTGGTGCGCCTGCTGGAGACCGGGCGCCAGGACCCGCAGCCCGTGGTCGACGCGCTCGACCACCTCGCCGCCCGCGCGCTGCAACCGTAGGGACAGCGCAAAAGGGCACAATCGTGAACAAGGAACAGGGTTCGCAGGCCGTCCGCACAAGGGAGGACGGCTCGGGGTTGGAGGTTTCCCGCATGACCGTTGCCGAGGCGACAACACCCACGACGGGCCGCCCGTCGCCGCAGGCGCGCCCGCTGCCGCGACCGCCCGTCCCGTTGCACCTCGACGCCGCCGACCTCGACCCCGACACCATGGTCGCGGTGATGGTCGGCCAGGCGCAGCGTCGCGGCGACAGCCTGTCGCTCAACGTCAAGAGCGCAGCCGGTGAATGGCTCCCCGTGACATGGCGCGAGCTGCACGACAGCGTGGTCGCCTTCGCCGCGGCGATCGTCAACGCCGGCATCGCGCCCGGCGACCGCATCGCCCTGCTCGCCGAGAACCGCCTGGAATGGCTGTGGTGCGACTTCGGCGCGCAGCTCGCCGGCAACGTGGTCGTGCCCATCTACGCCAGCTCGACGCCGGACATGGTCGAGCAGATCCTCGTCGACAGCGAAGCGGTGATGGTGGTCTGCTCGACGCCGCAGCAGGCGCGCAAGGTCAACGAGATCCGCAAGAGCTGCGACCAGCTGCGCATCTCCGCGGTGATGGAGGGCAGTGCGCCGGAGTTCATCGCGCTGGACGACTTCGCAACTACAGGGACCGAAAGCGATGTCGTCGCGCTCGCGGAGCGCGCCAAGGCGGTGCGCCCAGGCGACACGCTCACCATCATCTACACCAGCGGCACTACCGGCGTCCCCAAGGGCGTGGTGCTGACCCACGCCAACATCGTCGGCTCCTGCCGCTCCATGCTCGACCGCGTGCCACTCCACCCGGACAGCGATCACGGCATCAGCTTCCTGCCCTGGGCCCACGTCTACGAGCGCGTGCAAGGGATTTTCGCCGGCATGATGGCCGGCATCTCCTCCAGCGTGGCGCGTGACCTCGACGACATCGGCGGCGACGTGCGCGCCGTGCAGCCCACGTTGATGAACGGCGTGCCGCGCATCTGGGAAAAGATGCAGGAGGCGATCGTCGCCAGGGTGCGCGCCGCGGGGGGACGGCAGGCGGCAATTGGCATGAGGGCGCTGGACGACGCGACGCAGGCCGCAAAGCTGCGCCGCCAGGGTAGGCCACTGCCCATCACGTTGCGCCTCAAGATGCCGCTGTGGGAACGCCTGGTGCTGTCCAAGGTGCGCGAGGGACTCGGTGGACGCATGCGCGTCTTCAGCAGCGGCGGCGGCCCGATCGGCATGCAGACGCTGGAGTTCTTCGACGGCCTCGGCATCGCCATCACCGAGGGGTACGGCCTCACCGAGACCAGCGGCGGCATCACCGCCAACGACCCCGACAGCCCGCGCTTCGGCACGGTCGGCCGCGCCATCAAGGGACACGAGGTGCGTATTGCCGGCGACGGCGAGATCATGGTCAAGGGTCCGGCGATCATGCAGGGCTACTTCCGCAACGAGGCGGCGACCAGGGAAGTGCTGAAGGACGGCTGGTTTCTCACCGGCGACATCGGCGAGCTCGACGGCGACGGCTACCTGCGCATCACCGATCGCAAGAAGGACCTCATCGTCACCGCCGGTGGCAAGAACATCGCGCCCCAGCCGATCGAGGCGCTGATCGCCCAGGACCCGCTGGTGATGCGCGCGGCGGTGATCGGCGACAAGCGCAAGTACCTGGTCGCGCTGATCGTGCCCGACTTCGATAACCTGCACGCCTGGGCCGAGCGTCAGGGCATCACTGCCGCCAACGATGGCGAGCTGGTCAAGGACCAGCGCGTCGCCGACACCTACACCAGGATCGCCGAGCAGGCTTCCGCCAAGCTGGCGCGCTACGAGACGATCAAGAAGGTCGCCGTCCTCGACCGCGACTTCGACCCCGAGCAGGACGAGCTGACGCCGACGTTGAAGGTGAAGCGCCGCGCCGTCGCCGAGCACTTCAGCGACGTCATCGAGGCGCTCTATTCGTGACCCGCAAGGCGACGGCGGCACGCCCCTCGCCGGCGCGGACCCGCGCCCAGGAGGTGCGCCGTCGCTCGCGCGGTCCTGCCGCGGCCGACCTGCTCACCCTCGCCGCCGACAACAACACCACCAGGCCCAAGCAGCCGCGTAGCAACGGCACGCGCAGGAATTCGCAGCAGTTGGACACGTCCATGCTGCGCTTCGCGCCCCTGATCCGCGAGGCCATCGACACCATCGACGGCACGGTGATGGGCCTGGTCGAACGCGGCCGCCAGGGTTCGCTCGACGAGCGCGACGGCGCCTTCATCGAGCGCCAGCTCGCCGTCCTCGGGCCGCTCACCGACGTGTACTTCCGTGGCGAGGTGCGCGGCCTCAACAACATCCCGGCCGAGGGGCCGGTGCTGATCGTCGGCAACCACAGCGGTGGCTTGGTGACGCCCGACACCTGGGTGTTCGAGACCAACTTCTTCCGCCACTTCGGCGTCGACCGACCCACGTACGCATTGGCCCACAACGTGGTCATGGGCCTGCCGGTGATCGGCAGCTTCCTGCGCCGCATGGGCTCGCTGCCCGCCCATCCCGACAACGCGCGGGCCGCGTTGCGCGCCGGCGCGGCCGTGCTGGTCTACCCAGGCGGCGACGAAGACGTGTTCCGCCCCTGGAGCGAACGCAACCGCATCCATCTGGCCCGGCGGACCGGGTTTGTCCGGCTCGCACTGCAGGAGCGCGTGCCCATCGTCCCGGTGGTGAGTGTCGGCGGCCACGAGACGGTGTACATCCCCGGCGACGGCCGCGGCCTGGCGCGCCTTCTCGGCCTCGAGCGTTTCCGGATCAAGACCCTGCCCATGGTTTTCGCGCCACCCTGGGGCCTGAGCCCGGGCGACTTCCTGTTCCACCTGCCCCTGCCCGCCAAGATCACCGTGCAGTGCGGCGAGCCGATCGACTTCGCCGCCCGATTCGGCGACCTCGACCCCCGCGACCCCGAGGTGATCTGGGCCTGCTACGAGTACGTCGAGCGCCGCATGCAGGCGATCCTCGACGAGCTGGCCGCCGAACGTCAGTACCCCGTGATCGGTTGAGGACAACCATGACTGCAACAGCATCGCCCCCGCAGAGCACGGGGATCGCCACCGGACAGGACTGGCTGGTCAGCCATGACCCTGCCACCGGCGCCGAGGTCGGCCGCGTACGCGTCACCACGCCGGACGATGTCGCCCAGGTGGTGCAGCGTGCCCGCGCAGCGCAGCCGCAGTGGGGCGCCACCTCGCCACACGACCGCGCGCGTGTCATGGTGCGCGCCGCTCGCGTGCTCTTCGACGGCATGGACGAGGTGGCAACGCTGATCAGCACCGAGCAGGGCAAGCCGCAGCTCGAAGCCCTGCTCCACGACGTGAGCACCGGCATCGAGCACGCGCTGTGGTGCGCGTCGGACGTGCCCAAGCTGCTCCGTCCCGAGCGGGTGCGCAGCCCGCAGCTCACCTACCGCGCAAAGAAGCACGTCCTCCACTACGAGCCCCTCGGCGTGGTGGGCATCATCAGCCCCTGGAACTTCCCCTTCGGCATCCCCTTCAGTGAAGTCGCCATCGCACTCGCCTGCGGCAACGCCGTGGTGCTCAAGCCGTCCGAGCTCACCCCGCTCGCCGCCGATGAGATCGCCCGCGTCTTCGCCGATGCCGGACTTCCCGACGGTGTGCTCCAGGTCATCCAGGGTGACGGCCGTGTCGGCGGTGCGCCGGTTGCGGCCGGAGTCGACAAGATCTTCTTCACCGGCAGCGTCGGCACTGGCCGTGCCGTGATGCGCGCCGCCGCCGACACGCTGACGCCCGTGGTGCTGGAGCTGGGCGGCAAGGACCCGATGATCGTCCTCGAAGACGCCGACGTCGACCTCGCCGCGCGCGGCGCCGTGTGGGGCGCCTTCGCCAACGCCGGGCAGGTGTGCGCCAGCGTCGAGCGCGCCTACGTGCACGAGAGCGTGTCGCCGCAGTTCATCGACAAGGTGGTGCAGCAGGCGGCGGCGATGCGCACCGGCAGCCACGACGAGCCCGACGTCGACCTCGGCCCGCTGGTCTCGCAGCGCCAATACGAAATCGTCAAAGGCCTGGTCGACGACGCCGTCGCCGGCGGCGCGCGCATCCTGACCGGCGGTCCCGACCCGCGCGGCGGCTGGTTCTACCGTCCCACCGTGCTGGTCGACGTGCGGCCCGACATGCGCATCATGCGCGAGGAGATCTTCGGCCCGGTGCTGCCCGTGGTCACCGTGCGCAGCGAGGACGAGGCGGTCAGCGCCGCCAACGACTCCGACTTCGGCCTCAGCGCCTCGGTGTGGACGCGCTCGACACGCCGCGCCCTGGACATCGCCGAGCGGCTGCAGGCGGGCAGCGTTTGGGTCAACGACCACATGTACTCGCACAACGCGCCGCAGCTTCCCTGGGGCGGCGTCAAGCAATCCGGCTTCGGGCGCACCCACAGCAAGCTGGGCGTCTACGAGTGCGTGCAGGTCAAGATGGTCGGCCGCGACTCCGGACGCATGCCGCGTCCCTACTACTTCCCTTACGCGTCGCGACAGGCGAAGTTCGTACCCACGCTGCTTCGCGCGATGTACGGTCGCGGCCTCGCCGGACGCATCGCCTCGGCGCTGCGCCGCCTGCCCAGCTAGAGGAGGACACACAGACATGGGCCACATCACCGTCACCCGCACCATCGACGCGCCGGTCGAGACCGTCTTCGCCTACGTCGACGACCATCGCAACACGACGAAATACATGAAGGACCTCACCAAGTGGCAGCCGGCCGGGTCGGTGACGCATGGCAAGGGCGCGCAGTTCGACGTGGCCATGAAGGCCGGTCCCAAGGTGCTCGATTCCAGCGTGCTGATCACCCAGTGGACGGAGAACAAGGTGATCGCCTGGCAGTCGCAGAGCGGGTTCAAGCAGACCGGCAAGTGGGCGTTCAAAGCCAAGGGCGGAGCCACCGAGGCGACGTTCGACATGGAGTACGAGTTCGGCGGCGGCATCGCCGGCAAGGTGCTGGCCAAGGTGGCCGAGCCGGTGGTGAAGATGAACATCGAGTCGTCGGTGGACGAGCTGAAGAAGCAGACCGAGAAGCTGGGAACGGCGAAGAAGCCCACGGCGCGGCGCTAGCGGCCTGGCGCCAGGCGGCGGCCGCGTCCCGGATAGGTGACGGAGCGGCAACTCGCCCGCTCTCGCCCGCCCGCGCGCGGGCAGAATCGCTGCAATGCCCGCTTCCCCCCGGCGCCGGGTCGACGTCGTCGTCATCACCTGGAACGACGATCCCGCCACCCTGGCTGCGGCGATCGCCTCCGCCCAGGCGTCGCGCGGTGTCGACGTTGGCGTCATCGTCGTCGACAACGGGTCCTCACCACCCGCCGCTGTGCCCGACGGCGTGGCCCTGCTGCGCAATGGCGCCAACCTCGGCGTGTCGAGAGCGCGCAACCAGGGCGTGCGCGCCGGCAGCGCTCCGCTGGTGTGCCTGCTCGACAGTGACGCCCGGCTGCTGCCCGACTCGCTGTGCATGCTGGCGCAGCAGATCGACGGTGGTGTCGTGCTCGCCGCCCCCGTCTTCAACGGACAGGCGCCCGAGGCGAGCGGCGGTCGCGCGCCGGGCGTCATGCGCAAGCTGTTGCGCGTTGCAGGCGTCACCGGCAGCTACGCACGCATGCGGCCGGACGGTGCGACGTCGTGGCCTGTCGACTTCGTCATCGGCGCCTGCCAGCTCTTCCGGCGCGATGCCTTCGACGCCGTGGGCGGCCTCGACGAGACGTACTTCTACGGCCCTGAGGACGTCGACTTCTGCATGCGACTGCGAGCCAGTGGTGGCGTCGTGGTGCAGACGTCGACGGCGTCCTGCCACCACCCGCCCCGCCGGCGCAACCGCCGCCTGCTGACCCGCTCCGGGCTCCGCCACGGGATGGCGGTGCTGCGCTACCTGTGGCGGCGTCGTGGCATCGCGACGGGAGTGCGATGACGGGGCGCGTCGACGCGGTGGTCGTCGCCTATCGCAGTGAGGATCGCATCGTGGCCTGCCTCGCCGCGCTGCGCGCCGTCGACGGCATTGCCGGCCTCGTCGTCGTGGACCACGGCGATGGGCAGAGCGCCATCGCGGCGGCGGCAGCCGGCGCGGACACGATGCACGATGCGTCGAATCCCGGGTTCGGCGCGGGGCAGAACCACGGTGCCGCCCGTGGCAGCGCGCCATACCTGCTGCTCTGCAACCCAGATGCTGTGGTGGACGCCACGGCGGTTGCCACCGGCGTCGACCTGCTCGACGCCCACCCCGAGGTCGCTGCCGTCCAGGGGGCGATCGTCAACGTCCGCACCGGAGGGCTCGAACGCAGCCAGGGACGCGAGCTGGGCGCGCTGCATCTGCTGGCGCGCGCGCTGCGCCTGCGCAACCTCCTGCGACTCGGAGCTGTGCGCGCACTCGCGCGCCGCGTTCCGACGGTCGCAGACCACGCCGACCGTGCTCCCCTCCACCCGGTCGACGTCGAATCGCTCGCGGCCACGGCGCTGCTCATCCGCCGTGCCGCCTTCGAACAGGTGCACGGCTTTGCCACGGGCTACTTCCTCTACGGCGAGGACCTCGATCTCTGCCGCCGGCTGCGCGCTGCGGGCTGGCGCCTGGTCGCGCTCCCCGACCGCTGGGCGACGCACGACAACGGAGCGTCCGCGGCCACCACGCACGAGCGCGAGCTGACGTGGTGGAATGGCACCATGACCTTCGCAGCGCGCTGGTGGGGGCGTTCCGCGTGGTGTGGCGCGGTGGCCGCGTCGACGCTCGAGTGCGCGCACCAGACGGCGTTGAAGCCCCGCGACGCACGACGCACCGTTCGCGCCCTGCTGCTCGATCCTCTCAACGAGCGCCGGCGCCGCGCAGCCCCTCTGGAGATCTGACCAGCGATGGCACGAACGCCCGCCGTCCTGCGCGCCCTCCTGGCGCCGCGGACCCTGGGCGCGGTCGCCCGCCGTCGCGCGGGCGTCCGGCGATTCTCCGACCTGCGCATCCGGGGCGCCTTCTGCACCGTGTGCGGAGGCATCACCGCCGTCGTCTTTCGTGGCGGCAGCGCGAGGGAATCCTGGATGTGCGTGCGCTGCCGCGCCTCCAACCGGCAGCGCCAGCTCGCCGCCGTGCTGTGCGAGCGTGACCTGGCGGGCCACCCGCATCGCTCACTGGTCGACTACGCAAGCCACTCCGGCGAGTCGATCTACATCGCCGAGCAACGAGGCCCGTTGCACGCTGCGCTCCAACGCGCCCGCGCCTTCGCCGCCAGCGAATACGTGGACCCGCAGGCGACGCCGGGGTCGGTCGTCGACGGTGTCATGCACCAGGACCTGCAGCGGCTGTCGTTCGACAAGGGCAGCTTCGACCTGGTTGTCACCACCGACGTGCTGGAGCACGTCCCTGACCCGTATGCCGCTCATGGCGAGATCCTGCGCGTGCTCCGACCTGGTGGCCGGCACGTGTTCACCGTTCCGTACGACGAGGGCCGTGACGACGACGAGGTGCGCGCCGCCGTCGATGGCGAAGGCAACCTCCGGCACCTCGCCGAGCCGCAGTACCACCTCGATCCGCTCCGCGAGGAGGGCGCACTGGTCTTCACCATCTTCGGGCGGGGCATGGCCTCCCGGCTGCGCGACCTCGGCTTCGAGGTGACGGTGCACCGGCCCGACCGGCCATCCCAGGGCATCTTCGGACCGGGCGCGGTCGTCTTCGAGGCGAGCAAACCGCGCTGACCGTCCAGCCGTCGCCTCCCGCCGCCTAGGAGACGAGTTCTGCGAGCGTCCTCGCCGTCCCGCCGCGTGTGGCGGCGCGCTGCAGAAGCGACTGCAGGCGTGCGCGCATCGCCTCCGGACCCCACTGCTCATCGGCCAGTTCGCGCGCCCGCGCGGCGAGGTGCGACCAGAGCGCGGCGTCTTCGTGGAGGCGGGTGACACAGCCGGCGAACGCGGCGGCGTCGCCGGCGATCAGGGCGTGGGTGCCGTCGACGAGTCCCATCCCCTCAGCACCGACCGGTGTTGTCACCATGGGCAGACCGAGTGCCATCGCCTGGCCGTTCTTGCCCTTCATTCCCGCTCCGAAGCGCAGCGGCGACACGAAGACGCGTGCAGCGTCGAAGAATGGCGTGACGTCCTCGACGTATCCGGCGAAGTGCACGCCCGCCACATCACGGTGCAGCAGGTCGTCGGGTGGGTTGGCCCCGATCACCACCAGCTCCAGATCGGGGATCCGCCTGCGCACCAGCGGCAGCACGTCGTCGAGGAAGAACCGCATCGCGTCGGCGTTGGGCGCATGGCGGAAACTGCCGATGAAGAGCATGCCGCGACGGGAGCCGAGCGACGCCGGTGGATCTGCTCGCGGCGCGTGCACGTTGGGCAGGACGACGACGTCGGCGTTGGGGCGGAGGGCGCGCAGCATGTCGGCTTCGGCCTGTGTCACCGTCGCGGTGACGTCGCACCTGTCGACGAGACCCAGCTCCAGCGCGCGCATCCGTTGCGGATCTCCGCCGTCCGCCGCTCCGGTCACCGCGAGCTGGCGCTGCTGCCGCAGGAAGCGGAGGTCGGTGGTGTCGAAGACCACGGTGGCGTCAGGGAATTGGCGGCGCACGTCCTTGAGGCACGCCGCCGCCGCCTCGGGCCGGCTCAGCACCACCACGTCGTAGAGGCCGGCGCGCCGCCTGGCGAATCGGGCAAAGCCGAACGGGTTGCCGGGGACGACTTCGACGCCGTCCGCTCGCAGCGCATCGGCGTAGGGCTGGTTCTCCACGCCGTCCATCGGCACCAGGGTGACGCGAGAGCTCATCGAGGCCAGCAGCCGCAGCATCGACGCGGCCCTCAGGCTCCCCGAGTCCCGGTCCGGCGTCGGCATCGTGACGTCGCAGTAGAGCACGCGCGGCGCCGCCTCGCGCAGCGAGCCGCGAAGCTCGGCGAGCGCCACTGCCTCGACCGGCGGCGGCAGATGGCGGGCCAGCTCGGCCGCCCACTTGGCGGTGAAGCGCTCACGGTTGCGGTACTGGTTGGCCTTGCCGTGCGCGCCCGCGGCGGCGGGCCGCCGCTCGGTTCCGTGCGTCCCACCCTCGTCGTGGATGACCACCGACGACGGTTCGTAGACGACGCGATGCCCCATGCTGCGCAGGGTGAAGCAGAGGTCGGTGTCCTCGTAGTACGCGGGCGCGAAGCGCTCGTCGAAGCCACCCGCGGCTTCGAACAGCGCCGTGCGCACCATCAGCGACGCGCCCGAGCAGTAGTCGACGTCACGGCGGTGGTTGTACTCCGGTAGGTGCGGCATCCGGCCACGACCGATGTTCCAGCCACTGCCGTCGTTCCAGATCAGGCCGCCCGCCTCCTGCAGCAGCCCGGACGGGAAGCACAGCTTGCTTCCCGCGGCGCCGACCGTCGGATCCGACATGGCATCGAGCAGGCCCTCCAGCCAGCCCGGCTGCACCCTCGTGTCGTTGTTCAGGAAGAGCAGGAACGGTGCGCGAGCCACCGAAGCGCCGCGGTTGGCGGTGCGCGTGAAGCCGAGGTTCTCGTGGTTGCGGACCACGCGCAGGCCGGGGATGGCCACGGCCTCGTCCACCGTCGCATCGCTGGACGCGTCGTCGACGACGACGACTTCCATGAGCGGCAGCGGCGCGTGGCGGACCAGTGACTCGAGGCAGGTGCGGGTCATCGCCCACTGGTTGAACACGGGAACGATCACCGACACCTGGGGTGTGGCCACCTCGGGAAAGGCGAGCACCACCGGCGTCGCATCGCTCATCGCCGGCAACGCTTGCCGTGTGCGCGCCAGGGCACGCTGCCGGCGAAGCTCGCGAAGCCGGACCCGCCCCAGCATGCCGGCGGCGAGCACCTGCCAACCCGGACGGCGCAGCAGCAACCGATCACGCAGCGAAGCCTTGACCCGCCGGCGCACCGCGACTACGCCATCCAGCCCAGCCACGTCAGCCGCTGCCCAGCCGGCGAAGCACGCGGCGGGTTCGCCGCACCACGCGCCGCGCGGGCTGGACGACACCGTCGATGCCGCGGTTCGAGCGCTCCAGGCGACGGCCCCAGGTGGCCACGGAGGCGTCCTCTTGGGCCGGCCGTCCCTGCTGGCTCCACATCTCCGCGTGCACGCCGAGCGACTGGACGGTGAACAGCGTGGCGTGCAGGAATCCGGCCACGCCGTCCTGGTAGCCGCGCCCGACGACGAAGCGCTCGCGGAACTCCTGGAACGCTGCGCCCGCCATTGCGGGAAAGCTGAAGTCCTCGCCTCGGTCGAGCCGCCGTCGCGCATCCTGCGGGACGTAGCGGGCGATCTTGGCCAGAACCTGGTGGGGGCTGCGCCAGGTGTCGTGCACCATGGCCAGGCCCTTCTCCTGCCAACCGTCCACGCCGAGGAGCTCGAGCCGTCGCAACCCGGTGAAGGCCGGTCGCTCGTGGATGGTGACCGGCCAGTCGGCGACGCCGCGGCGGAAGAAGCGCGGATGGGAGCCGTCTTGCGCGCCGGGAGAGGTGAGCACACGGCCAAAGGCCATCTGCAGGCGCGGGATGTCGACCACGTCGTACGCGTCCTCGCGGACGATGCGCTGCAGCTCGACGGCGAGCGGCTCCATGATCCGCTCGTCGGGGTCGAGCACCAGCACCCAGTCCGAGCTGGCCAGGGCGATGGCCGCGTTGCGCGCGGGCTCGCAGTAGTCGAGCCGGGGGTGCAGCTCGACGCGCGCACCGTGGCGGGCGGCGATGTCGCGGCTGCCGTCGCTGCTGTGCATGTCGAGCACGACGATCTCGTCGACCCACGACGCTACGCTCGCCAGGCACGGCTCCAGCACCTCGGCGTCGTCGCAGGTGATCAGCACCGCGGTGACGCTCACGCCGCCACCACCGGATCGAGCAGGTAGCGGCGCAGCGGCGCCTGGAAGCGCGCCGGCAGCACCGCGCGCGCCACCGGACGGAGCAGCTCGCCTTCGAGCTTGCAGATCGCCGCGATGTAGACCACGGCGCCGATCACCATCGCCGCGACGAACGCCACCGGCGACCGCGGCAGCACGTGGACGGCGCCGAGCTCGACCAGTGCCGCGAGAGCCGCCGCCAGCGCGGGCCGGATCACCTGGCGCAGCGGCCGGATCGGCACGATGCTGCGCGCGACACGCAGCAGCAGTGGCAGGGTGACGTAGGCGACGATCACGGTGCGTACGGCGATGCCGTTGAAGCCGAGCCAGAGCAGCAGCGGAACGCCGAGTCCCCAGTCCAGCACGCCATAGAGGATGGTGAACCACAGCCCGTAGCGCGGCTTGCCGACCGCGTAGAACAGGCTGAAGAACGTCGAGCCGAGCAGCGGTCCGGCCCACAGCGAGATGCTGAACAGGTAGACAGAGAGCAGGCCCGGGTCCCACTTCGAGGTGAAGACGTAGTGGATCGCCTCGGGGGCCAGCGCCATCACCGAGAACGAGAGCGGCAGCATCACGATCGCGCCCAACCGGATCGCCCGCTCGATCATGTGCGTCAGCAGCGCCGGATCGTGCGCGGCGCGAGCGAAGGCGGGAAAGGTGACCTGCCACAGCGAGGTGGTCACCAGCAGCGGCAGCGTCGCCAGCGCGTAGGCCCAGTTGACGTAGCCCACCGCCGCCGCGCCCGCCACCACCGCCACGATGGTCGGGGTCATCGCGTCCTTGACGAAGGAGAGCACGCCGTTCGCCTGGTAGGCGAGGCCGAATGACGCCAGCCGCCGCGCCACCGCGCGGTCGATGCCGAGGCTCGGGCGCCAGGGCGACAGGCGATAGATCACCGCCAGGCCCACCACCGCGCGCAGCGCAGTGGCCAGCACGAACGCCCATACACCGGCACCCGCGAGCGCGGCGCCGACCGCGGTGACCTGGAAGACGAGGGCCTCGACCGTCTCCACGGTGCCAAGCCGCCCGTAGCGGAGCTCGCGTTCCAGCAACACCGCGGGCACGGTGCGCAGCGATGAGATGAACAGCGTGGCGATCAGGGCGCGCAACAGCCACACATCGGCCGCCGGCAGGTGGTACGCCGAGGCCACCGGCGCGGCGACCACCAGACCCACCGCGACCAGCACACCGGCGAGGATCATCTGCACCGTGAACACGGTGCTCAGCTCGCGGCGCGTCGGCGCCTCGCGTTGCTGGATCAGCGCGCCGCCCAGGCCCACGTCGGCAAACATGGCCAGGAATGCGACGCAGAAGGCGGCGACCACGTAGACGCCGAACTGCGCGGGCGCGAGCAGCCGGGCGAGGACGACACCGCCCGCGGCGCTCACCAGCTTGATCGCGCCTGAGCGCACCAGCAGCGCGGCCGCACCTCGCGCCGCGCGCGTCTGCAGCGGCTCGGCGGTCGCGTCGTGCGCCACGGCGTCCACGTCGATCACCAGCTCAGGCGGCCGGTCGCCCGCGCCCCCGCACGGCGTTGCGCGCCCGCGCCAAGCCGGTCACAGCAAGCGGAGGGAGAAGCTGGCGCGCGACATGGCGCGCAGTGTCGCGCAAAGCGACCCTCCGTGTCGCGTTCTCGCCCGGCACCCTCTTGAACAGCGTCGAGTGGTTCGGCGCCTGCACCTCGCTGTCCGGCCGGCCATTGCTGTAGTAGTACAGCGCCAGCGACCTGCGGGTGCGGTCCTCGGGACAGGTCAGGGGATGGGGATGGCCGTGGTAGGACCACGACGTCGTCGAGAAGACCACGCAGCGGTTGAACACCGGGGCGATGCGCTGCACGCACCGCTGCATCTCCGGATCCCACAGCTCCAGGTGTCCGCCGTACTCCTCGTGCCAGTCGCGGTTGAGGTAGAGGAGCAGGTTGAGCCGGCGGTCGAGGTTCAGCTTGTGATGGCGGTTGAAGTCGGCGTGCACCTTGAGGAAGCCGCCGCGCTGGATCTGGTGCATGCCGCCGCCGAGCAGGTGCGGATCGGGCACCAGGCCGTCGACGCCCGTGAGCCGCTCCAGGAACCCGATCACCGTCACCGCGTTGAGCTGGCCGAGCACCTGCCGGGTCAGCGGGCCCATCAGGGTCTCGTGCGACGCCATCAGCTTGCGCTCGCGGGCGTTGCCGTACTGGTACCAGTCGAGGTCGTCGGGCGAGGGGAACTCGTCGAGGACGCGCTGGGCGACGTCCTCGGGGAGGAAGTCGTCGATGACCACGTGGGGGAACGGCGACGCCGTGCGGTACGCGCCGGCGTGGCGGGCGGCCAGCTCCTGGAGCGTCTCGGTATCGAAGAAGAAGGGCTCGATGGCAGTGCGGGGGGCGGCGAGCGATTCCATCAACGGCCTCCGAGGCTGAGGACTGCCAGCAGGGTGCGCGCGGCGATGAGCAGGTCGAGGCTGACCGACTGCCGCTTGACGTAGTACAGGTCGTAGGAGAGCTTGACGCGCGCGCCGTCGCTGCCTGCGCCGTAACCGTAGTTCACCTGCGCCCAGCCGGTCAGGCCGGGACGCACGGTGAGTCGCGTGCTGTAGAAGTCGACCTCGCTCTGCAGGGCCTCGACGTACTGCGGCTGCTCGGGACGAGGCCCGATCAGGCTCATGTCGCCGCGCAGGATGTTCCACGACTGGGGCAGCTCGTCGAGATGGAGGCGGCGCAGCACTCGTCCCACCGCGGTGATGCGCGGGTCTCGCGACTGCGTCCACGGAGTCTCGCCGTCGGGCGCGATGCGCATGGTGCGCAGCTTGGTGAGCTGGAAATGGCGCGAGTACTTACCGACGCGCGTCTGGCGGTGGAAGACCGGGCCGCGATCGGTCAGCTTGATCAGCGGGGCCACCACCACCAGCAGCGCGCCCAGGGCGACGAGCCCGACGAGCCCGGCCAGCAGGTCGACGCCGCGCTTGCATGCCGCGTAGACGCGCGAGGTCTCGCTGCGCATCGGCAGCGAGATCAGCCAGGAGTGGCCGAGCTGGTCGAGCAGCAGCCGCCCGGTCAGCTCCTCGTACAGGTCGGCGAGGGAGCGCACGCGCACGCCGCCGTCGTAGCAGCGCACCAGCCCGGCGAAGAGCTCGCGGGAGATGTCGTCGCGGACGCCGAGGATCACCTCGCCCACCTGGCCGGAGCCCGCCAGCGCCGCGAGTTGGTGGTCGGCCCCGGGCGAGAGCGGGTTGATCACCTTCTGCACCCGGTAGAAGCTGGCCGACTGGTCGCGCACGTCCGGCCAGATGGTGCTGAGCACCTCCGGCGGCGCCACCAGCGCGATTGGCTGGGCCAGGCGAGTACTGGTCAGAGTTCGCCGATACAGCACCCGGCCGGCCAGCACCAGCACCGCGGCCAGGGGAACCCAGAGCAGGATGGTGGGGCGGGTGATCCGGTAGGGGACGGCGAAGAAGACAACCAGCAGCGCCGCCGTCGAGAACATCAGCGTGGTGCCGACCACGCGCAGGGTGCTGCGGATGCGTGCCGCCGCGCGCAGGTTGTAGGCGTCGCTGAGCTGGGCCATGACCAGCCACACCGCCACCGCGATGGCCGTGCCCGAGCGCGGGACGTAGAACCCGGCGCCGTGCACCCCGGCGGTGCGGATGTTGAAGGCGGCCACGTAGGCGACGGCCACGGCGACCACGTCGGCGGCCGCCAGCAGCAGCCTGCGCTCGGAGAGCAGCAGCCCGCGCCGCCGCTGCACGGGCAGGGCGGTGGACGCGGTGCGCACCGTGCCGTCGATCACGCAGCGACGCTACCAACCGGCCGTCAGCAGCACGTGACCTTCCGGAATAGGTCCCGTGAAGGGGCGACCACAGCTTTGTCACCACGGCGAATCCGTGCGTGGCCAGGCGCCGGGGCTCTGCTAGCGTCGCCGCCGCATGCACCCGCGAGTCCCGCGCTGATGGACCTCCTCGACCTGCTGCGCGCCCTCCCCGGACTGCTCCTGCTCGGGCTCGTCCCCGGGCTGGCGCTGCTCGCCCTGGTGCGGCCGTCGATGCCGGCCTGGTGGCGCCTCGCCGCCGCGCCCGGGCTGTCGATCGGCGCCGTGGGGGTGCTCGGGCTGGTCTACCACCGCGCCCACCTGGCCTTCGAGCTGAAGACCGTGCTGCCCGCGGTGGCGGTCCTGGCGGCGGTGGCGATCGTCGTGCGCCTGCGCGCCCGCGCCGGCCCACCACCGCGCGACCCGGCGCCGTCGCTGCGCACCCGTCCGGCGCGCATCGTCCTCGGCACCGCCCTGGCCGCCGGGCTGCTCTCCGCGTCGATCGCGGTGGTCGCCTTCCGCGCGGGTCCCCTGCCGCCCGATGGCGACAACCCCATCCACGCCTACATCACCAGGACCATCGCCGCCGAGCACGACGTGGTCGTCGCCCAGCCGGTCCCCGCCGTGGGCTCGACGGCGGTGCGCGACCGGGTCGCCTTCGAGGCCACCTCCGCCGAGGTCGCGGCCATCACCGGCATGCGCCCTGACGCGGCGATGCTGCCGCTGGTGCTGCTGTGCGTGGTGCTGCTGCCGCTGTCACTGGCGATGCTCGCCCTGGAGGCCACCGGCAACTGGATGATGGCCGCCGCCGTGCCCCTGCTCGGCGCCGGGTTCACGATGATCCCCTGGGCGCTGGGCTACGGCGAATTCCCGTACCTGGCCGACGCCACGCTGGTGGTGCCGCTGGCGCTGTCGGCGCGGCGCGCCCTGCTCGGCAGCGAACGGACCCGCAACCTGCTGCTGGTCACCGCCTGCGTCGCCGCCATGTGGGTGACCCACGGGCTGGAGTTCGTCACCGCGCTGGCGATCGGCGTGCCCTTCGTGCTTGCTTCTTTGCGGGGCCGGCCGCTGCGCCGTCTGGTGACCGGCGCGATCGGCACGGGCGTCGCGGTGCTGGCGGGCGCCGCGCTGGTCACCGTGCTGACGCCGCACCCGGCGATTCCCGCCGCCGTCCTGCCGGCGGGAGTGGCCGGCAGCTACAGCCAGTCGGCGCAGATGCTGGCCCGTATGGGAACGCGCTCGCAGATGCTCCACGCGCTCTCCGACTTCGCGCGCAGTGAGCTGGTCGCTCCCGCCGTGCTGCTCTACGTGCTCGGCCTCGCCGCGTCGCTGCTGGTGCGCGGGGTGCGCTGGGTGCTGGTCACCCACCTGCTGCTGCTGCTGGTGCTCGCAGACGTCGGCTACGGCGGCATCCTGATGCGGGTCTGGACGCCGGTCTTCCCCTGGTCGGGCGCCGACCGCGTGGTCTCGATCCAGTGGTTCGTGGTGCCGCTGCTGATGGCCTGGGGGATGTTCAACGCGCCCCTGGTGTTGCGGCCAATCCTGGCCAGAGCTCGCAGCCGCCGCGCGGTGCTCGGCGTGATGGGAGCTGTCGGAGCCGTGGCGCTGCTGGTCCCGGTGTTCTCCGCGTGGCGCACGCTGACCGACATGCAGGCCTCGGTCGCGGGCGCGACCCACACCGGTGACGCCGACGTGCAGGCCCTGGCCGCCATGGACCGCGCCCTGCCGCCGGGCACCCTGGTGCTCACCGATACCGGCGCCGACGGCGGCCAGTGGATCGACGTGCTCACCCGCGATGTCGAGTGGGCGCCGCTCGCCTTCACCCGCGGCTTCGTGCGCGCGGGCGGCGTCGAGCCTGCCGTCGACCCCCGTGTGGCGGCGCTGGCGGCGGCATGCCACGACCCGGCCGCAGCCCGCGCCGCGCTGAACGGCATCGGCGCGGTGTTCGTCGGCTCGATGCCCGACCCGGCGGTGGCGACGCACTGGGACACCGCCTGCATCGCCGCGCTGCCCGGTGTGCACCAGGCGGCGCGGGCCTCCATGGACGGGCGCACCGCCACGGTGTTCACCATCGACCCTTCGCTGCAGGCGCAATCGTCGGGCGGATGAGCTGCTAGGCGCAGCCGCCGGCGCCCGCGTGCTCCCACACGTCGACGCCATCGACCGCCTCCGGCGCGCAGCCGAGCAGCGCGGTCAGGAAGGCGGTGGCCTCGGTGCGATGCGGCATCGGGCCGACCAGTGCGGCGCGCACGTCCCAGTGCCGCATGTCGTCGCGCATGCGCGCCAGCACCGACGGCGACAGCACCGGAGCGCCGCGCCCCGCGGCGATTCCCTGCAGCGCGTCGGACAGCGCCGTGGGCGGCGGACCCTGGTGCGCACGGCCGGATGCGTCGGGAATCATCGCGTAGCCGCCCGGCATCCGGTAGGCCATGCCGGCCGACGCCTGCCAGGCCATCGGCGCCACCGCCGTGAAGTCGCTGGTGAACGGCGCCACCAGCACCGACCCAGAGGACGGCAGCCGCTGCGCCGCATCCGAGGTGAAGAACGGCGGCACCGGGACACTGTCGGTGGGCAGCGGCAGCGCCGGCAGGATGCTGACGCCGACGGCGCCCAGGGCCAGCGCCGCTCGCCGCCCCATCACCAGGGCCGGCACGCGCCGCACGTTCTGGACGGTTATGGCCAGAACCACGGCGACGCAGAGGTCGACGTAAAGCGTCATGCGCCCGGGGAGGATGTTGTCGAGCAGGGGCACGCGATCGAGCACCGCCCAGGGCAGGGGAATGCCGGTGTCGTGGCCGCCGGCGTGCAGGCTCGGCCCCAGCGACAGCACCAGGAAGACCCCGCCGCAGATGGTCGCCGTGCGCACCCGCACGTCGCGCCACCAGCGCACCGCCGCGAAAGCGAGCAAGGCCAGCAGCGGCAAGCCCAGGTATGCGGACCACTCCACAGGGTTGCCGCTGAAGCGCTGGGTGAAGTCGATCGCAGCCTGGGGTGCGAGGAGTTGCGACTGGGTCGGCACGGCAAGGCCGAGCAGGTCACTGACGAAGAACCCGGAGGGCTGCACGGATCCGCGCAGGCTCTGCGGCCCGGCGAGCTGCACCCACAGCGGCAGCACCATCAGCGGCGCGAAGACGAGCAGCGCCCAGCCCAGCGCGCGCAGGCCGTCACGCGAGCGGGCCGGCGTGGCGGAACCGTCCTGCACCGCTAGCACCACGAGGACCACCACCGCGGCGATGGCGCTCGAGGCCAGCAGCTCCTCGGCGACCAGCGCCTGCCCCGCCGCCACCAGCCCGAGCAGCACACCGGCGCGTCGCGCGCTCCAGCGACGTCGCACCAGCACCTCGTGGATCAGCAGCAGCATCAGCGGAGGTCCGGCCACGAGGGTGAGATCAAGCTGCCCAAGCGCATGCGCGACGGTGTAGGGCGAGAACTCGTAGAACAGCGCGCCCAGCAGCGCCGCGACACCGGGACCGACCAGCCGTCGCAGCAATGCGTACGCAGCCACCCCGCTGAGCGCGAAGGCCATGACGACGGCGACGTTGTAGGCGACCACCGGTCCCGCCGTCAGCGTGATCGGCGCCAGCACCACGCCGAGCAGCGCCATCGAGGTGTTCCACATCAGGTTGACGCCGCCGGGGTAGCCGATGTGGTCGGTGAGCAGCGGGTTCTGCCCGTGGGCGATGGCGTACGGCGTCCAGCGCAGGAACCAGGTCGCCTGCTGCGGGTCGCCCGCGTAGCCGAGCCAGCGCGTGGCCGGATGGGCCCAGACACCCGCCGCGAACAGTGCCGCCAGCAGGCTGCACACCGCCACCGCCACCGGCACGTCTCGGCCGCGGACGCGCAGTGCGCCGCGCCATGCGACGCGCGTGGCAACCGCCGCTTCTGCGCGTGCGCTCATGACGGCGCTGTGGTCGCCCGCCTGGCCTCCCCCGTCGCCAGGCGGGTTCTGGTCGCCACCGGCACCCCCTCCGCGCCGCGTGCACGCAGGCTCAGTGCCATCCCGACCAGCACGCCGAGCAGGGCGAACGGCGTCAGATGGGCGAGCGGGGAGGGCAGCCAGCCGTCGAGCTGGTAGGCGGCGCTCACCGCCAGCATCGCCGCGATCGCCCCCGCCGGCGCCATGGGCGCCCACATCACGGCACACACGGCCAGCAGCATCAGGTCGTCGGGGAACACGTGCGGGGCGAAGGCCAGCGACGCCGCAACACCCAGCGCAATGGCCACCGCGGGGCGGCCGCGCAGCACGCCGCGCACGCGCACGAGGACCGCCAGCGCCAGCAGCCCCATCGCAACCGCCGCCACGAAGGCCGCCCCGCCGCTGCCGAAGATGTCGCTGACCAGCCCGGGCAGCCCGGCGGTCCGGGTGGCCTCGCCGACGTGCCGCTCGAGGATCAGCCGGGGGAGCTGGAGCATCTGCGACGGGCCGACCAGGAGCAGGCCGGTGGCCAGCCAACCGCCCGCCCCGGCCGCCACGCCGAGCAGCACGCGCCAGGAGCGCGCCGCCGCCAGCGCGGGCAGCACCAGCCACACCGTCTGCGGCTTGATCAGCAGCACCGAGAGCAGCACGCCGGCCGCCACGGCACGGTCGCGGCGGAGCAGGGCGAGCGCCCCCAGCGCCGCCAGCACCAGGAGCGGCGCCCACTGGGCCAGGCCGAGCGCCGTCGCCGCCGGCAGCGAGATCAGCCCCGCGGCGGCGACCACGATGCGCTTGCCGTCCGGCCAGTCGCGGGGAAGGAGGCGCTCGGCCAGCAGCAGTGACGCCGCCAGAGCGGCCAGCAGTACGGCGAGCAGGGCCACAAGGCCGGTGCGAAGCGGCAGTCCCGACAGCGGCTGCAGCGCCCAGGCCACCAGCGGCGGGTTGACGAACGGCTTGGGGAACCCCGCGGTGGGCGTGTAGCCGAGGATGGCCGCCTGCTGCGACGCCTGCACGTCCTGGCAGTACATGCAGCCCGGGTCGCTCTGCAACACCCGCGCGCCGGTGGCGAAGGGGAGGTAGTCGGTCTTGACGGGCGCGTCGAGGGCCCAAACCAGTTGCACCAGCAGCGCGGCGACCGCCAGCGCCAGGGCGGCCGGCCCGGCGAGCGACCACAGCCGCCGCTTGGAGGGGGACATGGGGCGCACTCTGGCATCGCGCGGGCGGAAGTTGTCGCCGATCCACCGACGAACCTGTATGCGTTCTGTCAACAAATGCTGACAGCGCGGTTTGCGGGGGAGCGCCCCCCTACGATCCGGGCATGGACATCTCGCCCTTCGACGAGCCGCTCCAGGACCAGCCGGAGGCCCGCGATCCCGAGCAGGGGCAGGGCATGGTCGAGTACGCGCTGATCATCGTGCTGGTGGCCATCGGCGCCCTGATCGCCCTGCAGGTGGTCGGGCACGCCACCAACAACCTCTACAGCAACATCACCAACACGTTCGGGCCCTGACGGGCCGAACGTTCTATCCGTGCGCTGACGCGCACCGTGGGGGGAGCACCCCCACGCCATCATCCGCCGCTGGAGTGCGGCCGGATGACAGCGTTCCCCCCGCGGACCCTAGGCCCCGTCGCCGGTTCGCGCTGCCCTGAGCGGGCTGCTGCCTACAATGGCGGCAAGCCGGGCCTCCGTTCTTCAGTCGGAGGGCGGCGACTCGAGGTGGCAGCCATGAGTGGGAACGGCGCAGGCGCGACGCGCAACGGAACGACGACCGGGGGCCAGCGTGTCAAGCGCGGGCTTGCCGAGATGCTCAAGGGCGGCGTGATCATGGACGTGGTCACGCCCGAGCAGGCCAAGATCGCCGAGGACGCGGGCGCGGTGGCGGTGATGGCCCTGGAGCGCGTCCCCGCCGACATCCGCCGCGACGGCGGCGTGGCCCGGATGAGCGACGTCGGCCTGATCAAGGAGATCATCGCCGCGGTGACCATCCCGGTGATGGCCAAGGCGCGCATCGGCCACTTCGTCGAGGCGCAGATCCTCGAATCCCTCGGCGTGGACTATGTCGACGAATCCGAGGTTCTCACTCCCGCCGACGAGGAGAACCACATCGACAAGTGGCAGTTCAAGGTGCCCTTCGTCTGCGGCGCGCGGGACCTCGGCGAGGCGCTGCGGCGGATCACCGAGGGCGCGGCGATGATCCGCACCAAGGGCGAGGCGGGCACCGGCAACGTGGTCGAGGCGGTGCGCCACATGCGTGCTCTGCAGTCCGGTTTGCGCAGGCTGCAGTCGATGCGCCACGACGAGCTCTACGCCGAGGCCAAGCGGCTGGGCGCGCCCGCCGAGTTGGTGATCGAAGTGGCAGAAACCGGCAAGCTGCCGGTGGTCAACTTCTCCGCGGGCGGCATCGCGACGCCGGCCGACGCGGCGCTGATGATGCAGCTCGGCGCCGAGGGCAACTTCGTGGGCAGCGGCATCTTCAAGTCGGACGACCCGTCGAACTACGCGAAGGCGATCGTCACGGCCACCACCTTCTTCGACAAGCCCGAGAAGGTCGCCGAGGCCAGCGCCGGGCTGGGCCGGGCGATGAGCGGCATCGACGTGGCCACCCTGCCCAAGGAGGAGCTGCTCGCCGCGCGCGGCTGGTAGGCTCGGCCGGGCAGTGAGCCACGCCGCCCACCGCGCCGCCGTCCAGTGGGACCGGTGGGGCGCGGACATGTACTTCGCCAACACCGGCGAGCGCGCCCATCGCGGCCGCATCGTCGAGGAGCTGTTCGAGCAGGGCGAGGCCTACCTCGACGCCGTCGAGCAGCGCTTCGCCGAGCTGGGCGTGCCGGTGCGCCACGACGGCGCCGCGCTCGACTTCGGCTGCGGCGTCGGCCGCGTGCTGGTGCCGATGGCGGCGCGCTACCGGTCCGCGGTGGGCGTCGACGTCGCTCCCAGCATGCTCGAGGAGGCCCGCCGCCACCTCGGCGCCGAGCGCCAGGCCGACCTGCGCGCCTACGACGGCGAGGACATCGACGGCTGCCTCGGCGACCTGCGCTTCGACGTGGTCCACACCACCCGCACCGTGCAGCACATCCCGCCGGCCGACGGCTTGCGCATCCTGCGCAGCCTGCTCGCCCGCCTCCAGCCCGGCGGCGTCGCCCTGGTGCAGGCGCCGATGTGCGCGCCGCACACCCTGTTCCACCGCCTCAACGGGCTCCGCGAGCGCTCCGGGCTGCTCATCCGCCTCGGCCACGCGCTGGCCCGCGGCCACACCGAGTTCCGGCCGACCGACCCGGTGCACCACTGGTACCTGTACCCGGCCGACCGCCTGCTGCCCATGTTCCACGCGGCCGGCTGCGAGGTCCGCTGGGTCGACCTCGACCCCGACCCCCGCGGCCGCTTCCGGGCCACCTGGTACCTGCACCGACCGGGCTGAGCGCGGCCGTCTCGCACGGTCCGATCGCGGTGGTTCCGCAACCCGCGGGGCGGGGTACACTGTCGGCAAGTGACCATCCCCAGTGTCGGAGTGCTCGCCCTCCAGGGCGACGTCCGTGAGCACCGCCAGGCTTTCGAGCGGTGCGGTGTGCCGACGCGGGAGGTCCGCTTCCCCGCCGACCTCGACAGCATCGACGGCCTGGCCATGCCCGGCGGCGAGTCGACGACGATGAGCCGCCTGCTGCGCGTCTTCGGGCTCGAGGAGCCGCTGCGCCGCCGCCTCGCCGAGGGCATGGGCTGCTTCGCCACCTGCGCGGGCATGATCCTGCTCAGCACGCGCATCCTCGACGGGCGTGCCGACCAGCTCGCCTTCGGCGCCCTCGACGTCGACGTGCGCCGCAACGGCTACGGGCGCCAGGTGGATTCATTCGAGACCGAACTGTCGATCCCGACCATCGGCGAGCAGCCGTTCAACGCGGTGTTCATCCGCGCCCCGCTGGTGGAGCGGACCGGGCGGTCGGTCGACATCCTCGCCTCCGTCGACGGCCGGCCGGTGGCGATCGCCCAGGGTCCGCACGTCGCCCTCGGCTTCCATCCCGAGATGACCGACGACGACAGGCTGCACCGCTTCTTCCTCGACCGTCTCGCCGCCCGGGTGGCATCGGCGGCGTAATCGCAGAATGCACGTCCGCAGCGCCAACTTTCGCGACCTGGGCCGCATCGAGCAGCTCTATCGCGAGACCGCGGCGCGCGAGGAGGGCGAGGGGGTCATCCCCGGGCTCTCCGCCGACCGCCCGGTTCCCGAGGCCATGCTGGTCCGCCTCTGGTACGCGCTGAGCAAGACGCTCAGCTCGCTGGTGCCGCTCAGCGACCTCGGTGACGCGCTCTACGTCGCCGAGGACGACGAGCAGGGCATCGTCGGCTTCATCCAGGCGCAGGGCGCGCCGGGGCAGACGCGGTCGTGGCAGATCCTCAACCTCTGCGTGGCGCCCAGCGGTCGCGGCCACTTCGCCGGCGACCCGCTGCTCACCCACCTCTGCAACCACGGCGTCGAGCACGGCGTGACCCGCTTCTACGTGCGCATCCCGCTCGACCATCCGCTGGTGGCGCTGTTCCTCGAACAGGGCTTCACCCAGTACGCCACCGAGCAGATCCTCTACCGCGACGACTCGCACACCCAGCCGCGCGTGGTGTCGCCGAACGACACCGGTGTGCTCCGCCCTGCGCGTCGCGATGACGCCGGCGGCATCTACCTGCTCTACCTGCGCACCACACCCTCGCATGTCGCCAATCTGGAAGGTCCCTCCCAGAAGGCGTGGCAGGCGGGTTTCCAGCAGGGCTGGCCGGCGCGCCTCGGCAAGGACGACGTGCGCCAGTACGTCGCCGAGGTGAGCGGCGTCCAGGCCTGGGTGGCGGTGCGCCCGCCGTCGCCGGGGCGGCCGACGCTGCTGGCCATCATGTGTGAGGGACAGGACCCGCAATTCCGTGAAGAGGTGATCGACGCAGCCCTCGGCCAGGCCCCACCGGGCCCGGTGTCGTGCGTGCTGCGCCACTACGACAGTGAGCTGATCCGCTCGCTGCAGCAACGGGGTTTCGAGATCTACGGATCCCAGTTGCTGCTGGTGCGCGACCTCGCCCTCAAGGTGCGCCTGCGCGCCGACACGGCGAGGAACAAGAAGAAGGGCGTGCTGGTGCACGCCGGACTCGCCCGCTCGGTCGCGGCTTCCGCCGTCGTCCCATCTGTCTCCACTTCTGCACGGAGGAGCTCCACATCGTTGCCCAGATGACTCCATACGGCCCCGCATGGGAAGAGGAGCTGCACCTCCTCTTCGACGCTCTCCCGCCCCGCATCGCCGACAGCGCCGCCCGCGTCTCCCACGAGCAGGGCGAGCTGCTGGAGATCGTGCTCGACCTGGGACGCCGTCCCGAGGCCCGCTTCACCGACGGTGAGGCGATCCTCGACCACGCCCAGATCTCGCACGCCGATCTCGAATACGTGGCCTCGCGCGTGGGTGCGTTCGGAGACGACAACCGCGCGGGCATCGAGCGCACGCTGCACCGGATATCAGCGATCCGCAACCGCGCCGGCCGCATCGTGGGACTCACCTGCCGCGTCGGGCGGGCGGTCACCGGGACCATCGACATCATCAAGGACATCGTGGTCCAGGGCCGCTCGATCCTCCTGCTCGGGCAGCCCGGCATCGGCAAGACCACCATGCTGCGCGAGTGCGCGCGCGTGCTCTCCGACGAGTGCGGCAAGCGCGTGGTCATCGTCGACACCTCCAACGAGATCGCCGGCGACGGCGACATCCCGCACCCGGGCATCGGCCGCGCGCGCCGCATGCAGGTGATGACACCGTCGATGCAGCACGCGGTGATGATCGAGGCGGTCGAGAACCACATGCCCCAGGTCATCGTCATCGACGAGATCGGCAACGAGCTGGAGGCGGCCGCGGCGCGCACCATCGCAGAGCGCGGCGTGCAGCTGGTCGGCACCGCGCACGGCTCCAACCTCGACAACCTGCTGGTCAACCCGACACTCAACGACCTGCTCGGCGGCATCCAGACGGTGACGCTGTCCGACGAGGAAGCGCGCCGGCGCGGCACGCAGAAGAGCGTGCTGGAACGCAAGGCGCCGCCGACCTTCGACGTGCTGGTGGAGATCCGCGAGCGCGACAAGGTCACCGTGCACATGCCGCTCGACGAGACCGTCGACGAGGCGCTGCGCGGCCGCATCAAGCCCCCGCAGCTGCGCTACAAGGACGAGCAGGGCGGCATCGTGTCCAAGATCGACACCAGCGTGCTGGAGCAGGGGAGCGACTTCGAACCCGTCCCTTTCGGTGGGGGCCGGAGCCCGCGTCGCGATCGCGGCGAGGCCGGCGGCGGGCGCGCCCGTCGCAGCCTGCGAGTTCCGGCCGAGGTCGACCAGTTCACCCTCGCGCACGATGGGCGTGAGCGCGAGTTGCGCGAGGCGATGCGCGCCGCGCATCCCTACCAGCCGCTGAACGTCTTCCCCTACGGCGTGTCCCGCCAGTACCTGGAGCAGTCGGTGCGCGAGCTGCGCGTGCCGGTGCGCATCCAGCACCACGTCGACGACGCCGACATGGTGATCACGCTGAAGAACTACGTGCGTCGCAAGGACTCGCCGGTGCGCGCCGCCGAGGCCACCGGCATCCCCATCCAGGTCCTGCGCAGCAACACAGTGGCGCAGATCAAGAATGCGCTGGCGCGCATCTACGGCGTCGAGGTGGCCGACCCCTCCGACGCCGCCATGGACGAGGCGATGGAGGGCATCCAGCGCGTCCAGGCGACCGGCCAGGCGGTGGAGCTGGCGCCGCAGAACTCGTACGTGCGGCGGCTGCAGCACCAGCTGGTGGAGCGCAACGACCTGCAGGCGCGCAGCACCGGCAGCGATCCCAACCGCCGCCTGGTGATTCTCGCCCCCGTCGCAGACAGCGAATCCATCGACGACGAGGAGTGAGGCGTGGCTTCTTCGATGCGGTCCGGCTTCTTCGTGTCCTTCGAGGGCATCGACGGTTCCGGCAAGTCGACGCAGATGGCCGCCGCCGCGGCGGCCATCCGTCACGCCGGCGTCGCCGACGTGGTCATGGTGCGCGAGCCGGGTGACACCGCGCTCGGCGAGATCGCCCGCGGCTTCCTGCTGCAGCACCAGATGGTCTCGCCCATCGATCCCTGGGCAGAGGCTTTGGTGTTCATCGCGGCGCGCGCACAACTGTTGCAGGAGATCGTCCTCCCGGCATTGCGCCGCGGTGCAGTCGTGCTGACCGACCGCTACGTCGACTCGACGCTCGCCTACCAGGGCGGCGGCCGCGGCCTGCCTGAATCGGTGCTCCGCGGCATCCACCGCGAAGCCTGCGGCGACGTCTGGCCCGACCTGACCATCCTGCTCGACGTGCCGCTCGACGTCGCCCGCGCGCGGCGCCACGCCCAGGAGCTTCCCCTCGACCGCATGGAGGCGACGCCCGAGCAGTTCCAGTTCGCCGTGCGCGACACCTTCCTGCACCTCGCCAGAGCCGAGCCGCAGCGCATCGCGACCGTCGACGCCGGCCGTCCCGCCGTCAGCGTCTCGGAGGACGTCGTCGACCTGGTGACGTCACGCCTGCTCGCCCACCGCACCCCGAGCAGCCCCGCACCGCCGGCCGTCGCCGGCCGCTCGTGAAGCTCGTCGTCGCCATCGTCCACAGTGACGACGCCGGGCCCTGCACCAGCGCTCTCACCGACGCCGGCTTCGAGGTCACCCGGCTCAACACCTCCGGCGGCTTTTTGCAGCGGGGCAACGCCACCCTGCTGGTCGGCGTCGGCGACGAGCACGTCGACGAGGTCATCGACATCCTGCGGGAGAAGGCCCGCGACCGCAGCGAATACCTGAACCCCATCCCGCCGATGGCCGAGCCCGCCGAGTTCTTCGTGCCGTTCCCGGTCGAGGTGCAGGTGGGCGGCGCGATCGTGTTCGTGCTCGACGTGGAGCGGTTCGAGCGGCTCTAGCGCGCTGGTCCGTCAGCGGCGGCTGCGGCGGCGACGAGCGCCCGCTGCGGCCGCCAGCAGCGCGATCACCGCAGCGGCTTCTGCAGCGCGAGTGGCTGCCTGGGCCGCAGCGGTGTCCGGCAGGCCAACCACGTTGGCAGCCTGCACGCCGGTGCTCAGATCCTCGACGTCGGACACCGGCGAGGCGTCGGGCTTCACGCAGCTGTGCAGCGAGCCGCGCGCATCGGTCTCCACCGCATCGGCCGGCGACGGCGACGCGTCCGCGAGAGTGTGTTGCTGGATGGCGGGCTGGGGAACGATGTTGGGATCGCCCGCCTCCATCAGACCCTCGCGCTGCAGGCGTTCCACGGCAGGGAGGATGTCGCCGCCCTTGTCGATGCCCTGCGGCAGCCGCAAGGCGAGCTGCGCCGCCGCGAGCTCCGCAGGATTGCGTGCGTCTGCAACCGAGCGATTGGTCTGCGGCAGCACCTGGTTGGGTTGCGGAGTGTAGGGGGAGAGGTCGGGGGTGCCGTGGGCGCCGACGAAGTAGTCGGCGAGCGAGCTGGCGGTCATCTCCTGCAGCGAGGTGGGCGGCAGGCCGAGGATCAGGTCGGTGGTCTTGATCATCGCCGCGAAGGAGACGTGCTGGTGCGACATGCGGCCGGGGCGCACCCAGGGGCTGGCCACCAGGCCGAAGGTGCGGTGGGCATCGACGTGGTCCTGGCCGCCCTGGGTGTCGTCCTCGGTGACGAACACCGCGCTGCTCTTCCAGAAGGGCGAGGTGCTGATCGTCGACACCACCTCGCCGAGCGCGTGGTCGTTCTCGGCGGTCTCCGTCTCCGGCGTGTGCTTGCCGGGGAAGTCGCCGTTGCCGTGGTCGTCGAAGAGGATCATCACGTTGAGCTGGGGCAGGGCGCCATCGTTGGCACCGTTGTTGCTGGCCGCGGCGAAGGCCTGCATGTCCTGGGCGAACACCTTGGCGCGGTACTCGTCGTCGTACGGCACCGCGGTGGTGCGCAGCGTGTCGTGCGCCTGCCCGGTGGGATCGTGGCTGCTGACGCCGTTGACGACCGGCGCGGTGAGGTCGACCTGGCTCGGGTAGCGCGAGTCGTACTGCACGTTGCCGGCGAACAGCGCCGGCGACACTCCGCCGGACGGGTTGGCCGTCACGCCCGCGCCCAGCTCGGAGGGAGCGACACCGACGACGTAGGTGCCCTCGCCGTAGATGCGCGTGCTGACATGGCCTCGTGCCGCGTTGTTCCAGATGAAGCCGCCCTGCGGCAGGTTCTCCGGCATCGTGTCCCATTCGCCGTAGGGGAACTTGCCCGCGTAGTTGCTCGACGTCACCTTCTGCAGGAACTCGTTGATCTGCCCGGTGTCGATCGAGTAGTGGCCGTCGATGCTCACCTCCGACGTCGCGTAGAAGTTGTCGTTGTTGGCGAACTTCGCGGTGAGCGCGTGCAGGTTGGGAGTGATGTGCTGGCCGTAGTTGACCAGCGTCTGGTCGCGCTCGGCGCCCTTGTAGTCGCCGAGCTCCTGGTCGAAGGTTCGGTTCTCCTTGATGATCAGGAAGACGTGCTTCACCTTGTCGGACGGCGGCGAGCCATACGCGGTGGGCACCACGGTGCCGTCGCCCAACGCTGTTCCCCGACCGGTCGGTGCCTGTGTCAGCCCGTTGTCGCGGTCGGAGAGACGCGACAGCGCCGGAAGGTTGCCGCAGGCGCTGCGCATGTCGACGGCCTGCACGATGCCCTTCAGCGTGTTGGGGTCGTACTCCTCGCCGGCGACGTGCCCGTTGGGTCCGGAGCCGAGCCCTTCGTTGTCGGCGATGAACAGGCGCGAGCCGTCCGGCGTCAGCGCCAGCGCGCTGGGGTACCAGCCCGTCGGGATGCGTCCGCTCACCGCGTCGCGGTTGATGCCGGAGGCGGGCAGCGGATCGAGCGAGTTCGTCGCTGCAGCCACCCGCGACGGATCGACGACCGCGATGGCGTTGCGCCCGCCCTCGGCGACGAAGAGCTCCTTGCCATCGGGCGCCCACGCCAGCGCGTTGGGCTGAGCGCCGGTCGGGCCGCCGGCGATGACGTGCATGTCGACGGCGCGCTTCGGGTGCATCACCGTCGTCAGCGTGCTGTTGGTCAGGCTGGGCAGCGCGTCGGTGGTCACCGTGGTGCTGACGTCGAGGAGCTGCACCAAGTCGTCGTTCGACGCCGTCACCGCCAGGGTGCGCTGGTCGGGTGAGAGCGCCAGCGCCGACGGCAGCGCGCCGCCGATGACGTCGTCGCCATTGAGGTCGCGGCCGATGCGCGTGCGCACCTGCGGCGCCGGCAACCCGCTCGCGGCGACGGAGTACGTCCACACCGACGACTCCGAGTCGGTGTTGTATCCACCCACCGTTGCGGGCGGCGGGTCGATGGGCAGCGTCGGGTGTCCGGGCAGCGACTGCAGCCGCGGGTCGGCCTCCTGGTTGTAGAGGCCCCAGTTGCTGACGTACACGTGCTGTCCATCCGCGGACACCACCACCGCATATGGGAACTGCCCCGCCTGGGTGCGCCCGGCGACGCTGCGCGAGGCAAGGTCGACGGTGATCAGCGTGTTGGTCGAGAACGCGGCCGCGTAGAGCTTGGAGCCGTCGGGCGACAGTGCGATGCCCCACGGCTGGTCGACCGGGTTGGACGGGTTCAGCGGGATGGTGCCGCTGCGCGTGTACGGCGTCGCGCCCTTGGACGGCGTGAAGATGCCGATGGCGTCGGTGTGCGTGGCGCCGTCGCCCTCGGCGACGTACAGCGTCCCGTCGCGCGCCTCCGCGAGCCCGTACGTCGCGGCGTCGTCCTCGAACGACGTCGCTTTCATCGTCGCGGTGTCGACGCTCCAGAGGAAGCGATGCGTGCCGCTGGCGATCGGCTGCGTCGGCGAGTCGTCGAATCC
>DATMMX010000010.1:0-2769 GCA_035569495.1 Candidatus Angelobacter sp. | reverse complement strand
TGGTGATGGGGATCTCCATCTTCATCGACTCGAGGATCATCAGCGTGTCGTCCTCGTCGACCTGCTGGCCGACCTCGGTGACGATCTTCCACAGGTTGCCGACGAGCTCCGCCTTGACCTCGGTCATTCGGTGCCTCCGTTCTGCTGGGCGGTGGGATGGGGCCGCGCGGAATGGTAGGCGGTCGGGTCAGGGCAGCGTGTACTGCGCGGGGTCGAGCGCGGGCCAGTAGGCGGTGACGTGGCGGGCGCTGTCGGTGAACGAGTAGGCGGGGATGACGTAGCCGCCGGTGGCCGTGCCGACCTGGCGGGTGGTGAGCTGGACCAGGTCGACGTTGAGCCGGCCCGCGCTGTCCAGGCCGCCGGACTCGAAATCGCGGGCGCGGCCGGCCTGCACCTCGGCCCACGCCTGCTGCCAGGTGACCATGGGATACGGTGCGGCCCCGGCGACCACTGGGTGGACGACGACCAGGTCGGTGAACAGGCCGGACTGCGAGACCATCATGGTGATCTCGGTGACCGCGCTCTGGCCGGAGAGGTGGGGGACGGTGATCTGCCAGGTGGTGAAGGCGGCCAGGTCGCCGCGGCTCACCTGGGTGGCGACCACCGGGGCGAGCGGTTCGATCAGGCCGCGCTGGAGCAGCCACTCGCGCGCGGCGCTTGCGGCGGAGTCGTTGTCGCGAGGGACCGAGGGCAGTGCGCCGTCTCGGGAGTTGGGCTGCCAGGTGAAGGTTGACGTGGCGGCGTCGTAGTCGAGGTTGGTGTCGGGCCAGACCATGCGCGTGCCGGTGTGTGAGGGCGGCCCGACCGCGCCGAGCCGGGCGGCGACGGCGTCGACGGTGGTCTGGGGAAGGCTGACGGTGCGCTGCACCGTGCCGGGGCGAGCGCCGGTGAGGCCCGCGGGCGGGACGCTGGCGCTCGCGGTGAGCGTCGCCGTGTACGTGGGCGGGGGGCTGGATGGCCAGGTGATGGCGAGGCGGCCGTAGGCGGTGGCGGGGTCGACGGTGCCGCCGTCCTCGGCGGGCCAGGCGAGCGGCCACGGCGTGGGGGACGGCGTGCCCACGGCCGTGGGCTGCGGGTTGCTGATGGCGGTTGGGCTGCGGTCGCCTTTGGCGTGCGTGGCCACCCACGCCGAGGCCAGGACAACGAGGCAGACGGCGGGGATGAGCAGCGCGGCGGACAGCGGGGTCAGCCGCGGAAGCGGCGGGCTTCGCTTGGGCTCGACGGCGTCGCCGTCTGGTGCGTGGTGGTGGTTCTCGGGCTGCTTGTCCATGGCCGGCGCGCCCAGTGTTGCGCAGAGAGTCAGACGGGGCGCACGCCGTGCTTGCGCCAGGGTCGCTCCAGCTTCTTGGTGCGGGCCGCGGCGAAGGCGTCGACGATGCGGCGGCGGGTGTCGGCGGGCTCGATGACGTCGTCGACCATGGCCCAGGAGGCGGCGACGTAGGGGTCGATCTGGCTGCGGATCACCTCCACGTACTTGGCGCGCTCGGCCTCGGGGTCCTCGGCGGCGGCGATCTGCTTGTTGAAGATGATGTTCACCGCGCCCTCGGGGCCCATGACGCTGATCTCCGCGGTGGGCCAGGCGAACAGCGCGTCGGGCTGGTAGCCGCGGCCGTTCATGACGAAGTAGCCGGCGCCGTACGCCTTGCGCAGCACCACGGTGACCTTGGGCACGGTGGCCTCGCTGACGGCATAGAGCATCTTGGCGCCGTGGCGGATGATGCCCTGCTTCTCCACCTCGGTGCCGACGATGAAGCCGGGCACGTCCTGGAGGAACAGCAGCGGCACGTTGAACGCGTCGCAGAGGGTGACGAAGCGCGCGGCCTTGTCGGCGGCGTCGACGTCGAGGGCGCCGCCCTTGACCATGGGCTGCGATGCCACGATGCCGACCGCTTCGCCGCCGAAGCGGGCGAACGCGGTGACCAGGTTGCGCGCCCAGGTGGGCTTGATCTCGAAGTAGTGGCCGTCGTCGACCAGGCGCTTGATCACCTTGCGCATGTCGTAGGCCGCGCGCGGGTTGGCGGGGACGATCTTGCCGATGTCGGTGAGCTGCCGGTCGTGCGCGTCGTCGCTGGCGCGCTGCGGGGCGCGCTCGCGGTTGTTGCTGGGCAGGAAGCTCAGGTACTCCCGGACCGCGGCGATGCACTGCGCGTCGTCCTCGACCTCGAGGTCGCCGACGCCGCTGACGTAGCAGTGCACCTGGCTGCCGCCCATCTCCAGGTCGGTGGTCTTCTCGCCGGTGGCCGCCTCGACCAGGCGCGCGCCGCCCAGGCTCATGCTGCTGGTGCCCTTGACCATGGGCACGAAGTCGGCGAGCCCGGGGATGTAGGCAGTTCCTGCCGCACATGGCCCCAACATGGCGGCCACCTGGGGGACCACGCCGCTCATCTGCACCTGCTCGTAGAACAGCGCGCCGCTGCCGGCGAAGGTGCTGCCCACGGCCTCCTGGATGCGCGCGCCCGCGGAGTCGAGCAGCCAGACCATGGGCAGGTTGTTGAGCATCGCCTTGGCGCGCAGCCGGGCCACCTTCTGCTCGCCGATCATGCCCATGCTGCCGGCCATCACGGTGAAGTCGTAGGCGGCGGCGTAAACGCGACGACCGTCGACCAGTCCGCTACCGGTGACCACGCCGTCGGCGGGCGTGCGGTCCGGCTGGGTGTTGGTGACGTGCATCGAGTGCTGGTGGGCGAGCAGTCCGAACTCCTCGAAGGTGCCCTCGTCGAAGAGCAGCGCGACGCGCTCGCGGGCGGTGAGCTTGTGGCGGGCGTGCTG
>DATMMX010000009.1:0-22961 GCA_035569495.1 Candidatus Angelobacter sp. | reverse complement strand
CGCCCAGTTCTGGATGAAGGACACCCTGATCCCCCTGGACATCGCCTTCTGGGATGGCACTGACCACGTGGTCGACATGCAGGCGATGACGCCCTGCAGCGCCGATCCCTGTCCCACCTACGCCGCGGCGGCGCCGTACGTTGGCGCCGTGGAGGTTCGTGGCGGGCTGCTCAGCAAGGTCGGCCTGCACAGCGGCGACACGGTGCGCTTCACCCGCCGCGCGGCCGCCGCGAGCCCCACGGACGCAGCCTCGAGGTGATGCTGGTCGGCGAGCAGCCGGGCGGGCGCCTGGGCACGGCGACGGTAGGGCTCGCTTTCGCCCGGCACGCTGGCGCGCGAAGCCCGGTATCCTCTGTGCTCCATGGCACAGGACAACAGCTTCGACGTGGTCAGCGACTTCGACCAGCAGGAGATTGTCAACGCGCTCGACCAGACCCGGCGGGAGATCGGCACCCGCTACGACTTCAAGGGCGTCACCGCCGACATCGAGCAGGAGAAGGAGCAGCTCGTCCTGCTCACCGACTCCGACATGCACCTCAAGGCCATCCTCGACGTGCTGCAGAGCAAGATGCACAAGCGCGGCGTCGACCTCAAGGTGCTCGATCCGCAGAAGCCCGAGCAGGCGGCGCGGGGCAACGTGCGCCAGGTGGTCAAGCTGCGCCGCGGCATCAGCGACGACCTGGCCCGCGACCTCAACAAGAAGATCCGGGCCAGCAATCCCAAGGTGCAGGTGCGCATCGAGGGCGACAAGCTGCGCGTGGCCTCGAAATCCAAGGACGACCTGCAGGGGGTGATCGCCTACCTCAAGGGGCTCGAGCTCGACGTCCCCCTGCAGTTCACCAACTACCGCTGATCGGCGCCTGTCAAGGTTTCGGACGTGTCTGACCACAAGCCGCTCTACTTCCTGCAGACCCTCGGCTGCCCCAAGAACCAGGTCGACGCGGGCTACATCGAGGGCCTGATGGAGCACGGCGGCTACGACGCGGCGGCGTCCCCCGAGCAGGCCGACGTCTGCATCGTGCACACCTGCGGCTTCCTCGGCGCGGCCTCGCAGGAGTCGATCGACGCCCTGCTGGAGCTCGGTGAGCTGAAGAAACGCAACCCGGCGATGAAGCTGGTGGCCAGCGGCTGCCTGGCGCAGCGCCACGGCGACGAGCTGGCCGCGGAGATGCCCGAGCTCGACGTGGTGGTGGGCACGCGCGACTGGCCCACACTGCCCGACGCGATCGCCGGCGCGCGCCTCGGGCGCCAGGTGGTGCGCATCGAGTCGCTGGCGCCGGTCGACTACTCGCAGCTCGAGTTCCGGCCAACCTCGCCCGCAACCACCTACCTCAAGCTCAGCGACGGCTGCAACTTCCGCTGCGCCTTCTGCACCATCCCGTCGTTCACCGGCGACCTGCGCAGCAAGCCCTTGGACCTGATCCTCCACGAGGCGCGCACGGCGGTGGAGTCGGGCGTGCAGGAATTGGTGCTGGTGGCGCAGAACCTCACCGGCTACGGCCGCGACCTGCCCGAGCGGACCAACCTGTCAGGACTGCTGCGGCAGCTCGCCGCGCTGCAGCCCGCGCCGCGATGGATCCGCATGATGTACGCCACGCTGGAGGGCGTGAGCGACGAGCTGATCGCCACCATGGCCGAGCTGGACTGCGTCGCCAAGTACCTCGACATGCCGCTGCAGCACGTCCATCCCGCGACGCTGCGGCGCATGAAGCGTCCCTACAGCGCCGACCGCGCCCACGGCGTGCTGCAGCGGCTGCGCGCCGCCATGCCCGACCTGGCGCTGCGCAGCACGTTCGTGGTCGGCTTCCCGGGCGAGACCGAGGCGGAGTTCCAGGCGCTGCTCGACTTCCTCCCCGCCGCCCAGCTCGACTGGGTCACCGCCTTCGCCTACAGCGAGGAGCCGGGAACGGTCGCGGCGCGCATGGACGGGCAGCTGCCGCTGCGCGAGCGCGAGGCGCGACGGCGCGCGGTGTACGCGGCCCAGGCCGAGGTGTCGCGGCAGCGCAACCGGCGCCTGGTCGGGCGCGAGATCACCGTGCTCGGCGAGGCGCTCAACCCAACGCGCGACGGCGAGCGCGCCGTGCTCTTCGCCCGCAGCGAGCGCGAGGCGCCGGAGATCGACGGTCGGGTGGTCGTCCGCGGCCTCGAACGGCCCGAGGATCACCTGGACCAGTTCCTGCGCGTGCGGGTCACCACGGCGGCGACGTACCAGGTTGGCGCCGTGGCGGTCGACGCGGGGGTGCGGCGCGCCGCCGTGAAGCGCGCGCCGCTCAAGCAGATCGAGGTCGCCGCGCGGTGAGCAGCGGGAGGCTCAACCTTCCCAACCAGCTCACCATCCTCCGGCTTCTCCTCGTCCCCGTCATCGGTCTCACCCTGACGGCGTCCTGGCAGTGGCACGACCAGGTCAGCGCCGCCGTCTACGCCACGGCCGCGGCCACCGACTCGCTCGACGGCCAGATCGCCCGCCGCCGCAAGCAGATCACCGACCTCGGCAAGTTCCTCGACCCCGTCGCCGACAAGCTGCTGGTGATCACCGTGCTGGTCATCCTGGCCAGCAGCAACGTCATCGGCTTCTGGGTGGTGGTGGTGATCTTCGCCCGCGAGTTCATCATCACCGGGCTGCGCTCCGTCGCCGCCCAGCAGGGCGTGGTCATCGGCGCTTCACCATGGGGCAAGTCGAAGACGCTGACCCAGAACCTGATGATCATGCTGCTCATCCTGTCGCGTCCCTACCCGCAGATCCATGCGGTGGCCATGGCCTCGGTCGGGCTGGCCATCGTCGCCACCGTGCTCAGCGGCCTTGACTACCTCTGGCGCTACCGCCGCTTCGTCTTCTGACCCCTTGGTCAGTTTTCGCCACGCGCCCGCGCGATGATCGCCTCGACCACCGCCGACTTGGCGTCGGCGTACTCCTGCACGTAGCGCCAGGTGCGGGCGGCGAGCTCCCGCTTGGTTCGCTGGTAGCGCTCGCGCTCGGCATCGTCGGCGCGCAGCGTGTCGCGGAAGAGCAGCATCCGCTCGACCTCCTCGCAGCCGCGGGAGAAGACGTGCAGGTTGACGTTGGTGTCCGGCCCCTTGAGGACGCGGTGCTCGTACCAGTCAGGCTCGCGGATGCGCAGCACGTACCCGGCCGCTTCGAGCGGCGGCAGATAGGACCCCTCGTCGGCGGAGTCGCGCACCTCCAGCGCGATGTCGACGATCGGCTTGGCGGCGAGTCCGGGCACCGAGGTCGAGCCGCAGTGCTCCAGGCGGACCACGCCGTCGCCGAGGGCGCCGCGGCTGCGCGCCTGCTCGCGCTCGAACAGCGCAGGCCAGCGCGGGTCGTACTCGACCAGTGTGATCGGCGCGTCGAGGCGCTGCGGCTCGCCCACGGTGGCGGCGCGGATCTCCTCCTCGCGGCGCGCGGCGCGGTCGGTCCCGTCGGGCTGCTTGCTCATCGTCGGCGCGCCAGCCTACCCGCTGCCCGTCTCCGGCCGGCCCGCTGCGGCATGATGGCGCGCGACATGACCGCGCAGGCCCCCCTTCTGGCGGAGGCGTTTTCCGAGGTGGCGGCGCTCGCCGAGCTGCTCACCAGCCGGAGCCTCCGCGTCGCGGTCGCCGAATCGTGCACCGGCGGGCTGCTCGGCGCGGTGCTCACGGCGGTGCCGGGGTCGTCGGACTACATGCTCGGCGGCGTGATCGCCTACGCCAACCAGGTCAAGACGGGGCTGCTCGGCGTCCCCGCGCCGATGCTGGCGGAGCATGGCGCGGTCAGCGAGCCGGTGGCGCGGGCGATGGCCGAGGGGGTGCGTTCGCGGCTCGGCGCCGACCTCGGGGCGAGCATCACGGGGGTCGCCGGGCCCGCGAGCGAGGGGAGCGACAAGCCGCCGGGTCTGGTCTACGTGGCGGTGGCCGGCCCGGGTCAGGTGATCCGCGTTGTGCGCCTCGACAGCGACCTGGGCCGCGAGGGCAACCGGGCCGCGGCCGTGCACACCGCCCTCGCCCTGCTCGGCGACGCCGCCGCCGAAGCGCCGGGGTGAAGCACCGCATCCGCCGTGCGAGCACGCGCACCGTGACCGGGGCGATGCGAGCGCTGCCCGGCCCGGTGGTGCAGCGACTGGTCTCCGCGTGGGCGCCGCTGGCCCGCTACGGCGGCACCAGCCGCGGGGGCGCGGCGGCCCTGACCAGCGCCATCTCGCTGCTCGCCGAGCCGCCCCTCAGCCTGCGCCGAACCGGCCGGTCCGTGTCGCTGCCGGAGATCGCCAGGGCCATCGGCCGCGCCGAGGACGAGGTCGACCGCTGGGCGTCGTGGGGACTGCTCGGCGAGCCGGTCGAGGCCGTCGAGCCCGGCCAGCCGTCGCTGTGGAGCGGCGAGGCGATCGAGCGGGCGCGGCTGATCGACTGGCTGCTCGACCACGGCGTCGGCGAGAGCGAGCTGGCCGAGCTGCGCGACCCGCGCCGCCTGTCTCTGCTGGCCATCGATCAGGCCCTCAGCGACAAGGCCACCCTGACCCGCGCCCAGGTGGCCGGGCGTGCCCGCGTCGACGAGGACTTCGTCGCCCGGGTGTGGCGCGCGCTCGGCCTGCCGCCGGGCGATCCCGACGAGCCGCTGTTCTCCCGCCGCGACGTCGAGGGCCTGCGCATCCTCGCCGCCATGGGCGCGATCTTCTCCGAGGAGCAGCTCCTCGAAGCCACCTCGGTGCTCGGGCTGGCCATGTCGCAGGTCGCCGACAGCCAGGTCGACCTCTACCGCCGCTGGGTCACCTCGCAGGTTTCTGACGCCTATGGCGGAAACCTGAACTTCGTGCTGCGCAACGTGGCCATGATCGACCTGATGCTGCCGACCGCGGCCCAGCTCCTGCAGATCGTCCACCGCCGCCACGTCGAGGCGGCGGTGCGCAACGAGTCGGTGATCATGGTCGAGGAGGCGGAGGGCGGTCTGCCCGGCGAGGTGGACATGTGCGTCGGCTTCGCGGACCTGGTCGGTTTCACCGCGGCGTCGGAGGAGCTCATGCCGATGCAGCTGGGCGAGATGGCCGGGGCACTGGTGCGGCACGCCGAGGAGACGCTGCCCACCCGCGGTGCGCGCATCGTCAAGACCATCGGCGACGCCGTGATGTTCACCGCGACGGATCCGGTGGCTGCGTCCGCGGCGGCGCTCGACCTGGTGGAGCGGGCGGGGCGCGACGGCTCGCTGCCGCCATTGCGCGCCGGGCTGGCCCACGGGCCGGTGCTGCGCCGCTACGGGGACTGCTTCGGACGCACCGTGAACATCGCCTCGCGGCTGTGCGGGGTGGCGCCGCCGGGCGCGGTGCTGCTCCACGCGCCGGCGAGCGTGGACGAGGCGGCGTGGCGGGCGGCGGGGGTCGCGCTGGGCGCGGCGACCACGCTGCGGGCGAAGGGGATCGAGGGTGGGCTCCAGGCGGTGCCGGTGCTGCGGGCATGAGCGGCCTCCCAGGGGTTGCGGGTACGACGGCGTTGTCGTACCATACATATGTTCGCCCGTCCCGGGGCGGGCCCGGTTCCCCCGCCCGAAGCGTGGGCCACGTGTCGCACCTGGCGTCGGAGTACAGTCTTGACAAACACACTGAACAGTGGCACACTCGAAGTCGTCGCTTCCACCAACGGCGCTGGGCGGCGTGAGCGCGCGTCCGCAGCGTCCAAGGAGACCGAGCCCTTGACGACCGAACGGGACCGCGCGCTGACCACGGCGCTGGGCCAGATCGAGCGCTCCTACGGGAAGGGCGCGATCATGAAGCTGGGGGAGGCCGGCGCCCACGGCAACATCGAGGTCATCCCCACCGGGGCGTTGACCCTGGACATCGCCCTCGGCGTCGGCGGCATCCCCCGCGGCCGCGTGGTCGAGATCTACGGACCGGAGTCCTCGGGCAAGACCACGCTCACCCTGCACGTCATCGCCGAGGCCCAGCGGGCCGGCGGTGTGGCCGCCTTCATCGACGCCGAGCACGCCCTCGACCCCCAGTACGCCGCTCGCATCGGCGTGAAGACCGAAGAGCTGCTCATCTCCCAGCCCGACACCGGCGAGCAGGCGCTGGAGATCGTCGAGGTCCTGGTGCGCAGCGGCGCCGTCGACGTCATCGTCATCGACTCCGTCGCCGCCCTGGTGCCCAAGGCGGAGATCGACGGCGAGATGGGCGACTCCCACGTCGGCCTGCAGGCGCGCCTGATGTCGCAGGCGATGCGCAAGCTGACGGCCGCGATCAGCCGCTCCAACACCTCGGTGATCTTCATCAACCAGCTTCGCGAGAAGGTCGGAGTGATGTTCGGCAACCCCGAGGTCACCACCGGCGGCCGCGCTCTCAAGTTCTACGCGTCGGTGCGCTTGGACATCCGCAAGATCGAGACCATCAAGCAGGGCCTTGACGCGGTGGGCTCACGAGTCAAGGTCAAGGTTGTCAAGAACAAGGTGGCCCCGCCGTTCCGCGCCGCCGAGTTCGACATCATGTACAACGAGGGCATCTCCTACGCCGGCTCGGTCCTCGACATGGCCATCGAGGCCAAGGTGGTGGACAAGAGCGGCGCCTGGTTCTCCTACGGCGACATGCGCCTCGGTCAGGGCCGCGAGAACGTGCGCGACTTCCTCAAGCAGAACCTGGACCTGCTGGGCGAGATCGCCGGCAAGGTTCGCGAGAAGGCGATGCCCGTGCCCGTCGCGCCGGTGACCGGCACGGCCACGGCCAACGGCACCGCCGTGCCCGCGGTCCAGCCCAACTAGCCGCCCGCAACCACCCGTCCATCACAGCACAACGTCGATGCAGTCCCGGTTCCGCGCGCCTTCGGGCGACCGCGCACCCGACGAGCAGCACCCACCCGATCCCCGAGAGGAGCGCAGGGCCGCCGAGCAGGCCGCCCTGCGCATCCTCGGTGGCGCCGCGCAGTCCGAGGCGGCGCTGCGCCATCGCCTGGAGCGGCGCGGCTTCTCGGCGGAGGCATCGTCCGCGGCGGCGGCGTCCGCGGTCGGCGCCGGGTACGTCGACGACGGTGCGTTGGCCCGCTCCATCGTCGAGCGCCGCCGGGGTCGCCGCGGCTCGGTGCGCATCGCCGCCGAGCTGCGGGCGCGCGGCCTCGGCGACGAGGTGGTGCGCTCCGCCGTCGCCGGCGTGTCACCCGAGGAGCAGCGCGAGTCCGCCGTGCGCGAGGCGCGGCGCCGCCTGCGCGGCGGCTTGCCCGAGGACCGCGTCGAGCGACGCCGCGTGCTCGGTCGCATCGCAGGCGCGCTGAGCCGCCTCGGCTTCAGCGGCGATGCCATCGCCCACGCCCTGGCCCAGGCCGGCGCCGACGCGCCCGACGACGCCTGACGCTCAGCCTGGCTGCGCCTGGGCCCGCCGCATCCGCTCGTACCGCATCACCCCGCTCAGCGAGATGAAGGCGACGGTCGCCAGGGCGAGCCCGAGCAGGATCACCCCGTCGAGCAGCAGCACCCGCGACATCAGCCCGCCGAGCACCGCCCCCAGCGCCCCGCCGCCGGCGAGGGTCAGGGTGTAGAAGGCCATCAGCGCCGAGCGGTCCGCCGCGAGCGCCTCCGAGCAGTCGGCGAGGTAGGTGACCGCCGCCGGTCCGAACCCCGCTTGGATGAGCACACCCACCGCGAACACCGGCAGCAGCGCCGGCGCCGCCCACAACGGCAGGTGGTTGATCGCCAGCAGCGCCAGCAGGGCGACGAACGCCCCCGGCACCGCCCGCCGCATCACCACCGGGGGGCCCCACCGGTTGACCGCCGGTGTCCACAGCACGATGCCGATGATCAGCAACACCACCCAGCCGAGCAGGAAGACCCCGATCAGCCGCTCGTCGAAGCCGTGCACCAGGGTCTGGTTGGGGTCGGGGTGCCGCTTGAGCAGGGAGCTGAGGTTGGCGTAGAAGGCGCCGACCAGCCCGTTGACCGCCAACCAGGCGGGGATGAAGCTGCGCACCGGGCCAGGCCCGATCACCGCGCGCACGATCAGCCGCAGCGGGCTGACCGGCAGGGGAGGGGTGTCGCGAACCCTGCGCCAGCAGATCAGCGCCGCCGCCAGGTAGAAGGCCGCCAGCACCGGGAAGGCGCCGCGGTGCAGCCCGTGGTACAGGAACGGCCCGACCACGAAGCCGCCGGCGTAGCCGAGCAGGGTCGAGCCCTCGAAGGCGCCTCCGGCCCGGGCCCGGGCGGCGTGGTCGGCGGCGGTGGCGGCGGCGATCGTGCCCAGGGCGGTGGGCACGAAGGCGGCAGCGCCCACGCCTTCGAGCAGGCGTGCCCCGGCGATGTTCGGCGCCGTCATGGCCACGGCCAGCGCCACCATCCCGAGCACACCGAGCAGCGGGCCGAAGACCAGGAAGCGGCGCCGCCCGAGCTTGTCGGCGAGGCGCGCCAAGGTGGGCGCGAAGACCATCTCCGAGAGCGCCTGCGCCGCCCCGACCAGCCCCACCGCGACTCCGCTGGGGGTGCCGGCGGCCAGGTCGTTGAGGTCGAACTGCACCGCCTGCCCCGCGCCCACCGCCCCGATGCGCAGCAGCGCCGAGGCCACCAGGAGGGAGCGCACTCCGGAGGTCGAAGCGTTCACCGGGGTCGAGGCGCCGGCACGGCCGGCTGGGAGGCGCACGGAGCCAGACACCGGCGAAGCGTAGCTTGCGGGGGTTTCTCGCGCGGCAGAGGCCGCGCACGAGGGGCGGGCAGATCCCGCCCCTGGCGGCTGGAGCGCCGCCACCCCACCCTCGCCGCATGCCCGCACGCTGACGCGCGCGGTGATGCGGCGCCGTGATGCCGCGCTCGCGCGTGCCACTTGGCCCGCAATCCCCCAGCCCCCTATGCGGCGCCCGTACAATTGCGCAACCGCACGACGGAAGGGGCGGACGCCCGCCGCCGGTCGGCAGCATCGCTGCCGCGCCGCACAAGGCCGCGATCCCGCGCTCGTCCTGCCGGTCGGCGGCCGTCCCCGCGAGGTGGTGAGCACCTCACGACCTGAACCCGTAAAGGACCCTCCTCATGATTGCCGCCCTGATCGGGCTGGTTGTGATCGTGGTTGCCGCGGTCGCAGCAGTCGTCTACATGCGCGCCCAAGTCGACAGGGAGCGCCGCGCCGTCGCCGTCGAGAGTGAGCGCCTCAGCGAGGCCGCCGCCGAGGTCGAGCAGCAGCGCAAGACCATCGCCCTCGAAGCCAAGGAGGAGGCGCTTCGCGTGCGCGCCGAGGTGGAGCAGGAGATCCGCGAGCGGCGCGGCGAGATGTCGCGGCTGGAGCAGCGGGCCACCCAGCGCGAGCAGCAGCTGGAACGCCGCCTCGCCGAGCTCGACCAGCGCGACGAGCGCCTCGACCAGCGCGAGCAGGAGCTCGGCCAGCTCAGCTCCGGCATCGACGAGGAGCGCGCCGGCATCGCCCGCGAGATGGAGCGGGTCGCCTCGCTCAGCCAGCAGGAGGCGCGCACCGAGATCCTCCAGCGCGTCGAGGCCGAGCTCGACCACGACGTCGCCGAACGCATCCGCGCCGCCGACGCCCGGGTTCGCGAGGAGGCCGACGAGCGCTCCAGGGAGATCCTCATCGCCGCCATCCAGCGCCAGGCGGCCGACCAGTCGGGGGAGACCAGCGTCACCGTCGTCCCCCTGCCCAGCGACGAGATGAAGGGCCGCATCATCGGCCGCGAGGGTCGCAACATTCGCGCCCTGGAGGCGGCCACCGGCGTCGACCTGATCATCGACGACACCCCCGAGGCGGTGGTGCTCAGCGGCTTCGACCCGGTCCGCCGCGAGGTGGCCCGCATGGCCCTGGAGAAGCTCTTCTCCGACGGGCGCATCCACCCCGCGCGCATCGAGGAGATGGTCGCCAAGTCGCGCACCGACATGCAGGTGCGCATCCGCGAGGAGGGCGAGCAGGCCGTCTTCGAGGTGGGGCTGCAGGGCGTCCACCCCGAGCTGGTCAAGCTGCTGGGCACCCTGCGCTACCGCACCTCGTACGGACAGAACGTCCTCATGCACTCCCGCGAGTCGGCGCTGCTCGCCGGCACCATCGCCGCCGAGATCGGCTACGACGAGCAGGAGGCCAAGGAGATCGCCCTATTCCACGACATCGGCAAGGCCGTGGAGCACGAGATCGAGGGGTCGCACGCGGTGATCGGCGCCGAGATCCTCAGCCGCCTGGGCCGTCCGGCGGCAGTCGTCCACGGCGTGCGCTCGCACCACTACGACGAGGAGCCGCGCAGCGTCGGCGCCTTCATCGGCATCACCGCCGACGCCCTCAGCGCGGCGCGTCCCGGCGCCCGCCGCGAAACCCTGGCCAGCTACATCAAGCGGCTGGAGCGGCTCGAGGGCATCGCCACCGAGTTCCCCGGCGTCGAGCGCGCCTTCGCCATCCAGGCGGGCCGCGAGCTGCGGGTGATGGTCACCCCGGGCAAGGTGGACGACGACGAGGCCACCGTGCTGGCCCGCAAGATCGCCAACCGCATCCAGTCCGAGCTGACCTACCCGGGCCAGGTGCGGGTGACCGTCCTGCGCGAGACCCGCTCGGTCGAGTACGCCAAGTAGCGGGCGCCCGGTGGGACAGGCGGGTTCACAGCATGGTCGCGCAGTTGGACGGCGCCGAATCGAGCAAGTACACTGCGCTCACTGGCCGCCCCGGGCGCTCTCGCCCGTCGCCGCACACGTTCCTGCATCGTCTGCCCTAGAGGGGGTGCCCACCCCGTGGAAGTCCTGAAAGTCTCCGCCACCTCCAAGCCCGTCGCCGTCGCGGGTGCCATCGCGGGTGTGATCCGCAGCCAGCAGAAGGTGGAGGTGCAGGCCATCGGGGCGGGCGCCATCAACCAGGCGATCAAGGCGATTGCCATCTCGCGCGGGTATGTCGCGCCGGGCGGGGTGGATCTGGTGTGTGTGCCGTCGTTCATCGACATCAGCATCGATGGGGAGGAGAGGACGGGGATCCGGTTGCTGGTGGAGTCGCGGTAGGAGCCGCCGGCCGGCTCGCGTGGTCCGATAGCCGGTACCCTGTGCGGGTTGTGAAGCCGTTGGCCCTGCTCAGCCCTGACGCGGCGCATCTGCGGCCGCTGCAGCTCGCCGAGCGAACGCGGCGTGAGCCGATCGTCGCGCTCCTGGGCCGCGCTCCGCGCGTCCACCTGTGGCACATCGGCTGCCAGATGAACGACGCCGACCGCGAGGACCTCGCCGAGCAGTTCGCCGACATCGGCTTCATCCCCGAGGTGCCCCTGGAGGACGCCGACCTCGCCGTGCTGATCACCTGCGCGGTGCGCCAGAACGCCGAGCAGAAGGTGTACGGCAAGTTCAAGGAGCTGGTCCCCTGGAAGCAGGCGCGGCGCGGGCGGGCGATCGCGCTGACCGGCTGCATGGGCGTCGAGCACGGCTCCTCGCTGCTCGACCGCCTGCCCGACCTCGACTACGTCTTCGACGTGCGCGAGTCGGACGGCTTCCTGGCCAAGCTGCAGGCGCTGTACGCCCCGGACCTCGACGGCCCTGTGGCCCTGCCCGCGTCGGACCGGCTGTCCGCGTACGTTCCGGTCATCGGTGGCTGCAACGAGATGTGCACGTACTGCATCGTTCCGTTCGTGCGCGGGCGCGAGCAGTCGCGCACGGTGGGGCAGGTGGTCGAGGACGTGCGGGCGCTGGTGGCGCGCGGGGTGCGCGAGGTGACGCTGCTCGGCCAGAACGTCAACTCCTACCGCGACCCGCAGACCGGCGAAGGCCTGCCCGAGCTGATGCACGCGGTGGACGGCGTCGAGGGCCTGGCGCGCATGCGCTTTCTCACCTCGCACCCGCGCAACGCGTCGCCGGGCCTGTTCGAGGCGATGCGCGACCTGGGCACCGCGTGCGAGCAGCTTCACCTCCCGGTGCAGGCCGGCGACGACGAGCTGCTGCGGCGCATGCGCCGCGTCTACAGCGTCGAGCACTACATGGAGATCATCGAACGTGCGCGGCACACCGTGCCCGACATGGCCCTGACCACGGACATCATCGTCGGTTTTTGCGGCGAGACCGAGGCCGAGTTCCTGGGCACCGAAAGGCTGATGCGCGAGGTGCGCTTCGACACCGTGCACCTCGCCGCGTACTCGGTGCGTCCCGGCACCGCCGCGGCGCGCCGTCCCGACGACGTGCCGCTCGTCGAGAAGAAGGCGCGCCTCAACCACCTGCTGGCGCTGCAGCGCGAGATCGCCGCGGAGATCAACGCCGGATGGGTGGGCAGGCAGGTCGAGGTGCTGGTGGAGGGCGTCGCCGAGGACGGTCGCGCCTACGGGCGCACCCGTCAGGGCAAGGTGGCCTACCTGCCCGCGGGGACGGTCGCCGGCGCCGGTGAGCTGCACACCGCGACGGTGCGCGCGGCGACCGCCTGGCAGCTCGACGCGCAACCGCTGTCCGCGTGACCACCCGCGGCCGCGTCGCGGCGCCGCACCTCACCCAGCCGGCGGCAGCCGGCGCCACCCGCACCACCATCGGGCTCGACGAGGCGGGCAGCACGCCCATCCTGCGTGAGTACCGCGCCGTCAAGGAGCGCTTCCCCGACGCGGTCGTTCTGGCCAGGCTTGGCGATTTCTACGAGATGTTCGGCGCCGACGCCGAGCGGGCCGCGCCCATCCTCGGCGTCGCCCTCACCGGCCGGAGCTTCGGCCACAGCGGCCGGCTCAACATGTGCGGCGTCCCGCACCACGCCGCCACCGGCTACATCCGCAAGCTGCTCGACGCCGGTCTGCGCGTGGCGCTGTGGGACCAGGTCGGCACGCCCGGTGAGGATGGCGCGGGCAAGCTGGTGCGCCGCGAGGTCACCCGGGTGCTCAGCCCTGGCATGGTGCTCGACGACGAGTACCTGCAGCCGGGCACCGCGGTGCGCTGCATTGCACTGCACGGGGCGCCGGGGCGGGTCGGCGTGGCGGCGTTCGACGCCTCGACCGGCGAGCTGCAGATGTGCGAGGTCGCCGGGGGCCTGGAGTCCGCGGCGCTGGCGGAGGAGTGCGAGCGCCTCGGCGCGGCCGAGCTGCTGACCGCGGAGGGCATCGCGGTGCCCGCGGCGCTCGCCACGGGTGCAGCGCGCACCACCCTGCCGCCCGGGTTGTTCGACCCATCGCGCGGCGCCGAGCGCTTGCGCGAGGTGACCGGCACGGCGTCGCTGCGCGGCCTCGGCGTGGAGCACCTCGGCGTCGCCCAGGGCGCGGCGGGCGCGATCGTCGCCTACTGCGAGCGCTCGCGGGTGCGCCTGGAGCCCGGCTTCCTGCGCGTTCGCGAGCGGCGCACCGCCGAGGTGATGCGCCTCGACGCGCCGACGCGGCGCAACCTGGAGCTGCTGGCGCCGCTGGGCGGCACCGGCCCCGGGCTGGTGCAGCTCCTCGACCACACGCGCACCCCGATGGGCGCGCGGCTGCTGCGGGCGCGTCTGCAGGAACCGCTGATCGCCCCGCAGGCCATCGAGTGCAGGCTGGCGTCGGTGGCGGCGCTGGTTGGCAATCGCGAGGCGCGCGAACGGTTGCACAGGGCGCTCGCCGCGGTCCGCGACCTGGAGCGGCTGGTGGGGCGCTGCGTGCAGGGCCTGGCGTCGCCGCGCGATCTGGGCGCGGTGCGCGAAGCCGCCGCCGCGCTGCCCGACTGCGTCGCCGCGGTGGCCGCCATCGGCGGCGAATCGGCCGAGGTGGACACGGCGGTGACGGCGTGCCGCGCGCCCGACGGGCTGGTCGACCACCTGCAGGCGGTGCTGGTCGACGAGCCGCCGGCAACAGCGCGCGACGGCGGCACCATCCGCGGCGGTGCGGACGAGGAGCTGGACTCGCTGCACGCCGCCAGCGGTGACGCGCGCACCTTCATCGCCACCCTCGAAGCCCGCGAGCGCGAGCGCACCGGCATCCGCTCGCTGAAGGTCGGCTACAACCGGGTCTTCGGGTACTACATCGAGGTGCCCAACGCCCAGTCCGGGGGCGTTCCTGCCGACTATGTCCGAAAGCAGACGCTGGTCGGCTGCGAGCGCTACATCACCCCGCAGCTCAAGGAGCAGGAGACGGTGGTGCTCAACGCCCGCGAGCGAGCCCTCGCCCGCGAGACCGAGCTGCTGCGCGAGTGCGCGTCGCGGGTCGCGGCACACGCCGAGGAATTGCTGCGCGCCGCGGCGGCGATCGCGGTGCTCGACGTCGCCCAGTCGCTGGCGACCGTCGCCGACGAGGAGGGGTGGGTGCGCCCGCAGGTGGACGACTCCGTGGTGCTCGACGTCGAGGCCGGCCGCCACCCGCTGGTGGAGCGCAGCCGGCGCGCCGGCGAGTTCGTCCCCAACGACACGCTGCTCGACGCCGGCAACGAGCAGGTGATCATCCTCACCGGTCCCAACATGGCGGGCAAGTCGACCTACCTGCGCCAGACCGCGCTCATCGTGCTGCTCGCCCAGGTGGGCTCGTTCGTGCCGGCCACCAGGGCGCGCGTCGGTGTCTGCGATCGCATCTTCACCCGCGTCGGCGCCCAGGACGACCTCGCCGCCGGGCTCTCCACGTTCATGGTGGAGATGGCAGAAACCGCCGCCATCCTCAACGCGGCGACGCGGCGCAGCCTGGTCATCCTCGACGAGATCGGTCGCGGCACCTCGACCTACGACGGCCTCAGCATCGCCCAGGCGGTGGTCGAGCACATCCACGACGCGCCGCACCTGCGCTGCCGCACCCTGTTCGCCACCCATTACCACGAGCTGACCGCGCTCGACGCCCGCCTGCCGCGGGCCCGCAACGCGCGCGTCGAGGTGGTGGAGGAGGGCGACCACGTCACCTTCCTGCACCGCATCGTGCCCGGTGGCGCGGACCGCTCCTACGGCATCCACGTCGCGCGGCTTGCGGGCGTGCCCGGATCGGTGCTGGTGCGCGCACGACAGCTCCTCGCCGAGCTGGAGGCGCAGCGCCCGCTCGGTCCCACGCCAACCGCCGCCGACCAGCTCACCCTGCCCCTGCCACCCGCCACGCTGCACCCCGTGGTCGAAGAGCTGCAGCAGCTCGACCTCGACGGGCTGTCGCCACTGGCGGCGCTGAACAAGCTGGCGGAATGGCGCCAGCGGTTGGGGAGATGAGCGCCGCACCGCCCCGCATCCACCTGCTTGCGCCGCAGATCGCCGACGCCATCGCCGCCGGCGAGGTGGTCGAGCGCCCCGCCTCGGTGGTCAAGGAGCTGTGCGAGAACGCGCTCGACGCCGGGGCCGCGCGCGTCGAGGTGGACGTCGACGGCGGCGGCATGGTGCGCATCCGCGTCAGCGACGACGGCGCCGGCATCGCGGCCACCGACATGCCGCTGGCCATCGCCCGCCACGCCACCTCGAAGATCGCGCAGGTTGACGACCTGTGGCGCGTGCGCAGCCTCGGTTTTCGCGGTGAGGCGCTGGCCAGCATCGCCGCGGTGTCGGAGCTGTGCATCACCTCGCGCACCCGCGACGCGGACGCGGCCTCGCTGCTCCGAGTGCGCGCCGCGGAGTTGGTCGAGCAGGGCAGTGCGGCTGCGGCTCCGGGGACGTCCGTCGAGGTGCGCGACCTCTTCTTCAACACCCCCGCCCGCCTGCGTTTCCTGCGCACGCCGCGCACCGAGACGTCGGTGTGCATCCGCGCTGTGGGTGACATGGCGCTGTCGCACCCCGAGGTCTCGTTCACCTGCCGCTGCGACGGACGCACCGTGCTGCGCGCGCCGGGCGGCGGCAGCCTGCGCGACGCGCTGCGGGCAACCCTGCGCGCCGACCGCTACGCGGAGCTGATCGACGTCGCCGGCGACGGCGAGGTGTCGGTGCACGGCGCCATCTCCCAGCCGCGCATGCACCAGGCGACGCGCGGCGGCATGGTGCTGATCGTCAACCGTCGCCGCGTCCACAACCGCGCGCTGCTGGCCGCCGTCGAGGAGTCGTACCGCGGCCTGCTGCCGGGCGACCGGCACCCGTTCGGCGTCGTTGTGGTCGAACTCGACCCGAACGGCGTCGACGTCAACGTCCATCCCACCAAGCGCGAGGTGCGCTTCCGCGAGGAGGGACGCGTCTTCTCGTCGGTGCAGCGCGCCTGCTGGGCGGCATTGCGGGGCGCGGCGCCGGCCTCGGCATTCCTGCAGTGGGATGCCAACCTGGGCGGCGTGCCCGCGGCGTTCCTCACCGTCAGGGAGCAGCGCGCGGACGGCGGCGGCACCGCGCTGCGCCTGCCGGGCACGGAGGTGGAGTGGCGCGGGCTGACGGCAGCGGGGGAGGGGTCGCACGGCTTGGCCGTCGAGTCCCACGCATTCGGTTCGCGCGCCGAGGTGACTGGCGGTGACGGCACGGATGGCGCCGACGACACAGGCACTGGCATCAGCGCCGACGGCATCGGCCTTGCCGCCCTGCGTCCCCTGCGCGCCATCGGGCAGGTCGGGTCCGCCTGGCTGGTCGCCGAGTCGCCGCGCGGCGTCGTCCTGGTCGACCCGCACGCGGCGCACGAGAAGGTGCTCTACGGCGAGCTGCTCGCCGAGTGGGGAAGCGCGGGCGGCGTGGCCGGCAGGGGAGGGGAGGGTGGCGCCTCGCAGCTCCTCCTCCTGCCCGCGGTGGTCGAATGCGACGAGCGTCAGGTCGCCCGCTTCGAGGCGCACGCGGACTTCGTGCAGCGCTGCGGCTTCACCCTGGAGCCCTTCGGCCCCAACCTGCTCCGCTGCACGGCCGTTCCCGCCGCCGCGCGGGACAGCGACACCGCTCGCCTGGTCCACGAGCTGCTCGACACGCTCGACCTCGGCGACCGCCCTGCCTCCGAGCGCCAGCACCGCGTCGCCGCCCTGGTCGCCTGCCACTCCGCCGTCCGCTTCGGCGACCCGCTCGACCCCAGCGAGCAGCAGCGCCTCCTCGACCTCCTCGTCGCCGCCCCGGGCGGGGTCACCTGCCCGCACGGCCGTCCCACGGTGGTGGTGCTAGAGGACGCCGCCCTGCGCCGCGCCTTTCGGCGCCCGTGAGGCCGCCCGCGGCCCGCTTCCCTGAGCTCATCCGCCTGCTCGCCATCATCGGCCCCACCGCCACCGGCAAGACGCCGCTCGCCGTTGCCGTCGCCGGACACCTCGCCCCGGCCGAGCTGCTCAACGCCGACTCCCGCCAGGTCATCCGCGGCCTCCAGGTCGCCACCTGCGCCCCCACGGCGCACGACCTGCGCGGCATCCCCGCCCACCTCTTCGCCCTGCACGACCCCGGCGAGCCGTTCAGCGTCGCCGCCTGGCTCGACGCCGCCCGCAGCGCGCTCAGCGCCCTCCACACCCGCCAGGCCCAACCCATCCTGGTCGGCGGCACCGGCCTCTACGTCGCAGCCCTGCTCGACGGCCTCGACCTGGCCCGCGTCCCCGCCGACCCCGAGCGCCGCGCCCAGCGCAGCGCGCAAGCCGCAACCCCCGAGGGCCTGCAACGCCTCGCCGCCGAGCTGGCCGCGCGCGACCCTGATGCCGCCGTCGACGTCCGCAACCTCCGCCGCGTCGTCCGCGCCCTGGAGATCCTCGACGCCCGAGGCGCACCGCTGCACCAGGCGAGGGGCCGCACCGCCCCCATCCCCGCAACCCGGATCGGCCTCGACGCCCCGCGCGACCTGCACGACGCACTGATCGCAGCTCGCGCCCGCGCCATGTTCGAAACCGGCGCATTGCTGGAGGAAGTACACTCCGCGATGGGTCGTGGGGTCACCCGCGGCGCGCTCGAATCCGCCGGGATCGGCTACCGCGAAGCGCTCGCGGTGATCGACGGACAGGCCACATCGGAACAGGCGATCGCGCTCGTCGCGCAGCGCACCCGCCGCTACGCCAAGGCGCAGCGCACCTGGTTCCGCAGGGACGGCCGCATCCGGTGGTTGCAGCGCGGCGAGGGTCCCGTGGAGCCGCTGGTCGACGAGGTTCTGGATGCGTTTCGAGAAGATGCACGGGTTGGGCAATGACTTTCTCGTGGTCGACGACCGCGAGCGGCAGCCCGTCGACTGGCCCGTGCTGGCGCGGCGCGTCTGCGAGCGGCACACCGGCGTCGGCGCCGACGGCGTGCTGCTCATCCAGATGAGCGACGTCGCCGACCTGCGCATGCGCCTCTTCAACGCCGACGGCAGCGAGGCGGAGATGTGCGGCAACGGCGTCCGCTGCGTCGCCGAGTACGTCGCCGTGCACGGCATCAGCGGCGACCGCGTGGTCTGGGAGACCGGCGCCGGCGCGGTGGTCACCGAGCGGCTCGGCGACGACCTGGTCACCGTCGACATGGGCCCGCCGCGCTTCGACCCCGCGGACATCCCCTTCGACGCCGAGGGGGACGAGGTGATCGACCAGCCGCTGCACGTCGACGGCCGCACCCTGCGCATCACCGCGCTGAGCATGGGAAATCCCCATTGCGTGGTGGTGGTCGACGACGTCGCCGCCTTCCCGCTCGCCGAGCTCGGCCCGCAGGTGGAGCGCCACCCGCGGTTCCCGCAGCGCACCAACTTCGAGATCGTGCAGGTGCTGTCCAGAACTCGGGTGCGCCAGCGCACCTTCGAGCGCGGCGTCGGCGAGACCAACGCCTGCGGCACCGGCGCGTCCGCGGTGGGCGTCGCCCTGCAGCGCCTCTCGCTGTGCGACTCGCCGGTCACCGTCGAGCTGCGCGGCGGGCCGCTGCACATCGCCTGGGCACCGGGCACCACGGTGCGCATGACCGGCCCGGCACAGCGCGTCTACACAGGACATCTCATGCTCCAGCCCAACGAAGCCCTCGCCGTGACCAGGGGCGCCCGATGATCGAGCAGCGCATCCGCGCCGCCCAGCGCATGGCGCGCATCCCGCCGTACCTCTTCGCCGAGATCGACAAGAAGGTGGCGGCCAAGCGCGCCTCGGGCGTCGACGTGATCACCCTCGACATCGGCGATCCCGACCTTCCCACCCCGCAGTTCGTCGTCGACGCCGCGGCGCGGGCGCTGCAGGACCCGGCCAACCACCGCTACCCCTCGTACTACGGGCTGCGCACCCTGCGCGTCGCCCAGGCCGAGTGGTATCAGCGCCGCTTCGGGGTCAGCCTCGACCCCGACACCGAGGTGCTGCCCCTGATCGGCAGCAAGGAGGGCATCGCCCACCTGCCCATCGCCCTGGTCGACCCCGGCGCGGCCGTGCTCTGCCCCGATCCCGGCTACCCGGTGTACGTCACCGGCGCGATCATGGCCGACGCCGAGCCGTACCACCTGCCGCTGCGCCAGGAGAACGGGTTCCTGCCGGACCTGTCCGCAATTCCCGCGGACGTGGTGGCCCGCGCCCGCCTGCTCTGGCTCAACTATCCCAACAACCCCACCGCCGCGATCGCCCCCGATTCGTTCTTCGAGGCGGCGATCGCCTTCTGCCGCGAGCACGGCATCGTCCTCGCCCACGACGCGCCGTACACGGAGATCAGCTACGACGGCTACGTGGCCCCGTCGGTGCTGCAGTACGAGGGAGCGCGCGACGTGGCCGTCGAGTTCCACTCGCTGAGCAAGACCTACGACATGACCGGCTGGCGCGTCGCCATGTGCGTCGGCAACAGCGAGGTGGTCAAGCTGCTCGGCCAGGTCAAGACCAACGTCGACAGCGGCATCTTCCAGGCGGTGCAGCTCGCCGCCATCGAGGCGATGACCGAGCCGCAGTCCGAGCTCGACGCGCGCAACGCGGTGATCCGCCGCCGCCAGGTGGCGGTGCGCGACGCCTTTGCCGCCGTGGGCATCGACATCGCGCTGCCTCGCGCCACCTTCTACCTGTGGGGCCGGGTCCCCGCCGGGTTCGACAGCATCGGCTTCGCCGCCCACGTTCTGGACGAGGTTGGCGTCAACATCACCCCCGGCGTCGGCTTCGGACCGAGCGGCGAGGGCTGGTTCCGGGTGTCGGTCACGGCGCCTGACGCCCGGGTCGACGAGGCGTGCGAGCGGCTGCGCAGCCTGCGGGTGTAGACGCCGCCGGCGAGAAGGTCTTCCTGGTCGCCGCCGAGCTGCCCGGCACCGACCACGCCGAGCTGTCCTCGCAGCTCGACGAGTTGACCGAGCTGGCGCGCACCGCAGGCGCCGAGGTGGTCGGCTCCGAGATCCAGCGCCGCGAGCAGCCCGACCCCGCGCTGTTCTACGGCAAGGGCAAGGTGGCCGAGTGGAAGTCGCTGCGCTCTGACCTGCAGTTCGACGTGGTGGTCAGCAACGACGAGCTCTCGCCGCGCCAGCAGCGCAACCTGGAGAAGGCGTTCGACACCGGTGTGCTCGACCGCACCGAGCTGATCCTCGACATCTTCGCCCAGCACGCCCGCAGCCGCGAGGGCCGCATCCAGGTCGAGGTGGCCCAGCTGCGCCACATGCTGCCCCGACTGGTGGGCGGCCGCGACCTCTCGCGACTCGGCGGCGGCATCGGCACCCGCGGCCCCGGCGAGCAGAAGCTGGAGATCGACCGGCGGCGCATTCGCACCCGATTGCGCGACCTCGAAAAGGAATTGGAGCAGGTGCGCAAGCAGCGGGCGCTGCATCGCGCCCGGCGCGAGCGCGGTGCGCAGCGCACCGTCGCACTGGTCGGATACACCAACGCCGGCAAGTCCTCGCTGCTGAATGCGTTGACCGAGGGTGGCGCGGTGGCCGAGGACAAGCTGTTCGCCACGCTCGACCCGACGACGCGGGCGATGTCGCTGTCCGGCGGCGGCTCCGCGCTGCTCATCGACACCGTCGGCTTCATCCAGAAGCTGCCCACCGAGCTGGTGGCGGCTTTCCGCGCCACTCTGGAAGAGGTCGTCGAGGCCGACCTGTTGCTGCACGTTCTGGACATATCTCATCCGGCGGCGGCGCAGCAGCTCACCACCGTGCACAGCGTGCTGCGCGACCTCGAAGCGCTGGGCAAGCCGGCCGTGCTCGCCGCCAACAAGGCCGACCTGCTCGGGCCAGCCGAGGTGGAGCAGCGCCTGGCGTCGCTCGACGTCGGGCCCTACCTGGAGGTGGTGCCGGTGAGCGCGCTGCGCGGCGACGGGCTCGACAAGCTGCGCCGGGCGCTGTCGGACGTCATCGCCGAGGGCATGCGCCGCGTCGACGTGGTGCTGCCGTATGCGCAGCAGGAGCTGGTCGCCGCGCTGCACCGTGACGGCATGGTCGAGTCGGAGCGGTACGAGGCGGACGGGGTGCACGTGCGCGGCTCGGCTCCGCCCGCACTGGCGGCGCGGATCGCGGCGGCTGCGGTCGGCTAGGGGGCTCCGAGGGGCCGATTTTTCACGCCGGAACAAACGTTTGCAACATCGCCGCGAACGTGCTACAGTCAGCCCGCCGATCCGGCCAGAGGTTTGAAGTCATGGCTGACGCCCTGAATCCGCGCCAGCGGGAAATCCTGGAATTCCTTCGGGAGCACAAGCGCAGTCACGCCTACCCGCCCACCGTTCGGGAGATCGGGCAGGCGGTCGGGCTCAGCTCGTCCTCCACCGTCCAGAACCACCTCAATGCCCTTGAGCAGAAGGGCTACATCAAGCGCGACCCCACCAAGTCGCGCACGGTCGAGGTGGTCGGTGACGAGGTGAACGGAAGCACCGTGGTGCCGCTGATGCGCGCCTTCACGGTCCCGCTGATCGGCCGCGTCGCCGCCGGTTCGCCGGTGCTGGCCGAGGAGAACGTCGAGGACCAGATCACCGTCGGGCCCGAGATCGCCGGCGACGAGGGGTCGTACGCCCTGCGCGTCCACGGCGACTCGATGATCGAGGCGGGCATCTACGACGGGGACATCGTCGTCGTCCGCCCCGGTCGCGACGCCTCCAACGGCACCATCGTGGTCGCCCGCATGGTGAACGAGAACACCGGCGAGCACGAGGTCACCGTCAAGCGCTTCTACCGCGAAGCCGGACGTGTCCGCCTGCAGCCCGAGAACTCCACCATGGAGCCGATCTTCCCCAGGGACCTCACCCTGGAGGGCACCGTGGTGGCAGTCATCCGCCTGCTGCGCTGATCCCCGCGTCGGTCTGAGCGGGCACCCGGCCGGAGCGGCTCGCCGTCGCGGTCGTTTGCCTTGCCGGATTACCGACTGGTAGTACACTCACCCGGTCGACGGAAGGACGGCGCTGACCACGGCGGGGCGGCTGCCGCACATCGACAGGGAGTGAAGCCATGCTGCTGACCCGCCAGCAGTTGACCGGGTTGTCCGGCCTCTCCGAAGAGGACGTCGCCCAGTGCGAGCACGCCGGATTGATCTCCGGCAGCCGCGAGGACGCCGTCGAGGGCTTCCGCCACATCGAGCTGACCAAGCTCCACCTCATCCGCCAGGTCGCCGACGCCGCCGGTGGGGTGGAGGAGGTGGTCCGCGCCGCGCAGAGCGGGGCGTTCGACCTCAGCCTGCTGGAGACCTTCCTGCCCGACCCCGGCATCCTCGAGGAGCGCACCCTCAACGAGGTGCTCGCCGGCACGCCGGTGACCTGCGACGAGGTGCAGGCGCTGCTCCGCGCCGCCGGCCTCCCTGACGCCCCCGCGGACAAGCCGCTCACGCGCGACACGGTGGAGATCCTCGAGCACGTGGTCAGGCTGGTCGCCCTGCCGATGCCGTCCGAGGCCCACTACCACACGGTGCGCAGCACCTCGGAAGCGGTGCGCCGCGCCGCCGAGACCCAGGTGCAGGTCTTCCGCCAGTACGTCGAGGAGCCGGTGCTCGGCGCCTGCGGCCAGGCCGACCCGGTCGCCCGCACCACCATCGCCCACATCGCCGAGTCGGCGGTGCCCTCGGTGATCGCGCTGACCAATTGGCTGCACCGGCAGCACCTGCAGAACGCGGTGCTGGAGTCGATCACCAGCGACATGATGGAAGCGGTGCGCGAAGGTCGCGGCGTGCGCACCCGCACCAGTGATCCCGCCGTGGTTTTTGTCGACCTCGTCGGTTTCACCCCACTGGTCGACGGCGCCGGCGACCAGCGGGCATCGCAGATCGCGGCGGGCTTCGAGGACGTGGTCATCGACGCCACCCGCGGCCACGGCGGCCGCATCGTCAAGATGCTCGGCGACGGTGCGCTGCTGCTGTTCACGGACGGCACCGCCGCGGTGCGCTGCGGGCTCGAGGTCGTGCAGGCCATCCACCGCGCCGGCCT
>DATMMX010000008.1:0-8364 GCA_035569495.1 Candidatus Angelobacter sp. | reverse complement strand
GCTCGTTCTGGCAGGTGACCACGATGCCGGTGGGGATGTGGGTGAGCCGCACCGCGCTGGAGGTCTTGTTGACGTGCTGGCCGCCCGCGCCGCTGGAGCGGAAGACGTCGGTGCGCACGTCGTCGGGGTTGATCTCGACGTCGACGTCGTCCTCGACCTCGGGTGAGACCTCGACCAGGGCGAAGGAGGTGTGGCGGCGGTGGGCGGAGTCGAAGGGGCTCAGCCGCACGAGGCGGTGCACGCCACGCTCGGCCTTGAGCCGGCCGAAGGCGCGGTCGCCGCCCACCCGGACGGTGGCCGACTTGATGCCCGCCTCCTCCCCCGCCGACTCCTCGAGGAACTCGACGTCGAGCCTGCGGTCCTCCGCCCAGCGCAGGTACATGCGCAGCAGCATCTCCGCCCAGTCCTGGCTGTCGGTGCCGCCGGCGCCGGCGTGGACGCTGATCAGGGCGGGGTTGTCGGAATACGGGTCGTTGAAGAGGAGGTCGATCTCGCGCTCGCTCAGCTCCTTCTCCAGGGCGTCGAGCTCCCTGGCGAGGTCGGCCTGCATCTCCTCCTCGGGCTCCGCATCGAGCAGCTCGGCCAGGTCGCGGGCGTCCTGGGTCCGCTGCAGCAGGCCGTCCCACCGGGCGATCTCGTCGCGGAGGCGGCTGGCGTCCTGGGTCAGCTTGCCGGCGCGGCGGGGGTCGTCCCAGAGCTCGGGGTCGCTGATGTCGCGCTCCAGCCCTTCGAGGCGAGCGCGCTTGCCGGGAAGGTCAAAGATGCTCCCGGAGCTGGGTGACCTTCTCGTACAGCGCCGTGGACCGCGTGCTCAGCTCGCTCATGGGGTGAATGCTAGCCGCAGTCCGGGCGGCCGCGCCGCGCAGGGTTCAGGCGGCGGAGAGCCCCCGGCGGCGGCGCACACCGCGGTCGAGCGGGGCGAAGATCAGCGCGTCGACCAGCACGCCGACGGCGAGGATGACCAGGATGGTCATCAGCATCATCGGCATGTCGGTGTTGGCGCGTCCTGATTCGAGGAGCTGGCCGAGGCCGGTGCCGAGCGTCCCGCCGTTGACGATCAGCTCCGCGGCCATCAGCGAGCGCCACGAGAACGACCACGCCTGCTTGAGCCCGGCGACGTAGCCCGGCAGCGCGGCGGGCAGGACGATGTAGCGGTAGCGGGACAGGCCGCGCGCGCCCATGGCGTCGCCGACGCGCAGCAGCAGCGGCGGGATCTGGTCGACGGCGGCGACCATGCCCCCGGCGATCGACGGCAGCGCGCCCATGATCACCACGAACAGGATCGTGGTCTGGGTCAGGCCGAACCAGAGGATGGCGACCGGCACCCAGGTCACCGAGGGCAGGCTCTGCAGCGCGGCGATCAGCGAGCCGATGGCCAGTCGCACCACCTGCACGCGCGCGATCAGCAGGCCCAGCGGCGTGCCGATGGCGACCGCGATGGCGAAACCCTCGGCGCCGTGCAGCACGCTGGTCCACACCGCGCTGCCGACGGTGTGCAGGTTGGTGCTGAAGCTGTCCCAAACGTCGCTCGGCGGGGGAAGCGTGTACGAGGGTTGCACGTGCAGCGCGACGACCAGCATCCACACGCCGAGCAGCACCGCCGCGGCCACCAGCTTGGGCACGGTGACCCGGAAGATGCGCCGCGGCCAGGGCGTGGTCTCGCTGGCGGGAAGGTCGAGCTGGTCGAGGCCGGACTCGACCTCCGCGTTGCGCGACTCAGTGGCGGCCATGCCGGCCGATCTCCTCGCGCAGCCTGTCGGTGATCAGCACGCTGAGCGCCGCCACCTCGGGCGACTCGATGCGCCGCGGGTGCTCGATGTCGACGTCCCACTCGGCGACCACGCGTCCCGGACGCGACGACAGCATGACCACGCGCTCACCGAGCCGCACCGCCTCGCGCACGTTGTGGGTGACGAAGACGACGGTGATGCCGGTGTTGGCGTGGATGCGCGAGAGATCTTCGTGGAGCACGTCACGGGTGATGGCGTCGAGTGCCGCGAAGGGCTCGTCCATCAGCAGCACGCGGGTGGTTTGTGCCAATGCTCGCGCCAACGCCACGCGCTGGCGCATGCCGCCGCTCAGCTCGTGGGGACGCTTGGAGGCGAAGGCGTCGAGGTGGACCAGCTCGAGCAGCTCGGCGACGCGCTCGCGGCGCGCCTGCCTGTCCACCTTCTGCAGCTTGAGCGGCAGCTCGACGTTGTCCTGCACGGTGAGCCAGGGCAGCAGCGCGGGCTCCTGGAACATCAGCGCGGGACGCCCCTCGGTGACCTCGATGGTCCCCGCGGTCGGCTTGTCCAGCCCCGCGATCATGGACAGCATGGTCGACTTGCCGCAGCCCGACGCGCCCACCAGGCAGACGAACTCACCGCTGCGCACGTCGATGCTGACCCGGTCGACGGCGAGCAGGCGCCCGCTGCCGTTGCCATATGTCTTGCTGACGTTGTCGATGCGCACGGCGATGGCGGCTTCCCGCGACGTGCGCCCGGCCAGCTCGACGGCCTCGGAGACGGCGAGCGCGGTCATTGGCTTCCGTACCCTCCGCTGCTCACCGCCGGCTTGCCCTGTGATGTCAACACTCCGTTGAGAACCGTCAGGTCCATGATGCCGTGCAGGTCGACGCTGCCGATCAGCCCGGCGTCGTGCGCCGCCGACGCCTGTTTGGCCAGCGCCGTGGCCAGCGGGTCGACGGTGAAGTCCAGCTTCTGCCAGGCCGTGGCCAGCACGGTGGGGTCGAGCTTCTTCTGGGTCAGCTTGAGCAGCGCGTTGTTGACCGACGTCTGCGCGTCGGCGGGATTGGCCTTGATCCAGGCGGCGGTGGCGACGTGGGCCTCGACCAGGTGGCGCACCGTGGTCGGGTGCGCCTGCAGGAAGGCGGTGGTCACCACCAGCTCGGTGGTGGGGAACTGGCCGCTCGGCCACAGCGTGGCCTCGTCGACGAACACTGTGGCGCCCGCCTCGGCGACCGCGCGGCTCACCCAGGGCTCGGGCAGCCAGGCGCCGTCGAGCTGGCCCTGCTTGAGCAGCTGGAGGATGGTGGCGTTGTCGGTGGAGGTGATCGAGACGTCGCCGCCGCCCTGGGGGTTGGTCTTCAGGCCGTGGGCGGCGAGGTAGCTGCGCAGGGCGACGTCCTGGGTGTTGCCGAGCTGCGGGGTGGCCAGCTTCTTGCCCCTGAGGTTGGCCGCGGTCTGGATGCCGGCGGCGGGGCGGACCACCAGCGCGGCGCCGCCCGAGGCCGCGCCCGCGATCACCCGCACCAGGTCGCCCTTGCTCTTGACGTAGGCGTTGATCGCCGGGTTGGGGCCGACGTAGGCCGCGTCCAGCGCGCCGCCGAAGATCGCCTCGACGGCGGCGGGGCCGGCGTTGAAGGTCTGCGTGGTCAGGGTCACGTTGGAGCCCAGCGACTTGGCGTAGAAGCCCTTGTCGAGCCCGACCATGGGGATGGCGTGGGTCAGGTTGGGGAAGTAGCCGAGGCGGAGGTTGACCGGCCCGGTGTCGGCCCTCGACTGGGTGGCGGCGGCCGGCTGTCCACAGGCGGCCAGCATGCCCGCGGAGGCCAGGACGGCCAGGGCGGCGGCGATGCGGCGCGTGGTGGACGAGGCGGGCATGGCGAGGGCTCCGGTCTGGCGTTGCGGATGGCGCTCCGGGGATTCTTGACTAATCCGATTCGGAAAGTCAAGAACAGCCCGGACGCCTCACATTGCCACGCCGGGGCTTTCGCGCGTCTTAACCACTCGACCCCCCGCCGACAACCCCCCAGCGGCTAGCGTCGAGCGCGAAGGGGGCGATGCAGGACGGCGCCCCGCCGTCCGCGCTGCCAAGGGAGGTTTTCGTTGGCGATCACTCGGCGCAGATTCCTGGCGGGCGCCGCCGGCACGGCTGCCGGCGCACTGGTCGGCGCGGGAGCGCTCCACCGCACGGCGGGCCGGGTGCTCGGCTCCACGGGCAGGCTGCCCTCTCCGGGGAGCAGCGGCATCGACCACATCGTCGTGCTCTGCATGGAGAACCGCTCCTTCGACCACATGCTCGGCTGGGTGCCCGACGCCGACGGCGCCCAGGCAGGCCTGCGCTACCGCGACCTCAGCGGCGCCCTGCACAGCACCCACCGGCTCACCCCCGACTGGCAGGGCTGCGCGCTGCAGGACCCCGACCACTCCTACGACGGCGGCCGCGCCCAGCTCAACGGCGGCGGCAACGACGGCTTCCGCGCCGGCTACAAGGACGTGACCAACACCCAGGTGGCCTTCGACGACCTGCCGCTGGGCTACTACACCGCCGACGACCTGCCCGCCTCGAAGGCGCTGGCCGCGGGCTTCACCATCTGCGACCGCTGGTTCTGCTCGCTGCTCGGCCCCACCTATCCCAACCGCATCTTCACCCACGCCGCCGCCACCGACCGGATCACCAACACCAGCACCACCTCGACGCTGCCCACCATCTGGGACAGCCTGCAGACCGCGGGCGTGACCTGCAACTACTTCTTCAGCGACCTGCCGCTGCTGGCGCTGTGGGGCACCAAGTACGTCGGCATCAGCGAGGACATCGGCGTCTTCCTGGCCAAGGCGGCATCGGGGCAGCTGCCCCAGTTCAGCTACGTCGACCCCAACTTCGGCGGCGAGGGACAGGGCACGTCGAACGACGACCACCCCCACGCCGACGTCCGCCGCGGGCAGGCGCTGATCTCGTTGATCGTCAACACGCTGATGCAGTCACCGGCATGGTCGAAGACGGTGCTGGTGATCACCTACGACGAGTGGGGCGGCTTCTACGACCACGTCCGCCCGCCGCGCTTCCCCGACGCCAGCACCCACGTGCCCAACACCGTCGACACCATCACAGGTTTCGAGGACCACGGCCAGGCGGGCTTCCGCGTGCCGGCGTACATCGTGTCGCCGTTCGCGCCGCGCGGGCGCGTGTCGCATCGCGTGCTCGACCACACCGCGATCCCGCGCTTCGTCGAGTGGCGCTTCGGGCTGCCCGCGCTGACGGTGCGCGACGCCGCGTCGGCGAACCTCGCCGAGCTGCTCGACTTCCGCGCCCCCAACCTGACGCCGCCGTCCGTACCGACGGTGCTCGACCCGGGGCCGCACGCGTGCGGCACGCCGGATCTGCCAGCGGGGTCGATGGGCGCGTCGATGGCGGCGGAGGACACGATCTGGCACGAGCTGGCCGCAACTCCGCAGATGAACGCCTTCCGGGCGCGGAGGAACGGGTGATGCGGGCGCGACTGCTGGGCGGCGTCGCGTGCGTGGCGGCGGTGGTTCTTGCCGGCTCTTCCGGGTGCGTCCCCGCGGCGGCGGCGGGTGGCCAGGTGAGCAGCTTCGGGCGCGGCGGCGAGGGCCAGCTCGGGGGCGGCGGGACGGCGTCGAGCCCGGTGCCGCTGAGCGTGGCGGTCGCCCCGCCGGTGACCGCGGTGGCGGCGGGTTGCTTCCACAGCCTGGCGCTCACGGCCGATGGCGGCGTGTGGGCCTGGGGGTTCAACGACGACGGCCAGCTCGGCGACGGCAGCCATGCCCTTCGCGCCATGCCGGTGCGGGTCTCCGGGCTGCCTGGCGCGGTGACGGCGATCGCGGCGGGCTGCCATCACAGCCTGGCGCTCACGGCGGCGGGCCAGGTGTGGGCGTGGGGCGAGAGCGGCCAGGGCGAGCTGGGCGACGGCACCGACACCCTCTCCACCCGGCCAGCGCCCGTGCACGTGAGCGCGCTCGACGGGCTGGGCGTGATCGCGGTGGCCGCCGCCGGGCAGCACAGCGCGGCGCTGACCCGCGACGGCGCCGTCTACGCCTGGGGCGACAACCGCTTCGGCCAGCTCGGCACCGGGGACACCAGCCAGCACGACCTGCCCGCCAGAGTCTCCGGGCTGCCCGCGATCGCCGGACTGGCGCTGGGGACGTCGCACTCGCTGTTCGTCGCGGCCGACCACAGCCTGCTGGCCACCGGGTCCAACCTGCATGGCCAGCTCGGCGACGGCTCCACCACCGACCGCTCCACGCCGGTGGTGACGGCGGCGCACGATGTGAGCAGCGCGGCGGCGGGCGAGGGGTTCAGCCTGGCGGTGACCGGCGCCTCGACCGTGCTCGCCTGGGGGCGCAACGACACCGGGCAACTGGGCGCGGCGCCGAGCGCTGATCGCGCCTCCCCCGCCGTCGTGGGCGGGACGGCGCCGGTGACCGCCGTGGCGGCGGGCGGGCGGCATGCGCTGGCGCTCACCTCGGCGGGCGCGGTGCTCGCCTGGGGTGACGGGGGGGACGGGCAGCTCGGCAATGCCGCCAACGCGGTGCAGGGCACGCCCGCTTCGGTGGGCGGCCTCCGTGGGGCGACCGCGATCGCCGCGGGGGACGGGCACAGCCTCGTTTTGAGCGGCGCCGCGGTGGCGCCGGTGGTGGCGCAGGGCAGCGGCGGCAGCGGGGCGGTGTCGGTGCCGAATACGTCGGCGACGGCGGCGGCGGCGTTGATCCCGGCGGCGGCGGTGGTGCTGGTGGTGGTGGGGCTGAGGATGCGGAGGAACCGCGGCCGGCTCTGACCTAGCCCCCGTTGGCCCCGTGGCAGCGCTTGTACTTGACGCCGCTGCCGCACCAGCACGGGTCGTTGCGGCCCACCTTGCGCGGCTTGCCGTTGGCGGTGGCCGCGGGGGCGGCCCCGGCCACCGCGGCGGCACCGGTGGCCCGCTGCACGCCCTCGGCGGACGACTCGACGACGTTGCGCACCGCGGGGCGACCGACACCCGCGGTCACCGCCGCGAGGCGGGCGCTCGCCGCCGCGGCGGCGGGACGCGCCGCGGGCACCTCTTCGGGCGACATCTCGCCACCCGGCTTGTCGGCGCGGCCGGAGGCGGGCGCCTCGGCCTCGGCGGTGGCGACCGGCGCCTCGGCCGGCTGCTGCGGGACGAGCTGGATCTCGACGTGGAGCAGGAGGCGGACGATCTCGCGCTGGATCTCGTCGGTCAGCTCCTGGAAGGCGCTGAAGGCCTGCTGCTTGTACTCGAGCAGCGGGTCGACCTGGGCGTAGGACTGCAGGCCGATGCCCTCGCGCAGGTGGTCCATCTGGGTCAGGTAGGCGACCCACTTGCGATCGATGACCTGGAGCATGATCGACCGCTCCACCGAGCGCATGATCTCCTCGCCGTACTTCTGCTCGCGCTCCTCGTAGGAGGCGACCATCTCCTCGGTGAGGTTGTGCTCGATGTCGTGCACCTCGTTGCCGAGGGTGTCGACGTCGACCTCGTCGATGGGCGGCAGCGGGGCGAACTGGCGCATGCGCTCCCACATGCCGTCGATGTCCCACTCGCTGCGACGGCCCTCGCAGAACGACGGCACCTCCTCGCGCACCACCCGCTCGATCATCGACATCAGGTTGGCGCGCGTGTCGGTGCCCTCGAGGATCTTGCGGCGCTCGCCGTAGATCACCTCGCGCTGCTTGTTCATGACGTCGTCGTACTCGACGACGTGGCGCCGCGAGTCGAAGTTGTGTCCCTCGACGCGGGCCTGGGCGCCCTCGATCTGGCGCGTCACCATGCGCGACTCGATGGGCGTGTCCTCGTCGATGCGCAGCCGGTCCATGATGCCCTGCATGCGCTCGCCGCCGAAGATGCGCATCACGTCGTCCTCGAAGGAGAGGAAGAAGCGCGTCTCGCCGGGGTCGCCCTGGCGGCCGGAGCGGCCGCGCAGCTGGTTGTCGATGCGCCGTGACTCGTGGCGCTCGGTGCCGATGATGTAAAGGCCACCGGTGTCCGCAACTCCGGCGCCGAGGAGGATGTCGGTACCGCGGCCGGCCATGTTGGTGGCGATGGTCACCGCGCCGGGCTGGCCGGCGTTCTCGACGATCGCCGCCTCGCGCTCGTGCTGCTTGGCGTTGAGCACGTCGTGCTCGACGCCCTTCTTCTCCAGCAGGCGCGACAGCCGCTCGCTCTTGTCGATCGAGGTGGTGCCCACCAGGATGGGCTGGTTGCGGGCGTGGCGCTCGACGATCTCCTCCACCACCGCCTTGAACTTGCCCTCCTCGGTCTTGTAGATGAGGTCGGACTCGTCCTTGCGCTGGTTGGGCCGGTTCGGCGGGATCGGCACCACCTCCAGCTTGTAGATCTTGTGGAACTCCTCGGCCTCGGTCAGCGCAGTTCCGGTCATTCCTGCCAGTTTCTTGTAGAGCCGGAAGAAGTTCTGGAAGGTGATGGTGGCGAGGGTGACGTTCTCCTGCTGCACCTTGACGCCTTCCTTGGCCTCGATGGCTTGGTGCAGGCCGTCCGACCAGCGACGTCCCGGCATGGTGCGCCCGGTGAACTCGTCGACGATGACGATCTCGCCGTCGCGCACGATGTAGTCGCGGTCGCGGAGGAAGTGCGCGTGCGCCTTGAGCGCCTGGTTGATGTGG
>DATMMX010000007.1:0-60204 GCA_035569495.1 Candidatus Angelobacter sp. | reverse complement strand
CAGGTCACTCCCTAAAAGGAGGTGATCCAGCCGCACCTTCCGGTACGGCTACCTTGTTACGACTTCACCCCCCTCACCGGGCACACCTTCGGCACCTCCGTCCCTTGCGGGTTCGGCCAGCGACTTCGGGTGCACCAGACTCGGGTGGTGTGACGGGCGGTGTGTACAAGGCCCGGGAACATATTCACCGCAGTGTGCTGACCTGCGGTTACTAGCAACTCCGGCTTCATGCAGGCGAGTTGCAGCCTGCAATCCGAACTGAGCGCCGCTTTAAGGGATTCGCTTCACCTCGCGGTGTCGCAGCCCGTTGTACGGCGCATTGTAGCGTGTGTGTAGCCCCAGGCATAAAGGGCATGATGACTTGACGTCATCCCCACCTTCCTCTGGGTTTCTCCCAGCAGTCTCGCTAGAAAAATTCAACTAGCGACAGGGGTTGCGCTCGTTGCGGGACTTAACCCAACACCTCACGGCACGAGCTGACGACAGCCATGCACCACCTGTGCACCTGCCTTGCGGGGACCGTGTTTCCACGGTTTTCAGGTGCATGTCAAACCTGGGTAAGGTTCTTCGCGTAGCATCGAATTAAACCACACGCTCCGCTGCTTGTGCGGGCCCCCGTCAATTCCTTTGAGTTTTAATCTTGCGACCGTACTCCCCAGGCGGTGTACTTAATGCGTTAGCTACGGCACTGATCGCGTCAATACGACCAACACCTAGTACACATCGTTTAGGGCGTGGACTACCGGGGTATCTAATCCCGTTCGCTCCCCACGCTTTCGCGCTACAGCGTCAGTTGCGAGCCAGAAGGCCGCCTTCGCCACTGGTGTTCCTCCCGATATCTACGCATTTCACTACTACACCGGGAATTCCACCTTCCTCTCTCGCACTCAAGCCGACCAGTATTGGAGGCAGTTCCAGGGTTGAGCCCTGGAATTTCACCACCAACTTAGCCAGCCGCCTTAACGCGCTTTACGCCCAGTAAATCCGGATAACGCTTGCCCCCTACGTATTACCGCGGCTGCTGGCACGTAGTTAGCCGGGGCTTTCTTGGAGGGTACCGTCAGATCTTCGTTCCCTCCGACAGAGCTTTACAACCCGAAGGCCTTCATCGCTCACGCGGCGTTGCTCCGTCAGGCTTTCGCCCATTGCGGAAAATTCCTAACTGCTGCCTCCCGTAGGAGTCTGGGCCGTGTCTCAGTCCCAGTGTGGCTGACCATCCTCTCAGACCAGCTACCCATCATCGCCTTGGTAGGCCGTTACCCCACCAACAAGCTAATAGGCCGCGAGCCCGTCCACGAGCGGGTTGCCCCTTTACTCACGACGCGATGCCACGTCGTGACCACATCCGGTATTAATCCTGGTTTCCCAGGGCTATCCCGGACTCGAGGGTGGGTTGCTCACGTGTTACTCACCCGTTCGCCGCTAGATGCAATTGGGGTTACCCCCGCATGCACCGCGCTCGACTTGCATGTTTCATGCACGCCGCCAGCGTTAATCCTGAGCCAGGATCAAACTCTCCGAAAAAACGTCATGTTCGAAAACCCGGCGAACCGGGTTCAGTTCAAGACGCGACGAGGTCCCCACGTCGAGAGCCTGCCTTGCGGCGGGCACTCCGGGGCCTTAGTGGAAAGTCGTCTCCACTCTTCAATTGTCAAGGTTCTTGGGCGCGAGAAGCCCATCGGACTGCTCGCTCACCCTCCGAGGCCGGAACCCCGGCGGGCAACTTTCGCATTTTACGGATCGGAGGGCCCTCCGTCAAGGGGGGCGCCTCCGGGTCCTTGGCGGCCACCGCCCTGCCGGAGCAGCTACGGAGGTCGCACGGGTCGCGCAGTATAGCCGAGCGGCGAACCTACAGGGCGCGCCTGCCGCTGAAAGCGCGCGCGACGGTCAATTCGTCGGCGTACTGCAGGTCGGAGCCGGCGGGCAGGCCATGGGCCAGGCGGGTGACGCTGACGCCCAGCGGCGCGAGGCGCTCGGCGAGGAAGTAGGCGGTGGCCTCACCCTCGACGTCGGGGTCGGTGGCGACCACCACCTCGCGCACCTCTCCCCCACGCACGCGCTCGACCAGCTCGGCGACGCGGAGCTGCTCCGGGCCGACGCCGTCGATCGGCGAGATCGAGCCCTCGAGGACGTGGTAGAGGCCGCTGAACTCGCCGCTGCGCTCGATGGCGAGCACGTCGAGCGCCTCCTCGACGACGCAGAGCTGGGCCTGATCGCGACGCGGGTTGCTGCAGACGGCGCACAGCTCGCCCTCGGCGATGAAGAAGCAGCGCGAGCACGAGCGCACCTGCTCGCGCAGATCGAGCAGCGCGGCGGAGAGCGCCTCGATGGAGTCGCGGGGCGCGCGCATGCAGTGGAAGGCGAGGCGCTGGGCGGTCTTGGGACCGATGCCCGGGAGGCGGCCCAGCTCGGTGGCCAGCCGCTCCAGGCTGGCGGGGACGAGGCTCACGGCGGCGTGGTCGTCGCGCTGCGGGGTGGGGCCGGGCTCGGCCGGTGGCTCAGAGCAGGCCGGGCGGCAGACCGAGCCCGGCGGTGAGCTGGCCCATCTGCTGCGCGGCCATGTCGCGCGACTTGTCGAGGGCGTCGTTGGTGGCGGCCATGACCATGTCCGCGAGCAGCTCGGCGCCCTCCTCCAGCACGTCGGGCTCGATGGTCACCGACATCACCTTCTGCTGGCCGTTGACGGTGACGGTCACAGCGCCGCCGCCGGCCGTGCCGGAGACCGTCGCCTCGTCGAGCTCCTGCTGCATCTTGGCCATCTTGGCCTGCATCTGCTGCAGTTGCTTGAGCATCTTCTGGTTCTGCAACGGGGTCCTCCGCGGGGGTCGGGGTGCTGGGGGCTCAGTCTACGCGAGGGTTGGGGGAATCACTCGTGAGCCGGGGGGAACGCTGTCGTTCGGCCGCACTCCAGCGGCGAATGATGGCGTGGGGGGGCTCCCCCCACGGCGCGCGTCAGCGCGCGGAGGGACATCACGCTCACTCGTGGGCGTGATCGCGGAGACGGCTGCCGGTGATGCGGGTGCCGGGGAAGGTGGCGAGGACGGCCTGGGTGGTGTCCTGGGGTGGGGCTGAGGAGTCGGGCTGGTCCTGGGCCAGGGTGTCGGGTGTGGGGGTGGAGTCCGGTTGCTTGCTGGTGCCGACGAAGATGATGTCGACGGTCGTGGGCGCGCCGGTGAATTCGGCGACGGAGTCGACCAGCTTGGGGAGGCGGTTGCGGAGCTGCTCTTCGTGGAAGCCGAAGGGGGCGCCGACGACCAGGCGGCCGGGGGAGGATTCCACGGCGCGGCAGTCGCGGAGGACGCCGGCGAGCATGCGGTCGCGGCGGTTGACGATCTCGATCAGGGCGGGCCAGCGGGTGAGCCAGTCGGCGGGGGTTGCTGGGGCGGCACCCATGGGGGTTGGGGGGGACGGGGGGGTGTCGGTGTGGCGGACTTCTGCGGGGGAGGTGGGCGTGGTATCGGGGTGGCGGACGGGGTCCGGGGGCTGTTGGGGAGGTGGTCCGGCCGTTGGGGCTGCGGGCGGCGCGGATTCGGGTTGGGGCAGCGGCGCCGGTCGTGGTGGCGGAGCCGCCGCAGCGGATTCTCTTGCGGGAGGCGTCGCGACGGGAGGCGTCGCTGCGGGGGCCGCCGCGGCGGGTCGCGGTGGGGAGGTGCGGGGGGACGTGATGGGGCCGCCGTCGCGCAGGGCGGCTTCGAGCGCGGCGACGCGCTCGGTGAGGGTGGCGAGGTCGGCGTCGGCGGCGACGGCGCCGTGGGCCAGGCGGAGGACGCAGAGCTCCACGGTGAGGCGGGCGTCGACGGGCATGCGCAGGTTGGCCTCGGCCTCGGCGAAGCGGTCGAGGGCGTCGACCCAGAAGCCGCCGCGGGCCACGGTGGCCAGCTCGCGGACGACGAGGTCGTCGTCCGAGCCGAGCTCGGCCCCCTCGGGGAAGCCGATGGCCACCAGTTCGGCGGCGCGGGCGAGGCGGGCGCCTTCGCGGAGGAGCTGGCGGGCGTCGGCGCCGGCGTCGAAGGCGGCGGCGATGGCGCGCAGGGCGCCGGCGGCGTCGGCGGCGGCGAGCGAGGTGAGCAGGGAGCGGACGACGGCCGGGTCGGCGAGGCCGAGGGCCCGGCGCACGGTGGCGGCGGTGATCGGGCGCTCGCCGGAGGCCAGGGCCTGGTCCAAGAGCGACAGCGCGTCGCGCACCGAGCCCTGCCCTGCGCGAGCCACGAGGTCGAGAGCGTCCACGGACGCCTCCGCCCCCTCCTCCACCACGATGCGGGCGAGGTGGCGGGAGACGGCGGCGCGGTCGACGCGGCGGAAGTCGAAGCGCTGCACGCGCGAGCGCACCGTGTCGGGCACCTTGTGCGGCTCGGTGGTGGCCAGGATGAACAGGACGTGGGGCGGCGGCTCCTCCAGCGTCTTGAGGAAGGCGTTCCACGCCTCGGTGGTGAGCATGTGCGCCTCGTCGATGATGTAGACCTTGCGGCGCAGCGAGGCGGGCAGGAACTTGACCTTGTCGCGCAGGTCGCGCATCTCGTCGATGCCGCGGTTGGATGCCGCGTCGATCTCCAGCACGTCGACCGCGCCGCCGCCGAGGATCTCCACGCAGGCGGCGCAGACGTTGCAGGGCTCGCCGTCCTGCAGGTCGAGGCAGTTGACGGCGCGGGCGAGGATGCGCGCGGTCGAGGTCTTGCCCGTGCCGCGGATGCCGGCGAAGAGGTAGGCGTGGGCGAGGTCGCCGCCGCGCACCTCGTTGAGCATCGTCTGGGCGACGTGCTCCTGGCCGATCAGGTCGGCGAAGCGGAGGGAACGGTACCTGCGGTACAGGGCGGTGCTCAGGTCGGGCCTCCGGGGGTGTCGCCTGAGGCGACGTTGCGCGGTGGGCGCAGGATATGCGCCCGCGGCGCACCCCGGCGCCTCGCGCATTCCTTCTGGTTGAGGAAAGGTAGTCGCGCACCCCATGTCGAGGCGTCGTCCCCAGCGCTCACCCGAAGGGCCGGCTCGGGCCAGGTTGGCTGCGGCACCCCCAGGTGACCGCTTACCGCTGCTTCCTTCCGGACCTGACGGGGTTCACGGGCCTGAGTTGCGCAGGACCCGGCCGTCAACGTCGACACGATCGGAGCAGACCCGGGAACGCAACCCCTCGATGGGGAATTCAGCCCCGCTGTAGCGGATTGCGGGTTACAGGGCACCGCTAGAGCCCCGCCTAGCGCGACCGCCGGGCATTGTACCCCGCCCGGGCCGGCCCCACCGCCCCCGGGGCGAGCACGCAGCGCGAACATGGTCCACACGCGTGAACGCGGGCTTACACTTGGCGCCCACCCGGGCGGGCGGTGGCGCCCGCGGGGTCGACTGTCATGAGGGCGACGACATGACCGAGACGACCAACCAAGGGACGGCCGCCACAGTGGCCAGTGGATCCTCGCTGGTCATCGGCGTCTACAACAACCTGCCGTGCCTGGCGCAGAGCGGCGGGGCCAAGATGGTGTACGACGCGATCGTCAACTTCGGGCTGCCCGGCCCGGCGGTGATGTTCTGGCAGGCCTCGGCGTGGACCCAGTCGGCGCCCGCCGGTCTCAAGGCGCAGCCGCTGATCAACGGCCAGCCGGACCAGACGCTGGGCACCGCCGCGTTCCTCAACGCATCGGCCATCCACGGCGCGTTGCTGCGCCGGCGGGCGCTCATGCAACCGCTGCCGCAGGGCGAGTCGATGGTCAGCGTAGTCGCCGCCAACGGCGTCATCACCGACAGGAACGACACGGTCAACATGGCCGTCCTCGACATCAGCGACATCTCCACCCCGCCCCAGGTCCGTCTCTCGCAATGGGGCACCGCGGTGGGCAGCAACAACCTCTACACCACGCAGAGCTTCATCTCCGGCGGGGGTCCGCTGCTGGTCTCGCTGGCGGCGACCGCCTGGTCCAAGCCGGCCAACAACATGATCGGCGGCCTCCTCTACCTCGACAACCAGCCCATCGCGTACGCGCAGATCTGGGCCAACCAGCCGAACTCCCACATCTGCCTGGTCGGCGGCGATCGCGTGCTCAACGTGGGGGCCGGTGGACACACCCTCAAGTTCCTCGCCGACACGCAGTCGACGATCGACACCAACGACGTGTGGTCGCTCAGCGTCATCGAGATGGCGCCCGGCGGGCCGTCGAAGGCGACCCAGCTGCTCAACAACAATGCCTGCCAGGCGCAGAGCGGCGGCGGCCTGGTCGCCTCCGCGCCCTACCAGGCGACGGGCGGGGTGCAGATGATCTGCCTGTGGCTCTCCGGCTACAGCGCCAAGGCCGGCCAGACGCTGCAGGCGCGCGTGCTCGTCGACGGCAACCCGGTGGGAACCCTGCAGATCTTCGCCAACCAGGCGGAGACGCACATGCTGCTCTGCGGCGGCGACATCGCATCGGGAAGCATGCCGCCGGGACAGCACACCATCCAGGTGGTCGCCGGCAGCAACCTGGTCACCGATCAGAACGACCGCTGCTCGCTGACTGTCCTGGAAGTCTTCCCCTGAGCCCGAGCTAGGCGCGCGCGGCGGTCTCGGTGTCGAGGTCGCCGCGCTCGCGGGCCACCTTGAACGCCTCGTTGCCCGAGGTGGCGGCGCGCGACGGCCAGAACAGCGAGAAGCGCGAGCCCTTGCCCGGCTCCGACTCGACCACGACGTCGGCACCGTGGGCCTGGACCAGGCGCTGCACCAGGGCCAGGCCCATACCGGTGCCGCCGAACTTGCGGGTGGCGCTGTTGTCCACCTGGTAGAAGCGCTCGAAGATGCGCGGGATGGCCTCGGCGGGGATGCCGATGCCGTCGTCGACGACGTCGACGCGCAGCTTGTCGGAGTGCCCGTTCTGGCCAACGTGGACACGAACGTGGCCGCCCTTGGGGGTGAACTTGACGGCGTTGTCGACCAGGGCGCGCATCACCTGCTGGAAGCGGTCGGGGTCGGCGTAGACCTCGGCCTCGTCGGGGATGTCGATGACCAGGTCGACGGGCAGGCCGCCCTTGAGGCGCTCCTGGACCTGCACCACCGCCTGGTCGACCGCGGTGCGCACCCGCGCCTGCGACGGGTTGAGGCCCAGCGTGTCGGCCTCGAGCAGGGAGAAGTCGATCAGCGTCTCGACGATGTCGTAGAGGTTCTTGGCGGCCATCTGGATGTCGTGGACGGCCTCCATCTTGGGCGTGTCGTCCCACATGTCCCAGCACATCTCGAGGAGGTCGCTCATGCCCAGGATGGCGGTGAGCGGGGTGCGCAGCTCGTGCTGCACGGTGGCCAGGAAGTCGGACTTCATGGCGTCCAGCTCGCGCAGGCGGCGCACCGTCTCGCGCTCCTGCTCGAAGAGGCGCGTGTTCTCCAGCGCGATTGCGGCATTGTTGGCCAGAACTGCCAGGGCCTGCTCGTCGCCCTCGACGGGGGTGCTGCCGGCGCGGGTGATCACCGCCACCGCGCCGACCACCTCGTCCTGGTAGAACATCGGCACCGCCAGCAGGCCGCCGGCGCGCCATCCCGAGGGCGCCTGCTCGACGCGCACCGCGCGCCCGGCAAGCAGGTCGGCCTCGACGTTCCAGCTCTCCAGGCTGCGCACCTCGCCCTCGACGCCGTGCATCGCCGTGGTCACCAGCCGGCCGTCCTCGCGGGTCAGCAGCATCGCCGCCGAACCCTGGCCGGAGAGGCGCGCCGCCGCGCCGACGATGGCGGTGTGCAGCTCGCCGAGCCCGCGTGTCGTGGTGGTCAGCGCGCGCGACACGCCGCCGAGGCGCTCCACGGCGTCGTCCAGCCGGGTGCGCTGCGCCTCGATCTGCGAGACGTAGTCGTTGATGGCGCCGCGCATCTGGTTGACGCTGCCGGCCAGGCGGCCGAGCTCGTCGGGCGAGGTCACCGCGATGTCGGTGCTGTAGTCGCCGCCGGCGATGCGGGCCACGCCGCGCTCCAGGCGGCGCACCGGCCGGCGCACGGTGCGCTCGACGAAGACGATCACCGCCAGGATGGTGGCCAGCATGGCGAACAGCGCGATGAGCAGCAGGGTGACCTCGTCGGTGCGCTCGTCGCCGACGAAGACGCTGAGCGGCGCCTCGACACCCACGTACGCGGCGACGCTGCGCCCGCCCGGCGCGTCGACGGGGACGAAGCTGCCCGCCACGTCGCCGGTGCCGCCGGCTTCGAGCGGCGCTGAGTAGGTGGCGTGCACCTGTCCCCCACCACCGCCGGCCAGCAGCGCGCGCACCGGCTCCGGCGTCGGGTAGGTGCGCGCGTTCCCGTTCTGCAGACGGATCAGCAGGTCGGGATGGGCGGCGGGGATGAAGGCCAGCGGGTACTGGGTGATCGAGGCGAAGGTGACCAGCTGCTGCGACAGCGGGGCGATGTAGAGGATGGCGCCGACCACCTGCCCGCCGGCGCGCACCGGCAGGGCCACGTCGTAGGCGGCGATGGCGCTGTTGACGTCGCTGCCGATCAGCTCCATGCCCGCCGCGTTGGCGCCGCCCAGCGCGGCGCGCACCGAGTCGAGCGCGGCGGTGGGCTGGGGCAGCGAGGCGCTGACGCTGGAGTAGGCGACGTGGCCGTCGGCGGCGACCACCGCCAGGAAGCGGTCGCCGAAGTTGAACAGGCGGGTGCTGCCGATCAGCGCCTTGACCTGGGGATCGGCGGTGGCCGGCTGCGTCAGAGTTTGGGCCAGGGCTGACTGCAACTCGGGGGTGTCGGCGAGCTCCTGGGCGGCGGCGGCCGACTGCGCGGCGGTGATCTTCTGGAGCAGCTGGAGGACGACGGCGGCGCGGTTGTCGGAGTTGCTCAGCGCCGCGCCCCGGGTCTGCTGGCCGCGGCTGACCAGCAGGAAGGCGCTCACCCCGCCGATGAGGACGAGCGAGAGGACGAGACCGCCGGCGAGCAGCTTGGTTGCGAAGGAGGTGCGCAGGCGTTGGAGCACGATGTCGGCCTGGTCGGCCCGGGGTCAGTCGGAGCGGGTCGCCCGGAAGCGGCGCACCACCAGGTACACGGCCGCCAGGCCCAGCACGTCGAGAAGTCCGAACAGGGGCCAGAGGATCAGCGCGTGGCCGAACTGGAACCCGGAGCCGGGGCCGAGCTGCTCCAGCGGCGGGATGCTGGCGACTCGGAGCCCGAGGGGGATGGCCTGGGCGGCGCCGCCGGACGGGTCACTGCCGTTCAGGCCGCCGCCGCCGAAGGCGGAGAAGGTGCCGGTGGCCAGGGGCTGGTCCGCCGAGCCGCCGCTGCCGCCGCCACTGTTGCCGCCGCCGGACTTGTGGCCGCCCCCGCCGGTGGCGCCGGGGCTGCCACTCGAGCCCGGCGTCTGCAGGATGCAGGTCGGGTCGGTGGAGCCCGTCAGGCAGGTCGGCGGGGTGGGACCGGCCGGCGGCGAGCTGAGCAGGCAGACGCCGGGGACGCCCACGGCGCATCCCGAGTCCGAGCCGCTCACGCCGTTGAGCGGGGCGCTCGGCGTCGGCGTCGGCGGTGGGTTGACGCCGGGGAGCGTGGGCAGGGACGTGGTGCTCGTCGGCAGCACGTTGCTCACCGTCGGGACGGGGAGGCTGAGCGTCGGCAGGGGCAGCGACACGGTCGGCGTCGGCAGCGGCAGCGACAGCGACAGTGTCGGCGTCGGCAGCGGCAGCGACACGGTGGGCAGCGGCGTGGGCAGGCAGACCACCAGGATGCAGGGCGCGGTCTGGGCGCTGGCCGTGGCCAGGCCGAAGCCGAACAGGCTGCCGGCGCACAGGCCGAAGACGGCAAAGCTGCGCCGCAGGGCGCGCAGCGGAGAACGACGCGCCTCCGAGCCTCCGTCCATGGGCGACATCATACGAGCCGGGCCGCGCACAGCCCCAATTTGGGCTGCACGAATTGGTGACAGTCGGGTCGCCCCTTCACGCCACCCGCTTGCGCAGGCTGACCTGCGGCTCCTCGCCCCGGGCCAGGCGGCGCAGGTTGGCGCGATGCCGCACCACCACCACCGCGGTCACCCCGGCGGTGTAGGCGAACGCCTCGGCCGACCCCCCGCCCCTCGCCCAGTGCGCTCCTGCACCGGCGGTGGCGGCGGCGGCGGCGGTCAGCGAGCCGACGCTGACGATGCGGGTGCCGACCAGCGCCGGCAGACCCACGGCCATGGCGGCGAGGGAGGCCACCGGCGAGACCACCAGCAGCCCGCCGAAGGCGGTGGCCACGCTCTTGCCGCCGCGGAAGCGCGCCAGCATCGGCCAGGAGTGCCCGACCACGGCGGCGAAGCCCGCGGCCGCCTGCCCCGCCGGGTCGGCGCCGAGGGCTCGGGCGAGCAGCACGGCGGCGCTGCCCTTGCCCACGTCGAGCACGAAGGTGGTCAGCGCCGCGGCGGGGCCGATGGTGCGCAGCACGTTGGTGGTGCCCATGCTGCCGCTGCCGAAGTTGCGCACGTCCACCTGGCGGATGCGCCGGCCCAGCCACAGCCCCACCGGGAGCGAGCCGAGCGCGTAGCCGGCGCCGGTGGCGACCAGGTCGGCAGGGAGGGAGGCAGGCATGCGCGGCCGAGTATAGGGGGGCGGCCGCTCAGCCCTCGGCGACCATGTGCACCCGCGGCGGGTGCGACCAGTCGAAGGCGGCCAGGCCGTCCGGGGCGGCCAGGGCGCGGCGGGCGGCGGCGGCGTCGCGGACCAGGCGGGCGACGTCGACGCCGAGGCGCTCGGGCTCGAACGGGGCGAGGCGGTGCATGCCGCGGTCGAGCAGGCTGAGCGCGCCGCGCCGGTTGCCGTTGCGGGCGTGGTGCAGGCCGACGCCGACCTGGAGGATCCCCTGGTAGAGCAGCCGCAGCGGGCCGCGCTCGGCGATCCACGCCTCCTCCAGCACCTCGTGCGCCTCGAACCACTGCGCCGCGTTGAACAGGCGGATGCCTTCGAGGAGCAGCGGCGAGGGGACTTCGGGGTGGCTCACGCGCGGATCGCGTCCGGTGCCAGCGCGGCCAGCCCCGGGGACGGCACCAGCAGCCACGCGCCGCGACCGGCGGCGCCGGGCAGCGCCGCGCGCATCGAGGCAAGACACGCCTCGTCGTGGAGGGCGTCGACCAGCGCCACCGCGGTGCCGCCGAAGCCGGCGCCCACCAGGCGCGCGCCCAGGCAGCCCTCGACGCCCTCGGCAGCGGCGACCGCGGCGTCCAGGGCGGGCGTGCTCACCTCGTAGGCGTCGCGCAGCGAGGCGTGGCTGGCGCTCATCAGCTCCCCGACCCGCACCGCGTCGCCGTTCGCCAGGGCCTCGGCGCACTCCAGGGCACGCGCCGTCTCGCTGACGATGTGCGTCGCGCGCCGCGCCAGCAGCGGGTCGCCAACACTGCGCGCCTGCTGCGGTGTGACGTCGCGAAAAGAGCGCGCGCCGAGCAGCGCCAGCGCCGCGTCGGCCTCGGCGCGCCGGGTGCGGTAGCCGTCGCCGCCCACGTCGTGGGTGACGCCGGTGTGGCAGGCGGCGAGCACATACCCGTCGAGCCACGGCACGGCGCGGGCGCCGCCGTCGCGGCAGTCGAGCACCAGGGCGCCGTCCGCGGGCGAGAGCACCACCGCGCGCTGGTCGAGCGGGCCGCAGGGAACGCCGGCGATGTCGCGCTCGGCGTGCAGGGCGAGGTCGCAGAGCTCCCGCGCGGGAATCGACTCGCCGAGCAGCCGCAGCACCGCGACAGCGGTGGCGCAGCACAGCGCGGCGGAGGAGCTGAGGCCCGCACCGGCGGGCAGTGTCGCGGTGATGCGGATGTCGAGCGGCGGCACCGCCAGCCCGCGTTCGCGCAGCGCCTGCAGCGTGGCGGCGGGCAGGGGACCTACAGCGGCGTCGCGCGCCGCGGGACGCACGTCGACGGTCACCCCGAGTTGCACCGCGATGCAGACGACGACGCCGTCCGCGTAGTCGACGTGCTCGCCCACCAGGGTGCAGCGGCCGGGCGCGAAGGCGCGGGCCGGAGCGGGGTTCACGGCGCCGATGCTACACGCGGCCGCGAACGCCCCGAGGCGGCCGGCGACGGGCCGATCCCGGCAGTCGCGGCGCGCCGTCCGGCGCGCTAGCCTGGTGACCCGTGCATCGCATTGCCGCCCACCCCGCAGCCGTCGTCCTGCGCGCCGTCGCAGGGTCGCTGTGGTTCCGGCTCCTGGGCAGCGCGGTGGCGGTGCTGCTCTTCGTCCACGGCGTCGACCTGGGCGCGGCGATCCACCTCTTCCAGCACCTCGACGGCGGCTGGGCCCTGCTGGCCATCGCCCTGGCAACGCTGTCGGTGGCGTCGAGCGTGCTGGAGTGGGGCGTCTTCCTGCGCGGCACCGGGCACGGGCTCGACTGGGGTTTCCTCGGCGGCTGGTACCTGAAGGGGTTGTTCGTCAACCAGATCCTGCCCGCGGGCATCGGCAGCGATGCCATGCGCGCGCTGCAGATGGGCCGCATCACCGGGCACGGCGAGATGGTCGCGTCGCTGGTGGCCAGCCGGATGGCGGGGACGCTGGGCATGGCGCTGTGGGGCATGTGCGCCGCGGTGCTGATGCACACCGTGCTGGCCATTCCCGAGTTCGCCGGCTTCGTCATCTTCGCGGCGCTGATGATTGTCGCCTGGGTGCTGGCGCTGATGGCCGAGCGCTACCGCGCGCGCATCCCCGAACGCCACCGCTTCTGGCACGCGTTCGGCCGGGTCCTGCGTCCCTTCACCGCGACGTTCGACGCCTACCGGTGCAGGCCGGTGATCCTGGTGCAGAGCATCGTCGCCGGCACCGTGGGCTGGGGCCTCAACCTGTTCTCCATGACCGCCTTCTCACTGGCGCTGGGCGGCAACGTGTCCTGGGAGGTGTTCGCGGTCGCGCTGCCCATCGCCCTTCTGGCCACCTTCATCCCCATCTCCGCCAATGGACTTGGCGTGCGCGAGGGTGTGCTGGTGCTGCTGCTGGTGCGCGACGGCGTCTCAGCGCCGCTGGCCACGGCGCTGGCGCTGTTCGTCGATCTGCAGCTGGTGCCGTTCGCGGTGCTGGGCGGGCTGGTCTACCTGGTCGAGCACGGGCGGCTGCACCGCCCCATCTGGCTGGTGCGCCGGCTCGGCGAGCGGGTCAGCACTGCGATGGGGTTCCCCCCGCTGGGTTCGCCGCCGCCGGCTCCGGCTCCGGAGCGGGTGGGCGACGGAAGAGATGGAAGCCGGTGAAGTGGTGGCGGCGGCGCGCGACCAGGTAGGCGACCATGCCGAAGGCGGTGGCGATGCCCTTGTCGGCGGTGCGGTGCAGCACGGCGATGGTCGCGCCCACCTGGAAGCTGGCCCCTGAGGCCACCAGCAGCCCGGCGATGCTCGCCTCGTAGGCGCCCAGGCCGCCGGGCAGCAGGCTGACCGCGCCGGCGATGTGCGACACCGCGTAGACGAACGCCGCCTCCGGCCAGGTCAGCAGATGGGGGTCGATGCTGCGCACCACCAGCCAGAACAGGGTGATGGCGATGAGCACTCCGAAGAGGCTGAGCACCGACCAGAGATAGGTGTCGGGACGGCGCAGCAGCACCACCGTCTCGCGGCGCAGCGCGTCGACGTCGGGGCCGAAGCGGCGCAGCACCGGGATGTGCCGCACCACCGAGCGGACGATGCGGAACACGCGCGGCACCGTCAGCATGGCGAACACGATCACCGTGAACAGCAGCGCCGCGACCACCGCCCCGCCCCAGGCGCGGTGCTCGAAGGACCCGGGGATCGCCGCGGCGATCATGAAGACCGTGTAGATCAGCTCCTGCACGGTGATGGTCGCCACCACCGCGCCCAGCTCCGCCTCCCCCACCTCGGCGACCAGCACGGCGCGGGTCAATTCGCCAAGCGGCAGCAGGCCGGTCGACTGTCCGGCGATGTTGAGCAGCACGGTGTCGCCCATCGCCAGCCGGACCCCCGCGGCGCGCAGCAGGAAGTGCCAGCGCACGCCCTGGACCAGGTAGTAGCTCAGCGACAGCGCCACCACGAAGGGGATGGCGAGCACGTTGAAGCGCCGCGCCTCGCTGCCGAACTGCTGCGGGTTGACGACCAGGATCAGCGCGACGATGGCGGCCAGGCCGATGGCGAACGGGATCAGCGCGCGAGCGCGCTTGCGCGGCGGGGGGACCCACCGCAGCAGGGCTTTGCGGCGTTCTACGCGTCGGTCCTCCGTCCCACCAGGGGCCGCCCCGGCCGCTGGTCGCGGACCAGCCGCATGGTGACCAGCCGCCACGGATGTCCGTAGCGTCGCACGTCGGTGGTGACCCCTTCGAGGCGGCGCATCAGCACCAGCATGAGCAGGCCGACGCAGCCCAGCGCGATCGCGGCGCCGGCGACGAGGGCCCCGACCAGGGGCAGCAGCAGGAACCCGCCGAGCACTCCCTCGGCGATCTCGTGCAGCACCGCGCCCACCGCGTAGCAGGCGACCAGCGCGAGCAGCAGCCACGGGTTGAGCGCGGCCACCGCGCCGGTGGCGACGGCGATGCCGCGGCCACCGTTGAAGCCCAGCCAGATCGGCCAGCCGTTGCCGATCACCGCGCACAGCGCGGTGAGCACCAGCACGCCGCTGTCGAAGCCCAGCGCGCGGGCCGCCAGCACCGGCAGCAGTCCCTGGACGAACTGGGTCGGGCCCACCACCACGGCCAGGCCGGTGTCGACGTTGCGGTAGATGTTGCTGGTGCCGACGTTGCCCGAGCCCAGGCTGCGCACCTCGACGCCGCGCATCCTGGCCAGCAGCCAGCCGACCGGGACGCTGCCGATCAGGTAGGCCAGCGCCCCGGTCGCCGCCACGGTCCACGTGTTCTGGGCAACGATGGCAGAAACCATGGACGCCTACGGGACCTCGTCCAGCTCCGCGCCGCGCAGCGGCATGGCGGCGAAGCCGGTCATGCCCGGGCCGGTGTAGGCGCCCATCACCGGGCTGAGGGTGATGGTCTCGCTGCGGCCGACGCTGAACGCCTGGTGCAGCGCCTCGCGCAGCTCGGCGGCGGGCTCCGGGGCGCCGGAGTGGAACACCGCCAGCCACAGCGGCGTGGCCGGGTCGAGCAGCTCGGTGGCGGACTTCTGGAAGGCGCGGACCACGCGCTTCTCGCCGCGCACCAGGGCCAGCCGTCGCGCCTCGCCCTGGCTGAGCTCGAAGATCGGCCGCACGTCGAGCAGGTTGGTGACGCCCGCGACCAGCGCGGGCACCCGCCCGCTGCGGGCCAGGTAGGTGAGCGTGCGCAGGGTGCCCAGCATGACCACCTCGCTGCTCGCCTGCTCGACGCGCTGCAGCACCGCCTCGGCTCTCTCGCCCGCGGCGCACAGGTCGGCGGCGGCGCGCGCCACCAGGCCGAAGCCCGCGGCGGCGTTGCCGGTGTCGACGACGTGGACGCGGCGCGGGTCGCCGCTGTCGTTGAAGAGGCGCGCGGCCAGCGTCGCCGACTCGTGCATCGCCGACAGGGTGCGCGGGATGGTCAGGCAGACGATGTCGCTCTGCGCGTCGCTGGCGCGGAAGGCTTCCAGGTACTCGCCGGGGCTCGGCGTCGACGTGGTGGGCACGTCGCCGCGCGCCAGCCGCGTGTAGAAGGCCTCGGCGGTGATGTCGATGCCGTCGCGCAGCACCTGCTCGCCGAAGACGATGCGCAGCGGCACCACGATGGTGCCGGCGGGGACGGGGTCGGCGAGCACCGCGCCGCTGTCGACGACCAGCGAGCAGGGCCGGGTCATGCCGCCGCGGCGCCGACGCGCAGCCTCCGGTACACGTCCAGGAGGCGGTCGAGATTGCCTTGCAGGCCATAGTGTTCGGCGACCCGGGCGCGGGCGCGCAGGCCGAGGCGGACGCGCAGCGAGCCGTCGTTGCGCAGCGCCTCCAGCGCGTTGCGCAGGTGCGGCTCCAGCGGGCTGCCGGGGATGTGCAGACCGGCGTCGCCGAGCGCCGCGCCGTCCTCGCCCACGTCGGTGGCGATCACCGCACAGCCGGCGGACATGCCTTCCAGCATCGACAGCGCGAGCCCCTCCGCGGTGGACGGCAGCACGAACACGTCGGCGCCGCGCAGCAGCGAGAGCCGCTCCTCCGCGTCGGAGACGACGCCGAGCACGTGCACGTTGCCGTGCCCCTCGGCGAGGCGGCGCACCCGGTGGCGCTGCACGCCGTCGCCGGCGACGACCAGCACGTGGTCCTCGGGCCACTGCATGTCGAGGAAGCTGCGCACCAGCGCGGGCACGCGCTTCTCGGGGTCGAGGCGACCCATGTACAGCACCACGAACCGCGCCCCCAGCCGCTGCTTCAGCGACGACGGCCCGGGGGTGATGGCGTCGACGTCGACGCCGTTGTGGATCACCTCGATGCGCGACGCGGGATAGCCGGCGTCGACCAGCAGGTCGCGCTGTCCCTCGCTGAGGGCGACGCAGGTGTCGTAGTGCTGCAGGCGGTGGACGTGGTAGCGGTAGAGCGTCTGCAGCACGCGTCCGCGCGCGGTGTGGGGCGCGGCATACGGCAGGTGGAACGTCGCCACCGTGGCGGCGCCGCGCTTGGCGGCCATGCGCCCGATCGCCCCGTCGAGCAGCGAGAAGCTCCACGAGCAGTGCACCACGTCAGGCTTGAACTCGTCGAGCGCGCGCTCGATCTGCTCGACGTAGCCGGGCATGGGCATGGTCAGCGTCTTGAAGCGCAGGGCGGGGAGCTGGGTGGACGCGGACGCGGGCGCCGGGGCGATGTCGCCGTCGAGCGCGTGGGAGAGGAACTGCACCTCGACGCCGCGGCGGCGCAGGCCCTGCACCGTCTCCCGGCTGTAGGTCGACAGCCCGTCGGCGCGGCGGCCCTCCGCGTGCCCGAACCAGGCCACGCGCAGCGGGGTGGCCGAGGCTGCGGGCGCTGACCGCTCCGGCGCGGTGTCAGGTGCCAAGCTGGACTCCAAGTGCTCCTCGGGTCTGTGGCGGGCCTCCTGCCGCCCGCGGCCAACCCGAGGATACGGTATTGCCGCGCGCCCAAGCCGATAGGGAAACTATAAGGAAACCCTGCAATCGCCGTGGCGCGTCAGCGCTCCGGCGGCGCCTCCGTGTAGACCTCGCCGAAGGGGTACCACTGGGCCGGCCGCTCGCGCACCGCGCGCTCCAGGACCCGGGCCACGCGCTGCATGACGGCGCGCTCATCATCGCCCGCAGCGACCTCCACCGGAGGGTGGATCACAACTTCGAAAAGCCCGCCACGATGGCGCGTGCAGTCGGCGGGGAGCAGCGGCGCGCCGGTGCGCTGGGCCAGCCAGGCGGGCACCGTGCTGAACGGCACGGGGCCGCCGCAGTACTCGACGTCGACGGTGGGCCCGGCGCCGGGGATGTCGCTCATCAGGCCGACGCAGCGGTTCTGGCGCAGCGCGCGGAGCAGCGCGCGCGCCGAGTTCTGCGGGCTGTGCACCTCGAGCTGGTTGCGGCGGCGCGCCCACATCACCAGGTCGGTGAAGGGCCGGGGGCCGAGCGGCGCCATCACCGTGGTCACCGGCACCTCGCGGGCCACCGCGGCGAGCGCGCCCATGTCCCAGTTGCCGTAGTGGCTCATGGTGAGCACCCCTCCCCTCCCCTGCAGCCGCGCCTCGAGGACGTGCTCCATGCCGCGCACCACCGAGCGGCGGCGCACCTGGGCGTCGTCCATGCCGTTGGCCCAGAAGAAGTCGGCGGTGGTGCGGCCGTACTCGCGGAAGCTGCGGCGGGCGCGGCGGCGGGCCTCCCTGTCGTCGATGTGCGGGGCCAGGCGGCGGTGGTTCTGCTGGGCGTGGCGGCGGCGCTCGGGGTCGAGGGCGTAGACGGACATGGCGATGGCGTCGGCGACGCCGTAGCGGGCGGGGCCGAGGACGCGGGCCAGGCCGACGGCGGCGTTCATCCCGCCGCGCAACAGGGCGCTGGGGGCGCGCGGAGTGTCAGCCATTGCCGCCCGCGACCAGGCTGCGCAGCGCGGTGGCGAGGCCGTCGACGCCGCCGGCGCCGGTGCCCGCGTAGGCGATGTGCCCGCGAGTGTCGATGACGTACACGGTGGGCACCACCGTGACGCTGTAGGCGCGCAGGATGTCGCTCTTGGGGTCGAGCAGCAGCGGCCAGTCGGTGCAGCCGTGGCCCTGGTTGACCCGGAAGCCGTTGACGGCGCCGGCGTCCTCCCTCGCGGCGTCGACGCCGTAGAAGTCGACGCCGGGGTGCTGCGTCCTGACCTGGCACATCGGCGCCACCTCCTGCCGGCACACCGCGCAGGTGGTCTCGAAGAACTCGACGACCACCGGGCGGGGCGGCGGGTTGCCCGGGCCCAGCAGTGCGTAGTGGCCGCCCGCGGCGCTGTCGGCGCTGATCGTGGGCGCGGCGGTGCCGCCGGGGAGCAGCCGCGGGCCGGAGATGCGCGAGACGATGGCGAAGCTGATCACCGTGGCCACCACCGCGAAGGCGAAGAGCGCGATCAGGCGCACGAAGCGGCCGCGAGTGAACAGCGGCGGGTGCGGCGGCAGGCCGCCGGTCGCGTCGGACACGCCGTCGGCGCGCGGCACCTCTCAGTGCGGGACGACCGCGCCCGCGCCTCCGCTCGCCAGCGCCAGCAGCGGCTGCACGGCCGCGGCCAGGCCGATCACCGCCACTCCGCACACGGTGAGCGCGGCGCGGGCGGGGGCCGGCTCCTCCAGCGGGAGCGCGTCCTCGTCCGGCGCGGCGGCGAAGACGGCGCGGACGATGCGCACGGCGGCGACCGCGCCCAGCACCGTGGCGACCAGGGCGACGACCAGCAGCCACGCGTAGCCGGCCTGCACCGCGGCCTGCATGGTGAGCAGGCGGCCGAAGAAGCCGACCAGCGGGGGCAGCCCGGCCAGCGAGACGACGGAGAGCGAGAGCGCCGCGGCGGCGCCCGGGGAGCGGCGGCTCAGGCCCTGGTAGCCGGCCACGGTGTCGGGCGTGCCCGCGGCCTCGACCAGGGTGATCGCGGCCGCGGCGGCGATCACCGTGATGCCGCCGGAGAAGAGGGCGAACATGACCGCGGCGACGCCCGAGCTCTGCGGCTGGCCGAGCACCCCGAGCAGCACCACGCCGAGCTGGGCGAGGGCGAGGTGGCCGACGACGCGGCGCACGCTGCGCTGGCGCAGGGCGAGCAGGCTGCCGTAGAGCATGCTCAGCGCGGCGACCAGGGCGACCAGCGCGGTCCAGTTGCTGCGCACCGCGGGGAAGGCCGTCGCCGACACGCGCAGGAAGAGGCCGAACACGGCGGTGACACCGAGGCTGGCGACCAGACCGGCGACCGGCGCGGGCGCGCCCTGGAGCACGTCGGGGAGCAGCCGCTGGAATGGCACCAGGCCGACCTTGCCGAGCAGCCCGATCAGCACCAGGGCCATGGCCAGCGCGGTGGCGGCGTTGGCGTGGGTGGCGGTGCGGGCGACCTCGACCAGGTCGGTGCTGCCGCCCAGGCCGTAGAGGAGGGCCAGGCCGTAGAGCAGGATGGCGCTGCCGGCGATGCCGAGGACGAGCTGCTTGACCGCGGCCTCGCCGCCCAGCCGCGACGTCTTCACGGTGCCGACCAGCAGCACCAGGCTGACGCCGAGCAGCTCGACGGCGACCCACAGGCTGATCATCTCCCGGGTGCTGACCAGCAGCACAGCGCCCAGGGTGGCAAGCAGCAGGAAGGCGTGGTACTCGCCGACGTGGGTGCGGATGCGCTCGCTGAGCAGGGTGCCCAGCAGCACGGTGAGGAACGCGAAGGCGCACAGAGTTGCGGTCAGGTACAGCGTGAACCGGTCGACCACCAGGCCGCCGCCGAAGGCGAGGTAGCCGGGGTCGGCGGCGCGCACCGGCATGCCACGCAGGTAGGCGAAGTTCATGCCGGTTGCGGCCAGAAGTGACGCGCCGGCGATGACCTGGTAGGTGGTGATGGCGGTGCGCCGGCGGGTGGCGGCGAGGACCAGGCAGGCCAGCGCGCCGAGCAGCAGCACGGCCTCGGGCAGCAGGTCGACCAGTGCGGTGAAGACGGTGGGTTTCATGGGTGTGCCGCCTCAGCTCCCACCGGTGACGCGCGACACGACGCTGAGCACGCCGTTGTTGATGATCGGCAGCAGCCGCCCCGGGAAGACGCCGAGCAGCAGCGCCACGGCGGCCAGCGGCACCAGGTAGACCAGCTCCAGGGTGGAGGCGTCCTTGATGCGGGCGAAGGCCTCGTGGGCGGGGCCGAAGAAGATGCGCTGGATGGTCCAGAGCAGCAGCCCGGTGTTGAGCAGCATGCCGAGCATGACGATCACCGTCGCCCAGCGGTGCACCGGGAAGGAGCCGGTGAAGACCATCAGCTCGGCGGCGAACCCGGCGAAGAGTGGCACGCCGATGGCCGTCAGCCCGCCGGCGATCCACAGCGCGGTCAGCCGCGGCATCTGCCAGGCGAGGCCACCGAGGCGGCGGATGTCGCGGGTGCGGGCGCGGTCCTCCAGGGTGCCGGTGAGCAGCACCAGCATGCCGGTGCCCAGGCCGCTGGCCAGCATCAGCAGCACCGCGCCGTTGAGCGCGATGGTCTGGCCGGAGGCGATGGCCAGCAGGACCACGCTGCTCTGGCCCAGCGTGGTGTAGGCGAGCAGGCGGCGCACGTCGTGCTGTCCCACCGCCCCGACGAAACCCCAGTACGTGCCGACAACGGCAAAAACTGCCAGCACGAAGCCGAAGCGTCCGGCGCCGGCGGGGAAGGCGCCCAGGCAGATGCGGATCATCGCGTAGGCGCCCAGCTTGGTGAGCAGGCTGGAGATGAGGAAGGCCACCGGCGGGCTGGACTCGTCGACGGCGTCGGTCATCCAGGTGTGCAGCGGCACCACCGGCAGGCGGATGGCGAAGGCGGCGAAGGACAGCCAGAACCCGGCGTAGGCGATGGCCTTGACCAGGGTCACGGTGTTGGTCAGGTCGAAGTCGAAGGAGCCCTGGCCCGACTTGTAGGCGAGCAGCATGGCGCTGCTCAGCAGCAGCACCAGCGAGATCACGCCGTAGACCAGGTAGCGCTGTGCGGCGCGGGCGCGCCCGGCCCCGCCCCACACCGCGATGAGCAGGAAGGTGGGCACCAGCTCCATCGCCCAGAAGACGCTGAAGAGCACGTAGTCGAGCGAGCACAGCGTGCCGTTGACCGCCGTCTCCAGGACCAGGAGCAGGACGTAGAAGAGCTTGGGACGCACGTCGTTGCGCCACGCCGCGATGGCCGTGACGGTGAACACCACGGTGCTGAGCAGCAGCAGCGGCAGCGAGATGCCGTCGACGCCGAGGTGGTAGGTGGCGTGGACGGGGAAGGCGCTGATCCAGTCGTGCTTCTCCTCGAAGGAGATGGTGCCGCCGCTGAACTCCTGGCCCATCTGGAAGTTGAGCCCGCCGAGGGTGAAGAGCAGCGGGATCACCGCGCCGACCAGGCCCATGATGCGCACCCGGGCGCGCTGGTCGCGGGTGCGCTCGGGGAGGAAGAGGATGATCAGCGCGCAGGCCAGCGAGCTGAAGATCAGCGCGGTGAGCAGCACCGTGGGGAACTGCGCCGCGGGCGGCGTGGTCGGCGTCGTGGGTGTGGTCGGCAGCGTCGGGGTGGTGGGGTTGCCGGGGATGATCGGCTGGGCCTGGGCGATGAGGTGGAAGAGGCGCTCGTTCATCGCGTCGCCCCCACGCCGGGCAGGTGGCCGGTGGCGCCGAGGACGATCAGGCCGGCGACCAGCGCCGCTCCGGCGAACGCCGACACGGTGACGGCGTCGACGCGCCCGAGCTGCCAGCGCCGGGCGGTCTCGGCGGCCAGCGCCGCGCCCCTGCCGACCTCGTCGAGCACGTCGCGTTCGATGACCGTGTCGACGCGGCCGATCAGCGGTGCGGGACGGACCACGGCGCGCTCGACGACCCAGTCGTAGGCGGCGTCGACGCGGGTTGCGGCGGCGACGGCGGCGGCGGCCCTGCCCATGTCGGGCAGCCTGATGCTGCCGCGGTGCAGCGCCCAGGCCAGGTTGGCGCCGAGCACGCCGAGCACCAGGGTGACGGCCAGGCCGGCGGCGGCGCTGGCGGTGCCCGGCGGCCGCCCCGAGTAGACGAAGTTGAGGATGCTCGCGCGCACGCCGGGGATGCCCATGAATCCGCCGGCTGCGGCCAGAACCGCGAGGATCGCGGTGGGGCCGGTGACCCGGCTGCCCAGCTCGCGCACCCGCTGCGGCTGGAAGCCGCGCCGCTTGGGCAGCTCGCCGAGGGCGGCGCGGAAGAACATGCGCAGCGGGTAGATCGCGCCCAGCAGCACGGTCAGCGCCACGCAGACGACCAGGATGCCCTGCACGGCGCCGCTGACGTGGCCGTGGTTGGGGAACTCGTTGCGCAGCACCCCGGCGGTAATCGACGAGAGTGACCAGAACCCGGCGAGCAGCACCACCCCCGCGGCGCTGGCGGCGCCGAACAGCGCGGCCCGCGAGGTGGTGCGCATCGCCTGCCAGGCGCCGCCCATCTCGCGCAGGTCGGTGGTGCGGTAGGCGGTGACCAGGCTGCCCGCGGCGAGGATGAGCACACCCTTGAACCACGCGTGGGCGACGAGCTGGAAGATGGCCGCGCCCGAGGCGCCGGCGCCGAGGGCGACGAACATCAGGCCGAACTGCGACGTCGTCGACCAGGCCAGCAGGCTGCGGATGTCGTGCTGGGCCAGGGCGAGCACCGCGCCCACCACCGCGGTCAGCGCGCCGAACAGCGCGACGACGGTGAGCACGTGCGGCGCGGCGAGGAACAGCGGGTACGTGCGCGCGATCAGGAAGACGCCCGCGGCGGGGACGGTGACGGTGGCCAGCAGCGCGGTGACCGGCGCGGGCGCCTCCTCGAAGACGCCGCGCATCCAGCCGTGCAGCGGCACCAGCGCCGACTTGGCGACGGCGGCGAGGAGCAGCAGCAGGGCCAGGATGATCAGCGTGCGCGGGCCGCTGCCCTGCACGTGTCCGGCCATCGCCGCCGGCCACTCCTTCTCCAGCACGAAGAAGTTGAAGGGGTCGTTGACCGCCTGTCCGGGCGCGGCGGGCTGCTGCGCCACGTTTGCGGCGAACTTGGCAAAAAGGAAGACGATGGCGAGCAGCAGCGCGGTGTCACCGATGCGGGTGAAGAGGAACATGCGGCGCGCCGCCCGGGCGGCCTCGTCGCGCTGCCACCAGTGGCCGGCCAGCAGGTAGAAGCAGGCGCCCAGCACCTCCCAGAAGATCCACAGCTCGAGCAGGTTGGGGCTGGCCACCAGGGCGAGCATGGCGAAGGTCGCCACCGCGATCGTGGTGAAGTGCCGTGTGTAGCCGTCGTCGCGGCGCATGAAGCCGGTGGCGTACACCTGCACCAGCAGGCTGACCAGCGAGACCACCGCCATCATCGTCGCGCTCAGCCCGTCGACGACCACCCCGACCTGGGCGTGGAAGTCGCTGATGAAGCCGCCCAGCAGCTTGGTGCCGGGGTCGAAGGTCCAGAAGGTGACCATCGACTGGTACGGGTTGTCGCGCACGTGGGCCACGCGGTAGAGCAGGACGACCATGGCCAGCGCGAAGGCCGCGCCGGTGAAGGTGATGCAGACCTGGGCGGCGCGCCGCGGCGACTCGGGCAGGAAGGCGAAGAGGAAGCCGCCGAGTGGCAGCAGGACGACGGCCCACGCCAGGTTGTACATCTCCCCTCCCCTAGCCCCGCAGCTCGTCGAGCGCGTCGACGTCGACGGTGTCGCGGCGGCGGTGGACGAGCAGCAGCAGCGCGGTGGCCACGATCACCTCGGCGGCGCCGCCCACCACGACGAAGAGCGCGAAGACCGCGCCGCTGAGGGGATGCGTGCCCCCGTAGCCGAAGCGGGCGAACGCGGCCAGGGCGACCGCCGAGGCGGTGAGCATCACCTGCGCCGACATCAGCACGCCGAGCAGGCTGCGCCGCGCCACCATGCCGAAGGCGCCCGTGGCGAAGAGCAGTGCGGAGAGGACGACGAAGTGGCCGAGACCGGCGTCCACTACTGTCCCTCCCCCTCGGCGACGGCGGCGGGGCGCTGGGCGCGGCGGGCGCGCTCGCGGTCCTCGCGGCGGCGGCGCATGCGCTCCTCGCGGCGGCGGCGATCGCCCTCGGCGGCCTCCAGCTCGGCTTCGAGGTCGTCGCGGCGGCCGGTGACCACGGCACCGACCAGGGCGGTGAGCAGCAGCACGGCGCTGGCCGCGAAGGGCAGCGCGTAGGTGCGGAAGATCAGCTCACCCATGCGCTGGGTGACGGTGATGCCGGACGGGTACGTGCCCTGCGCCCAGGCGCCGGTGCTGACCGCGGCGACGCCGAGCAGCAGCGCGGCGGTGCCCAGCCCGACCAGCGCGGCGACCGGCCACCACGAGGTGAAGGCGCTCGTCTCGCGTTCGCGCGCGTGGATGAGAGTCGTGGCGGTGAGCACCAGGGCGGGGACGGCGAGGCCGTAGACGAGCAGCTCGGCGGCGAAGAGCAGCTCGTTGCCCAGGGTGAGGAAGACCAGCGCGGTGGCGGCGCCGAGCCCGGCCAGCGCATACGCGGCGTGGCGCAGAGAGGGCAGGGCGACCACGCCGAGCGCCGCCAGGAACGCCAATGCGGCAAAGACGTAGAACGCGATGCCACTGACGGTCACGCTGCGGGCGGCCTCAGTCCGGACGTGCTCCGACGCTGCGTCCACGCGAGGCGTGGCGAGGCGAATCGGGTGCTGGCGCCGGACACGGGGGCGAATTGTAGTCGGCACCGACTGCCGTGGGCGGGTGCCCTGACCGGCGGCGCGCGCATGACAGACCCGTCATCGCCGCGGACCCGTGCGTCGCAGGGGCCGTCAGCTGCCGCCGCCACACTCGGTGATTGTTCGCATCACCTAAGCATCTGCCACACGGAGGGCGGCACCTCGTGGAGGTCATCCGCGCGCGCCAGATCGGGCCGTGCTTCGGCGTCCGTGACGCGCTCGCCACCGTCGAAGCGGTGCTCGATCGCGCTTCCGACGGGCGTCAGGTCACCGCCCTGGGGCACATCGTCCACAACCCGCAGGCCATGGAGCGGCTCGCCGCCCGCGGCCTGGCGGTGGATCCCGACCCCTCGGGCCCCCAGCCCGGTGGGCAGCTCGTCATCACCGCGCACGGCGCGCCGCCGGCAACGTTCGAGGCGGCGCGGTCGCGCGGGCTGGAGGTCGTCGACACGACGTGCCCGCTGGTCCGGCGCGTCCAGGACGCGGGACGGCAGGTCGCCGGCGACGGGCGGCTGCTGGTGGTGGTCGGCCACGGCAACCACCCCGAGGTGCGCGGCGTGGTCGGCTGGGCGGGCGGCGGCGTGGTGGTGCGCGACGCCGCCGACGTGGCCTCGGTGCCGTCCGGCGAGCACGTCGGTGTGGTGGTGCAGAGCACCTTCCCCGCCTCGGCGCTGCCGCCCATCCTGGCCGCGCTGGAGGAGCGCGCCGCCTCCGTCGAGGTGCACGACACGCGCTGCCCGGTGGTGACCCTGCGCCAGCGCGCCGCGGGTGAGCTGGCCGAGCGGGTCGACGTCATCGTCGTCGTCGGCGGGCGGGGCAGCGCCAACACCAACGCGCTGGTCGAGCACTGCGCCGCGCGCCGTCCCACCCACCACGTCGAGACCGCCGACGAGGTCGAGGCCTCGTGGTTCGAGCCGGGGCAGAAGGTCGGCATCACCAGCGGGACCTCGACCCCCGACTGGCTGGTGGACGCCGTCGAGAACGTGTGCAGGAGTTTTTGAAGCAGATGGCAACAACACTCGCAGTCGAGCCGGCCGTCCTCGACACCGACCCGCAGCGGCTGCGCCGCCTGGTCGAGGAGGGCCTGGCCGCGCTGGTGCGCGACACCCCCGAGCCGCTGCGCGCGCTGTGCGGCGAGGCCCTGGGGGTGACCGACCTCGACGGCCGGCCGGCGCGCAACGGCGGCAAGCGGCTGCGGCCGCTGCTCTGCCTGCTCTCCTGCGAGGCGTCGGGCGGCGCGGTCGAGGACGCGCTGCACGCGGCACTGGCATTGGAGTGCGTGCACGCCTTCTCTCTCGTGCACGACGACATCGTCGACGGTGACCGCGAGCGGCGCGGCCGTCCGTCGCTGTGGGCGGCGGCCGGGATGTCGCTGGCGCTGAACGCCGGTGACGCGCTGCATGCGCTGGCCTGCGCGACGGCGGTGCGCGCCGGGGCGTGGACGGCGTCGCTGGTGCACGGCGCGACCATGTCGATGATCGAGGGGCAGCACCTCGACCTGTGCGCCGAGGGCGCGCTGGCGCCGACGGTTGCGGAGTGGGAGCGGCTGGCGGTGCGCAAGACGGGGGCGCTGTTCGCCGCCGCGGCCGCCGCGGGGGCGGCGTCGGCCGGCGCGTCCGACGAGGTGGTCGAGGCGTGGTGGGACCTCGGCGAGTCGCTGGGGCTGGCCTTCCAGGCGCGCGACGACGTGCTCGGCGTGTGGGGCGACCCGGCCGTGACCGGCAAGCCGGCGGGCAGCGACCTGGCGCGGCGCAAGGCGTCGCTGCCGGTGGCCTGCGCGCTGGAGGCGGGCGGGGTCGCGGCGGAGGCGCTGCGCCGTGATCTGGCCAACCCTGGCAGCAGCGTGGCGCTGCTCCTGGAACGGCTGGAGGGCTGCGACGCGGCCTCGCGGGTGGCCCTGGCGGAGGCGGGATACATGGAGAAGCTGCGCCTGGCGCGGGCGGAGGCGATCCCGCCGGGCGCGCGGGGGCATGCGGTGTCGGAGCTGATCGACGGGCTGGCCGGGAGGCAGGCATGACGGCGCAGCCGCTGGTCGAGACCGCGGCCGCGCCGGCGTTGCCGCTGCGCGAGCGCGCGGCGCAGCCGGTGATCCCGCGCCCCGCGCGCGCAGGCTCGACGGCGCCCGACGACGCGCTGCTCGACGCGGCCTGCCGGCGCGCCGTCGACGGGCTGCTGGCCCAGCAGCGCGAGGACGGGCACTGGTCGTACCGGCTGGAGACCAACGTCTGCATGGAGGCCGAGTACGTGATGCTCGGCCACCTCCTCGGCCGCGTCGACGCGGCGCGCGAGCGGCGCATCGTCACCCGCATCCTCGGCGAGCAGCAGGCGGACGGCGGCTGGGCGGTGTACCGCGGCGGGCCGTCGGACGTGGACTGCACCGTCGAGGCGTACGTCGCGCTGCGTGCCGCCGGCCTGCCCGCCGACGATGGTGCAGTTGTGGCCGCTCGTGGCAGCATCTCGCGGCTCGGCGGCGTCGAGGCGACCCGGGTGTTCACCCGGATGTGGCTGGCCTGCTGCGGGCTGTACCCCTGGCAGCCCCTGCCTGAGCTGCCGCCCGAATTGGTCTTCCTGCCGACGCGGTTCCCGCTGTCGCTGCCCCGCTTCGCGTCGTGGGCGCGCGCCACCATCGTGCCGCTCACCGTGGTGCTCACCCTGCGCCCGGCGACCGCGGCGATCGTGCTCGGCCGCGACGAGCTGCCGCGCGGCGCCCGGCCTGCCGGTGCGCGGCGCAACTCGCCCACCGGCGGGGTGGCGCTTGGCTTTCGCGGGCTCGACAAGGCGCTGCACGCCTACCGCCGCTCGCGCTGGCAGCCAGGCCGTGCCCGCGCGCTGCGCGCCGCCGAGCAGTGGATCCTCGACCACCAGGAGGCGGACGGCGGCATCGGGGGCATCCAGCCGCCGATGGCGTACCAGTGCCTGGCGCTGCACGCGCTCGGCTACCGGCAGGGCAACCCCGCGCTGGACCGCGCCTGGAATGCGTTCGAGGGCTTCATCCTCGAAGGCGAGCAGACCTGCGAGGTGCAGGCATGCCTCTCACCAGTGTGGGACACGGCGCTGGCCATGCTGGCGCTCAGCGACCTCGGCCTGCCGCGCGACCATCCCGCGCTGCTGCGCGCCGCTGAGTGGCTGCTGGCGCGCGAGTGCGTGGGCAGCGGCGACTGGCAGGCGGTGCGGCCCAGGCTGCCCGTGGGCGGCTGGCCGTTCGAGTACGACAACCAGGCGTACCCCGACATCGACGACACCGCCATCGTGCTGCTCGCGCTGCGGCGCGTCGACATGCCGCAGGCGCTGGACGCGGTGCGCCGCGGGCTGCGCTGGATGGTCGGCATGCAGTCGCGCGACGGCGGCATGGGCGCGTTCGACGCCGACAACACCGGCAAGCTGGTGGGGCGCATCCCCTTCTGCGACTTCGGCGCGGTCACCGATCCGCCGTCCGCGGACGTGACCGGGCATGTGCTGGAGGCGTGCGCCGCGTGGGGGTTGGCGCCGACCTACGTGCCGGTGCAGCGCATGGTGTCGTGGCTGCAGCGCGACCAGGACCCCGATGGGGCGTGGTTCGGACGCTGGGGCGTCAACTACGTGTACGGCACCGCGGCGGCGATCCCCGGGCTGATCGCGGGCGGCATGCACCGCACCCATCCCGCGGTGCAGGCAGGGCTCGACTGGCTGCTCTCGGTGCAGCGCGACGACGGCTCGTTCGGCGAGGACTGCGCGTCGTACGACGACCCCTCGCTGCGCGGCCGCGGCGACGCGACGCCGTCACAGACCGCGTGGGGTCTGCAGGGACTGTGCTCCGCGGGCGAGTCGCGCAGCGGTGCGGCGGCGCGCGCCGCGCAATGGCTCATCGAGCAGCAGGGCGCGGACGGGTTGTGGCACGACGAGCGCTACACCGGCACCGGCTTCCCGCGCGACTTCTACCTTCGCTACCACGGCTACGCGGCGTACTTCCCCGCCGCCGCACTGGGCCGCTACCGGCAGATGCGTCCCACCGTGGGCGCGCGCAAGGCCACCGGGGTTCCCATGAAGCTGGTGGCAAGAGGGGGCGCAGCCCCTGCTCCCGGCATCGGGGGGCCACCCCCCGCGACCCCCACATTGGAGAACCACTGACGTGCGCTTCCCACTCAAGATGACCCTCGACACCGCGGTCTACACCGCCAAGCAGCAGGTCGCCCACAACACCCACGCGCCGCTGGTGATGATGCTTGAGCCCACCCTGGCCTGCAATCTGGCCTGCATCGGCTGCGGCAAGATCCTCGAGTTCGAGAACAACAGCACCGAGTTGACCGCGCAGCAGTGCCTCGACTCGGCGCGCGAGTCGGGTGCGCCCGTGGTGTCGATCTGCGGCGGCGAGCCGCTGATCTACCGCCACATCGACGAGGTCGTCGACGGGCTGATCGCCATGGGCAAGCACATCATCCTGTGCACCAACGCGCTGCGGCTGGAGCAGTTCGCGCAGAAGCGCCGGCCCGATCCGCACCTGTCCTTCGCCGTGCACCTCGACGGCATGGAGGAGACCCACGACCACATCTGCGCGCGCGCCGGTGTGTTCGAGACCGCGATCCGGGCCATCCGCGTCGCCAAGGCGGAGGGTCACCGCGTCACCACCAACACCACCATCTACCGCGAGACGGACATCGAGGAGATCCGCCAGCTCCTCGACCTGCTGGTCTCCATCGACATCGACGGCGTGCTGCTCGCCCCCGCCTTCGGCTACGAGGCGATCGACAAGTCGGTGGTGATGACCCGCGACGAGATCGTCGCCAAGTTCCGCGCCATCCAGTCCTTCGACTCGCAGTACCCGGTGCTGACCTCGCCGATCTACCGCCAGTTCCTGCGCGGCGAGCGCGACCTCGACTGCCACGCCTGGGGCACCGTCACCCGCAACCCCTACGGCTGGAAGGGCCCCTGCTACCTGATCACCGACGCCATCCACGACTCCTGCAGCGACCTGCTGGCCACCGACTTCGACAAGTACGGCCCCGGCAAGGACCCGCGCTGCGAGCACTGCATGATGCACTCGTCGTTCGAGCCGGCGGCCGCGGTGGAGGCGAGCAAGTCGATCCGCGACCTGATGGCGATGCTGCGGTGGCAGGTGGCGTGAGCTCGGCGCTCGACGCGGCGCCGGCGCAGCTCGGCGTGGCGCGGCGGCGCGAGAACTTTCCGCTCGCCTTTCTGTGCCCGCCCTCGGTGCGGGCGGGACGGCTCGCCGTCTACGGATACTGCAGGCTCGTCGACGACCTCGGCGACGAGCTGGCCGGCGACCGGCTCGCCGCGCTGGACGCGGCGGAGTCCGAGCTGCGGGCGGCGCTGCGCGGGGCGGCGACGCATCCGGTGTTCGTGGCGCTGCAGCCGGTGTTCGCGGCGGGGATGCCGGTGGAGCCCTTCCTGCGATTGATCGACGCCAACCGTTTTGATCAGCGGGTGGCCTCGTATGCGTCGTGGGAGGAGGTGGACGCGTACTGCGCGCTGAGTGCGGCGCCCGTCGGGGAGATGGTGCTGCGGCTCGAAGGACTGGCGACGGATGCGCGGCTGGCGCTGTCGGCGTCGGTGTGCGCGGGGTTGCAGCTCGCCAACCACTGGCAGGACCTGCGTGAGGATGCTGTGCGCGGGCGATGCTATGTGCCGTTGCCTGTGCTGTCGCGGCACGGTGTGACAGTGGCGGGGCTCGCGGCCGGCCAGGCGCCGGGCGGGTTTGTGCCGATGCTGGCGGAATGTCTGGCGGAGGCGCGCGGGCGGCTGCGGGCGGGGTGGCCGCTGGCGGCGTCGCTGCGCGGGCGGATGCGGGCCGAGATCGCGGGGTTCGCGGCGCATGGGGCGGCGGCGTGCGACGCGGTCGAGCGCGCGGGGGAGTCGGGGTTGCGGGTGCGGCCCTCCGCGAGGGCGCGCGGGCGGGCGGCGGCGGTGTTCACAGCGCTGCGGGCGGTGGTGGTCCCGGGGCCGCTGCCGCGGAGGCTCGCGTGAGTCGCGCCGAGCGCGGCGCAGGGGGGCGTCAGGCACTGTGCGCGCTGACGCTCTCGCGTGAGATTTCTGTCGACGGGGCAACGTCGTGAGCGGTTCGGCCGCGGTCCTCGACAGCGCCGCGCAGGGTGCACGCGAGTGCGCGCACGTCGCCCGCCACGAGGCGCGCACCTTCTACTACGCGTTCCTGCTCCTGCCCCCGGGACGGCGGCGCGCCATCCACGCCGTCTACGCCTTCTCGCGCGCCGTTGACGACGTCGCCGACGATCCCGCCCTCTCCCCCGCCGACAAGCTGCGCCGCCTCGACGCGCACCGCGGCGCGCTGCACTCGGTGTACGCGGGATTGCCGGGAACGCCGCGGCTGGCCGCGCTCGCCGACGCCGTGGCCCGCCACGGCATCCCCCGCGCCATGCTGGAGACGCTGATCGACGGCGTCGCCATGGACGTGGTGCCGCGCCGCAATGCGGACGTCGCCGCGCTGCGCGAGTACTGCCACGCGGTCGCGGGCGTGGTCGGCCAGATGTGCGTGCGCATCTTCGGCGCCACCGACCCGCGCGCCGACGCCCTCGCCGACGAGCTGGGCTTCGCCCTGCAGCTCACCAACATCGTGCGCGACGTCGGCGAGGACTGGACCGGCGGCCGCTTCTACCTGCCGCTGGACGAATTGGCCGAACATGGCCTGAACGAGCAGGCGCTGCTCGACCACGATCCGCGTCACCCCGACTCCGCCACGGCGCGCTTCCTGGCCATGCAGGGTGAGCGGGCGGAGCGCGCCTTCGCCGCCGCGGACGCGCTGCTGCCGCTGGTGCCCGGGCCCAGCCGTCCCTGCCTGGCGGGGATCGCCGGGCTCTACCACGACCTGCTGGTGCGGCTGCGCGAGCGCACCTACCCGGTATCGGGGGAGCGGGTGCGGCTGTCCGGCGGCGAGAAGGCGCGGGCCGCGCTGCGCTCCGCGGCGCACGGGCTGCGCGCGTAGGCGGTCGTGTTCCGGTCATGAACGGCAACAACACCTACGACTGCATCGTCGTCGGCGGCGGCGTGGCCGGGGTCGCCGCGGCCGTGGCCGCCACCGATCGGGGCTGGCGCACCCTGCTGCTGGAACGAGGACGCGTCCTCGGCGGCATGGCGCGCTCCTTCCCCGACGAACGGCTCGGCGGTGAGATGGACTGCGGCCAGCACGTTCTGATGTCGTGCTGCACCGAGTACCGCGCCCTGCTGCGCCGCCTCGGCACGGCCCACCTGGCGCCGCTGCAGGACCGCCTCGACGTCGTCGTCGTCGACGAGCACGGCCGGCGGGCGCGGCTGCGCGAGGCCGCCCTGCCGGCGCCCCTGCACCTGCTGCCATCCCTGGCGCGACTGCCCTGGCTGACCACGGCGGATCGCGCCGCGATGGGCGTCGCGGTGGCCCGGCTGGGCGCCGTCCGCGACCTCGACGCACTCGACGCGCAGAGCTTCGCCGCGTGGCTCGGCGCCGCCGGGCAGGGCGCAACCCGGCGGGCGATGTGGGACCTGGTCACCGTGGCCACCTGCAACCTCGGCGCCACCGAGGTGAGCGCGGCCGTGGGTGCCTTCGTGATGCGCGAGGGCTTCCTCAAGCGCCGCGCCGCCGCGGTGGGCATCCCCGCGGCGGGGCTGAGCCGCCTGCTCGACCCCGCGCACGCGGCGCTGGCGAGGCGCGGCGGCAGGCTGTGTGTCGGCGTGGCCGTCGACTCGCTGCTGCACGACGGCGGCGGCGTTGAAGGGGTGCGCACCACCGAGGGAGCCGAGCACCGCGCTCCGCGCGTCGTGGTCGCCGGGCCCCCGCCGCTGCTCGCCCGCGTCGCCCCCGAGGTCGCTGCCCACCCGTCGCTCGCCGGCTACCAGCTGCTCACCACCTCGCCCATCCTCAACCTCCAGCTCCGCTTCGACCGCCCCGTCCTCGACGCGCCCTTCCTCGCCGTCTGGGACTCGCCGCTGCAGTGGCTGTTCAGCCGCTCCCGCCTCCACGGCGAGCCGGGTCCCGCGGAGACGGTGGCCTGCTCGCTGAGCGCCGCCACCGACCTCGCCGCCCTTCCCGCCGAGGAGGTCCGCGACCGCCTCCTCCCCCACCTCCACCGCGCCCAGCCGCGCACGCGCGACGCCCGCCTGCTCGGCTGGCGCGTCACCCGCGAGCGCGACGCCACCGCCGCCCTCCGCCCCGGCACCGCGGCCCTCCGTCCCGGGCCGTCCACCCCGGTCCCCGGCCTCGCCATCGCCGGCGCCTGGACCGCCACCGGCTGGCCGATCACCATGGAGAGCGCCGCCCGCAGCGGCCGCGCCGCGGTCGAGCACCTGGCCGCCGAGCACCGCGCCACCCGCGTGCAGCTCGCCGCCCTCGCCGCCTCAGCCTGACGGCGCTCAGCGCTCGCACAGAGCGGCGACGGCGGATGCGGCGCGCTGCTCGCAGCGGCGGGCGAGGCGGCCGGTGCGCAGCAGAGCGAGCCATGCTCCGGGCTGGAGGATCAGGCGCACGACGCGGCGCGGGTCGGGGCCGGTGTCTCCCGGCACGATGAGCTGAGCGAGCGGGCCGAGGGGATGGCCGGGCGTGTCGAGCACGGCGCGCACCACGGTGAGCGGGATGCCGTGCGCGGCCGCAGCCTCCGCCCATGCCGCGGCCTCGGTCTCGACGGCGAGCGCCCCGGCGGCGAGGAGCTCGGCACGTTCGGCCGCGGAGTCGGCGGGCGCCTCGGTGCTGGCGATCACCCCGGCGATGGCGCCGTCGAGGCCGGCGGGCAGGTGCGCTGCAGCGTCGCCGAGGAGCACGGGGCTCCGCGGGCCGGCAGCACCGGCCGCAGCAGCAGCGGGGACGCCAGTGTTCGCTCCCGGCGCGACGGTCGCCACCACCACGTCCCCCGCCCCCGCGGCCCCGCCGGTCCCACCGGCGACACCGCACACCACCACCGCGCGCACCCGCGGCACCCACTGCTCCGCGGCTGCGCGCGCCGCCGCCTGGCCCATGCCCGTCACCACCACCTGCACGCCGGGCGCGTCGCCCAACGCGCGGCGCACGGCGCGGGCCTCGCGGGTGAGGGCGCAGGCGATCAGGACAGGACGGTCCGTACCCGCTCCTCGTTGTGGTGCAGGTGCCGCCGCGGGGCCACCTCGCCGTCGACGTAGAGGCGGTAGCCGAGGCCGGGCTCGGTGGCGATGCGCACGGCCGCGTCGACCGACTCCAGCTTGCGGCGCAGGCGGTAGACCGCGGAGACCACGGCCCCGTCGGTGGCCTCGGCCTCGCCGCCCCAGGCGCCTTCGATGATCTGCGAGCGGCTGACCACGCGCCCCGCGTTGAGGGCGAGGAACTCCAGGAGGTCGGCCTCCCGGGAGGGCAGGGTGAGGCGGGAGCGCTCGGCGGAGAGGCGGCGGCGGCCGGGCTCGAAGACGGCGCGTCCCAGCACCAGGCGCTCGCGCGGCAGGGGGACGATGGTCGAGGCGCGGCGCAGCACCGCCTGGACCATGGAGCGCAGCAGCGAGGGCGAGAACGGCTTGGGGACGTGGTAGTCGGCGCCCGCCTCGAGGAGGCGCTCGGCGGGGGCGGCGCCGTCGAGCACGATCAGCGGCACCTGGGAGCGCACGCGCAGGGCCACGACCCCGGCGAGGCCGCCGAGCAGCTCGCCGTCCGCGATCACCAGGTGGCAGTCGGGGTCGGGGGCGCGTCGCAGCACCGCCGCCGCGTCCGCGACGCACTCGGGTTCGAGACCGAGGCGGCGACAGATGGCGGAGACCAGCTCGCGATAGTCGGGTTGGGTCTCCAGCACGACTGCCGGCACAGTGGACGTGACTCCTGACGAGGCGGGGGTGGGAGGGTGCCTCTACAATCGCGAAGCCCAGCGTCGGTTGTCAACTCGTGCGAACAATTTCGAAATGCAAATCAATCCCTCCCGCGAGCACGTGGTGCAGCGCGCCCGCATGCGGATGCTCTTCCGCCAGGCGGTGTCACGGATCGACGGGGTGGCCCAGGCGGAGGGGCTGAGCCCCGCCCAGTACCACGTGCTGCTCGCCCTGGCGGCGCGCGCCTCCGAGCGCGGGCTGGGCGAGACCGACCTGGTGCGCTACCTCGACGCCAGCCGGGCCCACGTCTCGGTGCTGGTGCGCAGCCTGGAGCAGGTGGGGCTGGTCCGCGACTGGCGCGACAGCGACGACCGGCGCCAGGTCCGCCTGGCGGTGACGGACGCGGGGTGGGAGCTGCTGGAGCGGCTGGGCAGCCGGCAGGAGGAGGTGCTGCGGGAGTTCGTCAGCGGGGTGGACGCGGCCGAGATCCAGGGGATCGTCGCCGAGATCTCGACCCGCTACCTGGGGTTGACGCGGGGTGTGTGACGCGCGGCTGTGTGACGCGCGGCTGAGCCGCGCACGAGGGGCGGGCAGATCCCGCCCCTGGCGGCTGGAGCGCCGCCACCCCACCCTCGGCGCATGCCCGCACGCTGACGCGCGCGGTGATGCGCCGGGAACTCAGCTCCAGCGCAACACGCCTCGCCGCCAGGCATAGCCCACCCCCAGCAGGACCAGCACGGCGAGGAACAGCCCCAGGGCGGCGCTCTCCCGGTGGTGCAGGACGCCGAACGAGGCGGCGAATGGCACCAGGAACAGCAGCGCGATGGCGACGACGCTCAGCACGGCGAGCATGAGGAAGCCGTGGATGCCCGGCTCGGCGCGGCGGCCCCACCCCATCCACGGCGCGCGCCCACCGAGCAGGACGGCGACGCCGAGGGTCAGCGCGGGGACGGCCACCGCGATGACCAGGAAGTCGAGCAGGGCGGCGGCGAAGAAGGACATCGGCGCAGCAGTATAGGCGGCGCGCGGGCGGCCGCTCAGACCGTGTCCGGGTCCTCGACCAGCGCGCTCGGTCGCGGCGGCCGCGCGGCGTGCTCCTCCGAGGGCACCACCTCGAAGAACAGCACCAGCGACAGCCCCACCACCGCGACCAGGAACCCGCCCACCGCCAGCGGGGTCGCCTGGATGCCGATCACCGGGATCTGGACACCTGCGTCCCAAACTCCCGGGGTCTGCTTGGTGGCGCCGAGCGGGTCGCGCTTCTGGGCGTCCTCACTGGGGAAGACGCTCTGCCCGACCACGCCGGCGACGAAGGCCACGGCGCCCAGCGCGCAGATGTAGAAGAGCCAGTTGCGGGTGCGTCGCGCGGCGTGGATCGAGGCGGCGGCCGCCGCGCAGCCGAGGATGACGCAGAGCGCGCCGACGACCACGTCGCGCGTGGTGGTGTAGGCCATCAGGCGGCCTCGGCCACGGTGCCGCCGCCGAGCACCTCGTCGCCGTCGTAGAGGACCATCGACTGCCCGGGGCTGACCTGGGCGACCGCGGGGTCGAAGCGCAGGCGCAGCGCGGCGCCGTCGACGCTCTCGACAACGGCGTCGTGCGCCGTGCCATGGGCGCGCAGCTGCACGGTGCACGTGGCTCCCGCCCGCGGCGGACGTGGCGCGATCCAGGTCGCATCGAGGGAGAGCGCCCACCCACGCAGCAGCTCGTCGCGCTCGCCGACGACGACGGTGTTGCGCGCCGCGTCGAGGGCGAGGACGTAGAGCGGCGCGGCGTCGGGTGTGCGCGGGTGCAGGCCGAGCCCGGTGCGCTGCCCCACCGTGTAGAAGGGCAGGCCGCGATGCTCCCCCACCACCGCGCCGCGGCTCGTCACGATTGCACCGGGGGCGAATCGTCCGGCGAGGCGGCGGGAGAGCTCGTCGGGCAGGGAGACGTCGACGAAGCAGAGCTCCTGCGAGTCCGGCTTGGCGGCGGTGGCCAGGCCGAGCCGGGCGGCCTCGTCGCGCACGGCCTGCTTGTCCGCCATGGCGCCGAGCGGGAAGACGGCGTGGCGCAGGCGCTGCTGGTCGAGGCGGTGCAGCGTGTAGGCCTGGTCCTTTCGCCCGTCGACCGCGCGGTGCAAGGTGAGCGCGTCGCCACGGCGGCCGATCTGCGCGTAGTGGCCGGTGGCGACGTGGGTGGCGCCGAGGGCCAGGGCGCGGTCGAGCAGGGCGCCGAACTTGACCCGCTCGTTGCAGCGGACGCAGGGGTTGGGGGTGCGCCCGGCGGCGTACTCGTCCTCGAAGTCGCGGATGACCAGGGTGTGGAAGTCGGCTTCGAGGTTCCACGGGTAGTGGGGGATGCCGAGGGTGGCGGCGACGCGGCGGGCGTCCTCGACGGCGTCGAGGGAGCAGCAGCCGCGGTCGCGCTCGACCTCGCGGGTGCGCGGCCACATGGCCAGGGTGATGCCGAGGGTCTGCACGCCGCGGGCGGCGCAGCGGGCGGCGGCCACGCTGGAGTCGACGCCGCCGGACATGGCGACGGCGACGATGGCGTCGCGTGGGAGGAGGTCGAGGGGATCGGTGGGGACCTGCGCCAGGGCCACAGCTCCCCCGCTCATGTCGCCAGCTCGCCCTCGACGGGGTCGACGCGCACGCCGCGCTCGACGACGTAGGCCAGGCCGCGGTCGATGTCGTCGAGCTCGCCGTCGACCTCGAGCACCACCCAGCCCTCGTCACGGGTGACGTCGGCGCGGCGGATGTTGGTGACCACGGGGAAGCGCCGGCCCAGCTCGTGGATCACCGGCTCGGTGACCAGCGCCGGAGAGAAGGTGAGCTTGACCCGGCGGCGCGCCATGGGCGCCCCGCTACCGGCCGCCGGCCACGGCGGGGACGATGGAGAGGTCGTCGTTCTCGCCGAGCGGCGTCTCCAGGCCCTGGCCGAAGCGGATGTCGGAGTCGTTGAGGTAGATGTTGATGAACTGCCGGAGGTTGCCCGAGCCGTCGTACAGACGGTCGGCGAAACCCGGGTACTTGGCCTCGAGGTCGGCCAGCGCCAGCGACACGGTCGTGCCTTCGACCTGGACCTCGGAGCTCCCGTTGGTCAGGCGGCGAAGCGGACCAGGGACGCGGACGGTGATGGACATGGCCCGTGAGTATACCGGGCACCATGCGGCCCGCCCGGGGCGGGGCTAGCTAGCCGGAGACGCCCGCGCCGGGCCGCGGGGCCGCCGCGGCCTGGCTGCGCTCGCCGAAGCGGTCGCGGAAGGCGCGCACCGTGGGCGCGATCGGCTCCTCCAGCGTGGAGCGCCCGGCGAGCACCTCGGCGGTCTTGGCGCCGTGGCCGGTGATGTAGGCGGCGATGGTCTCCTCGCCGCGCCAGCGCCCGGCGCGGGCCAGCTTGGCCAGCACCGCCACGGTGACGCCGCCCGCCGTCTCGGTGAAGATGCCCTCGGTGCGCGCCAGCAGCTCGATGCCCTCGAGGATCTCCTCCTCGGTGACGCTGTCGACCACACCGCCGGTGGCCCGCGCGATCTGCACCACGTACGACCCGTCGGAGGGGTTGCCGATGGCGATGGACTTGGCGATCGTGTCAGGTTTGACCGGAACGATGTGGGTCTCGCCGCGCTGGAAGGCGGTGGCCACCGGCGAGCACCCCGCCGCCTGCGCGCCGGTGAGTCGCGGCATGCGCGCGCCGTCGCCGGTCACCAGCCCCAGGTCGATCAACTCGCGCGCCGCCTTGTTGTGCTTGACGAACTGGCAGCCGCTGGCGATGGGGATGACGATCTCGTCGGGCAGCCGCCAGCCCAGCTGCTCGGCCGTCTCGTAGGTGAGCGTCTTCGACCCCTCGCTGTAGAACGGCCGCACGTTGATGTTGCAGAAGGCCCACGGCACCATGTCGACCAGCTCGCTGCAGAGACGGTTGACGTCGTCGTAGTTGCCGTCGATGCGCACCATGGTGGGCCGGAACACCGCGGTGGTGCTGACCTTCGCCTCCTCCAGGTTGGAGGGGATGAAGACGAAAGCAGGCATCCCTGCGCGCGCGGCGTAGGCGGCGACCGCGTTGGCGAGGTTGCCCGTCGATGCGCAGGCGATGGTCGAGAACCCGTTGCGCCGCGCCCACGACACCGCCACGCTGACCACCCGGTCCTTGAAGGAGTTGGTCGGGTTCATGGTGTCGTTCTTCAGGTAGAGGTTGCGCAGGCCCAGCTCGGCGCCGAGGTTGGGCGCGTGCACCAGGGGCGTGAAGCCCTCGCCCAGGGTCACCGGGGGCACGCCGTCGTCGAGGTCGACGGGGAGCAGGTCGCCGTAGCGCCAGATCGACGCCGGCCCGGCGTCGATGGACTCGCGCGAGACGCGGCGGGCCACCTCGGCGTAGTCGTAGCGCACGTCGAGCGGGCCGAAGCACAGGTCGCAGACGTGGGTCGGCGCGACCGGGATCTCGGTGCCGCACTCGCGGCAGACCAGGGAGCGGATGCGGGAAGCCATCGGCAGGTGCGCGTGGTCCTTGTGGGGAGAGCTGAGCTGCGAGTCTACCGGGGCCCGGGCTCACGCCGCCGAGAACGCCCTACGGAGCCGCGTCGAGCTCCACCACCAGCGGGCTGCGCTCGGCCCGATCGGGCGCCCCCGCGACCAGGTCGTCGTAGACCAGCTGGGACCAGGATTCCATGTTCAGGTAGTGCCGCCGCATCGCTTCCAGGGTCAGCACCTCCCCCTCCAGCTTGTCCACCTCGCGCACCGTGGCCACCCCGCCCGCGGCGGGCTCGACCAGGAAGACCAGCCCCAGGTGGACGCGCGACACCGGCGTGGTGTCGTCGTTGAGCAGCGCCACCAGCCGGGCCGTGGCCGGCGCGGGGCAGGTGATCTCCTCCGCCCACTCGCGGCGCAGGCCACCCACCACCGGGTCGTCGCCGACCTCGCCGTCGCCGGGGTTGACGTGCCCGCCGACGCCCAGCGAGTAGAGGTGGTGCAGCCGCTTCTCCGAGGAGGCGCGCAGCCGGTGGGTGAGCAGGTAGGTGCCGTCGGCGTGGCGGACGATGCAGTACGGGATGATCTGCTGCTGCGAGGGGTCGTCCTCGACCAGGTGCCGGGGCCGGTATTCCGCGGTGGCGCGGACGGTGCGCAGCACCCGCTCCAGCCCGGTGGCGACCAGGCCGTGCCAGGCGCCATCGGGAAAGATGGTGGTCCGGGGCACGCAGAGGACCGACTCGCGGCGCAGCGCGGCGGCCGCGCCCCGACCCGCTGCCGCCGCCGTCTTCACGACGGGGCGCGCCGCACCGGGTTGCGCAGCACCCCGATGCCTTCGATCTCGACCTCGACCAGGTCACCCTCGTGGAGCGGCCCCACCCCGGCGGGCGTGCCGGTGTAGACCGCGTCGCCGGGCTCCAGGGTCATCACCCGGGAGATGAAGGCGAGCAGCTCGCCGACCGGGGTGATCAGCAACGAGGTCCGCGAGTCCTGGCGGACCTCGCCGTTGAGCCTGGTCACCAGGCGCAGGTCGGCGGGGTCGAGCGGGCCGGCCAGCGCGGGGCCGAGCGCGGCAAAGGTGTCGAAGCCCTTGGCTCGGGTCCACTGGCCGTCCTTGGCCTGGAGGTCGCGGGCGGTGACGTCGTTGCCGCAGCAGTAGCCGCGCACGCCGCGCAGCGCCTCCTCGACGGAGGCGTGGTGCAGCCTGGCGCCGATCACGGCGACCAGCTCGCCCTCGTAGTCGACGTGGCTGCTCATCGCGGGCAGGAGGATGGCCTCGCCGTCGCCGATCACGGCGCTGGGCGGCTTCATGAAGAGGATGGGCTCGGCCGCCGCCTCGATGCCGCCCATCTCCCGGACGTGGTCGAGATAGTTCTTGCCCACGGCGACGATCTTGCCGGGCCGGGCGACGGCGGTCACCGCGCGTGCTCCACGAAGGGCGATTCTAGGGGGCGGGCGGCTCGGGTGTTTGGGCGGCGCGCACCTTGCCACCGCGCCCCGGTGGCACGTATCGTGCAGCCGCATTCCCCTTTGGGACAAATTCCGGAGGCCAACTCTTGATGTCGATCCGTTTGTCGACGCGCGCGTCCAGCGCTGCGCTCGCCCTGTCCACGCTCCTGCTCGCCGCCTGCGGTTCGAGCAACAACACCACCGGCGGGGGCGGCGGCGCCACCCCCAACGGCATCACCGCCACCAAGGTCGCCTCGATCGCCGCGGAGGTGCCCAGCGCCATCGCCGCCAAGGGCACGCTGACCGTCGCCGCCGACGCCAGCTACGCCCCCAACGAGTTCTTCGACACCGACGGCAAGACGGTGATCGGCATGGACGCCGACCTGGCCAAGGCGCTCGCCGAGGTCATGGGCCTGAAGGCCGACGTGGTCAACGCCGCCTTCGACTCCATCCTCCCCGGCCTGACCTCGGGCAAGTACGACCTGGGCGCGTCGTCGTTCACCGACACCAAGGACCGCGAGAAGACCGTCGACTTCGTCACCTACTTCACCGCGGGCACCTCGTTCTTCGTCAAGGCGAGCGGCGGCCCGGCGATCAACACCCTCGACGACCTCTGCGGCCAGCACGTCTCCGTCGAGAAGGGCACCACCCAGCAGGACGACGCCACCGCCCAGGACACCAAGTGCAAGGGCGCCGGCAAGCCCGGCGTCGACGTGCAGATCTTCCCCGACCAGAGCGGCGCCAACCTGGCCCTGAGCAGCGGCCGCGTCGACGCCAGCATGGCCGACTCGCCGGTGGCGGCCTACCAGGTCAAGCAGTCGAACGGCGCCTTCAAGCTGAGCGGCCAGCCCTACGGGACCGCCCCCTACGGCCTGGCCACGAACAAGGGCAACGGCCTCGACAAGCCGGTGCTCGACGCCGTCAAGGAGCTGATCAGAAACGGCATTTACAAGCGCCTCCTCGACAAGTGGGGCGTCGCCACCGGCGCCATCAGCAACCCGCAGATCAACGGCGCACAGAGCTAGGTCGGCTGGTAGGCTCGGACACCGATGGATTCGGCGTCCGGGGTGACCCCGCCCGGAGCCGGACGGCCGGAGGCCATCAGGGCCATCCCCGTCCGGCATCCGGGCCGGTGGATCGCCGCGCTGGTGGTGGCGGTCGGGCTCGGCGGTCTCGGCTATTCGATGGCGACCACGTCCACGTACCACTGGGACGTGGTCGGGCAATACCTGTTCAGCTCGCGCATCGTCAACGGCGTCTACAGCACCCTGGAGCTGACCGCCATCGCCATGGCCATCGGGGTGGTGCTCGGCGTCGTGCTGGCGGTGCTGCGGCTCTCGACCAACCCGCTGCTGCGCGGGGCGAGCTGGCTCTACATCTGGTTCTTCCGGGGCACGCCGCTGCTGGTGCAGCTGCTCTTCTGGAACTTCATCGCCGCGCTCTACCCGGTGTTCGTCATCGGCATCCCCGGCGGACCGGCCTGGTGGCACGTCAACGCCAACAGCCTGATCCCCACGTTCGGCGCCGCCATCCTGGGGCTGGGGTTGAACGAGGCGGCCTACATGGCGGAGATCGTCCGCGCCGGCATCCTCAGCGTCGACGCCGGACAAACCGAGGCGGCCGCGGCGCTGGGCATGACCCGGCTGCAGACGATGCGGCGCATCGTGCTGCCCCAGGCGATGCGGGTGATCATCCCGCCGACCGGCAACGAGACCATCTCCATGCTCAAGAACTCCTCGCTGGTCAGCGTCATCTCCTACACCGAGCTGCTCTACTCGGCGCAGCTGATCATCGCCCAGACCTTCCAGCAGATCCCGCTGCTGATCGTGGCCAGCATCTGGTACCTGGCGATGACCTCGGTGCTCACCGCCGGCCAGTACTACCTGGAACGCTACTTCGCGCGCGGCTCGGCACGCGAGCTGCCGCCGACCCCGCTGCAGCGCATGCGCCAGCTCTTCTTCACCTTCCACGTCCCGCCGCCCGAGCCGCCGCTGGCCGCGCCACCGGGGGCGCCGTGAGCACCGCTGCGCGGCCGATGGTTCTGGCCGAAGGTGTCCACAAGTCGTTCGGGCGCCAGGAGGTGCTGCGCGGCATCGACCTGCAGGTGATGCCCGGCGAGGTGATGTGCCTGCTCGGTCCCTCGGGCTCGGGGAAGAGCACGTTCCTGCGCTGCATCAACCACCTGGAGAAGGTCGACGCGGGGCGGCTGTCCGTCGACGGCGAGCTGGTCGGCTACCGCCAGCACGGCAACAGGCTCTACGAGTTGCGCGAGCGTGAGGTGTCCCGGCGCCGCGCCGAGATCGGCATGGTGTTCCAGAACTTCAACCTCTTCCCCCACATGACCGCGCTGGAGAACGTCATCGAGGCGCCGACGCGGGTGCGCGGCGAGTCGCGTACGTCGGCGCTGGAGCGCGGGCACGCGCTGCTCGACCGGGTCGGCCTCGCCGACAAGGCGCCGGCCTATCCCCGGCAGCTCAGCGGCGGGCAGCAGCAGCGTGTCGCCATCGCCCGCGCGCTGGCCATGCAGCCCAAGCTGATGCTCTTCGACGAGCCCACCTCGGCGCTCGACCCCGAGCTGGTCGGCGAGGTGCTCGACGTGATGCGGGCGCTGGCCGGCGAGGGCATGACCATGGTGGTGGTCACCCACGAGATCGGCTTCGCCCGCGAGGCCGGCGACAGCCTGGTGTTCATGGACGGCGGCGTGGTCGTCGAGAGCGGCGCGCCGCGGGAGGTTCTGGCCAATCCGCGGCACGAACGCACGCGCGCGTTCCTGTCCAAGGTGCTGTAGGCGCCGCGCCCCGTCCTAGCCGGCGGTGGCTCCCAGCGGGAGCAGCTCGACCACCCGGTCGGTCATCTCGCGGGTGCCCATGGCGCGGTCGTCGTCGGCGCCCAGGTCGCGGGTGCGGGCGCCCTGGTTGATGGCGTCCTCGACGGCGTCCTCGATGGCCTGGGCGGCGCCGGGCTCGGCGAAGGAGATGCGCAGGCAGTGGGCGACGCTGAGGATGGTGGCCAGGGGATTGGCGAGGCCCTTGCCGGCGATGTCGGGGGCGCTGCCGTGGACGGGCTCGTACATGCCGAAGCGGCGGCTCGCATCTGCGCCGCTATCCCCGAGTGAGGCGCTGCTGAGCATGCCCATCGAGCCGGCGATCATCGCCGCCTCGTCGCTGAGGATGTCGCCGAAGAGGTTCTCGGTGAGGATGACGTCGAACTGGCGCGGGTCGCGGACCAGCTGCATCGCGGCGGTGTCGACCAGCATGTGCACCAGCACCACGTCGGGATAGTCGCGGCCGATCTCGGTGACCACCTCACGCCACAGCCGCGACGTGGCCAGCACGTTCTGCTTGTCGACGCTGCAGACGCGGCGGCGCCGCTGCCGGGCCAGCTCGAAGGCGACGCGCGCCACCCGCTCCACCTCGGCCTCGGTGTAGCGCGAGGTGTCGACGGCGCTGCGGTTGGGGGGCTCGCCCTCGCGGCCCTGGGGCTGGCCGAAGTAGAGGCCGCCGGTCAGCTCGCGCACGCAGATGAAGTCGGTGCCGACGATGACCTCCTCGCGCATGGTGCTGAATTGGGCAAGTGCGTCCATAACCCGGACGGGGCGGAGGTTGGCGTAGAGGCTGAGGGCCTTGCGCAGGCCGAGGAGGCCCTGCTCGGGGCGGACGGTGGCCCGGGGGTCGTCCCACTTGGGGCCGCCGACGGCGCCGAGCAGGACGGCGTCCGCCTTGCGGCAGGCGTCGACGACGCCGTCGGGCAGGGCGGTGCCGGTGGCGTCGATGGCGGCGCCGCCGATCAGGTGCTCGGTGCGCTGCACGGTGAAGCCGAAGCGGGCGCCGACCTCGTCGAGCACGGTGAGTGCGGCGGCGACGACCTCGGGGCCGACGCCGTCACCCGGGAGCACCGCGAGGCTGTGGGTCTTCATACCCCGCTCCCGGCTGGGACGCTGACCGCGGGCAGGTCCGCGGCCACCTTGTTGAGCGCGTTGCAGTACGCCTTGGCGCTGGCCACGATGATGTCGGTGTCGGCACCGTGGCCGCTGAAGATCTGCCCCGCCGCGTTGCGCACGCGCACGCTCGCCTCCCCCATCGCGTCGATGCCGCCGGTCACCGCGCGAATGCTGAAGTCCACCAATTCGTTCTCCACGTCGATGAGCCGCGCGATCGCCTTGCACACCGCGTCGACCGGACCGTCGCCGACCGCGGCGTCCTCCAGCACGTCCTCGCGCTCGGCGTCGCGCACGCGCACCGTGGCCATGGGACGGCCGCTGGTCCCCGAGATCACCTGCACCAGGTCGAGCTTGAAGCGCTCGGGCACCGGGCGCGCCTCGTCGGCGACCAGCGACTGCAGGTCGCGATCGGTGACCTCCTTCTTCTTGTCGGCGAGCAGCAAGAAGGCGTCCCAGGCGCGCGCGAAGGCGGCCTCGTCCAGCTCGTAGCCCAGCTCCTGGAGGCGGAACCGGAAGGCGTGCCGGCCGCTGCGCGGCGAGAGCACGATCCGCGTGTCGGCGACGCCGACGTCCTCGGGACGCATGATCTCGTACGTCAGCTTGTCCTTGAGCACGCCGTCCTGGTGGATGCCGCTGGCGTGGGCGAAAGCGTTGGCGCCGACGATCGCCTTGTTGGCCTGCACGTGCATGCCGGTGCGCGCCTCGATCAGCCGCGAGGTCGGCGCCAGCAGCCGTGCGTCCACACCGGTCTTCAGGCCGAGCAGCTTCTCGCGGGTCTTGAGGATCATCACCAGCTCCTCCAGCGAGGCGTTGCCGGCGCGCTCGCCGATGCCGTTGACGGTGCACTCGACGCGGCGCGCGCCGGCGTCGATGGCGGCCAGCGAGTTGGCCACGGCCAGGCCCAGGTCGTTGTGGCAGTGCACGCTGATGATGGCGTTGCCGACGTTGCGCACGTGGCGCATCAGGTCGCCGATCAGGCCGCCGAACTCCCAGGGCAGGGTGTAGCCGGTGGTGTCGGGAATGTTGATCACCGTTGCCCCGGCCTCGATCATCGCCTCGACCGTCTCGTAGAGGTAGTCGCGGTCGGCGCGCCCGGCGTCCTCGGGCGAGTACTCGACCTGGTCGCAGAACTGCCGTGCGTACTCCACGGCGGCGATGCCCTTCTCCAGCACCTGCTGGCGCGTCCCCAGGCCCTTCTTGTCGATGTGGATGTCGGAGACGCTGAGCACGATGTGGATCTGCTTGCGCGGCGCGTCCTGGATCGAGCTCCACACCGCATCGATGTCGGCGGGCACGGCGCGGGCCAGGGCGGTGATGGTGGGGCCCTCGACCTCGCGGGCGATGCGCCTGCAGGCCTCGAAGTCACCGGGGCTGCTGATCGGGAAGCCCGCCTCGACCACGTCGACGCCGAGCCGCGCCAGCTGGTGGGCGATCTCGACCTTCTCGGCGACGTTGAGCGCGAAGCCGGGGGCCTGCTCGCCGTCGCGCAGGGTGGTGTCGAAGATGTAGACGCGGTTGTTGTCGGACATCAGGCGGGTGTCCTCCATGTCATGTGAGGCTCCAACTCAGTCGCCCACCAGCACGCCGACGCTGCGCCGCTGCTCGTCGGCGGCCTCCAGGTCGGGTTGGGATCGGCGCTGCTGCTTGACTCCGATGCGCAGGTCGCGGCCCTTGGCCATGGCCACCGTGCCGCTGCGCGCCACCTCCTTGATGCCGAAGGGCCGGATCAGCTCCAGGAAGGTCTCGACCTCGTCCTCGGGGCCGCTCATCTCCAGCACCATCGCCTCCGGCGAGACGTCGGCGATCTTGGCCTTGAAGATCTCCACGATCTGCAGCAGCTCGCTGCGGTCGCCGCGCTGCGCGGCCACCTTGGCCAGCACCAGTTCGCGATCGACGATGGGGTCCTCGGTGATGTCGGCGACCTTGATGACCTCGATCAGCTTGTAGAGCTGCTTGACCGCCTGGTCGGCCTGGGCGCGGCCGACGTCGACGGCGACGGTCATGCGCGAGACGGTCTCGTCGTCCGTCTCGCCCACCGACAGGGAGGTGATGTTCATGCCGCGGCGGCGGATCATGCTCGACACCTTGTTGAGCACGCCGGGGTGGTTCTCGACCAGCAGCGAGAGGAGACGATGCCTGCTGCTCATGGCTAGAACCCCTCCTCGATCATCTCTTCGACGAAGTCCGGCAGCCCGGCGCCGAGCGGGACGATGGGCCGCACGTTGGCCTCGGGGTCGATGATGAACTCGGCGATGCAGGGGCCCTGGTGCTTCTCCATCTGGTCGAGGATGCGCGGCACCTCGCGAACGTCGTCGGTGCGCCAGCCCGGCATGCCGAAGGCGTCGGCAAGCTTGACGAAGTCGGGCCCGACGTGCAGGTCGACGGCGCTGCGCACGCCCTCGTAGTAGTCGTCCTGGAACTGGCGGACCATGCCCAGGAAGTAGTTGTTGAGGATCACCACCTTGACGTCGGCGTTCTGCTCGACGGCGGTGGCCAGCTCCTGCATGGTCATCACGAAACCGCCCTCGCCGACCACGCACCACACCCGCTTGTCGGGACGCGACAGGCGCGCGCCGATCGAGGCGGGGAAGCTGAAGCCCATGGTGCCGGCGCCGCCGCTGTTGAGGAACAGGCCGCTGGTCCTGAAGTCCCACCACAGCGCCGCCCAGATCTGGTTCTGGCCGACGTCGGCCACAACGATGTCCTGCGAGTCGGCGCGCTTGAACATCTCGACCAGCACGTCCTGCGGCTGGAGCACGCCGGTGTGCTTGCGGTAGCGCAGCGGGTGCTCCTCCTTCCACCTGTCGATCTGGGTGATCCAGGCGTCGTGGCGCGCCGGCGCGATCAGCTTCTCGATCTCGCCCAGCACCTGCTTGGCGTCGCCGACGATGGGCACGGTGGGCCGCACGTTCTTGCCGATCTCGGCAGGATCGATGTCGATGTGGACGATGTTCTCGACCTGGGGAGCGAAGGAGTCGAGCTTGGTGGTGACCCGGTCGTCGGCGCGCATGCCGACCATGACCAGCAGGTCGCAGCCGAGCACCGCCTTGTTGGTGTACCCCGCGCCCATGAAGCCCACCATGTGCAGGGACAGGTCGGTGCCCACCGGGTAGGTGCCGGTGCCCAGCAGCGTCCAGCCGACCGGCACGCCCGCCTTCTGCGACAGCCGCAGCAGCTCGTCCTCGGCGCGGGAGATGAGCACGCCGCGGCCGGCGAGGATCACCGGACGCTGCGCCTTGTCGATCAGCTCGGCGGCCTTGCGGATCTGCACCGGGTTGCCGCGCGTCGTCGGGTTGTAGCTGCGCAGCTTGATCGGGCCCTCGGGCCAGTGGAACGGCGCCTTGCCGTTCTGCAGGTCCTTGGGGAAGTCGATCAGCACCACGCCGGGGCGTCCGGTGGTGGCGATGTGGAACGCCTCGCGCACCGTGCGGGCGATGTCCTCGGTGCGCTGCAGCAGGTACGAGTGCTTGACGATCGGCATGGTGACACCGATCACGTCGGACTCCTGGAAGGCGTCGGAGCCGACCGCGACGGTGGCCACCTGCCCGGTGATCACCACCAGCGGCACCGAGTCGTACTGCGCGGTGGCGATGCCGGTGACGCAGTTCAGCGCGCCAGGCCCGCTGGTCGCCCACACCACCCCGGCGCGGCCACGGTTGGCGCGCGCGTAGCCGTCGGCCATGTGGGTCGCGCCCTGCTCGTGGCGGGCGAGCACGTGCTTGATGTCGGGGAAGTCGGGAAGGTAACGGTAGAGCCAGAGGTTGGCCCCGCCCGGGTAGCCGAAGATGGTGTCGACGCCCTCGCGGCGCAGCGACTCGAGGAGGATCTCGGCGCCGGTGAGCACCTGGCCCTCGCCGATGCTGCCAGGCGCGCGCCCGTTGGCCCCCGTCGCAATCGGTGTGGTGGTTTGGGTCATCTCTGGCTGGTACCTCCTGGAAACAAAAAATCCCGCGTCCACAGCAACACACGTCTGCTGGGACGAGGGATTCACCCCCGCGGTACCACCCGGCTTGGCCGGCCGGCTCCACGCCTGCCGAACGGCCCACTCGTCGGCGCTTCTATCGGGCGCCACTCCGGCCCGGCCTACCGCCCCCCTGTGGTGGTGTTCACAGGCGAGGGTTCGACACTCACCTCGCCGGGTCACGGCGGGGTTCGGACTGCTCAGGGGCGAGTTCTGGGCTGCTGCGGAACTGCCGGCTTCCACCATCCCGGCTCGCTGGACGCCCGCAGGCGGCCCGTACTACTCCCCGTCATAGCAATATTCAGGTGTGGGATTGGGGAGTATATCAGCCGCGGGCGCTAGGCGCTGCGCTGGAAGGCGAAGGCGTTGACGTCGGTCTCGGCGAAGAAGGCGACCACTTCACTCGCGGCAAGCGGCGGCGAGACCAGGAAGCCCTGGGCGGCGTCGCAGCCGAAGTCGGCCAGCATGCGCAGGCACTCCTGGGTCTCGACGCCCTCGGCGACCACCTTGAGCCCGAGGTTGTGGCCCAGCTCGATGGTGGAGCGCACGATGGCGGCGTTGTCGGGGTTCTCGGCCATGTCGCCGACGAAGGAGCGGTCGATCTTGATCTCGTCCACGGGCAGGCGCTGCAGGTAGGCGAGCGACGAGTAGCCGACGCCGAAATCGTCGATGGCCACGCTCAGCCCCAATTCGTGGAGCTCGTTGAGCACGTCCTGCCAGTCGCTGGCCATGACCACGCTCTCGGTCATCTCCAGGCGCAGCCGCGAGGCGCCGACGCCCCAGGTGCGCAGCAGCCCGGCCATCATGGTGGGCAGGCGCTGGTCGGCGAGGTTGCGCGCCGAGACGTTGATGGCGATGGTCAGGTCCATGCCAAGTTCGGCAAAAACTCGGCACTGCCGCACCGCCTCGCCGGCCACCCACGCGGTCAGCGGGTGGATCAGGTCGGACTGCTCGGCGACGGGGATGAACTCCCCGGGCGGCACCAGGCCGTGCACCGGGTGCTGCCAGCGCACCAGCGCCTCGAGCGCGGTGATGGTCCCGGTGGGGATGTGCAGGCGCGGCTGGTAGTGGAGCACCAATTCCGATGCGGGAATGGCGCGGCGCAGCTCGCCGGTGAGCTGCAGGCGGCGCTTGCTGTGCTCGTCCTGCGCCGGCGAGTAGGTCGACTGGCCGGAGCGCATCCGCTTGGCGGTGTACATGGCCACGTCGGCGCGGCGCATCAGCATGTCGGCGTCCTCGCCGTGGGCGGGGTACACCGCGACGCCGATCGACATGCGCGCGTGGATCGCCTGCTCCTCGATCAGGAACGGCGCCTGGAAGGCGGCCAGCACCTTGTCGGCGATGTGCATCGCCGTGTCCTCGTCGCAGCAGCCCGCGGGCAGGATGGCGAACTCATCGCCGCCCAGCCGGGCGATGGTGTCCTCGGCGCGCAGGGTGCTGCGCAGGCGCTCGGCGACCTGGCGGAGCAGCGCGTCGCCGCTGTGGTGGCCGAGGGTGTCGTTGACTTCCTTGAACCCGTCCATGTCCATCAGCAGCAGCGCCGCCGGCTGACCCGCGCGGGTCGCGTGGTTGATCGCCTGGGTGAGGCGGTCGCCGAGCAGGGTGCGGTTGGGCAGGCCGGTGAGGTTGTCGTGCATCGCCTGGTGCTGCAGCGCCATGGTGCGCGCCTTCAGCTCCGAGGTGTCGCGCAGGGTGGCGATGAACAGGCGGCGGCCGCGCAGGCGCATCTCGCCGGCGCGCAGCTCCATGGGGAACATGCTGCCGTCGCGGCGCAGTCCCTCGGTCTCCCAGTCCATCACGCCGCGCTCCAGCCGCGCGGTGATGCCGCTGCGCCGGTCGGGCGCGAGCAGCACGTCGATGGTGGCGCGGGTGAGCTGCTCGGCGGTGCAGCCGAAGAGGCGCCCCGCAGCGTGGTTGGCGGATTCGATGGCGCCCGTCTCGTCGAAGGTGATGATGCCGTCGCCGACGCTGTCGAGCAGCGACTGCAGGCGCATCGCCGTCTCGCGGTGGGCGGCCTCTTCGAGACGGCGCTCGATGAACAGCCCCGCATGGGCGCCGATGCTGGCCAGCATGTCGAGCATGTCGTCGACGTCGATGGCCTGCTCGGAGAAGAACTCGGCGACGCCGATGACGCCGCCGTCGGTGACGATGGGGAAGGCGATGCAGTGCTGCAGCCCCGCCTCGCGCAGGACGCGACGTCGCGGCGTGCGCTTGAGCTGCGCGGTGGGCATCACCACCGTCGCGTCCTGGTCCCAGGCGATGCCGGGCAGCATGGCGCCGCGCTTGCAGCGCAGCTCGCCGTCGATGGCGTCGAGCGCGCCGAGGTCGACGCCATCGCCGTGCCACGCGTTCATCAGGCACAGCGCCTTGTACTCCAGGTCGACGCGCCACAGCCGGCCGGCCTGCCAGCCCAGCCCGGCGCACATGACTTCGAGGAAGCGCTCGACACCCGACTGCAGCGACGGCGACTCGGCGAGCCCGCGCACCACCGAGGCCTGCACCTCCTTTCGCAGCTCGGTCCGCTTGCGCACGCTGATGTCGCTGACGAAGACTGCGTGGCGGACCTCGCCGCCGATGCGCAATGGCGCGGAGACGACCATCTCCACCGCCACCTCGCCGCCGTCACGACGCAGCGCGCTGCCCTCGGTGGGGCACTCGGTCTGCACCGGGCGCCATGCGGTGGCGGAGTCGTCACGTCGCAGCAGCACGTCGTCGAGGTGCTTGCCCAGCACCCCGGTGGCGGCGAAGCCGAAGAGCTGCTCGGCGCGGCGGCTCCAGTCGGTGATCACGCCGCTGGGATCGACGGTGACCACCGCGGCGGGCGAGGTGTCGAGGATGTTGTGCAGCGAGCGTTCCGACTCGGCGAGCGCGTCGGTTCTGGCCTGAAGCGCCCGAAACTGGGCGGCCGAGCGGGCGAAGATGCCGATGACCGTCGAGGTCATGCCGATGATGCCGACGCGGATGCCCGAGGGGCCGACCATGCTGAAGGCGCCCTCGAAGTGGGCCACGGCGAGGTTGCCGGCCAGGTAGACGCCGTAGCCGGCGGTGGCGCCGTTGAGCGTCCAGCGCGCCCCGCCGGCGCAGATCAGGCCGATGAACCCCAGCCAGGACAGCACATCCGGGCTCGGGTAGGCGGCGGTGACCAGGCAGGCGGCGAGCGCCTCGACGGCGAACATGGCGCGCGGGTCGAGCAGCGACGGCGCCAGGCGGCGGCCCAGCTCGGGGCGGAGCACCGCCGCTGCGCTCAGCAGCAGGACGGCCACGGCCAGGAGCGCGCCGGGCGTCCACGCCGGACGGTGCAGGGGGAGGATCAGGACCAGGGCGGCTGCGGCAGCCGCGCGGCCAGTGGCGAGGCCTCGTTCATACGAGACCGCCGGAGCCGCGACGTGCTTACCGATGCGCATGTTCCCCTCTCGGGACGTCAGTGGTGGGCGTGCGACTGATCATGGTTGCCGCCGGTCGCGCCGTCCCAGGGGCTCGAGCCGCTGGGTGCCACGCCGGTGTAGGGACCGGAGTAGACGCCGTGGTAGGTGGACGTCCCGTTGGTGGCCGTCCAGGTCGACGGGGCTCCCGGCGACGTGGGCGCGCACCAGGTGACCGTGAAGCCGTTGTAGGGGAAGGTCGCGCACTTCGGCGCGGGCGCTACCGGGGCCGGAGCCGGGGCGGGCGCCGTGGCCTTCGGCGGGACGGGCGGCGGGGCAACGACGGCAGGAGCGTCGGTGGGTGCGGGCGTCGCCGCCGGGGCCTCGGTCGGGTCCGGGGCGGGAGCGTCGGTCGGCAGCTCGGCCTGCGGCACCAGCGGACGCGCCGCCGTGGTGGCGGCGACCGTCGGCTCGGCCATGGCCACCCGGACGACCGGCGGCCGGGCGGGCTCCTGGGGAAGGCTCTGCACCCCGCCCATGGCGGTGGCCAGGCTGACGCTGGTGGTGACACCGGCGACGGCCAGGCTGGGCAGCAGAGAGAGGCTTCCGAGCATGGTGACATGTATATCGGGCCGGCGAAACGGCGGCATGGCCCCCCGGTGACGCCTTGGCTGCTAGCCGAAAGTCCTTGTCCGACAAGGGCTTTCGCCGCAGCTCGCGAGGAATCGTGCGGTTTGCCGTGGGCCGGCATGCGCCGCCCTTCACAACCCTTCACCGGGCGTTGCCCCGCCGCGGCAGAGCCTAGCTGGTCACCGCTCCGCGGGCCGCCGAGCTGACCGTGGCCGCGTACTTGGCGAAGACGCCGCGCGCGTACCGGGGGGCCGGGGGCTGATAGCTCTGCAGGCGCGCCTGGAGCTCGGCGTCCTCGACCTCGACCTGCAGGACGCGGTTGTCGATGTCGATGACCACCGTCTCGCCTTCGCGGATCGCCGCGATGGGACCGCCCAGCGCCGCCTCGGGGGCGACGTGGCCGACCATCAGGCCGCGGGTGGCGCCGGAGAAGCGGCCGTCGGTGATCAGCGCCACCGTCTCCCCCATCCCCTGGCCGACCACCGCCGCGGTGATGCCCAGCATCTCGCGCATCCCCGGTCCGCCGCGCGGGCCCTCGTGGCGGATGACGATGACATCGCCGTCGACGATCGTCCGCGCGATCACCGCGGCCATGGCGTCCTCCTCGGACTCGTAGACGCGCGCGGGCCCGCGGTGGTACGGACGCTCGTGGCCCGCCACCTTGACCACCGCGCCGTCGGGCGAGAGGTTGCCCTTGAGGATGACCAGGCCGCCGGTCGGCTTCAGCGGCCTATCGACGGTGACCACCACCTCCTGGCCCGGCGTCTCCTGCGCGTCCTTGCACTCGTCGTGCAGGGTGCGGCCGCTGAGGGTGAGCTGCTCGCCGTCGAGGTGGCCGGACTCGATGAGACGGCGCGCCACCAGCTGCACGCCGCCCGCCCGCTGCAGGTCGAGGGCGGCGAAGCGGCCGCCGGGGCGGAGGTCGGCGATGATCGGGGTGCGCGCCGAGATCTGGTCGAAGTCGTCAATATCAAGCGGGACGCCGACCTCGTGGGCGATGGCCAGCAGGTGGAGCACCGCGTTGGTCGAGCCGCCGGTGGCGGCGACGCCGGCGATGGCGTTCTCGAACGCCTTGCGGGTGAGCACGCTGCGCGCCGACTGCCCGCGATTGAGCATGTCGACGACCAAGCTGCCCGCCTGCTCGCCCACCCGTGCCTTGTCGGGGTCGACGGCGCCGACGCTGGCCGAGCCGATCGGCGACAGGCCGACGAACTCCATGACCAGGGCCATGGTGTTGGCGGTGTACTGGCCGCCGCACGCACCCGCGCCCGGGCAGGCGACGTCCTCCAGCTCGCGCAGGTCCTGCTCGCCGATCCGGCCCGCCTCCAGCGCGCCGATGGCCTCGAAGACGTCCTGCACGGTGACGTCGCGGCCGCGGAAGTTGCCGGGCGCGATCGAGCCGCCGTAGAGCATCACGCCGGGGATGTCGAGGCGCAGCAGGCCCATCGCCGCGCCGGGGATGGTCTTGTCGCAGCCGACCAGGCAGACCATGGCGTCGAACATGTGGCCGCGGCCGAGCAGCTCGATGGAGTCGGCGATGACCTCGCGCGACACCAGGCTGGCCTTCATCCCCTCGGTGCCCATGGTGACGCCGTCGCTGATGGCGATGGTGTTGAACTCCATCGGCGTCGCACCCGCGGCGCGCACCCCCCGCTTGACGTGCTCGGCGAGCACGCGCAGGCCGAGGTTGCAGGGCATGGTCTCGATCCAGGTGTTGGCGATGCCGACGATGGGACGGCGCAGGTCCTCGTCGCTGTAACCGGTGCCCTTGAGCATGGCCCGGGCGGCGGCGCGCGACGGGCCGTCGAGGAGGTGGCTGCTGCGGTGGCGCGGGTCGCTCATGTTGCGCGACACCATATCAATAGCCGTCGGCCGGGCTGACCACGTTGTGCAGCGGCTCGCCGTCGACGTAACGGCGCACCTGGTCGGCGACCAGCCGCCAGGCGCGGCCCAGGAAGGCGTCGCTGCTGCCGGCGACGTGCGGGGTGAGCAGGGCGTGCTCCTCGCGCCACAGCAGGTGGTCGGCGGGCAGCGGCTCGGGGTCGACGACGTCGAGGGCGACGCGGATGCGGCCCTGCTGCACGGCGTCGGTGATCGCGCGCGTGTCGGCGACGGCGCCGCGGCCGGCGTTGACCAGCAGGGCGCCGGGCTTCATCAGCGCGATGTGCTGCTCGCCGAACAGGCCGCGCGTTGCGTCGGTGAGCGGCAGCAGGATGACCACCGCGTCGGCCTTGGGCAGCAGTGCGGGCAGCTCGTCCATGCCGCGCGCGTCCTCGCGGGGATGCCGTGCCACGCCGGTCACCGTGGCGCCGAAGGCGGTAAGGCGCTGCGCCACCGCCCTGCCGATCGAGCCGTGGCCGACGATCACCACCTCCATGCCGCAGACCTCGCGCGCCGGCCGCTGCTCCGGCCTCCACTCGCTGTTCGCTTGGTTCCGAACATATCGGGGCAGGTCGCGCTGCATGGCCAGGATGGCGGCGACGGTCCACTCGGCGACGGGGACGTCGTGCACGCCGCGCGCGTCGCAGAGGGTCACGCCCGGCGGGACCAGGCCGCGGTAGGCGTCGATGCCAGCCGACATGGTCTGCACCACGCGCAGCCCGTCGAGCCGGTCGAGGAGCTCACGCAGCCGCGAGCGGCGGACGTGGGGGATGACCATGTCGCCGCGCCCCGGGTGCTCGGGGATGGCGTCGTCGGGGATCTCGCGCACGGCGACATCCTCGGGAAGCAGGCGGAGGTGGGCGGGATCGGCGCCGGAGGGCACCCAGATCACCGCGCCGGTGACGGGAGGCATCTCCGGGGGATGGTAGGGCGCGCAGCGGGTCGGCCGTGGGCCTTCGCCCCCTACCATGCGGGATCGTATGCGCCGCCCTCCCTCCCCTGCCCAGGTCGAGCTGGCCATGACCCTGGTGGCCCTGGCCGCCGCCGTGGCGGGACTGGTGCAGGCTCTGATCGCTCTGATCCTGCGGCCTCATCCCGTGCACCCCTCCTGGGCGCCCGCCGCCGCCGCCGGGGCGCTCGCGTTTGCCGGGCTGGTCTCGCTGCTGGTCGGCCGCCTGCGCTTCGGGCCCACCATCGCCCGCCGCGTCGTCGTGCTGCGCATCGTGACCCTGGTGGTCGCCCTGGCCGCTGGCGGCATCGCCATCGGCGCGGGGGTCACCGCGCCCGGCTGAGCAGGGTCAGCGCGGGGCGGCGCTGAGCTCGGTCGTCCGGGGGAGGTGGGGCGGGCGGCGCTCTTCGAACTGCGTGATGTCGGCGTCGTGGGTGAGGGTGAGGGAGATGTCGTCCAGCCCGTCGAGGAGGCGGTGGCGGATCTCGGGGTCGATGGCGAAGGGCTGGGTCTCGCCGTTGAAGGTGACGGTGCACGATTCCAGGGAGACGGTGGCCTGCAGGCCGGGGTCCTCCATGGCGGCGTCGAGCCAGCGCTCGACCACCGGCTCGGGCAGGCTGATGGGGAGCAGGCCGCCCTTCAGCGAGTTGCTGTAGAAGATGTCCGAAAAGGATGGGGCGATGACGGCGCGGATGCCGTAGTCCTGCAGCGCCCAGACGGCGTGCTCGCGCGACGAGCCGCTGCCGAAGTTGCGCCCCGCGATCAGCACCGGCGCGCCGCGCCAGGGGTCGCGGTTGAGTTCGAAGTCGGGCCGCTCGGTGGTGCCGTCGGCTTCGAAGCGCCAGTCGTAGAAGAGGAACGGGCCGTAGCCGGTTCGCTCGATGCGCTTGAGGAACTGCTTGGGGATGATCTGGTCGGTGTCGACGTTGGGACGCGGCAGCGGCGCCGCGATCCCCGTGACGGTGTGGAACTTCTCCATCAGCGCGCCGCCCCGGCAAGCGACGGCTCGCCCAGTGCGCGCACATCGGTCAGATGCCCGGTGACGGCAGCCGCAGCAGCCATCGACGGCGAGACCAGGTGGGTGCGCCCACCGCGCCCCTGCCGTCCCTCGAAGTTGCGGTTCGACGTCGACGCGCAGCGCTCGCCCGGCTGCAGCACGTCGGGATTCATCGCCAGGCACATCGAGCAGCCCGGCTCGCGCCAGTCGAAACCGGCGTCGCGGAACACCGCGTCGAGCCCCTCGGCCTCGGCCTGCCGCTTGACCTGCACCGACCCCGGCACCACCAGCGCGTGCACGCCGGAGGCGACCCGGCGCCCCCGCGCCACCGCGGCGGCCTCGCGCAGATCCTCGATGCGCCCGTTGGTGCAGGAGCCGATGAACACCTTCTGCACCGCCAGCGAGTCGAGCCGCTCGCCCGCCGACACGCCCATGTACTCCAGCGCGCGGCGCACCGCGGCGCGCTCGATGGGGTCCTCGTACTGATCCGGATGGGGCACCGACCCGGTCACCGGCAGCACCTGCGCGGGGTTGGTCCCCCACGACACCTGGGGCGCGATCGCGGCCGCGTCGATGAGGACAGTTTTGTCATGAACTGCGCCGGGGTCGGAGACCAGCGAGCGCCAGTCGGCGACGGCCTCGTCCCACTGCGCACCGGCGGGCGCCGCGACGCGTCCGGCGATGTAGGCGAACGTGGTCTCGTCGGGGGCCACCATGCCGGCGCGGCCGCCCGCCTCGATCGACATGTTGCACATGGTCATGCGGCCTTCCATGGACAATGCGCGCACCGCGTCCCCGGTGTACTCGATGACGTGGCCGACGGCGCCGTCGACGCCGATGGCCCCGATGACGTCGAGGATCAGGTCCTTGGCGCCGACGCCGAAGCCCAGCGCGCCGTCGACGCGCACCTCCATCGTCTTCGGCCGCCGCTGCACCAGCGTCTGGGTGGCCAGCACGTGCTCCACCTCGCTGGTGCCGATGCCGAACGCCAGCGCCCCGAAGGCGCCGTGCGTCGCCGTGTGCGAGTCGCCGCAGACGATGGTCATGCCCGGCTGGGTCAGGCCCAGCTCGGGGCCGATGATGTGCACGATTCCCTGGCGCGGGTCGCCGAGCCCGAAGCAGGGGATGCCGAACTCGGCGCAGTTGGCGGCGAGCACGTCCATCTGCTGCTTGGCGATCGGGTCGGCGATGGGCAGCGAGCGGTCCGTGGTCGGCACGTTGTGGTCCATCGTCGCCACCGTCAGGTCGGGACGGCGCACCCGGCGCCCCGAGAGTCGCAGACCCTCGAACGCCTGCGGTGAGGTCACCTCGTGGACCAGGTGCAGGTCGATGAACAGGATCGCCGTCCCGTTGTCGTCGTGGACCAGGTGGCGGCGCCAGATCTTTTCGAACAGCGTCTCAGCAGCCATGTGCCGCCCATGATACGGGCGGCCTGTGAGCCCGGGCCTCAGGCGCTGCCGAACAGACGCCGCTCGATGATGTCCTCGACGTCGGGGTCGACGGGCGGCGCGGCCACGTCGTTGGGCGACACCACCGCCCGGGTCTGCTTCTCGGCCGCCTTCACCGGCGCCGGCTTGCCGCGCCCGAACAGGCCCTTGCTCTTCTTCTGCCCACCCGCCGAGCCCATCACCTCGGAGCGCACGTAGGCGAGCTCCTCGCCAAGCTCCTCGATGCGCTGCTCGGCGGCCAGGCGCAGGTCGTCGGACTCGCGCGCCCGGGTGGTGGCGGCCACCGCCTCGCCGCGCGCCGCTTCGACGTCCTCGTTGAGCCGCACCACCTCGGCGCGGGTGGTGCCCAGGTCGGCGTTGACCGCCTCCAGCGCGCTCTGGCCGTCGGCGATGCGCTGGTGCAGCGCGTCGATGGCGGCGGTGGCCTCGGCCTGGAAGCGCTCGACCTGCTCGCGGTGCTGGAAGGCCTGCTCGGCGTGCGCCTGCTCGGCGGTGTGCCGCTCGTCCTCCAGGGTGCGCTGGAACTCCTCGCGCTCCCGGCCCAGCGCGGCGGTCAGCTCGGCGACCTGCTCCTGCCACTGCGCCTGCATGGCGGTGAGGCGGCCTTCGAGGTCGCCGGCGTAGCCGCGGGTCTGCTCGTGCGCCTCGCGCTCGGCGTGGCCGGCGGCGGTGGCGTTGCCGAGCTGCGCGCCCAGCTCGTCGAGGGCGGTGAGCTGCTCGCTGGCGACGCGCTCCCAGTGGGCGCGCCCGTCCTGGGCATCCGCAAGCTCGCCTTCGAATCGGGCGGCGCGTCGCTGGGCCTCGTCCACCTCGTGCGCCGCGGCGGCCAGCTCCGCGCGGGCAGCGGCCAGCGCGTCCTCGAGACGCTGGGCGCGGCGCTCCACCTCGAAGGCGAGGTGGTGCTGCGGCCCCGGCGTCGCCACCGCCGTCTGCCCCTGGCCTCCGCCACGGCGAGGACGCAGGCCGAGCCAGCCGCGGCGCTGCGGCGCGCCGGCGGGGGCGCCGGCCTCCTCCACGGCGGGCGGCTCGTAGACCGCGGCGGCGACGCCGTTGGCGGAGTGGATCAGGTCGGCGGGAACCTCGTCGAGGAGGTCGCGGATCGCCTGGCGCTGCTGCTGGGCGGGACGGCCGTTGTGACGGTTGCGCTTGGACATCTTCTAGAGCATGGTGGCCAGGTCACCGATGGCGGCGACGGCGGGGTTGCTGGGCTGCGACAGAGCGACCGGGCGCCCGGTCGACACCGCGTCGGGGAAGGCCTGGCCGCCGTGCGGGATGGTCACTGCCACCGGCCGCCGCAGGAAGGCCTCGGCGCGCCGCGCGTCGATGGCGGGCACGTCGATGATGCGGTTGAGAACGACCAGAACTCGCTCGTCGGGAATGCCCAGGCTCTGCAGCACGGCGACCAGCTCCTTGGTGCGGCGCAGCGAGGTGATCTCCGGCGAGGTCACCACCACCAGCCGGTCGGACTGCTCGTACACCGACAGCGCCAGGTCGGCGTACGACGGCGGCAGGTCGGCAATGACGTAGTCGTGCAGGGTGCGCAGCTTGGTGGTGATCCCGGCGACCAGCTCGTCGGTGATCGCCGCGGCCTCGTGCGGCTTGAGCGGCGCGGCCAGCACCTTGGCGCCGCTGCTGTGGCGGACCAGGTAGTCGTCCCATTGGAAGGCGTCGCCCATGGTCTGCATCTCGCGCAATGCGTCGCCGATGCTCTGCTTGGGCTGCAGGTCGAACATCACCGGCAGGTCGCCGTGTTCGAGGTTGAGGTCGTAGGCGCACACCGTCTCGCTGCGGCGGCCGAGCATGACGGCGAGGTTGGCAGTGAGCATGGTGGTGCCCACCCCACCCTTGGCCGAGGTGACCGTGATCAGCTTGCCGGTGGTGGGCAGCAGGCCGTGGCCGTTGCCGCTCCGCGAGCGGCGCAGCAGGGCGTCGATCTTGAGGCCGAGCACCTCCATGTCGACCGGCTTGGTGACGTAGTCGTCGGCGCCGGACTCGTAGCCGGCGACCAGCTCGTTGGCCTCGGAGTGGGCGCTGAGCAGGATCACCGGGATGGCCGCGGTGGTGGGGTTGCGGCGAATGGTGCGGACCAGCTCGTAGCCATCCATCTCCGGCATGGCCACGTCACTGACCACCAGGTCAGGAGCCTCGTCGCGCGCCGCCGTCCAGCCCATCAGGCCGTTGTCGGCGATGGTGACGTCGTAGCCGCGGGCTTCGAAGAAGCGCTTGAGCAGCTTGCGAACGGAAGGCTCGTCGTCGACGACCAATAGCTTCATCGTGCTCCCTCAGCAGTGGGGGCTGCCGCTTGGCCAACCCGGCTGTACTCGGCTGGTGCCGGGAAATAGAACGTCTGGGGAAGGGTGACATGGAAACTGCTGCCGCGACCGACTTCGGATTCCACCCAGATGCGCCCGCCGTGCAATTCGATCAGTCCCTTGACGATGGACAGGCCGAGACCGGTGCCGGGGATGCCCTTGGTCTCGAAGGAGGAGACGCGGAAGAAGCGGTCGAAGATGCGCGAGCGCGCCTCGGGCGGGATGCCCACACCCTGGTCCTCGACGCACAGCTCCAGCCAGCGGTCGTGCGGGTGCGCGCAGATGCGGACGGTGCCGCCGCGCGGGCTGTACTTGATGGCGTTGCTGACCAGGTTGAGCAGGATCTGCATGATCTTGTCAGGATCGCCGGAAACGCTGGGCACGTCCTCGTCGACCTCGTTGACCAGGTCGTGGTTGGGCGCACCGGAGGCGAGCTGCTTGACCACCTGGGCCACCAGGGGACGCAGGCGCACCTCGCGCAGGTCGAGGGTCTCGCCGCCTTCG
>DATMMX010000006.1:0-51087 GCA_035569495.1 Candidatus Angelobacter sp. | reverse complement strand
CGCCGGGCTCTACGTCAAGGGCGCGTACTACCTGGAGCCGGAGTCGGTCGGCGTCAAGCCGTACTACCTGCTCAAGAAGGCGCTCGAAGAGGCGGGCAAGGTGGCCATCGGCAAGATCGCCCTGCGCGACCGCGAGCACCTGTGCAGGATCGCCCTGCACGACAAGGGCATCGTTCTCAACACCCTGCACTGGCCCGACGAGATCCGCGACATGGGCGAGCTCTCGCTGCCCGAGGCGGACGTCGAGATCCGCAAGCCGGAGCTGGCCATGGCCCGCATGCTGATCGAGAACCTCAGCGCCGACTTCGACCCCACCCGCTACCACGACGAGTACCGCGAGGCGGTGATGCAAGTGGTCGAGGCCAAGGTCGAGCACCGCGAGGTGGAGCGTCCCGCCGAGGTCGAGGCGCCCAAGGTGATGGACCTGATGGCCGCGCTCAAGGCGTCGGTCGAGGCGTCGAAGGCGGGCCGGAGCGCCACGTCCGCCGCCGAGGGCGACGGCGAGGAGGGCAGCGGCTCGCCCGGCCGCCGCACGTCGGAAGAGAGCGCCACCGCGGCGCGTCGCGAGCCCAGCCGCCGCCGCAAGGCGTCCTAGTTCCCGCGTTGCCGCCAAGACCCACGGGCCGCCGACGCGCCGCCGGCTCCGCCGACCCCACCCTGCCGATCGCCCTGCCCGCGCCCTCGGCGCTGCCCGGGCGCATCCGTCCCGAGCGCGCCGTGCCCTGCTCGGCGCCCTTCGACTCGCCGGAATGGCGCTACTCGGTGGACTGGGACGGCGTCCGCGCCCTCCTCTTCGCCACGCCCGACGGCGTCCGCCTCCAGGGTGAGCGCCTCCAGGACCTGACCCCGATGGTCCCGGAGATCGCCGCCGTCGCCCACGCCCTGCCCGAGCGCACCGCCGTGCTCGACGGCGTACTGGCCGTGCTCGACCCCGAAGGGCGTCCCGACCTCGCCGCGCTCGCCCATCGCCTCGCCGGCGGACCGCGCGTGGCCCCCGCGGTGTTCCTGGCCACCGACCTGCTCCACCTCAAGGGCGCGCCGATCACGGGCTGGTCGTTCGACCGCCGCCTGGAATCCCTGCGCAGCGTTGTCGCTGCGGACTCCCACCTGCAGGTGCCCGACTGGGTGCGCGGCGACGGGCACGCCTTCTACGAGGCCGCCGAGGAGCGCGCCCTGAGCGCGGTGCTGGCGCGGCGTGCCGAGGCGCGCTACCACCCCGGCATCGCCTCGCCGGACCGGCTGCGCATCGCCATCGAGGAGCGCGCCGACGCCGTGGTCACCGGCGCCGAGCTGGACGACGACGGCCACGCACGATTGCACGTCGGCGAATACCTGGAGGGACGCCTGGTGCCCAGCGGGTGCGTCGAGGCGACCTGGGCGGAGCCGGTGCCGTCCTGGCTGCTCCGCCGTGTCGACGAGCTGCGCGTCGCCGAGCCGCCCTACGACGGCCACGCGCCGGTGCCGACCGACCACCCGGTCACCTGGCTGCGTCCCCAGCTCACCGTGACCGTGCGCCACGGCGGCCGCGCCGGGGACGGCACGCTGCGCTTCCCCGTCGCGGTGGCGCTGCGCGAGGACCTCGAACCCGCCGCCTGCGTGCGTCGCAACCCGGCGCCGCCGCCGCACGACATGCCGCGCCCCTCGGGGTGGCGTCCCACCGTGCTCTCGACGTTGCCGTTCCCCGAGCCGCCGCCGCCGCCGCGGTGACGGTGCGGCTGGTCGCCGTCGACCTCGACGGCACCATCGTGCGTCGCGACCGCACCGTGTCGCCACGCGTGCGCCAGGCGCTGCGCGCGTGTGCCGAGCGCGGTGTTCCCGTGGTGGTGGCCACCGCGCGCCGCTGGGTGCGCACCGCCGCGCTGGTCGAGGACCTGCAGCTGCGCGGCCACGCCATCGTCGCCGGCGGCGGCGCGGTGCGCACCGTCCCGGGAGGACGCGTCGAGCTCGGCGTCGCCCTGCCCCGTGGAGTTGTGGACGCGGCTGTCCGCAACATGCTGGAGTGCGGGCTGCAGCCGATGGTCGGCGCCCAGCACGGCGAGGTGCAGCTCAGCGCCGGCGCGCGCCGGGACACCCCGTCGGTGGCGCGCTACCTGTCGCGCGGCGCGACCCGGCGGGTGCCGGTCGCCGAGCTGTCCGCCTGGCCGGCGACGCGGGTGCTGGCGATGGGACCGTCCGCGCTGATCCACGCCGCCGCGCGGCGCTGCACCGGACTGGGGCGCGTGCTGGTGCAGGACGCCATCTTCACCCACGACGCGGGTGGCCAGCGGGTGCTGGAGCTGCACGTCATGGCCTGGGACAAGGGCAACGCGCTGCACGCCCTGTGCAACCAGCTCGGCCTGAGCACCGGCGAGGCGATGGCCATCGGCGACGCGCCCAGCGACCTGCCCATGCTGGAGGTGGCCGGGGTCGCAGTGGTGATGGGGCAGGCGGACGCGGGGATGAAGCGGCGCGGCTGGACGGTCGCGCCCGGGGTGGATGAGGACGGCGCCGCCTGGGCGATCGAGCGCTTCGTCTTGGGCGGCGGCTGACACAGCCCGGCCACAGCGGGGCTTGCGGCGCGCGGGGATGTGCCACCATGGAGGGGCCGCTGAGCAGGAGTCCCCGCACTGACGCGATCGGCCTGCCGCGAGCCATCAAGGAACACCGCCAATGGCGATCCTGATGTGTCGCCCCGACTTCTTCGGGGTCGAATACGAGATCAATCCGTGGATGCACGTCGCCGACCAGGTCGACCGCAGCCGCGCCGCGACCCAGTGGGACGCCCTGCACCGCACCTACACCGAGCTCGGCCAGGACGTGGTCCTCGCCGCTCCCGTCAAGGGGCTGCCCGACATGGTGTTCACCGCCAACGCGGGCGTGGTCCGCGGCGGCAGGGCGGTGCTCAGCCGCTTCCGCCACCCCGAGCGCCAGGGCGAGGAGCCGTACTGGGAGAGGGCCTTCGAGGAGCAGGGCTTCGAGGTGGTCAAGCCGCCGCGGGAGATGTCCTTCGAGGGCGCGGGCGACGCCCTGTTCGTCGGCGACACGCTGTTCGCCGGCTACGGTTTCCGCACCGGCAAGGAGTCGCACCGCTTCGTGGGCAGGGCGCTGGGCGTGGACGTGGTGTCGCTGGAGCTGGTCGACCCGCGCTTCTACCACCTCGACACCTGCTTCTGCCCGCTCAACGAGCGGACCGTGATCTTCGCGCCCGAGGCGTTCTCGCCATATTCGGCCAGAACCATCCGCAAGCTGGTGCCGCACGTCATCGAGGTGCCCACCGAGGTTGCGGCCGGGTTTGCCTGCAACGCCATCGCCGTGGGCAACCGGGTGATCTCCTCCACCGCGGCGGCGCGGCTGGGGACACGGCTGCACGCCGAGGGCTTCGACACCATGGCCCTGCCCATGACCGAGTTCATGAAGTCCGGCGGCGGCGTGCGCTGCCTGTCGCTGCCGCTCTAGCCCCGAATCCAGTCCTCGCCCTTCTCCGCATAGGCGAGGATCATCCCGCTGCGCAGGCCGTGAATGGTCACCCGGATGCGCTCCGCGTCGAAGAGCAGCCGCACCGCGTCGACGATCTCGACACCTCCGGCCAGAACTCGGGCGCGGGCCACCTCCAGGCCGTGGCGGGCGGCGATCTCCGCGCTGGGGTGGGCGGCGAGCAGCGCCCGGCAGCGGGCCAGGTCGTCGGCGTCGAGGTGGGTCTCGTGGTCGCGGCCGAGCAGCGCCGGCAGGCTGCTCGCCGTCCCGCCGGTGACGACCGCGTGGTCAGGATGTCCCACCGGCGCGCCGCGCAGCGCGGCGAGCACGCCCTCGAAGCAGGCGCGGCGCTCCTCGTCGGTGGGCGGGTCGGAGTGCAGCCAGCGGTCGGTGGCCGCTCCCGAGCCGATCGGCAGGCTGACCACCGTGTGTGGACCGCTGTGCGGCCCCAGGGCGAGCTCGGTGCTGCCGCCGCCGATGTCGACCACCAGCAGCTCGCCGTGTCCCTCGACCACGCTCGACGCGCCGCGGAAGGACAGCCGCCCCTCGACGTCGCCGGGCAGCAGCACGCACGGCACGCCGAAGGCTGAGCCGAACTCGCGCAGCGCCTCCTCGCGGTCGGCGGCGATGCGCACCGCCTCAGTCGCGGCGAGCAGCTTCACCGCCGCGCCGTGGTCGCTCGCCACGCCGGCCAGGCGGCGCAGATCGGCCGCCACCTCGGCGATCTTGGCCTCGCCGATGCGCCCGGTGGCGTTGACTGCCGCACCGATGCGCGGCATCAACACCTCGCGGTGCACCTCGCGCAGTCCCTCGGGATGCGCCTCGGCGACGAGCAGGTGCACGGTGTTGCTGCCGACGTCCACAGCGGCCACTCGCGCCGCCACTCGCCCATTGCTCATGCGCGCAAGTGTGCCGCTATTCGCGGTGGATCAGCGAGCCGACCACCGTCTGGTACTGCTTGGTGTCACCGTAGAGGCCGTGCTTGGCGATGCTCGAATCGCCCTGGTAGTAGGCGGCCAGGGCCGCGTTGACGTCGCCGCTGTGGATCTGCAGCAGGTGGTGGATGAGCAGGCAGCCGGCCAGCACGTTGTCGGCGGCGACGTGGAGGTCGAGGGGACGGCCCGCGAGGTAGCGGGAGATCCACTCGCCGGTGTACGGCTCGACCTGCATCATGCCGACCGCGCCTGTCGGAGAGACCACGCCCTGCTGCCAGCCGCTCTCCATCCAGGCCACGGCGCGCACCACCTTGGGGTCGACGCCCACCTCCTGCGCGGTGTGGGTGAGCAGCGCGCTGGCGCGGGCCAGGCGGCCGGGGATCTGCAGCACGGCGCCGCGATGGAGCACGGTGTTGACGCCGATGCCGTTGGCGCGGGCCAGGGTGGTGGGGTCGACGCCGTAGGCGCGGGCGATCTTGAAAAGGCCATCTCCGGCACGAACCGTGTAGCTCTCGGTGTCGGCTGCGCCGCTGGTGTAGCCGGGCAGGCCGATGGAGCTGTCGGGGATCTGCAGCAGCTGGCCGACCCGGATCAGGTTGGCGTCGTGCAGGTTGTTGGCCTGGACCAGCGCCTGCACGCTGGTGCCGTGGCGCACGGCGATCTCGCTGAGCGTGTCGCCGGGGCGGACGATGTAGGTGGTCGCGGCGGCGATCGCCGGCGCGCCCGCGGCCGCGGTTGCACCGAGCGCTGCGGCCGCGATCTTCGACCGAGACGTCATGCGAGGGTCCCTTGGGAAAGACGTGGAGTGGGACGTTTGGGACCGCAGAGTCAGCGGCCGCTGACGCAGAGTATGCACGGGGGGAACGGGGCGTCAAGGAAACGATGCTGTGACGCACGCGTCTGTCCGGCACGCTGACGCGCGCCAAGTTCGGGGGAGCCCCCCCGCCGCTCCGGATGGCGGGCGCCGTGCGGTGGTGATACGCTCGCGCTCTATGCAACCGCAGCGTGACCGCGCCGCCGTCTCCGGCCCCCTGCTGGCGGGGCTGTGCGGGGGCGTCCTGGGCCTGGCCGTTTTCGCCGCCAGCGCCGCTCTGTGGCGCGCCGGGCTGCACACGGTGGCCGGCCTCGGCGCCGAGGCGATCCTGCTGCTGGCGCTGACCGGCGTCGCCGCCATCACCGTCCTCGCCCAGCCCACCCGGATGCGCCGCGCCCGGGTGCCGATCAGCCGCGCCGTCCCCCACCAGTGGTGGCCGCCGAGCACCGACCCGTTGCCGACCCTGGCCGCCTGCATGGGCGCGCCGATCGCGGCGGGCGCGGGAGCCGCGGCGCTCCTCTTCCACTGAGGTCCTTCGCGACCCGTTAGGGGTTTCCTCACGTCGCCGTCACGATCGGCGCGGGCGCCGGTGCTACCCTCGTTTTCCAGGCGCCACGGGCGCCCAGCTGGTTGGAATCGGACTGTCCTGATGAGCGCTCTGCCCACGTCCCTCCCCTCGTCAGCAGCGGCTCCGGTCGATGCCGTGGTCTGGGACTACGACGGCACCCTGGTGGCCACCCGCTTCGCCGACGAGGCCGCGGTCGCCGAGCTGATCCGCCGTGACCCCGCCGCCGCCGCTGGCGCCGAGGTGTTCTGGGCGACCGAGGGACAGCCGATCATCCAGCGCCTGGAGCTGGCCTGGCCGGGCCGCGCCGCCGAGGTGCTCCCGCTGTTCGACCAGCGCGTCCGCCCCCACCTGCACCGCGGCGTGACTCCGGTTCTGGAGGAGCTGCGGCGGCGCGGTTACCCGATGGCGGTGGTGTCGTCGCGGCGGCGCGAGCCGCTGGAGTGGGGGCTGACTGCCTGCGGGCTGCGGCCGTACTTCTCGGTGGTGGTGGGCTTGGAGGACGTGGCCACGCCCAAGCCTGACCCCGAGGGGCTGCTCAAGGCGGTGCGACGGCTGCGGGTGGCGCCGTCGCGCGCGGTGTACGTGGGTGACAGCGAGGTCGACGTCGAGGCGGGGCACCGCGCGGGGATGACCGCCTGGCGCGCGACGTGGGCCGCGCCGCCGGAGCACGCGGGCTCGCGCGTGTCCTTTCTGCTGATGCGGCCCGGGGAGGTGCTCGATCGGCTCGACGGCCTGGCAGCCGCGGCGGGGGAGTAGCGACCGGGCCACGGGCGCGTCGCCGATGTAGGATCGTCGCCTCATGGAAGGACCCATCGCGGTGGTCGGCGCCACCGGCTTCACCGGCAGGCTGACCGTCGCCGCCCTGCAGAGGCGGGGCGCGCAGGTGCGGATTATTGGTCGCAACCGGCAGAAACTCGACGCCGTGGCGGCGGCGCATCCGGGTGTCGAGGTGTGCGATGTGCAGTGGGACGCGGCGGCGCTTGCCGAGGCGCTGCGCGGGTGTGCCGCCGCGGTGTCGTGCGCGGGGCCGTTCGAGCAGGCGGGGCGGCCGGTGGTCGAGGCGGCGGTGCGGGCGCGCGTGCCCTACACGGATTCGACGGGCGAGCAGACCTTCATCCGCTGGGTGTTCGACGAGGTCATGCAGCCGGCGCGCGCCGCGGGCGTGCCGCTGGTGCCCGCGGCGGGGTTCGACTACCTGCCCGGCGACCTGGGCGCCGCGCTGGTGGCCCAGAGGATGGGGCCGCTGGAGCGGATCGACGTGGTCTACGCGGCGGAGTCGGCGGTTGCCAGCGTGGGCACGCGGGTCAGCGCCCTGAGCATCGCCGCGTCGCCCGCCGTGAGCCTGCGCGACGGCCGGCTGCGGCCGATGCGGATCGCGGCGCTGCGGCGCAGCGTCGATGCGGGCTGGGGACGGGTGACCGGCGCGCTCATTCCCACCGGCGAGCCCCTGCAGATTCCGCGCCACCTCGACGTCGCCACGGTGTACGGCTATCTCGCGGTGCCCGGCGCGATGAGCCCGAGCAGCCCGGGGGCGAGCCTGTTCGGCAGCGTGCTGCGCGTCCCCGGCGCCTCCGCGTTGCTGACGCGCATGGCCAGAAGTGGTCCGGAGGGCCCGGACGGGACGGCGCGCTCGGCGCGGATCGCCTGCCACGTCCAGGCGACGGGCCGCGACGGCGAGCGCCGCGCGCTGCTCCTCGAAGGGCGCGACCCCTACGGGTTCACCGCGGATTCGCTCAGCGAGCTGGCGGTGCGCATGGCCGGCGGGGTGGACGCCACCGGTGCGTGTGCTCCGGCGGAGGTGGTCGAGCCCGCCGGGTTCCTCGCCGCCACCGGGATCACCGTGCGGGAGGTGGCCCCGGAGGGGTAGCCGCCGGCGTCCTGCCGCGCTCGCGGTCGAGCGCGATCAGGCGGCGCACCGCGCTGGTGGCCAGGTCGATCAGGTCGCTGACCGGCAGCTCGGCGATCGGTGGCATCTCCCGGGTCAGCGGCGTCTCGTTGACGCAGACCAGCGCCGCACCCGCCCGTGCCCCGCGCACGGCGGCGACGACGAAGAGCGTGGCGCACTCCATTTCCGAGGCGAGCACTCCCGCCTTGATCCACGCCGCCCAGCGGTGGTGCAGCTCGGCGGCGACGGGCATGCGGTCGGGCTCCATCTCGCCGTAGAAGGAATCCTTCGACTGGACCACGCCGGTGTGGTGGGAGCCGCCGTCCTCGGCGGCGGCCGCGCGGAGGGCGTCGAGCACGTCGACGTGGGCGGCGGCCGGGTAGCCGGGCGGGACGTACTGCTGCGTGGTGCCCTCGTCGCGCACCGCCGCCTGGGCGAGCACCACGTCGCCCCAACGCACCTCGGGCTGCATGCCGCCGCAGGTGCCCACCCGGATCAGGGTGTGGGCGCCCAGGTTGCAGAGCTCCTCGACCGCGATCGCCGTCGAGGGACCGCCGATGCCGGTCGAGGTGGCGCTGACGGGCACGCCGTCCAGGGTGCCGGTGTAGGTGGTGAACTCACGGTTCGCCGCGACCAGTGTGGCGCCGTCGAAGCGCTCGGCGATCAGGGCGCAGCGCCCGGGGTCGCCCGGGAGGAGCACGTAGCCGCCCACCTGGCCCGGCTCGCACTGCAGGTGGTACTGGCGGGCCATGCCTCGGGATTATCCGGACCCGGCGGGCGTCGCGGTGGCTCGGCGACGCACCCGGCGGCGCCCGGTGCCACACTTGAGCCTCATGGCTCTCCAGGAGATCCCGCTCCGCGACGCCCTCGGCAGGGTGGTCGACGACCTGCGCATCAGCGTCACCGACCGCTGCAACTTCCGCTGCGTGTACTGCATGCCGGAAGAAGGGATGACCTGGCTGCCCCGTGACGAGATCCTCAGCTTCGAGGAGCTGACCCGGCTCGCGGGCATCTTCGTCGCGGCCGGGACGCGCACCATCCGTCTCACCGGCGGCGAGCCGCTGGTGCGCCGCGACCTGCCCACCCTGGTGCGCATGCTGAGCGCGCTGCATCCCGGCCTCGACCTCTCGCTGACCACCAACGGCTTCCTGCTCCGCCGCGACGCCGCGGCGCTCGCCGCCGCCGGGCTGCGCCGGGTCAACGTCTCGCTGGACTCGCTGCGCGCCGAGCGCTTTGCGCGGATCACCCGGCGCGACTGCCTCAGCACCGTGCTCGACGGCATCGAGGCGGCCCGCGAGGCCGGTCTGACCCCGGTCAAGGTGAACTGCGTAGTGGTGCGCGGCTTCAACGACGACGAGGTGCTCGACTTCGCCCGCATGGCCCGCGAGCAGGGCGTGTCGGTGCGCTTCATCGAGTTCATGCCGCTCGACGCCTCGGGCGAGTGGGGGCGCGACAGCGTGGTCCCCGGCGACGAGCTGCTCGAAGCCGTCGAGACCGAGTTCACCATGCAGTCGCGCGACGCGGGCCACGACCCGGCCCAGCGCCTCGCCTTCGCCGACGGCGCTCCCGGTGAGCTGGGCTTCATCAACAGCGTCAGCGCGCCGTTCTGCTCGCGCTGCAACCGGGTGCGCATCACGGCCGACGGCCAGCTCCGCACCTGCCTGTTCTCGGTGACCGAGACCGACCTGCGCACCCCGTTGCGCGCCGGTGCGGACGACGCCGAGATGGAGCGGGTGATCCGCGAGGCGGTGTGGCACAAGGAGCCCGGGCATCGCATCAACGAGCCCGACTTCGTGCGGCCGACCCGCTCGATGTCGCAGATCGGGGGCTGAGGCGGGGCATCCGGCTCTAGGCGGTGGGGCGCCGGTACTGTTCGTGCGGCGTCCACACGGCGTCCGGGTCGCGGAGCTTCCGGCCCGCATGGCGCCAGCCCACCCGCGGAGTTTCCGTCGTGAACGTCACGAACTTGCCGCGCGACGCCCAGTGCGCCATGTGCTGCATGCACTCGCGGTGCTCCGGTGACTTGGCGAAGGCGGCCATCGCCTCGCGCGACTCCCACACGGAGAGGGTCGAGAAGACGAGCCACGGGGGCAGGCCGAGCACGCGGGTGCGTACGTTGCCGGGGGTGCGCTTGGCGGCCAGGGCGGCCTTGCGCGAGGCGCTCAGGAAGGGGCCAAGCTGCCGGACGCCACGCACCCGCAGGCGGGTCGCCGTACAGAGGTATGTCGTCGGTTGCGCCATCGCGGTCCGCTCCGTGGTAGGTTGCCTCACATGCCGATCTCACCGGATACAATGACCGATCAATGTGGACTATGTCAAGTCCCCTCCCATGCCTGAGCTGAACGCCACCGCCGCCTCCCTGCTCGGCTTCCTTCAGAGCGGCCCGCGCTCCGGCTGGGAGGTGGTCCAGGCCGTCGAGGCCACCATCGGCAACTTCTGGAACGTCACCCGCAGCCAGGTGTACCGCGAGCTGCGCAGCCTGGAGGAGCAGGGCCTGGTCGAGGCGGGCGAGACCGGCGCGCGCGACCGCCGCCCCTACGCCGCCACCGACAGCGGCCGCCGCGCCTTCGCCGAGTGGATCTCCCGCGAGCCCGGCCCCGACCTGGTGCGCTCGCCGCTGCTGCTCACCGTCTTCTTCGGGCAGTACCTCGACCCCGCCCTGTTGCGCCGCTTCCTCGTCCTCCACCGCGCCCGGCACGAAAAGCAGCTCGACGAGTACGAGCATCTCTACGAGGGGCTTGCCGGTCTGGACGGCGAGGAGTATTCGGTGCTGGCCCTGCGCTACGGCATCGAGCACGAACGCGCCGTGCTGCGCTGGATGGAGTCGCTGCCGCTGCTCAACGACGCAGCAGCGACAGCACCAGGAAGGCCTGGCCGAGGTGGTAGCTGACGATCACGGCCGGCGGTCCCCACCGCAGCGGGCGCACGAAGCGGTTCCACGCAAGCACCGCGTCGGAGCAGAAGAACAGGCCCGCGCCAAGACCCGCAAGGGGATTCAGCGTCGCCAGCGCGCACGCGAACATCGCCGCCAACACAGCCATGTAGGCCACCACCGGGCTGGTCAGCTCCTGGTGTCCAGTTGCGATCACCCCGCGCAGGACCCGTGAGCCGACCGTCACCGCCAGCACCACCACGCCGACGGACGCCACGAGCAGTGCCGCCGTATTGCTCGGCCCGTTGCGCAGCCCGACGACATACGCGATGTGCGCCAGCAGGAATGACGCCAGCCCGAAGGCGAACATATCCCGCCGCAGCATCAGGAAAACGTCGCCGAGCAGCGACAGCACCAGCGCCACGACGAACGCGCTGCGGCGCGACTCGTACGCCGGATGCACCGCCAGCGCCACGCCGATCAGCAACGCCAGCGTCAGCGGCTTGCACACGTACTCGACCGGCTTGCGCTGCACCGCCACCGCGTACCAGTCGACCACCGCCGCCACCGCGGCGAGCGCGAGCAGGATCGTTGCAATCGTGGTCGTCGCGTAAAGTCCTCCCGTCCCGGCCGCCTCTCGGGGACCGCCGCTCAAGTCTAGCTGCGGGGGCGCCCCCCCGCGAATATGGAGCATCGCGGATCGGTTGCCCGCCCGACCCACTTCGTCGAAACACGCGGTACGATTCCCGACTGTCGGCAACTGCCGAAGTGGCGCAATTGTGCAGTCGCGATAGCGGGAGCGTACAGCATGACCAGAAGTCCAAGCCATGGCCTACGAGTCAGACGACGGTATCTCCACCGCCCGGCGCTCGATCCTCACGGCCTCTATTGGCAAGGTTATCAGTGGTCGGATTGGTATGACTTCCCGGACTTCCTCGTGGCAAACGCCTACGGCAACGACGACGATGGCGATACCGCGAAGCAGGCGGGGATCTATCGCTTCGCGGTTCCCCGCCGCCGCGGACTTGTGTACATCGGTCAGACGAGCGTCCTGCGTCGCCGCTTGGCAGGTCATGCGCGGGCTGCGAAGGATGCACGCGAATCCACGAAGAGACGTCTGGGGTTCCATCACAAGCTGGCAGCGCATTTCGATCAGGGCGGGAGGATTCGCGTGTCTTGGACAGCGCTGGAGTCGCTGGACAAGGCCGATCGACTGGGGATCGAGTGCGACCTGATTGCAGCGCACCGCACCATCGTCGGCAGCAACCCCACCTGGCAATTTCTCGCTATCGGCGGCGACGACGATGTTGGACAAGGCGCGGAGGGGTAGCGAGATGGCATGGCGCCCGAACGGCGTCTCCGCGCAGGTGCTGGAGTTGCTCCATGCCACCGGGCCACTCTCAGACCGGGATCTTTCCCGCAGGCTCGACAAAGGCCAACCGCACATCAACGTCGTTTGCTCCGCGCTCGTCCGTCGCGGCTACCTGGCGAGGCGGCCCGGCCCTGATGGTGTGATGCTGAACGTACCCTCAGACGAGGGAGAGATCTTGGCTTCCGCGAGCATGCTCATGAGTGAAGACACGGTGAAGCAGCGAGTGGCGGCACACCTGGAAAGTCTTGGGTATACGGTCACACTCATGATCGGCCGTCAACATGGGATCGACATCGACGCTCGGCGAGGCAGTGAACACGTTGTCCTCGAAGCCAAGGGTGAAGCTGCCCTGCAGCCGCAACAGGCGAACTACGTCATTGGGGCGCTTGGGGAGCTGGTCCAGCGGCTGATGGACCCGGATGCCCGCTACGGCCTGGCCCTGCCCGACAACCCCCAATACAGGGCGCTGGTGGCTAAGCTCCCGGCCCTCGCCCGGGAGCGGCTTCGTTTCGTGGCGTACTTCGTCGGTGCTGACGGGGTGGCGGAGTACGGCGGATAGCCCCTAGCCGCCCAGCTGCGCGATCGCCCACCGCGCGGCGTCGCGGACCACCGGGTCAGGATCGCCGTCGCGCGCCGCCTCCAGCGCGGGCAATGCCGCACGGTCTCCGGCGTTGCCCAGCGCCACCGCGGCATTGCGCGCCAGCCCCGCGCGCCCGGCGCGCCACACCGCGGTATGCCGGAACCGCTCACGAAAGGACGCATCCGAAAGCTGCAGGCACTCCACAAGATCAGGGAACGGCACCGGGCCCCCGGCGGTCGACGCCCCAACATCCGCAAGCGGCGCCGGCGCGAGTCGCTCATTGATCGGACACGCCTCCTGGCACAGGTCGCAGCCGAACGCCCACGTCCCCATCAGCGGCCGCAGGGCAAGGGGAATCGGCCCGCGGTGCTCGATGGTCAGATACGAGATGCAGCGTCGCGCGTCGATCACCCCCGGCTCGACGATGGCGCCGGTGGGACACGCCGGCATGCACGCGCTGCACCGTCCGCAGGAGCGCCGCGACGCGGGCGTGGGCGGCAGCGACACCGACAGCAGCATCTCCGCGAGCAGCACGTACGACCCGGCGGTGCGCGTGATCGTCCCCGCGTGCTTGCCCGCAAAGCCGATTCCCGCGCGCTCGGCGACGGCGCGGTCCATCGCCCAGCCGTGGTCCACGAAGCGCTTCCACCGCGCACCGGGCACAAGCGCCACCAGCCACGCCCCGAGGTCGTCGCACGCTGCCGCCAGCACGTCGTGGTAGTCCGCGCCCGGCACGCAGGCGTACGAGGACATCCGCCCGCGCGGCCGCCCCGGCTCGCCACCAGCCGGCGCCGCCCCCGCAGGCGGACAGGGCCAGGCCAGCGCCAGAAGCGACCGCGCCCAGGGGTGCGGCCCCGCGGGGTCGGTGATGCCGAGCACGCGCGACGCGGTGTACCAGGGCATCCCGTCCATGCGCCCCTCGGCGACCGCCCGCAGCCCGCGCTCACGGGCGCGCAGGAAGGGGCGGACCCCGGCGATGCCCGCGGCCACGAAGCCGCGCTGCAGCGCCTGGTCGATCAGCGTCTCGCGAAGTTGCAAGCGGTCCACGGCTCGCCTGGCATTGTGGCGCCGCCGTACCCGCACCATGGGCCCGGCGTCCGCGCGCTACCATCCGTCCGGTGACGCCACCTTCTTCGGACGACTCCGCGCGCCCCGAGCCGGTCGAGGGCGAGCTCTACGGCCCGGTCGAGGTCGGCCCGATGCTGGGCGTCAAGCCGCAGGTGGTGGTCAACTGGATCCGCGAGGACCGCATCCACCCCAGCGCCGTCGACGACCTCGGCCGCAACCGCTTCACCGCCGCCGACGTGCGCCGCATCCGGGCCTCGCTCGGCAAGGGCACGACGGCATGAGCACCCCGCAGCGCCGCATCGCCGTGGGCAGTGACATGCGCCACCCCGTCGCCGACGGCATCGCCGACCGGCTGGAGCGGAACGGCTGCAGCGTGGTCCGCGTCGGCGCGGTTTCCGCCTCGGCGACGCCATGGCCCGACGTCGCCGAGCAGGTCGCCCGCCTGGTCGCCTCGCACGCGGTGGACGGCGGCGTGGTCTGCTGCTGGACCGGCACCGGGGTCAGCATCGCCGCCAACAAGGTTCCCGGTGTACGCGCGGCGCTGTGCGGCGACGCCGAGACCGCTCGCGGCGCCCGCCGCTGGAACGACGCCAACGTGCTCGCCCTCTCGCTGCGCGCCAGCAGCGCTGCGCTGGCCGAGGAGATCGTCGACGCCTGGTTGCACACCGCGGGCGTCGAGGCGAGCGAGCAGCCCAACATCGCCCGAGTGAGTGCAATCGAACGACGCTACCGCGAACGCGCGGTGGCCCAGTCAGTGGAGTGATCGTGGTCCAAGCCAGCACGCAAACCCGCGCCGTCACCGACGTCGACAGCGACGCCGTCGTCGTCACCGCCTTCGAGGACGGCTTCTCGCCCGCGGCGCAGGAGGTGGACAGGGCGCTCGACGGCCTGCTCACCGAGATGCGCGACGGCAAGGAGTTGAGCGGCAAGTTCGCCGAGCGCACGGTGATCCACACCCTCGGCCGCATGCCCAGCAAGCGGGTCATGGTGCTCGGCCTGGGCAAGCCCAAGCAGCTCGACACCTACCGCTTGCACAACGCCTTCTGGTTTGCCGGCGCCGCGCTGCGCAAGCAAGGTGCGCACAGCGTCAGCGCCTACGTCGACGGCGCCGTCGTTGATGCCATTCATGGCCGCAACGGCGAGTCCGCCGCGGCCCTGCCCGACACCGTCCACGCCGTGGCCACCGGGTTGGCGCTGGGCAACTACCAGGGCGACAGCAACAAGAGCGAGAAGAAGGACAACGGCCCCGGCATCGAGAGCATCGCCGTCGGCGGTCTCGACGGACGGCCCGGCGTGGACGAGGCGCTGCGGCAGGCGGTGATCCTCGCCGAGGCCACCAACACCGTGCGCGCCTGGGCCGCCGCGCCCTCCAACCAGCTGACGCCGACGCTGCTCGCCGAGGCCGCGCAGAAGCTGTTCGCGGGCACCGGCCTCGAGGTCGAGGTGCTCGACAAGGCCGCGCTGCAGCGCGAGAAGGCGGGTGCGTTGCTCGGCGTCGCCCAGGGCAGCGACGAGCCGCCGGTGATGATCGCGGTGCGCTGGGACGGCGGCGCCCCCGACGGACCGCGCCTCGCCCTGGTGGGCAAGGGCATCACCTTCGACACCGGCGGCATCTCCATCAAGCCGTCCGCCGGCATGGAGACCATGAAGTTCGACATGGGCGGCGGCGCGGCCGTGCTCGGCGCCATGTGGGCGATCTCCCAGCTCAAGCCGAAGGCCAACGTCATCGGCGTCGTCCCCGCCACCGAGAACATGCCCAGCGGCCACGCCTACAAGCCCGGCGACGTGCTCACCTCGATGAGCGGCAAGACCATCGAGGTGCTCAACACCGACGCCGAGGGCCGCATCATCCTCGCCGATGGCATCGAGTGGGCGAAGCGCATGGGCGCGACCCACATCGTCGACGTGGCCACCCTGACCGGCGCCATCGTGGTCGCCCTCGGCCATGTCAACACCGGCATGTTCACCAACGACGAGGACTTCGCGGCAATGGTGGCGCGGGCCTCGCGCCGCGGTGGCGATCGCGTCGCCCCGATGCCGATGCACCCCGAGTACGACGTCGCCCTGACCAGCGAGGTCGCCGACATGAAGAACATCGGCGGTCGCGAGGCGGGTAGCGTGTCCGCCGCGGTGTTCCTGCGCGAGTTCGCCGGCGAGCTGCCCTGGGTGCACCTCGACATCGCCGGCACGGTGTGGAACGACCAGGGCGATCTCACCGTCGTGCCCAAGGGCCCGAGCGGAACGCCTGTGCGCACCTTCGTCCACCTCGCCTTCGAGTTCGCCAAGCAGTAGCGCACCAATCGCCGCTCGCCGCGCTTGGTGCAGCGCGCACGATTCGCGGGGGCGCCGGCAGCACGTACCGTGCTGTGGTGGTCCAGACTTCCGAGGTGCCCGCCGTGCTGCCCGACGCGGCTGACGAGTGCCTCGGCGCGGACGGCTCGCCGCGTGAGCCGTACCAGCGCCTCTTCACCACTCTGGCCGAGGGGGAGCACGCCCGCCTGCGCGACATCCAGCACGCCGCCTCGGGATGGTTCGCCGACCGCGGCGTGACCTTCGGCGCACCCGCACCCGTCGACGGCGGAGCGCCGATCTTTCCCTTCGACCCGGTGCCGCGCATCATCGGCGCAGCCGAGTGGCGCCAGCTCGAACGCGGCCTTGCCCAGCGCGCCGTCGCCCTCGACCACTTCGTCGCCGACTGCTACGGCGCCCAGCGCGCGCTGCGCAACGGCGTCGTCCCGGCGTCGCTGGTCTACAGCTCGACGGGCTACCTGCGCGACGTGGTCGGCGCCGCGCCGCCGCGGAGCACCTGGTGCCACGTCTCGGGCATCGACGTGGTGCGCGTCGGCGGCGAGTTCATGGTGCTGGAGGACAACGTGCGCGTGCCCTCGGGCATCGCCTACGCGCTGACCAGCCGCGCCGCCATGCAGGACATCGTTCCCGAGTGGCTGAGCGGCGCCGGCGTGCGCGCCATCACCGACTACCCCAGCCGCCTGCTCGACATCCTGCAGCGCATCGCGCCGCGGCCCTGGGTCGCCGACATCGCCGTGCTCACTCCCGGATCGTTCAACGCCGCCTACTACGAGCACGGGCTGCTCGCCGACGGATTGGGCGCGACCCTGGTGGAGGGCCGCGATCTGTGGGTGCACGACGACGAGGTCTACCGCCGCGAGGCCGACGGCGGCTACCAGCACGTCGACGTCATCTACTCGCGCGTCAACTCGGAGTGGATCGACCCCCTGGTCTTCCGCGCCGACTCCATGCTGGGCGCGCCGGGGGTGATCGAGGCGTGGCGGCGGGGCAATGTCGCCCTGGCCAACGCGCCGGGTACCGGCGTCGCCGACGACAAGGCGATCTACCCCTATGTGCCCGAGATGATCCGCTACTACCTCGGCGAGCAGCCGCTGCTCGGCAACGTGCCCACGTACGACCTCACCGACCCCGTGCAGCGCCGGCACGTTGTGGCCGGAATCGACCGCATCGTGTTCAAGCCGGTCGACGCCAGCGGCGGCTACGGCATCCACTTCGGACGGTTGATGAGCAGCAGCGAGCGCGAGGAGATGGTGGCGCGGGTGGTCGCCGATCCGCGTGCGTGGCTGGCGCAGGAGGAGGTGCGGCTCTCCCGCGCCGTGTGCCTCGGTGAGAAGGGCGGCTTCGAGGCGCGCTGCGTCGACCTGCGTCCCTTCGTGCTGCTCGACGAGCAGCCGTGGATCGTGCCCGGCGGTCTCACCCGCGTGGCCGGGTCGCCGGAGATGCTGGTGGTCAACAGCTCGCAGGGCGGAGGCAGCAAGGACACGTGGGTTCTGAACCACTGACCTTCGCCATCAACCACCGCACCACGCTGCGCTACAGCGGGCCGGTGACCGCGTCGTACAACGAGGTGCGCATGCACCCGCGCCATCGCGGTGGCCAGCGCGTGCTCACCTTCACCCTGGCCAGCCAGCCCGCGGCGGTGCCGCGCAGCCGCGTCGACTTCTACGGCAACGTGGTCCACCGCATCGACGTCGCCGCCCCGCACGACCTGCTGGAGCTGACCACGCAGTCAGTCGTGTCGACGGGACAGCCGCGGCGCCGCCGGCTGGAGCGCTGGGATCCCGGTGCGCTGCAGCGCGACCCCAATGTCGAGTTCGCCCTGCCCTCACCGCGCGTGCCGCTGGGCGACTCCACCGCCACGCTGCTCAGCGAATGGGCGGGCGACGACCGCAGCTTCGACGCCCTGGTCGAGCTGGCGCGGCGCATCCCCACCGAGTTCACCTACACGTCGGGGGTCACCACCGTCGACAGCTCGATCGACGACCTGCTCGACGCGGGCGCGGGCGTGTGCCAGGACTTCGCGCACCTGTTCTGCGCGCTGGCGCGGGGCGCGGGCTGGCCCGCTCGCTACGTCAGCGGCTATCTCGGTCCCAAGCCCGAGGAGACCGAGGTGGTCGGGGAGTCGCATGCCTGGGCAGAGGTGTGCGGGCAGGACGGCCGCTGGGTGGGGCTGGACCCCACCCACGGCGTCCTGATCGGCGGCTCCCACGTGCGCCTCGCCGTGGGCCGCGACTACGGCGACGTGGCGCCGCACCGCGGGCTCTACTTCGGTGAGGCCGGCGGCGCACCGCCCGAGGTGTCGGTGCGGGTCACCCGGATGAGCCTGCAGGAGGCGGCCGCCGCTCACCGGCTGGGGCCGATGGAGCGCCAGCAGCAGCAACAGCAGTAGCCGGCGCGCCTAGAAGTACACCCGCGACACCGTTTCGGCCACACACGACGGTTTCTCGGCGCCCTCGACCTCGATGGTGACCCGGTTGACGAGCTGCACGCCGCCCGCGACGTCCTCTGCCAGGATCAGCTCGGCGCCCGCGCGCACCCTGGAGTTCACCTTGACCGGCGCGGGGAAACGCACCTTGTTGCACCCGTAGTTGACGCCCATCTTCACCCCCTCGTAGGCGACCACCTCGCCCATCAGCCAGGGGATCAGCGACAGGGTGAGGTAGCCGTGGGCGATCGTCGTGCCGAACGGCCCCAGCTTGGCCATCTCCGGGTTGACGTGGATCCACTGGTGATCGCCGGTGGCGTCGGCGAACCGGTCGATGCGCTCCTGGTCGACGACGTGCCAGTCGCTGTAGCCGAGGTGCTCTCCGACAGCGGCGCGCAGGTCGTCCGCGCTGGTGAAAGTCTTCATGGCGGGCGACGCTACCAGGCCGGGGTGGCGGCTGTGGGGCACCCCGCGGAATCAGCGCGCGCCGAGGGCCGCCTCGATGCGGGCGTGCAGCCCTTCGACCAGGGCCACCGGAATGTCCCCCGTGCCGTGGTGGTCGAGGAGGAAGCCGATCAGGGCACTCAGCACCAGGGTGGCGGCGCTGCCCGGGTCACCGGGGTGGAAGTCGCCGCGGACGGCGCCCTGCTCGATGAGCAGGCGGAGCCGCGCGTGGACGATCTCGGAGACGCGGTGGTAGAGGGCGCGGCGTTCCGGCACCTTCTGGCACCAACTCCAGAAGCCGATGTAGACCGGGACCAGCGTGGGGTCGGCGCACAACCGCGGCAGCGCCTCGACGACCAGGGTGCGCAGGCGGGTGCGCGGCGCGGCGGTCTCGTCCACGCCGGCGATGATCCCGGCGATGGTGTCGTCGACGGTGCGGGCCAGGGCGGCGCCGACCATCTCCTCCTTGTTGCGGAAGTAGTAGTGGAGGCTGCCCAGCGGCACCGCGGCGCCGTGGGCGACGGCGCGCATGGAGACGGCGTCGAAGCCGCCCTCGCCCAGGCAGCGGAGCACGGCGGCGAGGATCTGGTCGCGGCGCTCGTCGGCGCGCGAGGGGCCGGAGGGGTGGGGCAGGGGGGTTGCGCTGGCCATGGGGTTCTACGCTACTATTTGGACGTCCGTCTAGGACGGCGACGAGGCCGAGCGTACCATGGCCGCGACCGCAGCGCAGCGCGACGGCGCGGACCAGCAGGAAGGAGAACGACAGTGGCCGGTGTGCCCATCCCCGCAGCCGTGGTCGACCTCGCCGCCCAGACCGCCGGGGCCTCGCTGCGCGCCGCCGCCAACCTCGGCGAGCGCGTCTTCCGCGGCCGCCTCTCGGACACCCGCCCGGCGCCGCACGCCGTGGTCCTCGACGAGCCGCACTGCCAGGTGCGCCGTCACGACCCCGCCGGCCCGCGCCACGCCCTGCCCATCGTGTTCGTGCCACCTCTGGGCGGAACTGCGCGCGTGTACGACATCCGTCGCGGCGCCTCGATGGCGCAGTGGCTCGCCGACCAGGGCTTCCGCGTCTACGTCCTCGACTACGGGACGCTCGGCGTCGCCGACCGGGACATGTCGCTCGCCGACTTCGTCGACAGGCTGGTCGCGCGCGCCGTGGCGGTCGCCTCCGACGACTCCGGCGGCGTGCCGGTGATCCTCGCCGGGTGGTGCGCCGGCGGCATCTTCGCGGCGCTCTACGCCACTTCGCGCCCGGCGCGCTCGCGCGTCGCCGCGCTGGCGCTGCTGGCCAGCCCGCTCGACCTGCGCCGCGGCCACCCGCTCTACCCGCTGGGGCGCCTGCCCATCACCGCCGCAGCGCTGCGCGTCGCGCGCGAGACCGGCCTGCCCGCGCCGCTGGTGTCGCTCACCTTCAAGATGACCTCGCCGCTCAAGCAGCTCACCAAGCCGCTGACCCTGCTGCGCAACCTCGACGACCGCGAGTTCCTCGTCCACTTCGAGTCGCTGAGCGAGTACGTCGACGCCTTCGCCGCCTACCCCGGACGTGCCGGCTACGAGCTGGTGCGCGGCCTGCTCGACGATCGCCTGGTCGACGGCACCATGCGCGTCGGCCGCCGCCGCGCCGACGTGCGCCGCATCGACCTGCCGGTGATGGTGCTGGCGGGAACCACCGACGTGCTCGCGCCCGCGCCGGTCGTGCAGGCGTGGTGCGACGTGCTTCCCGCGGCGACCACCGAGTATCACGTCGTGCAGGGCGGACACCTCGGCCTGATGGCAGGCCGCCGCGCGCCGCGTTCGACGTGGCCGCTGCTGCGCGACTTCGCCGCGCGCGTCGACGCGGATGTCGCCACCGCGGACACTCCGCGGCTGCGCATCGCCGCCTGACCCACCGGTTCTGGCCAACCGCTGCAGTTTCGTTACAACCGCTGCAGCCGCGTGACCTACACTGAAGTGCCATGGCCGCCGTGCACTGGCCGGAGGGTTCTCAGGCGGATGAGCGCCGCCATGCGCTGCGCATCGCGGGGACGCGCACCAACGTCGTCGAGATGGGTGCGGGTGAGCCGCTCATCCTGCTCCACGGCTTTGGCGACAGCCTGGCCACCTGGCGCTACACCATGCCCGCGCTGGCCCGGCACCACCACGTCATCGCCGCCGACCTGCCCGGCTTCGGCCGCTCCCACCCCTCGACCCACCGCCCGCTGCTCGACTGGTACGCGCACTGGACCGAGGAGCTGATCGCCCGCGTGGCGCCGCGCGGCCGGGCCACGCTGATCGGCAACTCGCTCGGCGCCGCCATCGCGCTCGACACTGCGCTGCGCACGCCGCTGCGCGTCAGCAAGCTGGTGCTGGTCGACTGCGCGGGGCTGGGCACCGGCGTGCCGCTGTGGTGGCGCCTGGTCACCGCCCAGCTCTTCCGCCTGCCGCCGTTGAGCGAACCCGCCGCGCGCGTGCTGCCCCAACCGGTATTGGAGCGCATCGTCGCCGAGATCTACTCGACGCTGGTCTTCCACCGCCCGGCCTCGATCGACCCCGCCTGCGCCCGCGACTTCGCCGCCCACCACGGCAGCCCGGCGCACGTCAACCGCCTCCACGACCTCGGCCACGACGTGGTTCGCGAGCTCGCTTCCGGCCGGCTGATGCGCGAGGCCGGCACGCTGCACGTCCCCACCCTGATCCTCTGGGGACGGCAGGACAGGCTCATCCCCGCCGCCCACGGCACCGCCCTGCAGCGCCGCATTCAGAACGCCCAGCTGTACCTCTTCGACGACTGCGGACACTGCCCGCAGCTGGAACGCCCCGCCGAGTTCAGCGCCACCGTCGAGCGCTTCCTCCGCGCCGGCCGCGCCGCCACCAGCGCGCGCGTCGTCGGCGCCGAACAGCTCGGCGCGTAGGCCGGGCACGTCGCCGCGCGCAAGCTCCTAGACTGACCCAGCGCATCAGCGCACATCGCGAGTCGGCGAGGAGACCAGCCCATGCCTCAGCACGGCGTCCGCTTCAGCCCGGGGATCGTGGTCAGCCCCGGCGAGTACCGCAACACGCAGAGCGGCGCGATCCGCTACTTCGACGGCAACACGCCGATCCCGGGCGGGGTCAACTCGCCGAGCTGGGAACAGGTCAGCGACCACTACCACGCCCAGCTCGACGCCTCGGGCGGCATCGGTGGCGAGACCCGGTCGAACCCCGAGCAGCCCAGCCGGCCGGTGCTCTTCGGCCCGGGCACGGTGGTCAGCTCGGGCGAGTACCGCAACACCGAGACCGGAACCGTCCGCTTCTTCGACGGCAACACGCCGCTGCCGGGCAGCCCCAACTCACCCAGCTGGCAGCAGGTCAGCGACCACTACCACGCCCAGCACCCCGACACCGCCGAGCACATCGGCGAGCACCTGCACGAGCCCGACCGGCCCAGCCGCCCGGTGGCGTTCTCACCGGGGACGGTGGTCAGTCCCGGCGAGTACCGCAACAGCGAGACCGGCACGGTGCGCTACTTCGACGGCAACACGCCGCTGCCCGGCGGGGTCAACGCGGCGAGCTGGGTGCAGATCAGCGACCACTACCACGCCTCCGACGCGGAGATGCGACCCGCGCGCAGCGACTGACCGGCTGACTGGGCGCCGAGCCGTCAGAGCATCGTCGGCAGCGGGGGCGGTGTCGGTGGCGGTGGCGCGGTCGGCGGCGGTGGCGGACTGCCGCTGCCGGTCGGTGAAGGCGACGGGCTCGGCGACGGCGACGGCGGAGGTTGCGACGGCCCCGACGAGTGTGGCGGCGGAGGCGGCGGTGCCCCGCTGCCTGGCGGCGGCCCACCCGCCGACCCCGGCGGCGCCGAGGCCGGACCCGCGCTGGCCGTCCCCTTGCCCGGGACGATCACCTTGAGCGGCGCGGCGTGGCCGAGCAGCGCCGCCATCATCGCTGGGTCGTTGCCATCCATGCCCAGCGCCCACACGCCGAGGCCGCGCAGCGCGTATCTGTTGACCAGCTGCGCTTTGAGCGCCAGCGACTGCGGGTTGTCGTAGTACAGCTCGTGCCAGGCGCCGCCCGCGTCCTGGTACGAGGTGAAGGGCACCTGCCCGCGCGTGTCCCACATCACGGGATGGTTGGCGGCCACGATCTGCGCGTACGACTGCGGCGACGGGCTGCCGCTGGCGGCGCTGTTGGGCTGGTTGTCGGCGACGGCGAAGTCGTAGCCGTAGAACGGCATGCCCATCAGCACCTTCGACGCCGGCACCACCGCGGTGTACGCGGCCATGGCGTCGGTGTCGTTCGAGGGGTAGCCGCTCAGCGGTGCGTTGGGCTGGGCGTGCGAGCCGTCGCCGTACATGTCGTAGGCCATCACGAAGAAGGCGTCGAGCGCGGGCGCCATGGCGGCGACGTCGTAGTAGCTGCCCGAGTCGGCCGCGGAGCCGGCGTAGGTGTCGGCGGTGACCTGCCAGTGCGGGTTCACGCCGTGCAACGTTTGTGCCAGGTGTGACACCAACGCGGCGAACGGCTGGCGGTCGGCGCCGCCGGTGCCCTCGAAGTCGACGTTGACGCCGTCCATGTTCTTGGCCCGGACCAGGTCGGTGAGCTCGCCGGCGAGGCGGTCGGCCGCGCCCGGCGCCGTCGCCAGCGTGTGCAGCTGCGCGTTGTCGAAGTTCTTGACGGTGAGCACCACGCGCACGCCCGACTGGTGGGCGCGGGTGATCAGGGCGGCGAGCGCGTCGCTGCTGTAGCCGGTCCAGCCGTCGCCGGAGCGCTGCACGGTGCCATCGGGGTTGGCGTCGACGGCGAAGTAGGCGAGCGTGCTCAGCGAGCGCAGGTCGAAGCCGCCGGAGATGTCGAGCGTCCAGTAGGGGGCGAAGCCGAAGATCTCGTGGGGACGCAGCGCCGCGGCGGCCACGTCGGGCGGCGGGGGGGCGGGCGCGCCCGAGGCGGGGGCGAGCGTGAGCGGAGCGGCACCGGCCTGGACCACGGCCAGGCCCGGGCGTTGCGCGGCGGGGGGATCGGTCGGGTGCTGCTGCGCGTGAGCGCCGGCCGAGCTGCGCGCCAGGGGTGCGGCGAGGACCGCGGCGGTGGCCAGGACCACCACCAGGCCCGCGGCGGCGCCTCCACGGTGGACGCCACCCGCCATCGCCCGGCGACGCAACCCGACGACCCTGCTCACCGTGGGTCGCAGCTGCACCCCAAGCACAGAGCGCATGGGTTGCATGGGGACCCTCATGGTCGCCGATGCGTACCGCCCGGCGCAGGCGCGCAACCGCGAGATCAGCGGGTCGGAGCGCGGCGCGTCCACTCCTGGGGAACGACTCCCGCACGGCGGTCCTGGCGGCGCCGGCGCAAGAAAGCCGGGCCCGCGACGGTCGTACCCACGGAGCGGGCACGCACAGACCGAGGAGGACACACGCCCACCGTGAGAAGACTGCCGGCGCTGCTCGCCGCCCTGCTCGCCGCCGCCGTGGCCACCCCGCTGGCCGGGCATGCCCAGGCCGTCCCGGCCGACCGGATGCACGCCGTCAACGTGGTGCCCCCGGGGGAGTCGGGCTACATCAGCATGCAGAGCTTCGCCGCGGTCCAGGCGGGCGCGTCGTCGAGCTACGGGCCCAACTTCGCCGACCAGCTCCCCCTGTATGCGAACTGGCAGTACAAGCCGTTCCAGTTCGAGCAGACCGGCACCGGCGCCTCGCTCGCCCCCCATGCCGCCGCCACCGTCTACCGCGACGGCAGCGGCGTGCCGCAGATCTACGCGGCCTCGGAGAACGACCTCTACTACGCGATGGGCTACGCCATGGCCCAGGACCGCATGTTCCAGATGGAGGCCTTCCGCCACGTCGGCCACGGCACCCTCGCCGAGCTCACCGGGGCGAGCGCGCTGCCCATGGACAGGGCGGTGCGCCAGGTCAGCGAGGGGACCGCGGGCCGCACCGCGGAGCTCGCCAGGCAGCCCGCCTCGGTGCGCGCCGAGCTGGCCCAGTTCTCCGCGGGGATCAACCAGTACATCACCGAGGTCAACGGCAACCCGGCGGTTGCGCCCGCCGAGTTCCTGCTGCTCAACGACTTCCCCATCGCGGCATGGAAAGACGACGACACCATCGCCTTCGGCGAGTACGCGGGACGCTTCTTCGGCGAGTTCGGCCACGGCGAGATCGCCGCCGCCAAGACCTACCTCGACCTGGTGGGCAAGCTCGGCCAACCCGCCGCGGAGAAGGCGTTCGCCGACCTCTACCCGCTCGACGACCCGCGCGCGCCGCACACCATCCCGGACTCGAGCGGCCTCTTCCCGCGCCACACCGGCACGCCGGTCCCGGCGAGCTCGGGCGGTCTCTCGCCGTACGCCAACCACGACCCCGCGCTGCTGCCGTCGGTCGCCGACGTGTCCAGCGCTGCGGCCAGGCTGACCGCGCAGACCGAGGCGGTGACCACCCTGCAGCGCCTGCTGGCCATCCCGCGCTTCGGCAGCAACGCCATCGTGGAGAGCGGCAGCCGCAGCGACGACGGCAACCCGCGCCTCTACGGCGGACCGCAGACCGGCTGGGCCGTACCCGGCTTCTTCTGGGAGGCCGAGCTGCACGACCCGCAGCGTGACGAGCGCGGCGTCGCCGTGCCCGCCATCCCGCTGCTGGTGATCGGCCGCAACTCGGACAGCGCCTGGACGGTGACCTCAGGACTTGATGCCAACTCCGACCTTTTCCTGGAGAAGCTGGACAGCGGCAACACCACGTACGTGCACGACGGGCAGACCCTGACGGTGCAGCAGAGCGTCGAGACCTTCAACTGCAACAACCCGCCGACCACGGCGACCAAGCTGCTGCCCTGGCTGCAGGCGGCCAACCCCGGCCAGCCGCCGCCGACCTGCCCGGCGCAGGCGGAGACGGTCACCGAGTACCGCACCGTGCACGGCCCCGCCGTCGCCGGTCCGGACAGCTCGCATCACCTCTACGTGCGCCAGTCGTCGCTGGACGGCAACCTGGTGACCTCGCTGCTGGCCTGGGACAGGGCGGGGATGCAGCACAACACCGCGGACTTCGCCGCCGCGTTGCAGCCGATGGCGCTGTGCTTCAACTTCTTCTACGTCGACGGCCTCGGTGACATCGGCTACTGGCACACCGGCAAGCTGCCCATCCGCCCGGCCAACGCCGATCCCACCCTGCCCATGCCCGGCGACGGCGCCTACGACTGGCAGGGCTTCGAGCAGTTCGCCGACATGCCCCACGCGGTCAACCCGTCGACCGGCTTCATGACCAACTGGAACAACAAGCCGGCCAGGGGGTGGTGGTCGAAGTCGCTGGACCCGTCGTCGACCAGCGTCTGGGGCGACGAGGACCAGCAGGTCACCCTCGACGCGGTGCTCAGGGCCAACCGGGGCCAGAGCTTCGACCGCTTCGCGCTCTTCCCCCGCGACGTCGCCTACACCGACAACCGGGCCCGCGTGTTCATGCCATACCTGACCAAAGCGCTGGAGGGCAGCGGCGACGCGCGCCTGCAGGCGATGCTCCCCTACCTGCGCTCCTGGGACCTGCAGCGCGTCGACGCCAACCACGACGGCAAGTACGACACGCCCGCGGTGGTGTTCTTCGACCGCTTCGTGCAGCGGCTGATCTCTGCGGGGCTGGCGCCGACCCTCGGCGCCGCGGACACGCTGACGCTGAGTGGCATGGACGCGTGCGGCGGCACCGGGCGCTGCATGGTCAGCGTCGACAACCTGGCCGCGCCGACGCTGAAGTTCGAGCTCAACGCCGAGGAGACGCTGATCGCCGCGCTGCGCGGGGAGACGTCGTACGACTGGTTCGCCGCGGGCGGGGGCGCCACGTCGGTGCTGCGCAGCGCGGCGGTGGCGGCGGCCGACGAGCTGACCACGGAGCTGGGCAGCAGCGACGTCAGCACCTGGAACGAGAGCGTCGAGAGCGGCGCCTTCGGGGCGCAGGGTGCGGGCAGCGTGCCCGACGTTGCGCCGCTGCCCGACCGGGGCAGCTACGGGCAGGTCGCCGAGCCGCAGGTGGTGACCGTGGGCGCGCACGTCGAGGCGGCGTCGAGCGGCGGCGGCGGCACCGCGGGCGCGGTCGGGCTGGTCAACACCTCGGGGGCCTCGGCGGCCGCGGGGATGGGCAGCCTTGCTGCGCTTTCGGTGCTCGTGGGCGCGACCGCGCTCGTCCGGAGGCGCCGCTCCACCTCGCGCTGATGTCGCGCCCGCCCCGGCGGTCGGTACGATGCGGGCCGTGACCCAGCAGAACGTGCCGGCCCCCCTGGAACGCATCCTCGTCGTCGCCGCGCATCCCGACGACGTCGACTTCGGCGCCGCCGCCAGCATCGCGGCCTGGACCCGGTCCGGTGTGCAGGTGTCGTACTGCATCCTCACCGACGGCGACGCGGGCGGCTTCGACGAGGCGATCAGCCGCGCCGACATGGCCGCACTGCGCCGCCGGGAGCAGACCGCCGCGGCCGCCGAGGTCGGCGTCACGGACATCCACTGGCTGGCCCACCCGGACGGCCGGCTGCTGCCGAGCATCGAGCTGCGCCGCGACATCTCCCGGGTGATCCGCCAGGTGCGCCCGCAGCGCGTGGTGACGCAGTCGCCGATCCGCAACTTCCAGCGCATCTTCGCCAGCCACCCCGACCACCTCGCCTGCGGCGAGGCGACGCTCTGCGCCGTCTACCCCGACGCCCGCAACCCCTTCGCCCACCCCGAGCTGCTGGAGGAGGGCTGGAAGGAGCACACCGTCGCCGAGGTGTGGCTGATGGGCGGCCCCGACCCCGACACCTTCGTCGACTGCACCGAGACCTTCGACCGCAAGGTCGCCGCGCTGCGCAGCCACGTCTCCCAGGTCGGCCACCGCGAGGACCTGGAGGAGATGCTGCGCGGGTGGATGACCGCCACAGCCCAGGCGCAGGGGCTGCCCGAGGGGCATCTCGCCGAAGGGTTTCGCATTGTGCCCACCGCTTAGGAGACGGCGATGACCAGAGTGCTCACCCAGGCCGCTGCGCTCGCGGGGGCCGCGGACACCGGGGCGTTCCTGGCGCGACGCCGCCAGCTCTTCAGCGATGCGCCGCAGCGTGCCTTTGGCAGCGTGGGGATGCTGGGGCTGTGGCTCGCCGTCGCCGCTTCGGCACGGAGCAACAAGCGCGGGCTCACGGTGGGGTTGGCGTCGGCGAATGCCGCCGGGCAGATGGCGATGCTGGGCGTGCACCTGCGGCACGGGATCGCCGGGCCGCGGGTGTGGCTGGGCGCCGTGCTCGGTGGCGCAGCGCTCGGCGGGGCGGTCGCGTCCCGCTAGCCTCCTAGCGGATGGCCAGCTCGTGCTCGATCGCCGAGGCCACCGCGGCGGCGATGCCGCGGTAGAACTCGGCGCGCTGCTCGGCGTCGACGTCGGGGGCGACCACCTCGCCGCGGCGGCGGGCGTCGATCCAGGGGGGCGTCATCCGGGCCACGATGTTGCGGCCAACCCTGACGGCAACTTCGGTGTCGCGCAGCTCGTCGACCTCGAGGGCGACGCGCAGGCTCCAGCCGGTGTGGTCGACCAGCTTCCACGAGCGCTCCCACACGCGCGCCCGTTCTGGGCCGAGGAACACCAGGCTGACCGGGTCGGCGATCAGGCGGTCGGTGCCCAGCTCGGAGCGGTAGCCGGTGACGATCTCCTGGATCACCTGCTCGACGTCGCGGCCCACCCAGTTGCACAGCGACGGCGCGCGGTTCTCCAGGTCGGGCATGACCGCCTGCGACTGTCCCTGCAGCGCCCGCACCACGCCGGCGTGGCGGCGGCAGTAGACGACCCCGCCCAACAGGCTCTGGTGGTCGGGGCACCAGGCGGTGCCGCAGGTGCGCGAGCGGCGGTCGACGTAGCCGCAGGGCTCGCCGGTCTGATTGGGGCAGTCGCGCTCCGAGCAGGGCCGGGTGCCGACCACCGGCTCGGGCGCGGCGTCAGGACGTGTCTCGTCGCTGCCCCTGACGGTCTCCCGATCACGTTTCCAGAACGGCATCCGTCACTCGTGTGGCCACCGGCCTGCTGCTAAGGTTCGCGGCGATGCAACCGGCCAGGCGGCACGTCCTCGCCATTCTCGCCCTCGCTGCCACGGCGGTCGTGGCCGCATGTGGCGGCGGCAGCACGAATCGTACAGCGGTGGTGAATGGTCCCTCGCAGTCGGCCGGCCCCGACACCACCGCGCCGCCGACGGCGACGCCGAAGCCGACGCCCACGCCCCAGCCCACGGCCACGCCGAGCCCGACGGCCACACCCACACCCGCGCCCGGGCCGTCGGTGCAGCCGACGCCCTATTTCATCCCGCCCAGCGACCCCAGCGGCGCGCAGCACGTCGGCGAATACCTCTACCCGTCGAGCACCGGCAGCGCCTGCGGAGCCACCCAGCACCACTACGACAACTGCCCGGTGACCAGCCGCCTGGCCACGCGCCTGGACGGCGACCCCACGCCCCGGGCTGAGCCGCTCTGCCGCTGCCAGAACACCTGGCAGTCGTCGTCGGTGAGCGTCACCCAGAGCCCCGACCCCAGCGTCTGGAGCGACCACGTGGTGCTCACCTTCGGTCCCGGGGCCACGGTGAAGATCGACCTGCTGGTGCGCCGCACCGCGGCGGGCTGGCTGGCCGACGACACCACCTGCACGGGCACGGGCACGTCGACCTCGATCTACAGCGCCACCCCGCCACCCTGCCCCGGGTGACGGCGGCGCAACGCGTGCTTCACGACACCTGACGGCCGCGTCACCGCGCTGTGACGAGACGTCACGGATCCGTGGGCACCGCGGGCGAAGAATGCGGGGCGTGAGAGGGAGAGCGTCGCGCAGGATCCTCCTGGCCACCGTCGTGGCGGTCGCCGCCGCCCTTGCCGCGCCCGCCGCCAGCCTGCATCGTGCCGCGGCGCAGACACCCGCGACGCTCGACCCTCTCCTCACCGCCACCGTCGCCACCTCGGCGCCCACGGCGGTGCTGCAGATGGTCGGAGTCCTCGACCACGTGCCCACCGCGACCGACGTGACCGTGCTCGACTCGCTGGGCGCCACCGCCGTGCCCTACACCGCGCTGCCCATGGTGGCGCTGCAGGCGCCGGTGTCGGCGATCCCCGCGCTGCAGTCGAGCGGCGTGGTCAGCGGGCTGTGGCAGAACCGCAACCTGGAGCTGTTCCTCCACGAGTCGGTGCCGCTGATCGGGGCTGACGCGGTGCACACCCGGCTGGGCTACGACGGCCACGGCATCGGCGTCGCCATCCTCGACAGCGGCATCGACGGCAACCACCCCGACGTGCACTTTCCTGACCACGTGGTCCAGAACGTGCTGATCGCCGGCTACACCAAGGTGTTCAGCACGCTGACGCTGACCCAGGAGAACGTGGTCGACACCGACACCACCTCGGGCCATGGCACCCACGTCGCCGGCATCGCCGCGGGCACCGGCGCGGCCAGCGGCGGCTACTACACCGGGGTCGCGCCCGGCGCCAGCCTGATCGGCGTCGGCGCGGGCCAGGCGACCGACATGATCGCCACCACCGCCGGGCTCGACTGGATCGTCAAGAACCGCACCCGCTACAACATCCGCGTGGTCAACTGCTCGTGGGGCGACGGCACCATCGCCTACGACCCCAACGATCCCATCAACGTCGCCACCAAGGCCGCCCACGACGCCGGCATCACCGTGGTGATGGGGGCGGGCAACGACGGGCAGAGCGCCACCGGGCAGAACCAGTCGGGCATGCTCAACCGCTACGCCTTCCCCGACTGGGTGATCGCCGTCGGCGGCGGCGACAAGCTGGGCCAGCTCGCCCCCTACAGCAGCACCGGTGACGGCGTGCACAACCCGACGCTGATCGCACCGGGCTCGTACATCGCCTCGGCGCGGGCCGTCACCGGCGTGGTCACCGACGCCAACTCGACGCCGTTCGACCTCACCGACCCCAACAACCCGCGCACCGTGCCCTCGCAGTGGGACCCGTACTACACGGTGGCGCTGGGCACCTCGATGTCGACGCCCCACGTCAGCGGCGTGGTCGCGCTGATGCTGCAGGCCGCGCCCGCGCTGACGCCGGATCAGATCAAGTCGATCCTGGCCCAAACTGCGACGCCGATGCCGGGCTGCGCGGCCAGCGCCTGCGGCGCGGGCTACGTCAACGCCATGCTGGCGGTGCAGAAGGGCCGCCAGATCGTCGACATTCCGCCGCTGGCCGCGCTCTCCGCGACGCCCAGCGTGGGCGGCTCGCCGCTGACGGTCACCCTCGACGCCTCGGCGTCGCACGACCCCGACGGCACCGTGGTGCAGTACCGCTGGGACTTCAACGGCGACGGCGTCGTCGACCTGACGACGACGACGCCGGCGGTGACGCACACCTACACCACCGGCGCGTGGCTGCCCGCGGTCACCGTGGTCGACAACCTCGGCGTCGCCTCGGCTCCCGCCACCGCGCTGGTGCTCTCCGACAACCCGCCCAGCGCGGCGGCCACGGTCGCGGGAAGGGCGAAGTACGGCAGCAGCGTCGGCTTCGACGGCCGCGCCTCGACCAGTCCGGACGCCACGCTGGTCGGCTGGGCCTGGGACTTCGGCGACGGCAGCACCGGCAGCGGCGCACTGGCGGCGCACGTCTACACCCAGGCGGTGCCGGGCAGGAGCCTGTTCACCTGGAAGCTGACCGTCACCGACAGCTACGGTCGCAGCACCTCGACCGGGGGCACCGTCAAGCTCACCCCCTGAGCCGGCGTCAGAAGCCCCGGAACACCCCGCGCAGCGTGTCCAGCTCGACGCCCTTCGCCTCCACGGACGGCGGCGTGTGCTCCGGGTCGAGCCGCCCGTACACCAGGCGGACCAGCGCCTCGGCGGGCAGCCGCAGCTCAGCCGTTGTCGCGCTGTCCGGCCCGGGCGCCAGCCGCACGCCGGTTTCTGTCAACTCCAGCAGAAACGCGCGCTCCGGCTGCTCGGTGCTGACAGCGATGTGCGCGCTGTCGCCCGCCGTCCTGCCGGCGTAGCCCACCATCATCGGCAGGGCGTCGACCATCAGCGCGGTGGCGTCCTCCGGCAGCGCGGCGCTCGGGTCGGCCATGACCACGATGTCCCAGGTGTGCACGGCCTGCTCCGCCAGCCGCATGCGGAGCAGCTCGGCGAGGGTGCGCTCCGCGCCGTACACCCGCAGCCGCCAGGCCGCCGTCTGCTCGGGCGTCAGCGCTTCGACGTGGGCGATGAACCCGGCGGCGGCACGGATGGCGTCGACAGCCTGCTGGTCCGGCGCCTTGGCGTTCCAGCGGTCCCAGATCGCCTGGTTGCTCTCCGCGGGCGGCACCGGCCCGCCGCTCAGCCCGGCCTCGACCAGGCCGCCGAAGATCTCGCTGGCCGAGCCCATGTGCGAGGCGACCTGGGCGATCGTCCAGTCGTCGCAGTAGGAGTCCGCGGCGAGCTGGTCGCCGGAGAGTGGGGCGAGGGCGGCGACCAGCCGTTCCTGGGTACGCCGCAGGGCGGCCAGCACGTCGTCGTAGCTCAGGGTGTCCATGTGGCCGACCGTAGCACAAGCGTGGAGCCATCCCCGTTTGCGCAGAGACGAAGCCGGCCGATTGACGGCGGCCCGGACGCCCGCGCAGACTGCGCGGGTCAGGGGCAAGGACTGATTGGCCGCGCGCAGCCCGCGCGATCGGCAGGGAGTGAGTGACAGAGATGCACAGAGCCGTCCGTCGTTGTGCCGTGGTCGCGGCCGCGGTGCCCGCCACGCTCGCCAGCCTGGCGCTGCCGGCGGGGGGTGGCGTCGCCACCGCCGCGCTGGTCCCGCTGTCGATCGAGGCGCCTGACAGCAGCACGCAACCGGCCACCGGCCCGGCGGCGTGCACCGCGCCGACGCCCGACCCGTCGGGCAGCACCAAGTCGTACGCCAATTACCACTGCTACACGCCGCAGGACATCGCCGCGGCGTACGGCGTCGACCAGGTCCACGCCACCGGCAACATGGGCCAGGGCCAGACCATCGTGCTGGTCGACGCCTACGGCAGCCCCACCGCCGCCGCCGACCTGCAGAAGTTCTACACCACGTTCTACATGGGCAGGTCGATCAACGGCCACGCCTACCCGGCGCCGGCCTTCGACGAGGTCTACCCGCAGGGCCAGCCCGACTACAGCAACACCGGCAGCAACGGACTGAGCGGTCCGTCCGCAGCGGCGGGCTGGTCGGGCGAGGCGACCCTGGACATCGAGTGGTCGTACGCCATCGCCCCGGCCGCGCACATCGTGCTGCTGGCCGTGCCGCCCGCCGAGACCGAGGGCGTGCAGGGCTTCCCCAACCTGTTCAACGCCATGTCGGCGGCCATCGACAGCTACCCGGCGGGCACCATCTTCTCGCAGAGCTTCGGCGTCACCGAGCCGACCTTCGGGGGCGCGGCGCAGAGCCAGACCGCCAAGTTCGACGCCGTCTACCAGAAGGCCGCCGCCAAGGGTGACACCGTGCTCGCCTCCTCGGGCGACAACGGCACCACCGGCGTCTCCAAGCAGCACAAGGACACCACCACCTACAGCTACCCGACCGTGGGCTGGCCGGCGAGCAGCCCCTGGGTCACCGCCGTCGGCGGCACCCAGCTGCAGCACGGCTGGACGTGGGCGCCGACCACCGCCAACTACTACAACTGGACCAGCGGCGGGAACAGCGAGGCGGTCTGGAACGAGGCCGGGCTGCCCGCGGCCAGCGGCGGCGGGCCCAGCGCCATCTACCCGCGTCCCGCCTGGCAGAACGGCGTCGCCGCGGCGATCGGCGGCAACGCCCGCGGCGTGCCCGATCTGGCCTGGAACGCCGCGGTCAACGGCGGCGTGCTGGTGTGGATCACCGCGTTCCCCAGCTACCAGCGGCCGGGCTGGCACGTCTACGGCGGCACCAGCGCCGGCTCGCCACAGACCGGCGGCGTGGTCGCCCTGGTCAACACCGCGCGCGCCGCGCTGGGCAAGGGACCGATCGGCCACCTGGCGCCGATCCTCTACACCCTGCCGTCGAGCGACTTCAGTGACGTGGTGCCGCACTCCTACGGCAGCGTGCCGTGGGTGCTGACCAACAACACCGACGGGGCCAACCCCGACGGGAGCACGCCGAGCGGCGGTGTGCCGGGCTGGCCGACCACCGCCGGGTGGGACATGACCACTGGGTTTGGGACGCCGGCGGTGCCGGGGTTCGTGGGGGATCTGGCGGCGCACTGACCCGCGCGCGCCGCATGGTCTGACCACTGGAGGCCGGTGGGGATTCGTCCCTGCCGGCCTCTCTCGTTTTCAAAACCCTCCGTTCCCGTTGCCGCTCAGGACCGGCAACCGGAACGACTTTTTTGGCCGGTGCTGTATAGTTAGCCAAGCTAACCACATATGCCCACAGCCGTCCACGACCCGCTCCTCGTCGCCAACCGCCTGCGCCCCCTGCTGGTCCGCCTCGCCCGCCAGCTCCGCCGCGAGACCCACGCCCTCGGCCTCACCGGCGGCCAGGCCGCCCTCCTGGCCACCATCCACAGCCACCCCGGCATCGGCGTCAACGGCCTGGCCGCCAGCGAGGGCATGACCGCCGCCAGCATCAGCGGCCACGTCGACCGCCTCGAAGCCGCCGGCCTGCTTGAGAGGGCCCGCGCCGGCGAGGGCGACAAACGCCGGGTCGGCCTGCGGGTCACGCGCAGTGGGGTGCGCGCCCTGGAGGACGTGCGCCGCCGCCGCACCGCCTGGCTGGCCCAGCGCCTGGAGACGCTCAGCCCCGACGAGCTGCGCCGCCTCGACGACGCCCTCGACGCCCTGGCCCGGGTCGCCGAGGTGCCCCTGTGAGCGCGGTGCAGGCGCTCCGCCACGCGCGCACCTTCGACTCGCTGCGCAAGCACCGCAACTACCGGCTCTACTTCGGTGGCCAGGTGGTCTCGGTCACCGGCACCTGGGTGCAGAACGTCGCCCAGGCGTGGCTCGTCGTCGAGCTCACCCATTCCGCGGTCGCGGTGGGCGTCCTCGCCGCCTGCCAGTTCGGTCCCTTCGCGCTGATGGGCCTCATCGGCGGAGTGCTCACCGACCGGCTCGACTACCGCAAGACGCTGCTGGCCACGCAGACGGCGATGATGGCCACCGCCGCGGCGCTGGGCACACTCGCCCTGCTGCACGTCGCCCAGGTGTGGATGGTCGACGTCATCGCCGGTGTCAACGGCATCGTGCTGATCATGGACGTGCCCGCGCGCCAGGCGTTCACGGTGCGCATGGTGGGACGGCGCGAGCTGCCCAACGCAGTGGCGCTCAACTCCTCATTGTTCAACGCCTCGCGGCTGGTCGGTCCCGGTCTCGGCGGCCTGATCATCGGCACCGCGGGCGTGGGCATCTGCTTCCTGATCAACGCGGCCAGCTTCCTGGCGGTGCTGGCTGGATTGCTGCTGATGCGCGTGCAGGAGTTCTACCCGGTGCAGCGCGCCGATCGCGGCGAGTCGCTGCTGCGCGGCGTGCGCGCCGGGTTCACCTATGCGTGGCGCACGCCGCGGGTGCGGCTGGTGCTGGTGATGATGCTGGTTGTGGCCACCATCGGCATGAACTTCAACGTCCTGCTGCCGCTGCTGGCCTCGCGCACGCTGCACAGCGGTCCCGAGGTGTTCGGCCTGCTCAGCGCCAGCTTCGGCTTCGGCGCGCTGCTGGGGGCGCTGCTCACCGCCTCATTGGCCCGCGCCATGATGCCGCTGCTGATCGCGGCCGCGGGCGGCTTCGGCCTCTTCGAGCTGCTGCTCGCGCCGCAGAGCACCGTGGTCGGCACTGCCGTGGTGCTCGCGCTGGTCGGCGTCTGCTTCACCCTCTACACCGCCAACAGCAACTCGACGCTGCAGATGATGGTCCCCGACCAGCTCCGCGGGCGGGTGATGTCGCTCTACGCGTACGTGTTCTTCGGCACGGCGCCGCTGGGCGGGCTGCTGGCCGGCTGGCTGGCCGAGCGCGGCGGCACGCGGCTCGCCTTCCTCGCCGCGGGATCGGCGGGGGTGGCCATGGCCGTCTACGGCGCGGCGCGGCAGGGCGCGCTGGGCGGGGTGCGGCGCCGGGTCAGGGCGCGGCGGACGCGCAGCTTCGACCCGGCGGCGACGTCGGTGCCCCGCGAGTAACTCTCGCTACCATGTGATCCCACAACGGAGGTGTCACATGGCCGCTCACGACGAGAACGAGGAGCTCGAACGCGCCGCCGCCGAGCTCGACCCCGGCCTGTCCGCCGAGGAGAAGGCGGAGAAGCTGCTCCCCGAGCTGGAGGACTACGCCGACAGCCAGGAGGCCAAGGAGCGGGACGAGGACTTCGACTCCGCCGCCGCCGCGCCCGACCACGCGAGCGAGGGCGTCGCCGAGCATGAGCGCGACATGGACCGCCGCGGCTTCGGCAAGGCCGGACCGCCCGAGTGATCCCCGGCGGCCCGGCTCCGGAGCTGAGCCGCCTGCCGTCACACTGACGGGCCGTGAGCGCCGCGTCGGGCCGCCGCGTCCCCCTCGCCGGCAGCGAGCGCCGGGCCCTCCCCGGTGCGCGCCCGGTCGGTCCCAGCGACCGCGCCGAGCAGCTCCAGGTCAGCGTCCACCTGCGTCCTCGCAAACCCCTGCCGTCGTGGGCGGACGCCACCACCCCGCGGCTCACCCGGGCGCGCTTCGCCGAGCTGCACGGCGCCGCTGTGGAGGACGTCGCCCGGGTCAGCGCCTTCGCAACCGACCACGGGCTGCGCGTCGACGCGGCGCATGCAGCGCGGCGGACGGTGGTGCTGTCGGGCAGCGCGCAGGCGCTGAGCCGCGCCTTCGACGTCGAGCTGCAGCGCTGGGAGCGCGATGGCACAAGCTTCCGTGGCCGCCTCGGCCCGGTGCACGTCCCCGCCGCCCTGGCGGACGCCATCGAGGGCGTCTTCGGGCTCGACGACCGTCCCCAGGTGCGCTCGCGCATCGCCCGCCGGGCCCGCGGCGGCGCGGGCGGGGATGAGTCGCTGACGCCCGCGCAGGTCGCCGCGCTCTACGACTTTCCGCGCCACCTCGACGGCGGCGGGCAGACCGTCGCCCTGCTCCAGCTCGGCGGCGGCTACCGGCGCGCCGAGCTGGAGAGTGCTTTTGCGGCATTGGGCGTTCGCCCGCGGCGCAGCATCGACGTTTCTGTCGACGGTGGCAGCAACACGCCGTCCGGCCACCCCCACTCCGACGACGCCGAGGTGCAGCTCGACGTCGAGGTGGCCGGCTCGATCGTCCCCGGGGCGACCCTGGCCGTCTACTTCGCGCCCAACACCGAGCGCGGCTTTCTCGACGGCGTCAGCGCCGCCGTGCACGACGCCGTGCTGCGGCCGTCGGTGCTGTCGATCAGCTGGGGAGCCGCCGAGCCGGCCTGGACGCTGCAGGCCCTGCGCGCCATCGACGGCGTGCTGCGCGACGCGGCCGCGCTGGGCGTGACCGTCTGCGTCGCCGCGGGCGACAGCGGCTCCGGCGACGACGTCCACGACCACCGTCCCCACGTCGACTTCCCGGCGTCGAGCCCCGGCGCGCTGGCCTGCGGCGGGACGCGCCTGCACCTCCACCGCAGCCCGCTCTCCCTGGCCGGCGAGGAGGTGTGGAACGACGGCCCCGGCGGCGCGGGCGCGGGCGGCGGCGGCGTCAGCGCGGTCTTCGCCGCCCCGCCCTGGCAGGCGGCGTGCGAGCAGGGTGGCCCGCCCCGCTCGGGCGACCGCCCTGGCCGTGGCCTGCCCGACGTCGCCGGCAGCGCCGACCCGGCGGCCGGCTGGCGCGTCCAGGTCGACGGCGCCGAGCAGGTGCTGGGCGGCACCAGCGCCGTCGCCCCGCTGTGGGCCGCCCTGGTGGCGATGGCCAACCAGCGCCGCGAGACGCCCGTCGGCCTGCTCGCGCCCCTGCTCTACGAGCACGCCTCGCTGCTGCGCGACGTCACCGAGGGCCGCAACGGCGCCTACACCGCCCGCCCGGGCTGGGACCCCTGCACCGGCCTGGGCACGCCCCGCGGCGACCGGCTGGTCCGGCTGCTCTCCGGGGCCTGAGCGACCGCCCGGGGCCTCGACCCGCGCCGTGGTGGGGGCTTATCTGATACCTTTCCTGTAGGATTTGACAGAACACCAAGACCGTCGGTGTGGAGCCGTTCCTGTCATGTACGAACGCAGCGTGGCGAAGCCTGGCCGGACGAGCGCGACCGCCTCTCGCGCCGCCGAGGCCGGCCCGCTGCTGCGCCTGGTGGCCCACGAGCTGCGCGCCCACGTCACCGTGCTCGCCGGCTACTCCGAGCTGCTCGACGACGAGGTGGTGCGCGAGGACCCTGAGCGCTGCCGGATCGCCCTGGCGGCGATGCGCAGCCACCTCGACTCGCTGCGCGACATGGCCGGCCACCTCAGCCGGGCCGTCGAGGCCCGCGCCCCCGAGCGGCTGGCTTTCGAGTCCGCTCCCGTCGACCTTCACTGCGTCGCCGCCGAGGCCGTGGAGTTCGTCCGCGACGCCGCCCGCTCGCGGGGCATCACGCTGGGCTGCGACGTGGACGGGCTGGCCGGCGGCACCGTCCACGGCGACCGCTTCCACCTGCTCACGGCGATGCGCAACCTGCTGGAGAACGCCTGCCGCTACGGTCCCCCCGGCGGCCCGGTCACCCTCACGGTGGCCACCACGGTCGGCCACGTCGAGGTCCTGGTCCACGACCAGGGCGAGGGCCTGCGCCAGGTCGGCGACGACGCCTTCCGCCCTTTCACCCGCGGCCAGGAGTCCGGGCGGCAAGCGCCCTCGGGCATGGGTCTCGGGCTCAGCCTGGTCGCCCAAGTGGCCCAGGCGCACGGCGGCGTCGCGGTCTGGGGTGAGGACGAGAACGGCGCCGCGGTGATCGGCTTCCGCTTCCCCGCCCCGCAGCCCTCGGCCGGCGGCTGACGGGCTAGGCGGCCACCGGCTCGGCGGCCAGCCGGCGCGTGCTGGTCACGCCCCCGACCTCGGCCTCGGCGGCGCGCGCCTTGCGGCGGCGCATCCAGAGCACGGCGCCGAAGAGGGCGAAGGGCACCATCTGCAGGTCGATGAGCACGGCCAGCGCACCGGCGTTGCCGCTGCTCACACCGGCGTGGGCGAGCAGCCCGACCAGCACGCCCTCGCGCAGCCCGAGCCCGTTGAGCGAGAACGGTGCCAGGGTGGCCAGCAGGGTCACCGGGATGGCCACGGCGAACATGCTCCAGTCGGCGTTGATCCCCAGCGCCCGGGCGAAGAAGGCCAGGGCCAGCAGGTTGATCCCCCACCCGGCGGCGCCGACGGCCAGGCACTGGACGAGGACGTGGGGGCGGCCGCGGTAGGAGCGGAAGGCGCCGGTGAAGGGGTTGAGCACGGTGAAGACCCGCTTGCGCCAGCGGCACTCGTGGCCGCGCATGGTGCGCACCACCCGGTCGGCGCCGAGGGCCAGCACCCAGGCCACCACCATGGCGACCACGAAGAAGCAGGCGCCGATGATGCCGGCGGTGCCCAGCCAGGCGCGCAGCAGCACGGCGCCGGCGACGCCCCAGACGGCCATGCCCAGCGTGCCCGCCATGCGGCTGCCGGCGAGCGAGGCGAGCGCGTGTCCGTGTCCGGTGACCTTGCCGACCTCGACGGCGCGCAGCGCGTCGCCACCGACCCCGGCGGGGAGCACCTGGCCGACGAACAGGCCCTGCAGGTACCAGGAGGAGAGCGAGGCCCAGGAGAGGCGGTGCCCGGTGCCGCGGAGCAGCACGCCCCACTCCAGCACCGAGGACATCAGGGCGATGGCGGTGAGCCCCATGGCCAGCGCGGCCCAGCCGACGTTGGCGTCGCGCAGCCCGCTGGCCGCCTTGCCCACGTCGACGCTGTGGATGAGGATGGCGATGCCGGCGATGGTTCCGCCGACGCGCACCAGGGGGGATCGGAGAGCGATCCTCAGGCTGCGGCGGAGCGGGCCAGTCACGATGTGCATTCGACTTCCTGGGAGGGCCTCGGGCCCGCCGTTTGGCCGGGCCGTGGCGTGGTTGTCATTCATCGCAACGACCTGTTGCAGCACTGTCTTGCGACGGGCCGATTGCGGCGCGCATGCGTTCGATCTGGTCGGTGGTGATCAGGTCGACGCCGGCGGCGTTCATGCGCCTGGCGGCCCGTGGGCTGTTCACCGTCCAGGCCGCGATCGGGGTGGTCAGGCGGTGGGCGGCGGCGCTCAGCGCGGGGGTGACGGCGTAGCGGTCGACGCTGAGCGCGGCGGCACCGACCTCTTCGACGAGGCGCGGCAGCCGGGCGGAGAGGAGGCTGCGCAACGCGCAGGCCGCGATGCGGCGGGCGCCCTCGCCGCGCCCGGGAGCGACGCGGGGGAGGGTGCGCCAGCGGGCGATCTTCGGCGCGATCTCCCGGGCGCGGCGCAGCGCCTCGGGGTCGTCGCTGCAGATCGCCCAGGCGTCGGGGTCGGGTTGGGCCGCCAGCCAGCGCGCCACCGCCGCCGCGTCACGGGAGTCCTTGAGGTCGACGAGCGTGGGGACCGAGCTCGGCCTGAGCACCTCGACGGCCTCGTCGAGGGTCAGCACGTCGGGATCCTCACTGCGGATGGCGTCGAGACTGAGTTCAGCGAGCTGGCGGCGGGAGGGGAGAAGCTGATCATGGCGAAGTACGAGAGTTCCGTCTGCCGGGCAGCGAACATCGATCTCCAGCCAGTCGACCTTCAGTCGCTCGGCGCCGGTGAGGGTGAGGCGGGTGGGGGTCCCGCCGGGCCGGTCTGCAGCGAGTCCGGCGTGGGCGATCCAGCGCAATGAGGTCATGATGGCAGGGCGTACTTAACGAAGGCGTTGCGGCAACGCAAATCCGGCCCGCCGGATGCCGCGGCTGCCACGGGACGACATTGCCCCGGCGGGCAACTCAGAGCGTCAGGCGTTCATCCGGATGTACCAGCGCATGGTCGCTTCGGTCGCCAGCGTCCCCGCCGCATCCGTGACGGTCACGCGCACGTCGAACCGCGACCGTCCCTGCTGCTCCAGGTCCGCCCGCACCCGCGCAATCTCCTCCGGCTCGACAACCGCATCCGCCACCACGTCCCCGCGCGCCGGCCGCCGATACGTCAGCTCCGCCCCCTGCGCCAAGGGCACCGCCCTCCCCAGCAGGTCGAGAAACGCACTGCTCACCGCCGCCCCACTGATCGCTTCGATCAAACTGAACTGCGCGCCCGCGTGCATGGTGCCGACGTGGTTGCCCACCTCCGGCCGGGCCGCGAGCGTCCCGCGCGCCCGCCCCCCGTCCATCTCCGTGATGCGCACGCCCACCATGGCGTTGTACGGCATCTGCTCGATGCCGTTGCGAATCATCTCGGCGACCGACGACTGCTCCTGCACCACCGACTGCACCTCGCTGGCTTCACGCACCGCGGCCATTGTCGCAGTCGCGGACCGGGCGCAGCGCGGCGTTCGTGTGAAGGCGCGGCAACGGGCTCCGCGCGATGCGCGACGGGCTCAGCCGGGGAGGACGATGAAGGCGAGGTCGACGGGCGTCAGCGGCTGCACGGTGAACTGGTAGGCGGGGCCGTCGGGACCGACGGTGGTGGTCCAGCCCGAGCCCTCCAGCAGCTCGACCACGTAGGGTCCGCCGACCGGCACGGAGTCGACGGTGAAGTCGCCGCGCGCGTCGGTGGTGGCGTAGTAGTAGGGGCCGCTGGTGCGGTAGCCGCTGCCCACCTGGCTGAAGTGCGAGCCGAGGCGGAGCTGCAGGTGGGGCACCGCGCTGCTGCCGCGGACCACGGTGCCGGTCACCGATTGCGGCGCCCGCAGCAGCACCCGGGCCTGGCGCGCCTGCGCGGTGGTGCCGAAGTCGGAGACCAGGCGCTGAAGAAAGGTGAGCGCCTGCGACTGGTCGTGCGCGTCGAGGGTCTCCTGGCCGGCGGCGAGCAGGGCGCGCGGCAACAGGGCGGTCGCCTGCGACGCCTCGGGGGAGCTGCCCGCCTGGCGGACCACGTCGTCGAGCGCGGCGGCGGCGAGGACGCCGTGGTTGGCGTTGAGCAGCTCCTGCGCCGCCTGCAGCGCGTAGGTGGGGCGCAGCTTCTCGCCCTGGGCGGCCAGGTCGGCGGGCGGGCTGCCCTCGCGGAGCTGGTCGAGCCGGTGCAGGGCGACGTCCCAGTGCCCGGCGGCCGCCTCGGCCCGGGCGCTGCGCAGGGCGATGCCGGCGCGGGTGCGCGCCGCGTCGGGCTCGGGCAGCTCGACGCCGCCCAGGCTGGGCGCGTTGTCGAGCAGTGAGAGCGCCTGGTCGGCGTGGCCCTGCTGGTCGAGCGCGCCCGCCCAGTCGAGGATGGTCCGCCCGGCGTCGCCGGGCGCGGAGTTGACGGCGCCCCGGGCCAGCAGCACCACGCCGCCGCCCCGGTCGCCGATGACGCGGTAGAGCGCCACCGCCTGGTCGTACTGTCCCCTGCCGCGCAGGTCCTGCGCCTGCGATTGCGCGTGGGCCATGGCCACCAGGCCGCCCAGCTCCAGGCCGGCGAAGCCCATCACCGGCACCAGCACGGTCGCCGCCACCAGGGCGCGGCGGTGCGTCGGCCGTCCCGGCGGCGGGGCGACGCTGACCACCACACGCGAGGCGGCGACAAACGGCGGCGACGTCTCCACAGTGCTGCTCTCAGCTGCCGCGGCGGGGCGGGCTGGGCGTGCCGCCTTCGTCGCGTCCTTCGAGCTGGGCTTCGAGCTGCAGGGTGCGCTCGAAGGCAGCCCACACCGCGTCACTGACCACGGTGCGCAGCTTGCCCCGCTCCAGCTCGTACATGGCCGCGGCGGTGGTGCCGCCCGGCGAGGTCACCATGTCGCGCAGCTCGGCGATGTGCAGTCCACTCTGCAGAGCGAACGCGGCCGAGCCCTGCATGGTGTCGAGCACCAGCTCGCGGGCCAGGTGGCGGGGGAAGCCGAGGTGGACGGCGGCGTCGACCAGCGCCTCGATGAACAGGAAGATGTAGCTCGGCCCGGTGCCGCTGACCGCGGTGGCCATGGCCACCTGGCGCTCGTGGTGCACCTCGAACTCGCGGCCCAGCGCGGAGAGCATGCCGCGGGTGCGCGCCTTGCCCTCGTCGGTGACCGAGGCGGTGGCATACCAGACCGTGACGCCCTGGCCGATCTGCGCCGGGGTGTTGGGCATGGCGCGGACCACGGCGGGGTGGTCGAGCGCCCGGCCGAGCGCCTGCGTCGACGCGCCCGCGACCACGCTGACGACGAGCTGCTGCGGCGTCAGCGCACCGCGCACCTCGGGGATGACCTCGGGCAGCACCTGCGGCTTGACGGCGAGCAGCACCACGTCGGCGCCGCGCACCGCCTCGGCGTTGTCCGCGGTGGCGTGGACACCGTGCAGCTCTTCGAGGACGCGGCGGCGCTCGGCGCGCGGGTGGCTGCAGACCACGTCGCCCGGTTCGACCAGGCGCTGGCGGAGCAGACCGGCGAGCATGCTCTCGGCCATCACGCCGGTGCCGACGATGCCGACCCGCGCGCCCTGCAGCGGATTCACGGAGACGCCCGAACCGCTAGGCGCCGAACAGGCCGCCGCCCGGCAGTGTCGGTGCGTTGGGGTCGACGTTCGGCTTGGTGATGGTGACCTTGGCGCCGTAGTTGCTGAACTGCTCGGTGACCGTCTCGGCGATTGTCAGGCTGCCGCTGACGTTGGGCAGCGTGCCCATCGCCGAGGGGGCCTGGCTGCTGAAGGCCTGCATCAGCGCCGCCATGAACTTGCCCATGTCGATGGCGATGACCACGTGGGTGTCCATCGAGTCCATGCGCCCGTCGGCGGAGCGCACGTAGGCGTCGACGCTGCCGTCCTTGAGCGTCATCGCCTGGGTGATCAGGGTGCTGAGCTGCTGCATCATCTGGCCGAGCTGGCCGGTGCCGCCGATCTTGCTGAGCTGCTTGCTCAGGTAGTCGGGCGGGACGGTGGCGTGCATGTGCTCGACGGCGCTGCCGTTGCGCGCCGTCGCGCCCATGTCCTGCACGTTGCTGAGGTCCCTGAGCACCGAGGCGGCGTCGCTCGGCGACACGGGCAGGCCGTTGAAGTTGAAGCTGCCCAGGTCGGCCCAGGTCGCGCCGCTGTCCTCGGACATGTAGACGTGGTCGCCGTCGATGACCATCTGCAGGCTCTTGTCGACCAGCGGCTTCATGGTCATGGCCATGCGGGCGTGGGTGCTGTCCTGCACGTCGCCGCTGCCGTCGATGGTCATGTTCTGCATCGAGCCGGTGATCTGGCTGAGGGTGCCGGCGGGCAGGCCCTGGATGCCGCTGGCGTCGTAGCTGACGCCGCCGTGCATGGTGAGGTGGTAGGACGTCGAGGTGATCGAGGTGCTCGCCAGCGTGATGATCTGTTTGGGCGTCTTGCCCTGCAGCGGGCTGGTCGCCCCACCGCAGGCGGTGACGGCGAGGCCGGCGGCGAGTCCGGCGGAGGCGAGCCTGGCGAGGTGACGCATGGCGGCGGCGAGCTCCTTGGTGCCCGTGCTGTCCGACGGGCTGAACAATACTCCCGTGCAGGGGACGCGAGCGTAGCGTGCGCACGGTCGTTCGCGTCGCCGGCGGCGCGGTCGTTTTGCTCCGGCGTTCAAGCCGTTACGCTGCGGGCCGGGGGAACGCTGTCGTTCGGCCGCACTCCAGCGGCGAACGATGGCGTGGGGGCGCTCCCCCGAAGAGGCGCGCGTCAGCGCGCGGATGAAAGTTACGCTGCTCGTGTGCTGACCCTCGACGGCTCCCCGCTCTCCGTCGCCGAGGTCGTGGCCGTGGCCCGCGGTGGGGAGCGGGTCGAGGTGTCGGACGCGGCGCGGGAGCGGATGCGCCCGGCGCGCGAGCTGGTCGAGCGCATCCACGCCGCGGGGGACGTGGTCTACGGGGTGACCACCGGGTTCGGCGCCCTCGCCGATCGGGCCATCGCCGCGGACGACCGCACGCTGCTCCAGGTCGGGGTGGTGCGCAGCCACGCCGCGGGGATGGGGCCGGCGCTGCCCGCCGAGGTGGTGCGCGGCATGATGCTGCTGCGCGCGCGCACGCTGTGCGCGGGGTACTCGGGGGTGCGGCCCGCGCTGGTCGACGGGATGGTGGCGCTGCTCAACAGCGGCGTGGTGCCCTGGGTTCCCGCGCATGGGTCGCTGGGCGCGTCGGGGGACCTGGCGCCGCTGGCGCATTGTGCGGCGGTGCTGCTCGGCGAGGGCTGGGTGCTGGGTGCGGACGGTTCTTCGCGCGTGGATGCGCTGCCTGCGCTGCGCGCGGCGCGGTTGTCGCCGGTGGAGATCGGGCCCAAGGAGGGCCTGGCGCTGATCAACGGCACCGACGCCATGTGTGCGGCACTGGCGCTGTGCGTCTCCGACCTGGCGTCGCTGCTGGTGGCCGCGGACGCGGTGTGCGCGATGAGTGTCGAGGCGCTGATGGGCACGGCGCGCGCGTTCGCCATGGACATCGTCGCGCTGCGGCCCGCGGAGGGGCAGCAGGCGTCGGCCGCCAACCTGCGCGCGCTGCTCGCCGGTTCGCCGATGGTGGCCTCCCACCTGGCCTCGCACCACGCGGTGCAGGACGCCTACTCGCTGCGCTGCGCGCCCCAGGTGCACGGCGCGGCGCGCGACGTGGTGCAGTTCGCCCGGGCCACGGTCGAGCGGGAATTGGCCAGCGTTGTCGACAACCCGCTGGTCATGGTGGAGCGCGGCGAGGTGGTGAGCAGCGGCAACTTCCACGGCCAGGCGCTCGCCTACGCCGCCGACATGTGCGCGTCGGTGTGCGCCGACGTGGCCTCGATCAGCGAGCGGCGCGTCGACCGGCTGCTCGACCCGGCGCGCTCGCGCGGGCTGCCCGCGTTCCTCACCCGGGACGCGGGGATCAACAGCGGGTTGATGATCGCCCACTACACGGCGGCGGCGTGCGTGGTGGCGCTGCGGACGGCGGCAGCGCCGCTCGCGGTGCAGAGCATCCCGGTCAGCGCGGGACAGGAGGACCACGTCTCGATGGGCTGGACGGCGGCATGGCGCACCCGCGCATCCGTCGACGACCTGCGCCGGGTGCTCGCGGTGGAGGCGGTGTGCGCGGCGCAGGGGCTCGACCTGCGCGCGCCGCTGCGGCCGGGCGTCGTGACCGGCGCGCTGCTCGCATCGCTGCGTGCGCGCGTGCCGTTTCTCGACGCCGATCGGGTGCTCGCCGGAGATCTCGAGTCCGCGTGTGAGTGGCTGTCGTCCGGTGAGTGGCGCGCGGCGCTGGACGCCGTGCCGGTGGCGCTGGCGTGAGCGGGCCGCGCGAGGTGCGCGCGCCGCGGGGTTCGTCGCTCTCCTGCAAGTCGTGGCAGACCGAGGCGCCGCTGCGCTGCCTGATGAACAACCTCGACCCCGACGTCGCCGAGCGTCCCGACGACCTTGTGGTGTACGGCGGCACCGGCCGCGCGGCGCGGTCCTGGGACTGCTTCGACGCCATCGTGCGCACCCTGCGCGAGTTGCGCGACGACGAGACATTGCTCGTGCAGTCGGGCAAGCCGGTGGGCGTGGCTCGCACCCACGACATGGCGCCGCGCGTGCTCATCGCCAACTCGCTGCTGGTGCCGCAGTGGGCGACGTGGGAGGAGTTCTGGCGCCTGGAGGCGCTGGGCCTGACCATGTACGGGCAGATGACCGCGGGGTCGTGGATCTACATCGGCACCCAGGGGATTCTGCAGGGCACATGGGAGACCTTCGCGGCCGTGGCGGAGAAGCGCTTCGGCGGCTCGCTGCGCGGGCGGCTGGTGGTGACCGCGGGGCTCGGCGGCATGGGCGGCGCGCAGCCGCTGGCGGTGACCATGAACGGCGGGGTCGCCCTGTGCATCGACGTGGATCCCGCGCGGGTGCAGCGGCGCGTCGCCTCGGGATACCTCGACATGGCGGCCTCGTCGCTGGATGAAGCGGTGCGTCTGTGCGACCTTGCGCGGGAGCGGGGTGAGGCGGTTTCTGTCGGAGTTGTCGGCAACGCGGCATCGGCGCTGCCGGCGCTGCTGGCCTCGGGGCTCGCCGTCGACGTGGTCACCGACCAGACCTCGGCGCATGACCCGCTCAACGGCTACGTGCCCGACGGGCTGTCGCTGGCCGAGGCGACCGCGCTGCGTTCCAGCGATCCCGGCGCGTACGTGCAGCGGGCGCGTGAGTCGATGGCGCGGCACTGCGCGGCCATGGTCGAGTACCAGCGCCGCGGCGCCGAGGTGTTCGACTACGGCAACTCACTGCGCGACGAGGCGCGCCGCGGCGGCTTCGCCGATGCCTTCGCCTATCCCGGCTTCGTCCCCGCGTACATCCGGCCGCTGTTCTGCGAGGGCAAGGGGCCGTTCCGCTGGGTGGCGCTGAGCGGTGACCCCGCCGACATCGCCGCCACCGACCGAGCGGTCGCCTCGCTGTTCCCCGACGACGCGCACCTGCAGCGCTGGCTGCAGCTTGCCTCGTCGCGCGTGCAGTTCCAAGGCCTGCCGGCGCGCATCTGCTGGCTCGGCGCCGGCGAGCGCCACCTCGCGGGGTTGCGCTTCAACGAGATGGTGGCGCGTGGCGAGGTGTCGGCGCCGCTGGTGATCGGCCGTGACCACCTCGACAGCGGGTCGGTGGCCTCGCCGCTGCGCGAGACCGAGGCGATGCGCGACGGAAGCGACGCCATCGCCGACTGGCCGATCCTCAACGCGCTGCTCAACACGTCCAGCGGGGCGACGTGGGTGGCGGTGCACCACGGTGGCGGCGTGGGCATCGGCCGCTCCATCCATGCGGGAGCGCAGGTGTGCGTCGACGGCTCGCCGCTCTCGGCGCGGCGTGCCGCAATGGTGCTGACCAACGATCCTGCCAGCGGGGTGATGCGCCATGCCGACGCCGGCTACGACGAGGCCTGGGCAGCGGCGGGGGCGCGCGGCGTGCGCATCCCCATGGGGCCTGCAGAAGCGACGTGAACGCGCGCGAGTGGCTGGCGTCGTCGTCGGCGCCGGTGTGGGACGTGGCCCTCATCGGCGCGCCCATCTCCCGCGCCTCGATCTCGCCGTCCTCTGCGCACCTCACCCCGGCGGCATTCCGCGAAGGCCTGGTCCGCTTCTCGACCTACGACGGCGACCACGGCGTCGACCTCACCGACCTCGTCGTCCGCGACCTCGGCGACGCCGAGGGTGACGCCGTCGACGGCGTCGAGGCCGCCCACGCCCGCATCGAGGCCGCCTGCCGGGCCGCCGCCCCCGACGGCGTGGTTGTGGTCATCGGTGGCGACAACTCGCTGACCTTCCCGGCCATGGTGGGCTGCGCCGGCGGTGCGCTCGACGCCGGCTGGGGACTGCTCACCTTCGACGCCCACCACGACGTGCGCGACCCCGCGCTCTACGGCGGCTCGCGCAACGGCACCCCGGTGCGCGACCTGATCACCGCGGGGCTGCCCGGCAATCGCGTGGTGCAGATCGGCCTGCAGGGCTTCGCCAACGCGCGCGAACACCACGAGTGGGCGGTCGCCCACGGCGTGCAGGTGCGCCGCGCCTCGCAGGTGCGCGCCGGCGGCATCACCTCGGTGCTCGACAGCGCCATCGGCGCGCTGGAGCGCAGCGGCGCCGAGCGCTTCTACGTCGACTTCGACCTCGATGTGCTCGACCGCAGCTACGCCCCGGCGTGTCCGGCGAGCATGCCCGGCGGGTTGACTCCCGTCGACCTGGAGGAGGCGGCGTACATGCTCGGCGCCGACCCGCGCGTGCTCGCCGTCGACCTCGCCGAGGTGGACGCCGCCGCCGACGTCGCCGGCATCACCGTGCACACCATGTGCGCGGTGTTCCTCTCGTTCTGCGCGGGGATGAGCCACCGGCGCCGGCTGCAGAGCGAGGCGCTGGCGTGAGCGGCGCAACCCTGGTGGTGCGCAACATCGGGGAGCTGGCGACCTGTGATCCACTGCGTGGCGACGCGCCGGGCGTGGTGCGCAACGCCGCTGTGGCCGCGCGCGGCGCGGTGATCACCTACGTCGGGCCGTCGGATCGATTGCGCGACGTCGCGATCGATGCAGATGCGGTGGAGATCGACGCACAGGGGATGGCGGTGATCCCCGGGTTCGTCGATGCACACACCCACATCGTCTGGCTCGGCGATCGCAGCGAGGAATACGCGCGGCGCGCGGCGGGGGCGTCGTACGAGGAGATCGCCGCGGAGGGCGGGGGAATCATGTCCACCGTGCGCGCCACCGCGGCGGGCAGCGTCGAGCAACTGATCGCCGCGGCGCGCACCCGTGCCGCCCGCATGCTGCGGCTCGGCACCACCACCGTCGAGGTCAAGAGCGGCTACGGGCAATCCCACAACGCCGAGGTGCGCCAGCTCGAAGCCGCCTGCGCGCTGGCCGTCGATGCCGACCTCCCCTCGGTTGTCACCACCTACCTGCCGCTGCACGCAGCGCCGCCGTTGCCGCGCGATGTGTTCATCGCCGGCGTGTGCGACGAGGGCGTGGGCCGCGCCGCGCCGCTGGCCCGATTCGTCGATGCCTTCTGCGAGCAGGGCGCCTACACCGTCGAGGAATGCGAGCGAGTCTTCAATGCTGCGCGCGCCGCCGGCCTCGGCCTCAAAGTGCACGCGGAGCAGCGCAGCCACAGCGGCGGCGCCCAGCTCGCCGCACGCCTGCACGCCACCAGCGCCGACCACCTGGAACACGCCGGCGACAACGACCTGCGCGCCCTCGCCGCCGCCGGGACTGCCGGCGTCATCCTCCCCGGCGCCTCGCTGGTGCTCGGCGGGCCGCCGCCGCCGGGCCGCCGCCTGCTCGACGCCGGGGCCACCGTGGCGATTGCGTCGGACTGCAACCCTGGCACGTGCTACAGCGAGTCGATGCCGCTGATGGTGTCGCTCGCCGTCGCCATGGCCGGACTCACGCCTGCGCAGGCGCTGGTCGCGTCCACCGCGGGCGGCGCCGCAGCCCTCGCGCTCAGCGACCGCGGCATCCTCCGCGAGGGCATGCGCTGCGACCTGTGCATCCTCGACTCGCCGCGCTGGCTCGACATCGCCTACCACCTCGGCGCCAACCCGGTCGCCGCCGTGGTGCACGCCGGCAATCCGGTTGCGCCCTGACCACTACGTCAGCCGCGGCCTCAGCGTTAACTCCCTCTTAGCCAGTCCATCACGGGACACCGCATACCATGCCTGCGTACATCGAGCACCGATGGCGTGGCGTGGCGGAAGGCCCCGCACGGCGCAGGGCGAGGCCCCACCGGTGCCCCAGGGAGGACGGCCGCATGAGCGGCGACGCCAAGAAAGCCTCGACGAACGCGCCCGACGCATTCAAGCCGCGGGTGGTGCGCCGCCGCTCGCTGCGCGATCGCATCAAGGCAGCACCGGCCGCAGTGCTCGGCTTCATCTTCGGTCTCGGGCCCATCGTGCTCGGGCTGCTGGTGCTGCTCGCCGTGCTCTTCAGCCTCTACTTCTTCCTGCTGGGACGCATCGGGCCGACGGCCACCGGCCAGGAGGTGCCGCTGAGCCGCCTGCTCAACCTCGTCGACCAGCACAAGGTGAAAGCGGCGTCGCTGTACGACGAGGACGCGCGCGTGGTCGCCATCATCCGCGGCGACGGCACCGTCTACGCGGCCTACCCGCGCTCCGACACGCAGACCGCAGCGCTCATCGACTCGCTGCGCACCTCGGGCGCGACGGTCAACATCGAGCAGCAGAGCGGCAAGACGCAGGTGCGCTTCGTGGTGCAGTACCTGCTGCCGCTGGTGATCCTCGCCGCCATGTTCGGACTGGTCTTCCTGGTCACCTCGGGCGGCGGCGGTGCCTCGGAGTTCACCGCGTTCTCGAAGATCGGCAAGGGCAAGGCCAAGGTGCCGCCCAGCTCGCGCGTCACCTTCAAGGACGTGGCCGCGGCCGACGAGGCGCTCCTCGAGCTGCGCGAGATCGTCGACTACCTCAAGGACCCCGGTCGCTACGTGCGCATGGGCGCGCGCGCACCCAAGGGCGTCCTGCTGGTGGGGCCGCCCGGCACCGGCAAGACGCTGCTGGCACGTGCCGTCGCCGGTGAGGCCGGCGTGCCCTTCTTCTCACTGTCGGGCTCGGAGTTCGTCGAGTCGCTGGTCGGCGTCGGCGCGGCCCGCGTGCGCGACCTGTTCCGCAAGGTGCGCGAGGCGGCGCCGTCAATCCTGTTCATCGATGAGCTCGATGCCGCGGGACGGCAGCGCGGCGCCGGCATGGGCCAGGGCAACGACGAGCGCGAGCAGACGCTCAACCAGATGCTCGTCGAGATGGACGGCTTCTCGGCCTCGGCGGGCATCACCGTGCTCGGCGCCACCAACCGTCCCGACATCCTCGACCCGGCACTGCTGCGTCCCGGACGCTTCGACCGGCAGGTGGTGGTCGACGCGCCCGACGTCGAAGGCCGCGTCGCGATCCTCAAGCTGCACTCCAAGGGACGGCCGCTCGCCGCCGACGTCGACTTCATGCGCATCGCCAAGCAGACGCCGGGCTTCACCGGCGCCGAGCTGGCCAACCTGGTCAACGAAGCCGCCTTGGTCACCGTGCGCGGCGGC
>DATMMX010000005.1:0-26145 GCA_035569495.1 Candidatus Angelobacter sp. | reverse complement strand
CTCGCCTACAGCAACGGCATCGTGGTGCTGGCGGCGCTGGCCATCGTGCTGGTGGTCGCCTTCAACGGCAACACGCTGCGGCTGATCCCGCTGTACACCGTCGGCGTGTTCATCGCCTTCACCCTGGCCCAGGCGGGGATGGTGCGGCGATGGCGACGCACCCGCCACCCCGGCTGGCGCTGGGGGCTGACCGTCAACGGCGTCGGCATGGTGATGACCGCCGCCGTCTTCATCATCACCGCCGCCGACAAGTTCAGGGACGGGGCCTGGATCGTGGTCATCGTCATCCCGCTGCTGGTGCTGCTGCTGCAGTCGGTGCACAAGCACTACACCGACATCTCCGAGCGCGCCGCGGTGGAGACGCCGACCACGCCGACCAAGGTCAAGCCGATCGTGATCGTGCCCGTCGCCGACCTCAACCCGGTGGCGCTGCAGAGCCTGGCCCTGGCGCGCAGCATCAGCGACAACGTGATCGCCGTGCACATCGGCGACGACGAGCAGCAGATCGCCCGCCTGCGCGCCAAGTGGGAGAGGTGGGGCAACAAGGTGCCGCTGGAGATCATCGAGTCGCCGTACCGCTCGCTGGTGCGCCCCCTGCTCGCCTACATCGACGCCATCGACAAGCAGCGGCGCGACGACACCCTGATCGTGATGCTGCCCGAGATGGTGGCCACGCGCTGGTGGCACCAGCTGCTCCACAACCAGACCGCGCTGCGACTCAAGGCGGCGCTGCTGTTCCGCCCCGGCACGGTGGTGATCAACGTGCCCTATCACCTGCAGCGCGTGCCGCGGGTGCGCCGCAAGCTGCGCGTCCGCGACAGCGGGAACGACGACATCTGAGCGAGACGCCCAAGTCCGAGTCCCTGGCGCACACGGTGGCGCGCAAGTCACCGCATCACCGTGTCTCGGCGCGCACCCGGCGGCGCATCTTCGGGGTGGTGCGTGCCCTGCTCGGCGTGGCGGTGCTGGTCTACATCCTCAGCCTGGTCCACGTCGAGGCCTTCCGGCCGCTGGGCCGGCCGCGCAACATCCTCTGGCTGTTCATGGCCCTTGCCTGCCTGGGCGCCAACGTGTACGTGGCGGCCTGGCGCTGGCAGATGCTGCTGCGCATCCTCGGTGTGCGCGAGCGCATCGCCCCCCTGCTGCGCTCCATCTACGTCGGCGCCTTCTACAACCTGGTGCTGCCCGGACAGCTCGGCGGCCAGGCGATCAAGGTGATGCTGCTGGGCCGCCGCTCGCCGGCGATGACCGCGATCGTCGCCTCGGTGGCCATCGACCAGATCATCGTGGTGGTGGCCCTCTTCGGCCTCGCCCTGGTCAGCGCCGCCTTCGCCCCTCCCCTCGCCTATCGCAGCGGCTGGCTGATCGGCTTCGGCATGACCTTCCTCGCCTCGCTGGTGCTGCTGATCTTCTCGGTGACGCCACGAGCGCAGCGGCGCCTGCTGCGGCGGATGCGGCGCTCGCGCTTCATGCCCGACGGGCTGCGCCACCAGACGGCGCGGACCTGGCTGCAGCTCTCCTCCTACGGTCGCCATCCGGTGATGCTGGTGCTCGCGGTGCTGCAGGCGGTGCTCTTCCTGCTCACCCTGTCGGGGATGGCCTTCGGGCTGGCCGCGGCGGTGGACATCGAGCTCGACTTCCTGACCATCGTGTTCGTGCTCTGCCTGGCGCTGATCGCCGGCGTAGCGCCGTTCACCCTCGCCGGGTTGGGCACTCGCGAGGCGACCTTCACAGGCGTCTTCCACCTCTTCGGCGTGCCCACGGCCACCGGGGCCACCTTCGCGCTGCTCTGGCTGCTGCTCAACTCGCTGGCCGACGCCTTCGGGGGCGTGATGCAGCTCTGGCACCCTCGCCAGACGGGCACCCTGGAGCGCCCCCGCCCGCCGCATCGCTACCCGGACGACGCGGCCGAATAGGCCCGGGTCGGCCGCCCCGACTGTCAGCACCGTAAACTCTGCCGATCCATTCACCGCGGAGCGCCCGCTCCGCCTTCTCAGGCGTGCGTCCCTTCATGCTCGATTCCATTCCGTCCGGCGCTCAGAGCGTCCCCGACACCATTCGCCGGCTGGGCGGCGGCGGCCCGCGCCGGATCGCCGAGTCCGCCGGGGTGGTCATCACCCACGGCCGGGGCTCGCGCCTCTTCGACGCCGAGGGCCGCGGCTACGTCGACTTCGCCACCGCCATGGGCGTGGCCGGCTTCGGGCACGCCCATCCCCGCTGGGTGAGCGCCATCGCCGAGCAGGCGGGGCTGCTCGCGGCCACCGTTCTGCACACCCCGATGCAGGCCGAGTACCTGGCCGGGCTGGCCGAGATCGTCCCCGCCGGCCTGGAGCGCGTCGCCCTCTACAGCGGCGGCACCGAGGCGGTCGAGGTGGCCCTGCGGCTGGCCCAGTCGGCCACCGGCAGGACCAACGTCGTCTCCTTCACCGCCGGGTTCCACGGCAAGACCGCGGGCACCCGCTTCACCGGGCAGCGCTACGCCGGCGAGCGGGCGGCGCTGGGCATCGGCTGGGTCCACGACGTGCCCTACCCGCTCTGCACCGAGCACGACGCGCTCACCTACGGCGACTGCCAGGGCGACGGCGCGGCCGCCCTCGACGAGCTCGACCGCTACGCGGCCACCCTCGACGGCGGTGTGGCGGCGGTGATCGTGGAGCCGATCCTGGGCACCGCGGGCAACCGTCCCCCCGAGCGGCGCTTCCTCTCCAAGCTGCGCGACCTCTGCACCCGGCGCGGCTGGCTGCTCATCCTCGACGAGAACATCACCGGTTTCGGCCGCCTCGGCGCTCACTTCGCCGCCGACTGGTTCTCGGTCAAGCCCGACATCCTGGTCATGGGCAAGGCGATGGGCGGCGGCTTCCCGCTCAGCGGCGTGGCCGCGCCGTCGTCGCTGTGGGACAACAGCCTCTACGCGGAGATGTCGGCGACCTCGTCGTCGTACGGCGCCAACCCGGTGGCCTGCGCGGCGGGCGCGGCAGTGCTCGACATCCTCCGCGAGGACGGCTTCCTCGACAACGTGCGCAGCGTCGGTCGCGTGCTCGCCGAGGGCATCCGCGACATCGAGGACCGCTCGCCCTACGTCGCCCGCTCGCGTGGCGTCGGCCTGATGCTCGGCTTCGACTTCGTCGACCCGGCCAGCGGCGACGCGGCCGGTCCCGAGCTCTGCAAGCGTCTCTTCCTCGACACCCTGCACCGTGGCCTGCTGATCGTCGGCGACGTGCCCGGCGTCCGCCTCAACCCGCCGATGACGCTGTCGGTGGACGAGGCCGAGCAGGCCCTGGACGCCCTCGCGGGAGCGGTATGCCGCTGACCATCGGGCTCTGCGGGCTCGGCTCGGCGGCCACCCGGGCCCACCTGCCCGCCCTGTCGCGGGCCGAGGAGACGGGCGCCGCCACCGTGGTCGGCGTCTGCGACCCCGACCCCTCACGGCGCGACCTCGTCCTGCGCCAGTCGGGCCAGGCGCGCGGCTTCGCCGACGTGGTCTCGCTGCTCGACGGTGCCCGCCCCGACCTGCTGGTGATCGCCTCTCCCCCGTCGGCGCACCTGCCCGCCATCACCGCGGCGGTGCAGCGCGGCGTGGACGTGCTCTGCGAAAAGCCGCTCGGCCTGTCTGATCCCGACGTCGCGCTGCTCGAACAGCTCGTCGCCGCCCACCCCGAGCGGCTGATCGCCCCGGTGCACCAGTACCGGCTGGCCCCGCCGTGGCGGGTGTTCGCCCGGGCCCTGACCGTCGCCACCGCGCGCGACTGCGCCTTCCGGCTCGACGCCGAGGTGGAGCGCCCCGGCACCGACCCGCTGAGCGCGGGCGGCTGGCGCGCCGACCCCGCCCACGAGGGCGGCATCCTCGGCGACCACGCCGTGCACTACCTGGCGCTGTTCTGGATGACCGGCCTGTCCGCGCGGGTGACCGCCGCCGAGCGCAGCGGCGAGGGCGGCAGCGAGACGGCCAGGGTCGAGCTGCGCCTGGGGCGCGGCCAGGCCACGGTCACCGTGTCCTACGCCGGCCACGCCCGGCGCAACCGCATCGCTCTCGACGTCCCCTCGGCCGGCTTCCACCTCGACTGGCACGACGAGTCGCTGACGGTCACCCGCCGCGGCGGGCCGGGCTCGGTGCGCCGGGTCGGCGCGCTGAGCGCCCGCCAGCTGGTCAACGACCTCTACGAGCCGATGTACGACGAGCTGCTGGCCCGCTGGGACGATCCGGCGTGGCGGTCGGAGCGCACCGCCGAGACGGTGGGCGTCGCCCGCCTGCTGGCCGGCTCGCTGCGCCTGGCCAGCACGACATCGTGACGATCGCGACCGCTCTTCGCGGCATGGCTCTACCATCACGACTACGGGGCGTGTCCGCCTCCGTCGCATCTGACAGGGCCATGAACGACCTCTCCGACCTGGCACGAGCCGTCCTGCTCGCCTTCGCCGACCTCGGCGTCTACCTTCCCAACAGCCGCGAGCGCATCATCCGCAAGATCCGCGGCCTCGACCCGCTCGACCCCGCCTCCCTGGAGCAGTTCCTCGACCTCTGCATCGAGGCCGACCTGATCGCCCCCGAGGACCGGGGCAGGCTGCGTCTCGCGCCGACCGAGGCCATGAAGCTCGCCGCCTCGCTGGACGGGCACACCCCGGTGCCGGACGACCAGGCGCAGGCCTGGGCCCGGCTGCTCGGCGGCGCCGCGCCCGCCTAGGCCGAGGCCGCGTTCGCGGTCACCGCGTCGAGCAGCTCGCGCACCGACTCCTCGACGCCCACGGCGAGCACGTCGACGTCGCCCATGCCCTTGGCGTCGGCGAGGTAGCCGAAGTTGAGCTGCCCGTTGTAGCTGAAGATGGCGATGGCCACGTACTGCCCGGCGTAGAGGAAGGCGACGGGAAAGGCTTCGACCAGCTTGCTGCCCTGGCAGTAGAGCGGGAACTGCGGCCCCGGCACGTTGGTGACCACCAGGTTGAAGCCCATCTGGCGCAGCGAGGCGCGCGACACCATGGCGTGCAGCGTCGCCGGCGCGAAGCCCGCCAGGCTGAGCAGGAAGTCGGCGCCCACCGCCTGCTTGCGTGCCTTGAGCCGGTCGACGGTGGCGCGCACCGCCTCCAGGCGGCGCACCGGGTCGGCCTCGACGATGGGCAGCTTGACCAGCAGCATGGCCAGGCGGTTGCCCAGCGCCGTCCGCTCCGACTCGTCGCGGATGCTCACCGGGCAGAGCGCGGTCATGGTCTGCTCGCCGAGGTCGACGCCGCGCGCCATCATGAAGCGGCGCAGCCCGCCGCTGACCACCGCCAGCACCACGTCGTTGATGGTGCCGCCGAACTCCGACTTGATGGCGCGGAAGTCGCTGAGCGGGAAGCGCGAGAAGGTGTAGGCGCGCGATGGGCCGGTCTTGCCGTTGAGCACGCCCCGTGGCGCGCGCATCGCCGGGACCATCTCCACCAGGCCCTCGGCGGTGTCGCGCAGTGCGGCGGCGAGGCGGCGCGGGCGCTCGGCGACAGCGCGGGCGGCGCTGACCATGCGCACCGGACGGCCAACCCGCTGACGCAATGATTCGACCAGCAGTCCCAGCGACGTGGGTGCCGTGCCCGCGGCGCGCGTGGGCGCCGGGTCGGGGCCGGGCAGGGCGCGCGCCTCGGGGTCGGTGTCGAGCAGGATGGTGGCCAGCTCCAGGTTGCTGATGCCGTCGACCATGGCGTGGTGGGTCTTGGTGACCATCGCCCAGCGGCCGCCCCTGAGGCCCTCGACGATGTACAGCTCCCACAGCGGGCGGCGCCGGTCGAGCTGGCGGCCGAAGACGCGGGCGACGAAGTCGGCCAGCTCCTGGTCGCCGCCGGGGGCGGGCAGGGCGGCGCGGACGACGTGCTGGGAGATGTCGAAGTCGTCGTCCTCGACCCACACCGGGACGTCGAGGCTGAGTGGCACGAAGGCCAGCTTCTGGCGGTAGCGCGGCATCAGGTCGAGGCGCGGCTCGATGGCGCGCACCAGCGCCCGGTACAGCTTGGCGCCGCTGCCCAGCGGGCCCTTCTCGAACACCGCCACGCCGCCGATGTGCATGTGCGTGTTCGGCGTCTCCAGGTGGAGGAACGACGCGTCGAGCGGGCTGAGCTTCTGGGCGCCTTGCACGGTGCGCGGACTCTAGTGCGTGCGGCGCTTCGCCGTGGTGGGCCCCGCCTGTTTTGGCCGGGCTCGACCCGAACCCGTGCGCGCCCCCACCTTGAATGCAGACGGGCAGATGTCGTTGAGCACGCAGACCTCGCAGCGCGGGGTGCGCGCCAGGCAGACGCGCCGGCCGTGGAGGATCAGTCGCAGGCTCAGCTCGGTCCACTCCTGCCTGGGCACCATGGCGGTGACCTCGGCCTCGATCCTGACCGGGTCGTCCGATCTGGTCAGGCCCAGGCGCTGCGTCAGCCGGGTGACGTGGGTGTCCACCGGGAACCCGGGGATGCCGAAGGCGACGCCGAGCACCACGTTGGCGGTCTTGCGTCCCACCCCGCGCAGGGTGACCAGGTCCTCCATGCGCGGCGGCACCTCGCCGCCGTAGCGCTGCACCAGGTCCTGGGCCATCTCCACGATGGCCCGCGACTTGGCGCGGAAGAACCCGGTCGACCTGATGATCTCCTCGACCACCGGCAGCGGCGCGGCGGCCAGCGCCTGCGCGTCGGGGAAGCGGGCGAAGAGCGCCGGGGTCACCATGTTGACCCGCTCGTCGGTGGTCTGGGCGCTGAGGATGGTCGCCACCAGGAGCTCGAAGGCGTCGGTGTGCACCAGGGCACACTCCGCGACGGGGTACTCCGCGCGCAGGCGCTCGACGACTTCGAGCGCCCGCTGCCTGGCGCCGCGCGGCGCTCGGGTGGGGCTGGGCGTGGGCATGGGCCGCACGATTGTAGTCAGCCCGCCGGCGCCTCCCGGCGACCGCGTTCCGGTCAACCGTCGCCGTAGAATCCCCCAGCGTTCCCCGAACGACTCTCAGAGGATTGCGCGTGCGCTCGAAGATCACCGTCGTCGGAGCCGGCAACGTCGGCGCCACCCTCGCCCAGCGCCTCGCCGAGCGCAACTACGCGGACATCGTGCTGGTCGACATCGTCGACGGCCTGCCCCAGGGCAAGGGGCTCGACATGCTCGAGTCCGGCCCCATCATCGGCTTCGACTCGCTGATCACCGGCGCCAACTCCTACGAGGAGACGGCCGGGTCCGACGTGGTCGTGGTCACCAGCGGCGTAGCCCGCAAGCCCGGCATGTCGCGCGACGACCTGGTCATGACCAACGCCAGGGTGATCTCCTCGGTGGTCAAGGCGGTGACCCAGCAGTCGCCGGAGGCGGTGCTGGTGATGGTCACCAACCCGCTCGACGCCATGGCCCAGGTCGCCGCGGCGGTCAGCGGCTTCCCCCGCGAGCGCGTCATCGGCATGGCCGGCGTGCTCGACACCGCTCGGTACCGAACCTTCATCGCCCAGGAGCTGGGCGCCTCGGTGCTCGACGTGCAGGCCTACGTGCTCGGCGGCCACGGCGACACCATGGTGCCGCTGACCCGCCTCACCACGGTGGCCGGCATCCCGGTGACCAAGCTGATCGCGGCCGAGCGCCTGGAGCAGATCGTCCAGCGCGCCCGCGACGGCGGCGCCGAGATCGTCAACCTGCTCAAGACCGGCAGCGCCTACTACGCGCCCAGCGCCGCCGCCGCGCAGATGGTCGACGCCATCCTGCTCGACACCCGGCAGGTGCTGCCCTGCAGCGTCCGCCTCCAGGGCGAGTTCGGGCTGCACAACATCTTCACCGGTGTCCCCTGCCGCCTCGGCGCGGGCGGGCTGGTCGAGGTGGTCGAGGTGGAGCTGACCGCGGACGAGCAGGCCGCCCTGCACCGGAGCGCCCGCGCCGTCAACGACGTGCTGGAGGTCATCGACGCGCGCCGCGCCGAGATCGACGCCGCGCTGCCGCCGGTGGGCCAGGGCGTCAAGGTCGGGGCGTAGGCTCCTCGGGCTCCGCGCCGGGCGTGGTGATCTGCACGCGCTCGGCGAGGGGGTCCTCGGTGTCGCCCTTGGGGGTGGCGATCGAGGTGGGCTCCGGCTCCGGCGGCTTGGGGTGGACGCCGAAGAACGGGCCGATCACCAGCAGCAGGTTGAAGGTGGCGCGGCGCACGTCGCCGTGGCGGAAGGCGTCGGTGCGCGAGTAGCGGTAGAAGGCCGCGAAGCCGATCAGCAGGCCGACGAGCACCGCACCGAGGATGACGTTGGTCACCATCAGGCAACCCTACGCGCTCACACCCTGAGGGAAGGCGAAGCTAGCGGCGGAACAGCCGCCCGACCCAGGCGATCGGATCCCAGTGCCGGTCCACGACGCGCTCCTTCATGGGGATGATCGCGTTGTCGGTGATGTGGATGTGCTCGGGGCACACCTCGGTGCAGCACTTGGTGATGTTGCAGAGGCCGAGCCCGCCGTCCTCGCGCACCAGGTCGCGCCGGTCGGCGGCGTCCTTGGGATGCATCTCCAGCCCCGCGACGCGCACGAAGAAGCGCGGACCGTAGAAGCGGTCGTGCATGTTGTGGGTGCGCAGCACGTGGCAGACGTCCTGGCAGAGGAAGCACTCGATGCACTTGCGGAACTCGTAGAGCCGCTCGATGTCGGGCTCCTTGATGCGCCAGGGCTGCGGGTCGTCCGCGTCGGCCTGCGACGGTGTGAACGGCGTGATCTTCTGGTTGACCGCAAAGTTGCCCGACACGTCGGTGACCAGGTCCTTGACCAGCGGGAACGCCTTCATCGGGCGCACCGTGATCGGGCCCGCGGGCATCTCGTCCACGCGCGTCTTGCACAGCAGCACCGGACGGCCGTTGACCTCCGCGCTGCACGACCCGCACTTCGCCGCCTTGCAGTTCCAGCGCACGGCCAGGTCGGTGTCGACGTGCTTCTGGATCCAGTGCATGGCGTCGAGCACCACCATGCCGGGGACCATGGGCACCTGGTACGCCTTGTCGCCCTGCGGCGTGTCGGGCGTGCCCCGGAAGACGTTGAAGTCGACGGTCTCGCCGGTGCCGTGCTCGGGCGTCGCCGCGGGCGCATGGGCCGTGATGTCAGACGGGACGGGCTCGCTCACCGTGGCCATCAGGATTCCTCGAGAAACTGGCTCAGCTCCACCGGGAGCGGCTCGACGGGGATGGGCTTGACCTTCATGCTGCCGTCGCCCGCCTTGTAGGTGACGTAGTTGACCCTGCCCTGCTCGGCGTCCTTCTCCAGGAAGTCGAGGCGCCACTGCGAGCCGCGCGACTCCCTCCGCTCGATCGCCGAGCGGACGATCGACTCCGAGATGGTGAGCATGAACACGTCGTCACGGCAGGTGTGCCAGCCGGGGTTGTAGGTGCGCCCGCCGCCGACGCGCACGTTGGGCACGCGCTCCTGCAGCGCCTGGATGTTGTTCAGCGCGCGCGTCAGCGACTCCTCGGTGCGCGCGATGCCGGCGTCGTCCTGCATGGCGTCCTGCAGGGCTTCGTGGATCAGGTACGGGTTCTCGCCCGTGGCGACGTCGGCGCTGTCGAGGGGCTTCAGCAGTGCGGCCTGCTCCGCCTCGATCTCGGCGTCGCCCAGCTGCGGCACGGCGCCGCGCAGCTTGGCGAACTCGGCGGCGGCCTCCCCGGCGCGGCGACCGAAGACCAGGATGTCGCCCAGCGAGTTGCCGCCGAGGCGGTTGGCGCCGTGCAGGCCGCCCGCGCACTCGCCGGCCGCGTACAGGCCGGGCACGGTGGTCGCCGCCGTCTCCGGCTCGACCCGGATGCCGCCCATGGTGTAGTGGATGGTCGGGTAGACCTCCATCGGCTCGGTTGTGATGTCCACCGAGGCCAGGGCGTGGAACTGCTCGTACATCGACGGCAGCTTCTTCTTGATGTAGTCGGCGCCGCGGTGGCGGATGTCGAGGTAGGCGCCGTGGTGGGTGGAGCCGCGTCCCGCCTGGACCTCCTTGAAGATGGAGCGCGCCACCACGTCGCGGCTGGACAGCTCCTTCTTCTTGGGGTCGTACTCCAACATGAAGCGCTTGCCCTCGCTGTTGTAGAGCAGGCCGCCCTCACCGCGCACCGCCTCGGTGACCAGGATGCCGCGCGCCCCGGGCGGCCAGATCATCCCGGTGGGATGGAACTGGACGAACTCCATGTCGAGCAGCTCGGCGCCGGCCTCGTAGGCCATCGCGGCGCCGTCGCCGGTGCCCTCCCAGGAGTTCGAGGTGTGCTTGTACATGCGGCCCCAGCCACCGCTGGCCATGATCACGGACTTGGCGCGGAAGACGACGAACCTGCCGTCGCTGCGCCGGTAGCCCATCGCGCCGCTGACCCGGTCGCCGTCCTTGAGCAGGCGGGTCAGGGTGTACTCCATGTGCACCTCGACGCCGGGCTGGTGCACCGCGCGGTCCTGGCAGGTGCGGATCAGCTCCAGGCCGGTGCGGTCGCCGACGTGGCAGAGGCGGCGGTAGGTGTGGGCGCCGAAGGCGCGCTGCATGATGCGGCCGTCGGGGGTGCGGTCGAAGAGGCCGCCCCAGCGCTCCAGCTCGAAGACGCGGTCGATGACCTCGTGGGCGTAGATCTCGACCATGCGCCAGTTGTTGATCATCTGGCCGCCGCGCATGGTGTCGGCGAAGTGGACGGTCCAGCCGTCCTGCTCGTCGACGTTGCCCAGCCCGGCGGCGATGCCGCCCTCGGCCATCACCGTGTGCGCCTTGCCGAGCAGCGACTTGGTGACCACGCTGACCGAGCAGCCCGCCTCGGCCGCGGCCACCGCCGCGCGCAGGCCCGCGCCGCCGGCGCCGATGACCAGCACGTCGCAGTCGTGGGTGACGTAGCTTTCTGCCATGTCTGCCTAGAACGTGAGGTGCGGGTCGAGGAACCAACCCGCATTGAGCATGTGGATGTAGATGTCGACGGCGACGACGCTGAACATGCTCGCCCAGGCCCAGGAGGGATGGCGCACGTTGAGCACGGTGACGCCTTTCCAGGCGCGATGCCGCACCATGCCGCCGCGCACGCAGGAGTAGCAGTCGACGCGGCCGCCGACCAGGTGGCGGAAGGCGTGGCAGCCGAAGGTGTAGCCGCTCAGCAACACCACGTTGAGCAGCATCAGGCCGGTGCCGAGGCCGAGCTGCAGGTGGCTGGTGCCGTCCTGGAAGAAGGCGCGGAAGGTGTCGTACCAGAGGAAGCCGACCACCAGGATGGCCAGGTACAGCGTGTAGCGGTGCAGGTTGTTGAGGACGAAGAGCTTGGTCTCACCGTTGTACTTGCGGTGCGGGCGCGGCTCGTTGCGCGCGCAGGAGGGCGGGTCGAGGAAGAAGCTGCGGAAGTACGCCTTGCGGTAGTAGTAGCAGGTGGCCCGGAAGCTCAGCGGCATCCAGAGCACGAAGAACGCCGGGCTGATCGCGGTCCGCCCCACCAGCACCTGCGGCGAGTAGAACGGCGAGAGGTACGAGCCCCACTGGTTGTGGCCGACCAGCGCCGTCCAGATGGCGTAGCCGCTGAAGCAGCTGAGGACGGTGACCACCGTCGTCGGCAGCAGCCACCAGGGGGCCGACCGGCGCACCCGCTCTCCCAGCGGGACGGTGGTGTGCCCGGCGACCGGCGCGTTGAGGATCTGGGAAGAGCCTGTCGACATGCCCGGCATCGTAGCGAAGTGATGGTTCGAGGCGGCGAGCGCCCGCCAGGGCCTAGCCGGCGAGCAGGCGCCCCAGCAGGTCGACGACCGCGGCCTCACCGGCCCGGGCCGCGGCCTCCGTGTCGTCGGCCCGGGCGATCACGAAGGCCACCTCGTTGAGCGCGGCGAGCAGCATGTGGGCGAGCACGTCGAGCGAGGTGGGGTCGAGGCGGCTGGGCGGCAGCGACTCGGCGAGCGCCGCCTTGAGCAGGCCGAACCAGTGGCACTCGTCGATCTCCCGCCAGCGCGCCCAGCCGACCACGGCGGGGGCGTCGACCAGGACGATGCGGCGCACCACCGGGTCGCGCAGCCGCTGCAGCCAGGCCAGGCAGCCGGCCTGCAGCGAGCGGCGGGGGTCCTCCGCCGCCCCGGCCGCGGCGACCACGTCGGCGGCGAGCTGCACCTCGACGTCCTCCAGCACCGCCTCGAAGAGCGCCTCCTTGCCGGCGAAGTGGTGGTACAGCGCGCCCCGGCTGACCCCCGCGGCATCGAGCACGCTGTCGATCGAGGTCGCCTCGTAGCCCTGGGTGGCGAAGAGGTCGGTGGCGGCGGCGACGAGCTGGCGGCGGGTGGCCTGGCCCTTCTCGACCCTGAGGTTCAAACGCGGCTCCACTTGACATACCGACAGTCGGTTCAGTACAACGCTACCACCGTTTTCCATGTGTGGAGGGATCGATGATGATGCTGAGCAGAGAGCAGGTCACGCAGGGCACGCTCGACGAGTGGGAGCGCTTCGCCGCGCTGGTCGAGGGGCTGTCCGAGGCACAGTGGTCGACCTCGTCGCGCTGCGAGGGCTGGGAGGTGCGCGACGTCGCCGCCCACGTCTACGGCACGGCCCACGACGTGCTCGCCGGCACCGTCGGGCAGCGCACCCCCGAGCAGGAGGCCGCCGCGCACCGCCACCTCTCCCCCGTCGAGCTCGCCGTCGCGCTGCGCGGCGTGGCCACCGCCCTGGTCCCGCTGGCCAGCTCGCTCGATGACGCCGCCTGGGCCGCGCCCAGCCCGGCGCCCGACCTGACCATCGGCGAGGGCATGCTCGCCCTCTTCTACGACACCTGGATCCACGCCGACGACATCCGCGCCGCCCTGGGCATGCCCTCGGAGCGCGGCGAGGGGCTGACGGCCGCGGTCGAGCACGTCGCCGAGCAGCTCGGCAAGCGCCACTGGGGCCCCGCCCGCCTCGCCCTGCAGGGCCTGCCGGAGCTGAGCGTGGGCGCCGCCAACGGGACCACCGTCGAGGGTGACGCGTTGGAGTTCGTGCTCGTCGCCACCGGGCGCGCGGACCCCGCCGGGCTGGGCCTCGACGCCACCGTCAACATCTACGCGGTGTAGCGGCACCCCTGACCTATGTCATCTGACGCGCCGCGCCACGCCCCCGGCTGAGCACGAATCGGCGCGCTCGGTCCTTCACGGATCGCCGGGCATCCTGTATTCTTCGACCCTCAAGGGGTCGTAGGTGATCCGACACGGCTCCCGAATCCGCCCTCACTGCCACGCGGTGGCCCAACCAGGCCGGTGGCGCGGGGCGCTTCCCTCTCTGACGCCCGCGCACACCCCTCGGATGGAAACGCCTCGTATGACCCTACTCGACCGACCCCAGGGCCTCTACGACCCGCAGTACGAGCACGACGCGTGCGGTGTGGCCTTCGTGGCCAGCATCGCCGGCGAGCGCTCGCACTCGATCGTCGCCCAGGGCATCGAGGCGCTGGTCAACCTGGGGCACCGCGGCGCCTGCGGCTGCGACCCCGACACCGGGGACGGCGCCGGCATCCTCATCCAGCTTCCCGACGCCTTCCTGCGCCGGGTCGCGGGCGTCGAGCTGCCGCCGCCGGGGCAGTACGGCGTGGGCATGGTCTTCCTGCCCACCGACGAGGCGGAGCGCGCCGCCTGCGAGCGCATCGTCGCCGAGTGCTGCGAGGACGAGGGCATCCGCCTGCTCGGCTGGCGCGACGTGCCCCACGACCCCGCCGCGGTCGGCTGGCTGGCGCGCGAGGGCATGCCGGCCATCCGGCAGATGTTCGTCGGCTCGATCGGGCTGCTCGGCGACACCCTGGAGCGGCGTCTGTTCGTGCTGCGCAAGGTGATCGAGCAGCGCGTCGCCGAGTCCGGCGCCGACTCGCGGCGGCTGTTCTACGTCTGCTCGCTGTCGGCGCGCACGGTGATCTACAAGGGCATGCTGATCGCCCACCAGATCGCGCCCTTCTACTCCGACCTGCGCGAGCGCGACGTGGTCTCGTCGCTGGCCCTGGTGCACGCGCGCTTCTCCACCAACGTGCTGCCCCGCTGGGACATCGCCCAGCCCTTCCGCTACTCGGCGCACAACGGCGAGATCAACACCCTGCGCGGCAACGTCAACTGGATGCGGGCGCGGCAGTCGAAGTTCAAGTCGCCGATGTACGGTGGCGACATCGCCAAGCTGCTGCCGGTGATCCAGTCGGGCGGCTCGGATTCGGCGCAGTTCGACAACGCGCTGGAGATGCTGGCCCTGACCGGGCGCAGCGTCGAGCACGCCGTGATGATGATGATCCCCGAGGCGTGGCACGACAACACCCAGATGGACGCCGAGCGCCGCGCCTTCTACGAGTTCCACTCCTCGCTGCTGGAGCCGTGGGACGGCCCCGCCGCCATCGCCTTCACCGACGGCCGGGTGATTGGTGCCACGCTTGACCGAAACGGCCTGCGCCCGGCGCGCTGGCTGGAGACGCGCGACGGGCTGGTGGTGATGGCCTCGGAGACCGGGGTGCTCGACATCGCCCCCGAGCGCATCCTGCGCAAGTGGCGCCTGGAGCCGGGCCGCCTGCTGCTGGTCGACACCGTCAACCGGCGCATCCTCGACGACGGCGAGACCAAGTCGCGCCTGGCGCGGCAGCATCCCTATGCCGAATGGATCCGCTCCGGGACCATCTACCTCCACGAGCTGGAGGACTCCGAGCAGATCCCCGAGATCGACAAGGGCTCGTTGCTGATCCGCCAGCAGATGTTCGGCTATACCCAGGAGGACCTCAAGTTCCTGCTGGCGCCGATGATCTCCACCGGCGAGGAGCCGGTCGGCTCGATGGGCAACGACACCCCGCCGGCGGTGCTCTCCGACCGTCCCCAGCCGCTGTTCAACTACTTCAAGCAGCTCTTCGCCCAGGTCACCAACCCGCCCATCGACTCGATTCGCGAGCAGATGGTGATGTCGCTGATGACCAGCCTGGGCGCGGGCGGCAACCTGCTGGAGCAGGGGCCGGCGCAGGCGCGGCGGCTGGAGATGCCGCATCCGATCCTCACCAACCAGGACCTCGCCAAGCTGCGCCACGTCACCCAGCGCGCCTTTCCCGCGGCGACGATCCACACCACGTTCCACCGTTCGGAGGGCGCTGCGGGCTTGCAGCGCGCGCTGGACCGCGTCTGCCGGCAGGCGTCGGAGAAGATCGCGGAGGGATGCGCGATCCTGGTGCTGTCCGACCGCACCGCGGACGCGGAGCACGTGCCGATTCCCTCCCTGCTGGCGACCGCGGCGGTGCACCATCACCTCGTTCGCGAGGCGACGCGCACGTCGGTCGGCCTGGTGGTCGAGTCCGGTGAGCCGCGCGAGGTGCACCACTTCGCCCTGCTGATCGGCTACGGCGCCGAGGCGATCAACCCGTACCTGGCGCTGGAGTCGTTCCACGAGCTGGAGCGGCGCGGGCTGCTGCCCGACGGGCTGCACGCCGACAAGGCGCAGGCGATGTTCGTCAAGGCGGTCGACAAGGGGCTGCTCAAGACCATCTCCAAGATGGGCATCAGCACCATCCAGTCCTACTGCGGCGCGCAGATCTTCGAGGCCATCGGCATCGCCCGCCCGGTGATCGACCAGTACTTCACCGGCACCGCGTCGCGCATCGGCGGCGTTGGCCTGGAGGTCATCGCCGGCGAGGCGCTGGAGCGGCACGCCGACGCCTACCCGGAGAACCGCATCGGCGAGCCGGTTCTGGACGAGGGTGGCAACTACCAGTGGCGCCGCCGCGGCGAGCACCACCACTGGAACCCGGAGACCATCGCCAAGCTGCAGCACGCGGTCAAGGCCAACGACGTGGCCTGGTACCGCGACTACGCGGAGATGGCCAACGCCTCGTCGCGGCAGCTCAAGACGCTGCGCGGGCTGTTCGACTTCCAGCCGCTGCGCGACCCGGTCCCGCTGGAGGAGGTGGAGCCGGCGGAGTCGATCATGCGGCGCTTCGCCACCGGGGCGATGTCGCTCGGCTCGATCTCCACCGAGGCGCACGAGACGCTGGCCATCGCCATGAACCGCATCGGCGGCAAGTCGAACACCGGCGAGGGCGGCGAGGACGAGCGGCGCTACGAGCGCGACGCCAACGGCGACTTCCGGCGCAGCGCCATCAAGCAGGTGGCCTCGGCGCGCTTCGGGGTGACCATCAACTACCTGGTCAACGCCGACGAGCTGCAGATCAAGATCGCCCAGGGCGCCAAGCCCGGCGAGGGCGGCCAGCTGCCCGGCCACAAGGTGGACGAGTACATCGCCCGGCTGCGCCACTCGACGCCGGGCGTGGGCCTCATCTCTCCCCCACCCCACCACGACATCTACTCCATCGAGGACCTGGCCCAGCTCATCCACGACCTCAAGAACGCCAACCCGCGGGCGCGCATCTCGGTGAAGTTGGTCGCGGAGGTCGGCGTGGGGACGGTCGCGGCGGGGGTGTCGAAGGCGCACGCCGACCACATCGTCATCGCCGGCTACGACGGCGGCACCGGTGCGTCGCCGCTGTCCTCGATCAAGCACGCGGGCATCCCCTGGGAGATCGGTCTCGCCGAGACCCAGCAGGTGCTGGTGATGAACGACCTGCGCTCGCGCGTCGTGCTCCAGGCCGACGGGCAGATGAAGACCGGTCGCGACGTGGTCATCGGCGCGCTGCTCGGCGCCGAGGAGTTCGGCTTCGCCACCTCGGCGCTGGTGGCCAGCGGCTGCATCATGATGCGCGTCTGCCACCTGAACACCTGCCCGGTCGGCATCGCCACCCAGGACCCGCAGCTCCGCGCCAGGTACGCGGGCAAGGCTGACTACGTGGTCAACTTCATGCGCTTCATCGCCGATGACGTGCGCGAGATCATGGCGTCGCTGGGCTTCCGCCGCTTCGACGAGATGATCGGCCAGGTCGAGCACCTCGACATGCGCGCCGCCGTCGAGCACTGGAAGGCGCGCGGGCTCGACTTCACCGCGATCCTGCACAAGCCCGAGGTCGACGCGCGTGTCGACGTGCGCAAGATGATCGACCAGGACCACGGCCTCGCGGGCGCCCTCGACCACGAGCTGATCGCGCTCGCCGAGCCCGCCCTGGAGCGCGGCGAGCCGGTGCAGATCGACCTGCCGGTGCGCAACCAGAACCGCACCGTGGGCGGCATGCTCTCGGGGCGGATCGCGCTGCGGCACGGGTCCGCCGGGCTGCCCCACGACACCATCCGCATCGGGCTCTCCGGGTCGGCGGGACAGTCGTTCGGCGCCTGGCTGGCCCGCGGCGTGACGCTCACGCTGCGCGGCGACGCCAACGACTACGTGGGCAAGGGTCTGTCGGGCGGGCGCATCGTGGTGATGCCGCCGCCGGGCACGCAGTTCCGCGCCGAGGAGAACATCATCGTCGGCAACGTGGTGCTCTACGGGGCCACCTCGGGCGAGGCGTTCTTCCGCGGCGTCGCCGGTGAGCGCTTCTGCGTGCGCAACTCCGGTGCTCACGCGGTGGTCGAGGGGGTGGGCGACCACGGCTGCGAGTACATGACCGGCGGCGTCGCGGTGGTTCTGGGCAGGACCGGCCGCAACTTCGCGGCGGGCATGAGCGGCGGCGTCGCCTACGTTCTGGACGAGGCCGGCACCTTCGCGGAGCGCTGCAACCACGGCATGGTGGAGCTGGAGGGCCTCGACGACGAGGATGCCGAGACGCTGCGCTCGCTGGTGCAGCGCCACGCGGACTACACCTGCAGCACGGTCGCCGAGCGGCTGCTCGGGGACTGGGATGCGGCGCTGCGGCGCTTCGTCAAGGTGATGCCGGTCGACTACAAGCGGGTGCTGCTGGCGCGGCGCAACGTCTCGCTGGAGCTGGTCGGATGAAAATCGCTTCCCGTGGAGCCACGCTGCCCTTCTTGAGCGATCGCAACGCGAAGCGGGGACTGCGCTGATGGGCAAGCTCGGCGGCTTCATCGAGTTCCACCGCAAGCTCCCCCCGCGGCGCCCCGTCGACGAGCGCGTCAACGACTACCGCGAGATCTACCTCCCCATGCCCGCCGGCGCGGTGCGCGACCAGGCCGCCCGCTGCATGGACTGCGGCATCCCCTTCTGCCACAACGGCTGCCCGCTCGGCAACCTCATCCCCGAGTGGAACGACCTGGTCTACAAGGACGACTGGGAGGCCGCCATCGCCCGCCTCCACGCCACCAACAACTTCCCCGAGTTCACCGGCCGCATCTGCCCCGCGCCCTGTGAGCCCGCCTGCGTGCTGGCCATCAACGACGACCCGGTGACCATCAAGCAGGTCGAGGTGTCGATCGTGGACCGCGCCTGGGACGAGGGCTGGGTCGCCGCCGAGCCGCCGCCGCACCGCACCGGCAAGCGCGTCGCCGTTGTGGGCAGTGGTCCCGCCGGTCTCGCCGCCGCGCAGCAGCTCAACCGCGCCGGCCACTGGGTCACCGTCTTCGAGAAGGACGACCGCATCGGCGGCCTGCTCCGCTACGGCATCCCCGACTTCAAGCTGGAGAAGTGGGTGGTCGACCGCCGCCTGGAGCAGATGAGCGCCGAGGGCGTGATCTTCGAGACCAACTACGACATCGGCCACGACATCTCCGCCGCCGATCTGCTGCAGCGCTACGACGCCGTGGTGCTCTGCATCGGCGCCGGCCAGCCGCGCGACGTCGGCGTCCCCGGGCGCGAGCTGGACGGCGTGCACTTCGCCATGGAGTACCTGCCGCAGCAGAACAAGCGCGTCGCCGGCGATATCATCCCCGCGCCGGTCGCCATCCACGCCACCGGCAAGCGGGTGATCATCCTCGGCGGCGGCGACACCGGTGCCGACTGCCTGGGCAACGTGCACCGCGAGAAGTGCGCGTCGGTGCACCAGTTCGAGGTGCTGCCGGCGCCGCCTGACGAGCGCGCGTCGCACAACCCCTGGCCCGCCTGGCCGCTGATCATGCGAACCTCGACCGCGCACGAGGAGGGCGGCGTCCGCGACTACTCGATCCAGACCACCGGCTTCAGCGGCGGCGACGGCCGCGTCGAGAAGCTGCACGCGGTGCGCGTCGAGTCGCGCGTGGTCGAGGGGCGGCCGCAGTTCGTCCCCGTCGAGGGCAGCGACTTCACCATGGACTGCGACCTGGTGCTGATCGCCGCGGGCTTCGTCCACCCGGTACGCGAGGGGCTGATCGCCGACCTCGGCGTCGAGCTCGACCAGCGCGGCAACGTGAGGACCGACGAGTCGCTGATGTCGAGCGTCCCCGGTGTCTTCGCCGCGGGCGATTCGCACCGTGGCGCATCGCTGGTGGTGTGGGCGATCGCCGAGGGCCGCCAGGCCGCGCGCGGTGTCGACCAGTACCTGATGGGCGCCACCCGGCTGCCCGAGGCACTGCGCACAATCGCCTGAGGAGGCGCCGGCTCAGCCGCTGAGGCCGGGCAGTCCTGACGCGGCACCCACCTCCAGCGCCATCTCCACCAGCCGCGGCACCCGCGACCCCATCAGGTCGAAGCCCTCCCCCACCGTCTGCCCCATCAGGAAGCGGGCATGGATGCCCTCGGCGACGATGGCCAGCTTGTAGAAGCCGAGGCAGTGGTACCAGGCGAGCTTCGACAGGTCGCGCGTGCTCACCCGGCTGTACTCCTCGATGAGCTCCGCCCGCGTCAGGAAACCCGGCTGTTGCGTGATCGGCGACAGGGCGAGCCCGGCGATGAGTTCCACCGAATCGCCCAGGTCGGCCCAGTAGACCATCAGCAGGCCGAGGTCGGCGAGCGGGTCGCCGAGGGTGCACATCTCCCAGTCGAGGATGGCCGAGATGCGCGACGGGTCGTCCGGCGCGAACATCACGTTGTCGAGCCGGTAGTCGCCGTGGACGATGCCGGGCGGACCCTGCTCGGGCAACCCCGCCTCGAGGCGGCGGCGCAGCTCCTCCATCTCGGGCAGCTCGCGCGTCTTCGACGCCTCCCACTGCATCCACCAGCGGTTCACCTGGCGCGCCAGGTACCCGGCGGGCTTGCCGAAGTTCTCCAGGCCGACCGCGGCGGGGTCGACGGAGTGCAGCCGCGCCAGCGTCGCGATCAGCGTGCGCGAGAGGGTGGCGCGGGTCTGCGGCGTGTCGGGGTACTCGGGCGGCAGGGCTTCGCGGATGGTGTGGCCCTGCACGCGCTCCATCACGTAGAAGGTGACGCCGAGCACCTCGGGGTCGGTGCACAGGCCGATGGTCTGCGGCACGGGGATGTCGGTGGGCCCGAGCGCGCTGATCACCGTGTACTCGCGCTTCATGTCGTGCGCGGTGGGCAGGACGTGGGCGAGCGGGGGGCGGCGCAGCACCCAGTCGCGGTCCTCGTCGGCGATCACGTAGGTGAGGTTGGAGCGGCCACCGGCGATGACGGCGGCGCGCAGCGACCCGTGCAGGCCGCCGACCAGCGGGTCGAGCCAGCGGGAGACGGCGTCGAGATCGAGGCCGGGAGGGGCGACGGTGCTGAGTTCCACGGTGCTCAAGGGTGACGGATCGCGTGGCCGGCGCGCAAAGCGGCGGGCCGGCATCGGGCATGATGCGCCGCAGCACCATGGACCGCGCGCGACCGTTCCTCGACTGGCCCCAGCCGATCCCCTTCGCCCACCGGGGCGGCGCGGGCGACCATCCCGAGAACACCCTGCCCGCCTTCGCGGCCGCGGTGCAGATGGGCTACCGCTACCTGGAGACCGACGTGCACCTGACGGCGGACGGCGCGGTGATGGCCTTCCACGACGGCGTGCTCGACCGGGTCACCGACCGCGCCGGGCCGATCGCCTCGCTCACCGCCGCCGAGGTCGAGCAGGCGGACGCCGGGTTCTCCTTCAGCCCCGACGGCGGACGGACCTTTCCCCATCGCGGCCGCGGCGTGCGCATTCCCCGTCTCGACGCGCTGCTCGACGCCTGGCCGCAGGTTCGGGTCAACATCGACCCGAAGTCGGACGCGGTGGTCGAGCCGCTGGTCGCCGTGCTGCGCCGCCACGACGCCTTCGAGCGCGTCTGCATCGGATCCTTCTCCGACGCGCGCATCGCCCGGGTGCGCGCGCTCAGCGGTGACGCCGTGTGCACCTCGATGGGGCCGCGCGCCACCGCGGTCGCCTGGGCCGCCTGCCGCACCGGCCGCATCCCCCGCCAGGGCGCGGACTGCATGCAGATCCCGCTGCGCACCCGGGGCATCCCGCTGCTCACCCCTGCGCTGCTGCGCGCGGCCCACCGCAGCGGCCTGCGGGTCCACGTCTGGACCATCGACGACCGCGCCGAGATGGAGCGCCTCCTCGACCTCGGCGTCGACGGCATCATGACCGACCGCATCGCCGTCCTCCGCGAGGTCATGGAAGGCCGGGGCTCGTGGGTCACCCCGCCGGCTTGACCTCGCTGTATGTTTGGCGTACAAACATCGCGAGCCATGGCCATGTCGACCGCCCGCCACGCCGCCCGCGCCACCCGCAGCTCGGGCCGCCGCACCCGCTCGGCGCTGCTCGACGCGGCCGCGCGGCAGTTCCGCGAGCGCGGCCTCGCCGACGTGTCGCTGGGTGACATCGCCGAGGCGGCCGACGCCTTCCCCAGCCAGGTGACCTACTACTTCGGCTCCAAGGAGGCGCTGTTCGTCGAGGCGGCCAGCCGCGACGTGCTCCACGCCGCCGCGCAGGTCGAGGCGGTGGGCCGGCGCACCCGGACCAAGGAGCAGTACGCCAGGCACCTGACCACGGCGGCGCTCTCCTCCCCCGCGGTGCCGTTCTTCGCCGAGGCCCTGCTGCTGGCCCGCCGCCGCGACGACCTCCGCCCGCTGATCGCCCGCACCCTCGACCGCCTCCACGACGAGGGCGCCCGCGCCGTGGCCGAGCGCTGCGCCGCGCAGGGTTGGAGCCTCAACGCCCCGCCCCAGGCGGTGGCCCGCGCCTTCTGGGCGACGGTGCTCGGCATCGCCCTCGAGGCCGGCGGCGCCGGCGACGCGTTCGACCTTCCCGCCGCCCACGCGGCGGTGCTCGCCACCCTGTCCACCACTCCCGCGCGGAGGCCCTGACCGACATGACCCTGCCCAGCGACCCGGGAGCGCGCTACATCCCCCTGCCCCAGGACGACGACTGGTACTCATCCGACGAGCACCTGCAGTGGCTCACCCGGCGCAGCCTCGGCGAGGCGCTCTGGCCGGTGGCGCAGTCCGCGCTGAGCGAGCTCGGCCACCTCGTGCCCAACGGCATCGAGCCGCTGGCGCGGATGGCCGACCGCCACCCGCCGATCCTCCACCAGTACAACGCGCGCGGCGAGCGCATCGACGAGATCGAGTTCCACCCCGCCTACCGCGAGATCGAGGAGACGGTGGTGCGCTTCGGCGGCGTGCGCATGGCCTACCGGTCGGGGTGGCGCGGGCTGCAGGGACGGGCGCCGCGCGTTCTGGTCAGCGCTGTCCATTACATGTTCCTCCAGGCCGACCAGGCGATCACCGGCTGCCCCATCGGCATGATGGACGCGGGGGCGCGGGCGCTGGAGCGCAACGACCCGCAGCTCGCCGCCCGCTTCGTCCCCCGCCTCGCCGACGACCAGGGCGAGCACCTGACCATGGCCATGTTCCTCACCGAGAAGGCGGGCGGGTCCGACGTCGGCGCCAACCAGACGGTCGCGGTGCGCCAGGACGACGGCACCTACCGGCTCAGCGGCGAGAAGTGGTTCGCCAGCTGCCCGCACTCCGACCTCGTCCTGGTCATGGCCCGGCCCGAGGGCGCCGGTGCGGGCACGGGCGGGCTCGGCCTGTTCCTGATGCCGCGCCACCTCGACGACGGCAGCCGCAACAGCTACGTGCTCCACCGCCTCAAGGACAAGTACGGCACCCGGGCGATGGCGTCGTCCGAGCTGGGCCTGCGCGAGGCCTTCGCCTGGCCGGTCGGCGACGTGACCCGCGGCATGAAGCAGATGCTCGACATGGTCAACCTGACCCGGGTCGGCATCGCCACCGCGACGGCGGGCTCGATGCGCCGCAGCGCCCACGAGTCGCTGCAGCACGCACGCCTCCGCAGCACCTTCGGCAGGCAGCTCAACCTGCACCCGATGATGCGCGACACCCTGGCCGAGCTGGTCGTCGACGCCACCGCCGGGCTGAGCGCCGCCTTCGCCGTCAGCGAGGCCATCGACAGCATGGACGCCGGCGAGCCCGGCTGGGAGGGCACCTGGCGGCTGCTCACCCCGCTACTCAAGATGCACGGTACGGAACGAGCGGTCCACAGCGCCCGGGAGGCGATGGAGGTGCGCGGCGGCAACGGCTTCATCGAGGACTGGCCCAACTCGCGGATGCTGCGCGACGTGTCGGTGCACGCCATCTGGGAGGGGCCGGGCAACATCATGGCCCTCGACGTGCTGCGCGCCCTGGCCCGCGGCGCCGGCGCCGACTTCCTCGCCGACGTCGAGCGGCGCGCCGAGACGGTGGCCGGCAGCGGACCCATGTCGCCGATGGCGCCCGTCCTGCTGGAGCAGACCCGCAGGGTCGAGCGCGACATCGCCATGCTGGGCAGCCTCGACCCCGACGCGCAGCAGCTCCCCATGCGCCGCCTCGCCCGTCGCATGGCCATGCTGGCCATCGGTTCGCGGCTCGCCGAGCAGGCGCGCGAGCACGCCGCCGAGACCGGCAGCGGACGCCTGGTGTGGCTGGCCTCGCGCTACCTGGCACGGCTCGGCGGCGAGAGCGCGGTCGCCACGCTGGCCGACGACGCGGCCTGGCTGGCCCACGCCGAGCCCCTGCTCTACGGCGGCAACGTCCCGCTGCAGATCGGCGAGCGCGCCGCCAAGGCCGCCGCGACAGCGCTGCACACGAACGCACACGCGATGGCGGGTGGGGTGGCCAGAGGGATTTGAACCCTCGACCTCCAGGGCCACAACCTGGCACTCTAACCAGCTGAGCTATGGCCACCCCGCAGGCCCCGCAGTCTATCAGCAGGCGGCGGCCGGGCCCTGCGCGGGGCGACCGGCCGCTGCTGGTCCGCGTCCTCGACGAGCGCGACCCCGCCGGCGGCCGCGCCAAGGCGGCGCTCTTCCTCCTCCACCCCGGTCCGTCGCTGCTGGTCACCGCGGTGACCGTGGGCGCCGCGTCGATCGCGCTGCGCGGTGCGCCGAGCTGGTCGCTGGCGCTGCGCCTGGTCCTCCTGATGCTGCCCGCGCAGTTCGCCATCGGCATCGTCAACGACCTCGCCGACGTGGCCGCCGACCGCGACGCCAAGCCGCACAAGCCGCTGGTGCGCGGCGCCGTGCCGGTGCGGACGGCGGTGGCCGTCGCCGGGCTGCTGGTGGCGCTGAGCCTGGGGACCGCCGCAACTCTCGGCGGCGCGGTGCTGGCGGCGACCGCCGCCGGACTGGGCGCGGGTCTCGCCTACGACCTCGGCCTCAAGCGCGGCGTGCTGTCGCTGGTCCCGTGGTGGATCGGCTTCACCGCCCTGCCGTTCTGCGCCTACGCCGCTGCCGGACACCTGCCGCGCGCGCTGTGGTGGTGCGTACCGCTGACGGCGGTTCTCGCCCTGGGACTGCACTGCGCCAACGTCCTGCCCGACCTGGCCGGCGACCGTCGCGGCGGCACGCTGAGCCTGCCCGTGCTGCTCGGGCCGCGCTGGACGCGGCGCGTCGCGCTCGCCGGCCCACTCGCCTGCGTCGCGCTCACCGCCGCCCTCGCGGTGCCGCTGCAGCAGGCGATCGCGCCGCTGGCGATCGGCTGGGGCGCCGTCGCGGCGTGCGTCGCGGCGGCTGCGTTCTCACCCCGCCTGTCGCGGGCGCCGTTCCCGGTGCTGGCCTTGGCGTCGGCGGCGCTGGCCATCGCCTGGCTCGCCGCCCTCCCGGTGTGAGCCCGGCGGTCCCGACGTAGACTCTGCGCGGCCCGCCCCCTTAGCTCAGCTGGATAGAGCAAGGGCCTTCTAAGCCCGAGGTCGCAGGTTCGAATCCTGCAGGGGGCACACCAAGCAAGTCCAACCTCGCCCCGGCCGAGTTACCGCCGTCTCTGTCAGGAACCCGACGGCTCGCCACCGCCGTTGTGCAGTGCGGCGTGGATGCAGGCGAGCAGGGTCGGCTCGTCGAAGGGCTTCTGCAGCAGGGTGACCCCCGCGCCCAGCTCCCGCTGCGGGTTGAGCACCCCCTGGCTGTATCCCGACATGAAGACCACCGGCAGCTCGGGACGCAGGGCGCGGATGCGCTCGGCGACCTCGCGACCGGACATGTGCGGCATCAGCACGTCGGTGAGCAGCAGCCGGCACCCGGCCGTCTCGGCCAGCGCGAACGCCTCCTCACCGGAGGCGGCTTGGAGGACCACGTAGCCGTGGCGGCGGAGCATGCGCGCGGTCACGGCACGCACGGCGTCGTCGTCCTCGACCACCAGGATGGTCTCGCCGCCGCCCTCGAGGATGGCGTCGCTCGGCCGCTGCAGGGCGACCGCCGTGCCCACCGCGGCGGGCAGGTGGACGCGCACGGTGGTGCCCAGCCCGCCCTCGGAGTAGATGCCGACCTGGCCCCCGGCCGAGGACACGATGCCGTACACCGTGGCCAGCCCGAGGCCGGTGCCCACCCCCTGCGGCTTGGTGGTGAAGAAGGGCTCGAAGGCGTGGGCGATCACCTCCTCGCTCATTCCCGTGCCGGTGTCGCTGACCAGCAGGCGTGCGTAGACGCCGGGCTGGAGCTCAGCATCGGGTGCGTCGCCGTCCTCGCCGACGGCGATGGCGCCGGTCTCGATGGTCAGCGTGCCGCCGTCGGGCATGGCGTCGCGGGCGTTGACGGCAAGGTTGACCAGAACCTGCTCGATGCGGCCGCGGTCGGCGCGGATCGGGGGCGTGTCTGCTCCGGTGCGCACAACCAGCTCGATGTGCTCGCCCAGCGTGCGCGTCAGCAGGCTGTGGGTGTCGGCGACCACCGCGTCGAGGTCGAGGATCTCCGCGTCGGCGGAGTCCTGGCGGCCGAAGATGAGCAGCTGCTTGGTCAGGCGCGCCGCCCGCTCGGCCGCCTTGCGGATCTCCTCGACGTCGCGGCGCACCCCCTCGTCGCGGACGTCGCCGGCGATGAACTGCGCGTAGTTGAGGATCACGGCGAGCAGGTTGTTGAAGTCGTGCGCGATGCCGCCCGCCAGCTGGCCCAGGTTCTCCAGGCGCTGAGCCTGATGCAACTGCGTCTGCAACAACTCGTTCCGCTCAAGAGCCTCCCGGCGCTCGCCGTCACGCCGTACGTCGAACCGGTCCTGGATCTCCCAGGCATCGCGGCGCACCTTCTCAATTTCCTGCTCAACCTGGTCCTGGGCGTCACGGGAGTCACGGCGTTGCGCATCGACCTTG
>DATMMX010000004.1:0-15546 GCA_035569495.1 Candidatus Angelobacter sp. | reverse complement strand
TGTTGACCCGACAAGCACTGGCGGAGGCAGCGCACTTCTGCGGCGTCCTGGTGATCGCGCCTGCCGCCGCGGCGTCCCTGGCCGACCTTCCCGACCTCCACGACGCCACCGTCGACGACCTGGCCGACATCGTGGCGAGCTGCGGTTACGACAAGGGGGTCATCGACCCCGCGTGCGTCGTGCCGCCGCACCGGCGCGAAGCTGCACAGCTTGAGTTGCCCACCTGGCCCACGGCACCGGCAGCCGCCTGATCCTCACCGTCGTCCCCGTCGCCGTCCTTGCACACGCTCCTGCTCGGCGGCGGGGCCGACTCCCGGTCGTCCCTCGTCGCTGCTCTGCTCGGGTGCGGCGGGGGACGACGTCTCTGGATCGCCACGACCAGCCCTATACGGGATTGGAGGCGAGCACGGGTACTTAGATATGGAAGCGGACTCCCGACATCGCGTCGCTCTGCGCCTGCTCTGCAGTCGTCCTCGCTCATCGTTCTCGCGTGTCGCAGCCCTGCCGGGTCGGGCTTCCACACCGGAGGGCCGAGCCGATGCCGAGTTCCACCAGTCCGGGCCGCTGCACGTCGCGCGAGAACGTGCAGTGAGGGCGGTGCAGGAGCGCGCTGACGCGCAACCGCTGTTGCTCACCGTCCAAGAGGCCGCAGACAAGCTGCAGATCAGCCGCAGCCTGCTCTACGAGGAGATGCGGCGGCGACGGGTGCGCGTCGTGAAGATTCGCCACCTCACGCGGATCCGGCAGGCGGAGCTGGAGCGGTACATCCGCGACTGCGAGGCGGAGGGGTTATAGATGGCGCCGCGCAGGGAACGTCCGGCGCGCAAGCGCCGTGCCAACGGCGAGGGCACCGTCTTTTGGGTCGCGCCGCGCAAGCTGTGGGCGGCGGAGCTCACCCTGCCAGATGGCAAGAAGAAGCGGAAGTACTCAAAGACCGAGGTCCAGGCGAGGAAGGAGCTGCGCCGGATGCTCACCGCAGTGGAGCGTGGTGAGCCGTTGGGGCGGGACGACCTCACACTGACGCGCTTCCTCACCGAGATATTCCTGCCCGTCGATGAGAAACGGCAGCCTCTCCCACACGCCCTCATGAAGGGCAAGCCGTCCCACCTGGCGCGGACGGACGGGATCATCCGCGACCACATCGTGCCGTCCTCCATCGGCGGACTGCGGCTGAGTCGCCTCCGACCGCTGGACATTCAGCAATGGCGCGACGCCAAGCTGGTCCAGGTCAGTCCCAAGACGCAGAAGCCGTATTCGCCGACCAGCGTGCGGCTCATGCAGGTGACACTGCAGGGAGCGTTGAAGCATGCCGTCCGCCTGGAGTTCATCGCGCGCAACCCAGCCGAGCTGGTGCCGTTGCCTGCGAAATCGGACTTCGAGGGCACGGCGTGGGAGCCGGACGAGGCGATGCGCTTCCTCGCCGCGTGCACCGGCCACCGCTTGGAGAACCTGTTCGTCCTCGCGCTCCTGACCGGCATGCGCGAAGGCGAGCTGCTGGGGCTGCGCTGGGCGGACATCCACTGGGATGCGAACATGCTCATGGTGCAGTCGAATGTCGTGTGGGTTCGAGGGACGGCGCACCACGGGACGCCGAAACGGGAGCGGTCAAAGCGACCCGTGCCGCTCGTCCCGTGGGCGGTGGATGTGCTGCGGCGACAGCAGGCGCGTCAATCGCCGGAACGCCAGCAGGCGGCCACCGACTGGCACGACCTTGACCTGGTGTTCCCCAACAACGTCGGCAAACCCATCAACACCTCGACGTTCCGCACGCGCGTCTTTCACCCCCTGATGAAGGCGGCCAATGTCCGCGCGATCCGCTTTCAGGACATCCGCGGGACCACGGCGACGCTGCTCGCCTTCCTGGGGGTGGATGAGGTGGTCATTCAGAAGCTGCTCGGGCACGCGGCCGTGCAGACGACGCAGCGGCACTACATCCATCTGCTCGACGATCCGCGGGTACGCGAGGCCCTGGAGCGGTTGCAGGCGAGGCTCGCGACGCCACAGACGGCCGCGGCGGGTGCCGCTGCACCGGAAGGCCGGTGACCGTGCAGCTCCGTCAGGGTGGCGCCGTCCCGCAGCTCGCTGCGCGACAGCTTTCGCTCGTCACGTCGTCTGCGCCGGCCGTCCGTAGACGTCCAGCGCCGTGTGACCAAATCCAGCGCGGTAGCTATACACGTAGCTACACAACACACCCGCGCGGCACCCAACGGACGCGCAAAACCGCCGTTTTGAGCTCAACAAAGGTGGCGCGCCCAGGAGGATTTGAACCCCCGCACGCGGATCCGTAGTCCGCTGCTCTATCCGGGCTGAGCTATGGGCGCGCGGGCAACCGCGCCAGGAGCGCGATGCGAGGGCCGAGTCTACACCCCGGGCGCCCGGACGCCCCGGCCCACCCGCCGGGCACAATGCCAGGCACGCACGAACCACACACGACCGGAGGCCCAGCAAAGTGCCCGTGGTGCGCATCGACCTTCTCGGCGGACGCCCGCCCCAGCTGCTCCGCAGCCTCATCGGCAACGTGCACACCGCGGTGGTCGACACCCTGGGCGTGCCGGACGACAGCGTCACCATCATCGTCAACGAGGTGGCCCCCGAGCACTGGGGTGCGGACGGCGCGACCAAGGCCGAGCAGCGCGCCGCGCAGGCCGGTCCGGGCGCCTCCTGAGCTCGCCCGCGGTGAGCGAGCCCTGGCTGAGCGGCCTGCTCGCCTGTTCGCTCAATGTCGACGCCGAGGCGGTCCGGCAGGTGCTGCACGCCCGCGGGCTGAAGACGCGCAGCGTGCCGGCGGGACGCGCCAAGGGCGCCTGGACCTGCGTGACCGACCGGGGCACGCTCGCGGTGGTGGTCAGCGGGCACGGCGCTGAGGCGGCGCAGCAGGCGGCGTCGTTCTGGATGCCCCGCGCACGCTGGCTGGTGCTGGCCGGCGCGGGGCCGGGAACGGGGCTGGTCGACTCCGGCACCGTCGTTCTCGACGGCGACCACGACCTGGGCGTCCTCGCCGCCCGCGGAGCGCCGCCGACCACCCCCACCCAGAACAGCCGCGTCGCCACGGTTGGCGAGGCCGAGGTGGGTGAGGCGGGCCGGGCCACCCTGGCCGCCTCGGGCTACGCCGCCTGGGACGCCAATATCGACACCTGGCGACGCGCCGCCAGCGCGGTGGGCGGCGTGACCCTGGTCGCTCACGGCATCACCAGCACCGCCCAGGCGGGCCACGACCTCGCCAGCGAGATCCAGGATGGCGGCACCGGCCGCCCCTGGTGGCGCGTCGCGCTGGGATGGATCAGTCCCCGCACCCGCGCCCAGCAGCAGCGCGCGGACGATGAGCACAAGCGCGCGGTCAGCGGCGCCGCCCGATGCGCTGTCAGCGCCCTGCTCGGCCCCGCATAAAACGCACCAACCGCGCCGCGCCGAGGTGGGCGCTGGCCCTCCCCGCCCCCGGATCGCCATGATGGGGGGTGCCGCCGCCCCCACCGGCATACCTCGGCGGCCGCACCACCCCGCGGAGGACCTCGCCCTGTGACCGACACCCTGGAGCAGCGCTGCATCGACACCATCCGCGCCCTGGCCATGGACGTGGTGGAGAAGGCCAAGTCGGGCCACCCCGGGCTGCCCATGGGGGCGTCAGCGATCGCCTACACGCTGTGGACGCGGCACATGCGCTACAACCCGCGCGATCCGCACTGGCCCAACCGCGACCGCTTCGTCCTCAGCGCCGGCCACGGCTCAGCGCTCCTCTACATCATGCTGTACCTCACCGGCTACGACCTGCCGATGAGCGAGCTGCAGCGTTTCCGCCAATTGCACTCCAAAACTCCGGGGCACCCCGAGTACCGCGACACGCCGGGGGTCGAGGTCACCACCGGCCCGCTGGGACAGGGTTTCGCCAACGCGGTGGGCATGGCAATCGCCAAGCGCTACCGCGCCGCGCGCTACAACACCGAGCAGGACAGGGTGATCGACCACGACATCTACGTGCTCTGCAGCGACGGCGACATGATGGAGGGCGTCGCCTCCGAGTCCGCGTCGCTGGCGGGACACCTGCAGCTCGGCGAGCTCATCTACCTCTACGACGACAACCACGTGTCGCTCGACGGCCCCACCGAGGACACCTTCACCGAGGACGTCACCAAGCGCTTCGACGCGTACGGATGGCACACGCAGCGCGTCGACGGCACCGACGTCAAAGCCATCGACGAGGCCATCACCAAAGCCAAGCAGGACAAGCGTCCTTCACTGATCGCTTGCCGCACCCACATCGGCTGGGGCAGCCCCAACAAGCAGGACACCGCCAAGGCGCACGGCAGCCCGCTCGGCGCCGACGAGGTCAGGGCCACCAAGGAACGCATCGGCTGGCCCGTCGAGCCCGCCTTCCTCATCCCCGACGACGTGCTCGCCCACTACCGCCAGGCCGGCGCGCGCGGGGAGCAGACCGAGCGCGAGTGGCAGCAACTGCGCGACGCATGGAAGCAGGCCAACCCTGAGAAGGCCCGGCTGTGGGACGCCGACGAGCGTAACGAGCTGCCCCCAGGCTGGCGGGACGCGCTGCCGAAATTCGAAGCAGGCACACAGGAATCCACGCGCGTCGCCTCCGGCAAAGCGATCAACGCGCTGGCCCCCATCGTCACCAACCTGGTCGGCGGCTCCGCCGACCTGAAGAGCAGCAACGAGACCTACATCGAGGGCGAGGGCTACTTCTCCGGCGACAAACCGAACCGCAACATCGCCTTCGGCGTGCGCGAGCACGCCATGTGCAGCGCGCTCAACGGCATGAGCATCTACGGTGGGCTCCATGTCTACGGCGGCACCTTCCTCACCTTCAGCGACTACGGCCGCCCGGCCATCCGCCTCGCCAGCCTGATGCAGATCCCGGTCACCTACGTGTTCACCCACGACTCCATCGGCCTCGGCGAGGACGGTCCCACCCACCAGCCCGTCGAGCACCTGATGGCCCTGCGCGCCATCCCCCACCTCTACGTGGTCCGCCCCGGCGACGCCAACGAGACCTCGCACGCCTGGCGGATCGCCCTCGAACACAGCAACGGCCCCACACTGATGGCGCTGCGCCGCCAGAAACTGCCGATCTATGCCGAAACCGCGGGCGACGGCGCACTGAGGGGCGGCTACGTCCTGCGCGACGCCGACCCCAGCACCACGCCCGAGGTCATCCTCATCGGCACCGGCAGCGAATTGCAGCTCGCCGTGCAGGCGGGCGAGCAGCTCGCCAAGGAGGGCGTCAAGGCGCGCGTGGTGAGCATGCCCTGCTTCGAGCTCTTCGACGCCCAGGACGAGGCGTACCGCGAGTCGGTGCTGCCCCGCACCGTGCACGCGCGGGTCAGCGTCGAGGCGGGCATCACCTTCGGCTGGCAGCGCTACCTCGGCGACAGCGGAGTTGCGGTCGGGATCGACCGTTTCGGCGCCTCCGCCCCCGCCCCCGACCTGTACGAGTTCTTCGGCTTCACCGTCGACCACGTGGTCGGTGCGGCCCGCGAGGTGATGGGCAGGCTCCACGCCGGCGCCACGAGCTAGGAGGCACCATGGCATCCCCGAATCCCCTGCAGCAGCTTGCCGAGCACGGCCAGTCGGTCTGGCTCGACTACATCAGCCGCGACCTGGTCACCAGCGACCGCCTGCAGCGCTACATCGCCGAGGACAACGTCACCGGCATGACCAGCAACCCCACCATCTTCGAGAAGGCGATCGGCCAGGGCAACGACTACGACGAGCAGCTTCGCCAGCTCGTCCAGGCCGGCGTCACCTCGCCCGACGAGCTGTTCCTCGGCATCGCCATCAGCGACATCCAGCGTGCCGCCGACACGCTGCGCCAGGTCTACGACCGCACCGGCGGCCGCGACGGCTTCGTGTCGCTGGAATTGGCGCCCGCGCTGGCGCACGACACCGAGGGCAGCGTGGCCGCCGCACAGATGCTGTGGGAGCGAGTGGAGCGGCCCAACCTGATGATCAAGGTGCCCGCCACCGACGCGGGCATCCCCGCCGTGGAGCGCATCATCGCCGCCGGGGTCAACGTCAACATCACCCTCATCTTCGCGCTCACCGCGTACGAGCAGGTCGCCGAGGCGTACATCCGCGGCCTGGAAACGCGCGCACAGCGAGGCGAGGACGTCACCGGGCTCGGCTCGGTGGCCAGCTTCTTCGTGTCGCGCGTGGACACCGCCGTCGACCGCATCATCGATCGCATGCTGCGCGACGACCCCGGCAACAAGGAGCTGGAGTCGCTGCACGGCACCGCGGCCATCGCCAACGCGGTGCTCGCCTACGAGAAGTTCGAGCAGGTCTTCAAGGGCGCGCGCTTCGCAGCCCTGCGCGAGGCCGGCGCCGCCGTGCAGCGCCCGCTGTGGGCGAGCACCAGCGCCAAGAACCCCAAGTACCGCGACGTGGTCTACGCGGAAGCGCTGATCGGCCCTGACACCGTCGACACCATGCCGCCGCAGACGGTCGACGCCTTCAAGGACCACGGCATCGCCACCACCGACACGGTGCGCAACTACGCGTGGGCACACGACGTCATGCGCCGCCTCGACGCCGCCGGCATCGACATGGACGAGGTCACCGCCGACTTGCTCGACGAGGGCCTGCAGGCCTTCGCCGACTCGTACGACAGCCTGATCCGCACCATCGCCGAGAAGGCCGACGTGATGCGCGGCGGCCTGGGGCTGCGCCACGAGCTGCACCTCGGCGCCGAGACCAACGCGGAGGTGCTGCTGCTCACCCACGAGCACGCGCCCCACGAGGTGCAGCGCATCTGGGACCACGACCCCAACCTCTGGAAGGACGGCGACGCGGCCCACGCTGCCGAGATCACCCAGCGGCTCGGCTGGCTCGACGTCGTCGACTGGATGCGCGAGCGCCTGCCGGAGGTGCAGCGCATCGCCGCTGACATCCGCGCCGACGGCATCAAGGACGTGGTGGTGCTGGGCATGGGCGGCAGCAGCCTGGCGCCCGAGGTGCTGCGGCAGTCCTTCGGCCCACGCCAGGGCCACCCCGCGCTGCATGTGCTCGACACCACCGACCCGCTCGCCATCCAGCAGCTCACCGACTCCCTCGACCCGCGGCGAGCGCTGTTCGTCGTCTCCAGCAAGTCGGGCGGCACCCTGGAGACGCTGAGCCACTTCGCGCACTTCTTCGACGTGGTGCGCAGCGCGGGCGTCGACAACCCAGGCAGCCACTTCGTCGCCATCACCGATCCCGGCACGTCATTGGGCGCGCTGGCCAAAGAGCACGGCTTCCGCCACGTCTTCGAGAACCGTCCCGACATCGGCGGCCGCTACTCGGCGCTGTCGTACTTCGGCATGGTTCCTGCCGCGTTCAGCGGCATCGACGTCGCCACCCTGCTCGACCGCGCCGCGAAGATGACCGCGCAGTGCAGGCCGAGCGTGTATCCCACCGTCAACGCGGGACTGGTGCTCGGCACCACCATGGGCCTGATGCACGGCGTCGGCCGCGACAAGGTGACCATCCTCGCCCCACCGGCGATCGCCTCCTTCGGCCTGTGGGCCGAGCAGCTCATCGCCGAGAGCACCGGCAAGGAGGACCGCGGCCTGGTGCCCATCGCCGGCGAGCCGCTCGGCGACCCCGGCGCGTACGGCGGCGACCGTCTCTTCGTCGCCCTGCGCATGGGTGAGGACAGGGATTTCGACAGCGCGCTCGCAGCGCTGGAGAAGTCGGACCAGCCGGTGATCACCCTGCAGCTCGACGACGTGTACGACCTCGGCGCCGAGTTCTTCCGCTGGGAGTTCGCCGTCGCCGTCGCCGGCGTGGCGCTGCAGATCGACCCCTTCGACCAGCCCAACGTGCAGGAGTCGAAGGACAACACCAAAGCGGTGCTCGACGGCTACCTCAGCAGCGGCAGCCTGCCCGCAATGGAGAGCGCCGTCATCGACGAGGTGCTGGCGCTCGTCGACGCGGCCGCGCCGGGCGACTACGTGGCGCTGCTCGCCTACGTCACACCCAGCGCGGAGAACGACAGGGCGCTGCAGGAGCTGCGCGTGGCCATCCGCGAGCGGCAGCGCCTGGCGACCACCTCCGGCTTCGGCCCGCGCTACCTGCACAGCACCGGCCAGCTCCACAAGGGCGGCGCCAACATCGGGGTGTTCGTCGAGATCACCGGCGACGACCCCGTCGACGTGCCCATCCCTGGGCAGAGATTCAGCTTCTCGGTGCTCAAGCGGGCGCAGGCGATCGGCGACCTGCAGTCGCTGCGGGCGCATGAGCGACGCGCCGTCAACCTGCACGTCAGTGGCGACCTGCGCGCCGCGCTCGGCGAGCTGACCGCCGCGGTGCGCGGCACTGTGGGAGCGGCAACCTGATGCAGATCGGCTTCGTCGGACTCGGCCGCATGGGCGGCAACATGGTGCACCGCCTGCGTCGCGACGGTGACCACGCGGTCGTCGCCTTCGATCCCAGCGCCGACGCGCGCAAGAACGTCGAGCAGTTCGGCGCCACCACCGTCGAGTCGCTGGAGGCGCTGGTCGCCGCGCTCGACTCGCCCAAGGCGGCGTGGGTGATGGTCCCGGCGGGCGAGGTCACCGAGACAACCATCAGCACCCTGGGCAACCTGCTGCAGAGCGGCGACACCGTCATCGACGGCGGCAACAGCAACTACCACGACACCATGCGCCGGGGCCAGGAGCTGGCGAAGAAGGGCATCCACCTCATCGACGCCGGCACCAGCGGCGGCATCTGGGGCTTGGAGAACGGCTACTGCATCATGGCCGGCGGCGACAAGGAGGCCGTCGACCGCCTGCTGCCCATCTTCACCACCCTCGCGCCGCCCGACGGGTTCCTCCACGTCGGCCCCACGGGCAGCGGGCATTTCACCAAGATGGTCCACAACGGCATCGAGTACGCCATGTTGCAGGGCTACGCCGAGGGTTTCGACATCCTGCAGTCGAGCCAGTTCGACCTCGACCTGCACGGCATCGCCCATCTCTGGAACCAGGGCAGCGTGGTCCGTTCATGGCTGCTGGAGCTGGCCGAGGCGGCCTTCGCCAAGGACCCGACGCTGCACGACATCCGCGGCTGGGTCGACGACTCCGGCGAGGGCCGCTGGACGGTGCAGGAGGCGATCGAGATGCGCGTCCCCGCGCCGGTGATCGCCATGTCGCTGTTCATGCGCTTCGACTCACGCCGTGACGACAGCTTCGCCAACAAGGTGATCGCGGCGCTGCGCAACGAGTTCGGCGGGCACGCCGTGAAGAAGGAATGAGCGTCCAGGCGCCGTCGATCGAGCCCAATCCGCTCCGCGAGGGCCTGCGCCTGGAGCGGACCCCGCCGCCGTGCGCCCTGGTCATCTTCGGCGCCAGCGGTGACCTGACCAAGCGCAAGCTGGTCCCCGCGCTGTACGCGCTCTTCTCCGGCGGTCTGCTCGCACCCGGCTTCACCGTGGTCGGCGCGGCGCGCACCGAGATGAGCGACGACGAGTTCCGCGCCCACATGCGCCACGGCGTCGGCGAGTTCGGCCGCATCCCCCTCAATGACGAGATGTGGCGCGCCTTCGCCGCCGGCCTGCGCTACGCGCCCGTCGACTTCGACGCCGAGGACGGCTTCGAGCAGCTCAAGCAGGTGCTCCAGGAGGTCGACCACGAGCGCGGCACCGCCGGCAACCGCGTCTTCTACCTGAGCATCCCGCCCAGCGCCATCGGCACCGTCGCCCGCCGCCTCGGCGAGGAGGGGATGAGCCAGGTTCCTGACAGCCCTGGCGGATTCGTCCGGCTCATCGTCGAGAAGCCGTTCGGCCGCGACCTGGCCTCGGCGCGCCAGCTCAGCCAGGACCTGCACCACTCCTTCAGCGAGGACCAGATCTACCGCATCGACCACTACCTGGGCAAGGAGACGGTGCAGAACCTGCTGGTCTTCCGCTTCGCCAACGGCATCTTCGAGCCGCTCTGGAACCGGCAGTACATCGACCACGTGCAGATCACCGTGGCCGAGTCGATCGGCGTCGAGAACCGCGGCGAGTACTACGAGGAGTCCGGCGCGCTGCGCGACATCGTGCAGAACCACATCATGCAGCTGGTCGCCCTGGTGGGCATGGAGGCGCCCGCCAACTTCGAGGCGGAGACGGTGCGCGACGAGAAGGTCAAGCTGCTCCGCGCGGTGCGCCCCATCCTCGAGGAGGACGTGCTCACCCAGACGGTGCGGGGCCAGTACGGTCCCGGCTGGATCGAGGGCGAACCGGTGGTCGGCTACCGCGAGGAGCCGCACGTCAACCCGCAGTCGCTGCGCGAGACCTTCGTCGCCATCCGGCTCGACATCGACAACTGGCGCTGGGCGGGGACGCCGTTCTACGTCCGCACCGGCAAGCGATTGCCCAAGCGGGCCACGGAGATCGCCATCCAGTTCCGCGAGGTGCCACACTCGCCCTTCCGCGGCCACGTCACCACCGCCGCGGAGCAGCGCTACGGCAGCATCGACCCCAACCTGCTGGTGCTGCGCATCCAGCCCGACGAGGGCATCACCCTGCGCTTCGGCGCCAAGGTGCCCGGCCAGCTCTTGAAGATCCGCAGCGTCAGCATGGACTTCCTCTACGGCAGCGCCTTCCTCACCGAGTCGCCCGAGGCCTACGAGCGGCTGCTGCTCGACTGCATGCTCGGCGACGCCACGCTGTTCGCCCGCGTCGACGAGGTGGACGAGGCGTGGCGCTTCTGCACAGCGATCCTCGACGGCTGGCGCGAGCGCCCGCCCGCGCGGGACAGCCTGCCCAACTACGAGGCGGGCACCTGGGGGCCCGAGGATGCCCACAAGATGCTGGCCCGCGAGGGTCGCGCCTGGAGACGGCTGTGAGCACCGCTCTGCCGCGCGCACCGCTGATGATCCGCGGCGACCACGTCAGCAGCCTGCACGCGGTCAGCGCCGAGCTGGCCCGACTGCACCAGGAATTGCTGCGCAGCGAACACGACGAGGTGCGCCCGGTGCGCACCGCGGTGCTGACGCTGGTGTGCGTCTGCCTCGACACGGCCGCCGCCGACGAGACCGACGAGGTGGTGCGCCAGCTCGCCGGCAACCACCCGGCGCGGGTGATCCTGGTCGTCGCCGACCGAAACGCCAAGCCCGACGGCATCGCCGCCGATCTGGCCCTGGAGTGCTCGGCGATCGGCGGCGCCGACCAGATCTGCGCCGAATCGGTGCGCCTGGTGGTGCATGGCACGCCGGCGCTGCACCTGACCAGCGTGGTCGGACCGCTGCTGCTGCCGGACGTGCCGGTGGTGCTGTGGCTCACCGGCGCGCCGCCGCTCGACCAGGCGCTCCACGGAGAGGCGATCGAGGTCTGCGAGCGCATCGTCATCGACAGCGACGCCTACGCCGACCCGCTCGCCGCGCTGCGCGAGATCGACAACGCCCAGCGCATGCACGGCTTCATCCCGGTCGGTGACCTGGCCTGGGCGCGATTGCTGCCCTGGCGCGAGCTGGTGGCGGCGAGCTTCGACGGCCGCAACATGGCGCCGTTCCTGCACGGGGTGCGGCACGTCGAGGTGGAGTCGTGCGGCACGCGTCCGTCGGCGGAGGCGTGGCTGCTGGCGGGATGGCTGGCCTCCCGACTCGCCTGGGCCCACGACGCACCGCCACGCATCAGCGTGACCACGCGCAACCAGCCCGGCGTTGCGGCCGGCGGATTGCTCAGCGTGCGCATGCACTGCGGGCTCGACAGCGGCACCGCCGACGTGTCGGTGCAGCGCCACGGCGACACCACGGTGACCCGCATCACCACCAGCGACGGCCTCGACGCCGGCGGCATGATGACGACTCTCGCGCCCGCGCTGCACGCGCTGGTCGGCCGCGAGCTGCAGGAGGCGGGCGCAGACGTGATCTACGCCGACGCGGTGGGCCGCGCCACCATGCTCGCCGGCGGCAGCGCGCTGCGATGAGCGACGACGCCGGGACCGGGCTGCCCGGGGTCGTCCACGTGGTTGCCACGGCTGCGGATCTCGCCGACGAGTCGGCGTCGTGGCTGTCGCGGGTGTCCGAGGAGGCGCGCGAGGAGCACGGGTTCTTCGCCGTCGCGCTGAGCGGTGGCAGCACGCCGCGGCGGCTGCACGAGCGGCTCACCGGGCTGCCGTTCGTCGACGCCGTGGCCTGGGCGGAGTGGATGGTGTTCTTCGGCGACGAACGCGCCGTGCCGCCCGACGACCCGCAGAGCAACTACCACATGGCTTGCGAGTCGCTGCTGTCGCGGGTGCCGATCATCCCCGAGCGGGTGCACCCCATGGAGGCCGAGCGCGTGGACCGCGCGGCGGCGGCGGCCGAGTATGCGGCACTTCTGGCCGATACTCTGCCGCCCGGGCCCGGCGGGGCGCCGCGACTGCACTGCACGCTGCTCGGGCTCGGCGAGAACGGCCACGTCGCCTCGCTGTTCCCGGGGACGCCCGCTCTGGAGGAGACGCGCCGCTGGGTGGTGCCGGGTGTGGCCGACTACGCGCCGTTCGACCGGCTCACCTTCACCTTGCCGACCATCAACGCGTCGGAGTTCGTCGCCATCCTGGTGTCGGGCGGGGCCAAGGGCGACGCGCTGCGGGGGGTGATCTCGGGCACCGTCCCCGCCGCGCGGGTGCGGCCCAAGGACGGCACGCTGCTGTGGTTCCTCGACGAGGAGGCCGCCGCGTCGATGCGGCGCTGAACGCGTTGACCATCGCCCGCACGCCGCGCCGCCAGCCGCTGATGCCCGAGGGCGCCGCCAACCCGGCCAGGTCGACGCCGCACGAGCACCGCACCGAGCCGGTCGCCTTCCAGCTCTACGAAGGGCACCTCAGCGCCGAGTGCTCGCTGGTGTTCAACGGCTCGCCCGCCTGCCCCGCCTGCCTCACCCGCGCGCTCACCCACCGCGAGCGGTGAGCCATCCGGCGCGCGTCTCATCGCGCCGATGAGATCATCAGAGCGATGCCCCGCTGGAACCCCTGCCGCGACGCCGTCCACCTCGCCCCGTCGATCCTCGCCGCAGACTTCGGCCGCCTCGCCGACGAGGTCCGCGCCCTGGAGGGCAGCGGCGCCGAGCGCATCCACGTCGACGTCATGGACGGCGTCTTCGTGCCCAACTTCACCTTCGGCACCGACACCGTGCGCGCCCTGCGCCGCGTCACCGCGCTGCCGCTGGAGCTGCACCTGATGATCGTCCGGCCGGAGCGCCACCTGGAGACCTTCGCCCAGGCCGGCGCCGACGCCATCACCGTCCACTACGAGGTCAGCCCCCACCTGCACCGCACCCTGACCGCGATCCGCGCCCTCGACTGCCGCGCCGGCGCCGCCATCAACCCCAGCACCCCCGCGTCGGTGCTCGACGACGTGCTCGAGGTCTGCGACCTCGCCCTGGTGATGACCATCAACCCCGGGTTCGGCGGCCAGAAGCTGATCCCGCGCACCCTGCGCAAGGTGGCCCAGGTGCGCGGCGAGATCGACCGGCAGGGGCTGGGGACGGAGGTCGAGGTCGACGGCGGGGTCGACGCCGGCAACGCCCGGGCCTGCGTCGAGGCGGGGGCGAACGTGCTGGTGGCCGGGACGGCGGTCTTCGGCCACGCCGGCGGACCTGCCGCGGGCGGACGCGCCGTGCTCGCCGCCGCGGGCGACCCGGTGACCGCCCGGGCCTGAGCCCGTCTGGATCGACAGCAGCCACCGGCCCCGAATTCCGGCGGTCCGTTTGCCGCGACCGACCATTTCCCGCCTCGGGCTGGACACCGTGCAATGTTTTCCGTCCCCGACCGTCTGTATGTCTGGGGCGCGCGGTCGCTGTCCCCCCTGTGGCGCTCACCCTGTCGATGCCGGCCGGGCTGCATCATGCCGGCGTCGGATCCTCCCGCCTCGCGGCGGTGACGGACGGTGAGACCGCCATTCGCGCCGCGCGTCCTCCCCCTCAGGGGGGAGGCTCGCCGCGCTAGCTCTCGTTGACCTGTCCGCTCCAGTTCACCCGTCCGGTGCCGCTCTGGCCGGGCAGCGGGCAGACGAAGGTGAAGCTCGCCGACACGGTGGCGGTCGAGGTCGCGCCGGAGAGCGTCCCGCTCAGGGTTGCCGTGCCGGCGTGGACGGTGAGAGCCAGCCCGCCGCCACTGGCGAACTCACCCACCGACGGCGAGTAGGCGAACGTCGCGCCCGTCGAGGCTCCCGAGCAGCCGGTCAGGGTGGCGTCGGCCGACGACAGCGTGACCGCGCAACCACCGATGTACCCACTGCTGGGGACCGTCTCCGTGCAGCTCGCCGGTCCCTGGAAGTGGCAGCTCATGTTGACCCCGGCCGGTCCGGTCGCCGTGCAGGCCCATTGCATGTTGGAGGCGTTGGCCCAGGTCCCGGTGTTCGGCGGCGGGGCCGCGGCCGCGGTCACCGCCAGTGACGTCAGTCCCGCCAGCGCTGCCGCCAGTCCCGCGCCGACGCGTGCCGCCACCCGTGTGCGTGCAGTCATCTCGATCTCCCTTCCTTCTCCGCCCAACGCCGCCAACCCTACACCGGCGCGCGCGCCCGATCAACAGTGCAGAAAAAGCGAGGGCCGAGCCCAGCGCGGCGAACGCGCAAGACCCGGCCCCGCAGACAGTGGAGAAGAGCTAGGAGATCTGCCCCAGGGCGGCGCCGACGATGTCGTCGATGGCGGGCAGGCAGGCCGCCTCCAGAGGCTTGGAGTACGGCATCGGCACCTCGCGCGCCGCGACCCGGGCCACCGGGGCGTCGAGCTCGTCAAAGGCCAATTCCTGCAACGTCGCGGAGACCTCGGCGCCGACGCCGAAGGAGCGCCACGACTCCTCGACGCACACCACGCGGTGGGTGCGGCGCACCGACGCGACCAGGGCGTCGCGGTCGAGCGGGCGCAGCGAGCGCAGGTCGAGCACCTCGGCGTCGATGCCGTGCGAAGAAGCGAGCCGCTCGGCCGCCGCTTCGGCCATGGGCACGCAGTAGGAGTAGGCGACAAGGGTCACGTCGCGACCCGGCCGCACAATCCGCGCCGACCCGAAGGGGACCAGATGGTCGGCATCGGCAGGAGCCGCCCCCTTCTGCGAATACTGCCGCGAGTGCTCGATGAAGATCACCGGGTCCTCGCCGCGCATGGCGTTGCGCAAGAGCCCCGCGGCGTCGGCGGGGGACGACGGCGCAACGACGTGCAACCCCGGCACATGGGCGAACCACGCGTCGAACGACTGCGAGTGCGTGGCCGCGAGCTGTCCCCAGCCGTTGACCATGCGGATCACCACCGGGGCGCCGAACTGGTCGCCGAACATGTGGCGCAGCTTGGCGGCGTGGTTGACGATCTGGTCGATGGCGACCAGCGCGAAGTTGGTGGTCATCAGTTCGGCGACGGGGCGCAGGCCGCCCATGGCAGCACCGACCGCGGCGCCGACGATCGCGGACTCGGCGATCGGCGTGTCGCGAACGCGCTCGGTGCCGAACTCGTCGACCAAACCACGGGTCACCGCGTACGAGCCGCCGTAGGCGCCGATGTCCTCGCCGAGCAGCACAACGCGCAAGTCGCGCTGCATCTCGCCGCGCAATGTGTCGCGAATGGCGTCGCGGATGCTGGTGGTGCGCGCGGGTGCGGCGACGGCCAGGCTGGTCATG
>DATMMX010000003.1:0-17496 GCA_035569495.1 Candidatus Angelobacter sp. | reverse complement strand
TCAACGTCAACCTGCACGTGTTCTCACCCGGCTGTGCCGAGGTGGAGCGCATGCTGCTGTTCCGCGACACGCTGCGCAGCAACGACGCCGAGCGTATCGCCTACGAGCAGACCAAGCGCGCGCTTGCCGCCCAGACCTGGCGCTACGTGCAGAACTACGCGGACGCGAAGACCGAGGTGGTCGAGGCCATCATCGCCCGCGCCCGCGACGCTCAGAACACGAAGCGACGGTAGCGCCAGAGATAGTCGAGCCCGCTCAGCACGGTGGCGAACACCGCCACGCCGACGCTGGCCATGGCCACCGCGTGGATCTGCGGGAAGGGACGGGAGAGGATGAGCAGCATGATCATCAGGTTCTGGGTCAGCGTCTTCGACTTGCCCCACGGCGATGCGCCGATGACCACGCCCTGCTGCGCCGCCACGTAGCGCAGCCCGGTGATGACGAACTCGCGGGCGAAGATGACCACCACCACCCAGAAGGCGAGCACGTTGCTGCTGACAAGGATGGCCAGAACTGTGATGACCAGCAGCTTGTCGGCGAGCGGGTCGAGGAACTTGCCGAGGTCGGTGACCATCTTGCGGCGGCGGGCGATCTGGCCGTCGAGGGTGTCGGTGGCGGCGGCGGTGGCGTAGACGGCGGCGCTGACCTGGTCGTGCCAGGGTCCCGACGAGGTGAGCGTGATGCCGATCACCGGGACGAGCAGGAGGCGGAGGATGGTGAGCTGATTGGGAAGGTTCAGCCTTCCGCTGCTCACCGCGTGGACACCGCGATCTTGCGCAGCGGGGCCCGGCGTTGCGCGGCCGCAGGTTGCGCCGCGTCGACCGCCACCGCGCCCACCTGGTACGTCGCCGCCGTGGTGACGCGCACGCGCAGGAAGCGGTCGAGATACTCCTCCGGTCGCTCCAGCCCGCGCACCACCACGCGCCCGTCGATCTCCGGCGCCTCGCGCTCGCTGCGCGCGAACAACACGGTGCGCTCGCCGCCGCGGGTCGCGCTCAGCGCCTCGCCGAGCACGGTGATCTCGCGCCCCACCATGCGCCGATTGCGTGCGCGCGACACCTCCGCCTGCGCCGCATACACCGCGCGGCGGCGTGCCTCGCGTTCGCGGAGTGGGAGCTGTCCGCCCATCTCCGCCGCCACCGTGCCCGGCTCCTCGCTGTAGGCGAAGGCAGTCACCCAGTCGAGCTGCGCCGCGGGCAGGAAGTCGAGCAGCGCCTGGAACTCCTCGTCGGTCTCGCCCGGGAATCCCACCACGAAGGTGCTGCGCAGGGCCAGGTCGGGCATCGCCGCACGGAGGCGCGCCAGCACGCCGTGGGCACGGTCAGCGCTGTAGGGACGCTTCATGCGCCGCAGCATCGCCGGGTGGACGTGCTGCAGCGGCATGTCGAGGTACTTGGCCACGCAGTCGAGCGAGGCCATGGTCTCGACCAGCTCGTCGCTGACGCCCTCCAGGGTGGCGTACATCAGCCGGATCCAGCGCGGCGCCGGCTGCAGCCCGGCGAGCTGGCGCAACAGCGCACTGAGGTTGGTGCGCACCGGCAGGTCGCGACCGTAGCCGGTGAGGTTCTGGGCGACCAGCACCAATTCCTGCACACCGTTCTCCACCGCGGCGTGCGCCTCGTGGAGGATCAGCTCGACCGGCTTGCTGCGCAGGTCGCCCGTGAAGGAGGGGATGGTGCAGAAGGCGCAGCGGAAGTTGCAGCCGTCGCTCAGCTTGAGATAGGTGGTTGCGGGCGCAGTTGGCCGGAACTCCAACTGCGAGTAGTCGACGGGGGCCAGCGACTCGATGCGCACCACCTGGCGGCCGACGCGCGCCGTCTGCAGCGCATCGGGCAGGGTCGGCCAGTCGCGGGTGCCGACCACCACGTCCAGCTCGGCCATGGTGGCGATCAGCTCGTCGCTGACTCCCTCCAGGGTGGCGTACATCATCCGGATCCAGCGAGGCGAACGATCGAGCGCGGCGAGGCGACGCAGCAGCGCGCTGAGGTTGGTGCGCTGCGGCAGGTCGCGGCCGTAGCCGGTGAGGTTCTGGGCAACCAGCACCAACTCCTGCACTCCGTTCTCGACGGCGGTGCACGCCTCGTGCAGGATCAGCTCGGTGGGCTTGCTGCGCAGGTCGCCGGTGAACGAGGGGATGGTGCAGAAGGCGCAGCGGAAGTTGCAGCCGTCGCTGAGCTTGAGGTACGTGGTTGCGGGCGCGGTTGGCCGGAACTCGAGGCGCGAGTAGTCGACCGGCGCCAGCGACTCGATGCGCACCACCTGTCGCCCGATGCGCGCCTGCCGCAGTGCGGTGGGCAGCTCCGGCCAGTCGCGCGTGCCGATGACCACGTCGAGCTCGGGCATCTCGCGGGAGAGCTCGTCGCCGTGGCGCTGGGCCAGGCATCCACTCGCGACCAGCTGCATCTCCGGGTTGCGCTTCTTCAAGTCGCCCAGCTCGAGCAGGGCGTCGATCGACTCCTGCGAGGCGGCGCCGAGGAAGCCGCAGGTGTGGACGATGCAGACGTCGGCCTCCTCCGCAGCGGTGGCGGCGACGTAGCCGCTGTGCTCCATCAGCCCCTCGATGTAGCCCGAGTCGACCTGGTTCTTCGGGCACCCCAGGGTCTGCAGGAAGTACAGCGGCTTGGTGGACACGGGAGAGAGCCTAGCGGTAGTTGGTGAACTGCAGCGGGAGCTCGAGCTCCATCTCGCGCAGGAAGGCGATCACCGACTGCAGGTCGTCCTTCGACTTGGAGGCGACGCGGAGCTTGTCACCCTCGATGCGCACCTGCACCTTGGGGTTGTGGGCGCGGATCTTCTTGTTGAGGTCGCGGGCCAGGTCGTCGGCGATGCCGCGGCGCAGCTTGACCACCTGGCGGACGTTGCCCCGCGCCGCCTGCTCGGGCTTCTGCGGGTCGAGCACCTTGAGGTCGATGCCCCGCTTGTGGAGCTTGCTCTGGAGCACGTCGAGGATGGCCTTGAGGTGCATGTCGGAGTCGGTGAGCAGGACCAGCTGCTCCTTCTCCTGCTCGATCTCCGCGGTGACGTTCTTGAAGTCGAAGCGGGTGCCGATCTCCCTGCGGGTCTGGTCGAGCGCGTTGACCAGCTCCTGCTGGTCGAAGTCGCTGACCACGTCGAAGCTGCTGTCGGTTGCCATGAAGGGAAGAGGATAGCGGGCCTGCGGGCTTTCGCGGCTCAGGGCGAGGCGGCGCCGGAGCTCACCGGTCGGGCGCGGCGGGCGAGCTGGACGGCGTCGCCGGTGTGGATGCCCAGGTGGCTGAGCAGGCCCCCGCGCACCTCGACGGCGCTGGTGTACGGCTGCGCCGCGGAGTAGAGCTGGCAGGGGTCGGCGGTGCAGGGGGTCATGGTCTGGACGTCGACCACCCGGCCGGCGTTGTCCCAGAAGGCGATGTCGAGGGGGATCAGGGTGTCCTTCATCCAGAAGGCGGCGCTCTGCATGTGGCCGAAGACGAAGGCCATGCCCTGCTGGTCGCTGAGCTTGGTGACGCCCATCAGGCCCTTCTCCTGCGCGGCCGCCGTGTCGGCGATCTCCACCGTGAGGCTGAGCAGGGTGCCCCCGCCGTCGCGCTTGACGGTGAGGTCGCCGAGCGGGAAGCCGCGGTCTGAGGTGGTCTGCAGCGGCGGCGTATCGCCTCCCCCACCGCAGCCGCTCAGCGCGACGGTCGCGGCGAGCAGCGCGAAGGTGGCGGCGCGGCGCAGCAGAGTCACCCGCAGAAGGCTAGCGCGTCCTGGCTGCGGACCGGTCCGTCAGGAGGCATTGCGGCGGCGCCGTCCCCACCACAGCCCGCCGCCGAGCGCGAGCATCGCCAGGCCCGCCGCAACCGGCGCAGACGTCACCACGGCGGAGGTGTTGGGGATGGCCAGTGGCGCCACGCCGCTGCCGGGCGGCTGCGCGCTGCCGCCTCCCGCGTTGCCGCCGCCGCCGAGCGCGCCGGAATCGCCGAGCAGGTGGTCGTAGGCGGGCGTGGCGTCGGTGATGGTCGGGATGTTGCCGCCGCCCGCCGGGGCGACGCCTGGCGCGACGTAGAGCGGCTGCCCGTTGTCCAGCATGCTGAACGCGGTGACCACCTCGAGCAACGATCCCTTGCTCGGGTTTCCGACGGCGCTGGCAGGAACTGTGATGGCGATGTCGTTGCCGGACTGGGTGCCCTGCACCGCGGTGCCGCCGCTGTAGTCGACCAGCGTGGCCACGGTCTGGGCGTTGAGCCCGGGGCGGTCGAACGACTTGGCCGGACCCGCGGCGAACTTCAGGGCGCCGCCGGCGTCGGACTCGGCGCGGGCGAAGTAGATGGTGTGGTTGAACTGCCAGGTGGTCAGGTACCACACGTTGCCCTGCGAGGACGACGGGCTGCTGATCTTGCTCAGGTCGCTCGCGTCCACGTGGACGGTGATGTTGGTGCCGTCCCACTCCAGCCGCGACCCGGTCAGGTCGAGCTGGGGCTGGTTCTGCTGCGCACCCTGGGTCGGGTCGACCGGGTAGAGGGCGTCGCCGGGGGCGTCGGTGATGCCCGCGACGGGCGCGGTGCTGAAGCGGGAGTCGCTGACGTCGCCACTGCCGATCAGGCGCGGGCCGGAGACCTGGCGCGCCGTCTCGGTGAGCGGCAGGCCGGGGATGAGGGTGGTGGGGTTGGTGGCCAGGCGGTTGCTGTCGTTGGCCCACACCGCCTGCAGCGCGCCGTCAGGACCGATGTCGGCGCTGATGAAGTCGGCCATGTTGCGGTTGCCGACGTTCTGGATGCAGCCGACCGTGCCCTGGAGGCACATGTCGTTGATGTGGTTGGGGCCGGTGCCGACCTGCTGCTGCTCGAAGGTGGGATGGGCGTCGAGCGCGTTGGTGGTGATGGCCATGAACGGGTGCCACTCGCGCGGGTTGCTGGCGTCCTGCGCGCTCGGGTGCTCCCGCTGGTCGGTGCCCAGCCAGACGAAGCCGAGCTTGCCGGGGTCGCCAACGGTCATCCAGCCGAAGTCGCTGGTCTGCGTCTTCGGGCCGTGGTCGACGCGGACCGGCGTGGACCAGTGCTGGTGCAGGGGACCGTCCGTGGAGTACGTGTAGTACAGGTGCCAGGCCGTGTCGTCGGCGATCGGGTTGGTGGGGGTGGCGAAGCCGTCGCCCTCGATGTACGCCTCGTAGAGGGTGCCGTTGGCGTCGAGGCCGATCACAGGGAAGAGACTGCCGGGCTCGCGCATCGGCTGCCCGTCGGGATCATTGATCGCCGCCGTCTGATACGTCAGCGCGGAGAACTGGCCGACGTTGGACGAACTCGGCGTGGCCTGTGGAGCGCCGATGGCGATGCCCACCTCGTTCTGGTCCACCTTCTGCGCGTTGTCGGGGCAGCCGGTCGAGTTGCCCCCGGTGGGGCCGTTGACGCTGTCCTTGGTGCCGGCGCAGCTGATCGCCGTGTAGACGTAGCCCGTCTTCGGGTCGGCGACGGTGTTGCCGTGGAAATTGAGGGCGGAGAGCATGCCGCCTTCCTCGAAGCTGTTCGTGGCCAGGTTGTCCCCCATGACCCCCGGGTCGGCGGGGTGGAAGGTGGTGCCATCGTCGCTCCAGCCGAAGGCCAGGCCACTGTTGGTCCCGGGGGAGGTGCCCGTTGCGCCCACGCAGGCCTGGCAGGCCCAGGACAGGTAGAGGATCGGCTTTTTGCCGCCGTCGGCGACGCTCTGCGGAGCGGTGGTCGAGTTGAGGATGCCCTCGAATGGCCGGTCGGCGCCCAGGCCGGGCGCGGACGCGCACTGGGTGGTCACCGCGCCGCTGGCGCCGTCGATCTTCGCCGAGCCGATGTCGGCGAGCGCCTCCTGATCGGTGAGGTACATGTCGCCGCTCTTGCGGTCGTAGACGCCGAGGCTGTCGCCGCCGCCCGAAGCGGGGCAGATCCAGTGGCCCTGCGAGGGACCGAGCAGCGGGTAGCTCAGGCCGCCGTCGCGCGTGTGCCAGAAGAACGAAGTCTGCGTCCCCGAGCCTCCGGGCCCGGTGATCAGGGCGTTGTTGCCGTTGTCGACGACGATGTCGGGCTCGCCCACGCCACGCACGGGGTCCACGACGGTGGGGATGCCCACCGTGAACGCGCTCTGCGCATGCGTCAGCGATGGCGTGCCCGCCAGGGGCAGCGCGACCGCGGCGGTACCCGCCAGGGCGACGCCCAGACGGGTGAGGCGGCGTGCTGTGATCACCGTGCGTTCTCCGGAATCTCGCCTCTCGCGTCCCTTCCACTGCGTACGCGAAGAGAGGCTGCATTCAGGAGACCGCCCACGGCACACCGATATTGCGCCGGCCCGCAGGCGGAGCGGCAAGCCGCTCTTGGCGCCCGACACGTTCGTTGCGATTTTGACAATCCACCCACGTCCCCTTATCGTGCCGCCCTTACGTCGTCGCCCCAGCCCCCACGGGACGTTTCGGCGAAGGCATATGGAAGGAAGGGTTTTGATGACCAGGCGACTTCCCGCTGGGCGCGTCCTGAAACGTGTGGCTCAGGGAACGGGGGTGGCTGTCCTGGCAGCAGCGGCCACCCTCTTCGGATTGCTCCACTTCGGAGCGACCGGCCCAATCAATGCGCACGCAAACACCTGTTGGAACCCGTCGGCTCGACAAGACGCGTTTGACACCTTCCGCGGAAGATATCGCGTCCACGTCTGGTACGTCGTCAACCGGTGCGACCAAGACAACGGTTACACGCAGCGCAACTACGAGATCGGCACGGATTTGCGCGACCCGAACAACACCAACAACTACCAAAATGTCAGCACCCTTGACGAAGGTGCGCGAGTCTGGGCTTGCGGCCAGCAGGTCGCCCAGCGCGGCATTCGCTACAACAACTCGGCATACGTGGACGCGGTATCGCCATGGTTCAACTACGGGCCCTCGAGCAATCCCTGCGGACCGCAAGCAGACGCCCTCTTCCACTACGTGTACTCGGACAGCAAGTACACGACCGTTTACGTCAACGAGAACGGGTATCAGGCCCAGAGTATCCCCCAGTGCCCTGACGGCGGAACGGACTGTTGAGAGGAATGATGATGAAGAAACGCGCTGGGCGCATCTCTCTCACCGTCGGCTGCGCGGCGCTCGCCGCATTCACAATCGGTCCTGCCAACGGCCACGGCATCTCAGGAAGCCGCATCGGCCCCTTTCAATTCACGGTAGTAGCTCACGCAGCGTCCCCGGCCTCTTCCCCGACGATCACGACCGCCGAAGCAGAGGCGGCGGCGATCGCGAACCTCGTCAACATCAACAACATCACGGGTTGGAAGGTCCAATCAATCGCCTTCGAACCCAACGCTACGCAGGCTACCGACGTCACCAACGGGAGCGTCTTTTATCAGTCCCTGACGCCGCAGAACATCTTTGCCCTCCAGTTGGTCGTCGCGGCAGATCCCTCCGGCGTCTCGAACGTGCTCGCCGACGCCTATGCGGTGGTGGACGGCGACACGGGTCAGGTGCTCCTCTCCATGGCCAACGTCGACACCGCTCCGACGGTGGACGACACTGGGCCCAGCCCCGTCAACGCGCCGGCTGACACCGGCTGGCTCACGCAGCCCATGGCCGGAGTCCCGACCGAGTCCTACATCCTCGGCAAGATCTGCAACGTCGATGCGGTGACCAAGAGCCTCTGCAACCTCCAGCCGTGAGAGAGTGGTGGCGGATCGCAGACGGTCCGCCGGCTACTCCTCGCCGAGGTCGGCGAGCAGCTCGTCCACCTGGATCACGTCCATCAGCACCTCGCGCGACTTGCTGCCCTCGTAGGGCCCGACGACGCGGTGCTCGGCGAGCTGGTCGACCAGGCGGGCGGCGCGGGTGTAACCGACGTTGAGCTTGCGCTGCAGCAGCGAGGCGGCGGCGCGTCCCTCGGCGGCGACGCAGTGGGCGGCTTTGGCGAAGAGGGGGTCGCGCTTGCCGGCGTCCCTGGCCCAGGAGACGGTCGCTTCGACGTGGAAGATCTCCTCCTGGTACTCGGGTTTGCCCTGCAGCTTCCAGTGGTTGATCAGCGCGTCGAGCTCGCGGTCGCTGACGAAGGCGCCCTGCAGGCGGCGGGGCTTGCCCTCGTCGATGGGCAGGTACAGCATGTCGCCGCGGCCGAGCAGCTTCTCGGCGCCCATCTCGTCGAGGATGACGCGCGAATCGACGCCGCTCGACACCGCGAAGGCGACGCGCGACGGGATGTTGGCCTTGATCAGCCCGGTGATGATGTCGGCGGAGGGGCGCTGCGTGGCGACGATCAGGTGGATGCCGACGGCGCGCGCCAGCTGCGCGATGCGGCAGATGAGATCCTCGATCTCACCTGCCGCGACCATCATCAGGTCGGCCAGCTCGTCGATGACGGTGACGATGTGCGGCAACGGCTGCAGGCCGAGGCCGGGCGCGCGCTCGTTGAAGGCGACGATGTTGCGCGCGCCGTGCGAGGCGAAGAGCTTGTAGCGCTCCTCCATCTCGCGCACGGCCCAGCGCAACGAGGCCACCGCGGCCTCGGGTTCGACGACGACGGGCACCAGCAGGTGCGGGATGTCGCTGAAGCCGCTCAGCTCCACGCGCTTGGGGTCGATGAGGATGAGCTTCAGCTCGGCGGGCGTGTGCTGCAGGAGGAAGCCGCCGAGGATGGCGTTGATGCACACCGACTTGCCGCTGCCGGTGGCGCCGGCGACGAGCAGGTGGGGCATGCGCGCCAGGTCGCCGATCACCGGATGTCCTGACACGTCGGCGCCGAGCGCAACGGCGAGACGGCTGCGCGGATCGGCGAACGCGGGCGCCTGCACGATCTGCTTGAGCGTCACCAGCTGCGCCGCCTTGTTGGGCACCTCGACGCCGATCGCCGCCTTGCCGGGGATGGGCGCCTGGATGCGGATCGGCGCGGCCAGGGCCAGGGCCAGGTCCGTCTGGTGGTTGACGATCTTCCTGACCGGAACACCCGCACCCGGCTGCAATTCATACTGCGTGACCGTCGGCCCGCTGTTGACGCCGCGCACATAGGCCTCGACGCCGAACGACTGCAGGGTGCGCTCGATTGCGACAGAGGTGGCACGAACCTCCTGCTCCAGGCGCTCGCGCTTGCCACCGACGGTGTCGAGCAGATCGCTGCTGGGCAGCACCCACGCCTTCTCGGGCTCGTCGGCGACCTCGGTGGCGTGGCCGAGCGAGACGTCGGGGACCTCGCCCAGCGGCGCGGGCTTGTCCGGCTTGACCGCGACGGCCAGACCGGCGTCCGCAGGCAGGTCCTCGAACTCGCGCTGGAACGGGAGAACCGGGCCGGGCAGCGCAGCCGGCGCGGCAGGCTCGACATCCGGCTGCGCGCGCAGCCTCTCCAGGTCGAAGTCGAGGTCGTCGGTGGGCAGCAGCGGGGGCAGGGGTGGGGCGTCGACGGGCAGGAGGGCGGTCACGGGCGTCCCGGCCCGATCGGGTGCGCCGCGCACCGCCTCCCCTGTCCTGACGACCCGGCCCCGCACCTGACGCGCCGGTTCGGCAGCCGTCTGCACCGGCGGCTCCGACTCGCGCGCGATCCGCGAGGCCTCTCGTTGCTCTGCATACCACCGCCCCACCGCGGCGGCGATCCGCCCCACCCGCAGCTCGACGGCGAGCACCAGGCCGAGGCAGGCGATGACCAGCATGCTGGCCGCGGTGGCGGCGTCGCCGAGGCGGGCGCCGATGCCGGGGCCGAGGTGCTGACCGACCACGCCCGCGCTGCCCGGGGCGGCGAGCCCGAGGAAGCCGAGCGAGGCGAAGACGGTGACCAGGCTGCCCAGCCCGCCGAGCAGCCCCCCGGTCCAGCCGCGCCGGCCGAGCACGCGCACGCCGGCGACGACGAAGCCCGCCGCCGCCAGCCAGGCGCCGGCGCCGAAGGTGTCGAAGAGCCAGTCGTGGACCCGCGAGGCGATCGAGCCGCCGCCGGGCAGGGCGAGCACCGCGGCGATGACCAGGCCCAGGCCGATGGCGGCGACGCCGCCCAGCTCGCGACGCTGGTCGGGGCTGAGCAGCGGCGGGCGGGGCGTCCTGGCGGGCGTCCGGCGCCGGGGTGCCGAGCTCGGCCTGCGCCGGGCGGGCGCGCGGCGAGTCGCGGCGGGTCGGGGGGGTGCCGAACGGGCCATGCGGCGGCGACAGCCTCAGTGTGGAGTGGGACGTGGGGTGGAACGATCGGCTGCGGCCGGCGGCGCCGGTCCAGCGGGTGCAGGGATCGTAGCACCGAAACGGCCGTTCGTCAGGGGCTTCGTCGCCGGCCCGTCACTGGGCCGGGCGGCGGCGCCTAGATCTCGGTGACCACCGGGAGGATCATGGGGCGGCGGTGGGTGCGCTGGTAGAAGAAGCGGCCGAGCTGGTCGTGGATGGCGGACTGCCAGACCTGCCAGCCCGCATCGGGCTCCAGCTTCGACACCGCTTTGAGGACGTGCTCGCGCGCCTCCTCGAACAGCGTGTCGACGCCGCTCTCCTCGATGAAGCCGCGCGAGACCACGTCGGGCCCGGCGACCACCGCGCCGCTGGAGCGCTCGACGGTGAGCACCACGATGACCACGCCGTCCTCGGCGAGCAGGCGGCGGTCGCGGAGGACGACGTCGCCGGCCTCGTCGATGCTCAGGCCGTCGACGTAGACGTAGCCAGCGGGCGCGCGCTTGCCGGTGCGGTGGATGCCGTCGGCGTTGACCTCGACGATGGTGCCGTTGTCGATGGGGACGACGTGCTCCGCTGGGATTCCGACACTCCTGGCCAATTCGGCGTGGATGGCGAGGTGGCGGTACTCGCCGTGCACGGGGACGAAGTAGCGCGGGCGGGTGAGCGTCATCAGCAGCTTCAGCTCCTCGCGCGAGGCGTGCCCCGAGGCGTGCACCTTGTTGCGCGAGGAGGCGAAGACCTTGGCGCCGTGACGGTAGAGGTTGTTGACGGTGCGGTGCACCAGCTCCTCGTTGCCGGGGATGGGGTTGGCGCTGAGGATCACGGTGTCGCCGGACTTGAGCTGGATGATCGGGTGCTCGCCGCTGGCGATGCGCGTCAGGGCGCTCAGTGGCTCGCCCTGCGACCCGGTGCAGAGCACCAGCAGCTCGCCGTCCTTGAGCTTGTCGAGCTGGCGCGGCCACACCAGCTGCCCGCTCGACACCTTGAGGAAACCCAGCTCCTGGGCCACCTGGGCGTTGTTCATCATCGAGCGGCCGACCAGGATGGCCCGCCGGTCGCAGCCCTCGGCAACGTCGAGCGCCTGCTGCAGCCGCGAGATGTTGGAGGCGAAGGTGGCCATGATGATGCGCCCCTCGGCGCTCTCGAAGATGTGCGACAGCGCCTCCCCCACCGTGCGCTCGCTGGGGGTGATGCCCTCGGCCTCGCTGTTGGTGCTGTCGCTGAGCAGCAGCAGCACGCCCTCGTCGCCGAGCCGGGCGAGCCGGGCCAGGTCGGGCGGCTCGCCGTTGATCGGCGTGTGGTCCATCTTGAAATCGCCACTGTGGACCACAACTCCCAGCGGGGTGTGGATGGCCAGCGCGCAGGCGTCGGGGATGGAGTGGGTGGCACGGATGAACTCGACGGACATCGCCCCCATCTGCACGGTGTCGCCGTGGCGCACGGTGTGCAGCTCGGTCGACTCCAGCAGGCGGTGCTCGCGCAGCTTGTTGCGCAGGATGCCCAGGGTCAGCGAGGTGCCGTAGACCGGCACCGGCAGGCGGGGCAGGATGTAGGGCAGGCCGCCGATGTGGTCCTCGTGGCCGTGGGTGAGCACGATGCCGCGCAGGTTGGCCTGCCGCTCCATCAGCCAGTTGATGTCAGGAATGACCAGATCGATGCCGAGCATCTCCTGCTCGGGGAACATCAGGCCGGCATCGACGACGACGATGTCGTCCTCGTACTGGATGGCCAGCATGTTGCGGCCGATCTCGCCCAGCCCGCCCAGGGGGAGGATGGTCAGGCGCCCCGTCCCTGCGGCCGCAGGCGACTCGGCTGTTTGCATGGTCAGAACAGGGTCAGCTGCTCGTGGGCGGCGGCGACGGCCTCGGCCTCGGCGTCGCTCATCGCCTGTGCGGCGGTGCGGGCGCGCTCGGCCTCGGCCTCGTCGAGATAGCCGCGCACCCTGCGCATGTCATCCTGCAGGGTGGCCAGCAGGCTGCCGTTGTAGAGCGCGGCGGCGGGGTGGTACAGCGGCACGTAGAGCCGCCCCCGGTCGCGGATGCGCGTGCCGTGCGAGCGCGAGATGCCCGCCGCGCCGGGGAGGATGCGCTGCAGCGCATGCCTGCCGAGCAGCAGGATGACGTCGGGCCGGATCAGCTCGACCTGGGCGTCGAGGAAGTGGGCGCAGGCCTCGACCTCCTCGGGCAGCGGGTCGCGGTTGCCGGGCGGGCGGCACTTGAGCACGTTGCAGATGTACAGGTCGCTGCGCTGCAGGCCGACAGATTCGAGCAGCTTTGTCAGCAACTGCCCGGCGCTGCCGATGAAGGGTTTGCCGATGCGATCCTCGGTCTCGCCCGGGGCCTCCCCCACCGCCATGATCCGCGCGGTCACCGGCCCGTCGCCGGGCACCGCCTGGATGCGCGTCTGCGACAGCGGGCAGGCGACGCAGGCGCGGATCTGATCGTGCAGGGCGTCGAGTGCCGCCGCCCCGCCCGCCGCGTCGATCATGCGGACGCCGCGGCGGCGGGCAGGGCGGTGAGCTCGACGAGGTCGCCGGCCTCCTCCAGGACCGCCGCCAGCCGCACGGCGCGCTCGGCGTCGAGCGGCACCAGAGGCAGGCGCGGCGTGCCCACGTCGAGGCCGAGCATGGTCACCGCCGCCTTGACGGCGATGGGATTGCTGGTCATGAACAGCGCCTTGAAGACCGGCATCAGCCGCCGGTGCAGGGTGCCGGCGTGGACGACGTCGCCGCCGACATATGCGTCGATGAGGCGCCGCAGCGCGGGCGCGCAGACGTGGGCGGCGACACTGATCACGCCGTATCCGCCGACGCTCAGCTGCGGCAGGGCGGCCACGTCGTCGCCGCTCCAGACGCGGAAGTCGTCGGGCGCGCCGTCGACGATCGCGGCGACCTGTTCGAGGTCGGCGCACTCCTTGGTGCCGACGATGTTGGGGTGCTGGGCGAGCCGGAGCTGCAGCGCGGCGCTCATGTTGATCACGCAGCGGCTCGGGATGTTGTACATGACCACCGGCAGGCCGACGTCGGCGATCGCCTCGTAGTGGGCGATCAGCCCCTCCTCCGGGGGCTTGTTGTAGTAGGGCGTGACCACCAGCGCGGCGTCGGCGCCTCGCTGCATCGCCTCACGCGTCAGCGCGATCGAGGCGGCGGTGTCGTACGAGCCGGTGCCCATGACCACTGCGTTCTCGGGCAATGCGGCGCGCACCGCTTCGAGCAGGGCGAGGCGCTCGTGCGCGTGCAGGGTGGGCGACTCGCCGGTGGTCCCGTTGACCACCACGCCGTCGCAGCCGCCGGCCACCAGCCGACGCGCCAGCTCGGCGGCGGTGTCGAGGTCGACGCCGCCATCGGCGCCGAAGGGCGTGACCATCGCCGTGAGCAGGCGTCCCAGGGGTCTCGGCATTCCCGGGATTGTAGGCTCAGGCGTGTGGCGGCGTGAGCACGGCTTGCGTCTGCGGGCTCGGCTCAGGCGACGGCCGAGCGCTCGCGGCGCCGGGCCAGGACCAGCTCGGCGACCTGGACGGCGTTGGTGGCCGCCCCCTTGCGCAGGTTGTCGACCGACCAGAACAGGGCCAGGCCGCCGGGGTTGCCGGGGTCGGGGCGGAGGCGGCCGACCCACACGTCATCGGTGCCCGCGGCCTGGCGCGGCGTCGGGTAGCGCTGGGCCTCGGGGTCGTCGACGAAACGCACGCCGGGGGCGCTCTGCAGGGCGCGACGGGCGCGGTCGAGGTCGGCGGGCCGCTCGAATTCCAGCCAGACGGCGCCGCTGTGGCCGATCGCGACCGGGACCCGCACCGTGCTCACGCTGACGCGCAGGTCGGGCAGCCCGAGCACTCGGCGCGTCTCCTGGACCACCTTGACCTCCTCGTCGTTGTCGAGGCCGTGCATCGACCAGCCGCCGGGGACCACGTTGCCGTGGAGGACGTGGGGGTAGATGCCCGCCTGCGGCTCGCGCTGCTCGGCGTCGGCCACCTCCTGCTCGCGCAGCTCGGCGACCAGGTTGCGGCCGCCGCCGCTGGCCGACTGGTAGGTGGCGACGGTGATGCGGCGCAGGCCGAACTCGGCGTGCAGCGGAGCCAGCGCGACGGTGAGCGGGATGGCCACGCAGTTGGGGTTGGCGACGATCCCGGGCTCGCCGGTGACCAGGTCGCCGTTGACCTCGGGGACCACCAGTGGGACCTCTGGGTCCATGCGGTAGCCGCTCGACTTGTCGACGGCGACGCCGCCCTGCTGGGCGACGATCGGGGCAAAGCGCTTGGCGGTGCCGGAGCCGGCGGCGAAGAAGGCGATGTCGATGCCCTGGAGGGCGTCGTCGGTGACCTCCCGCAGGGTGTACGTCTGGCCAGCGAACTGCACGGTGGTTCCGGCGCTGCGTGCGCTGGCCATCGGCCGCAGCTCGGCGATGGGGAAGTTGCGCTCCTGGAGGATGCGCAGCACGGTGCTGCCGGCGGCGCCGGTGGCGCCGACGACGGCGACGCGGAGGTTGTCGGTGGTGCTCATCAGGTCTTCGGGATGATGCCACGGGATCGGACCTCGGCGGCGCTGGGCAGGCCGAGGACGGCTTCGAGATTGTCGAAGAAGCGCGGCTGCTCGCTGATGGCGCGGGCGGCGAGCAGCACGCCGGGGACGTAGACGGCGCGCGAGGTGGTGCGGTGTTCCAGGGCCAGGGTTTGCGACTGGGCGCCGAAGATGACCGACTGGTCGGCAAGCACGCCGCTGAGGCGGAGGGCGTGCACGGCGACGCCGCCGAGCTCGCCACCGCGCGTGCCGGGGAGCGGCTCGGTGCTGGGGGTCGAGTGCTCGAAGGGGTGGCCGTCGCGCGCTTCGAGGAGGAGTTGCGCGGTGCGCAGGGCGGTGCCGCTGGGGGCGTCGTGCTTGAGGGGGTTGTGCGCCTCGATGATCTCGGCGGTGTCGAAGTGGGGAGCGGCGAGTTGGGCCAGCCACATGAGGAGCACGGCGCCGACGGCGAAGTTGGGGATGATGCAGCCACCGACGTGCGCGGACTCGCACGCGGCGCGGACCTCGGCCACGCCGGAGGCGCCGAGGCCGGTGGTGCCGATCACCGGGGAGACGCCGAGCGCTGCGGCGGTCAGGGCGTTGTGCAGGCCGGATTGCGGCGTGGTGAAGTCGACCAGCACGCGGGCGTTGGAGGATTGCAGGGCCGTGGTGAGGTCGTCGCCGTCCTCGATCTCCGCAACGCACTCGAATCCTGGCGCATCGGCGAGGCCGGCCACGATCTCGCGGCCGACCTTGCCTCTTGCGCCGGAAACTGCAACGCGCAGTGGGGCCTTGCCCGTGGTCATGCGTCACTCACGGCTGTGCAGTGGTCGGAGAAAAAGTCTTCGACAGGGGTTTGGTCTACGCGGGACCGCCTGCGCCCGCCCCCGCGGTCTGCGCCTGCTGCTGCGCCAGCTCCTGCAGGGCCTGCTTGCGCGAGAGGTTGACGCGGCCGCGCTCGTCGATCTCGAGAACCTTGACCATGATCTCGTCGCCGATGTTGACCACGTCCTCGACCTTCTCCACCCGCTGGTCGGCGAGCTGGCCGATGCGGACCAGGCCCTCCTTCTTGGGCATGATCTCGACGAAGGCGCCGAAGCCCATGATGCGGGTGACCTTGCCCTTGTAGATCCTGCCGACCTCGACATCTTCTGTGAGGTCGCGGATCATGGCGATCGCCTGCTGCATGGCCATGCCGTTGTTGGAGGCGATGAAGACGCGGCCGTCGTCCTCGACGTCGATCTGGGCGCCGGTCTCCTCGACGATGCGGCGGATGGTCTTGCCACCTGGGCCGATGACGTCGCGGATCTTGTCGGGGTTGATCTGCACGGTCTCGATGCGCGGCGCCCACGGGGACATCTCCGCGCGCGGCGCGGGCAGCGCCTCCAGCATCTTGCCGAGGATGTGCAGGCGGCCGACGCGGGCCTGCTCGAGCGCCTGCTCCAGCAGCGACCACTTGAGGCCCTTGATCTTGATGTCCATCTGCAGCGCGGTGATGCCGCGCTCGGAGCCGGCGACCTTGAAGTCCATGTCGCCGAGGGCATCCTCCATGCCCTGGATGTCCGAGAGCACGGCGGCGCGCTCGGCGCCACCCTCCTCGGTGATCAGGCCCATGGCGATGCCGGCCACCGGGGCCTGCAGGTTGACGCCCGCGTCCATCAGGGCCAGGGTCGAGCCGCAGACGCTGGCCATCGACGTCGAGCCGTTGGACGAGAGGATCTCCGTGACGATGCGCACCACGTAGGGGAAGTCCTCGTCGTGGGGCATGACGTTGTGCACCGCCCGCTCGGCGAGCGCGCCGTGGCCGATCTCGCGGCGCCCGGGGGAGCGCAGCGGCCGCGCCTCGCCGACGCTGTACGGCGGGAAGTTGTAGTGGTGCATGAAGCGCTTGAACTCGGCGAGGCCGAGGTCGTCGAGTTTTTGCTGGTCCTGGCCGGAACCGAGGGTGACGATGCTCAGCGCCTGGGTCTGGCCGCGGGTGAAGATGGCGCTGCCGTGGGTCCGGGGCAGCACGCCGACGGCGGCCCAGATCTGGCGGATCTCGTCGGTGCGGCGACCGTCGGGGCGGATGCCCTCGTCGAGGATGGCGCCGCGCACCGCCTTCTTCAGCTCGGACTCGAAGGCCTTCTTGATGTCCGACTCGCGGTCGGCGAAGTGCGCCGAGAGCTCCGCGACCACGGCGGCCTTGAGCTCGTCGATCTGCCGCTCGCGCGTCGCCTTGTCGACGTTGCGCGCCGCGGCGCCGATGCGCCCCTGCACAGCGCCGGCGACGGCGGTGGCGATGTCGGCGGGAACGGCGGCCGACGGGTAGTTCATGACCGGCTTGCCGATCTGCGCCTTGATGTCGAGCTGCCACTGCACCAGCGAGCGGATCTGGTCGTGGGCCATGCGCAGCGCCTGCAGCATCAGGTCCTCGGGGACCTGGCGGGCGCCCGCCTCGACCATGGTGATGGCGTCCATGGTGCCGGCGACGACCAGGTCGAGGTCGGACTCCTGGAGCTGCTGCAGCGACGGGTTGAGCAGCAGCTGCCCGTCGATGAGGCCGACGCGCGTCGCGCCCACCGGGCCGCCGTGGGGGATGTCGCTGATCGCCAGCGCCAGCGAGGCGCCGGTGATGGCCAGGGTGGCGGTGTCCTGCTCCTGGTCGTGGCTGACCACGGTGGCGACGATCTGCACGTCGTTGCGGAAGTCCTTGGGGAAGAGCGGCCGCATCGGGCGGTCGATCATGCGGCTGGCCAGGATGGCCTGCTCGCTGGGACGTCCCTCGCGGCGGGGGAAGCTGCCGGGGATGCGTCCCGCGGCGTAGAGCTTCTCCTCGTAGTCGCAGGTCAGCGGGAAGAAGTCGATGCCCTCGCGGGGCGCCTGCGAGGCGACCGCGGTGATCAGCAGGACGGAGTCGCCGATGCGCAGCAGC
>DATMMX010000002.1:0-103233 GCA_035569495.1 Candidatus Angelobacter sp. | reverse complement strand
TTGACAAAGAGGTATCCGGTGACCATAGCGGCGGGGAAACACCTGTTCCCATCCCGAACACAGCAGTTAAGCCCGCCAGCGCCGATGGTACTGCCCTGGCAACGGGGTGGGAGAGTAGGTCATCGCCGGGTATCTCTTTTTTCTTTGCCTTCTTGACTCCGCCCTACTGCGATGTGTATCTTCTGCGATGTGGATACACAAGGAAGTGGTGCGGAGGTTGGCCGGTCGCGGCGCGGGCCGTGGCTGGCCGTGCTGCTCGGTCTGACGGGGCTCGGGCTGATCCTTGCCGGCGGGTGGCACGCGGGCGACGCGGGCAGCATCGGCTCGGGCGCCTCGCGGTCGGTCACGCTCGTGGTTGCCGCGCGCTCGCTGGATGCCGGAACGGTGCTCGCCTCGTCCGATGTGAGCGAGGTCACCGTGGCCGCGTCCGACCCGCTCTCGCCCTTCGCGCACGCCTCGGCTGGTGTGGTCGGACGCCGCCTGGCGGTTGCCGTCCCACCCGGCGCACCGCTCGGCAGCATGCTGCTGTCCCAGGGCTCGGCTCCGGCGGCGGGACGCCGCCTGGTGCGCGTCCCGGTCGACGGCACCGACTTGGGGTCCGACGTCGTGCCGGGCGTCCTGGTCGATGCCGTCGCCGCGGTCCCCCAGGGTTCGGACGGCGGCCGCGTCGTCGCCGTGGCCACGGGGCGGGTCGTCTCCGTCGCGAGCGGGTCGACGCCGGTGGTCACGCTCGACGTCGACGCGACGGCCGCCCCGCGGCTGATCTGGGCGCAGACCTTCGCCAAGTCCCTGCACCTGCTGGTCCGCAGCTCGGCCGCGGACCAGCCCCCGCCGGATGTGGGTGGCCTCACCTGATGGGCCCGACACTGGCGGACCGGCTGCGCGAGCAACTGGTCCGCGAGCTGCCCGCGCTCGCCGCGCTCCAACCGGGAGGCGTCGAACGGCTTCCGGCCATCCTCGATTCCTGGCTCGCCGGCTCGGGAATGGACCCTGAGGCGACGGCCGGCCTGGCCGCCGACCTGCTCGGCGCCGGCCCTCTGGAGGCCCTGCTCGCCGACGAGCGGATCACCGAGATCATGGTCAATGGCCCCGGCGACGTCCGCGTCGAGGTCGACGGCCGCCTGCAGCCCACCGACGTCCGCTTCGCCTCCGAGCCGCGGCTGCGCGCGGTCATCGACCGTCTGCTCGCGGGCACCGGCCGGCGCCTCGACGAGTCAATGCCGACCGTCGATGCCGTGCTCGCCGACGGCACGCGTCTCAACGCAGTGCTGCCACCGGTCGCCCTCGCCGGTCCGCTGCTCACCCTGCGCCGCCCGCGGCGCGCCACCCTCTCGCTCGCCGACCTGGTCCGCCTCGGCTCGGTGCCCCGCGCTGTCGCCGCCTTCCTCCACGCGGCGGTGATCGGTCGCTGCAACATCGTCGTCAGCGGCGGTACCGGTGCGGGCAAGACCACCTTGCTCGCCGCGCTCGCTGCGCTCGTTCCCACCGACCAGCGCATCGTCACCGTCGAGGACGTCGCCGAGCTGCGCATCGACCACCCGCACGTCGTCGCCCAGCAATGCCGCGATCCACTCGCCGCCGGCGTCGCGCCGATCGACATGCGCGCGCTGCTGCGCAACACGCTGCGCATGCGCCCCGACCGGATCGTGGTCGGTGAGGTGCGCGGCGCCGAGGCCGCCGACATGGTCGCCGCCATGAACACCGGCCATCCGGGCTCAATGAGCACCGTGCACGCCAACAGCGCAGGCGACGCCCACTCCCGCCTCGAAGCACTCGTCAGCCTGGCCTGGCCCTCGGTCGCCACCTCCACCGTCCGTGGTTGGTTGGCCACCGCGATCGACGTGATCGTGCAGTGCGAGCGCGACCAGTCCGGTCGTCGGGTGGTCTCCGAGGTTGTGGCCATCGACGACTACAACTTCGGTGCGATCTTCGACCGTGCCGGCGAGCCCGAGCTACTGCGTCGACCACCGCGGCGCTGTCTCGACCGCATGTCGCGCCACGGCATCGACTTCACGCTCGACCCGGCATCGCGGGCGCACGTCGCATGAGGCTTGTTGCATTGTGCTGCGTTCTGGCGGCGCTGATCCAAGCGGTGCGCGACCTTCGCCGCACACGATTGCCCGAGCCCTCCACGGCCCCGACACGCGGGGGTCGGGTGCGCCGCGTCGCCGCCTTCTTCGACCGCTCCCGACCTGGACGCCGTCTGTCCGTCCGGCTGTGGCGCGCCCAGGTGCACATGTCGCCGTCGTCGTGGCGGTGCGCCCAGGTGCTGGTTGCGGTGCCGATTGCCACCGTCCTCGCTGCTGTCAGCGTCGGCGCAATGCCGGCGATCGCCATTGCGTCAACAGTCGTCCGGGTGGGGAGCGGCCTGCTGCTGCGAGTGCGTCGTTGCGCGGCCTCCACTGCCCTCAATCGCGTGGCTCCCGCGCTGGCCCGCGCGCTCGCCACCGAGCTCGCCGCGTCGGGGAGCGGCGCGCAGGCGATCGCGGGTGCCGCGTCGCGCATCGCCGTCGGCGGAGCGCCGATGGCCTCGCACATCCTGCAAGCTGCCGCCGCGCGCGTGGTGCTCGGCGGCGACGCCGCCTCGTCCCTGCAGCGCTCGATCGAGGACGCCGTGCCGGACCTCCGCGCCACGTCCGCAGGAGCCCGGGTCGGGGCCGTCTTCGCCCTCCATCGCCACGACGCCGCCGCGACCGCATCCGCGCTCGACCGCCTCGCCGCCGCGTTGGAGGAGCAAGCCACGCTGCGCTCCGACGTGCACGCCGCCTTCGCCGAGGTGCGCATGAGCGCGGCCGCGGTTCCGCTGATCGCTGGAGCATGCCTGGCGATGCTCCTCGCCAGTGACCCTCCCGCGATGCTCGCCGCACTCAGCCCACCACTGCTTCCGCTGCTCGCAATCGCAGCCGTCGTCGTGATGGGCACCTCGCTGGGCGTCCGCCGGTTGGTGTCGGCATGACGAGGGCTGCACTGCTCGACAGCGCCACACTCGTTGCGACCGTCGCGCCCGTCGCAGTGCGCGCCGGATCTGTGGTCTGCGGAACACTCCTGGTGGCTGCTGCCGCTCGGCTTGTCGCACAACGAAAGGCGTCGCCCGCCACGCCACTCCGGGCCCGCGTCCTGTTGATCGCCGCGAACATCGCCGCCCCGATGCGGCCGCTGCACCGCCCGACGGACCCCGCCCGCATCCCGACACAGCTCGCCCTCGCGCCGCGATCATGGGCTGCGCGGTGCGTGGCGTCGACCACACGAGCCTGGCAGTCCCACCCGCAGCAATCATCACTACCCGACCTCTTGTCCGTGATTGCCGGGATCCGGCTGGTGTGCATCCTGGCGCTTGCCGCCCCCACGATTCCGGCCTGCTTTGTCCTGCTCGGGCTGCCGGGCGCCGCAGCCGCGGGAGCGCTATCGGCCGGGCTCGGCCGCATCCTGCCTGACCTTCGCCTCGCCATCGCAGCACGAGCGGCAAGGCACGACGGCGCCCGCGACGCCGCCGCAGCAATCGACCTGCTCGCTGCCACCGCCACGGCTGGGCTCACCCTTCCGGAAGCGATGGTGCTGACCGCAGGCCACGCCCCACCCGCGATCGCAGCCGCGCTGCGCGCTGCCGCAGTCCGCCGCGCAATGGGGGAGGAGGCACGCGTCGCCCTCGCCGAGGAGACCCAGCGATTCGGCGCCGGCGGACTCGCCGTCATCGCTCAGGCCGTCGAGCGTCAGCGCCGCCTCGGCGTCCCCCTCGGGCCCGAGCTCGCCCAACTCGGCGCGCGCCTGCGCGCTGAAGAGCGCACCACGGCCCTCCAGCGCGCCGCCCGGCGCGGTCCGATCGGCACGCTGCTCATCGCCCTGGTGATCGCGCCGATCTGCATCGCCGCGGTCGTCGCCTGCGTCGTTGGCGGCCTCATCCAGGGCGGAACCCTCGCCGCCCACTGACCCCGCCAGATCGGACTGACCGTGCCCGCACCCCGTGTAGAATCTGCCCTCGCCTCGTGCCGAGGTGGTGGAATAGGTAGACACGCTGCTTTGAGGGGGCAGTGCTCGCAAGGGCGTAAGGGTTCGAGTCCCTTCCTCGGCACCACTCCACGGCTGCTCCCCAGCGCCGCGCCCGCAGCCAAGTTGGCCGGAAAGGAACGCTCGGGCTTCGCTCGTGTCCTCGCTTGGTGCTCGGACCCCCTCAGCGCCGCCGGCGCCGGCGGGCGACCACCGTCAGCCCCGCCCCGGCGACACCGAGCAACCCGAGCAGCGCCGCCCCGCCCGCCGCCGCCGTGTTGGGCAGCGCGGCACCTGCTGGGTTGTTCGTCCCCGAACCTGCGCCCGGGAGCACCGCCGGCACCCCGGTGTTGGGGAACGGGTAGACGTAGACGCCACGGCCATGGGTGGCAACGTAGACCTCGTCGGGCTCACCGGCGTTCGCCTTCGGCTTCAGTCCCACGGAGAAGACCGGCGCGTTGGGCAGCCCGTTGCCGAGCAGCTCGTAGTGCCCGCCGGTGGTGTCCGAGGAGATGTAGACGCCGGTGTCGGTGCCGATGATCAGCCCGCCCTTGTAGAGCACCATCGATTCGGCGGGCCCGTCGGGCAGGTTGCCGCTGATGTCGGTGAAGTGCTCGCCCGCGTCGGTCGACTTGAAGACGTGGCCACTGCGCGGGTCGGGCTGCTCACCCACGGCGCCCGGCGGCAGCCAGCGCCGCGAGTAACCGGCAAGGGTGACATAAACGGTCGTGGGATCTGACTGGTCGAGGGTGATCGATGTGATGTAGCGCTTGGGCAGGCCGTTGGCCGCGGCGAAGTGCCAGCCGTCGCCGGTCAGCATCGCCGGCGGCTTGCTGCCGCCGACGTTGGTGGCGATGGCGTTGTCGAACGGGCGCACGTTCAAGGCGTCGCACGCGCCGCAGACGGCGACGTAGGCGGCGTCGTTCAGGTTGGCGGCGATGGCGGCGGTGCGCTGCGTGAAGGTTGCGGTGGCGTCGAAGGTGCCGACGGCGTTGGTGTTGACCACCCTGATGAAGTAGTCACCGGGCGGCGGGTTGGCCTCGACCACCTTCTGGTACGGGGGACCGGTCGTGCCGCCGGACGTCGAGTGGTCCACCAGCTGGTTGCTGCCGTTGACGACGCGGTAGAGGTACAGGTCCCACTCCTCAACGTTGTTGCTCCACGACACGTTGATGGTCATCGTCGCGTCGCCGTCGTTCGGCCCGATCGTGAACGGGTGGTCGACGTAGGTGCCGGGAACGTCCATCGGCAGCGTGCCGCTCTGACCGGTGGGCACGGTGCTGCCTCCGTCCGTGTAGGCGAAGTCAGGCGTGTGCGGCCCGGTCGGCAGCGTGCCGCTGCCCTTGCTGCGCACGTCGAGCGCCGACTCCGCGTATGCGTTGCCCGCCGGGGACTTGCCCAACGCGAACACGTTGGTCCAGCTGCCGCCGCCGTTGGTGGTTTCCCACACGTTGTTGCCGGTGTCCAAGAGGTGACCGGAGCTGGTCGGGTCCATGGCGATGGGGTTGCTGAACTGCCAGGTGTCGCTCGGCGAGATCTGTGTCCAGGTCTGCCCGCCGTCGACGCTCTTCTCCAGCGAAGCACCGGCGGGACGCTCGTAGACGATGTTGCTGTTGTCGGGATCGACCGCGCTGGTGGTGCCGTCACCGTCGTGGGTGTTGAACGACTTGCCGGTGCCTGGCTCGATGCGCAGCTCACCGTTGTCCTGCAGGCCGGCGTAGACGGTGCCGTCCTTGGCCATCACCGCGCTGTAGGGCATCAGCGTGTTGAAGCCGTTGTTGAGGTTGCGGCCCCAGCTGGCGTTGCTCAACGCCTGCCCCGCAGCGACGTGCTGGAAACCGACGCCGCCGTCGTTGCCCGCGTAGAGGGTGACCCCGCCCTGGCCGTCGGGGAGGAAGAGCCCGCCGTGCTGGTCGGCGTGGAGCGTGGTGCCGCCGTAGCCGGACTCGGTCGGGCAGGCGGGGAAGCTCAGCACCAGGAACAGGCACCCGGTGCCGCCGATGTAGGAGGCGATGACCTTGAAGTCGGTGGGACCGCTGGCGCCCACCGTGCCTGTGTCGGCGAGGCGGTTCTCCCACAGCTCCTCGAGCCCGAACACCAGCCGGGTGGGCACGCCCGCGGACGTGGCCTGGGTGGGATCGGGCTCGATCCAGGCGTTGTACCAGGCCTGGACTCCCGGGCAGTACAGGGCCAGCGGGTCGTTGCAGGCCAGGCCGGGCGAGAGCGAGCTGCCCGTGCCGGGCGCGGCCAGCTGCTGGGGCGTGGTCATCCGCGTCCACGTGCTGCCGAAGTCGGGGGACGAGTAGACGCCGAGCAGGTACGTCGAATGCACGCAGGGCGCGCCGGAGACGCCGGGGGCGTCGAGGCCGTAGGCGTCGCACTGGCCCTGGAAGCCGCTGGCGTCCTGCACGATGGCGTACAGGTAGCCGTGGTCCTGCTGCGGGCCGGTGGCGTTGCCGAGCTCGACTCGGCCGATCTTGGCCTGCATGCCGTCGGCGAACATGGAGGAGCTGGTATCGATCTTGGTGAAGCTGCCGGGCGCACCGGTGGTGCTGCGGTAGAGGCCGTTGCCGGGCGACTCGACGTAGCTCGGGTAGTGCTGGCTGGTGTTGGTCTTGCTGCCGGCACGCCAGCCCACCGCCGCGACCACCTCTCCGCCCGAGGTGTCGGCGCCGCTCCCGCCCGGAGCGCGGACGACGACGTCGGTGACGATGTTGGCGAGGAAGCAGCCCTCGACGGAGGGCAGCGCGCCGTTGCAGCTCGGCGTGGTGCCGCTGGGGGTGACCGGGAGGTTGACGTTGCTGTAGTGCGCGCCGTCGTCGGTCGAGCGGAACAGGCCGCCACCGGTCGCGGCGTAGACGGTGCTGGCATTGGTCGGGTCGACGGCGACCTGGAAGGAGTTGACCCCATCGGGAATGCCGCTGGATCTCTGCCAGGTGCGGCCCAGGTCGGTGGTGCGGTAGGCGCCGGCGCCGGCGAAGGTGGTGCCGCCGCCGAAGACGTCGTTGCCGGTGGTGATCAGCAGGGTGCCGCCCTGGGCCGGGCTCCAGGCGATGCCACCGACGGCCTGGGTGGGCAGGTCGTCGCCGATCGAGCGCCAGGTGGTGGAGCCGGCGTCGAGAGTCCAGACGCCACCCTGGCCGACGCTGGCGAAGAGACGTCCGGTCGCGGGGTCGACCGCGAAGTGGTTGACCCGGCCGTTGAGGTCGGCGTAGCCGTTGTTCTTGACCCGGGAGAAGCGCGGGTCGTCGCCGATCTCGGGGCCGTGGCCGTATTGCTGCCAGGTTCCGGCGGTGCCGCTGATGGTGCGGGGCAGGGCGGCGATGGCCTGGCGCTGGTCGATCGCGGCGGCGTTGGCGCCGGGCAGGACGGAGCCGTCGGCGGCGCTGCGCAGGGAGAGCTGGGCGTCGGCCCGGAGCACGTCCGCGGCGGACTCGGGAGTGCCCGGTGGGACGCAGACCGTTCCCGCCAGGTCGCTGCCAGGGTGCTGGTCGACCATGCCCGCCGGGCAGGAGTGCGTGCCGGTGTCAACCGCCGTGGGGTGCGACGGTCGCGCCAGCGGCGAGACGCCGATGCTGGAGGCGACCGCGAGCGCGGCCAGGGGGAGGACGCGGACGAGGCGCCGTGGGGCGCGCCGGCGGGAGCGATTCATCGGATGCGGCAACTCCATGGGGCTGTGCTGGGCGCGCGGCTCGACACGGAGGTCAGTCCTCCCCAGCTCACTGGAAAGACGCTTCTCCGAGGCGATGCATTGCGGTCGCCCGCGAGCGCGGCCCTGCGTTCCGTCAGGCTGCCATGGCTGCCGGCCTGAATCAGCGGGTCAGGGAGGCGGCGAGGGAGCGGAGGTCGGCGGACTCGTCGGTGAGGACGGCGGGGGAGAGGGTGGCGCGGGCGGCGACGAGTTGTTTGCAGGCGGAGAGCTCGCCGTCGACGTCGAGTTCGGGGTCGCCGCCGCGGTTGAGGCCGGCGGCGGCCTTGAGGATGCCGGACTGGAGGTAGAAGGCGAGGAAGCGGCGGGACTCCGGGCTGCCGCGGAAGACGAGCTGGTCCCAATGGGAGACGTGGCCGGCGTACTCGAGGCTGTGTTCGAACTGGTCGGACCAGAAGGTGTGCACGTAGTCGTAGGGCGAGGTGTCGCCGAGCAGGGCGCGGGCGACGTAGCGGCCCATCTTCTCCGCGTTGTTGTAATGCTCGACACGAACTCGGCCGAAGAGGGGATGGAGGTGGTTGGCGACGTCGCCGGCGGCGTGGATGCCGGCGACATTGGTGCGGCACTGCGAGTCGACGAGGATGCCGTTGTCGAGTTCGATCGGAGTTCCGTTGAGGACGTCGAGGTCGGGTTCGATGCCGGCGCCGATGACGGCCAGGTCGCAGTCGATGCGCACGCCGCGCTCGGTGACCGCGCGCTGCACCGTGCCACCGCCTTCGAGGCGGACGATGGAGTCGCCGGTGAGCAGCTCGACACCGTGGTCGCGGTGGATGCCGGCCATCACGGCGCCGATCTCCGCCCCGAGGACGTTCTCCAGCGGTGCGGTTCCGCGCAGGACGGCGGTGACGGCCATGCCGAGCTGGCGCAGTGACGCCGCGACCTCGGAGCCGATGAAGCCCATGCCCAGCACCACCGCCCGACCGCCGGGGCGGACGGCGCGCCGGATCGCCTCGCAATCGGCGATGGTGCGCAGGACGTGCACGCCGGGCAGGTCGGTGCCGGGGATCGACGTGCGGCGGGGCCGGCCACCGGTGCACAGCACGAGGTGGTCCCAGGGGATGTGGGAGCCGTCCGCGAGGACGACGTCATGAGCCGCGGTGTCGACACCAGCGACAACCGTTTCGGGATGCCGCTCGACGTCGTTGGCCTCGTACCACGCGGCGGCCTTGACCAGCCACCCGTCGAGCGCCTCTTCGGAGCGGAGGTAGGTTTTCGACAGTGGTGGGCGGCCGAAGGGAACGCCCGGCTCGGCGCCGATCAGCACCACGCGTCCGCGGAAGCCCTCCTCGCGAAGCGCGGCCGCCACGTTGCCCCCGGCGAAGCCGGCGCCGACGATGACGACTCGCGCGGCTGGGTCGAGCACTACGTGAAAGCCGGTCAGCCGGCGGGGTTGCCTGAAGCCGGCACCAGCACCGAGCGCCAGCCCTCGCCCCCGGCCCCAGCTTCGGCGGCCGGGGTGAGCGGGGACATCGCCGCCGGAGGGATCCGCTCCCGCGATGCGGGCGGCACCGTCAGCAGCGAGCCGAGGCGTCCGTGCAGATCCTCGAGGCGGCGGCGCGAGGCGGCCACCTCGTCCGGCGTGGCCGCGGCGAGCGCGGCGAGGAGCGAATCGACGGCGTCGGCGACACTGCGCGCGTGGCCAGAGGCGGGACCCGCGGCAGCGACACGCGGCGCCATGGATGCGGTGACCCCGCCATATGGCGCGTCATCCTCGTCGTCAGGGGAGGAGGAGTGCGCAGGCGCCGTGACCGAGCGGTGCGCGGTCGCCGACCCGCCGCGCATCCGCTGCGCCGTCTCCAGTGCCGCGTCCCCGCTCAGCTCCTCGTCGTGGATCTGCTCCCACAGCTCGCTCTGCGCCTCGGCGTCGCCGCGCAGCAGCAGCAGGGCGCGGGCGTGCTTCTCGCTGAGGTCGCCGGCGCGCACGTCGTCCTGGATCCGCTCGGGAAGCTGGGTGACCCGCAGCAGGTTGTGGACGTGCTGCCGGGTGATGCCGACGACCCGCCCCACCTCCTCCCAACTCTGTAAACCCAGGTTGACACGGAGGTGGCGCAGGGCGTTGGCGCGGTCGAGGACGTTGAGGTCCTCGCGCTGGATGTTCTCGACCAGCGACTCGACGTAGGCGTGCTGGTCGTCGCTGGCGGCGATCAGCGCGGGCACCTGGCGCAGGCCCGCTTGCCGCGCGGCGATCCAGCGGCGCTCGCCGGCGACGATCTCGTACCGCCCTGCGCCGCAGCTGCGCACGCGGATCGGCTGCAGCACGCCGTGGGCGCGAATGCTGGCGGCCAGCTCGTCGAGCGCGGCGGGGTCGAGGCTGCGCCGCGGGCGCGGGTTGCGCGGGCGGATGCGGTCGATGGGAAGGTGGCGGAAGTGTCCTGTGCCCTGCGCCTGGTCGAACAGCGCGGAGGCGCCGCCGAGCTCGTCGCTCACCGAGCCGGTGAAGGCATCGGTGAGCGTGCGGTTCAGACGGTGACGCGACGGAGACACTGGTTGCGGACGTACCCAATGATGCTCGGGCTGCGGAGACGATGCTGAGGGACACCGCCGCGCCAGCGAAGAGCGCAGGTGAGTGCCGCAATTGTCGCCGTCGCGCACCGCCGTGTCAACATCTTGTGGCTCATCGGCGCGCGACTACCACATGTTGCGTCCGTGTACCGCACACGTGGACGCGCTGCAACCGTGCAATGACCTGTCCAACGCAGAAAAACCCTGATGCCACAAGGGTTTTCCCAACGAAGAGGGAGCTACGCCTTCCCGTAGATGAACCCGAGCAGACCCGCGGCGTTGTCCGCAACGACGCGGCGGTCGACGCGGTTCCAGCCGCTGTAATTCATCTCGGAAATCAGGAACGAGCCCGCGGGAACGCCGTTGCTCGGCCCCACCGCTTCGACGTAGGCGACGTGTCCGTCAGGGCTGCTGCCATAGCGTCCCCACACCGCGACAGCGCCGACCTGCGGCGTGTGTCCCTCGGCGTAGCCGGCGGCCGCGGCGTTGCCCCACCACTGCCACGCGTTGCCGAACCAGGGGATGCAGCGGCGCGTGGCCACGTAATAGGTGCAGTAGCCGTAGGCGAAGTGGTTGCCGCAGGGCGACGAGCCGTTCACCGCGGGCGCCGGCTGGTTGTTGCCGGCGAGCTGGTTGTCGATGTCGGCGATCTGCGCGGCGATGGCGCGGGCCGGGCCGTCGACGTTGCGGAAGGCGGCGTCGCGCTGGGCGACCATGACCATGAGCTGGCCGTTCTGGTCGGAGAGCTGGCCCTCCAGGTTGCGGGCGTCGGCGAAGTCCTTCTGCAGCGAGGCGCGCTCATCGGCCAGCGCCGCCTGGCGCGCCTGCAGCCGGGCCTGGAGCTGGCGGACCTGGTCGGTGACGTGGGCCGCGCCCTTCATCCGGTCCATCGCCTGGCTGAAGTCGCTGGCCGAGAGGATGGCGGTGACGAAGCCGTCGCTGTTGCTGGTCACGTAGGTGGCGCGGACCAGCTGGGCGAGCTGGGTGCGCGCGGTGGTGACGGTGTGCTCGTCGTCGGCGATGAGCTGGGAGAGCTTGAGCAGGCGCGCATCGGCGCCGTCGAGGTGCTTGCGGGCGGTCGCCAGCCGGTTCTGGACGTCGCTCAGGGCCTGCTCCGCCGCGAGCAGCTGCGAGGACGCTCCGGTCCGCGCGGGGCTCATCGCCTGGAGCTGGGCGACCAGCTGAGCGCGTCGGGCTCGAAGCTGGTCGTCGGTGGAGGAGGCCTGGGCCTGCGGTCCCATGGGCACGGCGCTCACCACCACGGCGGCGAGCGATCCGAGGATCAGGGTCAGCTTACGGGTACCCCGCAATACATCACCTCTGTGTAATCAAGATAAGCGCGCGTGCATACGCCGGAAGAGTTGCTCTTGCAACCGAACCCCCATGCGTACGGCTCGCCCCCGGGGCTGAACCGGACAACGCTGCCAGAGGGTAGCCGGGGTTCACCACGCATGTCAAACCCGAAAGCGATCGCCGTGCTGGGGCCGGGTTGATGTCATTCGTGGCGACAACATTGGGCCGAGCACGGCTGCGCGCGAAGCTGTTGCGCCAGTTCCGGAAATGCGTGGTGGCGCAAGGGCGGAACGCTCGTGCGCAGCGCGTGCCACGAGCCCGGCACGACGGCCATCGGCCAGTCTCCGGAGTAAAAAGTGATAGCGATGCTGCACAGTTCAGCGAGTGTTGGTGTATCGGTTGGTTGGCCGCTGAACCCGGCAGGCGTCGCTGCTCGACTCGACTGGGGCATGCTTCGCACTCGATGCGCCTCACCCTCGTCGCCCCCCTGGTGGCCCGGCTCCGTGCCGCGCAGACGGGTGGAGCGCAGGCGGTGGTCGCCGACCTCGCCCGCGGCATGTCCGCACGCGGCCACGAGGTCGAGGTGGTGGCCGCGCCCGGGTCGCGGCTGCCCGGCGTGACGCTGCGCGCGGCGCCCGGCGGCCCGTTCCCTGACGAGCTGCTCCACACCATGCAGCCGGAGCACGCCACCGGGCCGACCACGAGCGCGGTCCCCTGGCCGCCCGCCCAGGCCGCCGCCTACCTCCACCTCGCCACCCAGCTAGCCGCCCGCCCCGCGCGTGCCGAGATCGTCCACGCCCACGCCCTGGACTGGCCCGCCTTCTACGCCCTGGCCGCGACCGGCCTGCCCACCGTCCACACCCTGCACCTGCCACCGCTCGACCGGGCCGCCGCGGCCGCCGCCCGCGCCGCGGCCACGGCCCGACCCCGGCCGCGCTTCGTCGCCGTCAGCCGCTGCTGCGCCGAGCAGTGGCGCGGCATCGTCCCCGTCGACGCGGTGATCGGCAACGGCGTCGATCCGGCGACCATCCCCTTCGCCGCCGACCCCCAGCCCGACCTGGCCATCGTCGCCGGGCGCATCTCTCCCGAGAAGGGCACGCACCTCGCCCTCCTTGCCGCCCGCCGCGCGGGCCTGCGCGTGCTGCTCGTCGGCGATGTCTACGACCGCGCCTACTACGAGGAGCAGGTCGTCCCCCTCCTCGATGAGCGCGTCGACGTCCGCGGCCCCCAGCCGCGGCACCGGCTTGCCATGCTCTACGGTCGGGCGGCGGTGGCCCTGGTCGCGTCGGTGTGGGAGGAGCCGTTCGGCATGGTGGCACTGGAGGCCAACCTGGCCGGCACGCCGGTGGCCGGGTTCGCGCGCGGCGCGCTGCCGGAGGTGGTCGGCGCGCGCGGCGGGGTGCTCACCGGCGACGCCACGGCGGAGGCGCTGGCCCGCGCCATCCCGCAGGCGATCGCACTGGAGCGGCGCGCCGTCCGCGCCCAGGCAGCCCGCCGCCACCCGCTGAGCCGCACCCTCGACCGATACCAGCGCGTGTACGACGAGGTCGCCCGATGACCCAGCCGGCGGTCGCCGTGGTCACCGGCGCGGGCAGCGGCATCGGCCGTGCCGTCGCCCACCGGCTCGCCCAGGACGGCATGCGGGTCCTCGCCGCCGGTCGCACGGTCGAGACCCTCCGGGAGACGGCCGGGCAACACCCGGCCATCGAGCCCGCCGTGACCGACATCAGCAGCGAGCAGGCGGTCGAGGCGCTGGCATCGGCCGCCATCAGGCGGGGACGCGTGCGCGCCTGGGTCAACTGCGCCGCCGTGGTCGAGCCCGCGCCGTTCGCCGAGCTCACCCCCGAGCAGTGGGACCGCGTCCTCGACGTCAACCTGCGCGGCACCTACCTCTGCACCCGCGCCGCATTCCTAGCCATGAAAGCGACCGGCGGCGGCACCATCCTCAACCTGGCGTCGCTGTCCGGCGTGGCCAACGTCGAGAAGTTCCCGGGGCTGAGCGCCTACAACGTGTCCAAGGCGGGGGTTGTCGCGCTCAGCGAGGCGGTCGCGCTCGAAGGTCGGGACCACGACGTGCGCTGCATCTGCCTCAGCCCTGGCGCGGTCGACACCGAGATGCTGCGCCGCGCCGCCCCCCACCTCAATCCCGGGGTCACTCCCGAGGATGTCGCGGCGATCGTCGCCTTCCTAATCACCGATGCCGCCGCGCCGCTCACCGGCGTGAACATCCCGATCTTCAGCAACGAGTAGGGAGCCTGGGCGCGCCTCGCGGCGCGCCGGTTAAGCCACACTGCGGCCATGAGCGATCCCGCACCGCTCCACGACCCGCGCGCCGGACACAGTCGCGAGCTGCTCGCCCAGGACGTCGAGGAGATCCTCCGCCTGCTCCGCGAGGACCCCGAGCGCGAGGGTCTGGTGCACACCCCGCAGCGCGTCGCCGACTCGTTGCTCTTCCTCACCAGCGGCTACGAGCAGTCGGTCGAGAACATCGTCAACGGCGCGGTGTTCGCCGAGCCGTACGAGGAGATGGTGCTGGTCAAGGACATCGAGCTGTACAGCCTGTGCGAGCACCACATGCTGCCCTTCTTCGGCAAGGCGCACGTCGCCTACCTGCCGCGCGGGCGCATCCTGGGGCTGAGCAAGGTGGCCCGGCTGGTCGACATGTTCGCCCGCCGGCTGCAGGTGCAGGAGCGCCTCACCACCCAGGTCGCCGAGGCCATCGACGGGGTGCTGGCGCCCTACGGCGTGGCCGTGGTCATCGAGGCGTCGCACCTCTGCATGATGATGCGCGGCATCCAGAAGCAGAACAGCAAGACGCTGACCTCGTGCATGCTCGGCAGCTTCCGTGAGGACCAGAAGTCGCGCGCCGAGTTCCTCGAACTGATCCGCCGCTGAGCGTCGCGATGGGGGAGTGGCTGGGGGGTGCGCTGCTCGGGGCCGTGCCGATGCCGCGAGCCTTCCGCTACCGCATCCGCCTCGACCATCCCGGCGCGGCGCGCGCCTCGGACGCCATCGCCGACCGCATGCTGCCCGTGCTGCTGGTGGTCGCCCTGCTGCTCTTCGTCATCGGCATCCGGCCGGGGATGGACCCGGCGTTCCGGCTGTTCTGGATCGGCAGCGCGCTGGGGCTGCTGAGCGGCGTGCCGTTCGTCGTCGAGCGGCGCGGGCTGCGGCGGCGGATGCGCTCGCTGCCCGCCGTGGCCGACCCGGTCGAGGAGCTGGCGCGTGCCCTGCCCGACGACCCGGCGGTGCGGGCCCTGGAGGCAGGCGACGCGGCCGAGGCGCTGCGGCTGGTGCGCGACCGCGACCGTGACGATCCCGACGGGCTGCGCGCGGGCGCGATGGCCTGCGCACTGCTGCGCGACCAGCGCGCCGCGCGCGCCCTGGCGCTGAGGGCGGTGCAGCTCGACCCGCTGCGCTGGGAGGTGGCGGCGCAGACCGGCCTGGCGCTGGCCCGGCGCGGCCGCTTCGGCGAGGGCGTGCGCCTGCTGGAGCGGGGCGCCGAGGTTGCCAGGGGGCACCACCGCGCCGAGCTGATGCTGGCCCACGGCTCGCTGCTGGCGGGCCGGCTGCGCGAGGCCGCCGAGGCCCTCGACCGCTCCCGCGGCTGAACACCGGAAGGGGGAGCTCAGCGCACCCCGACGACGGCGACGTCGAGCTGGAGCAGCAGCGCCCCGGCGCCGGTGAGCCCGACGCCGAAGACCAGGTGGGCCCAGCGGATCGGCGGCCGTCCCGGCCGCACGCGCACCCGGCTGAGCACCGTGACGGCGACGATGCCGAGCCCGGCGGCGAGCAGGATCACCGCGGGCACCCCGATCAGGCTGCTGAGCAGCTCGTGCATGGCGGTCGCAGCCTACGGCAAAGCCGGGCGCCGCCGGGCAAACCCGGCCGCCCCGTACCATTCCCAGTGGTTTCCATGCTTCCCCTCAGCACTGCGGACGACGCCGACCTGCGCTCGGTCCTCGACCGCCTCGACGCCCCCGCCTGGCGGGCCGCCCAGCTCCGCCACGCCACCTGGCGCCCCGAGCCGGGAGGGTTCGACGACGTCCAGCAGCTCCCCCGCGCCCTCCGCGAGGCGCTGCCCGAGCATCTGCAGTTCTCCACCGTCGAGGTGGTGGCGACCACCGAGGCCGACGCCGGCAGGACCGTCAAGCTGCTCTGCCGCCTCGGCGACGGCCAGACGGTGGAAACCGTGGCCATGGAATCCCCCGCCCGCGACGACGCCCGGCGCCGCAGCACCGTGTGCGTCAGCACCCAGGTCGGCTGCGCGGTCGGCTGCCCCTTCTGCGCCACCGGGCAGATGGGCCTGCGCCGGAGCTGCACGGCCGCCGAGGTGGTCGACCAGGTGCGCGCCGCCGCTCGCGAGCTGCACACCCGCGGCCTGGGCCCGGTGACCCACGCCGTCTACATGGGCATGGGCGAGCCGCTCGCCGCCTACGACACCACCGTGGCCTCGCTGCGCTCGCTGATCGACGGCATGGGCCTGAGCGCGCGCCGCATCACCGTGTCGACCAGCGGCGTGGTGCCGAACATCGAACGCCTCGCCGCCGAGGGCCTGCCGGTGACCCTGGCGGTCTCGCTGCACGCCGCCACCGACGAGCTGCGCGACAGGCTGGTCCCGCTCAACCGCGCCCACCCCCTGGCGTCGCTCACCGCCGCGGCCGAGGGCTATGCACAGAGCACCGGGCGGCGGCTCACCCTGGAGTGGTGCCTGATCGGCGGCGTCAACGACTCGCCCGAGCAGGCCACCGCCCTGCGCGCCCTGGCCCGCCGCCTCCACGCCCACGTCAACGTGATCCCCATGAACCACGTCGACGGCAGCCCGTGGGGGCCGCCCGACCAGGCCACCGCGCAGCGCTTCCTGGAGAACCTGCGCGGCGTGCGCACCACCGTGCGCGACACCCGCGGTGGCGACGCCGACGCCGCCTGCGGACAGCTCCGGGCCGGCCTGGAGCGCCGCCGCCTGCTCCGTGCCGACGGCACCCTGGCCCCCGTGGCCGCGCGCGCATGATGCCGGACGAGGAGCTGATGGCCGAGGCGATCGCCCTCGCCGCCGGCGCCGACTACCACACCAGCCCCAACCCCATGGTCGGCGCCCTGGTGGTCCGCGACGGCAGGGTGATCGCGCGCGGCTTCCACCGCAGGGCGGGGGAGGAGCACGCCGAGGTCGCCGCGCTGCGCGATGCCGGCGAGGCCGCGCGGGGGGCGACGCTGTACGTGACCCAGGAGCCGTGCGCGCATCACGGCCGCACCCCGCCGTGCACCGGCGCGGTGATCGCCGCGGGCGTGAAGCGCGTGGTGGTGGGCATGCAGGACCCCAACCCCAAGGTGGACGGGCGCGGCCTGCAGGCGCTGCGCGACGCGGGCATGACCGTGCAGGCCGGAGTTCTGGCCGATCGTGTCCAAAAGCTGAACGAGTTCTTCGTCAAGCACGCCACCACCGGCCTGCCCTTCGTCACCGCCAAGTTCGCCATGTCGCTGGACGGGCGCATCGCCACCCACACCGGCGAGTCGAAGTGGATCACCTCCGAGGAGGCGCGCGTCGAGGTGCACCGCTTGCGCCACGCGCACGACGCCATCCTGGTCGGCGCCAACACCGTGCTGCGCGACGACCCCAACCTGACCACCCGGCTTCCCGAGGGGGGCGGACGCTCGCCGCTGCGCGTCGTCGTCGACAGCCGGCTGCGCGTCCCGCTGGAGGCGCGCATCTTCCAGCAGGACTCGGGCGCCGTGCTGGTCGCCACCAGCGACCGCGCCCGCGGCGACCGGCTGCGCGAGTTCGAGCAGCACGGCGTGCCGGTGGTGGTGCTGCCGTCGTCGGCGGGACGCGTGGGCCTGGCCGACCTGCTGCAGCACCTCGGCAAGCGCGACTCGATCAGCCTGCTCATTGAGGGCGGCTCGTCGATGCACGGCTCGGCGTTCGACCAGCGCCTGGTCGACAAGGTGGTCGCCTTCGTCGCGCCGCGGATCATCGGCGGCCTGGAGGCGCCGGGCGCGGTGGGCGGGCACGGCGTCGAGCGGCTCGCCGACGCCCACTCGCTGCGCGACGTCGAGGTGCGCCGCCTGGGACCCGACCTGATGGTCAGCGGATACCCTGCCTGAGCATGTTCAGCGGCATCGTCGAAGAGCTGGGGAAGGTGGAGCGCAACGCCATCGCCGGCGAGGGGCGCCTGCACATCGCGGCGCGCGAGGTGCTTCGCGACGTGTCCATCGGCGACAGCATCGCGGTCGACGGCTGCTGCCTCACCGTGGTGGCGGCGAGCGAGGGCGGGTTCGTCGCCGACGTCATGCCGGAGACCGGGCGGCGCACCAACCTGGGCGCGCTGGACGCCGGCGACCCGGTCAACCTCGAAGCCGCGCTGCGCATGGGCGACCGCATCGGCGGCCACATGGTCACCGGGCACGTCGACGCCGTGGGCGTGGTGGCGTCGTGCACTCCCGAGGCCAACGCGGTGGTGGTGCGCGTCGAGGCGCCGGCCGAGGTGCTGCGCTACGTGGTGGAGAAGGGGTGCGTCGCCGTCGACGGCATCAGCCTCACCGTGGTGTCGGTCGACGACACGTCGTTCACCGTCTCGCTGATCCCGCACACCGTGGCGGTCACCGTCGCCGGTCGCTGGCGGCCGGGCAGCGCCGTCAACCTCGAAGCCGACATGGTCGCCAAGTACGTCGAGAAAGGCCTCGGTCCATACTTCGGGACCAGGACCGACCAGGAGTAAGTTCAGCCGTGCCGCTCTGCAGAGTCGAAGACGCCGTCGAGGACATCCGCCACGGCAGGTTCGTGATCATCGTCGACGACGAGGACCGCGAGAACGAGGGCGACCTCGCCATCGCCGCCGACCGCATCACCCCCGAGGCGGTCAACTTCATGGCCACCCACGCGCGCGGCCTGATCTGCGTCGCCACCGAGGGCTGGCGGCTCGACGAGCTGGGACTTTCTGCCATGGTCGACGACAACACCTCGCAGTTCGGCACCGCCTTCACGGTCAGCATCGACGCGGTGGGTCGCGGCGTCACCACCGGGATCAGCGCCTTCGACCGCGCCACGACCATCCGCCTGCTCACCGACGAGCACTCGCGTCCGGGCGACTTCGCCAAGCCGGGGCACACGTTCCCGCTGCGCGCGCGCCCCGGCGGCGTGCTGGAGCGGGCCGGACAGACCGAGGCGATCGTCGACCTGTGCAAGTCCGCGGGCCGCTATCCCGCGGGCGTGATCTGCGAGATCATGCGCGCGGACGGCGGCATGGCCCGCCGCGACGACCTCGACGGCTTCGCCGAGGCGCACGGGCTGAAGATCGTCGCCATCAACGACCTCATCGCCTACCGCCGCCGCACCGAGCGCCTGGTGGTGCACGGCGCGGCCACCGAGCTGCCCACGCCGTGGGGCGTGTTCGCGGTGCACGGCTTCGAGGACGTCATCACCCACGCGACTCACGTGGCCCTGACCCTCGGCGCGGTCGACGACGGTGAGCCGGTGCTGGTGCGCGTGCACAGCGAATGCCTCACCGGCGACGTCTTCGGCTCGCAGCGCTGCGACTGCCAGGCGCAGCTGCACAAGGCGCTGGAGATCATCGGGGTCGAGGGACGCGGTGCCCTGGTCTACCTGCGCCAGGAGGGCCGCGGCATCGGGCTGCTCGACAAGCTGCGCGCCTACGCACTGCAGGACGACGGGCTCGACACCGTGCAGGCCAACCAGCACCTCGGCCTGCCCGTCGACAAGCGCGACTACGGCATCGGCACCCAGATCCTCGCCGACCTCGGCATCACCAAGGCGCGCATCCTCACCAACAACCCGCGCAAGTGGCACGGCCTGGCCGGCTACGGGATGGAGGTGGTCGAGCAGCTCCCCCTGGTGATCCCACCGACGCAGTACAACGAGCGCTACCTGCGCGCCAAGCGCGACAAGCTCGGCCACCTGCTCGGCGCCATGGACGACCTGCCGCCCACCTCGGCGGGCTGATCCCGTGATTGCGCCAGTTGTGGCACGATCCCGGCGATGAACGTCCATACGGGGCGCCTCGACGCCACGGGCATGCGTGTCGGCATCGTGGTGGCGCGGTTCAACGACTTCGTCGCCCAGCGACTGCTCGAAGGCGCCATCGACGCCCTGGTCCGCCACGGCGCGGACGAGAGCGACCTCACCGTGGTGTGGGTGCCCGGCAGCTTCGAGGTGCCGCTCGCCGCACAGGAGCTGGCCACCGGCGGGCGGGTCGACGCGGTGGTCTGCCTCGGCGTGGTGGTCCGCGGCGACACGCCGCACTTCGACTACGTCGCCGGTGAGGCGAGCAAGGGCGTCGGCGCGGTCGGGCTGCAGGCCAAGCTGCCGGTGAGCTTCGGGGTGGTCACCACCGAGACCATGGAGCAGGCCATCGACCGCGCCGGCGGCAAGCACGGCAACAAGGGCGCCGACGCGGCCCTGGCTGCGGTGGAGATGGTCTCCCTGCTCCGGACCCTGCGCGCTGCGCAGAAGGGCACCGGCGTCCGGCGGGTCAGCGGCTCCAGCTAGGCCGCTGGGGCGGTCGCGCCGAGCGGGACCCAGGCGGCGCCGTCGGGGAGGGGGTCACCGGGCGGGGTGCGGAGGATGGCGGCGAGCAGCTCCAGGCCGTCGACGATGCGCGGGCCGGGGCGGTTGAAGTAGCTGGAGCCGTCGACGGCGGCGACCCGGCCGCTCACCGCGCAGGGCAGGGAGGCGAAGCCCGGCCGCGAGGTGACCTCGGCGGCGCACTCCAGCGAGCGGGCCAGGCCGTAGCCGCAGGGCATCAGCACCATGACGTCGGGCGCCGCCTCGACGACCTGCTCCCAGGACACCTGCTCGGAGCGCGCCCCCTCGGCGCCGAGCAGGTCGTCGCCGCCGGCGAGCCGCACCATCTCGGGCACCCAGTGGCCCCCGGCCATCAGCGGGTCGGTCCACTCGATGCAGGCCACGCCGGGCCGCCCGCCCGCCACCGGCGGCAGGGAGGACACCGCGGTGACCCGGTGCTGCATCGCCGCCACCAGCGCCTCCGCGCCGTCCTCGTGCAGCGTGGCGCGGCCCAGGACCAGCGCCGTCTCCATGATGCCGTCCAGCGACTCCGGCTCCAGGGACAGGATGGGCACCTCGCCCGGCAGCTCGCGCACCGCCCGTTCCACCTGCCGGTAGGACACCGCGCACACCTCGCAGAGCTCCTGGGTGACGATCAGGTCGGGTTGGAGCGACTCCAGCAGCGCGGCGTCGAGCGTGTAAATCCCCGAGCCCGCGTGCACCGCGCCCCGGATGTGCCGGTCGATCTCCCCGGAGGAGGCGCGCTCGTGGTCGAACACGGAAGCGGTCAGCCGCGGCAGCGAGGCCACCGCGGGCGGCCAGTCGCACTCGTGGGTCACCCCGACCACCTCATCCCCGGCGCCGAGCGCGAAGAGGAGCTCGGTGGCGCTGGGCAGCAGGGAGGCGACGCGCATGGCGTCGCGATTGTCCCAGGCGGAGGCGGCCTAGCGGACCTTCGACTGGGTGCGGATGCAGCGGGTGCAGAGTTTGGCCTTCACCGGCCGGCCCTTGAGCATCACCGTCGCGACGTGCAGGTTGGGCATGAAGCGCCGGTTGGTGCGCACCTTGGAGTGGCTGACGTTGTGGCCGAACATCGGCCCCTTGCCACAGTTCTCGCAGCGCTTCGCCATGGTGGTGGTGGAGTCCTCAGGAAGGCGTCGCGCGAGGCCGGGAGCCCACGGCACGACATGCGTACTAGAATGGCGCCTCCCGAACACGTGCACGATCTGCACGGCGGAAGATCCGCGCCGAGGCGCGAGCATAACACACGGCTCGGCGGCGGCTTATGTGGAGTGAAGTGCCCACCAAGGTCAAGGCGCCAGGCGCCCTCGCCCGCACCGCGTCGCTGGGTCGCATCGAGGTCTCACCCCGGGTGGTGGCGTCGATCGCGGGCCACGCCGCCAACGAGTCGTACGGCATCGTCGGCATGGCGGCCCGGGGGCTGCGCGACGGCATCGCCGAACGGCTCAACCGCGACAACCTGCACCGCGGGGTGTCGATCGAGATCCGCGACGGGGGCATCCTCATCGAGCTCTACGTCATCGCCCAGTACGGCACGCGGATCAGCGAGGTGGCCCACAACCTGATGAGCGCGGTCAAGTACGCCGTGGAGAAGACGCTGGGCCTGCCGGTGCTCTCGGTCAACGTCAACGTGCAGGGCATCCACCTCGAGGGCGAGGGTGCCAAGCGCTGACCCGGGGGCCCCGCGCCTCTCGCTGGCCGCCGACCATCCGCCGCTGCTCGAGGTCGGCGGGCGGCACATGTCGTACGGCCTGCGCACCTCGCTGTCCTGGCTGCAGGCCAACCAGGAGGTGGTCAACGACCTCAACGTCTTCCCCGTGCCCGACGGCGACACCGGCTCCAACATGTACCTGACCCTGCGCTCGGCGGTCGAGGACGCGCAGAAGGAGGCCGACTCGCACTCCGCCGCCGCGGTGATGCAGGCCGCCGCCCACGGCTCGCTGATGGGCGCCCGCGGCAACAGCGGGGTGATCCTCTCGCAGATCCTGCGCGGCTTCGCCCAGGGGCTGGCCGGGAGCCCGCGGGTCGACGCCGCCGGGGTGGCCGCCGCGCTGCAGGAGGCGCAGAGCGTCGCCTACAAGGCGGTGATGAAGCCCACCGAGGGCACCATCCTCACCGTGGTCCGCGAGGCCGCCGCCGCCGCCAGGGTTGCCTCGGACGGCGGCGGCGACATCCGCGCGGTGCTCGACGCCGCCGTCCGCGAGGCCCATGCCGCCGTGGAGCGCACCCCCGACATGCTCGCCGTGCTGCGCGATGCGGGGGTGGTCGACGCCGGCGGCTTCGGCTTCGCCATCATCCTCGAGGGATTCGCCCGCGCCCTCGCCGAGGCGGGTGGCGACGTGCCCGACGACTCGACGCCGCTCCGGGCGCCGCGCCGGGTCGGCGAGCCCGCGGTGCGCCCGCCCGGCCACGCCGAGGTGTCGGGGGCGCCCGCCGAGGGGCGCCGCGGCGCCGCGGCGGTCGAGGCCAGGGAGGAGGGCTGGGGCTACTGCACCGAGTTCCTGGTCGAGGGGCCGGGGCTCGACTACGAGCGGCTGCGCGACGAGCTGGGCGCGCTCGGCGAGTCCTCGCTGGTGGTCGGCGACGCCGACCTGGTGCGCGTCCACATCCACACCCACGACCCGGCCGCGCTGATCGCCGCCGCGGCGCGGCGCGGCAAGCTGGCCAAGCTGAAGGTCGAGGACATGTCGGCGCAGCACCACGACGTGCTGGAGCGCGCCTCGGCGACCGAGGCGTCGACGGGCGTCGCCGCGGGCGCAGGGCTCGCCGAGCCGCGCAAGGCCGTGGCCGCGCGCAAGCCGCTGGGCGTGGTCTCGGTGGCGCCGGGCGCGGGGTTCCGGCAGATCCTCGAAGGCCTCGGCGTCGACCGCGTGGTCGAGGGCGGGCAGACCATGAACCCGTCGATCGAGGACCTGCTCAACGCCGCGCGCGCCATCAACGCCGACGCGGTGATCCTGCTGCCCAACAACAAGAACGTCATCCTCACCGCCCAGCAGGTCGACCAGCTCGCCGAGGGCATCGCCGTCCACGTCGTGCCCACCAAGAACCTGCCCCAGGGCATCAGCGCCCTGCTCTCGCTCGACCCCACCGCCGACGCCGAGAGCAACTGCGAGCGCATGGAGGAGGCGATGCAGGCGGTGCACTCGCTGGAGGTGACCCGCGCCGTGCGCGACAGCACCGCCAACGGCAAGGAGATCAAGACCGGCGACGTGATCGCCGTGCTCGACGGCAAGATCACCGCGGTCGGGGCCGAGGAGCTGGCCGTGATCGACGAGGTGCTGGCCTCGCTCGACTTCTCGCCCGAGCTGGTCACCGTGTACCGCGGCGACGCCGTGTCCGCGGCGGACGGCGACGCCATGGTCGGTGCGCTGCGCGAGAAGCACGGCGGCATCGAGTTCGAGCTCCACGACGGCGGGCAGGAGCACTACCCGTACATCCTCTCGCTGGAGTAGAACGTCGATGCTGCACCTGGTCACCGACAGCACGTCCGACCTGCTCGCCGAGGGTGCGCGCCGGCGCAACCTGACCGTGGTGCCGCTGACCGTCCGCTTCGGCGACGAGCAGCTCCGCGACGGCGTCGACATCGACTCCGCGACGTTCTACCGCCGCCTGGTCGGATCGCCGGCGCTGCCGACCACGTCGCAGCCGTCGCCCGAGCAGTTCGCCGAGGTGTACCGCGCGCTGCTGCAGGCGCCGGGCGACGAGGTGGTCAGCGTGCACCTGCCCGCGCACCTCAGCGGCACCGTGCAGTCGGCGACGCTCGCCGCGCGCGAGGTCGACCCCGAGCGCGTCCACGTCGTCGACTCCTGGACGATCAGCGGCGGGTTGCAGCTCCTCCTCGACCTCGCCGTCCGCGAGCGCGACCAGGGGCTCGATGCGGCCACAGTTGTCAAGAACCTGGAGGGGCGGCGCGATCGGGTCACCTGCTACGTGCTGCTCGACACCATCACCTACCTGCAGAAGGGCGGCCGCATCGGTCGCGCCCAGGCGTTCATCGGCGGCGTGCTCAACGTCAAGCCGATCGTCAGCGTCGAGAGGGGCGAGGTGGGGCCGGCGGCGCGGGTGCGCAGCAAGCAGCAGGGCGTGGCCAAGATGGTCGAGCTGGTGCGCGGCAACGGGCCGCTGGAGGCGATCTCGATGATGCACGGCGACGCCGCCGCGGCCGCCGGCGAGGTGCGCGACCGGCTGACGCAACTGCTGCCCGAGCTGGAGATCCCGCTGGGGCAGCTCGGTCCCGTGGTCGGCACCTACGCCGGCCCCGGCTCGGTCGGCGTGGCGGTGCTCCGGCCGGGCTGAGCCCGCTGACCCCGATGCCGGCCCCCTCCCGTCCCACGCCGGTGGCCGTGCCCGGGCCGGACACGCCGGTCGCCGAGCTGGCCGGGGTCGGCCCCGGCAAGGCCGCCAAGCTGCAGCGGCTGGGCGTCACCACGGTGCGCGACCTGCTCTTCCACCTGCCGCGCCGCTACGAGGACAGCCGCGACGTGCGCCCGCTGCGCGAGCTGCGCCCCGGCCCTGACCCGCAGGCGGTGCGCGCCCGGGTGACCCACATCTCGATGCGCCCCGCCCACCGCGGCCGCCGCATGATGCTGATCGAGGCCACCGTCGAGGACGACGGCGCCCGCGCCAGCGTGATCTGGTTCAACCAGCCCTTTCTGCTCCGCGAGATCCACCAGGGCGACGAGCTGCTGCTCAACGGCAAGGTGGAGTTCGGCAGCCGCGGCCTGACCATCAAGAACCCGACCCGCGAGCACGTTCGCGAGGGCACGCTGCACGTCGGCCGCCTGGTCCCCGTGTACCCGGAGACCGAGGGACTGGCCAGTCGCTGGCTGCGCGAGCGCATCGAGCCGCTGCTCCCCGTCGCCGAGGCGCTGGAGGACCCGCTGCCGCCGCGCGTCCGCGCCGAGGAGAACCTGCTGCCGCTCGCCGACGCGCTGCGCCAGGTGCACTTCCCCGACGAGCCCGCGCTGCTCGACCGCGCCCGCGAGCGGCTCGCCTTCGAGCAGCTCTTCCTGCTCCAGCTCGCGGTGCAGCGCGCCAAGCGGCGGCGGCTCGCGGGGGTGGGAGTGGCCGTCCCGTACCGGCCAGAGGTGGCCCAAACCTTCACGTCGTCGCTGCCGTACCGGCTGACCAACTCGCAACGCGTTGCCGCCTACGTCATCTTTCAGGACATGGCCGCTGAGGGGCCGATGAACCGTCTGCTTCAGGGTGACGTCGGCAGCGGCAAGACCGTGGTGGCGGCGATGGCCGCACACATGGCGCATGCCGCGGGGTGCCAGACCGCGTTCATGGCGCCGACGGAGATCCTGGCCAGGCAGCACCACGCCACGCTGTCGAACCTGCTCGCGCCCCATGACATCTCCGTCCGGCTGCTGGTGGGCAGCACGTCGCAGAAGGCCCGGCGCGAAGTGATCCAAGGCATCGCCGGGGGACACGACGACGTGCTGGTGGGCACCCACGCGCTCATCGAGGATGACGTCGTGCTGGCGCGGCTCGGACTCGTCGTCGTGGACGAGCAGCACCGCTTCGGCATCATGCAGCGCCAGCGGCTGCGCGCCAAGTCCGCTGTCATGCCCAACTTTCTCGCCATGACGGCGACCCCCATCCCCAGGTCCCTGTGGCTGGCGATGTGGGGTGACGTCGACCTCACCGACATCCGCGAAATGCCGCCGGGACGCGCGCCGGTGCAGACCGATGTGGTGCCTCCCCACGCGCGCGCCGACGCCTACGCGCTGGTCCGCGAACAGGTGCAGCAAGGCAGGCAGGCATTCGTGATCTGTCCGCTCATCGAGGAGTCGGACAAGCTGGAAGTGCGCAGCGCGGTCCAGGAGTATGAGCGGCTGCGCGACGAAGTCTTCCCCGACCTGCGCGTCGAGCTGCTCCACGGCCGCATGCCTGCAAAGGAGAAGGACGAGCGCATGCAGCGCTTCGCCACCGGGCAGGCCGACGTCCTGGTCAGCACCAGCGTGGTCGAGGTCGGTGTCGACATCCCCAACGCCACGGTGATGATGATCGAGGGCGCCGAGCGCTTCGGGCTGGCGCAACTCCACCAGTTCCGGGGGAGGGTGGGGCGCGGCTCGCACGCCAGTTGGTGCCTGCTGCTCCAAGGGTCGCCCGACGAGGAGGGTTCGGCGCGCCTGCGTGCGGTCGCGGAGAATCAGAGCGGCTTCGACCTCGCTGAGACCGACCTCCGTCTGCGCGGCGAGGGCGCGGTGCTCAGCAGCGAGATGCGCCAGCACGGCTTCCCCAACGCCGGGGTGGAGGACCTGCTCCAGCACGGCCTGATGGAACGCGTCTCGGCCGCCGCCGGCCGCTGGCTCGACCAGGACCCCGACCTGAGCAGCCACCCGCCGCTGACCGCGCGGATGGGCCGCTACGCCGACGTCTACGACCTCGACTGATCATGCCAACATCGGCCCAAACACGGATCACCGCGGGACAGTGGCGGGGCCGCGCCCTGGTCACGCCGCGCGGCGGGCTCTCGGTGCGGCCGACCACCAGCCTGGTGCGCCAGGCGATGTTCAACATCCTCGGCGACGCCGTGCAGGACGCCGCCTTCATCGACCTCTACGCCGGCGCGGGCACGGTCGGCTTCGAGGCGCTCAGCCGCGGGGCCAGGCGTGCCACCTTCGTGGAGCGCGACCGCAACGCCCTCGACTGCATCACCGCCACCGCGGCCAAGCTGGGCTGCAGCGACCGGGTCAGCGTCCAGGCCGCCGACGTGGTCGCCTGGCTGCGCGGCAACCCGCGCGCGGTCGAGGCCGCGGACGCCGTCTTCCTCGACGCGCCGTACAAGGACGAGGAGGGAGTCGACAGCGCGTTGCGGCTGCTCGGCGAGCATCCACCCGCGCTCGTGGTGTGCGAACATCACCGCGCGCGTCACCTCGCGGACGCCATCGGCCGCCTGGCCAAAGTCCGCGAGTCCACCTACGGCGCCACCCGGCTGACCATCCTCCGGCGCGACGACGCAGCCCACATCCCACGAGCAGGAGAGCAGGCCGACTGATGCGTGTGGCCGTCTACCCAGGCAGCTTCGACCCGGTCACCTTCGGGCACCTCGACATCCTCGAACGGGCCACGCTGATCTTCGACCGGGTGATCATGGCGGTGCTGGAGAACCCCGGCAAGGCGCCGCTGTTCACCACCGACGAGCGGGTCGAGCTGATCCGCGCCGCGGTCGCCGAGCACCCGCGGCTCGACCGCATCGAGGTGGGCACCTTCAGCGGCCTCACCGTCGACTACGCGCGGCAGTCGGGCGCGACGGCCATCGTGCGCGGGCTGCGCGCGGTGAGCGACTTCGAGAACGAGTTCCAGATGGCGCTGATGAACCGCCGCCTGGCCCCCCAGGTGCACACCGTGTTCCTGATGACGGCGTTCTCCAACGTGTTCGTCTCGTCGTCGCTGATCAAGGAGGTGTGCCGCTTCGGCGGGCGCATCGACGACTTCGTCCCCCCGGTGTGCGCCACCGCGATGCGACGAAAGTTCGGTCTCGAACCACCAGCGGGCGGGGGATAGCCGCTCCACAACGGAGGCATGCGACAGGTGTCCATCATCGACGTCATCGACGAGCTGGAGAGCCTGGTCGCCGGCGGGCGGCGGGTGCCCTTCACGCCCAGCGTGGTGGTCAACGAGGAGGAGGCGCTGGAGCTGATCGACCGCGCCCGCCTGGAGCTGCCCGAGGAGATCCGCCAGGCGCGCGACACCGTGGAGCGGCAGCAGGCGCTGATCGCCGACGCCGAGGAGCAGGGCCGGCGCCTGCTCGACATGGCCGAGCAGGACGCCCAGCGCATCCACCAGCAGGCCCAGGAGCAGGCGGCGGCGATGGTCGCCCAGCACGAGATCGTCCGCACCGCCGAGCAGCGGGCGAGCTCGGTGCTCGGCGAGGCGGAGCACGCCGCCGGTCGCATCCGCGCCGAGGCCGACGCCTACGTCCGCCAGGTGATGGAGAACCTCGACCAGGAGCTGGCGAGCGCCGCGGCGGCGGTGCGCAGTGGCGTCGAGCAGCTCGAGGACCACCTGCAGCGCAGCGCGGCGACGGTGCGTGCGGGCATCGAGAGCCTGCCCGCCGGGGGTGGCGCCGCGCCGCAATCCGGGGGTCGTCGCCGCCGCCGTTAAGGGCTGGGGCGCATCCGCCCGCACGTCTCGGCAGAGGCCGGTCACGAGGCGCACAATGGGCCGCCCAGCCGCGGTTGCGCGCGGCGACAGAACGCTCTCTGGAGGCGGCTGAAATGCCCTCGGTTGACTACGTTCCCGGCGTCCCCATGTGGATCGACCTCGGCACCTCGGACCTCGAGGCGGCGACCCGCTTCTACAGCAGCATCTTCGGCTGGGAGTTCCAGTCGGCGGGCCCGGAGGCCGGTGGCTACGGCTTCTTCATGCTCAACGGCAAGATGGTCGCCGGCGCCGGCCCGCTGATGAGCGAGCAGCAGCCGATCGTGTGGTCGACATACATCGACACCGACGACGCCGACGCCACCGTCGCCAAGGCGCGCGAGGCCGGCGGCACGGTGATCGTCGAGCCCATGGACGTCATGGACGTGGGCCGCATGGCCTTCTTCATCGACCCCACCGGCGCCGCCATCGGCGTCTGGCAGCCCAAGACCCACACCGGCGCGGAGCTGGCCAACGAGCCCGGCGCCTTCACCTGGAACGAGCTGGCCACCCGCGACGTCGAGGGCGCCAAGGCCTTCTACAACAAGGTGTTCGGCTGGACCGGCGACACGCTGCCCTTCGGGCCGACCACCTACACCGAGCTCAAGCTCGGTGGCCGCACCATCGGCGGGATGCGCGAGATCGGCCCCGACGAGCCCGCGCAGATGCCGGCGCACTGGCTGGTCTACTTCGCGGTGGCCGACACCGACGCGGCGGTGGCCAAGGTGGGCGAGCAGGGTGGCAAGGTGCTCGTCCCCGCGACCGACATCGACCCTGGCCGCTTCTCGGTGTTCACCGACCCGCAGGGCGCGCCCTTCGCGGTGATCGCGCTGAGGACGGCTCCGGTCGCCTAGACCGCGGTGGGCTATCGCACCGGCGGCTGATATACTCGGCCGCCGGTGCGCAGCCCCAGCAGTGACGCGCGCCCTCGGAGGCCTCATGGCAGTACCCAAGGAACGCACCTCGAAGGCGAGTCGCGATCGCCGTCGTTCTCACCTCGCCCTCACCCGGCCGAGCCTCGTCCCCTGTCAGCAGTGCCGGCAGCTCAAGCGGCCGCACCACGTGTGCCTCAACTGCGGCACCTACGACGGGCGCGAGGTCATCGTCACCGAGTAGGTGAGCTGATCCGCGCTGCGCTCACCTTCCCCGGCCAGGGCAGCCAGGTCGCGGGAATGGCCGAGGGCCTGCTCGACACGGCCCTGGCGCGCACCCTCCTCGACGCCGCGTCCGCACGCGGCCTCGATCTGCGCGCCGCGCTCGCCGGAGACGACGACGCGCTGCGTCCCACCGACATCGCCCAGCCTGCCCTGCTGCTGGTCGAGGCCGTCCTGGCCGAGGCGGTGATGCATGCCGCCGAGGGATTGGAGGTGGTCGGCGTCGCCGGGCACAGCGTCGGCGAGTACGCCGCCCTGGTCGCCGTGGGCGCCCTCGACCCCGCCGAGGCGATGGGCCTGGTGGTCGAGCGCGGACGGGCGATGGCGGCGATGCGTGAGGGCGGCATGGCGGCGCTGCTCGGCGCCGAGGCGGCGCTGGCCGAGGAGATCTGCCGCGACGTCGCCGCCGAGGGTGGGGGAGTGGTGGTCGTCGCCAACCTCAACGCGCCGGGCCAGGTGGTGCTCAGCGGCGCGCGCGACGCCCTCGACCGGGCGCTGGTCCTGGCCAGGGAGCGTGGCGTGCGCCGGGCCATGCCGCTCAACGTCAGCGGCGCCTTCCACTCGCCGCTGATGGCGCCCGCCGCCGAGCGCTTCGGCGCCCTGCTCGACGCGGCCGCGTTCCGCGACGCGACGGTGCCGGTGGCCTGCAACGTCGATGGCGAAGCGGTCAGCGACGCCACCGGCCTGCGCGACCGCCTGCGCCGCCAGCTCACCGCCCCGGTGCGCTGGGTTGACTGCGTCACCACGCTGCGCTCGCTCGGCGCCGAGCTGCTCGTCGAGGTCGGCCCAGGCTCGGTGCTGAGCGGCCTGGCCCGGCGCATCGCCCCCGAGGCCCGCACCGTCTCCGTCTCGCGCCTCGACGACGCGGTGGCCGTGCATGCCTGAGCGCAGCCTGGCGGGCCGCGTCGCCCTGGTCACCGGCGCCTCGCGGGGCATCGGCCGCGCCGCCGCCCTGGCGCTGGCCAGCGAGGGTGCCTCGGTTGCGGTCGGATTTGGCAGCAACGCGGGAGCCGCCGAGCAGGTCGCCGAAGAGGTGCGCCGGCACGGCGTCGACGCGGTCACCCTCGGTGCCGACCTGTCCGACGCGGAGCAGGCGGCCGCACTGGTGCCGCGCACACTGGAGGCGCTGGGCGGTGTCGACGTGGTGGTCAACAACGCCGGGTTGGCCCGCGACAACCTGGCCATGCGCATGTCCGACGCCGACTGGCGCGCGGTCATCGACGTCGACCTCACCGCCGCCTTCGTCGTCTGCCGCGCCGCGCTGCGGCCGATGCTGCGGCAGCGCTGGGGCCGCATCATCAACGTCTCCAGCATCAGCGGGGTGCGGGGAAATCCCGGCCAGGCCAACTACGCCGCGGCCAAGGCGGGACTGATCGGCATGACCAAGTCACTGGCCCGCGAGGTGGGCAGCCGCACCATCACCGTCAACGCCGTGGCCCCCGGCTTCATCGAGACAGACATGACAGAAACTCTCGACACCCAGGTGCGGGTGCGCGCGGTGGAGCAGATCCCGCTGGGGCGCATGGGCACCGCCGACGAGGTCGCCGCGGCGATCGCCTTCCTCGCCTCACCGCTGTCGTCGTACATCACGGGACACGTGCTGCACGTCGACGGAGGGATGGGCGCCTGATCGTTCTGCGGCGGAGTAGAATGCGGCGCATACGTGTCTGAGACGACGCCGGACGTGACCGTCAGCGGCACCGGCGTCGGCGGCTCCGACTCCGAACCGCATCCTGGCGGGCGACCCTCCGGCCGGCGACGCCGCGCACCCGCGCGTCGCGCCCCGAGCGCCGCTCCCCACGATGCCGGCGGCGACACGGCGGCACCGTCCGCCACGACCGCCGGCGGAGCAGGCGACGCCGGCACAGTGCCGAGCGAAGCCGCGCGCGTCCACGACGACGCCACGCCGGACGCCGAGGCCGAGGGCGAGGGGGCGCAGCGCCGCCGCCAGCACCGCGGCCGCCGCGGGGGCACGCGCCGCCGGCGCAGCCCCGCCGAGGGCGACGTCGAGCAGGCCGCCGCGCCGGCGGTCGAGCTGGGCGCCGAGCCCACCGCCGAGGCCCCGCCCGGCGACCACATCTCCGCCGCGCCAGAAACCAGCGCGCCCCCCCTGGCTTCTCCCCCTTCGGAGACGGCGTCCGTGCCGCCGCCTCCCGTCCTCGACGGCGCCTCAGGTCCGCTCGCCTGGAGCCGTCCCGCCGCCGAGCCGAGCGATCATCCGACCCGTCAGACTGATACGGCCCATGCAACGGAGGCCGCACAAGGGAGCACCGATGGCAGACGCGAACTTCGAGAAGTTCAAGGGGATCGTGGTGGAACAGCTCGGCGTGGAGCCGGAGCAGGTGACCCCGGAAGCGAGCTTCGTCGACGACCTGAACGCGGACTCCCTGGACCTCGTCGAGCTGATCATGGCCTTCGAGGAGGAGTACGGGATGGAGATCTCGGACGAGGACGCGGAGAGGATCGGGACGGTGGGACAGGCCTGGGAGTACGTCCAGGAGAAGCTGGGGACGGTCAGCTAGCCCTCAGCCCCGCGCCCCCGGCCCCGCCGAGCCCGGCGCCGCCCGCCTCCCAGCTCAGTCCTGAGGAGGCCGAGGGCGCCGCCCAGCTCGAGGGGCTGCAGGAGCGCATCAGCGTCCGCTTCCGCCGTGGCGAGCTGCTCCGCGAGGCGATGACCCACGCCTCGTGGAACAACGAGCGCGGGCGGCCCAGCGGGCCCGGGCACGACAACGAGCGCCTCGAGTACCTCGGCGACGCGGTGCTCGAGCTCGTCGTCGGCGAGTACCTGTTCCGCCGCTTCCCCGAGTACGACGAGGGGCAGCTCACCCAGCTCCGCGCCGCCCTGGTCAACACCGTGACCCTGGCCCGGCTGGCCGAGCGCCTCCACCTCGGCGAGGCCCTCTACGTCGGCAAGGGCGCGGCCAAGACCGGCGCCCGCCAGCTTCCCTCGCTGCTGGCCAACTCCTTCGAGGCGCTGATCGGGGCGATCTTCCTCGACCAGGGGTACCGCGTCGCCACGCGCGTCTTCCTGCAGAACATCGGCGACCTCGCCGAGTGGAGCGACGAGAACTTCAAGGGCAAGCTCCAGGAGGCCGCCCAGGAGCGCACCGGCACCACGCCCAACTACCGCGTCACCGCGGGCTCGGGGCCGGGGCACAAGCGGGAGTACACCGCCGAGGCGATCGTCGGCGGCGAGGTGGTCGGCACCGGGCGGGGCGGGACCAAGCAGGCGGCCGAGCAGGCGTCGGCACGGGCGGCGCTGGAGACGCTGGGCAAGCGGCCCAAGAAGCGCGCTCCGCGGGCGGCGGCGGGGACGGCGCCCGTGCGGGCGGCGCGCTCCGCGCGCGACGCGGGGCGGGCCACCGCCGGCGAGCCGCCACGGGTGCGGCGCCGGGTCGCCGAGGTGGCGGCGGACCGCAGCGTGGCCGGGCGGCGCAGCGAGCGCGACGCGGTGCCGCCGCTGCTCGCGGAGCACGCGGGCGAGGGGCCGCAGAAGCGGCGGCGCGGGCTGCTCGGGGCGATCCGCTCGGCGGCGGAGGCGCTGGTGGGGCGAGTGGCGCCGGTCGAGCCTGAGGCTGCGCCGCCACCACCACCGCCACTGCCGCCGCCCCCGGCTCCACGGCAGCGCAGCCGCGGGGGCGGGGAGGCCTCGAGTTCCGGCCGGAATGCGGCGTCCTCCCGTCGCGGCAACGGCGCCCCGGCCGGTTTTTCCGGGGTTGCCTCCAAGCCTGCGGGCGGCCGTCCCCCGGCGAGCACGCGCCGTCGCGCCCAGGCGCAGGATCAAAATCCGCCGGCGGAACCACCGCCCAGGGAGGGCGGCCGCCGTCAGGCCGGCGGCGGAACCACGACGCCAAGAGCACAGCGCCCGCCCGCCTCCGCCGAGGGCGAAGAGACCCGCCGCCCCAGCCGCCGAGGCCGCCGCGGCGGACGGGGCCGCCGCCGCCCCGGCACCGCCCCAGAGACCCCCGAGTCCTGATCCGCGGGCGGCCGGATCGCGCTACCCTGCACGTCGTGCCGTGCCGACCCTGGCCGAGCTTCGGCCACAACATGTTGTGGGCACGAAACGGTCGCGCTCAACATGTTGACGCCGCCGCCCCACCCACCGGAGAATCCCCGCGATGAGGCTTCGCCGTGTCGCGCTGTCCGGCTTCAAGACCTTCGCGCGCCGGAGCGAGGTGCTGCTCGAGCCCGGGATCACCGCCGTGGTCGGTCCCAACGGGAGCGGCAAGAGCAACCTGGTCGACGCCATCCGCTGGGCGCTCGGCGAGACCAACGCCCGCGAGCTGCGCGGCGCCCGCATGGACGAGGTCATCTACGCCGGCGGCCAGGGCAAGGCGCCGATGGGAGTGGCCGAGGTGGTGCTCACCCTCGACAACGAGGACGGCCGCCTGCCCGTCGACGACGCCGAGGTGGCCATCCAGCGCCGGGTCACCCGCAACGGCGACAGCGAGTACCGCCTCAACGGCGGCCGGGTCCGCCTCCGCGACCTGGAGCGCGTGCTCGGCGCCACCGGGCTGACCCAGTCGGGCTACGCGGTGGTCGCCCAGAACGACATCGACGGCATCATCCAGGCCACCCCCCAGCAGCGCCGCGTGCTCATCGAGGAGGCCGCGGGCGTGCGCGCCGTCCGGGCCGCGCGGGAGGACACCCTGGAGCGCGTCGCCCAGGTCGAGACCCGGCTGCTGCGCATGGAGGACCTGCTCGCCGACGCCGAGCCCCGCCTCGCCGAGCTGGCCACCCAGGCCGAGGTCGCCCTGGAGCACCGCGCCCTGGCCGAGCGGCTCGGCGAGCTGCGCGGCTCGCTGGCCCGCGAGTCGTGGCGCGCCGCGCGGGCCCAGCTCCGCCAGGCCAGGGCGCGGCTGACCACCGCCCTGCACCGCGCCGAGGCGGCCATCGAGGCCGAGGCCGGCTTCACCGACCGCCTGGAGGAGGAGCGGCTCAACCTGGTCGAGGCCCGCGAGGCGCAGCGCACCGCGGCGCAGCGGCTGGAGACCGCCCGCGTCGACGCCGAGCGCCACTCCGGGGAGATCCGCCGCTGGGCCGACCGCGAAGTCGCGGGGGTTTTGCAGCGCTCGGGGGCGGTGCAGGAGGTCGCCGGGGCGGGCGTCGAGGGTGAGCGGGCGCTGCTGCAGATCGGCGAGCTGAGCCGCAGCGGCGACGAGCTGGAGGCGCGCCTGGCCGCCATGGAGGCGCGGCTCGCCGAGCTGCGCCAGGCGCACTCGCAGGTGGCCGCCGAGGTCCGCGAGGCCGACGAGGCGCTCCAGGATGGCGAGCTCCGGCTGCAGACCGCCGAGCGCAGCCACGCCGCCGCGGCCGCCGCCGTGCGTGACCACCTGGCCCGCGCGGAGCTGCTCGACGAGGCGGTCGGCCGCCTGGTCGCCGAGGCGCGCGCCGCCCGCGAGCGCATCGACGACCTGGCCGAGGCCGCGGCCGCCGCCGCCCGCGCCGCCGAGCGCCTCGCCGTCGAGCTGGAGGAGGCGCAGCGCGCCGCCGCCGCCGCCCGCGACGCCGCCGCCGGCGCGCGCGAGCGGGGCATCGCCGCGGAGCAGTCCGCCGCGCAGGCGCGCAGCGCGGCGCGCGAGGCCGAAGCTCGGGCGGCCGCGCTGCACGGCCAGGTCGAGGGCGCGCTGGGCGGTGGGGCGGTTGCCGCCGCGGTCGAGCGGGGCGAGCTCAGCGGCACCCGCCTGGTGGAGTGCTTCCGGGTCGTCGACGGCGCCGACGAGGCCGCGGTCGAGGCGGCCCTGGAGGCGCACCTGGCCGCCTGGGTGGTGGACGATCTCGACGCCGCGGCGGCGCGGCTCGCCGACGGCGGGCTGCGCGAGGAGGTGCTCGGCGCCTTCGCATCCCACCGCACCATCGAGCCCCCGCCCGGCGTGCGCGCCGCCGCCGACGCGGTCGAGGCCGACGAGCGCACCCGCGGCGCCCTGCTCGCCTGCCTGGCGGGCGCCTGGCTCGCCGCCGACCTGGCCGCCGCCCGCACCGCCGTCGCCGCAGCGGGAGGCCGCGCCGTCCTCCCCGACGGCACAGTGGTCACCGCGGCCGGCGTGCGCGGCGGCGGCCGTCCCGGCGCCACCATCGCCCTGGCCGCCGAGCAGCGCCAGGCCCTGGCCCTCGCCGCCGCCGCCCGCGCCGCCGAGGCGGAGGCCGCCGAGCGCGCCGCCACCGCCGCCGCCGAGCTCGCGGACGCCCAGCACGCCGCCGACGCCGCGGTCGCCGCCATGCAGGCCGCCCGCCAGGCCGCCGCCGAGGCCCAGGCCGGAGCCGCCGCCACCGCCACCGCCCTGCGCGCCGAGCAGCAGCGCGGTCAGGCGCTGGAGACCGAGCGCGAGGCCCGAGAGGCGGCGCGCACCGCCGCTCGCGACGCCGCCGTGGCCGCCGCGGTGGAGGAGGAGCGCGCCCGCATCGGCGCCGACCAGGTCCGCGCCGCCGTGGAGCGCGACCGCGAGCAGCAGGTCGCGCGGCGCGCCGCACTCGAGTCCGCCGCCGAGGCGCTGCGGTCCCAGGAGGCGGCCATCGCCCAGGTCCAGCCCGAGTCGCGCGACGTGCAGCGCCGCCTCGCCGCCGCCCGCCAGGCGCTCGACGCCGCCCAGCAGCGGTCCCGCCTCGCCGAGCTGCGCCTGCTCACCGCCGAGGGCGACGTCCTCGCCGCCCTGGCCCGCGGCCGCCGCGCCCGCTTCGCCTCGACCACCGCCGCGCAGGAGGTCGCCGACGCCGCCGAGGTGCTGGCCATGGCCGCCGCCCCGCTGGTCGAGCTGGAGCAATTGGTCAACGCCCTGGAGCAGCAGCGCGCCGAGGTCGCCGTGGTCTCCGCCCGCGCCGCCGACGAGCAGGCCCTCGCCGAGCAGGAGGTGGCCGCCTGCCAGGCGCGGGTGGACGAGCTGGCCGAGGCCGTCCGCGAGGCCGAGGGCGGCGCCGACGAGGAGGAGGCCTCCGACTGGGACGCCGCCGCCGCCGAGAAGGCCGAGCGCGAGATCACCCGCCTGGAGCGGCGCATCGCGGCCATGGGCCCGGTCAACGGGCTGGCCCCCGAGCAGCACGCCGCGCTGGCCGAGAAGGTCGGCCGGGTCCGCCACGACCGCGACGACCTGGCCCTCGCCTGCCGCGACCTGCGCGCCCTCGGCGACCACCTCGCCGTCGAGGTCGAGCGGCGCTTCGACGCGGTCTTCGGGGCGGTCGCCTACCACTTCCGCGCCGTCTTCGAGGAGCTCTTCCCCGGCGGCCGGGCCACCCTGCGCCTGGAGCAGCTCCCCGACCCCGAGGCCACCGGCGAGGACGGCGAGCCCCTGGCCACCACGCCGCGCCGCCGCCGCCCCACCGTCGCCGGGGTGGAGATCCTCGCCCAGCCGCCGGGCAAGAAGCTGCAGGCGCTCAGCCTGCTCAGCGGCGGCGAGCGGGCGCTGACCGCGCTGGCCATGATCCTCGCCCTGCAGCAGGTCAACCCCAGCCCGTTCTACCTCTTCGACGAGGTCGACGCCCCGCTGGACGACGCCAACATCGGCCGCTTCACCCGGCTGCTGCGCCGGTTGTCGGCGACCCAGCAGTTCCTGGTGGTCACCCACAACCACGTCACCATGGCCGCCGCCGACGCGCTCTACGGCGTGACCATGAACCGCGACGGCACCAGCACCCTGCTCAGCGTCCGCTTCGAGAACGGCCGCCCGGTGCCCGACGAGCCGCCGCGCGTCGCCGCCGCGGTCTGACCTGCCCGCTGGTCCACACTAGGCGACCGTCATGGCAGAGGAATCCCAGCAGCGCTACCGGCGCGAGACGTGGTGGCGGCGCATGTCGCGGCGCATGGACAAGGCGTCGCTGTCGTTCAGCGAGCAGGTGCGCGACGTCGTCCTGCTGCGCCGCGACCTCGACGACTCCTTCTACGACGACCTGCTCGAGATCCTCATCGGCGCCGACGCCGGCATGGGCGTCGCCGAGCAGCTCGTCGACCGGCTGCGCGAGCGCGTCCGCGACGAGCGCATCCCCGACGCCGAGAAGGCGCTGGAGGCGCTCAAGCAGGAGATGCTCGACCTGCTGCTGCAGCGCGACCGGCGGCTCAACCTCGACGCGGTGCCGTCGGTGGTGCTGGTGGTCGGCGTCAACGGCAGCGGCAAGACGACCACGCTGGGCAAGTTCGCCCACCGCCTGCGCGAGGACGGCCGGGTGCCCCTGCTCGCCGCCGCGGACACCTACCGCGCGGCGGCCATCGACCAGCTCCGGCTGTGGGCCGATCGCGCCCACACCGACGTGGTCGCCCACCAGCCGGGGGCCGACCCGGGCGCGGTGGTGTACGACGCGGTGCAGGCCGCGCTGGCGCGGCGTGTGGACGTCGTGCTGGTCGACACCGCGGGACGGCTGCACACCAAGTCGCCGCTGATGGAGGAGCTCAAGAAGGTGCGGCGCGTGGTGCAGCGGCTGATCCCCGAAGGTCCGCACGAGACGCTGCTGGTGCTGGAGGCGCCGACGGGCATGAACGCCATCGCCCAGGCGCGGGCGTTCAACGAGGCGGTGGGGTTGACCGGCCTGGTGCTGACCAAGCTGGACGGAACCTCGCGCGGCGGCACGCTGCTGGCCATCGAGGCCGAGCTGGGAGTTCCGGTCAAGCTTGTCGGAATGGGGGAGGGGATCGACGACCTCAACGTCTTCGACCCGCAGGCGTATCTCGATGCGCTGTTCGCGGGGGTGCTGGAGGTTCCTGCGGAGCAGCGCTAGGGGTGCAGGCCGCGCCCTTCGCTGCGGCGCAGCGCGGCGTCGTACAGCGAGGAGACACGCAGGCCGCGGGGCAGCACCCTGTGGGCGGCGCGCAGCGACGCGCAGGTGGCGCTGTGCGCGGCGGCGTCGAGGGGACTCCAGCGCAGCCGGTATGCGTCGCGCAGTTGCGGCGGCAGCAGGCCGGTGGTGAGGAATGCGACGGTGCTGAACGCGGGCCGGAGTGCGCGGGTGGGCAGCGGCGGGTGGAGCACCACGGTTGCGGCCTGGCGTGACGCGGGCACGGGCGTGATGCTTTCGATCACGCGGTCGACGTAGTCGTGCAGCGCGTGCGCCGTGTCCCAGGTGTCCTGCCTGCGCACGTGGACCAGCGGCGCGACGGCGCGCCATTCGCGGACGAAGGTGTCGGCGTCGGCGGTGGCCACCGGGCCGACCGTGGCGGTGTAGGTGACCAGCATCGATTGGACAATCGTGGCCAGAACCCAGCGCGTCAGCTCGGGGTCGGTCGCCGCGTAGGGCGTGCCGAGCGGTGCGTTGCTCGTCGTGTTGCCGCCGCGCAACGTGCCCCGCACCACGGCGTGCACCTCGCGCACCTGACGTGATGCGGCGTGCGCCTCGGCGGTGGTGCCGAAGGTGACCGCGACCAGCCAGCGCACGGTGCGAACCAGGCGTCCGAAGGGGTCGCGCCGGTAGTCGCTGTGGTCGACGACGCCCTGGGCGACCAGCGGGTGGGCCACCTGCATCAGAAGCGCGCGCCCGCCGCCGGCGAGCAGGAAGGGCTCGCGGCCCAGGCGCCAGGTCACCGATTCGGGGCCGAAGAGGCCGGGGTCGTCGGCGTCGTCGGCGAGCAGGGGCGCCTGATCCGAGCCGGGCGGCGGCCCGAAGAGCACCGCGGACAGCTCGGCCAGCGGCTGCCGGCGGCCGGGCTCGCGGGTGCGCTCGGCGACCATGCCGGTGAGGGTATCGGGTGATCGGTCCGCTAGAGTCCGCTGGCGTCGCCGCACCACCACGACAGGGAGCACCGAGCACCGCACATGGCCCTGCCCGTCACCCTCACCGACAGCAGCTTCCGCACCCAGGTGATCGACTCCGAGAAGCCGGTGCTCGTCTTCTTCTGGGCGGAGTGGAACTCGACGTGCAAGGCGCTGGCGCCCACCATCCGGGTGCTCGCCGAGGAGGACGGGGAGCACCTGACGGTGGCCCGCCTCGACGTCGACGCCAACCCGGTGACCCCGGCGATGTTCGGCATCCCCAGCGTGCCGGTGCTGATGCTCTTCGCCGGCGGCCAGGCGCTGTTCCGGCTGGTCGGCTACCGGCGCATCGACGTGCTGCGCGCGGAGATCGAGGCGGCGCTGGTCGGGGTCTAGCGGGCGTGGCGGAAGTGGACGACCCCGTCGCGCTCTGCGTCCATGGCGAATCGCTGTGGCATCGCATGGGGCTGTCGGCGCTGGGCGTGGGCTGGGAGGAGGACGGCGCGGTGGCGCGGCGCACCGGCAACGCCTCGCCGGTGTTCCTGGCCGCCTCGACGATTGCGCCCTCCGCCACCGCGGAGCAGCTCGACGCGGCGGCCGCGGGGCTGACCGGCAGGCTGACCGTCGCCGACTCGCACAGCCGCCTCGACCTGCATGGGCTCGGCTGGCGGATGCCGGGGACCCAGGCCTGGATGGCGCGTCCGGCGGGTGGGCTCACGGTGCCGCGGGTCTCCGGGCTGCGCGTCGCGCCGGTGGGCAGTGCGGAGGAGGTGCGGCTTTTCGAGCGCACCATCTTCGAGGCGGCCGACGGCAATCCCGACTGGGCCCCTTCGGGCTCGGTGCACCCCGCGCCGGCCAGCCTGCACGTGCCCGGGTTGACCCTGGTGATCGCCTGGCTCGACGGCCGTCCGGTGGGAACGGCGCTCGCCGCGGTGGACGGTCGCGTGGTGCAGGTCTCGGCCGTCTCGGTGCTGCGGTCGGCACGGCGGCGGGGCATCGGGGCCGCGCTGACCGCGGCGGTGGTCGGGCTCGCGCCGGAGCTTCCCGCCGTGCTGAGCAGCACCGCGATGGGGCACGGGGTGTACCTGGGGCTCGGCTTCGCGGAGGTCGGCCGCCGCACGCTGTGGGACCGGGTGGTGGCGGAGACGGGCTCGGTCGCGTAGCTGCTATGGTGTCCAGGCTTTGTCCTTGACACCCATGCCTGCTCCCGATCCCACCGAGCTGGTGGCCCGGCAGCAGCGCCTCCTCGACGTCTACGGCGCCCTGCTCACCGAGCACCAGCGCGAGGCCTGCCGCCTCCACCTCGACGAGGACTGGTCGTACGCCGAGCTGGCCGAGCAGTTCGGCTGCAGCCGCAGCGCCGCCCACGACCTGGTGCGGCGGGCCCTGATCCAGCTCGACCACTACGAGTCCCGCCTCGGCCACGCCGCCGAGCTGGCCCGCCGCGACGCGGTGGAGGAGGAGCTGCGCGCGCGGCTCGCGCCGGAGGCGCGTTTCTAATGTTCGACTCCCTCTCCGACCGCCTCACCGACATCTTCAGCACCTTCACCGGCCGCGGCCGCCTCACCAAGGAGGAGGTCGAGCTCGGCCTGCGCGAGGTGCGCATGGCCCTCCTCGAAGCCGACGTCAACTTCAAGGTCGCCCGCCAGTTCGTCGAGCGCATCCGCGAGCGGGCGGTCGGCGCCGACGTGCTCGAGTCGCTGACGCCGGGCCAGCAGATCGTCCAGATCGTCAACGAGGAGATGGTCGCCCTGCTCGGCGGCGAGCAGCGCAAGATCCGCTACCAGTCGCAGCCGCCCACGGTGGTGATGCTGGTCGGCCTGCAGGGCTCGGGCAAGACCACCACGGCCGCCAAGCTGGCCCTGGCCATCCGCCGCGAGGGCCACCGTCCACTTCTGGTCGCTGCTGACATCTACCGTCCCGCCGCCGCGCAGCAGCTGGAGAAGCTGGGCAAGGACAACCAGATCCCGGTGTCGATGCCGGCCGACGGCGTCAAGCCGCCGGAGCTGGCCCGGCGTGGCGTCGAGGAGGCGAAGCGGCTCAACTGCGACGTGGTCATCGTCGACACCGCCGGACGCCTGCAGATCGACCAGCGCATGCTCGACGAGCTCAAGGAGATCCGCAAGAAGATCTCTGTGCACGAAACCGTGCTGGTGGTCGACGCCATGACCGGCCAGGAGGCGGTCAACGTGGCCCGGGCCTTCGACGAGCAGGTCGGCGTCGACGGCGCCATCCTCACCAAGCTCGACGGTGACGCGCGCGGCGGCGCCGCGCTGTCGATGCGCGAGTCGATCGGCAAGCCGATCATGTACTCGGGCGTCGGCGAGAAGGTGTCCGACCTGGAGCCGTTCCACCCCGAGCGCATGGCCTCGCGCATCCTCGGCCTCGGCGACGTGCTGACCCTGATCGAGAAGGCGCAGGCGGGCATCGACGAGCGCAAGGCCAAGGACATGGAGGAGCGGCTGATGTCGGGCCGCCTCACCATGGAGGACTGGCTGGGCCAGATGCGCCAGCTCCGCTCGATGGGCCCGCTGGAAGGCGTGCTCGGCATGCTGCCCGGCATGGGCAAGCAGATGCGCCAGCTCGGCAACCAGATGCCCACCGAGCGCGACCTCTCCCACCTCGAGGCCATCGTGCTCTCGATGACCGCAGAGGAGCGGCGCCGGCCGGAGATCATCAAGGGCTCGCGCCGCAAGCGCATCGCCCTGGGCAGCGGCACCGAGATCAGCGAGGTCAACCGAATGCTCAAGGGCTTCGAGCAGATGCAGCAGCTCTTCAAGCAGCTCGGCGGCGGCAAGGGCAGCAAGGGTGTGCGCGGCAAGATGCGCATGCTCAAGAACCTGCAGGGTTTGGATCCTGCGCAGCTGAAGTAACCAATCTGGCCGCAGGCGCGAAGCGCCGTTGCGGCCCAACGGCTCGCGCGGCGAGCCGAGAAGGAGACGTTTTGGTCAAGATTCGACTCAAGAGGATGGGCGCCAAGAAGCGACCCTTCTATCGCCTCGTGGTCGCCGACTCGCGCAGCCCGCGTGACGGCAAGTTCATCGAGGAGATCGGCTACTACGACCCGCTGCCCAACCCGGCGACGGTGCGCATCGACGTCGACAAGGTGCACGAGTGGATGCGCAAGGGCGCGCGTCCCAGCGACGTGGCCCGCAAGCTCCTCGAACGCGAGGGCATCCTGCAGCGCAACGCGCAGTCGCGCCGCGTGGTGGCACCGGCCGCCGAGGTCGAGGCGCCCGCCGCGGCCGTTGCCGCCGAGGCTGAGGCTCCCGCCGCCGCTGCGGAGCCCGAGGTCGAGGCCGCGCCTCAGGAGGAGCAGGCGTGACCGACTTCGGCGACCTGGCGCTGTTCATCGCCAGCAACATCGTCAACGACAAGGAGTCGGTGGGCGTGCGGGTGCGTCCCGGCGGCCGCCAGACGGTCGTCGAGATCAAGGCGTCGGCCGAGGACATGGGCAAGCTGATCGGCAAGAACGGGCGCAACATCGACGCCATCCGCACCGTGGTGCGGGCGGCCGGGCTGCGCCATCGCCAGCGCGTCCAGGTGGACGTGGGCTGAGCCTCGACGTGTCTCCAGCCTCGATGACCGACACACCGCAGCGCCTGCGTGCCCTCCACGTGCGCCGTCCTCACGGCGTGCGCGGCGAATTGCGCGTCGAGCCGCTCGGCGGTGACGCCGCGCGCTTCGTGCCGGGCATGACGCTGTACGGCGAGAACGGGTCGGTCTACACGGTGGCAACGGCGCGTCCCACGGCGGAGGGCGACGTGCTGCTGGCGCTGGCCGAGGTGGCGTCGCGCGACGCCGCCGACGCGCTCCGCGACGCGTACCTCTGCGTCGATCGCGAGGCCGCTCGCGGTCTCGGCGAGGACGAGTGGTTCGACTTCGAGCTGGTGGGGCTGCGCGTGGTGTCGTCGGTGGACGGCCTGGCGCTCGGTGTTGTCGCCGACGTCGAGGAGTACCGGGAGCAGTCGGTGCTGGTGGTGCGTGACGCCGCCGGCACGGAGCGTCGCATTCCCCTGGTGCGCGCCCATGTGGCGCGTGTTGATGTCAACAGTGGCCAGATCGTGGTGACCCCGTGGGCCGAGGACGAGGCGTGATGCGCGTCGACGTGCTCACCATCTTTCCCGACATGTTCCCCGGGCCGCTGGGCACGGGGGTGGTGGGGCGCGCCCTGGAGCAGGGCGTGGTGTCGCTGCAGGCCCACGACCTGCGCGACTTCACCGACGACCGGCATCGCCAGGTCGACGACATCCCCTTCGGGGGCGGTCCCGGCATGGTGCTCAAGCCCGAGCCCTTGATCCGTGCGGTGCGGTCCTACCGCGACGCGGACGCGTCGGCGCGGGTGATCCTGATGTCGCCGCAGGGGCGCCGCCTCGACCAGGCGTACGCCCGCGAGCTGGCCGGCGAGTCGCACCTGGTGCTGGTCTGTGGCCGCTACCAGGGTGTCGACGAGCGGGCTCGCGAGGAGATCGGCGAGGAGCTGTCGATCGGTGACTACGTTTTGAGTGGCGGCGAGCTGGCCGCCATGGTGGTGGTGGAGACGGTGGCGCGACTGGTTCCCGGCACGCTGGGATCGCACGAGTCGCTCAGCGACGAGACCTTCACCGAGAGGGGATTCGAACCCCCGCTGTACACGCGTCCGGCGACTTTCGACGGACGCGAGGTGCCCGAGGTGCTGCGCAGTGGCCACCATGCGGCCATCGAGCGCTGGCGCCGCGAGCAGAGTGACGAACGAATGAGGCGACGTCGGCCGGACATGGTCCGCGACGGCGCCCCCGCAGGAGGTGTCTGATGAATGTCATCGACCTGCTCGAACGCGAGCAGGAGAAGCCCGAGGTTCCCGTGCTGCGCAGCGGCGACACCGTGCGCGTGCACGTCAAGGTCGTCGAGGGTACCCGTGAGCGCATCCAGGTCTTCGAGGGCGTGGTCATCGCGCTCGGCGGCAAGACCGGTCTGGCCAGCACCTTCACGGTGCGGCGCGTCACCCACGGCGTCGGCGTGGAGCGCACCTTCCTGGTGCACTCGCCGCGCATCGACAGGATCGAGGTGCTCCGCCACGGCGACGTGCGCCGCGCCAAGCTGTACTACCTGCGCGAGAAGGTGGGCAAGCGCGCCCGCATCCGCGAGCGGCGTGAGCCGATCGGCGGTGGGCAGATGACCCGCTCGCGCGCGGCCGCCGCGGCCACCGACGACGGCGCCGCCGAGATCCACGACGTGGACGACGAGGTGGAGGAGATCCGCGAGGCGGAGCTGCCCGAGACTGCGGAAGCAGCCGCCGGGGCGGAGCCCGTTGCCGACGCAGCCGCGGAGACCACTGATCGCTAGGGGTCAACGCCAGGCGCCCGCCGCCCTCCCGCCGATGCGTCCCCTCAAGGATCGCGTCGGACACGCGGGAGAGGCGGCGGCCCTCGCCTTCGTTCGCGGGAAGGGCATGGAGGTCCTGGCCCGCGACTGGCGGTCGCCGCTGGGGCAGATCGACATCGTCGCCGAGGACGGCGACACCCTCGTCCTCATCGAGGTCAAGGCGCGGCGCGGCACGGGCTTCGGCCTGCCTGAGGAGGCCGTCGACGGGCGCAAGCGCCAGAAGCTGCGCACTCTCATGCAGCTTTACCAGGCTTCCAGCCGCCGCCAGAAGCAGCCCTGCCGCATCGACGTGCTGGGGCTGATCCTCGACGACAAGCTCCAGGTCACCCGCACCGAGCACATCGAGAACGCGGTCCAGGACGAGTAGCCGCGGGTCGGCGCCGCGGTCGCGGTGGCTTGACCTACACATGGCTGTGATACTACACTGCCCGGTGTATGTTCGCAACTGCACTGAGCTGCGCCCTCCAGGGGCTGGCGGGAATCCCCATCACGGTCGAGGCCGACATCGCCGCCGGGCTGCCCGGCTTCACCATCGTCGGGCTGACCGACCGGGCCATCCAGGAGGCGCGTGAGCGCGTCCGGGCGGCGGTGCGCAACGCGGGGTTCGAGTTCCCCGCGCGGCGGCTGACCGTCAACCTGGCGCCGGCCGAGGTGCCCAAGGAGGGCACGGCCTACGACCTCGCGATCGCGCTCGCGGTGCTGCGCTGCGCGGGGCGGGACATCAGCCTGCGCGACACCGCGGTGCTCGGCGAGCTGGCGCTGGACGCCACGCTGCGACCGGTGACCGGGGTGCTGCCCATGGCCCGCTCGCTGCGGGCCGCGGGGGTGCGACGTCTGGTGGTGCCGCTGGCCAACGCGGCGGAGGCCGCCATGGTGGAGGACCTCGAAGTCGTGGCCGCACCGTCGCTGCCGGCGTGCGTCTACCATCTCGACGGTTCACGTCCGCTGCCGCCCGCGCCACCAGGAGACGCCGAGGCAACCGCGGAAGATGATGGTGTCGACCTGGGATCGGTGCGTGGCCACATCCACGCCAAGCGGGCGCTGGAGATCGCCGCCGGCGGCGGCCACAACCTGCTCATGCTCGGGCCGCCGGGGTCGGGCAAGACCATGCTCGCCCGGGCGCTCGCCTCGCTGCTGCCCGACCTGACGCCCGACGAGTCGCTGGAGGTGTCGGCGATCTGGTCGCTCCGCGGCGCCCTGCACGAGCGTCCACCGGCGACGCTGCGGCCGCCGTTCCGGGCGCCGCACCACTCCATCTCCCGAGCCGGCCTGGTCGGCGGCGGCAGCGGCTACGCCCAGCCGGGCGAGATCAGCCTGGCCAGCCGTGGCGTCCTCTTCCTCGACGAGCTCTGCGAGTTCCCCCGCCCGCTGCTCGAAGCGCTGCGCCAGCCGCTGGAGGAGCGGTCGATCACCGTCGGCCGCGCTCGGGGCAGCGTCACCTACCCGGCCGCCTTCACCCTGGTCGGCGCCGCCAACCCCTGCCCGTGCGGCTACCTCGGCGACGAGACCCGCCGCTGCCACTGCGGCCTGCGCGAGCTGCAGCGCTACCAGTCGCGCGTCAGCGGCCCGGTGCGCGACCGCATCGACCTGGTGGTGCCCGTGCCGCGGCAGTCGTACGACGTGCTCTTTCCCGACCGGGCGCTCGACGAGCCGGCGGAGCCGGTCCGCAACCGGGTCGGCGCCGCCCGCGCGCGCCAGGTGCAGCGCAACCGCGACCTGCTCGACCGCGAGCGCACCCGCACCGGCCGCAGGCGTCGCCGCACCGCCGCGCTGGTCACAACCGCGGGCACCACCCCGCCCCGGCCCAGCTCCCACGTCAACGCCGACCTTGACGGCGTCCTCCTTCTCGCCGCCTGCGACCCCACGCCCGCCGCCACCCGTCTCCTCTCCATCGCCGGCGACCGCCTCCAGCTCAGCGCCCGCGCCTTCCACCGCGTCCTCCGCGTCGCCCGCACCATCGCCGACCTCTCCGGCAACGACCGGGTCGACGAGGCGTCGCTCGGCGAAGCGCTGCGATACCGCGGGGAGACCGCCCGATGACCCTCGGACCCATCCGCCACATCCCCCGCGGCGCCACGGGCTGGCCGCCCGAGCTGGAGCACCTGGAGCTCAGCCCTCCCGAGCTGTGGGTGCTCGGCGACGCCATCCCAGCGGGCCCGCGCGTCGCCGTGGTCGGCGCGCGCGTCGCCACCCACGGCGGCCTGCAGATCGCCCGCCGCCTCGGCGCCGACCTCGCCGCCGCGGGCATCCCTGTGGTCAGCGGCATGGCCCTGGGCATCGACGGCGCCGCCCACGAGGGCGCCCTGGACTCCGGCGGGCCCACCGTCGCCGTGCTCGGCTGCGGCATCGACGTCTGCTACCCGCCCTCCCACCGCGACCTGCGCGACCGCATCGCCCGCGGCGGCTGCGTGGTCACCGAGGAGCCGCCCGGCACCGTCCCCGCCCCCTGGCGCTTCCCCCGCCGCAACCGGATCATCGCCGCCCTGGCCACCGCCCTGGTGGTGGTGGAGGCCAGCGACCGCAGCGGCGCCCTCAGCACCGCCCGCCACGCCGCCGACCTGGGTCGCGACGTCTTCGCCGTGCCCGGCTCGGTGCTCAGCGACCGCAGCGCCGGCACCAACCGCCTGGTCCGCGACGGCGCCATCCCGCTCCTGGAGACCGCCGACCTCACCGCCGTCGGCTGCCTCGCCGAAGCCCTCGAAGGCATCCGCGGCAGAGCCCGCCTGGCCATCCCGCCGCCCACCTTCGCGGGAGCGCCCGCCCGGCGCGGTGACCGGCGGCACCACGCCGCCAACGAACTTCCACAAGAGCAAGCCGCCCTGCTCGCCCGCATCGGCGCCGACCCCGTCCACCCCGACCGCCTCGCCGCCGCGCTGCGCCTGAGCCCCGCCCGCCTGGCAGCCCAGCTCGCCGGCCTGGAGCTCGCCGGCCACGTCCGCAGCCTCCCCGGCGGCCTGGTCGCCAGGGACGTCCCACCGCAACCCGGGGCGCATACTGCCCCAGCCGTGCCATCCCGGGCAGGGGGTTGACGTGCCGCCCACCCGGGGTATCACCCTGTGGCGACCCCCCTGGACCGCTCGGAGGCCGCTGTTATGATCGGCCGCGCCACGCGGCCCGCAGCCCCGCACCGCGCCGTCCGCGGAGAAGAACCCTCCCCATGCCCACCAACCTGATCATCGTCGAGAGCCCGAGCAAGGCCCGCACCCTCGCCAAGTTCCTCGGCTCCGGCTACACCATCAAGGCGTCGATGGGGCACGTCCGCGACCTGCCCAAGTCGAAGCTTGGCGTCGACGTGGAGAACGGCTTCGAGCCGCAGTACGAGGTGATCAAGGGCAAGGAGACGCAGATCAAGGAGCTGCGCAAGGCCGCCAAGGACGCCACCAACGTCTACCTCGCCGCCGACCCCGACCGCGAGGGCGAGGCCATCGCCTGGCACGTCGCCCAGGCGCTCGGGCTGCGCGACCCCGACCGCATCGTCTTCCACGAGATCACCCGCGGCGCCGTCGAGGCGGCGATGAGCCAGCCCCGCAAGATCGACCGTGACCTGGTCTCCGCCCAGGAGGCCCGCCGGGTCATCGACCGCCTGGTCGGCTACCGGCTCAGCCCGCTGCTCTGGCGCAAGGTGCGCACCGGGCTCAGCGCGGGGCGGGTGCAGTCCGTCGCGGTCCGCCTGGTGGTCGATCGCGAGAACGAGATCGAGGCCTTCGTCGCCAAGGAGTCCTGGACCATCGACGCCATCCTCACCAAGGACGGCGACACCGTCACCGCGCGCCTCTACGCGCAGCGCAAGGACAGCAACAAGCTGGAGCTGGGCACCGAGGCCGAGGCCCTGGAGGTGATCCGCCGGCTCGGCGTCGACGAGAACGGCAAGCCGAGCGCGAGCACCCCGCAGTTCAGGGTCACCGCGATCGAGGCCAAGGAGGTCACCCGCCAGGCCCCGCTGCCGTACACCACCAGCACCCTGCAGCAGGACGCCAGCACCCGCCTGCGCTTCCCGCCCAAGCGCACCATGAGCATCGCCCAGGAGCTGTACGAGGGCGTCGACGTCGGCGACGGCCCCACCGGCCTGATCACCTACATGCGCACCGACTCGACGCGCATCAGCGACGTCGCCCGCGACGCCACCGCCGCGCACATCACCTCGCAGTTCGGCAAGGAGTACGTCCGCAAGGGCGCGCCGCGCGCCGCCAAGGCCAACCCCAACGCCAACGTGCAGGACGCCCACGAGGCGATCCGCCCCACCGACGTCGGCCGCACTCCCGAGCAGATCAGCAAGCACCTCACTCCGCAGCAGGCCCGGCTCTACGAGCTGATCTGGCGCCGCTTCGTGGCCAGCCAGATGTCGGCCGCGCGTTTCGACACCACGCGCGTCGACATGGAGGCCGGCGACTACGTCTTCCGCGCCAACGGCTCGGTGCTGCGCTTCGACGGCTTCACCAGGGTGTGGCGCCGCGACGACGACAAGGACGACCGCAGCCTGCCCGCGCTGCAGCAGGACGACCTGCTCACCGCCACCGAGCTGAAGCGCGAGCAGCACTTCACCCAGCCGCCTCCGCGCTTCACCGAGGCGTCGCTGATCAAGGAGCTGGAGGAGCGCGGCATCGGCCGGCCCTCGACGTACGCGCCGACCATCGAGGTCATCGAGACGCGCAAGTACGTCGAGCAGCTGGAGCGCCGCCTGCATCCCACCGAGCTGGGCAAGACCGTCGACACCCTGCTGCGCCAGCACTTCCCCGACATCGTCGACGTCGCCTTCACCGCCGACATGGAGAAGCGCCTCGACGGCATCGAGGAGGGCACCCGCCAGTACGTGCCCACCATCGACGAGTGGTACGCGCCGTTCGCCAGGACCATCGCCACCGCCGAGACCACCATGGAGCGGGTCAAGGTGCCCGCCAAGAGCACCGGCGAGACCTGCCCCGAGTGCGAGCAGGGCGAGCTGGTCGAGCGCGAGGGCAAGTACGGCAAGTTCGTCGGCTGCTCGCGCTACCCCGAGTGCAAGTACATCAAGGGCAAGGACCAGTCGGCGCCTGTCGCCATCGGCGAGATGTGCCCGCAGTGCGGCAAGGAGCTGGTCGTCCGGCAGGGACGGCGCGGTCCGTTCGTCGGCTGCAGCGGCTACCCGTCCTGCAAGTACATCAAGGGCGACGTGCAGGTCATCCCCGCCACCGAGGGCGACCCCGCCACCGGCGACGGCGCGGCCGCGGCGCGCATCGTGCAGGTGGTCCAGGAGGACCTGGGCACCTGCCCCAACTGCGGCAAGCCGCTGGCCCGGCGCAGCAGCCGGCGCGGACCGTTCATCGGCTGCACCGGCTATCCGAGCTGCAAGTACATCCAGCCGCGTGCCGAGGGCGTCGCCTCCACCGAGGGCGGCGCGGCCCCGGCGTCGACGCGCCCGGCGCCCGAGGCCACCGGCGAGGAGTGCCCCGACTGCGGCAAGCCGCTGGTCAAGCGCCAGGGTCGTTTCGGCCCGTTCGTGAGCTGCTCCGGGTACCCCAAGTGCAAGTACCGCCCGCCCAAGGGCGCCACCGCCCCGGCGGAGGAGCCGGTCGGGTCGCCGTCCTGATGGAAAGCCGGCGCATCCGCGCCACCACCATCGTCGCCGTCAAGCGCGACGGCCGCACCGCGGTCGCCGGGGACGGGCAGGTCACGGTGGGCGACGTGGTGATGAAGCACAGCGCCTCCAAGGTGCGGCGCATCTACCGCGACCAGGTCGTGGTCGGCTTCGCCGGCGCCGTCGCCGACGCCTTCACCCTCTTCGACAAGTTCGAGCAGCACCTGGAGAAGCACCAGGGCAACCTGCTGCGCGGCGCCGTCGAGCTGAGCAAGGAGTGGCGCACCGACAAGTACCTGCGCCACCTCGACGCCATGCTCATCGTCGCCAACGCGGAGCAGCTCCTGCTGCTCAGCGGCGAGGGCGAGGTCATCGAGCCCGACGACGACGTGGTGGCGATCGGCAGCGGCGGCCCGTACGCGCAGGCGGCGGCCAAGGCGTTGCTGCAGAACACGGCACAAACTGCGGAGCAGATCGCGCGCCGCGCGCTGGAGATCGCCGCGACGCTGTGCATCTACACCAACGATCACATCAGCGTGGAGATCGTGGAGCAGGCACCGTGAGCGAACCGCTCGTCGCCGCTGAGCCAACGCCGCCCACGAATGGCGTCGCGACCGACCCCACATCGAGCGACGGCACCGCCAACGCGACGCAACCTTCGAAGCAAGCCGCCGCAACCGAGTCGCCCAGCGACGACCTCCGCCCCAAGGAGATCGTCCGCCGCCTGGACGAGTACATCATCGGCCAGTCCGAAGCCAAGCGCTCCGTCGCCATCGCCCTGCGCAACCGCGTCCGCCGCCAGCGCCTCCCCGAGGACATGCGCGACGAGGTCCTGCCCAAGAACATCCTGATGATCGGCCCCACCGGCGTCGGCAAGACGGAGATCGCCCGCCGCCTGGCCCGCATGACCAACTCGCCGTTCATCAAGGTCGAGGCGACCAAGTTCACCGAGGTCGGCTACGTCGGCCGCGACGTGGAGTCGATCATCCGCGACCTGCTCGAGCAGACCATCACCGACCTCCAGAACGCCCGCATGGAGGAGGTCGAGGACCGCGCCAAGGAGCTCGCCGAGGACCGCATCCTCGAAACCCTGCTCGACGCCGAGGAGCGCAAGGAGCGAGAGGCCGGACGCCCCGCGAGCGACGAGACGACCACCCAAGCACCGCAGCCGCCCGCGGACGCCGCCGACACCGCCGAGCCAGCAGCGTCAACAGCAGCGCCGCCAACGCCCGCCGCCGACGACGAGCAGCGCCGCCGCCGTCGCCGCCTGCGCAAGCGCCAGCTGCTCAAGAAGCTGCGCAGCAAGCAGCTCGAGGACCGCGAGATCGAGGTCGAGGTCGAGGAGCCCTACCAGCCGGTGATGGAGGCCTTCAGCGGCAGCGGCGCCGAGGAGATCGGCTACGCGCTGAGCGACTTCTTCTCGCAGATGGCTCCGCCCCGCAAGCGCCAGCGCCGCATGACCGTCGCCGACGCCCGCAACGTCCTCGCCCAGGAGGAGACCGACCGCCTGGTCGACATGGACCGCCTCTACGACGACTCGATCAAGGCGGTCGAGGACGACGGCATCGTCTTCGTCGACGAGGTCGACAAGATCGCCGGCGGCCGCTCGCCCGAGCACGGTCCCGACGTCAGCGGCGAGGGCGTGCAGCGCGACCTGCTCCCCCTGGTCGAGGGCTCGACCGTGCACACCCGCTACGGGGCGGTGCGCACCGACCACATCCTCTTCGTCGCCGCAGGAGCGTTCAACGTCGTCAAGCCGAGCGACCTGATCCCCGAGTTCCAGGGCCGCTTCCCCATCCGCGTCGAGCTCAAGCCGCTCACCGAGGACGACCTGCAGCGCATCCTGGTCGAGCCCAGCAACGCGCTCACCAAGCAGTACTCGGCGCTGCTCAAGACCGAGGAGGTCACGCTCGAGTTCGCCGAGGACGGCCTGCACGAGCTGGCCCATCAGGCGGCCGTGGTCAACGAGCAGGACGAGAACATCGGCGCCCGCCGCCTCTTCACCATCATGGAGAAGGTGCTCGAGGAGCTGAGCTTCAGCGCCGAGGACCACGCCGGCCAGACGGTCACCGTCGACGCCGAGTACGTCCGCCGCCGCCTCGCCGACCTGGTCCGCAACGAGGACCTGCGCCGCTACGTGCTCTAGCCCGCCGCCGGGTTTCCCGCCCGGCGTCCCCTGGTACACTGACGGCCAACGGCTCGCAAAGCCGATTTCGCACGCCCGGCCGACGCCTGGCGACGGGTGCCCCGCGCAGGGGTGAGTCGCCAGCAGCGGACGACGCCGGGCGGAGGCACAACCCCACCACACCAGGAGGAACGGGACCATGCCCGTCGCCACCCTCCGCCAGCTCCTCGAGGCCGGAGTCCACTTCGGCCACCAGACCAGCCGGTGGAATCCCAAGATGCGCCAGTACATCTTCACTGCGCGCAACGGCATCCACATCATCGACCTGCAGCAGACCCAGACGCTGCTCGACGAGGCCTGCGACTTCGCCCGCGACCTGGTCGGCCGGGGCGAGAAGATCCTCTTCGTCGGCACCAAGAAGCAGGCCCAGGACACCATCCAGGAGGCCTGCGAGCGCAGCGGCCAGTACTACGTCACCCATCGCTGGATGGGCGGCATGCTGACCAACTTCACCGTCATCCAGCGCCAGCTCAAGCGCCTCCAGGAGGTGCGCGCCATCCGTGACCGCGGCGACTTCGAGCGCATGACCAAGAAGGAGGCCAACGTCCTGGAGGACGAGCTGGACCGGCTGGAGCGCAACTTCGGCGGCATGGTCACCATGAAGCGGCTCCCCGGAGCGCTCTTCGTGGTCGACTGCCGCAAGGAGCGGCTCGCCGTCGGCGAGGCCAACAAGCTGGGCATCCCGGTTATTGCCATTGTCGACAGCAACTGCGACCCCGACCTGATCCAGAAGGTGATCCCCGGCAACGACGACGCCATCCGCGCCGTCCGCCTGATCACCAACCTGGTCAACGACGCCATCGTCGAGGGCCAGCAGCTGCTCGGCGAGCGCGAGCTGCGCGAGCGCGAGGAGCAGGTCGCCGCCGAGGCGCGCGCCGCCGCGGAGGCGGCCGAGCGGGCCCGCGCCGAGGCCGAGGCGCAGGCGGCCGCCGCCAACGCCGCGGCCGCCGCCCAGCAGAAGGAACAGTCAGCGAACGGCGCCCAGGAGAAGGCCGACCAGCCCGTCCTCGCCAGCGCCGAAGAGGCATAGGGAACAGCAACGTGGCCGAGATCACCGCGGCACAGGTCAAGCAGCTCCGGGACATGACCGGGGCGGGAATGATGGACAGCAAGCGCGCCCTGGTCGAGACCGGCGGCGACATCGAGAAGGCCAAGGACTACCTGCGCGAGCACGGGATGGCCCGGGCCGCCAAGAAGGCCGGGCGCAGCACCGGCGAGGGCGCCATCGAGTCGTACGTGCACCACGCCAGCGGCGTGGGTCGTGTGGGCGTGCTCGTCGAGGTCAACTGCGAGTCCGACTTCGTCGCCAAGACCGACGACTTCAAGCACCTCGCCCACGAGATCGCGCTGCACATCGCCGGCGCCTCGCCGCAGTACGTGCGCCGCGAGGAGGTGCCCGCCGAGGCGATCGAGCGCGAGACGGCGATCTTCCGCGCCCAGGTGGCCGACAAGCCCGCCAACGTGCAGGACAAGATCATCAGCGGCAAGCTCGACGCCTTCTACGGCGAGATCGTGCTGCTCGACCAGCCCTACATCCGCGAGCCCAAGAAGAAGGTCAAGGACCTGATCAGCGAGGCCATCGCCAAGCTCGGCGAGAACATCACCGTGGCCCGCTTCGCCCGCTTCGCGGTGGGGGAGACGGCGGGCGCGGAGCAGGAGTCGCCCGACGGCGAGCCCGCCGGCGTCGCGGCCGAGTAGCGGGACCGGCACCGAGTTGGAGGTGGCAACCACCGGCAGGGTCGAGCGCCGCCCGCAGGGCGCGCCGCGCTGGTCGCGGGTCGTCCTCAAGCTGAGCGGCGAGGCCCTGATGGGCAGCCTCGCCTACGGCATCGACCCCGCCGTCGCCGCCTTCATCGCCACCCAGATCGAGCGCGTCGTCGCCCACCAGGTGCAGGTGGCGGTTGTGGTCGGAGGTGGCAACATCGTGCGCGGCATGGAGGCCAGCGCCCGCGGCGTCGACCGGGTCACCGGCGACTACATGGGCATGCTGGCCACCATGATCAACGCGCTGGCGCTGCGCGACGCGCTGGAGCGGCGCGGGCTGCAGTGCCGCGTGCAGTCGGCGATCGCCATGCACCAGGTCGCCGAGCCGTTCATCCCGCGACGCGCGGTGCGCCACCTGGAGAAGGGCCGCGTGGTCATCCTCGGCGCGGGCACCGGCAACCCGTTCTTCACCACCGACACCACCGCCGCCCTGCGCGCCGCCGAGATCGGCGCCGAGGTGCTGCTCAAGGCCACCAAGGTCGACGGCATCTACACCGCCGACCCGCTCAAGGACAGCACCGCCGAGCGCCTGCACCACCTGTCCTACATGGAGGTCCTCAACCGCGGCCTCACCGTGATGGACAACACCGCGCTCACCCTCTGCATGGACAACCGCACGCCCATCGTCGTCTTCGACCTGCTCAGCGAGGGCAGCATCGAGCGCGTGGTCATGGGCGAGGACATCGGCACCCTGGTCGACGACAACGACACCGCACCGACGGAGGCCGCAGAGCGCGCACGATGATCGACGACTGGTTGAAGGACGCCGAGGAGCGCATGGACAAGAGCGTCGAGGCGCTGCACAAGGACCTGTCCAGCATCCGCACCGGCCGGGCCACCCCCGCGCTGGTCGACCGCCTGCAGATCGACTACTACGGCACGGCGACGCCGCTGCTCTCGCTGGCCAGCATCACAGCGCCCGAGGCGCGCCTGCTGGTCATCCAGCCCTACGACCGCGGCGCCATGGCGGCGATCGAGAAGGCGATCCAGACCAGCCAGCTCGGCCTCAACCCGTCCAACGACGGCGCCATGATCCGCATCCCCATCCCGCCGCTCACCGAGGACCGCCGCAAGGAGTTCGTCAAGATGGCCAAGCAGAAGGCCGAGGCGGCGCGCGTGGCCATCCGCAACATCCGGCGCGACGAGGTCGAGCACATCCGCAAGATCGAGAAGGACGGCGAGGTGGGCAGCGACGAGCTCGACCGCGGCCTCGCCCATCTCCAGAAGATCACCGACCGCTTCGTCGCCAGGGTGGACGAGGTCGCCCACAAGAAGGAGCAGGAGATCCTGGAGGTCTGACCATGGACCGCCCTCCCGCTCCCAACGCCGTGCCACCGCCCCCGCACGAGGGGCTGCCCCGGCACATCGGGATCATCATGGACGGCAACGGCCGCTGGGCCAGCAAGCGGCACCTGCCCCGCGTCGCCGGCCACCGTGCCGGCGTCGGCGCCATCCGCCCGGTGATGCAGGAGTGCGACCGCCTCGGTGTGCACGTGCTCACCCTGTACGCGTTCTCCACGGAGAACTGGTCGCGCCCGGGCACCGAGGTGTCGGCGTTGATGAGCCTCTTCGTCGAGACCATCCAGCGAGAAATTGACGAACTTGACGACAACGGAGTGCAGGTGCGCATCCTCGGCCGCCGCCAGGAGCTGAGCCCGCGGTTGCAGGAGGTGGTGGTCGCCGCCGAGGCGCAGACGCTGCACAACAGCGGCGCGGTGCTCAACATCGCCATCAACTACGGCGGCCGCGCCGAGGTCGTCGACGCGGTGCGCGCGCTGGCCGCCGCGGGCGCTGACCTGACCCGGCTCGACGAGGCGCAGCTCTCCCAGGCGCTGTACACCGGCGGCCTGCCCGACCCCGACCTGATCATCCGCACGGCGGGGGAGATGCGGGTGAGCAACTTCCTGCTCTGGCAGGCGGCCTACGCCGAGCTGTGGGTGACCCAAACGCTGTGGCCCGACTTCGGCGAGGCCGAGCTGCGCCAGGCGCTCGCCGCCTTCGCCGAGCGCGAGCGCAAGTTCGGCAGGGTGGGACCGGCGGGGGGGCCGGCGCGGCGCGGGGTGGGGCACCGCATCGCCAGGGCCCTGCGCACCGGATGAGGCTGGGCCTCAGGCTCGGCTCGGCTGCCGTCCTGCTCGTCGCTCTGGCCGGAGCGATGCTGGCCCGGGGCCCCCTGCTCGACGCGCTCGCCGCCGCCGCGCTGGTGGTGGCCTGCTGGGAGTTCTCCGGGCTGATGCGCCGCCTCGGCGCCGAGCCGCTGCCCTGGCTGCTCTACCCGCTGGCGCTGTTCCTGCTGCTCCGCCACACCTATCCGGCGAGCTGGCGGACGCTCGACTGGGCGCTGGGCGGCGCGGTGGTGATCGGGCTGATCGGCACGCTGGTGCCGCCGCGCCAGGCGCTCGACCGGGGCATGGCGCGGTGGGCGGCGTCGGTGGGGGGCGCGCTCTACCTGGGGCTGACCATCGGCTACCTGCTGCTGGTGGTCAACATGCCTGACCGGTCGGTGACCTACGCCTTCCCGTGGCTCGTCGCCATCGCCCTGGGCAGCGCCATGGTCGGCGACACTGCGGCCCTGTTCGTGGGCAGCGCCATCGGGAGGCACCGCTTCTTCCCGAGCATCTCGCCCAAGAAGACCGCCGAGGGCGCCGCGGGCAGCCTCCTGGCCACGGTGCTCACCTGGTCGCTGCTCGCCCCGTGGCTCACCGGCATCCCGGTCGGCCACGCCATCGTGCTCGGTGTCGTCGTCGCCGTGGCGGCGATGGGCGGCGACCTGGTCGAGTCCGCGCTCAAGCGCGCCGCCGGGGTGAAGGACTCCTCCGAGCTGATCCCCGGCCACGGCGGCTTGCTCGACCGCCTCGACTCGCTGCTGCTGATCGGCCCCGTGGTCTACGCGTACGTGGTGATGACAGGACTGCCATGACCATCCCAGCCGGGCCGCCTGCCGGACGAACCCCGTCTATATTGCAGGTGCACCTGTCCGCACCGGCCGACGCCGGCCAGGAGATCCCGCAGCCTTGACCAGCGCCCGCCGCCGCGTCGTCCTGCTCGGCGCGACCGGTTCGATCGGCCGCCAGGCGTGCGACCTGTTCGCCCGCTACCCGGAGCATTTCGAGCTGGTGGGCGCCGTGGTCGGCTCGGACACGGCCGGGCTGAGCGACGTGGTCGAGCGCTTCTCCGTGCCCCTCAGCGCGGTGGTCGCCCCGCGCGACCCGTCGCACCCGCTGCCGCGCGGGGCCGCGGCGGGACTGGACGCCGCCTGCGAGGTCGCTGCGCTCGACGCCGACGTGGTCTGCGTCGGCATCGCCGGCGCCGCCGCCCTGCGTCCCACCCTGGCCGCCCTCGACCACGGCACCGACGTGGCCATCGCCACCAAGGAGGTGCTGGTCATGGCGGGCGAGCTGGTCACCGCCCGCGCCGCGGCCACCGGCGCCCGGCTGATCCCCGTCGACAGCGAGCACAGCGCGCTGTGGCAGTGCCTGCGCGGCGAGGACCCGGCGTCGGTCGCGCGCCTGCTGCTCACCGCCAGCGGCGGCCCCTTCCGCGAGCGCCCGCTCGACACCCTGGGCCGGGTCACGGTGGAGGAGGCGCTGCACCACCCCAACTGGTCGATGGGCCCGAAGATCACCGTCGACTCGGCGACGATGATGAACAAGGGCCTGGAGATCATCGAGGCGCACTTCCTATTCGGCGTCGACTACGCGCGCATCGACGTGGTCATCCACCCGCCGAGCATCGTGCACTCCGCCGTGGAGTTCGTCGACGGCGCCACCGTCGCCCAGATCGGCGTGCCCGACATGCGCATCCCCATCGCGCTCGCCCTCACCGACGGCGTGCGCCTGCCCGGCGTCTGCGCACCCGCCGACCTGACCCTGGCGTCGCCGCTGGTCTTCAAGCCGGTCGACCCGCGCCGCTTCCCCGCGCCTGCCCTGGCGCGCCGCGCCGGCGAGATGGGCGGCGGCGCGCCCGCGGTGCTCAACGCGGCCAACGAGGCGGCGGTGGCCGCGTTCCTCACCGGACGCTGCGGCTTCACCGACATCGTGCCATTGGTGGCAGAAACTCTGGAGGCGGCGCCGCTGCCGCCGTCGCCGTCGCTCGACGACCTGGTCGAGCTCGACGCGTGGGCGCGCCGCACCGTGGAATCCGGCGTGGTCGCCGTGGCCGCGGGCGGAGGGCAGTAGGCGGCATGGACGTCCTGCGCACCGTCGTCGCGATCATGGCGCTGCTCGTCGTCGTGGTGGTGGTGCACGAGATGGGCCACTTCCTGGTCGCCAAGCGGTCGGGCATCCAGGTGGACGAGTTCGCCGTCGGCTTCGGGCCCAAGCTGATCTGGAAGCGCGTCGGCGACACGGTGTACGCGCTGCGGCTGCTCCCCGCCGGCGGCTTCGTCCGCCTCGCCGGCATGACCGGGCTGCCCGAGGAGAAGGACCCGGGGCCGCGCGCCTTCTGGCGGGCGAGCATCCCCAAACGGGTCGCCACCATCCTTGCCGGCGGCGTCTTCAACCTGATCTTCGCCGGCCTGCTCTTCAGCGCGCTGGCCATCCCCAGCCAGGCGTCGGCGGTCGACGCCGGGACGCCGCTGGCCAGCGCGGGATTGCACAGCGGCGACACCATCCTCACCGTCAACGGCCGGCACATCAACGACGCCGACGAGGCCGCGGTCACCGCCGACATGCACGCCGCCACGCGCGCCACCGAGGGCCACCCCGCCACCGTGGTCTACCAGACGCCGGGCGGCGCGGTGCGCACCACCACGGTGACGCCGGTGCTGGAGCTGCTCAACCTCGACCGCAGCAACCCGCTGCCGCAGCAGATCATCGTCGACAGCATCGACGGCAATTCGGTCACACCGGGCGACCCCGCGATGCTGTTCCACTCGGGCAACGCGGTCAAGGTCAGCGGGCACGTCATCGGCGACACCAAGGTCTACACCGGCACGGTCGCCGGGGTGAGCACCGGCAACGGTGACGTGGGCCGCGTCGATGCGGCGTGGCTGTTCGGCTTCCAGCCCGGCTGGGCGGGCAACACCCCCGCCTACGCCGCCGGCCGCGGTTTCACCAAGGTGCCCACGGCCATCGCCGGCACCTTCACCGGGCTCTACCAGATCCTCACCACGCCGAACAGCGGCGGCCTCTCGGGCAACGTGCAGGGCCCGGTCGGCATCGTCAGGGACACCGGCGCCGCCGCCCAGGCCGGCTGGATGGTGTTCCTCACCTTCATGGCCTACATCAGCCTCAGCCTCGGCCTCTTCAACCTGCTGCCGATCCCCTTTCTCGACGGCGGCCGCTTCGTCTTCATCATCCTGGAGGCGATCCGCCGGCGCCGCGTCGACCCGCGCCGGGAGGCGATGATCCACTACGTCGGACTGATGCTCATCCTGGCATTGGTGTTCTACGTCACCTTCACCGGCGACATCGGAGGTCGAGCAACGTGATCCCCCCCAATCGCCGCCGCACCGTGCCGGTCAACGTGGGAGGCGTCGTCATCGGCGGCGCCGCGCCGGTGTCGGTGCAGACCATGACCAAAACCCAGACCGAGGACGTGCGCGGCACCCTGGCGCAGATCGAGCGCGCCGCCGCGGCCGGGGCCGACATCGTGCGCGTAACCTGCGACACGCCCGAGGCGGGAGTGGCGCTGCGCGAGATCGTCGCCAACTCGCCGGTGCCGATCGTCGCCGACATCCACTACGACGCGCCGCTGGCATTGCGCGCGCTGGAGGCGGGCATCGCCTGCCTGCGCCTCAACCCCGGCAACATCAGCGATCCTGCCAAGGTTGGCGACATCGCCCGCGAGGCCAAGGCGCGCAACGTGCCCATCCGCATCGGCGTCAACGCGGGCAGCATCCCGCAGCGCAAGGACCTGGAGCGCGGCCGCGGCGGCAGCGTCGAGGAGGCGGCGCAGAACATGGTCGACGCGGCCATGCACCACATCCGCATCCTCGAAGAGCTCGACTTCACCGCCATCAAGGTGTCGCTCAAGGCCTCCGACGTGCCCACCAACCTCGCCGCCAACCGCTACTTCGCCTCGCTCGACAAGCCGTATCCCCTGCACCTCGGGCTCACCGAGGCGGGGCCGGTCGAGTCGGGTTCGGTCAAGTCGGCGATGGGCATCGGCATCCTGCTCGCCGAGGGCATCGGCGACACCATCCGCGTCTCCCTGGTCGGCGACCCCGCCGACGAGGTTCGCGTCGGGCGGCAGATCCTCGCCAACCTGGAGGAGAAGGGCAGCGGCCCCAACCTGATCGCCTGCCCGACCTGCGGACGGCTGGAGATCGACATGTTCCCCATGGTCGCCCGCGTCGAGGAGGCGCTGCAGAAGGTGCGCCGCTCGATCAACGTGGCGGTGATGGGCTGCGTGGTCAACGGCCCCGGCGAGGGCATGCACGCCGACATCGGCATCGCCGGCGGCCGCCAGAAGGGCATCCTCTACAAGGGCGGCAAGGTGATCGCTTCGCTCCCCGAGGCGGAGCTGATCGCCGCCCTGCTGCGCGAGCTCGACGCCATCGCCGACGAGGACGCGCGCCTGCTCGCCGAGGGAAAGCCGTTGCCCGACGGGCTTGGCGAGGCCGAGGCGGGCGCGGCGCTCACCCCGGTGCCGATGGCGCAGCGCTAGGGGGGAGCGCACCCGGCCCCTATACTCGCCACCCGATGAGCGAGCGCGACCCCAAGCAGATCACCCCCAAGAGCGAGGACTTCGACCGCTGGTACACCGACGTGGTGCGCCGCGCGGAGCTGGCCGACTACACGCCGGTGGGCGGCTGCATGGTGGTCCGGCCGTACGGGTGGGCGCTGTGGGAGAACACCCGCGACGCCCTCGACGCCATGATCAAGCGCACCGGGCACGAGAACATGCAGTTCCCGCTGTTCATCCCCGAGTCGCTGCTCAAGAAGGAGGCGCAGCACGTCGAGGGCTTCGCCCCCGAGGTCGCCTGGGTCACCCGCGGCGGCAGCAAGGAGCTGGACGAGCCGCTGGCCATCCGCCCCACCAGCGAAACGATCATCTGCACGCTGTACAGCAAGTGGATCCAGAGCTGGCGCGACCTGCCGGTGCTGATCAACCAGTGGGCCAACGTGGTGCGCTGGGAGAAGCGCACCCGGCTGTTTCTGCGCACCACCGAGTTCTGGTGGCAGGAGGGCCACACCTTCCACGAGACCACCGAGGAGGCCGCCCGCGAGGTCGAGACCATGCTCGGCTGCTACGACGAGCTGGCCGTCGACTGGCTCTGCCTGGCCACCGTCCCCGGTCGCAAGACGGACAGCGAGAAGTTCGCCGGCGCCGACTACACGCTGAGCATCGAGGCGCTGATGTCGGACGGCCTGGCACTGCAGGCGGGGACCAGCCACCACCTCGGCCAGAACTTCACCCGCGCCTACGACATCAGCTACACCGACCGCGGCAACGAGCTGCAGAACCCGTACCAGACCAGTTGGGGACTGAGCACGCGCATGATCGGCGGCGTGATCATGGCCCACGGTGACGACCAGGGCCTGGTGCTGCCGCCCAAGGTGGCGCCGGTTCAGGTCATCGTTGTCCCGATCTCGCGGAGCAACGACCCCGAGAACGCAAAGCTGGTCGAGGACGCGGTGGAGAAGCTGGAGCGCGAGGCCCGCGACACAGTGCGCCTCAAGGTCGACCGTCGCGAGGGCATCCGCCCCGGCGAGAAGTACGCCCACTGGGAGCTGCGTGGCGTGCCGCTGCGCGTCGTGGTCGGCGCCAAGGACCTCGCCGACGGCATGGTCACCGTGGTCCGGCGTCTCGATGGCGAGCAGTCGCGCGTGCCCCTCGACACCCTGGCCGTGCAGCTCCCGCGCCTGCTCGACGAGGCGCACCACGCCCTCCGCGCCCGCGCGCTGAAGCTCCTCGAGGACTACTCGCGCGAGGTGAGCACCATCGCCGAGCTGCAGGCGGCGTTCGCGGACGGCCCGGTGTGGGCCAATGCACCCTTCTGCAACCGCAAGGAGTGCGAGGACGCCGTCAAGGCGTCGGTTCATGCCGTGACTGTCCGCAACCTGCGCGCCGACAGCAGCGCCGACGGCGCGCCCTGCCTCGCCTGCGGGGAGCCCGCCGAGCACGTCGCCCTGATCGCCCGGGCCTACTGACCCTCGGCGCGCTCCGCGGCGCTCGGATCGTCGCCGGGGCGGAGCAGCACGCGGACGTCCTCGGGGAAGAGGCGCAGCGCGTCGTCGGAGATGTCCGGCGGGCCGCCGTGTGGCTGGGCGATCCAGGTCTCGATGAGGTCGTCGCAGAGGGCGCGGATCGCCTCGGGCGGGAAGTCGAGGGCGCGCAGGGCGGCGCCCTGGCGGGCCAGGAAGCCGTCGAGCTGGACCAGCCAGCGGCGGCTCACGTCGCGCAGGCGGGCTGTGGCGTCGTCGCGGTCGGTGCTCTCCGCCGCGGCCTGGAGCTGGGCGCCCTTGGCAGCCATCAGCTCGGCAGTCAGGCCGGCGGTGCTGTGGGTCAGCTCCAGCGACAGGGTGCGCAGGCCGGCGAGGCGCTTGGCGTGGAGTGTGTCCACCCACCCGGCGCGGGCGGCGGCGTCGCCGATCCGGCAGCGGCCGTAGTAGCGGGTGGCCGCCTGGGGCATGGCGCCGGGGGCCAGGTTGGCGCAGGTCCAGACCGGGCTCATCGAGTCGTAGCCCGTGGTCAGGGGGATGAAGTAGCTGGGGTGGTAGGCGACGCAGTCGTGGAAGTCGGGCGGGAACGGCCGTCGATACGGACAGGCGTCGGCCGGATGCGCCTGGCCACCCGTTTGCCCCTGCTGCTCGCGCCCGCGACGTGCCACCATGCCTCCAACTCAGAGCACCGCCGCGTGCCGGCCCGGCGAGCCGCAAGTATATTCAACAAATGCCGAACGTACCGAACATCGTCGAATTCCCCGCTGCGGGTGACAGCCCGCAGGGGCAGTACATCGACAGCCACGGCGTGCTGCTGGAGGCCTTCGGCCTGCCCTCGGCGACCGGCCGGATCTTCGCCTACCTGATGCTCCGCGACACCCCCGCGGGGCTGGACATCATCGCCGCCGACCTGGAGATCAGCAAGTCGTCGGCCAGCGTCGGCGCCCGGCACCTGCTCGACGCGGGGGTGGTCCGCCGCCTGCCGCAGCGGGGCAGCCGCCGGGTGCTCTACGAGGCCGTCGACAGCTTCGAGTCGCTGGTCGAGACCGACAACGTGCGCCGCGCCATGCTGGTCGAGAAGTGGCGCCAGGGGGTCGCGCTGGCCGGGTCGGAGCGGGCCAGGCAGCGCATGGAGCAGCTCGTCGAGCTCTTCGAGTTCCACCTGGAGGAGAGCCGGACGACCCTCGACCGCTGGCGGAGCCGGTCCGGCCGCCGCTGACCGGTCGGTCGACGCGGAGCCGGGCCACGAGCGTGGTCGAGCCCGGCCGGGGGTACACTCACGCCACCGGTGCCACTCGCCGAACTCCTCCCCAAGGCCGCCTACCTCCCTGAGGCGGACCACGACGTCCTCCGCAGGGCCTTCGAACGTGCCCGCGACGCGCACCAGGGACAGTTCCGGCTCAGCGGCGAGCCGTACATCGAGCACCCCGTCGCCGTGGCCGGCGTGCTCGCCGAGCTGCGCCTCGACGTCGACACCCTGGCGGCGGCGATCCTCCACGACACCGTCGAGGACACCGAGATCACCCTGGACGACCTGCGCGCCGAGTTCGGGCCAACTGTGGCCAAACTCGTCGAGGGGGTGACCAAGCTGGGCAAGATCCACGTGCGCAGCCAGGCGCAGGCCCAGGCCGAGAACATCCGCAAGATGCTGGTGGCCATGGCCGAGGACATCCGCGTGGTGCTCATCAAGCTGGGCGACCGGCTGCACAACATGCGCACCGTCGAGGCGCTGCCCGCCGAGCGCCGCCTGCGCATCTCCCGCGAGACGCTCGACATCTACGCGCCGCTGGCCCACCGCCTCGGCATCTGGCAGATGAAGGGCGAGTTGGAAGACCTCGCCTTCAAGGTGCTCGACCCCGACAACTACCTGATGGTCGAGGCCCGCCTGGCCACGGCGCGCGAGGAGCGCGAGACCTTCATCAACCACGTCACCGAGATCCTCGACCGCGAGATCGAGAGCCTCGGGCTGAGCGCGGAGATCAGCGGCCGTCCCAAGCACGTGTTCTCGATCTTCGAGAAGATGCGCAAGACCCAGAAGGGGTTCGAGGAGATCTACGACCTGATGGCGATCAGGGTCCTGGTCGACTCGATCAAGGACTGCTACGGCGTGCTCGGCGTGGTGCACTCGCTGTGGAAGCCGATCCCCAACCGCTTCAAGGACTACATCGCCATGCCCAAGGGCAACGGCTACCAGTCCCTGCACACCACGGTGATCTCCCACACCGGCGAGCCCATGGAGATCCAGATCCGCACCTTCGAGATGCACCAGACCAGCGAGTTCGGCGTGGCCGCGCACTGGCGTTACAAGGAGGGCGCGCAGTCCTCGCGCGACGCCCACTTCGACGAGAAGTTCGCCTGGCTGCGCCTGCTGCTCGACTGGCAGAAGGACGTCACCGACGCCGAGCAGTTCGTCGACGCGGTGCGCGTCGACATCTTCCAGGACGAGGTCTTCGTCTTCACCCCCAAGGGTGACGTCCGCTCGCTGCCCACCGGATCGACGCCCGTCGACTTCGCCTACCGCGTGCACACCGACGTGGGCCACGCCTGCATCGGCGCCAAGGTCAACTCGCGGATGGTGCCGCTCGACTACCGACTGCAGAACGGCGACATCGTCGAGATCCTCACCACCCGCGGCCAGCACGGGCCGTCGCGAGACTGGCTGGCCTTCGTCAAGACCTCCTCAGCGCGCGAGAAGATCCGCGGCTGGTTCAAGAAGGAGCGGCGCGAGGAGAACATCCAGAAGGGTCGCGAGGCGCTCGACAAGGAGTTCCGGCGGATGCGCCAGATCGCCCTGCACAGCGTCAAGGACGACCGCCTCCTCGAGCTGGCCAAGGACTTCAAGTTCACGACGGTGGACGACTTCGTCGCCGCCGTCGGCTACGGCGACATCAGCGCGCGCGCCGCGGTGCTCAAGTACACCGCGCTGGAGGACGGCGGCGCGCCGGCGCAGGAGCAGGACGGCCACGCGCTCAGCATCCCGCTCACCGCCGCACTGCCGACCTCGGGCACGGTGCGGGTGCGCGGCGTCGGCGACGTGCTCACCTCGCTGGCGCGGTGTTGCAAGCCGGTGATCGGCGAGCCGATCCGCGGCTACATCACGCGCGGCAAGGGGGTCAGCGTGCACCGCGCCGACTGCATCAACGTTGTGAACGCCGCCGACCCCGACCGGCTGGTCGAGGTGGAGTGGGAGCGCGGCTCGCGCCAGCTCTACCCGGTGGGCATCAAGATCGAGGCCTGGGACCGCACCGGGCTGCTCCGCGACATCGCCGCGGTGATCGCGGAGTCGAAGATCAACCTGAGCGGCGCCGACGTCCAGGTGTACGACGACAAGACGGCGGTGATCTCCACGGTGGTGGAGATCCAGAGCTTGACCCAGCTCTCCCGCCTGCTGGAGCGCCTGGAGTCGGTCCGCGACGTGCACACGGTGGCACGTGAAGCCGGCTGACGCGGCCTCCTGACTTTTTGTCGCCAACCGGTGGCGGCGAGCCAAGGCGTCGTCGCAACCCGTCGTAGCGCGGCTCGCCACGACCGCGCACGCGCGAGCATGGCGCCAGGATGTTCACCCAACGCCCGCGTCGCCATGCCCACCGCGGGCAGCGCGGCGTCGGCATCGTCGAGCTGACCATGGTGGCGCCGGTGTTCCTGCTGCTCCTGCTCGGCGCCTTCGTGCTCGGAATCGTGGTCATGAATCAGATGCAGCTGACCAACGCGGTGCGCGACGGCGCCCGCGCCGCCGCCGTGTGCGGCGGACCCGCCCGCAACACCGCGCCGGTGGTGCCCACCCTCCCCGACGGCCACACCACCTGCGACAGCACCGCGCTGATCACCTACATCAACAGCCGGCTCAGCGCCGTGCCCGGGGGCGCCATCACCAGCGTCTGCGTGTACGTCGGCTCCCAGGACGGCAACGGCAGCGGCACCACCTGCGTCGCCAGTGACCCCGTCGACCCCAACATCCTCGACAAGTGCAACAAGGGGACGGTGGTCGAGGTGGACATCGCCTACCCGCAGCAGCTCTACGTCCCGCTGGTCGGCAACGTGCTCGGCAGCAACGGCACCACGACGCGCACCCTGCACGCCGCGGCGCAGGCGGTGTGCGAGCAGTGACCCGGCTCCGTCCGCGCCGCCGCGCACGCCGTCGCCTCTCCTGGGGCCAGTCCCTGGTGGAGATGTCGCTGATCGCACCGGCATTGGTGGTGCTGGCCGGGGGCTGCGGGCAGGTCGGCATCATCGCCTACGGCGCCGCCTCGGTGGAGACGTCGGCGCGCTCCGCCGCCCGCGTCGCCGCGGAGTACCCCAACAAGTCGCTCGACTTCGTCACCACCCTGGGGGTGACCACCTACACCTGTGGCCAGACGCCGGCCGACACCCAGACCGAGAACTCGGTGTGCGCCGCGGCGCGCAGCTCGGCGGGGCTGCTCTCCGGGTCGTCGCTGACGGTCACCATCACCAGCACCTCGACGATCTCCCGCGTCCCCGACGACGTCGTCCGCGCGGGCAACACCTGCCCGGGAGGCGCGCTGGAGACCGGCAGGGTCAGCGGCCTGCCCAACGGCACGGTGGCCAGCATCTCCTCGCCGAGCAAGTCCTCGGCGGGCACGGTGCTCAGTGACAGCTCTGGCAATTACTCGATCTGCCTGTCCGCGCCCAACAACTCGCAGGGCAACCAGAGCAGCTCGATCAACGCCACCGCCGTCGACGGCTCGGGCTGCACCTACAACACCTCGCTGGCCATCGTCATCACCACCTCGAAGACGGTGACGCCGTCGCCGGCCAACATGGCGCTGCCCGGCACCGGCGTCTGCCCCACCGCGCAGCCGACCGCCACGCCGGCGCCGAGCGCGTCGCCGACGCCCGCGCCCACCGGCCCCGCCTGGCAGGGCGGCGCGCTGCCGACGCCCGCGGCCGCGGCGGCCTGCTCGACCACGGTGAGTGACACCAGCTACGTGCAGGTCACCGTGTCCTACACCGCGCCGGTGTTCGTGCCGGTGGTCGGCAAGTACTTCGAGAACCCGCAGGGCTCGGGCGGCCGCGTGGTCAGCGCCACCCAGCGCATGCAGGTCGAGCCGTGCGCAGTGACCCAGGGCGGATGACGGCGCACAGCCGGCGCCGCGGCCAGCGCGGGCAGGTGGTCCCCATCGCCGCGATCTGCACCGCGCTGCTGCTCGGCGGCGCCGCCCTCGCCGTCGACCTCAGCCTGCAGACCGACCGCCACCTCGACCTGCAGAACGCCACCGACGCCGCCGCGCTGGTCGCCGCGCGCGACCTGGGGGCGACCCACAGCGGCCAGCCCAACCAGTCCGACCGCAGCCAGGCCGCCGTCGACGCGCTCAAGGTCATCTATGACCACCTCGGCTGGGGCAGCGGGGCCAACGGCTGGGCCACCTCCACGGTGGGGTCGACGTGCAACAGCGGCAGCAACTGCCACATCAGCACGGTCGGGTCCGGCACCGCCGGCGCGGGCGTCACCGTCAGCGTCGACATCCCGCCGCTGCACGCCAACAACACCTCTTACAACGAGGGCGCCACCCTGGGCAGCCCGTGGGGCTATGCCGAGGTGTCGGTCCACGAGCGGCAGGTCCAGGGCTTCGGCGGCGCCATCGGCTTCGGGGCACAGACGGCGGGGTCGGACTCGGTTGGCTACCACTTCCCCGGCGGCCAGGGCTTCGGCTTCGCCCTCTACTCGGGGACGCTGGTCCAGGCCGGCAACAACGACGAGGTGATCCAGGGCAACGTCTACGCCTATCGCGACGTCCAGCCGCAGAGCAGCGGCAAGGCCAGCGTCTGCGCCGACACCGACAGCAGCGGCAACCCCGGCCACGTCATCCTGGGCGCGCCGCAGTCGGGCCCGTTCCCCTCGCCCGACCCGGCCGCGGGCGCCGTCTACCAGAAGGACGTCAAGCCGACCAGTGCTGACCAGGTGGTCAACACGGCGACATGCAGCGCCGCGCTGGGCAAGGGGCAGGTGGCGCAGACGGCGGCGATCGGCTCGTGCGGCACGCTCAGCGTGCAGGGCGTCAGCCTGACCACCACCCAGGACCCCAGCTCGCTCGCCTGCATGGCCAACCCGCCGGTGACCGCGCCCGACCTGCAGGGCCCCGCGCTGGTCGGCAACGTGGTGCGCTACGACGGCTCGACGCTGGGCAACAACCAGTCGGTGCTGACCGTCACCCCGCCGCTGACGTCGGGGCTCTACTACGTCACCCACAACCCCAACTGCACGGCGCCCAACTGCACCGACGTGGTCATCGACGGGCACAGCGCGCCGAGCACCTGTCCCAACGCCTATGCGCAGTACACCACCTGCCTGCTCGGGGTCACCTTCTGGCTTGACAAGGGCGCCACCATCGGGGTGAGCAACGGCGCCAGCGTGCTGATCAGCCCCTACATGCCGCCCTCTGATCCCAGCCTCGACCCCAACGACGGGCGCTTCCCGATCTACGCGCCGATCGGCTCGGCGGCGGGGATCTACGAGACCAACACCCAGTCGGTGCTGGTGATGACCGGCACCGTCTACATGCCCAGCGGGACCATGAGCGTCAGCTCCAACGCCACCCTGGGCGTCAGCGGCCAGGCCATCGTCAACGCCTGGAACGTGCAGAGCGGCAACCACACCAACCCCGAGATCCAGTACAGCCCCGGCGCCACGGCGGGGCAGCGCGAGGTGCTGCAGCTCGTCGAGTAGCTCGGCCGGGCTACCAGGTGCAGGGGCGCAGCGGCGAGCCGGGGATCGGCCCGGCGATGCACGGCGCCGTCGGGGTGGGGAAGGGAGTGACCAGGCCGCCGTACCCGCTGCCGCCGCCGCCGGTGGTGCCGGCGGCGCCCGCGCCCGCCGAGGTGCCGTTGGCCGAGCGGAAGTCGAAGGTGCGGCCGGCGTTGACCCGGACCACGCTGACGGCCACCAGCGAGGCGACCAGCACGGCCACGAAGACGCCGACCACCAGCTCGGTGTTCCAGTGCAGGCCACGGGCGCTGAGCCGCCCGCGGATGGTCAGCCGCTTGGGGCGCTCCTCGCGGCGCCGCCGCCGGCCGATGCGGCGGTAGAGCCCGGGGGTGTACCAGGCGGTCTGCTCCTCCTCCTCGGCGACCTCGGTGACCTCGGCGCTGTCCATCACGCCCACGGTACGCAGGCCAGATCGCGCCGTCCCGGGTGAAGCGGTCACGGACGCGTCGAAGGGCCGGGCCAGGAGGCTCGGTAGACTTGCCCACCTATGCCCGGCATCGCCGCCCCGCGCGGCACGCGCGACCTGCTGCCCGACGCCGCCCCCGCCTGGGAGTGGCTGCACGACGTGCACGCGCGCGCCGCCGGCAGCTTCGGCTACCAGCTCATCGACACGCCGATCTTCGAGCACGCCGAGCTGATCGAGCGCGGTGTCGGCACCGGCACCGACGTGGTCGACAAGGAGACCTACACCTTCAAGGACCGCGGCGATCGCCTGATCACCCTGCGTCCGGAGGGCACCGCGGGGGTGCTGCGCGCGGTGCTCGGCGCCAACCTGACCCAGGAGATCCGCCCGGTGCGGGTGCGCTACAGCGGCCCGATGTTCCGCTACGACCGCCCCCAGGCCGGCCGCTACCGGCAGTTCGCCCAGGTCGGCGTGGAGTGCATCGGCGAGCGCTCGGCGCACCTCGACGCCGAGGTGATCGAGCTGGGCTGGCGGTTCCTGGAGGCGCTGGGCATCGCGGGGGTGTCGCTGCAGGTCAACAGCCTGGGCGACGCCGAGGACCGGAAGCGCTACCGCGAGGCCCTGATCGCCTACTACGAGCCGCTGCAGGACCAGCTCGACGAGGACTGCCGGCGGCGGCTGCGCGTCAACCCGCTGCGCCTGCTCGACTGCAAGCGCGACGCGACGCTGGCCGCCGACGCACCGCACATCACCGATTCGCTCAGCGACGATTCGCGCGCCTACTTCCAGACGGTGCTGGACGACCTGGCCGCCGCAGACATCGCAGCCACACTGAACCCGCGCCTGGTGCGCGGCCTCGACTACTACGCACACACGTCGTTCGAGTTCTGGCACGAGTCGCTCAAGGGCGCGCAGAACGCGCTCGGTGGGGGAGGGCGCTACGACGGGCTGGCCGAGGTGCTCGGCTTTCCGCCCACGCCGGGCATCGGCTACGCCTTCGGGGTCGAGCGCCTGCTCATCGCCGCCGCGGAGTACGGGCGCACGCCGGGCGCGGAGCCCGCCTGCGACGCCGTCGCCGCCAGCGTCGAGCCCGCCCAGGCCCAGGCCGCCGCCGCCGCCGCGCGCACCCTGCGCGCCGCCGGGGTGCGCACGGTTCTGGACGTCTCTGACCGAAAGGTGGACCGCAAGCTGCGCGCGGCCGATCGGCTGGGCGCGCGGGTGATCGTGCTGATCGGTCCCGACGAGGTCGCCGAGCAGAGCGCGACGGTTCGCGACATGCGCAATCGAGAGCAGCACCGCGCGCCACTCGCGCGCCTCGCCGCCGCCGTCGCCGAAGCCCTGGCAGACAAGGAGGAACCCACCGCATGACCACCGTGCGCACACCCTGCGGCCAGCCACGCGCCGCCGACGCGGGAGAGCACACCGTGGTCTACGGCTGGGTCGACCGCCGCCGCGACCTGGGCGGCCTGGTCTTCATCGACCTGCGCGACCGCAGCGGCGTGGTGCAGTGCGTCTTCAACCCGCAGACCGCGCCCGAGGCGCACGCAGCGGTGGAGAAGGTGCGGCTGGAATGGGTGCTGCGCGTCGAGGGCGAGCTGCGGCCGCGCGCCGCCGAGAACGTCAACCCCAAGCTGGCCACGGGCGACGTCGAGCTGCAGGTCACGCAGTGCACGGTGCTGAGCGCCGCGAAGACGCCGCCGTTCGCGGTCAACGAGGACGTCGCCGTCGAGGAGTCGCTGCGGCTGCGCTACCGCTACCTCGACCTGCGCCGTTCCAAGCTGCAGCGCAACATGATCGGCCGGGCGCGCTTCCTCCAGGCGGTGCGCCGCGCCATGACCGACCAGGGCTTCCTGGAGATCGAGACGCCGCAGATGATCCGCGCCACCCCAGAGGGCGCGCGCGACTACCTGGTGCCGTCGCGCATCTTCCCGGGCAGCTTCTACGCCCTGCCCCAATCGCCGCAGCTCTACAAGCAGCTCTCCATGGTGGCCGGCTTCGACCGCTACTTCCAGATCGCCCGCTGCATGCGCGACGAGGACCTGCGTGCCGACCGCCAGCCCGAGTTCACACAGCTCGACGTGGAGATGTCCTTCGTCGACGAGGAGGACGTGCAGGCGGCCCTGGAGACCGGCATCGCCCGCGCCTGGGCGGAGGCGGAGTTCCACGGCAGCGTGCCCACCCCCTTCCCGCGGTTGACCTGGCGCGAGGCGATGGACCGCTACGGCAGCGACAAGCCGGACACCCGCTTCGGCCTGGAGATCCACGACCTGACGGATGTCCTGCGGGGCACGGCGTTTCGTGTCTTCGCGGGCGCCATCGGCGGTGGGGGAGTGGTGCGCGCCATCCGGGTCCCCGGTGGCGCCGACATGACCCGCGGCGAGATCGAGGGCGAGCTGACCGACGTCGTCAAGTCCCAGGGGGCAAAGGGCCTGGCCTACGTGTGGCTCCGTGAGGAGGGGTGGACCAGCAACGTCGCCAAGCTGCTCAGTCCCGAGGAATTGGCCGAAATTGGCAGAATCACCGAGGCCCAGGTGGGCGACGTGGTGCTCATGGTCGCCGACAAGCACCGCGTCGCCGCCGAGTCGCTGGGCGCGCTGCGCAGCCACCTGGGACGCAAGCGCGCGCTGTACGACGAGGATCAGCTCAACTGGCTGTGGGTCACCGAGTTCCCCATGTTCGACGAGGACAGGGTGACCGGCGCCATCTCGCCCGCGCACCACCCGTTCACCATGGTGCACAGCGACGACGTCGACCTGCTGGAGAGCGACCCGCTGAAGGTGCGCAGCCGCGCCTACGACATCGTCCTCAACGGCAGGGAGATCGGCAGCGGCAGCATCCGCATCACCGATCCCTCAATCCAGGAAAGGGTTTTCCGGGCCATCGGCATCGACCACGACGAGGCGCAGCGCAAGTTCGGCTTCCTGCTCGAAGCCTTCCAATACGGCGCGCCGCCGCACGGCGGGTTCGCCGCGGGGATCGACCGGCTGGTGATGGAGGGGCTGCGCGAGGAGAACATCCGCGACGTCATCGCCTTCCCCAAGAACCAGCAGGCGCAGGAGCTGATGACCGGTGCGCCGTCGCCGGTGGAGGAGGCGCAGCTCGGCGAGCTCGGGCTGCAGCTCCTGCCCCAAGCGCCGAAGAAGGCGTAGCCGCGTCGCGGATTCGCAACAAGGTGTGGCCCGCCTCACGGTGCGGTACTCTGTCCCCCGTCCCTGGCCGGTCGCAGCCCTCCCACGTGGCTGGACCAACATTTCCGACATCGGGGCTCCTACATTCGGCGCCTGCCCCCGTGCCCCAGGCGGCTTGACCGCCAGAGGGAAGGGGAACATGGCGACGTGCGGAACCCCACCTGGTCCTTGGGCTCAGCCCAGGACGGCGCGGTCGGCGCAGGGACGATCTTCCGTCAACCCGCGGCGCGGCCTCCGCAGCGCCGAAGACATGGTGCATGCGTCCCAGCCCGGGTCTGATCCTCGCCGTCCTGCTGGTGCTGGTCACAGCCCAGGTGGTGCGTCTCGCGCTCCCCGGGCGCGGCCCCTACCTCTGGACCCTGCTGCTCTCCGCCGCCGGCCTGGTCGCCGGTGAGGTCATCGCCGCCTCCGGGCACCTCAACGCCCCCTCGCTGGGCGTGCTCCACCCGCTGGCGGATGTGGTGGTGATCGCGGTACTGCAAGTCGCCGGGGCCGTGATCGCCGGTCGCCGCAGCGCGTCGCACCTATAATCGGCCGCACTCTTCCGGCCACTCTTGCCGCCATCCCGGCGTCCCCATGGAGGGCCTCCCACATGCCCCTTCGCTCCGCCATTCGCGGACTCCTGCTCGGCACCGTCGGGGCGCTCGCCGCCCTCGGCCTCGCCGCCGCGCTCAACCCGCAGGTCCGCCGGCGCTGCCTGCAGCTCGCCGGGCGCACCCCCGAGCCCGAGGCACAGCAGCCCACCCACATCGTCCTGCCCGACCGGGCGATCGCGAGCTGGGAGGGCCTGGACGAGGCGATCGAGGAGGGGCGCCAGCAGGGCCGTGAGGTGCCCTCCGATGTCGCCCTGGCCGGAGCCTGAGGCGGTCACGAAGAGTTTGGGTCCCGCAATGCACGGGTATGCCGTGGACACGATGACCTCCACCACCTCGGAGCTGCGCATCCCCGCCGACACGCAGTACATCGTTGTCGCCAAGCGCGCCGCCGCCGCCTTCGGGTCGGTGGCCGGCTTCGGCGTCGAGGCGGTCGACGAGCTCAGCATCGCCATCGCCCAGGCCTGCGAGAACGCCATCAGCCTGGCGGGCTGCGTGCTCGGCCGGCCGGGTCGCGGCCAGGTCCGCATCCTCTTCAAGGTGGAGGAGGAGGGCAAGCTCGACGTCGACGTCCGCACCGTCTTCGGCCGCGCCGAGGAGGGCGCCGCCGAGGTGCAGCGGGCCCAGGTCGAGGTCACCCGGCGCGACGCCGCGTCGCCCGCCGGCCGGGCCACCACCCGGGTGACCGACCAGGAGGCGCTGCAGCGCCAGCTCGCCGCGGCCGACATGGCCCTGCGCCTCATGGGTCTCTTCGTCGACGACTGTCGCTACCGCGTCGACCAGCGCACCGGCGGGTTGCGCGTCCGTCTCACGAAGTATCGCGTCTCGTCGTGACGCGCACCCCGCAGGCCGGAGCGGGTGCGGAGTCGGGGTCCGTGCGGACCATCCCCAAGCCGGAGGCGGACCCCCGGCGTGAGGAGGTGCGCCGCCTGCTCCGCGAGTACGCCGCCACCCGCGACCCCGCCATCCGCGACCGTCTGGTCCAGCTCAACAGCGACCTGGTCCGCTTCATCGCGCGCCGCTTCGCCAACCGCGGCGAGCCGCTGGAGGACATCGAGCAGGTCGGCTTCCTCGGCCTGATCCAGGCCATCGAGCGCTTCGACCCCTCGCTGGAGAACGAGTTCTCCACCTTCGCCACGCCCACGGTGATGGGCGAGATCCGCCGCTACTTCCGTGACAAGTCGTGGGCGGTGCGGGTTCCCCGGCGGTTGCAGGAGAACTACCTGCGCGTGGTCCGCGCCCAGGACGAGCTCAGCCGCACCCTCGGGCACGCGCCGTCGATCGCCGAGATCGGCCTGCACGTCGGCCTGGAGCCCGACGAGGTGCTCGCCGCCCTGGAGGTCTCGCCCGCCCAGCACACCATCTCCCTGGAGTCGACGCCGCAGAGCGGCAACGGGGACGGGGAGGGGACCGAGCTTGGCGAGCGCCTCGGCCGCGAGGACGAGAACCTCGAACGCGTCGAGATGAAGGCGCTGCTGGAGCAGGCGATGGCCCACCTGACGCCCCGCGAGCGCCAGATCATGATGCTGCGGTTCTTCGACCAGCTCCCTCAGACGGAGGTGGCCAAGCGGCTGGGCATCTCGCAGATGCACGTCTCGCGCCTGCAGCGGGCCGCCCTGGAGCACATGCGAGCCGAGTTCCCCGAGCCGCCGCTTGTCTAGCTGGCGCGCGTCTGAGCGCGCCGTGATCCCGGCGCATCCCGCCGAGCAGGCGGCATGCGCCGAGAGGGGGGTCGGGGGAGATCTGCTCCCCCGCCTGGCGCGCGTCTGAGCGCGCCGTGTAACAGAGCGGCCCAACGGGCCGTTCTCCCACGAGAGCCGGGTCGAGGCTCGGCCCGCTGATATCATCCGGGGGTTTTCGGCCTCCCGCTGCGCTCGCATGCCCGGCGGGCACCGGCCTCCCCCTTGCAGACGAGACGTGCGTAGCCCAGAGATCCGGGAGCGTTTTCTCCACTTCTTCGAAGACCGGGGGCACCACCGGCTGCCCAGCGCCTCGCTGGTCACCCACGACGACCCGTCGGTGCTGTTCACCGTCGCCGGCATGGTGCCCCTCAAACCGTACATCCTTGGTGTCCGCACGCCCCCGGCCGCGCGGGTCTGCTCCAGCCAGAAGTGCTTCCGGGGGAGCGGCATGCGCGACGACATCGCCGAGGTCGGCGACACCACCCACCACACCTTCTTCGAGATGCTGGGCAACTGGTCGTTCGGCGACTACTTCAAGGAGGGCGCCATCGACCTCGCCTGGGAGCTGCTGACCAAGGAGTTCGCGCTCGACCCCGAGCGCCTGTGGCCGAGCGTCCATCCCACCGACCGCGAGTCGGAGGACCTCTGGGTGGAGCGCATCGGCGTGCCCCGCTCGCGGATCGCGCACCTCGAGGAGAACTGGTGGCAGGCGGGGCCGACCGGCCCCTGCGGGTACGACAGCGAGGTCTACTACGACCGCGGCGGGCCGTGCTCATGCGGACGCAGCGAGTGCACGCCGCAGGACGAGTGCGGCGGCGACCGCTGGGTGGAGATCTGGAACCTGGTCTTCATGGAGTTCGACCAGCACGACGACGGCACGCGCACGCCGCTGCCGAATCCGGTGGTCGACACGGGCATGGGCCTGGAGCGCATGGCCGCGGTGATCCAGGGGGTGCGCAGCAACTACGAGACCGACCTGTTCAAGGGCATCGTCGACGGCTTCATATCCCGTGGCGAAGCGCCTCCCGAGGAGCCGCGCAACCGCCGGTCGTACAACGTGCTCGCCGACCACCTCCGCAGCTCGGCGTTCCTGATCGCCGATGGTGTGGTGCCCTCGAACGAGGCGCGCGGCTATGCGCTGCGCCGGGTGATCCGCCGCGCCGCGGTGCACGGGCGTCGCGTCGGGTTGCGCGGGGGTCTCGCCGCTGGGCTGCCGGACCTGGTCGCTGTGATGGGTGATGCTTATCCCGAATTGGTGGAGCGGCAGGAGCACATCGCGCGCGCACTTCGCACGGAGGAGGGAGCGTTCGAGCAGAAGCTCAGCGAAGGCGCGGAGCGGCTGGAGGCGCTGATCGCGCGCAGCGGCGGGCGCATCGACGGTCGCGACGCCTTCCGTCTGCACGACACCTACGGTTTCCCCATCGAGCTCACCGTCGAGCTGGCGCGCGAGCGCGGTGTCGAGGTGGACATCGCCGGCTTCCACGCGGCGATGGAGGAGCAGCGCTCGCGCAGCCGCGCTCACCTGGACCGCGCCGGGTTCACCGGCGGCCCGCAGCTTCCGCCGTCGACCTTCGTCGGCTACGAGAAGCTGGAGGTGGAGGCGGAGGTGATCTGGGTGCAGGAATCCGCGTCCGGCGACGGCGTCGCGGTGGTGCTGGAGCCGACGCCGTTCTACGCGGAGTCGGGCGGCCAGGTCGGCGACCACGGCACCCTGCAGTGGGATGACGGCTTCGCCCACGTGCTCGACACGCAGTTCATGCCCGGCACCGAGACGCGCGTCAGCACGGTGCGCGTGACGCGCGGTCACCTGCGCGAGGGCATGCACGTCCTCGCCGCGGTCGACGCCTCGCGCCGCGCCCAGACCGCGCGGCATCACAGCGCGACTCACCTGCTGCACAGGGCGCTGAAGGAGGTGCTCGGCGACGAGGTGGTGCAGCGCGGCTCGCTGGTCGACCCGTCGCACACCACGTTCGACTTCTCCTTCGGGCGCGCGCTCAGCGCCGGCGAGGCGCGCGACGTGCAGCACCGGGTCAACGACGCCATCCGCCGCGACCTGCAGCGCACCACCCAGGTGCTGCCCGTCGAGGAGGCGCGCAGGACCGGCGCGGTGGCGCTGTTCGGCGAGAAGTACGGCGAGCAGGTGCGCGTCGTCGACTTCGGCGGCTGGTCGCGCGAGCTCTGCGGCGGCACCCACGTCAACCGCACCGGCGAGCTCGGCGCCGCGATCATCGTCAGCGAGTCGAGCATCGGCCAGGGGACGCGGCGCATCGACATGGTCGCCGGCGAGGCGGCCGAGCAGTATTGGACGGCTGTGGCCTCATCTCTTCGCGAGGCGGCGCTGCAGCTGCGCGTCAAGCCGGAGGAGGTCCCCGAGCGAATCACCGCGCTGCAGCAGCAGGTGCGCACGCTGCAGCGGGAGCTGGCCGGCGCCAAGCGGACGCACGCAACCAACAATCTCTCTCAGCCTCCGGACGTCGAAGAGCTGGGCAGTGTCCGGTTTGCCCATCGCATCGTCGATGGCGGTGCTGCCGCCGAGGCGGTCAAGGTCCTGGCCGACGACCTCTTTGCCGAGTACCTCCAGGCGGACGGTGTCGTCCTGGTCATGGGTGACGGCAGCCTCGCCGTCAAGGTGGGGGGCGGCGCCTTGCGGAGCGGCGTGCGCGCCGGCGACCTGGCTCGAATCGCGTCCGAGGCGACCGGTGGCAAGGGGGGCGGGCGCCCCGACTTCGCCGCGGGCAGCGTCGCCGATCCCGAGAAGCGCGGCGACGCCCTCGACGCCGTGCGTCGCGCCCTCGGCGCAGGTGCGCGCCAGTGAGCAAGCGCAAGTTCTCCCTCCTCCGCCGCCGCGAGGAATACCACACCCACTACACCGCCCTCGACATCGGCACCGAGGTCATCAAAGCGCTGGTCGTCAAGCGCGAGGCCGACAAGGGCATCGTCATCGGCTGCGGCAAGGTCCGCCAGTCGCTCACCGACATGCACGCCGGTGCCGTCGCCGACATCCAGGCCGTCATCGACAACTGCGACCGCGCCCTCAGCGAAGCCGAGGACATGTGCCAGATGATCCCCGGCCAGGCCGTCATCGGCATCGCCGGCGAGCAGGTCAAGGGCTTCAGCACCAGCGTCAGCGTGCCGCGCTCGCAGCCGCAGTCGCGCATCACCGAGGCCGAGCTGGCCCAGACCCTGCAGCTCGTGCAGCGGCGCGCGCTGCGCGAAGCGGTGCGCCAGATGAGCACCGAGCTGGGCGTCAGCGAGGTCAACGTCAAGCTGGTGCACAGCGCCATCACCAGCGTCATGGTCGACGGCTACGCGGTCAGCAACCCGCTCAACTTCCAGGGTCGAGTTCTGGACGTCACCGTCTTCAACACCTTCGCCCCGCTGACCCACATCGGCGCCCTGCAGACCATCGCCCAGGAGCTCGACCTGGAGCTGGTGGCCACCGTCGCCGAGCCGTATGCGCTGGCCCGCGGCTGCGCCACCGACGAGATCTACGAGTTCGGCGGCATCTTCGTCGACGTCGGCGGCGGCACCACCGACGTCGCCCTGGTCCGCAAGGGCGGCATCGAGGGCACCAAGATGTTCGCCCTCGGCGGGCGCGCCTTCACCCGGCGCGTCGCCACCGACCTGAGCATGAACCTCGAAGAGGCGGAGCAGTTCAAGATCGCCCACGGCGAGGGACGGCTGCCCGCCGACCAGCGGGCGCTGGCGCACAACGCGGTGACGCCGAACGCCGAGGTGCTCGCCCAGGGCGTCGCGCTGACCCTCGAGGAGCTGGCCCACGGCGACATGCTGCCGCCCGCCATCTACCTCGCCGGTGGTGGCGCCGCGCTGCCCGAGATCGCCGACCAGCTGGCCATGCTGCAGTGGACCGAGTACCTGCCCTTCAGCAAGCAGCCCTCGATCCGGGTGCTCACCCCCTCGGACGTGCGCGACATCTACGACACCACCGGCCTGCTGGTGGGCAGCCAGGACATCACCCCGATGGGCCTGGCCCACCACGCCATCCAGCTCGACTCCGAAGAGGATCAGCCGCTGGGCGGCCTGATGCGCCGGATCATGAAGGCGATGAAGGTGTGAGCAAAGTCCTCTACGTCGAGCCGGACGACGAGATCACCGACCTCGTCGAGAAGATCCGCCGCAGCGGCGAGGAGCAGGACCTCGTCTTCGTCCTGCCCCACCGCACCAAGGTGCTGCAGTCCCCGCTCAACCTGCGCCTGCTGCAGCAGTACAGCCGCTCCTTCGTCAAGCACACCGCCATCGTCAGCGGCGACCCGCGCGTGCAGGCGATGGCCAAGAGCGCCGGCTTTCCCACCTACGCGTCGGTGCAGGCCTACGAGCGCGGCGTCGAGGTGGTGCGTCCGCACGCTCCGGCGGAGCCGTCGCCGGAGGACGAGGACGGCGACACCGCGCCCGGTATGGCCGCGATCGGCACCGCCGCCGCGGCCACCACCGTTGCCCAGGCATGGGGCAACGCCCCCGTCGCCGAGCGTGCCGAGACCCTGCCGCGCGCCGACCGGGCGATGCCGCCACGCCGCCTCGGTCCCACGCCGCTGCCCAAGCGGGGCCGCGACCGCCGCCGCGCCTACTACTACCTGGCCGGCGCCGTCTTCCTGGTCGGCGTGCTGCTGCTCTTCCTGGTGGCGCCGTCGGCGACGGTGACCATCACCCTGACGGCGACGCCGGTGGGCACCAGCAACCCCATCCAGGGCACCACCGACGCCAACCTGGCGACCAGCCCCGACCACGTGCTCACCACCGTCGCCACTGCCGACGAGAGCAACCAGTTCCAGGCCAAGCCCACCGGCCAGAAGACGCTCAACGCCACCGCCGCCAGCGGCCAGGTGGTGCTGCAGACCGACCTCAAGAACGTCGCCGACTTCCTCATCCCCAAGGGCACCGAGTTCGACAGCAACACCAACCCGCAGATCAAGTTCTACGCGAGCCAGGACACCACCGTGCACTTCGGCGACCCCGACGGCAACGGCATCGCCACCAGCAACCCCATCCCGGTGCAGGACGGCAAGCCCGAGGCCGCCGGCAACCTGCCGGTGAGCACCATCACCCAGTGGCCCGGCAACCCGTGTGGACCGAACGGTCAGTACAAGGGGGTGTGCGCGCCCAGCGACCTCACCTGCAGCAACCCGCAACCGACCACCGGCGGCGCCGACGCCAAGCAGGTGACCACCGCCAGCCAGAGCGACATCGACGGCTGGAACAAGCAGATCAGCGACCTCAAGGCCCAGCTCACCGACAAGGTCAACCAGGACATGGCCGGCAAGGCCGGGGCGGGCAAGGTGGCCGCCAAGGATCCCGGCGGCTCGGGCACCACGATCAGCTACGACATCACCCCGCTGCCCAACCACGACGACCAGTACCAGCCGACCACCATCAGCGTCGCCGTCCACGGCAAGGCGGCCTACTACAATCCCGCGGACGTGAAGAAGGTGGCCATGGACGACCTGACCGGACTCGTCTCCAAGGGCGAGCAGCTCGCCCCCGGCGCGACCGTTCCCGACCCCAAGATCACCCAGGCGAGCGACGACGGCACGGTCATCTTCTCGCTCAACGCCACCGGCTACAGTGAGCCCGTGATCGACGTCCAGGGCCTCAAGACCCGGTTCACCGGCAAGAGCAAGTCCGAGGTGATGCGCCTCGCCAAGGAGATCATCGGCAGCTCGGTGCAGTCGGTCACCGTCGACCAGTCCATTCCCTTCTTCGTGCTGCCCTTCTTCTCCGGCCACATCGAGGTCAAGCAGACCGTGATCCAGAAGCCGGGCCCGTGAGGGGGGCGCTGGGACTCGACCCGGGCACGGTGCGCGTCGGCCTGGCCGCCGCCGACCCCACCGGGTCGCTGGCAAGCCCGGTCGCGGTCCTGCCGCGCGGCCGGGCCCACGAGCTGTGGGATCGGGTGCGCACCGAGGCCGCCGCCCGCGAGTCCGACGTGATCGTGGTCGGCCTGCCCCGCGAGCTCGACGGCTCCGAGGGCCCCGCCGCCGCCGACGCCCGCGCCCTCGCCGCCGACGCGCAGCGCGAGACCGGGCTGCCCGTCGAGCTCTACGACGAGCGCTTCACCTCTGCCCAGGCCGAGCGCTCCCTGATCGCCGGGGGCATGCGCCGCGACCGCCGCCGCCGCACCGTCGACGGCGTCGCCGCCGCGCTGATGCTCCAGGGCTGGCTCGACTCGCGCCGGGCGCGCACGAGGGCACGGACCGGATGAGCCGAACCCGCCGTCGTCACGGCCGGGGGTTGGTGGTCGCGTTCGCGCTGGTCGCGATCCTCGCCGTGGTCGCGGTGGTGGGCGGCGGCCTGGTGTTCTACGGGCGCAGCCAGCTCGAGGCGCCGGCCGCGGCGCACACCAACCCGGTCACCGTCCAGGTCGCGTCCGGCGAGACCGTCGACCAGCTCGCCGCCGACCTGCAGTCGCGCGGCCTGATCCGCAGCTCCTTCTGGTTCGGCTGGTTCGCACGGTTCAAGGGGCTGGCCGGCCAGCTCCGCACCGGGCAGTTCAAGCTCGACAGCGGCATGGGCGCCAGCGCCGTGATCCAGCGCCTCGAAGGCGCGCCGGACGTGTCCGTCCACAAGCTGGTGCTCGCCGAGGGCCTGACCGCACGGCAGATGGCCCAGAAGGTCGGCGACGCCGGCCTGGGCATCACCGCCGACCAGTACCTCGCCGAGGTCACCTCCGGCGCCTTCGACGAGCCGTTCCTCGCGGGGCGCCCCAGCGGCGCGTCGCTGGAGGGCTTCCTCTTCCCCGACACCTACTCCGTCCCCGACGGGACCACCGCGCACCAGCTGGTGAAGATGCAGCTCGACGACTTCGGCCAGCGCGCGGCGCCACTGCTCGCCTCGCCGTCGCACGGGCTCAGCGCGTACCAGCTGGTGGTGATGGCGTCGGTGGTCGAGCGCGAGGCGCGCTTCGACGACGACCGCCCCCAGGTCGCCTCGGTGCTCTACAACCGGATCGACCAGAGGATGCTGCTCCAGGTCGACGCCTCTGTCCTCTACGGCCTGCGCGTCTTCGGCCGCTCGCCGACCGCCGACGAGCTGAAGATCGACACGCCCTACAACACGTACCTGCATGCGGGCCTGCCGCCCACGCCCATCGCCAACCCCGGCCTCGCCTCGCTGCAGGCCGCGGCGCACCCCGCCTCCACCCAGTTCCTCTTCTACGTTTCTGACGCCTGTGGCCACAACCACTACAGCGTCACGGTGCAGCAGCACGACCAGCAGGCCGCCAAGTACCTCAACTCGCCGTGCCCGTCGCCGTCGTGACGCAGCTCTGGCTGCTGGGGCACGGCGTGCAGGGCTCGCCCAGCCCCGCCATGCAGAACGCCGCCCTGCGCGCCCGCGCGCTGCCCTGGACCTACTCGATTCGCGACGTTCCCGCGGACGGCTTGGACGGCGCGCTCGCGGAGCTGCGCTCCGGCGCGGCGGCGGGATGCAACGTGACCATTCCGCACAAGCGCGCTGTTGCGGCGGCGTGCGATTCGCTGGAGGGTGACGCCGCCCTGACCGGCGCGGTGAACACCGTCGTGGTGCGCGATGGCTTGCTGATCGGGCACAACACCGACGCCGAGGGTTTTCGACTCGCGCTTGTCGAGCAGGGATTGACACCTGCGCCCGGCAGCTCCGTTGTGGTGCTCGGTGCAGGCGGCGCCGCGCGCGCCGTGATGCTTGCCATGCAGCGCTGCGGCGTTGGCTCGATCGCGGTGATGAGTCGACGCCGCCAGGAAGACATCGCTCAGGGATCCCTGCCGTGGGACCACCAAGCCCTGCGGGATCATCTTTCCACGGCAGGACCAACCCACCTCGTCAACGCCACCCCGGTCGGCCTCGGCGACCTCCCGCTCGACGTCGACGAGCTCCCCGACTCCTGCACCGTCATCGACCTCCGCTACCGCTACACCCCCACCGACCTGATCCCCACCGCCCGCACCCGCGGCCTCAGCGCCGCCGACGGCCGCGAGATGCTCCTCCAGCAGGGCATGCTCAGCTTCCAGCTCTGGACCGGCGAGCACCCGCCCTACGCCGCCGCCCGCCAGGCCCTCGACGCCGCCATATGAACGCTTTCTCCATCGCCGGCGCAGCAGTCGGCGGCGTGCTCGCCGGCTACATCTCCGGCCGCGCCGCGATCTCCATCGAGCGCATCGAGAAGCTCGAAGAGGAGGAGGCCGAGGACCGCCGCGCCTACGAGAGCGAGGTCGCCCTCGCCGTCGCCGCCGCCGCCAACGACGCCCAGCCCGCCCCCGAAGCCGAGCCCTGGCAGGGCGAAGCCTACGGCCCCACCTTCCTGGAGAAGTACCTCTCCCCGCTGCTCACCGCCGCCGGTTTCGCCGCCTTCACCGCCCACGACGACCCCGGCCTCGGCCTGGCCATCCACCTCTTCTGGGTGGTCGTCCTGGTCCACATCCTCGCGTTCGACATCAAGCACCGTCTCATCCTCAACCGGATCACCTTCCCGGCGATCGCGGTCGCCCTCGCCCTCGCCCAGTGGTCCCCCGGCCTCACCTTCCTCCGTGCCCTTTTCGGCGCGGTCGTCGTGTGGCTGTTCTTCATGGTGCAGAGCCTGCTCTTCGGCGGCCGCGCCATCGGCCAGGGCGACGCCAAGCTGGGCGCGCTGGTCGGCGCGCTCACCGGCCTCGGCCTCGACAGCAACCACCTCGGCGCGCTCTACGCGGTGATCGCCGCCGTGCTGCTCGCCGGAGCGGTGGCCATCGTGCTGCTGGTGACCCGCATCAGAGGGCTCAAGGACCCGATACCCTATGGCCCGTTCCTCTGCGCCGGGGCGGCGCTGATCATGTTCCACGGGCCCTGACCCGACGCCGATTCGGAGGTTCCCTGCCGTGCCCCAGATGATGCCGGGCGAGCGTCCCATCCGGACCACCCGCCAGCATTGGACGGTCTTCATCGGGGCCGGGCTGGCCTCGCTGGTCGCCCTGGCGGTCGGCATCGTCCTCCTGGTGGTCACGCCGGGCTCGTTCCGCGGGCACAGCCTGCACGACATCAAGCTCTTCATCGGCCTCGCCCTCGGCGTGGTGGTGGTGGCCATCGCCCTGGTGCGCTGGGTCCAGTGGCGCTCGACCAGCTACACGCTGACCAGCCACCGCATCATCAGCCGCCGCGGCGTGCTCTCCCGCTACACCGAGTCGATCGCCCTCGACCGCATCCAGGACTCCTGCGTCCGCCAGCGGCTGGTCGGCCGCGTCTTCGGCTTCGGCGACCTCGAGCTGGAGTCGGCGGGCCGCGACGGCGCCGAGGTGCTCCACCACGTCGCCGACCCGGCCGGGTTCAGCGGCGACCTGCTGCTGGCCATCGAGGCGCGCCACACCGGCCAGCCGTACCCACCCGGTGCGGTGGGGGCGCCGGGCGAGGTCCAGTCGGCCCAGGGCGCATACGTGCCGCCGAGCACACAGGGCGGCGACCCCGGTGGCTACGGGCCGGCGCCGGGGTACTCGGGGCGCCGCGACGGGGTCTGAGGCCGCGCCGGGCGAATCGGGCCGCAGCGGCGGGCGGGCCTACAATCGCGGGCAGCCATGCTGAGCGCCGCCACCACCCAGCAGGACGGCGCCCCGGCCGTGACCGCGGTGCGCCGTGTCGCCCTGGTCGGCCTGCCGGGCAGCGGCAAGTCGGCGGTGGGCAGGGCGCTGGCGCGGCGGCTGGGCTGGCGCCACGTCGACACCGACGAGCTGGTCGAGCGCCGCGCCGGCCGGACGGTCGGCGAGGTGTTCGCCGATGAGGGGGAGGAGGGGTTCCGTGCCCGCGAGCTCTCCGCCCTGCGCGAGGCCCTGGCCGGGCCTGAGGAGCTCGTCCTCTCCTGCGGCGGCGGCCTGGCCGCCCAGCCCGGCGCCGGCTCACTGCTCTTCGAGCACGCCTGGGTGGTCTGGCTCGACGCCGGCGACACCGTCCTGCTTCGCCGCCTCGGCGACGCCGCCGACCGCCCGCTGCTCCGCGACAACCCCGTGGGCGCCCTGCAGCGCCTTCGCGCCGAGCGCGCCGCCGCCCACGCCCGGGCCCATCTCCGCGTCGACGTCGACGACTGGGACGTGGAGGCCGTCGTCGACGCCCTCGTCGACGCCCTCTCCGGCGCCCGCCTCTCCGCTGCGCCCTCGCGGTCGGCCACCGCCGAGCTGCGCGTCGACCTCGGAGAGCGCAGCTACGACGTGATCGTGCGGGCGGGAGCCCTGGATGGTGGGGTGCTCGCAGCCATCCCGCACCGGGCGACGCGGCTGGTGGTGGTCTGCGATCGCGCCGTGCTACCGGCCGCGCGCCGCCTGGCCGCCACCCTGCGCACGACCGGCGGCTTGCAAACGACCGTCATCCCCCTCACCGGGGGCGAGCAGCTCAAGACCTGGCCCACCGCCGGCCGCCTCCTCAACCGCCTTGCGGCGCTCCACCTGGAGCGCGACGACTGCCTGATCGCCCTCGGCGGCGGCACCGTCGGCGACCTCGCCGGCTTCGCCGCCGCCACCTACCAGCGCGGCATCAACGTCATCCAGGCCCCCACCACGCTGCTGGCCATGGTCGACAGCGCCATCGGCGGCAAGACCGGCGTCAACCTGCCCCGCGGCAAAAACCTGGCCGGGGCCTTCTGGCAGCCGCGCGCCGTGATCTGCGACGTGGACCTGCTCGGCACCGTTCCCGAGCGCGACTGGCGCGCCGCCTTTGCCGAGATCGTCAAGTGCTCTATGATCGCCGCCGCCGACCTGCGCGCCCGCCTCGACGCCGACCTCGACGCGCTGCTGGCGCGCGACCCCGACGCGCTGGCGCCGGTGATCGCGCGCTGCTGCGAGGTCAAGGCCGCGGTGGTGTCGGACGACGAGCGCGAGGCGGGAGGGCGCGCCATCCTCAACTACGGGCACACGGTGGGACACGCGTTGGAAACGGTCACCGGGCACGGCGGCTCGCTGGTCCACGGCGAGGCGGTCGCCGCCGGCATGCGCGTCGCCGGGCTTCTCAGCGTGGAGCTGCTGGGCTGTCCCGCGGCTGACGTCGAGTGGCAGGACGAGACGCTGCGCCGCTGCGGCCTCGGGGCCATGCCGACCCACGTCGACGCGCGGCGCGTCGTCGAGGCCACGCGCGCCGACAAGAAGTCGCGCGCCGGGGCGGTGCGCTGGGTGCTGCTCGACCGTCTCGGCGCCGCGAGTTTCGGCCATGTCGTGCCGGAAGACGCGGTGCTGGCGGTGATTGCCCAGGTGGGACAACGATGACTCGAGTTCTGGTCCTCAACGGCCCCAACCTGGGCAGCCTCGGCCGTCGCGAGCCCGAGATCTACGGCGGCGCCACCCTGGCCGAGATCGAGGCGCTGGTGCGCGCCCGCGCCGCGCGCTACGGCGTCGCGGTGCGCTTCGAGCAGAGCAACCACGAGGGTGAGCTGATCGACGTGCTCGAAGCCGAACGCGACGGCGCCGACGCCTGCATCCTCAACGGCGGCGCGCTCACCCACACCAGCATCGCCCTGCTCGACGCCGTGCGCGGCTTCGCCAAGCCGGTGGTCGAGGTGCATCTCTCCAACATCCACGCGCGCGAGCCGTTCCGCCACACCTCGCTGACCGCCAGCGCGGCGCGCGGCATCATCGCCGGGCTCGGCCCGCACGGCTACGAGCTGGCGGTCGACGCGGTGGCGCGCATCCTCGGCATCACGGACAAGGGAGTCACAGCATGATCAACGCGGGAGACCTTCGTCCCGGCAACACCGTGGAGCGCAACGGCGAGCTGCTCCAGGTGCTCGACTTCGCCCACGTCAAGATGGGCCGCGGCACGGCCATCGTCCGCGCCAAGTTCAAGAACATCAACACCGGCGCGGTGACCGAGGAGACCTTCCGTCCCGAGGAGAAGTTCGGGCGCGCCCGCATCGAGCGCAGCGCCGCCCAGTACCTCTACAAGGACGGCGACTCCTACGTGATCATGGATTCGACCACCTATGACCAATACCCGCTGACCCCCGAGCTGGTCGGCGACGCGGCGCAGTGGCTCAAGGAGAACGACGAGCTGTTCGTGCTCCAGTACGACGGCAAGGTGCTCGGCGTCGACCTGCCCATCACCGCCGAGCTGGAGGTCACCTACACCGAGCCCGGCTTCAAGGGCGACACCGCCACCGGCGGCACCAAGCCCGCCACGCTGGAAACCGGGGTCACCGTCGACGTCCCGCTGTTCGTCAGCACCGGCGACCGGATCAAGGTCGACACCCGGACCGGCCGCTACATCGAGCGAGCCTAGTGACCGCCGAGGGAGGCGTGCCCACCGCACCGCAACCGGCACTGCAGCTCGCCGAGCCCCCGGGACGCGACCGGCTCGGCACGGTGCGCGTCGCCAACGAGGTGGTCGCCTGGATCGCCGCGCTGGCCGCGCTGGAAGTCCCCGGCGTGCACGCCATGTACCAGACCGGGGGCCAGCAGATCGACCGCATCCTCCGCCGTCCCGTCGCCCATCGCGGCGTCAAGGTGGTGATGCAGCCCGACGACACCCTGCAGATCGACGTGCACGTGGTCATGGAGGCGGGCGCCGACCTGCCCGAGATGGGCGCCGAGGTGCAGCGCCGGGTGACCCGCGCCATCGAGAAGATGCTCGGCCTCGACCTCACCGAGGTCAACGTCTATGTCAACGAGGTGGTCTTTTCGTGAATCGCAGCGCTGGCCGCAGACATCGTGGTCGCGAGCTGGCGCTGCGCGTTCTGTTCGAACTCGAAGGCACGCAGAAGGACGCGCGCGAAGTTCTGCGCTACCACGCCGACGACACCGGCGCCGCGGCCGACGTCGAGGAGTTCGCCACCGAGCTGGTGCTCGGTGTGCTCCGCGACCTGGAGCGCGTCGACGACACCATCGACGCGGCGAGCAGCAACTGGCGCCTGGAGGAGATCGGCAAGGTGGAGCGCGCGGTGCTGCGGCTCGGCGCCTACGAGCTGCTCTTCGAGGTCGACATGCCCGTGAGCGTCGCCATCGACGAGGCGGTCGAACTGGCCAAGACGTACGCGGGCGAGGAGTCGGGAGGCTTCGTCAACGGCGTGCTCGGCCGCATCGCCGCGGAGCGGGTGTGACGGAGCAGCAGCCGCCGGCACGGACGATGACCGTGTCGGAGCTGACCATGCACGTGCGCAACGCCATCGCCGGCGTGCCGCAGCTCGAGGACGTGCTCGTCGAGGGCGAGCTGAGCAACGTGCGCATGCCCGGCTCGGGACACGTGTACTTCACCCTGAAGGACCGCACCTCGTCGGTGCGCTGCGTGATCTTCCGGCGCGAGGCGGCGCGCATTCCGTTTCATCTCCAGAGCGGCATGGTGGTGGTGGCGCACGGGCGCGTCGACGTGTACGAGGCCGACGGCGCCTACCAGGTCTACGTCGACCGCCTGGAGCCCGCGGGCGTCGGCGCGCTGGCCCTGGCGCTGCAGCAGATCGCCGAGCGGCTGCGCGGTGAGGGGCTGTTCGACGACGCGCGCAAGAAACGCCTGCCGGTGCTGCCGCGCCGGGTCGCGGTGGTGACGTCCTCGACGGGCGCAGCGGTGCGCGACGCGGTGACGGTGATCCGCCGCCGCGGGCGCGGCACGGTGGGCGCCGTGGTGGTGCCGACGCCGGTGCAGGGGGAGGGGGTCGCGCCGATGATCGTCAACGCATTGCGCCGCGCCCAGGAATTGGCCGGAGTTGACGTGATCCTGCTGGTGCGCGGCGGCGGCTCGCTGGAAGACCTGTGGGCGTTCAACGACGAGGCGCTGGCGCGGGCCATCCGCGACAGCCGGGTGCCGGTGGTGACCGGGGTCGGCCATGAGACCGACACCACCATCGCCGACTTCGCCGCCGACCGCCGCGCGCCAACGCCGTCCGCTGCGGCGGAGCTGGCCGTGCCCGACGTGGTGCTGCTGCGCCAGGAGGTTTCGGCCCGCGCGCTGCGGTTGGGCCAGGCATTGCGCCAGGAGCTGACCATCAAGAGGCGCGAGCTGGTGGCGTCGTCGTCGCGGCTGTCCGCGGTGTCGCCGCAGCGCCGCCTGCCGCAGATGCGCCAGCAGCTCGACGGCCAGGTGATGCGGCTGCGCCACGCCCTTCTGCAGGACGTCGCCGCCAAACGGCGCCGGCTCCAGGCGTTGCAGTCAGGGTTGGCACGAACCTCGCCGTCGTTGCGACTCCCCGCGGAGCGCGAGGCGCTGCGGGGGCGGCGCGCGGCGCTGTCGTCGGCGGTGCGCGCGGTGCTGGCGCGGCGGCGGGCGTCGCTGGCCGCGTCCCAGGCGCACCTCGGCGCGCTGTCGCCGCTGCGCACGTTGGAGCGCGGCTACTCGATCACCCTCGACGCCGCCAGCGGTGGCGTGGTGACCTCGTCTGCCCAGGTCGCCGCCGGGGCGCGGCTGCGCACCCTGCTGCACCACGGCGAAATTCAATCCATCACTCTTCCTCTGGACCAGGGCTCGACATCGTGATGCGAACGCATGTACGATCCAGAGAAGGCAGCGCGGCGCAGCCGCACACTCCGCGAGGGTTCCATGAGCACTGACGGCGACGTCGCCGCCCTGACCTACGAGCAGGCGCTCGCCGAGCTCGACGGGCTGATCCAGCGCCTCGAAGGCGGCGCGGTCAACCTCGACGAGGCGATCGTTGCCTACGAGCGCGCCTCGCGCCTGGCGCAGCACTGCGCCGACCTGCTCGACCGCACCGAGCAGAAGATCACCCAGCTGGTGGTGGGGCCGACCGGCCCGCAGGAGCGCGCCTTCTCGCCCGACGTGGTGCCCGCGGGGCAGCCCGGGCCGTCCGGCGCCCCGCTGCCGCCCCCCAGCGTGCCGCCGCCCCCGACCGCGCCCGCCCGCGCGCGCTCCGTCCGGCCCGGCGCTCCGAGCACGCCTGCCCTGCCCGGCCTGGAGCCGCCCGCCCGCGGCCGCGAGCCCGAGTTCGACATCGACCCGGACGACATCCCCTTCTAGCGTTGCGCGAATACACATGATTGTGTAACAATGCCACCTGTGTCCCCTCCAGCGCAACCCCCCTCGCCCGCCACCCAGCGCCTCGACCAGGCGCTGGTCGAGCGTGGCCTCGCCCCCTCGCGTGAGCGCGCCCAGGCGCTGATCGCCGCCGGCATGGTCGAGGTGGCGGGGGAGAAGGCCGCCAGCGCCGCCCGCCGCGTGGCCATCGGCGACGCGCTGCGCCTGCTAGGGCGCGACCATCCCTACGCCAGCCGCGGCGGCATCAAGCTCGCCGCCGCGCTCGACGCCTTCGCGGTCGATCCGTTCGGCCGCGTCGCGCTCGACTCGGGAGCCTCGACCGGCGGCTTCACCGACGTGCTCCTGCTGCGCGGCGTGGCCCTGGTCTACGCCGTCGACGTCGGCTACGGGCAGCTCGCCGGGCGCCTCGCCGCCGACGCCCGCGTCCGCGTGCTCGACCGCACCAATCTGCGCCTGCTCCGCGAGCTCCCCGGCCCGGCGCCGAGCCTGGTCACCCTCGACCTCTCCTTCATCTCCCTGCGCACTGTGCTGCCCGCCGTCGCAGCGCTGGCCGAGCCCGGGGCCGAGGTGGTGGCGCTGGTCAAGCCGCAGTTCGAGGTCGGCCGCGAGCACGTCGGCAAGGGCGGCATCGTGCGCGACCAGGCGCTCAGCGAGCAGTCGGCGCATGACCTGCTGGCCTGGGCCGGCGAGCATCTCGGCACCGCCGGGGAGGGTCCGGTGCCCTCGCCGATCGCGGGCGGCAAGGGCAACCGCGAGTGGCTCGTCCACCTCCGCCTCCCGGAGGGCAGGACATGAGCGCCCGCCGCAGCATCGGCTTCCTGCTGCATCCCCGCGAGGGCGCCGGCACCCCGGTGGTGGAGAGCGCCATCGCGCTGGCCGAGCAGCACGGCTTCGACACCTGGACCGCGCTCGCCCACCCCGAGGACGACGTCCTCCGCCACCGCGCCGACACCGCGCTGCTGATCACCCTCGGTGGCGACGGCACCTTCCTCTACGGCGCCCGCCTCGCCGCCCCGCTGGGCATCCCGGTGCTCGGCGTCAACCGCGGCCAGCTCGGCTTCCTCACCGACATCGACACCAGCCGGCTCCACGACGCCATCGACTGCTTCGTCGCGGGTCGGCACCGCATCCAGCGCCGCTCCCTGCTCGAGGTGATCGTGCCGGTCGACGGGCACGAGCCCTTCCGGGCGCTCGCCCTCAACGAGGTGGTGGTCAAGTCGGCCGGGGTCAACCTGGCCAGGATCCGCGTCGACTGCGACGACGAGCTGCTCGGCGAGTTCGACGCCGACGGGGTCATCGTCGCCACTGCCACCGGGTCCACCGCCTACGCGCTGAGCGCCGGGGGGCCGCCCGTCGACCCGCGGGTGCGCGCCCTCGTGGTCGTGCCGCTGGCGCCGCACGCGGTGATCACCCGCGCCGTGGTCATGCCCGAGGCGGTGACCGTCCGCGTCACCGTGCTGCACGGCCGCGCCTTCGCCGCCGCCGACGGCCACGTCGACTTCACCCTGACCGAGGGCGTGCCCATCACCATCCAGCCCGGCCCCGAGCTGCAGGTGGTCCAGGTGGCCGGGTCGCCATCGTTCCTGCGCCGCCTGCGCGAGAAGGTCCGCTTCGGCACCCCGCTCAAGGAGTCCCTGGAGGACGCCGACGGCCACCGCTTCCGCGAGCGCGAGGACGCCTGATGCCCCTGGTCGAGCTGCGCATCGCCAACCTCGCCGTGGTCCGCTCGGCGCGCCTCGAGTTCGGCCCGGGCGGGCTGGCGGCGCTCACCGGCGAGACCGGCGCGGGCAAGACGGTCTGCATCGCCGCGCTGCGCCTCGTCCTCGGCGGCCGCTTCGACCCCGAGCTGGTGCGTGCCGGGTGCGACGCGGGTTCGGTCGCCGCGGTCTTCGAGGGCGTCCCCGACGAGGTGCGCGAGCGCCTCGACGCGCTCGGCGTCCCCGACGACGACCTGCTCACCCTCAGCCGCGAGCTCCCCCGCGGCGGCCGCGGCGCCAGCCGGGTCAACGGGGCCCTGGTCTCCGCGTCGACCCTGCGCGAGATCGGCGAGGCGCTGGTCGAGGTGACCGGCCAGGGCGAGAGCCACCGGCTGCTCCGGGCGGGACGGCAGCGCGACCTGCTCGACGCCTTCGGCGGCACGCCCCTGCTCGTCCTGCGCACGTCCACCGCCGCCGCCGTGCGCCGCTGGCGCGACGCCGAGGAGGCGCTGGCCCGCGCAGCCGAGCAGGCGGCGGTCGGCGCGGCCGAGCTCGACCGCGCCCGCGACCTGGTCGCCGACCTTCAGCCGCTCGACCTCCGGCCCGGCGAGGACGACGAGCTCGCCGCCGAGCGCCTTCGCCTCCGCCACGCTGCTGCGCTCGCCGCTGCCGCCGAGGCGGTCCACGCCGCATCCCAGGGCGAGGACGACGCGCTCGGCGCCGCCGACCTGCTCGCCGCCGCGGCGGAGCAGGGAAGGGCGCTGCGCGGCGTCGACCCGGGCGTGGACGAGCTGGTCGCCGGCGCCTCCGACCTGGTCGAGCGGGTGCGCGACCTCGCCGCCACCGCGCGGCGCACCGCCGACGGCTTCGTCCTCGACGGCGGCCGCCTGGCCGCGGTGGAGGAGAGGCTCGACGTCCTCGACCGGCTCAAGCGCCGCCACGGCGGCAGCATCGCCGCCGCGCTCGAGGCGCTGGAGGACGCGGCCGCCCTCTGTGCCATGGCCGACGCCGGGACCGGTGGGCTGGAGCGGCTGCGCGCCGAGGTCGAGGCGAGCCGCGCCGAGGCAGCCGAGGTCGCCGGGCGCCTGTCCGACGGCCGCTCGCGCGCCGCGGCGCGACTGGAGAAGGAGGCGACCACGCGGCTCCGCCAGCTCCGGCTGCCCCACGGACGGCTGCGTATCGTCCTCACGCGGGCCGCCGACCCCGGGGGGCTGCCGCTCGACGGCTCCACCGTCGCCTGCTCAGCCGCCGGGGTGGACGAGGTCGAGTTCCGTCTCGCCACCGCCCGCGACGGTGTGCCGCTGCCGCTCGCGCAGGGTCCGTCCGGCGGTGAGCTCTCGCGGCTGGCGCTCGCCCTGCGCGCCGTGGTCGCCGTCGCCGGCGACAGCCCGACCCTGGTGCTCGACGAGGTCGACACCGGCGTCGGCGGGGAAACCGCGGCCCGGGTGGGCGAGGTCCTCGCAGCCATCGGCGAGCAGCGGCAGGTCATCGCCATCACCCACCGCGCCGAGATCGCCGCCCGCGCCGCCTGGCACCTGCGCGTGGTCAAGGACGAGCGCGCCGGCCGCCCGGAGACCACCGTCGCCGTGGTCGACGGCGAGGAGCGGGTCGCCGAGATGGCCCGGCTGATGTCCGGCCGCGGCACCGAGGCGGCGCTGGCCCGGGCGCGCGAGCTGATCGAGGAGGGTCGGGTCCGGCCGGACGCAGCCTCGACCCGTACCATTGCGCCCCGATGACGGACGGCCCTGAGATCCCCAGCCCTGCCGCCGCGCCCGCGGAGATCGCCACCACCGGCATCGCCCAGCCTCACGCCGCGACGGCCGAGCTCACCGAGGCGGGCGGCCGCTTCCACCTCGACCTGCCCGCCTACCAGGGGCCGCTCGACGGCCTGGTCGGGCTCGCCCAGCGCGGCGAGATCGACCTCGCCGAGGTGCAGGTGAGCGACATCACCGCGAGCTACCGCCGCTGGCTGGAGGCCAGTGACCCCAAGCCCGAGGCCCGCGAGGTCGCCGACTTCCTCACCCTGGCCGGCCGCCTGCTCACCCTCAAGGCCCAGCGCCTGCTCCCCGAGGGCGCCCTGGAGCTCGACGCGCCGGCCGAGGAGGACGCCGCGAGCGTCGAGGACCCCGGCGCCCGCCTCGCCGAGTACCGCCTCTTCAAGGAGGCGGCGGAGGCGCTGCTCTCCGAGGTCGCCGAGCAGGGGGCGCGCAGCTTCCTCAGCCTGGTCGCGCCCGACGTCATCCCGGTCGAGCGCCTGGCCATCCCCGCCGAGCGGCTCGCCGCCGCCTTCCGCGCCGTGCTGGAGCGCATCCCTGAGACCGATCCGCTGCACCTGGAGGCGACCCTCTTCTCCGTCGAGGAGAAGCTCTCCGGCCTGCGCGACATGCTGCGCAACCGGCGCACCCTGCGCTTCGACGAGCTGTTCAACGACGTGCGCTCCCGGCTCGAAGCCGTCGCCACCTTCCTCGCCCTGCTGGAGCTGCTCAAGTCCGGCTCCGCCCGGGTCGACCAGAACGAAGCGTTCGGCGACATCACGGTGAGCCTGGTTGACTGAGCTCACCCCGCAGTTCGGGGCCGAGCCGGAGGAGCCCACCGAGCCGACCCTGCCCGGCGTCGACCCCGCCGAGCCCGTCGCCCCGGTCCCCTTCCCCGTGCCGGACGAGGTCGCCGACTACTCCCCCGAGGACCTCGCCCCATCGCTGGCGGCCCTGTGCTTCGCCCTCAACCGGCCGGTCACCCTGCCCGAAGCCGCCGCCATCCTCGGCCGCAGCGAATCCGTCGTCGCCGCCGCCGCCACCCACCTGGCCACCACCCTCCGCGGCGGCGGCCTGATGCTCCAGCGCCACCAGGACGAGCTGCAACTGGTCACCCGTCCCGAGGTCGCCTGGGCCGTCCAGCGCGCCCTCAACCCCGAGAAGCCCGGCCGCCTCTCCCGCGCCGCCCTGGAGACCCTGGCCATCGTCGCCTACCGCCAGCCGCTGACCCGCGCCGGCATCGAGGTCATCCGCGGGGTCAACTGCGAGGCCGTGCTCGACAGCCTTGAGCGTCGCGGCCTGATCGCCGAGGTCGGCCGCCAGGACACCCCCGGCCACCCCCGCCTCTTCGGCACCACGCTGCGCTTCCTCCAGGTGGTCGGCCTGGAGGGCATCGGGAACCTGCCCCCGCTGCCGGAGGGCCTCAAGGTCCCCGAGCTGCCGGTGGCCGGCTGGGACGTGGTCGAGGAGCCGGAGCCCGAGCCCGAGCCAGAACCCGATCACGCCGCCGAGCCGCATGCCGAGCCCGACTCCGCCGCCGGTTCCATGGAGGTCCGCGGCGAGGCCGTCCCCACCGACACCTCCGGCTACACCACCGGCGCCACCCGCACCCACGACGCGATGGCCGCCGACCCCGACGAGGGCTACGGCGAGGCCGAGCCGGAAGACGCCGCCGACGACCCCCCCGACCACCCCGGCCCCCAGGCCGAGGCGTGATCACCAGCGACGGCCCGGCCGTGACCGAGCGCCTCAACCACTACCTCGCCCGTCACGGCGTCGCCTCCCGCCGCGGCGCCGACGCGCTCATCGAGCAGGGCCGGGTGCGGCTCAACGGCGCCCCCACCCGCCCCGGCACCCAGGTCGACCCCGGCGCCGACCAGGTCACCGTCGACGGCCTGCCCATCGGCGAGCCCGTTCCCCTGCGCACCCTGGTCCTCCACAAGCCGCTCGGCGTGGTCAGCACGCGCAGCGACCCCCAGGGCCGGCCGACCGTTCTCGACATGGTCGACGACCCCCGCGGCCTGTACCCCGTCGGCCGCCTCGACGCCGACAGCCGCGGCCTGCTCCTGCTCACCAGCGACGGCGACCTCGCCCTCCGCGTCACCCATCCCCGCCACGGCATCACCAAGCTCTACCGCGCCACCGTCACCCCGCACCCCAGCAAGCAGACGCTGCGGCAGATCATCGAGGGGGTCTCGCTCAGCGACGGTCCCGCCCGCGCCCTCGACGCCCGTCTGGCCGGTGAGGAGCGCAAGGGCGAGGTGGTCGAGGTGCTCATGGCCGAGGGCCGCAAGCGCGAGGTCCGCCGTCTCTTCGCCGCCGTCGGCCTGCGCGTCACCGACCTGACCCGCATCGCCGTCGGCCCGGTCACCCTGGGCCGCCTCCGCGAGGGCCACGCCCGCCCGCTGACCCGCGTCGAGGAGCGTGAGCTCTACCAGGCGGTCGGGCTCACCCCGCCCAAGCCCGGCCGATGAGCACGACGAGCCCCCCGGTGGTCACCGTCGACGGCCCCGCCGGCAGTGGCAAGACCACCCTCGGCCGCCGCCTCGCCGCCGCCCTCCACCTGCCGCTGATCGACACCGGATTGCTCTACCGCGGCGTCACCGTCGCCGCCGTCCGGGCGGGCGTCGACGCCTCCGATCCCGAGCGCGCCGCCCACCTCGCCGCGCACACGGACATCGAGGTCAACACCGACCCGCTCGCCGCGCCGGGCGACTGGTCGGTCAGGGTCGACGGCGCCGACGCCACCGGCGAGTCCCGCGACCCCCGCAACGCCACCCTGCTCGCCCAGCTCAGCCAGATCCCCGAGGTCCGCGCCGTCCTGCTCGGCCGCCAGCGCGACATGGCCATCCACGGTGCCGTCGCCGTCGGCCGCGACTGCGGCACCGTCGTCTTCCCCCACGCGCCGGTCAAGTTCTTCCTGGTCGCCTCGCCGCACGTCCGCGCCGAGCGCCGCGCCGAGCAGCTCCGCCAGGCGGGCACGACCGTCGACGCCGCCCAGCTCGAGGCCGAGATCGCCGGACGCGACGCGCTCGACACCCAGCGCGCCGTGTCGCCGTTGCGACCGGCCGCCGACGCCCATATCATCGACACCGGCAGCGAGGGCATCGACGCCATGGTCGACGAGGCGATGCAGGTCTGCCGGGAGGCGGGACTCGCAGCCGCGAGACGGGAGTGATCCGCTAGTGCTCTATCCGATTCTGCGGGCGGTGATGCACACGCTGCGCTTCGTCTTCATCTTCCGCAGGCTGCACGTCGAGGGGCTGGAGAAGGTGCCCAAGACGGGGCCGGTGCTGGTCGTCGGCAACCACATCGCCACCCTCGACCCGCCGCTCACCGGCGCGCTGATCAAGCGCTTCGACGTCTACTACATGGCCAAGAGCGAGTACTTCGCCAAGCGCCGGCAGCGCTGGTTGTTCAAGGCCTACAACGCATTTCCCGTGGTCCGCCACAGCGCCGACCGGACCAGCCTCAAGCAGGCGCTGGCCATCCTGCGCGCCGGCCACGTGCTGATGATGTACCCCGAGGGCACGCGCTCCACCGACCTGCAGCTGCACCGGCCCTACGCGGGCGCGGGCTTCCTGGCCCGCAAGTCGGCGGCGCCGATTGTCCCGGTGGCGGTGTGGGGGAGTGAGGGCGTCCTGCCCAAGGGCGCGTCCTGGCCGCGACGCGAGGCCCACGTCCACCTGCGCTTCGGCGACCCGTTCCTTCTGCCCGAGCGCAACCCCGACGGCACCCCGATGAGCCACCAGCAGAGCGCCGATCACATGATGTCGCGCGTCGCCGCCATGCTCCCCGAGCAGTACCGCGGCGTCTTCGCGGCGGGTGGCGACGTGTCCGCCGCGCCACCCGCTGCCTGACCACACGCACGCCGCCGCCAAACGCCGGCGCGGGGTGCCCCCGAACAGCGGCTCGTACAATCGGGTGATGGGCAGTCCCGCCGACTTCGTCGCCTTCGACCTGGAAACCACCGGGCTGTCCCCGAAGAGCGACCGGGTCATCGAGATCGGCGCCGTCCGCTTCGGCCCCGACCTGCAACCCGTCGACCGCATGGAGCTGCTGGTCGATCCCGACATGCCCATCCCCCTGGCGGTGCAACGGCTCACCGGCCTGACCGACCGCGACGTCCAGGGCGCCGCCAGCCCCCAGGAGGCGATGGCCCAGTTCGCCGACTTCTGCGACGGCACCCGCCTGGTCGCCCACGGCGGCATGTTCGACATGGCCTTCTGCGCCGCGCTGCTGCCCCAGGCCTTCGGCAACCGCCCCGTCTTCGACACCCTCGACCTGGCCCGCATCCTGCTCCCCGTCGCCCCCAGCCACAGCCTGCCCCTGCTCAGCGTTCAGCTCGAGATCGAGCACGACCGTCCCCACCGGGCGCTCAGCGACGCCGAGACCACCGCCGCCCTGTTCCGCCGTCTCGTCGCCGTCGCCGAAGCGCTCCCGGCCGACCTGCTCGTCACCATGCGCCACGTCGCCGCCGACGCCCCCGGCCCGCTGAGCGAGTTCTTCGCGAGCGTCACCACCCTCGAAGGCTCCGCGGCGAGCGCCGAAGAAATTTCTTCTGTCGTGAGCGCCTCCGCGCCGGGCTCCGGCCCGATGGCGGCAACGCAAACGAACCAGCATGCCGCGCTCGCGGACGCCGTCGCCACCCTCCTCGGCCCGGAGGGCCCCCTCCCCACAACCCTCCCCACCTACGAATACCGCGACGCCCAGATCCAGATGTCCCGCGCCGTCGCCCAATCCCTCGACCGCGGCAGCCGCCTGCTGGTCGAGGCCGGCACCGGCGTCGGCAAATCCCTCGCCTACCTGCTCCCCCTCGCCCTCTGGACCCAGCGCACCGGCCGCCGCGCCGTGGTCGCCACCCACACCATCACCCTCCAGGAGCAGCTCACCGGCAAGGACCTGCAGACCCTGCAGCACCTGCTGCCCACCCCCCCAAGGACGGCCATGCTCAAAGGCCGCCAGCACTACATCTCGCTGCGCCGCTGGGAGCGCTTCCTGGCCAGCCCCAGCCGCGGCCCGCACGGCGCCGTCGACCTCGACATCGTCCGCTTCAAGCTCAAGCTGCTCTGCTGGCTGGCCCAGACCAGCACCGGCGACCGCAGCGAGCTCCGCCTCGCCGGCCCCGACGAGCAGCTCTGGCAGCGCGTCCAGTCGGTCGCGGAGGACTGCCTCGGCGCCGCCTGCGCCAACTGGCGCGACGCCCGCTGCTTCATGGTCGCCGCCCGCCGCGCCGCCGCCGAGGCCGACCTGGTGGTCACCAACCACGCCCTGCTCCTCGCCGACGCCGAGACCGAGGGCCAGGTGCTGGGCCGCTACGACGCCCTGGTCATCGACGAGGCCCACCATCTCGAGGAGTCGGCGACCAACCAGCTCGGTGCCACCCTGCGCGCCGTCGACGTGTTCGGAGTCATCGACCGCCTCGGCGCCCCGCACGACGGCGAGAGCGTCCTCGACCAGGCACTGGCCGCCGCTCGCGAGGCCACCCAGCGGATCTTCGGCGACGTCAAGGGCTTCCTCATCGAGCAGTTCGGCGGCGACAGCGCCGGCAACGGCACCCTCGGCCTGCGCGAGGAGATCCGCGCCGCCGAGCGCTACGAGGTGCTGACCCGCGCCGCCTGGCACGCGGTGCGCACCTACCGCAGCGCGGCCACCGCGCTGGTCGACGCCCGCGGCAGCCGCCCCTTCCAGGACACGCTGTTCCCCCAGCCCGAGCGCGTCGACGACGAGCTGGCCCTGGCCGCCACCGCCCTGCTCGACGCCGCCGCCGTCATCGAGCGGGTGCTGATCGCGCCGCGGGAGGAGCACGTCGCCTGGCTGGAGATGCGCGCCGAGCAGGCCGAGCTGCACGAGGCGCCGATCGACGTCGCCGAGCAGCTCCGCCGCTCCGTCTTCGACCGCGTCGAGAGCACCGTGCTCACCTCGGCGACGCTGGCGGTGGGCGGCTCCTTCGACTACGTGCGCAGCCGCACCGGCATCGGCGGCGCCGAGGAGCTGATCCTCGACTCGCCGTTCGACTTCCTCCGCCAGGCGCTCAGCGTGCTGCCCACCGGCATGCCGCCCTACGACGAGGACGGCTACGACCAGGCGCTCGCCGATCTCTGCGCCGAGATCGCCGTCAAGCTGCGCGGCCGCACCCTGGTGCTGTTCACCGGGTACTCTCCGCTCAAGCGCGTCCACGCGCTGCTCCAGAGCCGCATGGCCAACGCCGGCATCGCGGTGCTGGGACAGGGCCTCGACGGCACCCGCCGCCAGGTTCTGGCCGGATTCCTGAAAAACCCGCAGACCGTGCTGCTGGGCACCAGCACCTTCTGGGAGGGCATCGACATCCAGGGTGACGCGCTGAGTTGTGTGGTCATCGCCAAGCTGCCGTTCCCGGTGCCCACCGACCCGCTGGTGCAGGCGCGGGCGCAGCGCGTCGCCGATCCCTTCTCGCAGCTCGCCCTGCCCGAGGCGGTGCTGCGGCTCAAGCAGGGCTTCGGCCGCCTCATCCGCCACGGCGAGGACCGCGGGGCCGTGGTGCTCTGCGACTCGCGCCTGTCCACCCGCGAGTACGGACGGGCCTTCTTCGAGGCGCTGCCCCGCGCCGGGCTGGCGCGCGTGCCGCTCGGCGACGTGGGCCGGGTGGTCGAGGACTTCGTGTACCGCGGCGTCGCCCCGCCTCCGCCCGAGGAGTTCATGCCAGTTGTGGCCGCAGCCACGGGGTGGGAGGACGAGCCCGCATGACCACCACCGTCCCCGGCAGCGACGCCCCCGTCGAGATCGGCCCCGAGCCGCGCCCCGCGCTGGGCCAGTCCGGGGAGTCCGGCGACGGCGGAGTTGTGGTCGCCCTTGCCCAGATCGCGCCCTTCCTCGGCGACGTGCCGCGCAACCTGGAGCGTCACCTCGACGTGGTGCGCACGGCGCGCGACGGCGGCGCCCACCTGGTGGTCTTCCCCGAGCTGTCGCTGACCGGGTACTTCCTCAAGGACCTGGTCCCCGACGTCGCGCTGCGTCCCGATGCGCCCGAGCTCGCCGAGCTGGCCCGCGCCAGCGACGGTGTCGACCTGCTGGTCGGCGCGGTGCTGGAGACCGAGGACACCCGCTTCCACAACGCGGCGCTGTACTTCAGCGGCGGCCGCCTGGTGCACGTGCAGCGCAAGGTCTACCTGCCCACCTACGGGCTCTTCGACGAGCAGCGCTACTTCGCCTCCGGTGACCGCTTCCGCAGCTTCGAGGCGCCGCTGCCGTCCGCCGCGCAGCCGCGTCCGTGGCGCGCGGGCACGCTGATCTGCGAGGACATGTGGCACATGAGCGCGCCGTCGCTGCTGGCGCGGCAGGGCGTCGACCTGCTGCTCTGCCCGTCGTCGTCGCCGGGGCGCGGTGTCAGCCACGGCCAGGCGCTGGGCACGGCGATGAGCTACGACGTCATGACCCGCACCTACGCCCAGCTCACCACGTCGTTTCTCCTGTACTGCAACCGCGTCGGCTACGAGGACGGCGTGCACTTCTGGGGCGGCTCGCGCGTCGTCGACCCCGACGGCAAGGTGTGCGCCGAGGCCGGCGACGGCGAGGAATTGCTGCGCCATCGCATCGACCTGCACGCGCTGCGCCGGGTGCGCCTCGCCTACCCGCTGCTCCGCGACGAGCGCCACGACCTCAGCGACGCCGAGACCGACCGCCTCCGCCACCAGCGGCTCATCGAGCCGCCTCAGCCGTGACTCAGATGATCGACGCGGCCGAGGCGCTGGCCATCGACACCACGCTGGTCGAGCGCATCCTGGTCGGCTTCATTCGCGACGAGGTGCGCAAGGTCGGCTTCGAGCGCGTCGTGCTCGGGCTCAGCGGGGGCGTGGACTCGGCGCTGAGCGCGGCGCTGGCGCAGCGGGCGCTCGGCGCCGAGAACGTGGTGCCGGTGATCATGCCGTACCGCACCAGCAGCCCCGAGTCCGAGGCCGACGCCCGCACAGTTGCGGACAGCCTTGGCATCAAGCCCGAGGTCGTCGACATCTCCCCGCAGGTCGACGCCTACTTCGACCAGTTCCCCGACGCCGAGCGCGGCCGCCGCGGCAACAAGATGGCCCGCGAGCGCATGTCGATCCTCTATGACATGTCGTGGAAGCACCGCGCCCTGGTCGTGGGCACCAGCAACAAGACCGAGCTGCTGCTCGGCTACGGCACCATCTTCGGCGACATGGCCCACGCCCTCAACCCCCTCGGCGACCTCTACAAGACGCAGGTGTGGGCGCTGGCGCGGCACGTGAACCTGCCGCCGTCGGTGATCGAGAAGGCGCCCAGCGCCGACCTGTGGGAGGGCCAGTCCGACGAGCAGGAGCTGGGCTTCTCCTACGCCGCCGTCGACGTGCTGCTGTACTACCTGGTCGACGCGCGCTGCACCCGCGCCGAGCTGCGCACCATGGGCTTCGAGGACGCCTTCGTCGACGAGATCGGCCGCCGCGTCCGCGACTCGCAGTACAAGCGCCGCCCGCCGCTGATCGCCAAGCTCAGCGCCCGCACCATCGACCGCGAGTTCCGCTACCCGAGGGACTGGGGCAGGTGAGCGGCACGCTCCAGGTGGTGGCCACGCCGATCGGCAACCTGGAGGACATCACCCTGCGGGCCCTGCGCACACTCCGCGAGTGCGACGCCGTGGTCGCCGAGGACACCCGGCGCACCCGCGTCCTGCTCAGCGCCCACGGCATCCCCGCCAAGCCGCTGCTCTCGCTGCCGGCGTTCAACGAGGAGCGGCGCATCCCCGCCATCCTGCAGCGCCTCGACAATGGCGAGAGCGTGGCCCTGGTCACCGACGGCGGCACGCCCGGGCTCAGCGATCCCGGCATGCACCTGGTGCGCGCGGCGCGGGAGCGTGGCCACGCGGTGACACCGATCCCCGGGCCGTCGGCGCTGGTGGCGGCGCTGTCGGCCGGTGGCCTCGACGCCAACGCCTTCTGCTTTCTGGGCTTTCTGCCCAGGACGCCGGGTAAGCTGGTGCGCACCCTCGGCGCAGCCCTGGAGCTGGGCCGCACCCTCGCCTTCTACGAGTCCCCCATGCGCATCGCCAAGACCCTGACCATCGCCGCCGAGCTGCTCGGCGCCCGCGAGGTGGTGGTGGCCCGCGAGGTCACCAAGATCCACGAGACGTTCCACCGCGGCACCGCGGCGGACCTCGCCGCGCAGTTCGCCGCGTCGCCGCCGCGGGGCGAGTGCACCGTGCTGGTGGGCGCCTGATGCCCGTCGAGGACGGCCGCTTCTACGTCACCGCGGCGATCGACTACGTCAACGGCGCCCCCCACCTCGGCCACGCCTACGAGAAGATCGGCTGCGACGTCGCCGCGCGCCACCACCGCCAGCGCGGCCGCGAGGTGCGCTTCACGGTGGGCACCGACGAGCACTCGCAATCCGTGGAGCGCGCCGCTGCCGAGCAGGGACTGTCGCCGGCCGACTACGCGGCGCGGCAGGCGGAGATCTTCCGCCGCTTCTTCGACTCGCTGGACATCACCGACACGGCGATGGTGCGCACCAGCAGCGAGGCCAACGAGCGCACCTCGCTGCACCTCTGGAACCGCCTTGCGGAGAACGGGCATCTCTACAAGGGCCAGTACCAGGCGTGGTTCTGCCCGTCCTGCGAGGCGTACTACACCGAGAAGCAGCTGGTCGCCGGGATGTGCCCGGTGCACCACCGTCCGGTGGAGTGGGTGGAGGAGGAGAACTGGTTCTTCCGCCTCAGCGCCTTCCAGCAGCCGCTGCTCGACCACTTCGCGGCGCACCCCGACTTCCTCACCCCCGAGCCGCGCCGCAACGAGATCCTCAACGTCATCCGCGGCGGGCTGGACGACATCAGCGTCTCGCGCGCCTTCTCGACGTGGGGCATCCCCGTCCCCGGCGATCCCGACCAGGTGATCTACGTCTGGATCGACGCGCTGCCCGCCTACCTCACCGGCGCCGGCTATCCCGACGGCGAGGACTACCCGCGCTTCTGGCCCGCTGACTTCCACGTCATCGGCAAGGACATCACCCGCTTCCACGCCATCATCTGGCCCGCCATGCTGATGGCCGCTGGCATCGATGTGCCGCGCCGCGTGCACGCGCACGGTTTCCTGACTCTGGGCGGCGAGAAGATGAGCAAGACGCGCGGCGTCTTCGTCGACCCGCTGGCCCTGGTCGAGCAGTTCGGCAGCGACGCGGTGCGCTACGTGCTCATGGCCGAGATCCCCTTCGACCGCGACGGCGACTTTTCCATGGAGGTCTTCGTCGACCGCTACAACGCCGACCTGGCCAACGACTACGGCAACCTGGTCTCGCGCACCACCAAGATGGTCGAA
>DATMMX010000001.1:0-51145 GCA_035569495.1 Candidatus Angelobacter sp. | reverse complement strand
CCTACTACGGGCTGCGTGCGCTGCGCGTCGCCCAGGCGGAGTGGTACCGGCGCCGCTTCGGCGTGCAGCTCGACCCCGACACCGAGGTGCTGCCGCTGATCGGCAGCAAGGAGGGCATCGCCCACCTGCCCATCGCCCTGGCCGACCCCGGTGACGCCGTGCTCTGCCCCGACCCCGGCTACCCGGTGTACGTCACCGGCGCGATCATGGCCGACGCCGAGCCCTACCGCCTGCCGCTGCGCGAGGAGAACGGGTTCCTGCCGGACCTGTCCGCAATTCCCGCCGGCGTGCTGGCGCGGGCGCGTCTGCTCTGGCTCAACTATCCCAACAACCCCACCGCGGCGGTGGCGCCCGACGAGTTCTTCGAGCAGGCCATCGCCTTCTGCCGCGAGCACGGCATGGTGCTGGCCCACGACGCGCCGTACACCGAGATCGCCTACGACGGCTATCGCGCCCCTTCGGTGCTGCAGTTCGACGGCGCCCGCGACGTCGCCGTCGAGTTCCACTCGCTGAGCAAGACCTACGACATGACCGGCTGGCGCGTCGCCATGTGCGCCGGCAACGCTGAGGTGGTCAAGCTGCTCGGCCAGGTCAAGACCAACGTCGACAGCGGCATCTTCCAGGCGGTGCAACTCGCCGCCATCGAGGCGATGACCGAGCCGCAGTCCGAGCTGGACGCGCGCAACGCGGTGATCCGCCGCCGCCAGGTGATGGTGTGCGAGGCGCTGGCCTCGGTGGGCATCGACATCCCGCTACCGCGTGCCACCTTCTACCTGTGGGGCCGAGTCCCCGCCGGGTTCGACTCGATCGGCTTCGCCGCCCGGGTTCTGGACGACGTTGGCGTCAACATCACCCCCGGGGTGGGCTTCGGGCCCAGCGGTGAGGGCTGGTTCCGGGTGTCGGTCACCGCGCCGGACGCGCGTGTCGAGGAGGCGTGCGAGCGCCTGCGCGGGCTACGCCTGTAGACATCACCGGCGGCGAGAAGGTCTTCCTGATCGCCGCGGAGCTGCCCGGCACCAACCACGAGGAGCTGGCCTCGCAGCTCGACGAGATGACCGAGCTGGCGCGCACCGCCGGCGCCGAGGTGGTCGGCTCGGAGATCCAGCGCCGCGAGAACCCCGACCCGGCGACGTTCTACGGCAAGGGCAAGGTGGCCGAGTGGAAGTCGCTGCGCTCCGACCTGCAATATGACCTGGTGGTCAGCAACGACCAGCTCTCGCCGCGCCAGCAGCGCAACCTGGAGAAGGCGCTCGACATCGGCGTGGTCGACCGCACCGAGCTGATCCTCGACATCTTCGCCCAGCACGCGCGCAGCCGCGAGGGTCGCATCCAGGTCGAGGTGGCCCAGCTCAACCACATGCTGCCGCGACTGGTCGGCGGGCGCGACCTGTCGCGACTCGGCGGCGGCATCGGCACCCGCGGTCCCGGCGAGCAGAAGCTGGAGATCGACCGGCGGCGGATCCGCACCCGGCTGCGCGACCTGGAGAAGGAGCTGGGGCTGGTGCGCAAGCAGCGCGCCCTGCACCGCTCGCGTCGCGCGCGGGGCACGCAGCGCACAGCGGCGCTGGTCGGCTACACCAACGCGGGCAAGTCCTCGCTGCTCAACGCCCTGACCGAGGGCGGCGTGGTGGCCGAGGACAAGCTGTTCGCCACCCTCGACCCGACCACCCGGGCGATGTCGCTGCCCAGCGGCGGGTCGGCGCTGCTCATCGACACCGTCGGCTTCATCCAGAAGCTGCCCACCGAGCTGGTGGCGTCGTTCCGGGCCACGCTGGAGGAGGTCGTCGAGGCCGACCTGTTGCTGCACGTTCTGGACATATCTCACCCCGCCGCGGCGCAGCAGCTGGCCACCGTGCACAGCGTCCTCGACGACCTGGAGGCGATGACCAAGCCGGCCGTGCTGGCGGTCAACAAGGTCGACCTGCTCAGCCCCGCGGAGCTGGAGTCGCGCCTGGCGGAGCTCGACCTCGCGCCGTACCTGGAGGTGGTGCCGGTGAGCGCGCTGCGCGGCGACGGGCTCGACCGGCTGCGCCAGGCGGTGTCCGACGTCATCGCCGAAGGGATGCGCGCGGTCGACGTCGTGCTGCCCTACTCGCAGCAGGAGTTGGTGGCCGCGCTGCACCGCGACGGGGTGGTCGAGTCGGAGCGCTACGAGGAGGGCGGGGTGCACCTGCGGGGCTCGGCGCCGCCCGCTCTGGCGGCGCGGATCGCGGCCGCGGCGCTCGGCTAGCGGCGCCCTTTTCCGGGCTGTTGCGGGCGGTTGCGGACCCCCGGAACAAACGTTTGCAAAATCCCGATGTCCGTGATACAGTCAGCCCCGCCGAGATCCGGCCAGAGGTTTGATGTGATGGCTGAGGCCCTGAATCCGCGCCAGCGGGAAATCCTGGAATTCCTTCGGGAGCACAAGCGGAGTCACGCGTACCCGCCGACCGTTCGTGAGATCGGGCAGGCGGTCGGGCTCAGCTCGTCCTCCACGGTCCAGAACCACCTCAACGCCCTGGAGCAGAAGGGCTACATCAAGCGCGACCCCACCAAGTCGCGCACCGTCGAGGTGGTGGGTGAGGAGCAGAACGGGAGCAACATCCTGCCGCTGCGCCGTTCCTTCACCGTCCCGCTGGTCGGCCGCGTCGCCGCCGGCTCGCCCGTCCTCGCCGAGGAGAACATCGAGGACGAGATCACCGTCGGTCCCGAGATCGCCGGCGACGAGGGCGCCTACGCCCTCCGCGTCCACGGCGACTCGATGATCGAGGCCGGCATCCACGATGGCGACATCGTCGTCGTCCGGCCAGGACGGGACGCACCCAACGGCACCATCGTCGTCGCCCGCATCGAGAACGACAACACCGGCGAGCACGAGGTCACCGTCAAGCGCTTCTACCGCGAGTCGGGACGGGTGCGCCTGCAGCCGGAGAACTCCACCATGGAGCCCATCTTCCCCAGGGACCTCACCCTGGAGGGCACCGTGGTCGCGGTCATCCGCATCCTGGGCTGACCCTCGGACCGGTCAGACCGACCGGTAGTACACTCAGCCGGCGCGGAAGGGCGGCGCATTCAGCCGCGCACACGACGGAAGTGGAACCCATGCTGCTGACCCGCCAGCAGGTCCTCACCCTCTCGGGCATCACCGACGACGACCTCGCCCACTGCGAACACGCCGGCCTGGTGACCTGCACCGAGCACGACGGCGTCCGCGGCTTCCGCCACATCGAGCTCACCAAGCTCCAGCTCATCCGCCAGGTGGCCGACGCCGGCGGCGGTGTCGACGAGGTGGTCCGCGCCTCCCAGGCCGGCGCCTTCGACCTCAGCCTGCTGGAGACCTTCCTTCCCGACCCGGGAGAGCTGGAGGAGCGCACGCTTGCGGAGGTCCTGCAGGGAACCGCGGTCACCTGTGACGAAGTGCAGGCGCTGCTCCGCGCCGCCGGCCTCCCCGACACCCCCGCCGACAAGCCGCTGACCACCGACCAGGTCGAGGTCCTGCAGCACGTCGTCCAGCTCATCTCGCTGCCCATGCCGGCCGAAGCGCACTACCACACCGTGCGCAGCACGTCCGAAGCGGTGCGCCGTGCCGCCGAGGTGCAGGTGCAGGTCTTCCGCCAGTACGTCGAGGAACCGGTGCTCGGCGCCTGCATGCAGGGCGACGCCGTCGGTCGCACCCACATCGCCCACATCGCCTCGGCCGCCGTCCCCGCGGTGGTCGCGCTCACCCACTGGATGCACCGCCAGCACCTGCAGAACTCGGTGCTCGAGTCGATCACCAGCGACATGATGGAGGCGGTCCGCGAGGGCCGCGGGGTGCGCACCCGCAGCGGTGACCCGGCCGTCGTCTTCGTCGACCTGGTCGGCTTCACCCCGCTGGTCGACGGTGCCGGTGACCACCGCGCCGCGCAGATCGCCGCCGGCTTCGAGGACGTGGTCATCGACGCCACCCGCAGCCGCGGCGGCCGCATCGTCAAGATGCTCGGCGACGGCGCCCTGCTGCTGTTCACCGACGGTACCGCCGCGGTGCGCTGCGGCCTCGAGGTGGTGCAGGCCATCCACCGCGCCGGCCTGGCGCGGGCGCGCGTCGGCATTCACCGCGGTCCCGTCGTGGTGCACGCGGGCGACGTGTTCGGGCTCACCGTCAACGTCGCGGCGCGCATCAACGAGTACGCGCGGCCGCGGGAGGTGCTGGTGTCGGCGGCGGTTGCTCCGGACGGCATCGAGGGCGTCGAGCTGGAGGAGATCGGCGAGGTGTCCCTCAAGGGCGTGACCCGCCCGACCATGCTGCTTCGGGCTCGCGAATTCGCGGGAACACCCGACCCGCGCTAGCTACGGGGTCAGACCAGTCGAAAGTCAGCCGCGCGGCGGCCATCGCATCCTGGGCGAGGCGCGACATTCGCGCGGCCCATCGAGGCGAGCGGTTCCCTACGCCAGCCCCAGAAACACCGGCTCATCCCCACCACTGACCGTATCCAGCGTCGACGGCGCACCCCCCGCACTGACCAGCTCCAGCTTCTCCGCCGCCGAGGTGTGATTCGCCACCGCGACCGCGCTCCCCACGAACATCCCCCGGTCCCACCGGCTCCCATCCCAGTGGGCGAGCTGAGTGGATGTGGTCCCACTGCGCAGGAACAGCCCGAACGCAGGACTCTGCGTGATGCCCGCGAAGGCCCCGGCCGCGGGGTCGTCCGAGAAGCAGATCGTGTCACCTGTGGCAGAAAGTGCCAGGGGCACGACCTGGTGGTGCGGCTCCTGGAAGACGTCGACCGGCGCGGCGCCGATCGACGCGGTGCGCAGCGTGTTGAACGGCTGCGCCGGACCGGGGCCACCCGGCGAGTCGCCGTCGTCGCCGAGGTGGTTGTGCTTGCTCACCGCGGCGTGCACCCCGTCGGGTGCGATGGCCACGGCGCCGCTGCCGGTGATGTCGCTGCTCGCCAGCCTCGCTCCGGTGACCGGGTCGAGGCGGACCAGCGCCTGCGGACCCGCGTCCGCGAAGGCGACGATCGCCGTGCCGACCATGGCATCGCCGTTCCAGCGCTGGGGGACGTCGACGGTGTTGCTGGGGAAGCTGCGCACCGCGGTCGACGCCTTGGTGACCAGATCGAGCACCTGCAGCGAGCCGCCGAGCGGCGTGGCCGTCGCCGCCACGAAGGCGAAGCGCTTGCCGTCCGGGCTGAAGGCGCCGCCGACCACCGTCGCCGGCGCACCGGCCACCGGGTAGGTGTCGACCGCGCCGCCGGCCAGGTCGATGACGTGGATGGTGTGGTCGTTGAAGGCCACCGCCAGCTTGCCGGAGCCTGCCGCCAGGACGAGTGCGTCAGCGGGCAATGCGGCGACCACGTGGGCGCTCCCACCACCGACCGGCACGGTGCGGACCTCCGATCCGCCGCTGCCTCCCGTGCCGACCACCCACACCAGCAGTGCGGGCGGAGCGGGCGTCGGCGTCGCGGTCGACGCGACCGTCGCGGCAGCGGTCGCGGTGGGTGTCGCGCTCGCGGTCGCCGCCGCGGTCGGCGAGGCGCCGGAAGACCCGCCGCCACTCCCGCACGCGGCAAGCAGCACGGCGGGCAGCGCGACCAGCGGCCGGCGCCGCGAGGCGAGAGTGCGGCGCATCGCGGCTAGGACGAGGCGGTGCCGCTGCCGGCGGTGGTGGCGCTGGCCTCGGGAGCCTCGCTGAACTGCGAGCGCAACACCTTCTTGTCGAACTTGCCGACGCTGGTCTTGGGCACTTCGTCGATGAAGACGACGTGGTCGGGCAGCCACCACTTGGCGACGCGCGGGCGCAGGAATTCGAGGATGTCCTCGGCGCTGACCCGCTCGCGTGCCTCGGGACGCAGCACCACGCAGGCCATCGGGCGCTCGTCCCACTTGGTATCGGGAACGCCGATGACCGCGGCTTCGAGCACGTCGGGGTGGGCCATGATGTGGCCCTCCAGCTCCACCGACGAGATCCACTCGCCGCCCGACTTGACCAGGTCCTTGGTGCGGTCGACGATGCGCAGGAAGCCGAGCTCGTCGAGGGTGGCGACGTCGCCGGTGCGCAGCCAGCCGTCCTGGAACTTGGCGGGATCGGGCTCGGCGTCGCCGTAGTACTGTCGCGCGATCCACGGGCCGCGCACCCAGATCTCGCCCATGCTCTGGCCGTCCCAGGGAACCTCCTCGCCGTCCTCGCCGGTGACGCGCAGCTCGACGCCGGGGACGGGGCGTCCCTGCGAGGTGTTGTAGTACTCGCGCGTGGCGTCGTCGGGGTTCTGGCCGGCTTCGACAGGAAGTCGCGACACGCTGCCGATCGGGCTGGTCTCGGTCATCCCCCACGCGTGGGTGATGGGCACGCCGATCTCCTGCTCGAACGCCTTGCACAGCGCCGCGGGCGCCGCCGAGCCGCCGCAGATGACGGTGCGCAGCGAGGAGAGGTCGGGCTTCTCGCGACGCCAGTAATCCAGCACACCGAGCCAGATGGTGGGGACACCGGCGGCGACGGTGGCGTGCTCGCGCTCGATCAGCGAGCAGATCGCCGCAGGGGTGAGGTCGCGCCCCGGCAGCAGCAGCGCGGAGCCGACCATCGCGCCCGCGTGCGGCAGTCCCCAGGAGTTGGCGTGGAACATGGGCACGATGGCGCACACGGTGTCCTGGGCGCCGATCCCCAGAGTTCCGGCCAAGGCTGTCGCAAAGCTGTGCAGCACGCTGCTGCGATGGCTGTAGACGACGCCCTTGGGGTTGCCGGTGGTGCCGCTCGTGTAGCACATCGCCGCGGCGGCGTTCTCGTCGATCTCCGGCCATTCGACCATGGGCTGCGCGGCGGCGATGGCCTGCTCGTAGTCGACGCCGTCGCCGTCGCCGGAGGTGTCGTCGCTGTCGGGCAGGATGAGCAGCGGGCGCGGGCGGCTGAGCTTGGCCTCGACCTGGCGCCACAGCGGCAGCAGGCTGCGATCGACCAGCACCACCGAGTCGTCGGCGTGGTCGGCGATGTAGGCGACCTGGTCGGGGAAGAGGCGGATGTTGAGGGTGTGCAGCACCGCGCCCATCGAGGGGATGCCGATGTACGCCTCGAGGTGCCAGTGGGTGTTCCAGCCGAAGGTGGCCACGCGGTCGCCCTCGCGCACGCCCATGTCGCGCAGCACGGTGGCCAGGCGGCGCGCCCTGCCGACGACCTCGCCCCAGGTGGTGCGCACCTCGTTCTGGCCCGCTCGGGCCACAACCGGGGTGCGAGCGTAGACCTTCTCGGCACGGGGGACGATGAGACCCGGGATGGTGAGGGGGGTCTCCATCATCAGACCACGCATGGCTCAAGCTCCTCCTTCTGCGGCGACGTGGCGGCAATCCTACGGCGCCGCGGCCCGGTGCGTGGCGTGACGCGCGGCTCGGCCGGGGCTCAGTCGGCGGCGGTGGGCTCGGGGGCGCGGACGGGCTGGTCGCCGGCGGAGCGGGGCCCGCTGTGGCCGTTGCTGCCGTTGGCGGCGGGCGGCTCGTCGCTCAGCTCGGGCGGGACGGGCAGGTGGGTGAGGAAGAGGTCGAGGGCCGAGGTGAGCTTGGCCGGGGCCTGGCCGTGGATGGTCACCCGGGTGGCGCCGTCGCGGTCGTCGGGGACGGCGCCGACGGCGAGGTCGTCGCTGTCGCGGAGCAGCAGGGGGATCAGCGGCACGGCGGCGACCGGCAGGAAGGCGATCAGCACCACCGAGAAGGCGCTGAGGATGAGCACGGTGAGCACCAGCAGGGTGCACAGGGCGACGGCCAGGCGGGCGTCGTAGGCGCTCGGCTTGGGGCCGATGACCAGGTAGGTCGAGCCGCGCTCGGTGACCGAGAGGTCGGCGGGCAGGTCGATGCCGGCGATGCCGTCGAGGACCTCGGCGGGCGGGCTCGAGGTCAGCGTCGCGAACTGGTACTGGGTGGTGGCGGCTGGGCTCATGGGGTTGCGCTGCGTATCGTGCCCGATCCGGCGTCGCAGAGGGGAGTGGAGCGGCTGGTCGAGCTCCGTCCATCCTGATACGGTGAGCGCGTGGGACTGCCATCCCCGTCGGACTTCGACTGGAGCCCGCTCCTGATCGTCGCCCTGGTCGCCGTCGCCGTCGTGGTGGGGCGGCGGCTGCGGATCGCGGGACGGTGGGCGGCGCCGGAGCAGGCTCGGGAGCTGCGCCGGCGCGCCGTGGCGCTGGTGGCGGCGGTGGTTCTGCTGGCGGCCGCCTTCCTCTCACCGGTGGCGACGCTGGCCGGGCACTACCTGCTGACCGCGCACCTGGTCCAGGTCACCCTGGTCATGGGGTTTGCGCCGCCGCTGGTGCTGCTGGCTCTGCCGCGCGGGGCGCGGCCGCTGCCGCGACCGGTGGGTGCGGTGGCGCGGGTCTTGGTGCATCCGGCGGTGGCCATCGTCTGTGTCAACGGGGTGTTCTTCGGGTGGCACGTGCCGGCGCTGTATTCGGCGTCGCTCGACCATCCGATGCTCTATGCACTGCAGCTGCTGATGCTGTTCGCGGTGTCGCTGCAGTTCTGGTGGGCCATCGTGGAGCCGGCGGGGAGTGGGACGTCGGGGATGGGGTCGCTGATCAAGCTGGGGTACATCCTGCTGGCAACGATTCCGCAGACGTTTGCGGGGCTGCTCTTCGCGCTGGCCAAGCACACGTTCTATGCGCCGTACGTGGCGGCGCCGCGGGTGACCGGGCTGGATGCGCTCGGCGACCAGCAGCTCGCGGGGGCACTGATGGCGGTGTTGAGCAAGCTGGCGCTGTTTGCCGCGTTCAGCGTGATCCTCTGGCGGGTGCTCGACGCGCACGGGCAGGAGGATGAGTACGGCGACGACGGCGGGCACGGTGGGGGTGATGATCAGCCGCTGCCCGTGCCGCCGGGGACGCCGGCGTGGTTGGAGTTGGTGCGGCGGGGGAGGACGGTGCCGGAGCCGCCTGCGCGGAGACGGAGGGGTGGGCAGCCTGCTGGGTCGGAGCCTGCGGCGCCGCGGACCCGGGAGCCGGTGCGGCGTTGAGCGCTGGGCTTGGGGGCGTGAGTCGCGGCGGCTGGCGCTGACGCTCTAAGAGAAAGAATTTGCTGGCGCTGACGCTCTACGGCGCGGGGAGGACGAGGGTCTGGCCCGCGTCGACCTGGGCGGTGGGGAGGTGGTTGGCGGTGATGATCTGGTCGACCCGGGCGCGGACGTCGTCGCCGGGGTAGTGGGCGTTGGCGATGCTCCAGAGCGTCTGGCCGGACTGGACCTGGATGCGCTCGCCGCCGACCGAGGTGCCGCCGTAGACGGCCTGGCCGAGCAGGATCATCAGGAGCACGGCGCAGAGCAGGGCGGCCGCGACGATCAGCGGGTCGCGCCGCAGGGAGCGCCGGGACCGGCGCAGGCCGCGGCGGGTGGGGGCGAGGTCGTAGGCCATCATGGGGTCAGGCTCCAAACGTCCGTTCGTGGACGAGACCGACTCTAGTTCGAACGGCTGTTCGGAGTCAAGTGAGGCCTGGGATAATGCGGCGGTGGGAATCCGCATCCGGGCCGCGTGCGTGGCGGTCGACGGGGAGGGCAGGGTCCTGCTCGTGCAGCACCGCAAGCACGGCCAGGAGTACTGGCTGCTGCCCGGCGGGGGAGTGGAGGCGGGGGAGACCATGGCGCAGGCGGCCCGCCGCGAGCTCTTCGAGGAGACCGGGCTGGAGGGCGAGGTCGGGCGGCCGGTGCTGATCTGCGAGTCGATCGACGGGCACGACGGGCGGCACATCGTGCACGTCGCGTTCGTGGCGACGGTGAGCTCGGGCACGCTGCGGCCGGGGTACGACGGCCGGCTGGTCGATGCGGCGTGGCTGCCCCTGGCGCGGCTCGGCGACCTGGCGCTGTTCCCGGCGATCGGCGGCGATCTGCTCGCCTGCCACGCGGAGGGGTTCGCGGGCCCGCTGCGCTACCTGGGGAACGTCTGGCGGGACCTCCCGGCACCGGACGTGGACTGAGGCAACCGGCGACAGCCCTCAGGACGTGGGCGGGTTGCTGCCCTCGTCGCCCACCGCCTTCAGATACGTGCCCAGCCGCTGGTAGGCGGCGCGCTTGCGCTTGTCGGTGATCTCGGTGTAGACGCGCAGGGTCTCCAGGGTGGCGTGGCCGAGGACCTCCTGGACCAGGCGCACGTCGCCGTCGGTGGCCTCGAGCAGCGTGGTTGCGGCGGTGTGGCGGGCGCCGTGCGGGGTGCGCAGGTCGGCGATCAGCGCGAAGGCGTCGGCGCCCTGGTCGGCGAAGCGGCGGCGAAGGTTCTGCAGCGCCCGGCGGGCGCCGTCCGTGGTCAGGCGGTTGTGGGGGAGGACCCTCCCCCGCGGCATGTCGGCGTGGGCGACGCTGATCCACAGGGCGGGGCTCTGGTCGGGCCCGCGGCGCGACAGGTAGCCGGTGACGGCGGTCCAGGCCGCCTCGGTGAGGTACACGGTGCGGTGCTTGCCGCCCTTGCCGAGGACGCGGAAGCCATCGGGGCGCACATCCGTGCGGTCGAGGGCGCATGCTTCGCTGATGCGACACCCGGTGGCGATCAGGAAGTGAACCAGCGCCCGGTCGCGCAGGTCGCGCAGGGTCTCGGTGGGCAGCGCGGCGAGCAGGCGCGGGACGTTCGAGGTGGGCACCGGGTGTGGGTCGCCGAGCACGTAGCGCGGGACGGCGACCAGCCGGCTCAGCTCGGCGGGCGTCCAGCCCTCGTCATAGGCGTAGCTCAGGAAGCGGCGCAGGGCGACCAGGGCGCGGGCGCGGGTGCGCGGATTGGGCAGGACGTCGGCGAGCTCGATCTGGTACCGGCGCAGGTGGGCGCGGTCGAGGCTCTGGGCGAGCGGGTCTTGCGGGAGGCCGGCCTGCCGGCAGAAGGCGACGAACTTCGCCAGGTCCTGGCGGTAGGCGCGCACCGTGGTCAGTGGCCGGTTGCGCTGGATGCGCAGCATGTCGAGGAACCGCTGGATCTGGTCCGGCAGTGGGTCGCTGGGGCCGGGAATCCGTGTGGCCCACGCCGGGCCCCGCACGGCGTGCGGCGCGGTCGGGCGGCGGGAGACGGAGGCGCGTTGGGCTGGCATCGCCGACGATTCCCGCGCGTTTAGGTGCTGATAATGAAGATTCTCATGATCAAAAGCTTAAACCAGGAGGGTGAGCCTGTCAAGCGCCCCGGCAAACGCCTCCCCTCGCTGCGGTCGCAGTGCGGGAACGGCCCGCTCCGCTCGCGACGGCGGACCGTATAAGGGCTGCATGTCCCTGGTCCCGACCGACCCGGCCGCGCGCCGGGTGCTGGTCGCCGGCTGCGCCGGTCTGCTGCTGACCGTCCCGGTCATCGCCCATGACAGCCTCAACGGCCGCCTGGTGCTCGGCTGGCTGGCCGTGGCCCTCGGCGTCGCCCTCGCCGCCAGAGCCCTCGACCGCCGCGCCACGCCCGGCCGCCACACCGCCCAAGTCGCCGCCGCCGTCTGCGCCGCCCTGGCCGTCTCCGGCATCGCCCTGCTGGCCACCACCCTGGCCTCGGCGCCCACCGGCACCGCGCTGCGCTGCCGCGACGACGTCGCCGCCGCAACCTTCGGCGCCGCCGGCCAGCTCACCGCCGGCCACGACCCCTATGCCTCCTACGACGCCCTCGCCGTGCAGCACGCGGACGGCTGCCCCCACCCAAGCGCCACCGTGCTGCGCCGCGGCGTCTTCGCCGGCGCCACCGCCATGCCCGGCGACGCCCAGGTCGCGGCCGCCGTGCAGGCCGCCACCGCCGACGCGTCGCGCCCGGAGATCGAGCGCGGCCTCAACTACCCGGGCGGCACCGTCCTGCTCGGACTGGCCGGCCCCGGCGCGTTCCCCTGGCTGATGGCCGCCCTGCTCCTCGCCGCCATCACCGTCACCGTGCGCCGCGCCACCACCGACCGCGGCGCCGTCGCCGCCGCCCTGGCCGCCCAGCTCGCCCTGCTCGCCCTCATCCCCGACGGCCACACCGACGCCGCCGTCGTCGCCCTGCTGCTGCTCGCCTGGGCCGGCCCCACCACATGGCTGGGCGGCCTGGCCCTCGGCCTCGCCTGCGGGACCAAGCAGACCGCCTGGTTCCTCGCCCCCGCCCTGGTGGCCACCGCCCACGCGCGCGGCGGCCGCCCCGCCCTGCTCCGGGCCACGATCGCCACCGTCGCCGGGTTCGCCCTGCTCAACCTGCCCTTCGTGGCCATGGGCCCCGGCGCCTACGTCCACGGCGTCATGGGACCGCTGGTCGACGGCCTCTTCCCGCTCGGCGCCGGGCTGGTCGGCCTGGTGACCTCGGGCTTCCTGCCCTACGCCGCCGCCCCGCTGTTCACCGTGCTCATGCTCGTCTGCGTGGCCGCGTCCGCCGTCGCCGCGCTGCGCTGGGACCGCACCCATCCCGGCATCGGCGTGCTGCTCGGCGGCCTGGCGCTGTTCCTCGGCCCGCGCAGCCTGCTCGAGTACATCGCCGGCGCGGGCGCGCTGCTCGTCTGCGTGGTGGCGACGGCCCCGGCGCGGGGCGCGCAGACGGAGGAGCCCTGGCCGGCCGCTAGCCTCGCAGGAAGGACAGCCGCACCGTCCGCCGCGGGTTGTCACGGTTGAGGTCGACGAGCACCACGCTCTGCCACGTCCCCAGCTGCATCCGCCCGTCCTGCACCGGGATGACCACCGACGGCGAGACCAGCGCGGGCAGCAGGTGGTCGGCGCCGTGTCCCGCCGAGCCGTGCGCGTGCGCGTAGCGGTCGTCGCGCGGCAGCAGCCGCTGCAGGGCCTCGACCAGGTCGCTCTCCGACCCGCTGGCCGTCTCCATCAGGGCCAGCCCCGCCGTGGCGTGGGGAACGAAGACGGACAGCAGCCCGTCGCCGCCGGATTCGCGGCAGAGGTCGGCAGCCGCCGAGGTGATGTCGACCACCGAGACGCGCGAGGTGTCGACCTGCAGGTCGCGGGTGATCACAGCGGCGTCGGCGGCGCGCCGGGCGGCAGCGGCGTCGGGCTCGGCGACGGTGAGGCGCCGGGCGAGGCGGGCGGCGGGAAGGAGATGGAGTTGAAGAAGTCGCTGAACTCGCTGATCTGGCCGCTGTCGTCGTAGCCGAAGTCGAGGCGCATGGCGCGCGTCGAGTCGATGGTGAAGCGCACCTCGGCGAGGTGGGACAGCGGCGGCGGTGAATCCGCCCCCGGCGACGCCACCGTGCCGGTGCGCGAGAAGACGCGCAGGTTGGCGGTGACGCCGAAGACCTCGACGGTGTCGGTCGAGGCCAGCGTGTAGCCGCTGCGCCCGGCGGGGCCGAGCTGCTCGATGGTGGCTCCGGTGGTGACCACGATCGCCTGTCCCCCACCCGCGGTGGGACGGAAGACCACCGCCGTGTCGCTCTCGGTGAACGCCCAGCCCTCGAGGTAGAGCGCGTTGAAGCCGCGCGGCGCCGACTGGTACAGCGTGAAGCGGTGCGGGCTGGAGAAGTTGGCGCTGGCGGTGATCCAGCCGGAGGTGGTGTCGCCCTTGACGCGGTACCAGCCGCCGTTGCTGTCGCTGTGGCCGATGACGGTGAGCAGCGTGCCCTGGGCGACGGTGCCCAGCACCTGCGACTGCGACGAGTCGGCGCTGCGCAGGTTGAGGCCAAGTGGGGCCAGAACTGTGCGCACCCCGCTGGTCTGCACGCCGCTGCTGGCGCTGGCGCCCGGCGAGCCGCTGGCCAGGGCACCGCCGTTGGGCAGGTTGGCGGGGTTGGTGGCCACGCCGTTGCGGCTGGTTCCGGGCGTGCCGCAACCCGCCAGCAGCAGCGCACCGATCACCGCGCCCACCGCGACGAACCGACCGCGCATCGTCATCACGCCGCCTCCAGAGCCGTGAGCGTCGCTCCCACCGACGCGGCCAGGGCGTCGAGGTCGTAGCCGCCTTCGAGGACCCATACCGTGCGCCCGCCACAGAGCTCGCCGGCGATCGCCGCCAGTCGCGAGGCCACCTGCGCGTACGTGTCGGTGGAAAGGCGCAGCTCGGCGAGCGGGTCGGCCGCGTGCGCGTCGTAGCCTGCGCTGACCACGATCAGGTCGGGGCGATGGGCAACGAGGGCCGGAACGACGCGCGACTCGAACGCGTGCAGCCAGCGATCGCCGTCGGTGCCGGGCGGCAGCGGCACGTTGACCGTCGTGCCCTCGCCCCTCCCCTCTCCCGTCTCGCGCTGCAACCCGGTCCCCGGGTACAGCGGCCACTGGTGCAGCGAGCAGTACAGCACCGAGGGGTCGTCATAGAACACGTCCTGGGTGCCGTTGCCGTGGTGTACGTCGATGTCGACGACGGCGACTCGTTCGGCGCCGTGCAATCGCTGCGCCGACCGCGCCGCCACGGCCGCATTGTTGAACAGGCAGAAGCCCATCGGCTGCGAGGGCGTGGCGTGATGCCCGGGCGGCCGCACCAGGGCGAAGGCGCTGCGCGACGAGCCCTGCATCACCATCTCGGTGACGCGCATCGCCGCGCCCGCGGCGCGCAGGGCCACGTCGTACGACTTCGCCGTGCAGTAGGTGTCGCCGTCGAGCCAGCCGCCGTCGCCGCGCGCCGCGTGCTCGACGGCGAGGATGTGCTGCTCGGTGTGCACCGCGCGCAGCGCGTCGATGCCGGCCTCCGGCGCCGGCGACATCGGCAGCGCATGCAGCGCGGGGTCGGAGCCGAGCTTGCCGGTGATGGCGCGCAGCCGCGCGGCGCTCTCCGGGTGGCCGGGGAAGTCGTGGAGCAGGAACGTGTCGTCGTAGACGATCGACGCGGCGTTCATCACACCAGGCACTCCGACAGCTCACGCAGGAAGGATTCGACGTCGGTGACCAGCCCCAGCGTCTGCGAGGAGCCGCGGTCGGCGAGCTTGGTGACCACCGCGGGGTTGATGTCGACGCACACCGTCTTGACCGCGGCGGCGAGCAGGTTGCCGGTGGCGATGGCGTGGAGCATGGTCGCGCACATGATGCACAGCTCGACGCCGTGCAGCGCCGCGCGCATCCGCCGCTGCGCCTCGACCATGTCGGTGACCACCTCGGGCAGCGGGCCGTCGTCGCGCACCGAGCCGCCCAGCACCACCTCGATGCCGCGCCGGGTCGCCTCGTACATCACGCCGTCGCGCAGCTCCCCTGACGCGACCGCCGCGGCGATGCCGCCGTGCGAGCGGATGCGGTTGATGGCCCGGATGTGGTGCTCGTGGCCGGCTTCGATGGGCAGCCCGTTGCGCAGGTCGATGCCCAGCGAGGTGCCGAAGAACTGTGACTCGATGTCGTGCGCGGCCAGCGCGTTGCCGGCGAAGAGCACGTCGATCCAGCCGTCGCGGATCAGCCGGGAGAGGTGCACGCCCGCGCCGGTGTGGATGATCGCCGGGCCGCCGACGAAGGCGATCCGTCCGCCCCCGGCGTGGATCGAGCGCATCGTCTCGGCCAGCTCGCGGATGACCAGGTGCTTGGGCTTCTCCGAGGACACCTGCGAGGTCATGAAGCCGAAGATCTCGCGGTTGCGGCTGCGCTCCAGGGGGCGCACCTTGATTCCGTCATGTCCGACCACAACTGCGTCGCCGCCGCGGATCTCGCTGACCGCGACGCAGCAGGCGCGCTCGCCGGAGACGACGATGCCGCAGTCCATCTCGATGTCCTCGACCTCCACCCAGCGCTCGCCGAGGTGCACCTGGGTGGGCTGGTTGCTGGTCGAGTAGAAGGCGTCGGGGAAGACGCCGTCGCGCGGCGCGGGCTCGGTGCGCACCTGCGCGGGGCGGAGCTGCACGGCGCCCTGCTGCTGGCAGGCGGCGATGATCGCGGTGAGCCCGTCGTCGCTGTCGTGGGTGAGCGCGATGCGCGTGTAGGACGGCTCGTCCTGGCTCTGGCCGACGCGGAACTCCTCGACGCGGAAGGAGCCGCCCAGGTCCATGATGGCGTCGAAGATGCGCGGCAGCATCATGCTGTCGATGATGTGGCCGCTCAGCTCGACGGTCGACGTGGGCATTGGCGACGGAGTGTAGGCGCTGGGGCCCGCGGCTGCGCGCCGCTACGCGGTGCTGGGCGTGCGCGCGGCGACGATGCGGCGGTGCAGCTCGGCGGCGGCGGCGCCCGGACCCGCGGCGGCGCCGGCGATGCCGCGACTCACCGAGATCAGCGCGCCGAAGCCCGTGGCGTCGACGCCGGCGCGCAGGGCGTCCTCCAGCGAGCCGCCCTGGGCGCCGACGCCGGGGAGCAGGAAGGGCAGCTCAGGCGCCCGGGCACGCAGCGCCGCGATCGCCGGGGGCGCGGTGGCGCCGACCACCAGCCCCAGCGCCCCACGCCCCCCGTCCCACTGCCCGGCGAGATGGGCGATGTGCTCGTAGACCGCCTCGCCCCCGGCGAGCCGCTGCTCCAGCAGGTCGGCCGCGCCCGGGTTGCTGGTCCGCGCCAGCAGGAACACTCCGCAGCCGCGCTCGGCATACCGCAGCCACGGCTCGACGGTGTCGCCGCCCATCAGCGGGTTGACCGTCACCGCGTCGGCGCCCAGCACGTCGAAGAGCGCCCGCGCGTAGGCCTCGGCGGTGCTGCCGATGTCGCCGCGCTTGGCGTCGAGCAGCAGCACGCGGTCGGACGGCACGCGCTCGCGCACCCGCAGCAGCACGCGCAGCCCGTCGGGACCGAACTGCTCGAAAAAGGCCAGGTTGGGCTTGACGGCGGCGCAGTGGACCAGCGTGGCGTCGAGCACGTCGAGGCAGAAGCGCTCGACCGCCGCCGGGGTGCCCAGCGACGCGTCCGGGTCGAGGCCGACACACAGCAGCGACCCGCTCCGTTCCATCGCGTCGCGGAGCCGGTCGTGGAAGCGCATCGCGCCCGCTACCAGGCCTCGCGCGAGGTGCTGGGCTGGATGGCGCCGCTGTCGGTGCGCGGCGCGTAGGGCGTGGTGATCCGGTCCTGCTCCCTGGCCACCGACCACGGGCAGAGGCGGGCGACGCGACCGTCGAAGATCACCCCGGCGAGGCGGTAGATCGGTGTCATGCGGCCGCAGTGGTCGCAGGCGACGAGGACAGCCATGGCGGTGCTCAGGGTACCCGATGCCTAGTTGGGGGTGGCGGGCCGGCCCAGCGGCAGGGTGAGCGTGAAGGTGCTCCCCTCCCCTTCCCGGGATTCGACGGTGACGTCGCCGCCGTGGGCGCGGGCCAGCTCGCGGCAGAGGTAGAGGCCCAGGCCGGTGCCGGGGATGTGGCTGGTCAGCGGGGTGACGATGCGACCGAAGCGCTGGAACATGCGCGCCTGGGCCTCGGCGGCGATGCCCAGGCCGTGGTCCTGGACGCGCACCTCGGCGTGGCGGTCGTCGGCGTCGACCATGCAGGACACCGCGCCGCCGTCCGGCGAGTATTTGACAGCGTTGTCCAAAAGATTGACGGCGATGCGGCGCAGCCGCTCGGTGTCGCCGCGCACCACCACCGGGCGGCCGGGCAGGTCGACCTCGAGGTGGTGGCGCTCGCTGAGCCCGGTCTGCACCTGGGCCACCGCGTTCTCGACCACCTGGCGCAGGTCGACGTCGTCGCGGACCAGGTCCAGCTTGCCGGTCTCCAGGCGGGCCGTCTCCAGCATGTCGTCGACCAGGGCGCTCATCTCGGCGAGCTTGTCCTCCATGATCGCCAGCGGCCTGCGGAAGGACGGTGGGGGCTTGCCGAGGCTGCCCTCGCGCAGCATCGCCGCGTAGCCGCGGGCCACCGCCAGCGGGCTGCGCAGCTCGTGCGAGGCGAGCAGCAGGAACTCGCGCTTCATGCCCTCCAGCTCGGTGATGTGCTCGGCGCGGCGGCGCAGCTCGTCGCTCTGGCGCCGCTCCAGCGTGACCGCGGAGGCGGCGTCGACCGCCATGCCGGCGAGGTGGGCCATGGCCTGCAGGAAGCGCAGCTCCTCGGTGTCGAACCAGCGCTCCTCGGGGAAGGCGACGCAGAGCAGTCCGTGCGCCTCTCCCCCGCCGCGGACCCGCGAGCTGATCATGGTGGCGACGTCCGCGCGCGCCGCCATCTGCCGGGCCGCGCCGCGGAGCTGGCGGCGCTGGGTGGTGGTCGAGCCGCCGTCGTCGAGGACGCGGATCAGGCCGGGGGCGTCGCGCAGTGCGAAGGACTCCCCCACCAGGGATTGGCCGCCGGTGCGGTTGCGCTCCAGTGCGACGCGCAGGCGGTCGCCGTCGATCACGGCGAGGAAGGTGCGCGGCGCCTCGCTCTCGGGGTCGCCGAAGACCGCGGCGGCGGCGGCGAGGATCTCGCCCAGGCCGAGCACGGGGTCGGTCTCCGGGCCGAGCGATCGCAGCGCGTCGAGCAGCCTGGTGAGCCGGCGGATGCCGCGAGCGCGCCGTTCCATGACGGTGCGGGCCCGGGCACTCCCCGCCAGGGCGACGACCAGCAACCCCACCCCCACGCCGACCACCGCCTGGATGACCCCGGTGACCGGGTGCACCGCGCCCGCGGCCACGACGACGATGCGCAGGGCCGCCGCTGCGGCGGTGATGGCCAGGGCCAGGCCGGGGGCGAGCAGCCAGCCGGCCACCGCCAGCGGGACGACCTGGAGCGCGCCGAAGGTCAGCGACGGGTCGGTGCGCAGGTCGCCGGCGACCAGGGCGCCGAGGGCGGCCAGGCACAGCGCGGCGACGGCCGCGGAGGCCGCCGGACGGCGGCTGAGGCGGCGAGGCCACTGGTCGTCGAGCAGCTGCGTGGGGAAGGACAGGACGGACAACTCACTACTACGGGACGGACTGTCGCATCCCTTTATAGCTGCATTGTCAGCTTGGGCGGCTCCGCCGAGCCTGGGGCGGCCCCTCCCCCGCCCGTCGCGGGCGGCCCGCGCGGGCGCTGTACAATGCGCCCCCGGACCCGTCGGGGAGTAGCTCAGATGGTTAGAGTACTGGTCTGGGGGACCAGGGGTCCGCGGTTCGAGTCCGCGCTCCCCGACGCCTTTCCGCCGTGAGCTGGGAAGCTCAGCGCGTTCCCGCCTTAAAAGACTTGGGGCGCCGAGTTCCTGCCGGTGAAGGCAAAAACTCGACGCCCCAAGAGCCGGTGGTGAGGTTTAGGCCTCGACCTTGACGCCGGTCGCGCGCGGGCCCTTCTGGCTGCGCTCGATCTCGAAGGTCACCTTCTCGCCGCCGCGAAGCCCGTCGAAGTCGCCCGACGTGCCGCTGCGGTGGAAGAAGTACTCCTGGCCGTCGTCACCGGTGATGAAGCCGAAACCGCGCTCGGAAACCAGCTTCTTGATCTGTCCACTCTGCATCAGGTGGATTCTCCTGTCTCCTCGAGTCAGGTTCGAGTCGGGGGCCCGTCGAGGAAGCGAGGTCGGGACACCGCGGCGCCGCACCCAAGTGGAGTGCGTGATCCCCACGGTAGCAGGAGTGGCCGGGATCAGAGCCTGCGCGAGGTGGCGGCGAACATCGAGGGCAGGGGCAGGCCCATCGCCTCCAGCGTGGCCAGCAGCTCGGGACGCACCCCCGCGGGCACCAGCTCCCCCATGATCCTGCCCTCCGCGTCCATGCCCCGGGCCTCGAAACGCACCAGCTCCTGCATGGTGATGGTCTCGCTCTCCATGCGCAGGACCTCGGTCACCGCGGTGACCCGGCGCGAGCCGTCGCGGAGGCGGCTGAGCTGGACGATGATGTCGAGGGCCCCGGCGACCTGCTGGCGGATCGCCCGCAGGGGCAGGTCGACGTCCGCCATCAGCACCAGCGTCTCCAGGCGGCTCAGGGCGTCGCGCGGCGAGTTGGCGTGGATGGTGGTCAGCGAGCCGTCGTGGCCGGTGTTCATGGCCTGGAGCATGTCCAGGGCCTCGCCGCCGCGGCACTCGCCGACCACGATGCGGTCGGGCCGCATGCGCAGCGAGTGGTGCACCAGGTCGCGGATGGTGATGCCGTCGTCGCCGTCGCGAGCGGGGCGCGCCTCCAGGGTGCAGACGTGGCGCTGGTGGAGCTGCAGCTCGGCGGCGTCCTCGATGGTGACGATGCGCTCGGTGCTGGGGATGAACCCGGAGATCACGTTGAGCAGCGTGGTCTTGCCGCTGCCCGTGCCACCGCTGACCACGATGTTGCAGCGCGCCAGCACGGCGGCGTGGAGCAGCTCGGCGGTGGCCTGGTCGAGGCTGCGCCGGGCGATCAGGTCGTCGATGCGCAGCGGGTTGCGGGAGAACTTGCGGATGGTCAGCAGCGGGCCGTTCACCGCCACCGGCGGGATCGACGCGGCGACCCGCGAGCCGTCGAGCAGGCGGGCGTCGCAGATCGGGTTGTGGGCGTCGATGCGGCGGCCCACGGCGCGGGCGATCTCGGTGATCACGTTGAGCAGCTCGTCGGTGTCGGCGAAGCGGACGTCGGTCTCTTCGAGGCGGCCGTTGCGCTCGACGTAGACCAGGCCCGGGCCGTTGACCATGATCTCGGTCAGCGACTCGTCCTCGACCAGGGGGCGGAGCGGTCCCAGGGCGTCGAGATACGCGGGACCGGGTCGGTCGGTGCGGTCGGCGAGCTGAACGATCATGAGCTTGGAGAGACCCCCTGCTGGGACGGCTGCCCCTCAACTCTGGAGGACGGCGCCGCAAGGCAGGTCGCGTCGCGCCATACAGACGGTCACGACAGGTGAAGCCGCCGCCAGCGCGCCGTTACACGCCGCACCGGGGTGGAGGGCGGGCGGCCGGAGGTGGTCTCCCGCCGCCCGCGGTGGTCTGAGCTCAGCGGCTGGTGGTCGCCGTGATGGGCAGGTCGACGAAGACCGACTCCAGCGTCTGGACGTCCACCTGGGTGGCGCCGAAGCGGTCCAGGGCATCCTTGCGGAGCTGCTCCAGGCTGGTCCTGCTGGCCTGCTCGTCGGCGGGCGTGTTCCACACCGTGCTGACCACGCCGCGGCCCTGCTCGCGACCGACGGCGAGGATGGCGGCGCGGAAGCCCTGCTGCTTGCGAATCTGGGGCGTCGCGGTGTCGCGGAAGTACGTCGTGCCCGCGTCGATCTTGGCCGGGTCCAGGGCGAACTGGATGCTGCGCACGAACTTGTTCGGCTCCGGAGTGCCGTTGCGCTCCATGACCATGACCTCGAGGCGCTGCACGTCCTCGATGGTGGCGCCGACCGCGTCGGCCACACCGGCGCGCAGGCCGCTGGCCTGGGTCTCGCTGGCGTCGAGCGCGGCGCGGTCCTGCCAGTAGGTCAGGGCCAGGACGACGCCCTGCTGGCGCTCGACGAGGAGCACCGAGCCGACGTGGCCGGGGAGAGCCTTCAGCTTGGGCGACGTCTCCTGCGTGAAGTTGCTGACCGCGGCGTCGATCCTGCCGGTCGGTACCCGTAGTCGGGATCCACGAACCCACATGGGAGGGACCTCCTGTGCGCACTGATAACGCGGGCGCCACGCTACTCGCATCCCCGCCCGATGCATAGCGAACGGGGGTTTTAGTAGAGCAGCCCGAACTCGCGGAGTTCGTCCTTGGCGCCGCGGCGCATCAGGTCGCCGAGGGCGTCGGCGATCGGCTTGCCGTCGAAGAGCACCGCGCACACCTCGGTGACGATGGGCATCTCGACGCCGTGGCGCAGGGCCAGACCGGCGGCGACGCGCGCGGTGGTGACGCCCTCGGCGACCATGTGGGTGCGTGCCTGGGCCTCGCGCAGCGACAGGCCGCGCCCGATCGCCTCGCCGAGGCGGCGGTTGCGCGACAGCGGCGACATGCAGGTGACCACGCAGTCGCCCAGCCCGGTCAGGCCGGCGAAGGTGAGCGCCCGGGCGCCGGCGTGGACGCCGAGGCGGGCCATCTCGGCGAGGCCCCGGGTGATCAGCGCCGCCTTGCCGTTGTCGCCGGCGCCGACGCCGTCGGCGATGCCCGCGGCGATGGCGACCACGTTCTTGAGCGCGCCGCCGTATTCGACGCCGATCAGGTCGTCGTTGCTGTAGACGCGCAGCTGCGGGCCGGTCAGCGCGTCGCGGACCCGGGCGGCGGTGTCAGGGTCGGCACCGGCCACCACGGTGGCGGCGGGCAGGCCGCGGGCGATCTCGGGCGCGATGTTCGGGCCACTCATGGCCGCTACGCGCGACTCGCTGCCCGGGCCGAGCACCTCGCAGAGCACCTCGCTCATGCGGCGGGATGTGTCGCTCTCGAACCCCTTGGCGGCGCCGACCACCGCGCAGGAGGGGTCGAGGAGTGGCAGGCACTGGTGGGCGACCAGGCGCATGCCGCCGGTGGGCACGGCGATCACCGCGGTGGTGGCGCCGTCGAGCACGGCGGCGAGGTCGCCGCTGACGCGGACCGCGTCGTGCAGCACCAGGTCGGGCAGGTACTGCTGGTTGATTCGGGTGCGCGCCAGCGTGCCGGCGAGCTGGGGATCGCGCGCCCACAGCGACACCTCCTTGCCCGCGACCGCGAAGGCCTGGGACATCGCGGTGCCCCACTGGCCCGCTCCGACCACGGCGATCGGCACCGCCTACCTTTCCTTGTCGCCTTCGCGCCGGCGCGGCAGCAGGCGCAGCGGCGAGCCGTTGAAGGGGAAGACGGCGCGGATGCGGTTCTCCAGGTAGCGGATGTAGGCGAAGTTGATCAGGTCGGGGTCGTTGACGAAGAGCACGATGGTCGGCGAGGGGGTCGCCGCCTGGGTGGCGTAGAAGAGCTTGAGGCGGCGGTTCTTGTGGTACGGCGGCGGGTGCTCGTCCACGGCGCTGCGCAGCAGGGTGTTGAGCGCCGGCGTGGGGATGTGGGTGGCCCGCTGCTGCGACACCATGCGCGCCGCGGGGAGGATGCGCCGCAGGTTCCGGCCATCCTTGGCACTGACCGCCAGCACCGGGACGCCGGGGACGAACTGGAAGGCGGCGGCGATCTTCTTCAGCGTCTCGGGGTCGGCGCGGGTCTCCTGGTCGAGCAGGTCCCACTTGTTGGCCACCACCACCAGCGCCTTGCCGGCGTCGGCCGCATAGCCGGCGATGTGGCGGTCCTGGGCGACGATGCCGTCGTTGACGTCGACCACCAGGATGGCCACCTCGCTGCGTTCCATCGCCTTGAGCGCGCGCAGCAGGCTGTAGTGCTCGACGTCGGTGCTGACCACGCCGCGGCGGCGGATGCCCGCGGTGTCGACCAGCTGCACCGGACCCTCGGCGTCCTCCAGCCAGGTGTCGACGGTGTCGCGCGTCGTCCCCGCCACCGGGGAGACAAGCGCCCGCTCCTCCCCCACCAGCGCGTTGAGCAGCGACGACTTGCCCACGTTGGGCCGCCCGATGATCGAGGCGCGCAGGGTGTGCTCGGGGGCGGGCGGCTCGGCGGTTTCCGAAGCGGGTGGCAGCAACTCGATCAGCCGGTCGAGCAGGTCGCCGGTGTCCTTGCCGGCCAGGGCGCTGATGAACACCGGCTCGCCCAGCCCGAGCCGGTACACCTCGTGCGACCAGTAGGGGTCAACCGCGGAGTCGGCCTTGTTGCCCACCAGCAGCACCGGCTTGCCGCCGCTGCGCAGGATGCGGGCGACGTCCTCGTCCAGCCCGGTGACGCCGTGGCGGACGTCGACCAGCAGGGCGCACACGTCGGCCTCGGCGATGGCCAGGCGGGCCTGCTCCTGGGTGCCGCGGATCAGCGCCGCCTCGTCCGCGGCGGATGCCTGGAGCCCCGGGTCGAGGCCCGCGGTGTCGACCAGGGTGAAGACCCGGCCGCCCCACTCGGCGACGCCGTAGAGCCGGTCGCGGGTCAGGCCGGCCATCTCGTCGACGATCGCCTTGCGCTGCCCGGTGAGCCGGTTGAACAGCGTCGACTTGCCCACGTTGGGCCGGCCGACGATGGCGACGACACCGCTCGGCGCGCCCAGCGCAGCTCCGGAGCGGGGACGGCGTTGCCGCCCACCGGCGCGCTCGCGCCGCACCGCCGCGGTGGCCCGCACTCCCCGCGCGCGTGGCGTGGCCCTGGCCATCAGTCGGGTTCGAGCACGGCGAGCTGCTCGAACTCGCCGCCGAAGCGGAGTCGCCAGAAGCGCGTGTCGGCGACGCCCTCCCTGGTGGTGGAGCAGATCACGTAGACGTAGTCGGCCCAGGCGCGCTCGGTGTCGAAGCGCGAGGGCTCGGCGGGATGGTCGGGGTGGGTGTGCCAGAAGCCGACCACGTCGATGTGGCGCTGCCGGGCCAGGTGCTCGGCGGCGAGGATGTCGCGGGGATCGAGCTCGTAGCGGTCGTGGGCCCGGTCCTGCACCAGGTTCCTGCCGGGGATGGCATCAACGACCAGCGCGTCGGCGCCGTCGTGGGCGAGGCCGCCGAGGAGGATGCCGCAGCCCTCCAGCGGGTAGGAGAGCGCCGCCAGACGGCGCAGCTCGGACAGGGCGGGCAGCGCGCAGCGAACCGACTCCACGGCGGCTCAGCGCGCCTTCGGCTGGTAGAGGCCGCTGGACAGGTAGCGGTCGCCGCCGTCGGCGAAGACGATGACGATGACGCCCTCGCCGGCCCGCCTGCCCACCTCGCGCGCGGCCCACAGCGCCGCGCCGCTGGAGTGCCCGACGAGGATGCCCTCGCTGCGCGCCAGCGCCCGGGCCACCTCGTAGGCGTCCTCGGTGGACGCGCCCATGTTCTCGTCGGCCAGGCCGGGGTCGTAGATGCCGGGAACGATCGAGGTCTCCATGTGCTTGAGGCCTTCGAGACCGTGCCACGGCTCGTCCGGCTGGACGCTGATGCAGCGGATCTCCGGGTTGTATTCCTTGAGCCGCCGGGTGGTGCCCATGAAGGTGCCGCTGGTGCCCAGGCCGGCGATGAAGTGGGTGATCCGCCCCTCGGTCTGCCGCCAGATCTCCGGCCCGGTGCCGTGGTAGTGGGCCTGCCAGTTGGCCGGGTTGTTGTATTGGTCGGGGAAGAAGTAGAGCTCGGGATTCTCGTCGCGCATGCGGCGGGCGACGCGGATGGCGCCGTCGCTGCCCTCCAGCGCGTCGCTGTAGACGATCTCCGCGCCGTAGGCGGTGACCATCTGCTTGCGCTCCTCGCTGACGTTGGTGGGCATCACCAGGCGGACCCGGTAGCCCTTGGCGGCGCCGACCATGGCGTAGGCGATGCCGGTGTTGCCGCTGGTCGAGTCGAGGATGACCCGGTCGGGGGTGAGCGCGCCGCTGCGCTCGGCCTCCTCGATCATGCGCAGCGCGGGCCGGTCCTTGACCGAGCCGCCGGGGTTGAGGAACTCCGCCTTGCCGTAGATCTCCACACCGCCACCCAGCTCGCGTTCGAAGAGGTGGATGCGCAGCAGCGGCGTGTTGCCCACCAGGTCGGTGATGCGCAGATCGCGACCGGCGGCGGGGACCACGCCGAGACCGGCGGCAGATTGCTGACTCACGAGATCAGATTATGCCCGCCGCCCTTCGAGGCCCGTTCACGGTGGCACGGCCGGACGCGTCGTGAACACCGATCGCAGCAATCACTGAACAGGCGCCGTGTTTGTAAACACCGATGTGCTGCAACGTCCAGTCCCTTGTTACGATCAACACGAGGAGTGCGCCAGGCGCGGGCTGGATCACTGCGGTTCAGCGGTCCTTTGTCTGAGGTCATCGATGCGCAGTCCCGACACCGAAGCCGGCATGATCGCCCGCCTTGCCGACTGGCTCGACCTTCCCGTGGGACTGGTTGCCAGCCTCCCCCCTCAGGCGCGCGACGCGATCCGGACGCGCATGGAGACGCAGATCGCCAGCGAGCTCCAGGACGAGCTGGTCGGCCATATGGCCGGCGCGCTCGGCCACTACATGGACGCGGCGCGCACCGACGCGCTCACCGGCCTGCTCAACCGCCGCGGCCTCACCGAGGAGCTGCTGGAGCTGGGCCGGCGCTGGACCCTCGGGGTGATGATGGCGGACGTCGACGGCTTCAAGAAGATCAACGACCGCCACGGCCACACCGTCGGCGACGCCGCGCTGCAGCAGGTCGGCACCCGCCTGCGCCACGCGGTGCGGCAGCGCGACCTGGTGGCCCGCTGGGGCGGCGACGAGTTCCTGGTGGTCTGTCCCGACATCACCGAGGAGGCCATCAGCCCGGTGGCCGAGAAGCTGCTCCACGCGGTGTGCGCGCAGCCCGTGCTGGTTGACGGCACGGTGGTGCAGGTGTCGATCAGCGTGGGCTGGGCGCTGGCCGCCGACGGCCGCGCCGCCGAGCACCTGGTCGAGGTGGCCGACGCCGCGATGTACCGGGCCAAGGCGGCGGGCGGACGGCGCGTCGAGGCGGGCGCGACCGCGGCCTGACCCCCGGGCAGCCGGCCCGTCAGTCGCCGCTGCCCGCGGCGATGCGGAACCCGGTCTGCTTCTTGCCGGCGTCCTCGAGGATGGCGACGATGCTCGCCGGGCGGACGTGGATCGGCCCGTCGTCGGTGGGCAGCTCGACGAAGCCGTCGGTCCCGGCCATCACCGACACCGCCGCGATGGTGTCCTGCACGGTGAGCTTGACGTTGACGTCGCCGCCGTTGGCGAGGCGGAGGGTGGCCATGTGGTGGCTCCTGGTGGTGCCTGGTGCTGCGGTGCGAGGGTGAATCGTACGGCGGCGCGTCAGCCGGTGGCGCGCAGGGCCTGGTCGAAGTCGGCGAGCAGGTCGTCGAGGGACTCGATTCCGGCGCTGACCCGGAGCAGGCCGCCGCCGATGCCCATGCGCTCGCGCTCGGCGGGGCTCAGCGCGCGGTGCGAGGTGCGCGCCGGATGGGACACGGTGGTGGCCACGTCGCCGAGCGAGGGCGCCAGGCGGACCAGGCGCAGGGCGTGGAGCAGCCGGTCGACCGCCGCCTCGCCGCCGCGCAGCTCGACCGCCAGCATGGGGCCGCGGCCGCGGGGCAGGAGCGCGTCCGCCAGCTCCTCGTCGTGAGGGCCGCGCATGCCCGGGTAGTGGACGGCGCCGACCTCGCCCCGGCCGACGAGCCACCCGGCCAGCGCCGTGGCGTTCTGCGTGGCCCGCTCGACGCGCAGGGCGGCGGTGCGCAGGCCGCGGAGGGCCAGCCAGGATTCCCAAGGGCTGGGCACCGCGCCGAGCAGCCGGGAGGTGGGGTCGAGCAGCGTCGCCGCAGGGTGTGCCGCGGCGACCAGGGCGGCGCCGGCGATGACGTCGCTGTGGCCGGCGAGGTGCTTGCTGAGGCTGTGGAAGACCGCGTCGGCGCCGTGGGCGAAGGGCTGGAACAGGAACGGGGTGGCGAAGGTGCTGTCCACCACGCAGGCGGCCCCGGCTGCGTGGGCCGCGCGGACGATCGCCGGGATGTCGGCGACGCCGACCAGCGGATTGGTGATCACCTCGACCACCACCGCGGCGGTGCGCTCGTCGGCCGCGGCGGCGACCAGGGCGCCGTGGTCCTGCTCCGCGGCGGCGGGGTGGGGCAGGTCGACGGTGGCCAGCTCCAGCCCGGCGCGGGCCATCGGTCCGGCGAGCAGGCCCTCGGTGCCGCCGTAGCAGGGGCGGACGACCACCACGCGGCGGCGCTGCGGCGTGGCGACCGAGAGCAGGAGCAGGGCGAGGGCGGCCTGCCCGCTGGCGGTCACCCGGGTGGCGGCGGATGGCGCGCTGCTCCCGCGCGGACGCTCCAGGGCGGCGAGCGCGTCCTCCAGGCGGATGGTCGCCTCGTCGCCGTAGCGGCGGTAGACGCGGCGGTCCCCCTCCATGGCGGCGTCGACGGCGGCCAGGTCGGGGTAGGCGAAGACGCTGGCTGGGACGATCGAGGGCACCAGGGGCACGCCCTCGGGCGGCGGGAAGTCGGGGCTGCCGGCCTGGGCGGCCAGGGTCTCCGGGGAGAGCTCCTCGCTCACCGGGCCGCCGCGCCCGCCCTCTCGCCACGCCCGGCGAGCAGGCGGAAGGCGTCGCGGCCGGCGTAGCGGGCGGCGCTGCCCAGGTCGCGCTCCAGGCGGAGGAGCTGGTTGTACTTGGCCACCCGCTCCGAGCGCGAGGGCGCACCGGTCTTGATCTGGCCGGCGTTGGTGGCCACCGCAAGGTCGGCGATGGTGGTGTCCTCGGTCTCCCCGCTGCGGTGCGAGATGACGCTGGCGTAGCCGCTGCGCGTGGCCAGGGCGATGGCGTCGAGGGTCTCGCTGAGCGTGCCGATCTGGTTCACCTTGACCAGGATGGCGTTGGCCACGCCCTGGTCGATCCCCCGTTGCAGGCGCTCCACGTTGGTGACGAAGAGGTCGTCGCCGACCAGCTGGACGCGGTCGCCGACGCTCTCGGTGAGCAGCCTCCAGCCCTCCCAGTCGTCCTCGGCCATGCCGTCCTCGATGGAGACGATGGGGTAGCGCTCGCACCACGACGCCCAGAGGTCGACCATGCCGGCGGCGTCGAGCGTCCTCCCCTCCCCCTTCAGCTCGTAGCGACCGTCGCGGTAGAGCTCGCTGGTGGCGGGGTCGAGGGCCAGGGCGACGTCGGCGCCGGGCCGGTAGCCCGCCTTCTCGATCGCCTGGAGCAGCACCTCGACCGCCTCCTCGTTGTGGCGCAGCGACGGCGCAAAGCCGCCTTCGTCGCCCTGCCCGGTGTCGAGGCCGCGCTGCTTGAGCACCCCGCGCAAGGCGTGGAAGCACTCGGCACCTGCGCGCAGCGCTTCGGCGAACGTCGGCGCGCCGAGGGGGACGAGCATGAACTCCTGGAAGTCGACGCTGGTCGAGGCGTGCGCGCCGCCGTTGATGACGTTGAGCAGCGGCACCGGGAGCAGGTGCGCGTTGACGCCGCCGAGGTAGCGGTGCAGCGGCATGTCGAGGGCGTTGGCCGCGGCGTGGGCGCAGGCCAGGCTGACCCCGAGGATGGCGTTGGCGCCGAGGTTGCCCTTGTTGGGCGTGCCGTCGAGCTCGCGCAGCCGCTGGTCGACGCCGATCTGGTCGGCGGCGTCCATGCCGATCAGCTCGGGACCGATGCGCTCGGCGACGTTGGCGACCGCGGTGCGCACGCCCTTGCCGCCGTAGCGCGTGGGCTCACCGTCGCGCAGCTCCACCGCCTCGTGCGCGCCGGTGCTCGCCCCGCTGGGGACCAGCGCCCGACCCACCGCGCCGCTGTGCAGCAGCACCTCCACCTCGACGGTGGGATTGCCGCGCGAGTCGAGGATCTCCAGGGCGGTGATCGCCTCGATCTGAGTCATGGGCGTGCATTATGCCCATGAGCGCAGGCGCCTCAGCGCACCAGGCCGGAGCCCCCGGTGTTGACCACCACGGCGCTCAGGCCGCAGACCCACTTGAACTGCTGGGTGCCGTTGCCGCCACCGTTGAGGGTGTAGCTGTTGACCCAGGTCGAGCCGTAGATGGTGTAGCTGCTGTTGCCCTTCGAGCCGCCGTCCGAGTTGGGCAGGTAGACGATGCCCGACAGGGTGGCGCTGCCGAAGTCGGTGCTGCCGGTGAAGCCCGCCCCGTAGACGACGAAGTTGTGCGTGCCCTGCGGGTCGGGCGTGGTGCCGGTGCCGGTGAGGTCGTCGAGGCCGTTGAGGTTGGAGTTGGTGAAGGTCAGCGCCGAGCCGTTGTCGCTGGAGTCGACCACGAAGGCCACCGCGCCGCTGCTGTCCACGGTGCCGGGTGCGGGCGTCGCCGGGGTCAGGTTCTGCAGGTCGTGCAGGTCGATGCCGGTGGTGACGTTCTTGATCACGTAGACGCCGCCGTTGAGCTTGCCGTTGGTCGGGTACCAGCCGTTGTAGGTGCCCGGCTTCCAGTTGCCCGACCCGTCCTGGGCGGACGCCGAGCCGTTGCTGTACGTCGCGCCGGTGGTGGTCGGCGCGATGCCGGCGAACCCGGTCGGCTTGGCGACGTTGGTGTTGAGGGCACCGCCGCCGTTGATGTTGTAGTTGTCGGTGTTGGTGGCGCCCCCCACGTCGACGTGGGTCGCGGTGGCCGGCGAGCAGTTGCTGCCGGTGGCGCCGTCGACCAGGTCGGTGGGCAGCTGCACGGAGTGCGGGCCGTTGTTGGCGCCGAAGTTGCCGTAGGCGTACACCGCGCCGCCGACGTTGCCCGAGGGGTCGCCGGTGACGCCGCCGCCGTTGACCTGCAGGTTGCCGCCGAGGCCGACCATGGCGTAGTTGGCGGGGCTGATCGACGGACCGGTCGGTTGCGCGCGCGCGCCGGTGCCGGCGACCGCGGTGTTGAAGCCGAGCACACCGGCGAGCAGGGTGCGGCGGCTGTGCTGCACGCTGACGTCGAGTCCCTTGCCGGTGTCGCCGATGGTGAACGTGTAGTTGCCCACGGTGTACGTCGCGGCCGGGCACGCCGTCGCGGAGGTGCAGCCCTGGCCGCTCACCGAAGTGATGGCGAAGTTGAGCGACTTGGCCAGGTACTCCATGGCCACCCAGTGCTCGGTTGCGGTGCCTGACGACGAGGACCGCGCGCCGGCCAGCGAGGCGTCGTCGACCACCGCCTGGAGGTCGCGGCGGTCGGCCATGCCGACGCTCTGGTCCAGCGCGATGGCGCCGAAGCCGAACATGGCCAGTCCGGTGAGGGCCATCACCACCAATGCCTGCCCGCGCTGCCTGCGACGTCGCTGATTCACGTCAGTACTCCGCGACCATCGACGTCGAAGCGGTCATGGTGATGCTCGACCCGATGATCCTGTTGATGAAGGGTGTCCAGGGCTGGAAGACGTACTTCACGGTGACCTCGATGAGGAAGCACCGGCCTGTCTTGTATTGCGGTGTGGTCCACTCCTGCTTGCGCGCGCCGAGGTCGCCGGGCGAGGGGTCGTGGCCCAGGACGGTCTTCGCCGTGGTGCAGTCGACGTAGGTGCCCGCGGTGTTGCTCTCCGTCGGTGAGATGCACAGCTCGGCGGTGCCCGCCGCGGGAGTGGGGCAGGTTGCCGCCGTGTAGCCGGCGTTGCCGTTCGCGGTGGTGTTGGCCAGTGTCACCGTGCTCGTCAGGTCGTGCAGCGCGGACTTGACGGTGGCCAGGATGGCCTGGTCGGTCAGGCAGCCCGCGCCGCTTGCGTTCTGCGTGAACACGGTGCCCGAGCACGCGCCGGCGGCGTAGGTGTTGAACGGGTTGTCGGCCGACGCGGCGTTGGCCGACGCCTGGCGCGCGCCCTGGCGCGCCGCCTCGGCGATGCTGGAGTTGGCCTGGATGGAACGGCTGAAGTCGACCATGCCGAAGATGATCACCAGCACGAATGGCAGCACCACGGCGAACTCGACCATGCCGAAGCCGCGCTGCGAGCGCCGTGTGCGACGCAGCAGTGCACGCATCAGTATTCCGCCCGGCCGATGACGTCGGCGCCGATCGTCGGGTGGCCGCCGCCCATCAGGTTGCTGACGAACGGGGTGATCAGGGAGAAGGGATAGGTGATGGTCACCTCGACGGAATCCGACGAGGTGCTGGCCGGGTCGTTGGTCCCGGCCGACGCGGCGGTGGCGTTGGTGGCCGCCTTGCTGCCCGAGCAGTGCCAGGTCACGGTCAGCGTCGCGCCGCTGACCGCCGTGCCCGCGGGCAGCCCGGTGCTGGAGCTCTCCAGCGCGGCGGCGTTGGCGATGGTGAGGATGGTGCTGGTGCCCGCCGCGGGCAGCGTCGTCGACAGCGACGAGGTCGACGTGCCCTTGCCCGTGCACGCGGTGTCACCCGTGGCCTGCTGCGACGACGACACCGCCACCCGCAGCGCCTGGCGCGCCGCGTTGGTGACCGCCTCGCGGTAGTAGAAGGCGCGGCCGCCATCGGCCGTCCCCAGCGTCAGCGTGACGAACAGGGGGAGCACCAGGGCGACCTCGACCAGCGACTGGCCGCGGTGACGCCGGTGACGTGCGCGTCCGCCCCGCGGCGACGATCGGCGCGGGGATGGGGGTTGGAGGGACACGCGCACAGTGTCCCGTGGCCCGGGGCCGGATTTCTGGCGCGCCCGTAACGAACCGGCGTGATCTGGTCAACAGATGCAGCGCAGATGTGCCCGCGGTGGCGAAGCTGTCGCGCCGCTGTGACCGAATGTCCGATGGTTACTCGACCAGCCTGATCACCTCGTTCTCGCTGGCCACGCGGCTGCCGTCCCAGTACACGTCCGGGTTGGTGTGGTTGCCGCTCTGCACGTTCCAGACGTTGACGATCGCCTGGCCCTGGATGAAGACGAAGGCGTTCTGGCCGATGTTGACCGATCCGCCCGGCATGTACACCGTGCCCGCCATGGCCAGGGTGGCGCCGTTGTTGCTGACGTTGACGGTGGCGCCGCTGGCGCCGGCCGGCGAGTAGATGGGGTACTTGCCGTCGTTGAGGCTGCCGTTCGGCGGGTTGTAGGGCGTGATGATGGCGGTGCTGCTATTGCCGCTGAGGCTGATCACCGCCCCCGCGTCGAGGACGAAGGTGACACCGCAGAGGTAGGTCTGGTACCCCGTGGTCGGGCAGTTGCTCGCGGCGGGGTCGGCGGCCACCGCGGTGCCGTCGATGACCACGTCAGTGCCGGCGTTGGGGTTGTGGTGCACGTGGTAGATGCCCTGGGCCAGCGTGTGGTGCACGGTGATCGCCGCCTGCCCGTTGCCGGTGCAGGCGTAGTAGCCGGGCGAGAAGCTGCCACCCGCGGCGATGTTCGGCGCGCACAGCGGGCTGCTCGTCGAGGTGTTGTCGGTCGGTCCCTTGAGCGTCGGCGCGGCGACCGCCGGATCGGAGACGCACGCCTTGGTGTACGTCGTGTCGGTGTAGGTGCTCGACCCCAGCGCCAGGCCCTGCACCGACGCGGGGCAGCCCATCGCCGCCTCCTGGGCGATCTGCCCCGCGCCGGCGGTGGCGCACGAGGTGAGGAACTGCACGACGTCGGGGTCGTGGCCGTTGGGGCTGAGCAGGTACTGCTGCGCCTGGCCGCTCGCCGGGTCGGGCGACGGCAGCGCGTTGGGAAACTGCGGCGCGCCCAGCACCAGGTGGCCGCCGCTGCCGTCGGCGTTCTTCGACACGCAGAAGCCGGCGTGGCCGTTGGCCTGCGGGTTGATGTCGCGATAGGCGTAGGCGTCGCCGATGACGTTCTCGATCTCGTTGCCCGTGCTGACCACGGTGTTGGCCCACAGCGCGAAGCCGAACGCGGTGCCCGGCACCAGGTGGTAGGCGATCGAGTGCGCGCCGGTGGTGCCGGTGGGCACGCCGATGACGCCGGCGAAGCCCGGGTTGCCGGTGGTGCGGCGCAGCGTGATCTCCACGTAGTGCTGGTCGGCGTTGTAGGACGCCTGCCCGTAGGCGTCCGCCGTCCTGGGCGGAGAGTCGATGCTGAAGGTGTACTCGCCGGCGGTGATGTTGTCGGCGTAGCAGACGGTGGCCCCGTTGTTGCAGGCGCCGCCCTGCGCCCACTGCGCTGCGTAGTTGGCGTTGGGGATGGGGAAGCCGAGCTCGGTGTGCAGGACCTTGATGGCGTCGGTGACCGCGAGGATGCGCGAGGCCTGCGCCGTCGCCGCGGACGGGTCGGCAAGGTCCTGCGCCGCCGCCAGCGCGGCCGCGTCGCTGACGTTCTGCAGCGAGCGCCGGTCGTGGGTCTGCAGGGTGAGGTCGACGGCCAGCGCACCCGCGCCGAGGATGAGCACCGCCATCAGGCTGGCCAGCGGGAGCATCTGTCCGCGCTGGCTGCGCCGGCTGTTCCGCATCGCTTCTCTCACGCTGTGCATGGATTGATCCGCACGGTCACGCTGGCGCGCAGGGTCTTGTAGGACGTGCCGCTGTCGGCGAGCAGGCCGCCCAGGAAGGGAACGAAGAGGCCCGCCTGGTACTGCACGGTGACGGTGACGAAGCTGCCCGCGGCCGGCTGCTGCGACGAGCAGTTCGCCGCCGACGGGCCCGTCCCCACCGGCGGCAGGCCGCCGACCGGCGTCGCTGTGGGCGCCGCGGTGGGTGTCGGGGTCGGCGAGGCACTGGGCGTCGCCGTCGGCGCCGGGCTCGGCGTCGGCGTCGGGCAGGTCAGGGTGATCGGATAGCTGCTCTGGTCGGCGTCCCAGCTCGAGCCGTTCTTGGTCAGCACCGCCTGGGTGCTGCCCGTGCACTGGCCGCTGCTGCCCGCCTTGGCGGAGATGGTGATGGTCTGCGACTGCCCGTTCGACGGGCTGGGATTCATGCAGTCGCTGTAGTTGCCGCTGCTGTCGCTGCTGGTGGCGTTGGTCCCGTTCAGCGTGTCGCTGATGGTGGCGACACCGCTGGGGATGCCGCTGACCACGCCGCTGAGCGCGGTGCCGCCGCAGGCGATCTGGCGCACGTCGTCGGGCACGCCCTCGTTCTTCGACACGGGCACGTTGAGGTCGATGCGCACCAGCGAGAAGGTGTGGCCGGAGAGCAGGCCGGCGTTGTTGGCGACCGCCTGGCAGATCGGGTTGGGGTCGTTGGCGGGGTTGGCGCTGCAGGTGTACGTGTTGCCGGTCAGCGCGATGCTGCTCAGCGAGGAGAGGTTGATGCTGGCGATGCGGCCCGCCTCGCGCGCCGCGGTGTCGAGGGTTACGGCGCCGTAGCCGAGGTAGGCGACCTGCAGGGTGCCGAGCAGCAGGATCAGCAGCACCGGCGCGAGCAGGGCCATCTCCACCAGCGACTGCCCGCGCGAGCGGTTGCGGCGGCGCAGGCGCAGGCGGATGCGGCCGGGGCGCGGCGTGGTCAGATCTCGCATGTCGCCTCGGCGGTGGCGGTGATGGTGAACGTCGATCCCGAGCCGTTGTTGCTCAGCCACCGCGAGATCAGCGGCAGGAACAGCGGCTGGTCGTAGCTGGCGTGGATCTCGACCGACTTCTTGTACTGGCACTGCGACATGTGGTCGCCGGAGCCGCCGGTGGGCAGGGTCACCTGCAGGCTGGCCTGGTTGCCGGGGATGGCCTGGAAGCGGTCCTTGACGTAGCGGATCAGGTTGTCGTCCGTGCAGTCCGCGCCGTTGGGCAGCTTGGTGGTCGGCGTCAACGTCTGCTGGTTGGTCTGGCCGCTGCGCGCCGAGCCGCCACACACCGCGGCCGCGCGCGCGCCGTCGCGGACGGCGTTGTGGAGCTGCACGTAGTTCATGGCCACGATGCCGGCGATGATCGTGCCGATCAGCAGCACCAGCGCCAGCGGCGCCAGCAGCGCGAACTCGACGACGGTCACACCGCTCTGGCGGTGGTCGCCGCGGCGACGTGGCCTCCCGGTTCGACCTGCTTCCTTGGCCCGGTCTCCACACCCTGCCCGGATGGAGGTCCGGGTCGCGGAGGCAAAGCCGTTCCAGGACGCTCCGGAGGGGGGAGGAAGCGTCATGGTCCCTGTGGCTTGGCCTGGCAACGACACCAGATCTCGCCGCACAGTTGACCAGCAAACCCGGCCGCGGGACCGCCGGGGGCCGGCCTGCTACGCGGTCGCCACTGCTCCGTGATCGCGGAGGGCGCCGGGCAGCTCGTCCCACAGGCGGGCGATGACGCGCACGCCGGCGGCGTACTGGTCGAGGTCGAAGCGCTCGTTGGGGGCGTGGATCTGGTCGTCGGGCAGGCCGACGCCGACCAGCACGCTGGGCAGGCCCAGAACCGTCTGGAAGGTGGCCACCGGGGGGATGCTGCCGCCACTGCGGATCAGGGCGGGATCGCTGCCGAAGCCGTGGCGCATGGCGCGGCGCGCGGCCTGGACGGCGGGGTGGTCGATGGGCGTGACCACCGGGTGGCCGCCGGGCTCGCTGGTGATCCTCACCCGCACCGTGCCGGGGACGGCGTCGGTGAGTGCCTGCGCCACCAGCCGGGTGATCTCGTCGGGGTCCTGGTCGGGCACGAGGCGGCAGCTGATCTTGGCGCCGGCCCTGGCGGGGATGATGGTTTTCGAGCCGGGGCCCGAATAGCCGCCCCAGATGCCGTTGATCTCCAGGGTGGGGCGCAGCCACATGCGCTCCAGCGGCGACCAGCCCTCCTCCCCCACCGTGGCCGGCGCGCCGCCCGCCTCGCGGAGCAGCGATCGCTCGTCGTAGGGGAGCTGGGCGATCTGCTCGCGCTCCGCCCGGGTGGGTTCGCGGACCTTGTCGTAGAAGCCGGGGATGGTGACCCGCTTGGTGACCGGGTCGTGCAGCGAGGCAAGGATGCGGGCCAGCTCGTCGACGGGGTTGGCCACGGCGCCGCCGAAGAAGCCGGAGTGGAGGTCGAGGCTGGGGCCGGTGACCTCGATCTCCAGGTGGGCCAGGCCGCGCAGGCCGGTGCAGAGGCTGGGCACGCCCTTGGCGAAGATGGGCGTGTCGGAGATGACGGCGACGTCGGCGCGGAGGCGGTCGCGCTGCTCGGCGACGAGCTGGTCGAAGTGCACCGAGCCGATCTCCTCCTCGCCCTCGACGATCAGCTTGAGGTTGAGCGGCAGGGTGCCGCGGGTCTGCACGTGCGCCTCGACGGCCTTGAGGTGCATCCACACCTGGCCCTTGTCGTCCACCGCGCCGCGGGCGTAGAGGGCGCCGTCGCGGATCTGCGGCTCGAAGGGCGGGCTGACCCACTCGTCCAGCGGGTCGACGGGCTGGACGTCGTGGTGGCCGTAGATCAGGGCGGTGGGGAGGCTGGGGTCGACGGTGAGCTCGGCGTAGACGGAGGGGTGGCCGTTGGTGCGGATCAGCTCGGCCTTTTGGAATCCCACGCGCCGGGCGGCGTCGGCGAGGTACTCGGCGCTGGCGACCACGTCGTCCCGGTGGGCGGGGTCGGCGGAGATGCTGGGAATGCGCAGCGCCTCGATCAGCTCGCTGACGAAGCGGGGCTGGTGGGTGCGGCAGTAGGCGTCGAGGTCGGTGTCGACGTCGGGGTCGGGGGTGGGACTCATCGGCGTGCAGTATGCGACGGGGCACAATGAGCCCTCGTGTTCGCTTCCCGGCGCCATGGACGGCGGCCGCGCCGTCCGCGTGGGCAGCGTGGCGGCGGGCTGCCCGCGGGCCTGACGCTGCTGCTGATGCTCGCCGCGGGCTGGCTGTGGGCGTACGTGCCCGTGCCGGCGCTCGCCGTGTCCCTGCCTGCCGCGTCGCATCCTTCCGGGGTGCTGCCGTGGCTGTCGGTGTCGGGGTCGCGCATCGTCGATTCGTCGGGGCGGTCAGTGCTGCTGCGGGGGTTCAACACCTCGGCGCTGCTGGAGCCGGATACGGTGCTGCCCGCGCCCCTGGAGTTGCGCGACATCGAGGAGATGCAGCGGGCGGGATTCACGGTGCTGCGGCTGCCGATCGCGTGGTCGCGTCTCGAGCCGGTGCGCGGGCACGTCGATGGTGCGTACCTGGATTCTGTGGCGCGCTATGTGTCGCTGGCGGAGACGCACGGGATGTACGTCGTGCTCGACATGCACTTTTTGGACTGGGGACCTGCGTTCGGCGGCTCGGGGGCGCCGCGGTGGGCATCGGTTGCGGGCGTGCCGGATCTGCAGTTCTGGCCGTGGGATTCGTGGCGCCGCCACCTCTCCCCCGCCGTCAACGCCGCGTACGTGTACTTCTGGCTGTCGCCCGACTGGCAGCGCGACTTCACCATGGTCTGGCAGGCGGTGGCTTCTCGCTTTCGCTCCGACCCGGGGGTGGCGGGGTACGACATCGTCAACGAGCCGCATCCGATTCCGATCCCGCCGCGGTTGTTCGAGCAGGACTGGATGTGGCCACTCTATGCCAGAACCATTGCGGCGGTCGGTGCCGTGGACCCCAATCACCTGTTCTTCGTCGAGGGCGACCTGCTCGGCGACTTCCCGACGACCATCGTGCCGCTGCATGCGCGCGGTGTCGTCTACTCGCCGCACATCTACACGGGTTCGCTGGTTCCGCCCACTTTTGACGGAAACCGGGAGCCGTTCTTCTCGCATGTCGCCGAGCAGGCGGGCGAGGCGGCACAGGTGCCCGCGCCGATGTGGACCGGCGAGCTCGGCATCGACCATTCGTTGCCGCACGCCTACGGCTACGCGGACGCCGCGCTCGACGCCTATGACGACAACCAGACGGGGTGGGCGTGGTGGCAGTGGCGGGAGAGGACGCCGTGGGGGGTCGCCTCGGCCTCGGGCGCGGTCGATCGCGCGTGGCTGGTGCACCTGGCCCGGCCTTTTGTCGCGGCTGCACCGCCGGGCGTGATCGGGGGGCGCGGCGACGGCGTCCGCGGTGCGCTCTCGATCGCGGTCTCCGCTTCGCACGGACCGCAGGCGGCCGTGGTCTCGTGGCCCTCGTACACGCTTGCCGCGCCCGTCGTCTCCGGGTCGTGCGTGGCCACGTCGTCCTTCGACGCTCCGACCTCGCGCCTGACCCTGCAGCTCACTGCCGGTGCCGGCTGCACGGTGACGCTGCGGGCGGGCTCGTAGCCGCTGGCGGAGAGGGCGGGATTCGAACCCGCGGTGGCTCAACACCACACCGCTTTTCGAGAGCGGCACCTTCAACCACTCGGACACCTCTCCGGCGCGGGAGTATACCGGCGCCACCGCCGCCCGCCGTGGCCCCCGCCGGGGCTCGGTACAATCCCCGGCGGAGCGATCGCCTAGCTGGCCGAGGGCGCCGCACTGGAAATGCGGTAAGCGGGTATACCCCGCTTCGAGGGTTCGAATCCCTCTCGCTCCGCGCTTGTCAGTGCATAAACACTGCTATGCGATAGGCATGCGGGCCATGCACGCCTGACTGAGCGGCCCTCGGCCGTGCCTGTCAAAGGGGCAATACAGTCCACACCCGGGCCGCGCAACGCCGCCACTCCTCTGTCCGCAGGTGTAGGCTCCGCTCGAAATCGCAGGCGGCGAGGCGGGCTGCCGCATCTGACGTGGGGGTCCCGGCATGAAGCTGCAGTCCATCATCGCCGCTGCGGGCATCGCTGGGGGTGGCGCCCTGAGCGTCGCGACCACCCCTGTCGTCGCGGCCGGCCCGCCGGGATTCACCTGCGCGGGTTCGATCGCCGCCCCCGGCTTCATCACCGCGGGGACGTACTCCTCGCTGATCATGCCGGCCGGCACGGTCTGCGGGGTTGTCGGCGACGTCGTGGTGACCCGCCCGGTCGCGATCCAGGATGGCGCGGGCCTCGCCGTGCTCGCGGGAAGCCTGACAATCCACGGCGCAGTCACGGTCGCCACCCAGGGGGTTCTCGCCAGTTTCGACAACGCAACGCCCGTGCGTATCGGAGGGCCCGTGTTGGTGGGCTTGAACGGCGCCTTCATCGTCGGCACCGAGACGCCCTTCGGGCCGCGGGTCAACAGCATTGGCGGTCCGGTGACGGGAAAAGGTGAATCGACGGTGCAGGTCCACAACGCCACCATCGGTGGGCCGGTCCGGCTGACCGGTGGCGGAGGTGACAACCGCATCGTCGACGCGACGGGCGGATTCGGGGCGTTCAACGACCTCGAGGACAACGCCATCTCCGGCCCCGTCTCGATGACCGGCTATCACGGCATCTGGGCCGGCGTGATCCGGAATGTCATTCATGGACCCTTCACGTTCAGCAACAACGTGCAGGCCGTGCCCGACGAGTGGGACATCGGCACCGACACGATCTACGGCCCGGCGACGTGCAACGACAATTCCCCAGTGCCGAACACGGGAGCGTCGGCCGGCGGGCCAAGCGTGGTCTTTGGCCCGATCCGAGGTGATCAGGCCTCGACCTGCACGAGCGCCCTCTAGCGAACGGCATCCACGGGGCGGCCCACGACCCTTGTGGGCTGCCCCGTGTCGATTCGCCGCCTGGCCATCGACAAGGCCGAGATGAGGTGATCAGCTTCCTCAACGGCCTGAACGGCACCCTGGCAACCGTGTTGATCTGTGCCCTCCTGTTCGCAGACGAGGCCGGAGTGCCTCTCCCGCTGGCACCGAACGAGGTTCTGCTGCTCGTCGCGGGTCTGCTGATCGGCACCGGGACGCTCGTCCCGTGGGTGTTCGTACCCCTCGCGCTGCTCGCCATGTCCGCCGGCATGATCATCGGCTTCACATGGGCAGGTGCCGTCGGCATCAGTCGGCTGTCGTCACTCGCAGCACGTATTCATGTCGAATCGGCCTTGAATCGCGCGATGAGCCGGCTGCAATCAGCGGGGTCACTGCGCATCGGTGTCACTCGTCTCATCCCGGGAGTGCGCACTTACGCGACGCTCGTGGCAGGAGCCGCAGGCGTGGGTCGACGCCGCTTTCTCGTCGGTGCCGTCCCGGCCCTGGTGGTGTGGCTCGTCGCCCTCACCGGGGTCGGGGCGCTCATCGGCCTGCCCGCCCAGCGCCTGGTAGGCCAGGTCGACACCTATCTCATCAGCGGCGCCCTCCTGGTCCTCCTCGGTCTGGCCACGTTCCTTGCGGTTCGCCACGTTCCTGCGGTCGAGCGGACTGAAGTCCAGCTCACCGTGGTCCCGGTGGGTTGGCGGGTCGTCTTCGCCCTCGGTGTGGACCTCGGCTTCGTCGCCAGTCTCATCACCGGTATCGACCGGTTCGTGGCGCGCGCGATTCACCCGGGTCAACCGCTCGGCCGTGTCAACGATGTGATCACGGTCACGGCCCTTGTGGTCATCCCGTATGTCGTCGTGTCCCGCCGCGTCGCCGGTGCGACACTCGGAGAGCGTCTCTTCGTCGCGCAGTACCGGGCCGTGCTTCCCCACCCCGCACGCCGGCGGCCGCGCCGGCCTCAGAACGACGCGGAGAAGGACCTTCGTCGATCGCGGTGAGAGCGCCGTCCGTCGCCTGCACAAGGGCCGCGGCGCCAATCGGTACGCGAACGGGCAGACGGTGCCGGTGGCGTGAGCACAAGCTGCGTCCACGCGGGGCGCCGCACAGACGAGCAGCCCCGCAGTTGACGACACGTTCCGTGCACATTCTTCGACGGCCGACACGAGGCGTGCCGCCGGAGGATGTACCGAGCATGAAGTGGCCTCTCACCGCGGGAGTTTCGCTGGACGTGCTCCCGTCGATCCTCTCGCCTCGCGTCGCCGCGCTGCGACGTCGCCGACGGCAGCAGCGACTGAGGACCTGGGCAACGCCGCTGGCGGTGGTGGCCGTTGGCGGGTGGCTCACGCTCGTCGCCATGGCCAGTTTGGGCCATTGACGGCGAAATCTCCCGTCGTTCCTCTATGGCGCCGACAACTCACTGAAAAGAGGGACCAAGGTGTTCCTCATCCTCGCGCTTCTCATCACGGAGGTTCGATCATGGGTCTCGGAGTAGGAATCCTTCTGATCGCGGCCGGCGCGATCCTCGCGTTCGCCGTCCACACCACCAATCCAAGCGGCGTGGACCTCCACACCGTCGGCCTGATTCTGCTCGGGGTGGGTGTGTTCAGCATCGTGCTCTCGATGGTCTTCTGGTCATCGTGGGCAGGCCCCGGCGGACTCAACCGGCGCCGCGCGGTTGCAGATGGAGCAGACGCCACGGGCACGACCATCAACAAGTTCTAGAGCGTCAGCGCCCGGCGTCGCGGCCGCGCACCAGCAGGGGGCGGGGCGCGGAGAGGGCGTCGGGAGCGGCGGGCTCGGCGAGGCCGAAGCCCTGGCCCAGCTCGACGCCGAGGTCGCGCATCTGGGTGGCGGCGAACTCGTTCTCGATGCCCTCGGCGATGACGGCAGCGCCAGTGGAGCGGGAGAAGGCGAGCGCAGCTTGGATGCGGGAGCGGGATGAAGGGCGGGAGGCGGTCATGGTGAGGCGGCGCGCCATCTTGACGAACTCGGGCTGCACGGCGTCGAGCATCGCCTGGGAGGCGAAGGGGTCGCCGACGTCGTTGAGGGCGAAGCGGATGCCCTCGGCGCGGTAGGACGCCAGCACCTCGAGGAGGCGGCGGACCGAGCCGGTGCGCTCGCCCAGCTCGAGCACGGTGCGGGAGGCGGGCCAGCCGGCCCAGCGGAGCAGGAGCTGGAGCTGGTCGACGTCGTGGACGGGGTCGAGCAGGAAGGTCAGGCTGACGTTGAGGAAGAGCGTGGCGTCCGCGGGCAGGTGGCGGGCGCCGTCCAGGGCGGCGCGGCGGCTGGCCCAGTCGAGGTCGCGAATGCGGCCGGAGCGGCGGGCCATGGCGAACACCGGCTCGACGCTGTCGGTGGAGGCGGCTCCACCCGGCCGGAGCAGCGCCTCGTAGCCGGCGACCACGCCATCGAAGAGGCCGACGATGGGCTGGTAGACGGTGGTGACCGGCTCCCCCGCGAGCAGGCGCGCGAGCACCTCCGCGGCCGAGGCGCTGGACCCGGCCTCACCCGGCGAGTCGTCCTCCCCGACCACGCCACCGGCCACCCGGTCGCCGCCCGCGCGCTTGGCGCGATAGAGGCAGCGGTCGGCCCACGACCACACCGCCGCCGGGTCGGCCCCGGCCGGGGCGGCCGCCCAGCCGACGCTGATCCGCGCCGTGCACGAGGGCACCGAGTGCATGGCGACGCGCATCCGCTCGGCGACCTTGGCCGCCTCCTCTCCCTCGGCGCCGGGCACCAGCACGGCGAACTCGTCCCCGCCGAGCCGGGCGAGCACGTCCCAGCCGCGCACGAGCAGCGACAGGGTGATCGCCACCGAGCGCAGCAGGTGGTCGCCGGCCGCATGGCCCTCGTCGTCGTTCACGGCTTTCAGGTTGTCGACATCGATGGCCAGAACCGCGAAGGGCTCGCGGGGAATGGTGCGCAGCACGCGCTCGAACTCGCGGCGGTTCTTCAGCCCGGTGAGCGCGTCGGTGCTGGCCAGCTGCTGCAGGTTGGCGGTGGTCTGCTGGCGGGCGATCTCAGCGTGGCGGCTGGCGCTGGCGTCGCGAATGATGCACAGGAATCCCAGCAGGCGGTTGCCGTCGTCGTCGCGCAGGGGCGTGGTGATGACGCTGGCCCAGATCGTCGAGTGGTCGCGGTGCACCCGCCAGCCCTCGCTCTCGTGGCCACCCGTGCGGGCGACGTCGGTCAGCCAGGCGTCGAGCCCGGCGCGCTCGTCGAGGGCGTGCAGCGCGCCGACGTGGCGGCCGACGATGTCGCCGGCGGGGTAGCCCATGAGCCGCTCGGCGCCGCTGTTCCAGCTCACCACCCGGCCCGCCGGATCGAGCATCACCAGGGCCAGCGTGCTCGCCGACACCAGGGCGCGCATGCGCTCGGTGTCGTCGGCCGAGGCATGCGACCGCCTCCGGGCGTCGCCATGCTCACGCCAGTCGCGAGGCGACGTGCTCATCGGAGCGATAATTGGACCACGGTGCTCTGCCGTCTGCACGGCACCGTACGGTCGGATGTCACGTTTGAATTGACATGTACAGGAAATTCACATCGCGGAGGCTCGCAGATGGGACCAGCCCACCCAAACCCTGACCATGCGGTCAACCGGATCATGGCCGCACTTCCCGACGGCGGCGGCGACGGTCTGCGGCGGCAGATGACCGAGCTCGACCTGCCCATCAAGACCGTCCTCTTCGAACCGGGGCAGCGCATCGACGCCGTGTACTTCCCGCTCGACGGCGTCGTCTCCCTGGTCACCCCGCTGGAGGACGGCGCCATCGTCGAGGTGGCCACGGTCGGCAACGAGGGCATCGTCGGCGTCCCTGTGGTGCTGGGCGGCTCGCTGGCGGTGCGCGCCATCTCGCAGGTGGCCGGTCGCGCGCTGCGCATCGAGACGGCCGCGTTCCTTGCCGAGCTGGACCGTCGCGGTCCGCTGGCGGCGCTGGTGCAGAACTACATCCAGGCGCTCTTCGGACAGATCTCCCAGGCCGCCGCCTGCAACCGGCTCCACTCCAACGAGGAACGGCTCAGCCGCTGGCTGCTGATGAGCCACGACCGCGTCGGCGTCGACCACTTCGCCATCACCCACGAGTTCCTCGGCCAGATGCTCGGCTCGCGGCGCGCCACGGTCACGCTGTCGGCGGGAATCCTGCAGGCGGCGGGCCTGATCCGCTACCAGCGCGGCCACGTCACCATCGTCGACAGGCCCGGTCTCGAAGGCGTGTCGTGCGAGTGCTACGGCGTGATCAAGGAGGAGCTGGACCGGGTGCTCGACCACCCGCCCGAGACGTCCTGAGCGGCGGCGCCACTCTTTGATCGGTACGGGAACGGACCGACACGCACCCGGCCCGCGCCTACCCTTCGCTTCGACCGGCTGTCGGCGCCAGAGACCGGTGCGCGCAGTCGGGAGGACCGGGCATGGCAACCTCCCGCGATCGCAACCCGACTCACCACCCCGACATGGGTCCGCGCCTTGACGCGCTGGCCGCATGGTACAGCGTCCCCGTCGATACCTTCGACGGCTTCACCGAGTCCGCGGTGGACAAGATCCTCGATGAAATTCGCGACACCCCGTCGCGCTGGGCAGGCATTCGCAGAGCGGCGGGGCAGGGCAGCTAGGCGTGGTGCCGGGATGGATCCGGCGCCACGCCGTGCCCTTTCACTGACTGTGCGGTCAGCAGAGCACCACGGTGCTCGGGTCGGGCGCGGTACTGCCGGTGCCCTGCAGGGTCTGAACCATGCTGCCGTAGGCGATCGCCGAGCCGTGCGGGCTCGATGGTGTCACCGGGTTGCCGACGCCGAACCAGTCCTCCCCGTTGGCGGGGTTCTGCTCGGCGGTGAGCCAGGTGTGGGGCACGTAGCCGGTCACGTTGCAGTTGGAGCGCAGCGCCTGGTCGGCGACGGTGGCGAGCATGTCGCCGCGCTGCTGGTCGGTCATGCCGAAGCCGTTGCCGCCGACCGGCCAGCCGTTCTCGTTGAGGTCGAAGGGGATGCCGGCCGTCCAGCCCAGTGAGTCGATGGTGTGGCGCAGCACGGCCAGCTCGCTGAGCACCGCGCCGGCGCCGCGGCCGTCGTAGATGTGGACAGCGATGACATCAACCGCCAGGTCGCTGCGGTGCGCCCTCATGCCGGCCAGGAACTCCTGCACCGTGCACGCCGAGCTCGACGGCGTGGTGATCGGCACCAGGCCGCCCACCATGATCCGGGCTGCGGGGTCGAAGGCGGTGATCGCTGCGCGGGCGGACATGAAGAGGTCGGCGTAGCGCTGGGGGCCGATGTCGACGCCGACGGTGTGCGTCTCGCAGCGCGGATAGTTCCAGAAGCCGGCGTTCTGCTCGTTCCAGATCTCCCAGGTCTTCACCGGGAGGTACGGCAGCGTGGGGTTGGTGCTCCAGAAGCTGCCGCCGGGGCCGTAGCGGTGGGCGAGGGCGGACGCGTAGGCCGACCATGCGGTGTCGTCGCGTGGCGGCGAGAACTCGTCGTTGGTGGCGCTCGCCCAGGTGGTGCCGTAGTCGACGATGGGAGCCCATTGGATGCCGTGCTGGGCCATCAGGCTGACGGCGAGGTCCAGGGCGTTCCAGTGATAGGTGTGCGCGCCGGTCACCAGGTCGGGGGCGACGGGCTCGACACCCTGCCACTCCGCGTCCATGCGCATCAGGCCGATGCCGAGCGCCCTGACCTCGTCGAGCTGGGCGCTCTTCTGCGCCGGGGTCAGCGGGCCGGCGAAGCCCATCAGGAACTGCGCGTTGACGCCCAGCGAGCCCGGCGGCACGCGCGGGGTGAAGGCGGAGGCGTGCATCGTGGCCGCGAGCGGGGCGGTCAGCGCGGCGGCGATCAGGGCGAGGATGCGCAGGCGACGGCCGTGGTTCACGACCTACTTGACGCGCAGCGCCCGGAAGAATTGACGCAGCACCTCGCCGCACTGCTGCTCCATGACGCCTGAGACGACCACGGGCAGGTGGTTGTTGCGCGGGTTGCGCAGGACGTCGTAGGCGCTGCCGTCGGCGCCCTTCTTGGGGTCGCGGGCGCCGTAGACGCAGCGGTCGATGCGGGCCTGCACCATGGCGCCGGCGCACATCGGACAGGGTTCGAGTGTCACGTAGACGGTGACGCCCGTGAGACGCCAGTTGCCGACGACGCGGGCGGCGCGGCGGAGGACCAGCAGCTCGGCGTGGGCGGTGGAGTCTGCGCTGCGCTCAATGCGATTGCCTGCTGACGCGATGATGCGGCCGTCCAGCAGGGCCACCGCTCCCACGGGCACCTCGCCGCGGAGACCCGCCGATCGCGCCATCTTCAGCGCATGGCGCATCGCGCGGAGGTCGTCTACGGTTGCGAGAGGAGGGATCTTTTTTTTGCGCTGGTCGTGAACGGTTGCGAGAGCAGTGACCTTTGTAGGCTGGTTGTCTACGAGGCGGCCGCGACCGGCAGGACCCGCTTCAGCTCGGGCAGCTCGCGCACGCGCATGGTGTCGTCGACGTAGCGCACCCGCTCGAAGGTGATGCAGTTGACCGGGCAGTGGTCCTCGCAGATGCGGCAGTTGGTGCAGCGGTCGTAGTTGATGAAGATCTCGCCCTCGTAGCCGCCGGCCACGGGGTTGCCGCCCGAGGTCTGGCAGACCACGGTGTCGCCACCCGAGGAGCGCTCGCGGTCCTCGCCGAAGACGACCACGTCGATCGCCTTCTCGGGGCACACGTCGTCGCAGGCGCCGCAGAGCACGCAGACGCTGGCGTCGTAGTGGTGCACCGAGTCGCACTGGAAGCAGCGGATCGCCTGGACGATCGCCTCGCGGTCGGTCCAGGGCAGCTCGCACTCGCTCATGTCGTAGCGCTTGGCGGCTTCGAGGATGGCCGGCTCGGTGCGCGCGAAGTACTCGGACTGGCGATGGTCGTCGGTGCGCTCGACGATGGTCTGCTTGAGGCGGAAGTCGGCGGCGGCCTCGGCGTCCTCGCCCAGGTACTCACGGATCGACCGGGCCACGCGATGCCCCCAGCCCACCGCGTCGACGATGAACGACGGGCCCTGCACGCAGTCGCCGCCGGCGAAGAGCTTGGCGACGCCGGTGTGGCCGCCGCGGTCGGCGGCGATCAGGCCGCGCGGGGTCAGCGGCATCGGGTCGCCGGGCGACTCCATGATCTGGCCGGAGGCGAAGATCACGTAGTCGCAGGGGATGGTGACGCGCGGCGCGTCCTCCTTCTCCTTTACCGAGGCGAAGATCAGCTTGCCGCTGAGCTGGTCGAACTCGAGGTCCTGCAGGGGCTGGAAGCTGACTGCGGTGACGTTGCCGTCGCCGTCGGTGTGGACTTCCTTGACGATGATCCCGGTGGCCATGCGCAGGCCGATCTCGCGCGCCTCGTGCAGCTCGTTGCCGAAAGCGGGCAGCCGGTCCTCGGGCTCGATGGCGCACATCCAGACTTCCTTGGCGCCCAGCTTGATCGAGGACTGGCAGGCGTCGGTGGCGATGGCACCGCCGCCGACGACGACCACGCGCTTGCCCGGCTCGAAGTGCTCGGGGATGCGGTCGTAGCTGATGATGCGCAGGAAGCGCATGGCGTCGATGACCTGCGGCGCGTCACTGCCCGGGACGGGCAGGATGCGGCCCTTCATCATGCCGATGCTGACGAACACCGCGTCGTTCTCGGCGAGCAGGTCGTCGAGCTTGACGTCGCCGTCCTCGGTGCCGATGTTGCTGTTGGTGTGGACCTCGATCCCGGTGTTGAGGATCATGTCCAGCTCCCACTGGAGCTGGGTGTGGTCGAAGCGGAACGGCGGGATCGAGGTGCTGAGCAGGCCGCCCACCTTGGCCTCGCGCTCGTAGAGGTGCACCTCGTAGCCCTGCACGCGCAGGTCGAGCGCGGCGGTGAGACCCGCGGGCCCGGCGCCGACCACGGCGACGCGGCGGCCGTTGGCGGGCGCGATCTTGTAGTCGATCCACAGGCCCTGCTTGAAGGCGAAGTCGGTGGAGAAGCGCTTGATCGAGCGGATGGTGACCGGCTCCTCGCCGGGGTCCCAGCCGCGCTTGCAGTCGGTCTCGCAGGGGTGGTTGCAGAGCCGTCCGAGCATGCTCGGGAACGGGTTGGTCTCGTGGATCACCATCCAGGAGTCGACGTAGCGCCCCTGGGACACGTAGTCGACGTAGGTGGCGATGTCCTGCTTGATCGGGCAGTTGCGCTGGCAGGGCGACACCGGCACGTTGAAGCCGAGGTCCTGGTGGCCGACCAGCATCTTCATCGGCGCCTTGTCCACCACGTTGCGGCCGATCTCGGCCAGAACCTGGGCCTGGGCCACCTCCGCCACCGGGCGCGAGTTGCGCGAGAACAGGCCGCCATCGGGCTCGGTGACGATCACCGCCGTGGCGCCGGTCTCGATCATGCGGCGCGCCGCCAGCTCGACCGACTCGCCGGCGTCGAGCTCGGGGACGGGGCGCATCACGTCGCCGACGCGCACCGTGCGCAGGTCGGAGCCGGAGGCGGGGATGATCGCGTCGAGGCCGACCGTGCCGGTGACCACGCCGCGGTGGACGACGTTGAGCGGCAGCGGGTGCTGGCCGCGCAGCAGGTCGAGGATGTCCGCGAGGCTGTCCTCGGGGTCGCACTCGGCGGCCAGCGGCGCGGCGATCCGATCCAGGTCAGGCATTCGCCAGCGTTCCCCCTGCGAGCTGCCCGGCGAGGTGGGCGGCCACCTCGCGGGCGGTGAGCATTCCCACGGGTCGCTCGTCGTCGTGCATCACCAGCGCCGACTGGCGCTCACGGTGGCGCATCGAGGCGAGCACGTCGAGCAGCCGCTGGTTCTCGTCGACGAGCAGCGGCGGGCTGTGCAGGATGTCGGCGGCGGTCACGCTGGTGACCGAGGGGCGGACCAGGTCGGACCCGGCGACGGCCACGTCACCGTCGACCAGCCGCTCGACGATGTCGCGGGCGACCACGTAGCCGACCGGGCGGCGGTCGATGAGCACGGGCAGCTCGGTGAGGTCGTTGTCCGCCATCAGCTTGGCGATGACGTCGATGGAGGTGCTGGGGAGGCAGAAGACCACCTCCTGGCGCATCACCGAGCGCACCGCCGGGTTGGCGGCGTCGGGGGCGAGACGGTCGGGGTCGAGCGTGTCAATGCTCGTCATGCGCGTTGCTGCGGGCGTGCGTGCGCCGCCGAACACATGGTTGCCACGCGGGGAGTATAGCCGTGGCGCCGAGGGCTCCGACCGGGGTCGGACGGGCCTCTACTCGCCGTTGCGCGAACCGGCCGCCTGCTGCTCGGCGAAGCGGCGCAGCACGTCCTGCCAGGTCTCCTGCTGGGGCGGGGCCTCGACGGCTCCGGCGGCCGCGGCGCTGCGCATGATGCGGGCGCGGGTGCGTTCGATCTCGCGCTCGCGGCGCTTCTCGGCGGTGGTCTTGGCGGCGGTGGCGACACCGTCCAGTTCGGAGGCGATGGCGTTGATGGCCTCGGCGTCGCCGGCGGTGCGCAGCTGGCGCTGCAGGCGGGCGGCGACGTCGGCGGTGAGGTTGTCGCCGGCGTCGCGGATGCGGTCCTGGACGCGGCGGCGGGCGGTGTCGAGCTGGCGGTTGGCCCGGGCGGACTCGGCGGTCTCGCGGCGCTGCTGCTCGTAGAGGGTGCGGCCCTCGTCGACCAGGTCGGGGTACTGCCAGGCGAGGGAGAAGCGGCCGGCGCTGATGCCGGCGGTCAGCTCGTTGATGCGCTGGGAGAAGGAGTCGCGGACCTCGCCTTCGAGGAGGGCGAGGATGTTGCTCAGGGGCGGGCGGGCGCGGGCGAAGTCGCGGCGGACCCAGCCGGGGAGGTGGTGGTGCTCGGGGGAGGGGATGTTGGCGGGGCGGTCGGCGCGGGGGAAGTTGCCGAGGCGTTGGGCGGTGGTGCGGCGTTCTTGGGCGCTGCCCGGCGTGCCGGGGGCGCGGCGGGCGGCGCGCTTCTTGGGGGAGGCTGACGCACTGAGTGCGGCCGCGTCGGAGGCGTCAGGGCTCTCGTCGGCGGGGGCGTCCGCGGCCTCGGAGGGTTCTGCGACGGCTTCCGGCGCGGAGGGTTGGGCGGGAGCCTCGGCCTCGGCGTCGGGAACCTGTGCGTCGCCGGCGGGCTCAGCCGCGGGGCTCCCGGGGGGAGCCGGCGACTCGACCACCTGCCCCTCGGGGGCGGCGGATTCGATGGGCACGGTCGGTGCGTCTGGGGTGTCTGTGATGGTCAATGCGTGGAGAGAGGGTGGGTGGTGGAAGGCCCACCGGGTGTCCCACCTTGGCGCCGGGATCGCTGGGCTCGGGCTCAATCGTAGCGGACGGGCGGCCCCGCCTGGCGTGCGCCGTGCCGTCGCGAGGCAAGCCTACACTTCCCGTCGCAGGCTTCCGGTTACGAGATCGCACCACACCGATGACCCAACCCGTCCCCGAAGCGCACCCGCAGGACGGCGCTGACTCACGAATCGAGGTGCAGCTCTCCCCCGCGGAGCTGCGCACCATCGAGGAAGCCGCGCGCGCCTGGAAGGAGGTCCCCCCCGCCGCCCCCGCGGCCGGCGGCGTCGACCCCGACCTCGACCTCACCGAGGAGCGCGGCAGCCGTCCCGGTGAGCGCTACGTGCGCATCGTCCGGCCCAAGCGGCAGGGCTTCGAGCGCGTCGCGCCCGGCTGGCTGCAGGCGACGCCGCGGATCAGCGAGCCGCGCACCGGGATGGCGCGGCGCATGGCCAGGCTGCGCCGCAGCCTGCTCGGCAACCCGCTGGAGACGCGCAACTTCGCCCACCAGCGGCTGAGCAAGCTGATGGCCCTGGCCATCCTCTCCTCCGACGCGCTCAGCTCGGTGGCCTACGGACCCGAGGCCATCCTGGCCATCCTCGCCGTGGCCGGCGGCGTCGCCTACGGGGCCTTCCTGCCCATCGTCGGCGCCATCGTCTTCCTGCTGGTGGCGCTGGTGCTCAGCTACCGCCAGGTGATCAAGGAGTACCCCAACTCGGGCGGCTCCTACGTGGTGGCGCGCGAGAACATCGGGCCGATGGCGGGGCTGATCGCCGGCGCCGCGCTGATCACCGACTACATCCTCACCGTGGCCGTGTCGGTGACCAGCGGTGTGTCGCAGATCGCCAGCGCGGCACAGGGAATCCAGCCGTACATCATGGAGATCAGCGTCGCCTTCATCCTGCTGATCATGCTGGTCAACCTGCGCGGCGTGCGCGAGTCGGCGACGGCGTTCGCGTGGCCGACCTACGTGTTCGTCTTCTCGATCCTCACCGTGGTCGGCACCATCTTCGTTCGCCTGGCCACGGGCAGCCTGCACACCGGCACACCGCACTTCGACCCGCTGCGCACCGACGTCAACGCCTTCGGCATCGTGCTCGCCCTCAAGGCGTTCTCCAACGGCTGCTCCTCGCTGACCGGCATCGAGGCGCTGAGCAACAGCGTCAACGCGTTCCGGCCGCCGGAGGCGAAGAACGCGCGCGCCACGCTGGCGACCATGGGCATCCTGCTCGGCGCCATGCTCATCGGCATCGGTGTGGCCACCAAGCTGATGGGCTTCACCGTCAAGGAGAACGAGAGCCTGATCTCGCAGATCGCCCACGCCGGGTTCGGCAGCACGCCCGCCTACTACGTGGTCATCGGCTCGACGTTCGGGGTGCTGATCCTCGCCGCCAACACCGCCTTCACCGGCTTCCCGCGCCTCTTCTACTTCATGGCCAGCGACAACTACGCGCCGCACCAGTTCAAGCGACTCGGCGACCGGCTCGCCTACAGCAACGGCATCGTGGTGCTGGCGGCGCTGGCCATCGTGCTGGTGGTCGCCTTCAACGGCAACACGCTGCGGCTGATCCCGCTGTACACCGTCGGCGTGTTCATCGCCTTCACCCTGGCCCAGGCGGGGATG